>CAWGNI010000008.1:0-530929 GCA_963823925.1 uncultured Chloroflexia bacterium
CGGTCGCTCGATCAGAACAGGCGCCGGATGCGGTCGAGTCGGGTCAACTGAACGGGGCGCCGAACGCGTTCGTCAGCGCCCCGAAGATCCCGGCGACGGCACCGACACCAAGGACCAGCCTGGCCAAACCCGGCCGCTGCCGATCGCAGATGTCGGCGATGGCGACGACGAACGCCACGAGGCCCAGCTTGAGTGCGAGCCCCAGGATCGGCCTGGCCACAAGCTGGGCCGCGATGGGGTTCAACTCCAGGACTGTCGCCTGGGCGGTCAGCAGGTCGGCCACCTGGGCGAGCGAGAAGACGGCCACCAGCCAGACCAGGGGAACAGCGATCGTCCGCGTACGAAGATCCTGCTCGCTGTCGTCCATTGGATATGGTCGACCCAGTCTTGGCGCGCCCGGCGGGACTCGAACCCACGACCTTTAGGTCCGCAACCTAACGCTCTATCCACTGAGCTACGGGCGCACGATGCCGGCGGGACTGGCGGAGAGGGAGGGATTCGAACCCTCGATGCAGGTTACCCCACATGGCGGTTTAGCAAACCGCTGCACTAGACCTCTATGCGACCTCTCCGTCGCGACAGCGGCCGGAATCCTATCATGGAGGGTAGACGCGCCCGACCCACCATCCCCGCCGAACCCGAGGAGCCGACATGCTCAGCGCCGAACTCCGCAAACTCCTGATCGCCCAGGTCGGCAACGAGCTTGCCGCCCACCAGCTCTACCTCGCGATCGCCATCTACTTCGAACGCCAGAGCCTCGACGGCTGGGGCAAGCTGTTCCGCGGACAGTCGGTCGAGGAGGCGCAACATGCGCAGAAGATCATCGATTTCCTCGTCGACAACGACGTCGAATTCGACCTGCCGGCGCTCAAGGCGACCTCGACCCGGTTCGAGTCGCCAGCGGCGGCCGCGCGGCGGGCGCTGGAGTCGGAGCGGTCGGTGACCGGGCAGTTCGATCGAGCGGCAAGCGTCGCCACGGCGAACGGCGACCATCGCGGTCTCCAGTTCCTGCAATGGTTCATCGAGGAGCAGACGGAAGAGGAGTCCAAGCTCCAGGGGATCGTCGACCTGATCGACAGCGGCATCAACCTGTTCCAGGCCCAGGCACAGCTCGATACGTTCGAGTAAGACCGTGCCGACGGACCGCGACGACTACATGCGATCCGTCACGGTCGGTCCGCGGCGGCGGGTCGACGGGCCGATCCACCTCGCCGAGTACGATCCTTCGTGGCCGGGACACTATCGACGCGAGGCGAGGCGTATCCGAGGCGCGCTCGGCGAGCGGGTCCTTCTCCTCGAGCACGTCGGGTCGACGTCGGTGCCGGGTCTCCCCGCCAAGCCGATCATCGACATCATCCTCGGCGTGGCCGACTCGGCCGACGAGCCGTCCTACGTCCCGCCGATGGAGGCGGCGGGGTACGTCCTCCGGATCCGCGAGCCGGACTGGCACGAGCACCGGCTCTTCAAGGGTCCGGACACCGATGTCAACCTGCACGTCTTCAGCGCCGGATCGCCCGAGATCGACCGGATGCTTGCCTTCCGCGACTGGCTCCGGACCCATGACGACGAACGAGACCGATACCTGCGGACGAAGCGCGAGCTGGCAGCCCGACGGTGGGTCTACGTCCAGGACTACGCGGACGCGAAGGGCGAGGTGGTCGAAGCCATCATCGTGCGGGCCATGGCCGGTCGCGCGCGCACGGCCGCGCGTTGACATCGACGGCGGCAATCGATACCGTCCGGGGCACGCACATGAGCCACACCTTCTACTTTCGATGCCCGGCATGACGCTTCCCGGTCGCTGAGACCGCGGGGCACGGGTCGTGCCGGGCAAACGAAGCAGAGGCGAGACCTCTGCTTTTTTGTTTTGTGCCGGGCGACCGACTGAGGGAGACACCAGCGCGATGATCGTCGTGATGACCGTCGGCGCCAGCGAAGCCGAGATCCTCGGCGTCAAGAGCCAGATCCTGTCCGAGGGCCTGACCCCGTTCGACCACGTCAGCGAAGGGCGGACGACGGTCGCGGTGGTTGGCGAGATCGGAGCGCGCAAACCCGCCCTGATCGACCGATTCCGCGGGCTGCCCGGGGTCGCGTCGGTCACCGCGCTCAGCCGGCCATTCAAGCTGACCTCCCGGGAGTTCCACCCCGAGAACACGGTCATCGAGATCCTCGACACCGCCATCGGCGATGGATCGCTGACGATCATGGCCGGGCCGTGCTCGATCGAGAGCCGGGACCAGCTGTTCGAGACCGCCGACGCGGTCAAGGCCGCCGGGGCGACCGTCCTGCGCGGCGGGGCCTTCAAGCCGCGCACATCGCCATACGCGTTCCAGGGGCTCGGCATCGGCGGCCTCCGGTTCCTCGCCGAGGCGCGCGAACGGACCGGGCTGCCGGTCATCACCGAGGTCATGGAGCCGAGCCAGGTCGATATCGTGGCCGAGTACGCCGACATCCTCCAGATCGGCACCAGGAACATGCAGAACTACTCGCTCCTGCGGGATGTCGGCCGGGTCGCCCGCCCGGTCATGCTCAAGCGCGGCTACGGCGCCACCATCGAGGAGTTCCTGATGGCCGCCGAGTACATCGTCAGCTCGGGTAACCCCAGGGTCATCCTGTGCGAGCGCGGGATCCGCACGTTCGAGACGTATACCCGCAACACGATGGACCTGGCGGCGGTGCCACTGCTCCACCGATTGACCCACCTGCCGGTCGTCGTCGATCCGAGCCACGCGACCGGGAAACGGTGGCTGGTCAAGCCACTGGCGCTCGGCGGGGTCGCCGTCGGCGCGGACGGGGTGATGGTCGAAGTCCATCCGGATCCGGATGCGGCCCTGTCGGACGCGGACCAGCAACTGACGCCGGACCAATTCCGCGACATGATGGCGGCGATCATCCCGCTCCACGAGCAGATCCGATCGGTCTATTCGGTGGAGGGTTGACCGGATGACCGCCCTGTCCGCCGCCGGCTCGATGGCCGCCCGGGTCCGCCACGCCCGACGTCTTCGTGGGGAGCTGCGCCTGCCCGGCGACAAGTCGATCAGCCACCGCGCGCTGCTCCTTGCGACGCTGGCGGCCGGCGAGAGCTGGATCCACGGTTCGAGCGACGGAGCCGATGTGCGGTCGACTGCCGGCATCATGCGGGCGCTCGGTGCGAGCGTCGAGCGGCTGCCGGGCAGCGGGCCGACGGTCGACTACCGGGTCCGATCGGTCGGCGCAGCCGGACTGACCCAGCCGACGACGGTCCTCGATTGCGGGAACTCCGGGACGAGCCTGCGACTGATCAGCGGCTTGCTCGCCGGCCTGCCCGTCACGGCTACCCTCGACGGCGACGATTCATTGCGTCGGCGCCCGGTCGCCCGTATCATCGAACCACTCCGCGCGATGGGCGCCGACCTCCATGGCCGGCAAGGCGACACCCTCCCCCCGGTGACCGTGGTCGGCCACTCCCCGCTTCGGGCGATCGATCACACGACCGCGGTCCCGAGTGCTCAGGTCAAGTCAGCCATCCTGCTGGCCGGATTGCGGGCCGAGGGCCGAACGACGGTTCGCGAGTCGGTGGCGACCCGCGATCACACGGAACGGATGCTCCGGGCCAGGGGCGTGCCGGTGGATCGGACCGACGCGCCAGATGGCTCGGTGAGCTGGACGGTCCAAGGAGGCATGCCGGTGCAGGCGGTGACGGAACGGGTCCCGGGCGACGTCTCGGCCGCCGCGTTCTGGCTCGTCGCCGGGGCGGTCCATCCGGACGCCGAGCTCGTCATCCGCGATGTCGGCATCAACCCGACCCGACGCGCCATCATCGATCTCCTCCGTTCGATGGGCGCCGCGATCGAGGAACGCCCGGCCGGCGCCGGAGCGGATCGATCGGACCTCGACGTCGGCGAGCCGGTCGCCGACCTGGTCGTCCGTTCGTCGACGCTCCACGCGATCGAGGTGACCCCATCCGAGGTCGCGGCCGCGATCGACGAGATCCCGATCCTGTGCCTGGCGGCGGCTGCCGCAGACGGGACCACGGTCATCCAGTGGCACGGCCGAACTTCGCAACAAGGAATCGGACCGAGTCGCCGGCACCGCCGCCGGTCTGCGGGCGATGGGTGCGAGCGTCGTCGTCGATGGTGACGACCTGCGGATCTCGGGCGGCCGACCGCTGCACGGCGCGCGGACCGACAGCCTCGACGATCACCGTCTCGTCATGACCTTCGCCATCGCCGGCCTGGTCGCCGCCGGCGAGACCTTCATCGAACGGCCCGATGCCGCAACGATCTCCTATCCAGGATTCTTCGACGACCTCGAAAGGGTGCGAGCATGACGAAGCGCGTGGTCCTCATCGGACACCCGGTCGCCCATTCTCTGTCTGGGGCGATGCAGCAAGCCGCGTTCGACTCGGTCGGGATCGACGCCACCTACGAGTTGTGGGACCGATCGCCGATGGAACTCCCCGACGCGATCGAGAGCCTCCGCGACGACGACTTCCTCGGCGCCAATATCACGATCCCCCACAAGGAGCGGGTGGTCCCGATGATCGACCGCTCGACCGACGACGCGCACGTCACCGGTGCGGTCAACACGATCACCCGGGAAGGGAAGCGACTGATCGGCCACAACACCGATGTCCCCGGCTTCAAGGTCGCTCTCGATCAGCTGGTCGGCAAGCAGAAGATGCCCCGCCAGGCCGTCGTGCTGGGAGCCGGCGGCGGAGCCCGCGCGGTCGTCTATGGCCTGATCACCGAAGGATTCCAGCGGATCGTCGTGTTCAACCGTCACCTCCACCGAGCCGAGGGAATGGTCAAGCACTTCGGGCGCAGCGCGGCACACATGGAACTCCGGGCCATGCCGTGGCACGAGTCGGTCATCGAATCGGAACTGGCCAAGACGCGGGTCCTCGTCAACGCGACCTCGATCGGCTTGACGACCGACGAGAGCCCGGTCCCGGCCGAGGTCCTCCACGCGGACCTGCTCGTGCTCGACCTCATCTACGCCCGAACGACGCTCCTCCGGGACGCGATGGCCGCCGGGGCGTCGGTCGCCGACGGCGAGTTGATGCTCCTCCACCAGGGCGCCGCGGCGTTCACCCTGTGGACCGGACAGCCGGCCCCGCTCGAGCTGATGCAGGAGCGACTGGCGGCAGCCCGGGCGGACGGCCTGCGCTCGGCCGAAGGCGAAGCGACCGGTGTGGAGGCCGATGACGTGGCCTCGCCGGCCGGCGCGGTCGACTGACCGACCCCGGATCCGACCAAGCAGCAGACCCGACCGACCGACGATGGCCGCCTTCCGTTTCCTGACCGCCGGTGAGTCGCACGGCCCTGCCCTCGGGGTGACCGTCGAAGGCGTTCCGGCCGGTCTTCCTCTCACCGCCGACGGGATCGCCGTCGACCTGGCGCGGCGGCAGCGCGGGTACGGTCGCGGGGCTCGCCAGACGATCGAGCAGGACCGTGCCGAGATCCTCGCCGGGGTCCGGCATGGGGTGACGCTCGGCTCGCCGATCCTGCTCATCGTGCGCAACCGGGACTGGGAGAACTGGACCCAGGTCATGTCGGTCGAACCGCTCGATGACGACGCGGCGGCGGCCCTCCATGCAGCCGCGATCGACGGCAACAAACGAGCGACCCCGGTGACTCGCGTCCGCCCGGGTCACGCCGACCTCGCCGGGGCCCTGAAGTACGACTTCAACGATGTCCGGAACGTGCTCGAACGGGCGTCCGCTCGCGAGACGGCCGCCCGGGTCGCGGCCGGCGGCATCGCTCGTGCCTTCTTGCGGGAACTCGAGATCGAGACCTGGTCGTTCACCGCCGAGGTCGGCGGGATCGCCGTCGATCCGGCCAGGTGCACCCGCACTCGGGAGGAAGCCGACGGATCGCCGCTGCGCTGCCCGGACGCGGACGCCGAAACCGCGATGATCGCTCGGATCGACGAGGCACGGTCATCGGGTGATTCGGTCGGTGGGGTCTTCGAGGTGGTCGTCCACGGCCTGCCGATCGGGCTCGGTTCCTACGTTCACTGGGACCGCCGACTCGATGGTGCGCTGGCGGCCGCGGTGATGAGCATCAACATCGTGAAAGGCGTGGAGTTCGGACTCGGGTTCGAGCAGACGCGACGGTTCGGCTCGAGCGTCCACGACGTCATCGAAGGGCGCTCGACGGACGGCCGCTGGGTCCACCGGACGAACCACGCCGGCGGCCTGACCGGTGGCGTCACGAACGGCGAGCCGCTGGTCGTTCGCGGCGCGGTCAAGCCGATCTCCACGCTCGCCCGGCCGCTGCCGTCGGCCGATCTGATCACCGGCGAGCCGGTCGACAAGGCCCACTACGAGCGAAGCGACATCAGCGTCGTGCCCGCTGCCGGGGTCGTGGCCGAAGCCATGGTGATGCTGACCCTGGCGACGTCCATCCTCGAGAAGTTCGGTGGCGACACGATCGACGACGTCCGTGCCGGCCTGGCCCGCTACCAGGCGCGGATCGCGAACGCGCCGGAGCCACCGGTCGCGGGCGGACGTCGGAGCGCTGGCGGAGACGCGCGGTCCGAAGCGCCGGCCGCCCACGGCCTGACCGGCACCGATGAGGCCGGTTCCGGCGGCGACGACTGAGCCCGCGATGGATGTCGTGATGGTCGGGCTGCCCGGGAGTGGCAAGAGTGTCGTCGGGCGGCGGCTGGCGGGCCGGCACGGCGCCGCCTTCATCGACCTCGATGAGCGGATCGAGGCGACCGACGGGCGAACGATCCCGGCGATCTTCGAGGCCGATGGTGAACCCGCCTTCCGTGCCCTGGAACGGGCTGCGATCGCCGATCTCGGCCCGCCGGATCGGGCGACCACGATCAGCCGGGTCATCTCGACCGGGGGCGGTGCGGTCGTGGATCCGCGGAATCGATGGTCGCTCCTTCGCGGCCGTCGATCGGTCTGGCTCGATGGCCGACCGGAGGTCCTGGCCCAGCGGCTGCGTCGATCCCCGCACGTCCGGCCGCTGGTGATGGGACGCGACCCGATCGGCGCGATCCGCGAACTCGCGGTCCGGCGCGAGCGCTTCTACGCCGCCGCGGATGTTCACCAATCGGGCGTCTCGGATGTCCACGCGGTGGTCGATGTCGGTCGACGACCAGCTGGCTGCCGCAGGCGACGGCATGGCGGCAACGACGCTGCTCCGGGCGAACACGTCGATCGGACGCCTCGTCATCGGCGATCACATCGCGGCCGACGCCATCGCCTCGGAACTGACCCGCCTCGGGCACACGACGGGCGGTCCTTGTCACTGAGCCCGGTGTGTGGGCCGCCCACGGCGAGCGCCTGACCGAGGAGATCGGCGCCCGCGGCGTCGAGGTCGTCCGGGTCATGGTGCCCGAGGGTGAACCGGCAAAACGCCTGACCGTGGTCGAGTCGGCCGCCCGGGAGCTGGCCCGACATCGGATCGAGCGGGACGACGTGATCGTGGCCGTCGGCGGTGGCGCGCTCGGCGACACGGCCGGGTTCCTCGCCGCGATCTACCTGCGCGGGATCCGATTCATCCAGGTCCCCACGACGCTCGTCGCCCAGATCGACTCGGCGATCGGCGGCAAGACCGGCGTGGATCTGCCGGATGGCAAGAACCTGGTCGGGGCGTTCCATCAGCCGGCCGCGATCATCGTCGATCTGCACCTGCTCCAGACGCTCCCGGTGCGCCAGCTCCGGGCCGCCCTGGGCGAGGCGATCAAGATGGCGGTCCTGGGCGATGCCCGCCTGTTCGAGATCCTCGAGGCCGACGGGCCGGACATCGCACGATCGGACGCGCGCGTGTTCGAGCATGGCATCCTCGCCGAAGTCGTGGAACGCGCGGGCTGGGCCAAGGTGGAGGTCGTGGTGGCAGATGAACGCGAGCGTGGCTCGGTCGGGGGTCGGATCACCTTGAATCTCGGCCACACGCTGGGACACGCCTACGAGGCGGCGGCAGGCTACGGCGGCCTGCTCCACGGCGAGGCGGTCGGGTACGGCCTCAGGGCAGCGATCCGGATCGGTCTCGAGGTGGGGGCGACGCCCAAGGATCGAGCGGACCGGATCGAGCGTCTGCTGGATGCCGTCGGGTTGCCGAGCGATCCACTCCCCTACCCGCTGACCGCCGTCATGGCCCACCTGTCGACCGACAAGAAACGCGCTGCCGGGCGGCAACGATGGGTCCTCCCGGCGGCGGATGGCGTCGTCGTCCGCGATGACATCGACCCGGCGCTCGTGGCAGCGGCGGCGGCCAGTCAGCTGGTCGACCGTATGGCGACCGTCTGATGACGACCGTCCTGGTCCTGCAAGGCCCCAACCTGAACCTCGTCGGCACGCGGGAGCCGGAGATCTACGGTCACGAGTCGCTCGACGAGATCCACGCCTCGATGACCCGGCGTGCGGCCGACCTCGGCCTGGCCCTCGACTTCTTCCAGTCGAACCACGAAGGGGCGCTGATCGACCGGCTCCACCGGCGCGACTTCGACATCGCGATCGTCAACGCCGGAGGACTGACCCACACCAGCGTGGCGTTGCGCGACGCCCTGCTCGCCATCCAGCGCCCGTTCATCGAAGTCCACCTGTCGGACCCGGCGCAGCGCGAGCCGTTCCGGCAGGTCAACTTCCTCTCCGACATCGCCCTCGAGTCAGTCGTCGGTCAGGGACCCGCCGGCTATCTCCTCGCTCTCGAGTCGATCGCTCGGCGAGTCCGAGGGTGACGATGCCTGACGAGCCGATCGAGACGGCCGAACTGCGCCGACTCCGACATCGGATCGACGCGCTTGATCGTCGGATCGTCGAACTCCTCAACGAGCGGACGGCACTCGCCCGCCAGGTCGGACGCGAGAAGGCCGCCAGCGGCTGGCGAGCCGATCCGCGATCGTGATCGCGAGCGCGAGGTGCTGCTCCGGGTCACGATCGCCAATGAGGGGCCGTTGCCGCAGGCCGACCTGCTCGCGCTGTATCGACGACTGATCGCCGCGACCCGGGCGATCGAACGACTCGATCGCCAGGACCCGGAGAGGGCCGGCGGTGACCCCGAGGCCTGACGCCGATCCCATGGCGGCCGGCGCGCGGACGAGGTTCGCTCCAGCCCCCACTGGCTACCTGCACCTCGGCCACGTCGCCAACGCCGTCGCCGTCTGGGGGATGTCGCGCGCGGCCACAGGTCGCGTGCAGCTGCGGATCGAGGACCACGACCGGCAACGTTGCCGCTCCGACTACGACGCCGCCATCCTCGAGGACGTCGCCTGGCTCGGGTTCAGCGCCGACGAGGGTCCGCTCCGCCAGAGCGACGACGACGCACCCTATGCGGCGGCCGTGGCACGACTCGACGAACAAGGTGTCGTCTACGGCTGCGACTGTTCGCGGACGACCTTCGAACGTTGGGCGACAGGAACGCGGACGTGCCTGGAGCGGTCCCGGCTGTCCGGGCTCCTGTCGCGATCGCGCGGTCCCTGGCCCGACGCTGCGAGTCGCCCTCGGCGGAGGCTCCGAGGCGTGGATGGACGCACTCGTCGGGCCGTGCGTGGCCGAGGTCGGTGCGCACGGTGATCCTCCGATCCGCGACCGGGCGCGGAATTGGACCTATCTGCTGTCCGTCGTCGTCGACGACCAGCGCGGCGAGATCGATCTGGTCGTCCGCGGACGTGACCTGCTGGGCGCGACGGGAGAACAGATCCGGCTAGGCCGTCTCCTCGGCCGGGTTCGGCCGCCGACCTTCGCCCACCATCGGCTCGTCCGCCGGCCGGATGGCCGCAAGCTGTCGAAAGCGGACGGGGACACCTCGGTCCGCGATCTTCGAGCCGCGGGTCGCTCGGCCGCCGAGATCGTCGCGACCGCGGCCGAGGCGATCGGCTGGTCCGGACCGCCCTGACCCAGGGGCGGAGCGTCAGTCCGGGTCGGACCGGTCTTCCATCTCCCAGGCGTGGTCGAGCGCGTGCCAGGCGATCCGCGCCGCGGCATACCGCGTCGTCCACCGGCGGCCGGCCAGCGGGGATCCGTCGGATCGGCCGGCGAAGGATCGTCAGGACCGCGGCGCGCTCGGCCGCGACAGCCGGCACGTCGTGGGGATCCGGTTCCGGTCCGCGGTGGCCGACCTCGCGTGCGTACGCGTGATCCGCTCCGATCACGTGCCCGACCATCTTGTCCCGATCCCGCCCGCCACCGCGTGGGCCTTTCCGCAGCTCCACCGGCGCCATCGCAGCGACGCGATCGAATTCGGCCCAGGCTGCGGCGACGAGCGCCGCTCGGCGGGCCGCCTCGTCGCCCGAGACCGGCTGCCGGTCGAGATCCGTGATCGCCGATGGCACCCCGAAGTCAGTGCTGGTGCCACCGGGCGATCGCTCGACGACCTCGTAGGTCGCCGGATCGAACGGCGCGTCGGCGAGGCGGGCGACCGCCGCATAGCGGGTGGCGTACTCGGTCAGCGCGGCGATGGCCAGCGCCTCGGTCTTCGCCGAACGAGCCCATCCTGGCCAGTCGATGGCCCTGGCGAAGACCCGCTTCGCCCCGGTCTCGATCGACAGCGCGACGACATCGCGAGAGCGGTTCACGGCTTCCGGCCGAGGAGCAGGAACAACGGATAGGTCTGGCCGTCGCGAGTGATCTCCGTGGCCGTGGTGGTATCCACGTCGACGAACCCCGCGTCGCGGGCGAGTCCGGCGATGGCCGCGCGATCGAACCCGTGGTGGTGGATCCCCTCGGCATCCGGGTCATGGAACGATCCGGATTCCGTGTCCAGGTCGGCCAGGGCGATCCGTCCCCCGGGCCGGAGCAGATCGCGGATGGCTCGCAGGACGGCGGCGGTATCGGCGATGTGGTGGAGGACGAGCAACGAGACGGCGAGGTCGAACGGTTCGCCGGGCGGCGGATCGGCGACGAGGTCGAGCCGGATCGCGGTGATCCCCGGGCGTCCACTGGCGGCAAGCTTGTCCGCGACCACCGCGAGCATGCCTGCCGACGGATCGGCCAGGACGAGCTCGCCGACGTCATCGGCAAGGGCCAGGCCGAGCAGACCCGTGCCAGCGCCCAGGTCGATCGTGCGCATCGCCGATGTCAGCGGCACGTCGCGCCGGATCGCAGCCGCGACCATCGAGGCACGCTCGACCTTCTCCGGGTCGTCCCAGTCGCGAGCCCGTTCGTCGAACGTGCTCATGTCTTCGGTCCTTTCGCTATCGAGGTCGCCGAGCGGAGTGCCGCGACCAGGCCTGCCGATGCGAGGACATCCCGGCCATCCGGACCGAGGGCGTCCACGAGCGCCGACGCGACGATGATCCCATCCGCCCCGGCCCGGGCGATCGCGCGGACATGGGCGGGCCGGCTGACGCCGAAGCCGACCGCGACCGGGATCGGGGAGTCCGCCCGGACATCGCGGACAAGGCGGCCGACGCTGGCGGGCAGCGCCGTCCGCGCACCGGTGACCCCGACGAGCGAGACGCAGTAGAGGAACCCGCCACTCCGGGCAGCGATGGCCGCGCGACGGGATCGCGGCGTCGTCGGAGCCACCAGGTAGACGACCGCCAGCCCCGCTTGCCGGGCGACCGCCTCGAAGGGCGCACCCTCGTCCGGCGTCAGGTCGGCGACGATCAGACCGGCGGCTCCGGCTCCAGCCAGTCGCCTCGCCACCGCCTCCCCGTCGCCTCCGCCGATGACCTGGTTGGCGTAGCCCATCGGGACAAGTGGGAGATCCGGCCGGGCGGCGCCGATCCGCTCGATGAGCCGGAGCGATCGCTCGAGCGTCGCCCCGGCGCGGATGGCGATCCCCGACGCCCGCTGGAGCGTCGCGCCATCGGCCAGCGGATCCGAATAGGGCAGCCCGACCTCGAGCAGGTCGGCACCGGCGTCGGCGACCGCGAGCGCGATCTCGAAGCTCGTCGCTGCATCCGGATAGCCCGCCACGACGTACGGGATGAGTGCGGCCCGACCATCGGCACGAGCGCGAGCGAAGGCAGCCGCGATCCGGCGGGCACCCTCGGTGTCGTTCGTACCCGGGCCGACGGACCGAGGAGCGGCGACGGCCGTCACCGGACGGCCTCCCACGGCGCGACATCGGCGAACCGCTCGAGAGCGGCCAGGTCCTTGTCCCCGCGCCCGGAAAACCCGAGCAGGACGATCGCGTCATCCGGCCACGGGACCACCGGCCCGCTGCCCCCGGCCAGGAGCCCCGGCAATGCCGCGACCGCGTGCGCCGTCTCGAGCGCGGGCAGGATCCCCTCGGTCAGGGTGGTCGCCTTCATCGCCGCCACGGCCTCCCGATCCGTCGCAGCACTGACACCGATCCGGCCGCCCTCGGCCAGGGCGGCAAGCTGCGGTCCGATGCCCGGGTAGTCGAGACCGGCCGAGGCCGACTGCGCCTCGATCACCTGTCCATCGGCGTCCTGCAGCATGAGCGATCGCGACCCATGCAGGATGCCCGGGGTCCCGCCCAGGATCGCCGCCGCATGCCGTCCCGTCTCGATCCCATCGCCGGCCGCTTCGACGACGGCCAGGCGAACGGTCGGCTCGCCGATGAACCGGGAGAGCAGGCCGATGGCATTCGACCCCCCACCGACGCAGGCGACGACCAGATCGGGCAACCGCCCCTCGACCGCCGTGAGCTGGGCTGCCGCCTCGTCGCCGATCCTTCGCTGCAGGTCCCGGACGATCGTCGGATACGGATGCGGGCCCATCGCCGAACCGAGCACGTAATGGGTGTCCTGCACGTTCGTCACCCAGTCGCGCATCGCTTCGTTGACCGCATCCTTGAGGGTGGCGGTCCCCGACGTGACGGAGCGTACCTCCGTGCCGAGCGCGCGCATCCGCAGGACGTTCGGACCCTGGCGTTCGATGTCCTCGGCACCCATGTACACGACGCACGGCAGATCCAACAGCGCACAGGCGGTCGCCGTGGCGACGCCGTGCTGCCCGGCCCCGGTCTCGGCGATCACCCGCGTCTTGCCGAGACGACGGGTCAGCAGGGCCTGCCCGAGCGCGTTGTTGATCTTGTGGGCACCCGTGTGGGCGAGATCCTCACGCTTGAGATAGAGACGAAAGCGCGGGACCGGGGCGGTCACGGAGCGAGCCGCCTCGGTGCGGACCGCCTCCGCCAGGCGGTCGGCTCGATAGAGCGCCGTCGGGCGGCCGGCGAAGGTGGCGAGCAGTTCACGCAACTCCGCCCAGAAGACCGGATCCTGTCGGACCGAGGCATACGCATGCTCGAGCTGCTCGAGCGCGGCCATCAACGTTTCCGGGACGTACCGTCCACCGAAGTCGCCCTCCATCCCCCAGCGTCCCGCGTCGTCTGCGTCGAGCAGGCCGGCATGGATCGGGGTCGGGCGGGACGGCAGGTTCGGGCGGTCGTCGCGAGCTGCCCGGGCGCGTTTGGCGAACAGCGCGACCCGCAACGGGTCCTTGGCCGGACGGGTGCCCTCGCGTCGCGGACCCTCCACCCCCGAGGCGACGTCGACGCCGACGGCGGCGATCATGCGCAGGGCGTCCGCCACGTTGCCCGGCCGCAGGCCACCGGCGAGCGTGACCGGGAGTTCCCGGGCGACCGCGGCGGCGAGCCCGGGGTCGGGTCGCTGGCCGGTCCCGCCTGGGTGAGGCCCGCCGGCGGTGTCGAGGAGGAGGCGCTCGGCACCGCCGTCGAGGTAGGCATGGCCCCGTGCCACGATCGCGGCGGCGGCCGAAGCCACGTCGGCCGGGGGATCGACGGGCAGATGCAGCACCTTCCAGATGCGTCGCCTGACGACGGTCAGCGCGTCCGGTGGCTCATCGCCGTTGAGCTGGATGACGTCGGGATCGAAGGCGGACACGATGGCAGCGAGCTGTCCGGGCGTGGCATCGGCCGTGACCGCGACGATGAGCGGCCGTCGATCGCCGACGCTCGCCTGCCGGACCGCTTGGGCGAGGTCGGTGGCTTCGTCGAGTGACAGTTCCCTTGGTGTTCCCGGGACGACGTTCAGGCCGATCGCATCGGCGCCCGCCGCTAGCGCCGCGTGGACGCCGGCGACATCGGTGATCCCGCAGATCTTGACGAACGGGCGGCGGGCGACCTCGGCCGGGTCCGACGACGTCCGGCCGGCGGCCACGAACGCCCGGGCCGTCGCGGCAGGGTCAGCGGCCCGGACGAGGGCTTCGCCGACGAGCGCGCCGTCGAACCCGAGGGCGCGCCAGCGTCGGACGGTCGCGGGATCGTGCACGCCGGATTCGGCGATGACCAGCCGGTCGTCCGGGACGTGCGGGCGCGTCCGCGCCGCGAACTCGAGGTCGACCTCCAGGGTACGGAGGTCTCGATTGTTCAGACCGATGAGCCGCGCCCTCGTGGCCAGCGCCCGGTCGAGCTCACGGTGAGCCATGGACCTCGACCAGCGGCTCCAGCCCGAGGTCCAGTGCGCGGTCCACCAGCGTCGACAGCCGCCTCGCCGGGTGCAGCGCGGCCAGCAGCAGGACAAGATCCGCGCCGGCGGCCCGCAGCAGCGGCAATTGCACGGCATCGACCACGAAATCCTTGGCCAGGACCGGGACCGCGACGGCGGCCCGGACGGCGCGAAGGTCATCCACCGATCCACCAAAGCGGCGGGGCTCGCACAGGACGGAGATGGCCGTTGCGCCGCCGGCCTCGTAGGCCCGGGCGCGTGCGACGATGTCATCGTCCGGGCCTGCGATCCGGCCGGCCGATGGCGAGGCCCGCTTGATCTCCGCGATCAGGTGGAGGCCGGGCGCGGCGAGCCGGTCGACGATCGGCCGTGGCGTCGGTCCGGTCCGGGCGGCCAGCTCGATCGAGGCCCGGTCGACCCCGGCGGTCTCGGCCCCGATGTCGACCACCCGCTCGGCGGCGATCTCGGCGAGGACGTTCACGAGGCGTCCCCGACAGGGACCGCGCGGCGTTCGGCCCGCAGGGCGTCGAGCAACTCGACACCCAGTCCGGCGTCGATGGTCAGGGCCGCACGGTCGATGCCCGCCTCGAGGTCGTCGACGGCGCCGGCGACGAGAAGCGCGGCTCCCGCATTGAGCAGGACGACGTCCCGGCGAACGCCCGGCTCGCCGTGGAGGACCGCCTCGGTCAGTCGTGCGTTCTCGTCCGCGGACCCGCCCGCCAGCTTCGCCGTCGATGCCCGTTTGAACCCGAATCCCGCGGCATCGATCTCGCGGCGTTCGATGCCGTCCCCGGTGATGACGTACATGACCCCGCTGCCGTCGAGCGGCAGCTCATCGACCCCATCCCCGTGGATCACGAACGTCCGATCAGTCCCGAGTCGACGGGCCACCTCGGCCATCCGCGCTGCGGCCGACGCGTCCCCGACCCCCAGCAACTGCCGGCGCGTCCCGGCCGGGTTGGTCAGTGGGCCGAGGAGGTTGAACGCCGTCCGTACCCCGATCTCGCGCCGGGTCGGTCCCGCGTGGCGCATGGCGGGATGGAAGTTGGGGGCGAACATGAATGCGAACCCGACATCGCGCAGGGCATCGCCCGCCGAGGCCGCGTCGTGATCGATCCTGACCCCGAGGGCATCGAGCACGTCGGCCGACCCCGACTTCGAGGTCATCGCGCGGTTGCCGTGCTTGGCCACGGGGACGCCCGCCGCCGCGGCGACCAGGGCGGCGGTCGTCGAGATGTTGAACGTGCCACTGCCGTCGCCACCGGTCCCGACCACGTCGATCGCCCCGGCCGGAGCGTCGACACGCACGACTCGATCGCGCATGGCGGTCGCGAAGCCAGCCAGTTCATCGACCGTCTCGCCGCGCATCCGAAGGCCCATGAGCAGTGCCGCCAGCTGCGCCGGTGTGGCGTCGCCGTCCATCACGGCGCCCATCGCCCCGCTCGCCTCGTCCATCGACAGCGTCCCGCCGTCGACGATCACCTCGAGGGCAGCGCGCACGATCTCGCTCATCGGGCGGTCTCCGACACGGCCTCGTCAGCTTCCGCCAGGCCGGCGGTGGCGAACGAGCCGGCGACCGCGTCCAGGCGCGAGGCGACACCCTCACCCGCCAGGCGCAGGAAGTTCGCCAGGAGGTGCGGACCTTCTGGCGTCAATACCGATTCCGGGTGGAACTGGACACCCTCGAGCGGCAGATCGACATGGCGGATGCCCATCACCACGCGGTCTTCCTCGCTCATCGCGGTCACCCGAAGCTCCGCCGGCAGGGTCGCGGGATCGACGGCGAGAGAATGGTATCGAGCGGCCATGAACGCCGGCGACATGCCGGCCAGGAGTCCGGCGCCGTCGTGGGTGACCTCCGTCGCTTCCCCGTGGACGAGGGTGGGTGCCCGGACGATCGTGGCCCCGAACGCCGCCGCCATCGATTGCATCCCGAGGCAGACGCCGAGCAGCGGCAGCCGCCGATCGGCCGCGACCCGGACCGTGCCGACCGAGATCCCGGCATCGTCCGGATCGCCGGGGCCGGGCGAGATGACGATCCCGCGAAGGTCGGCCGACGGGTCGTCGGCAAGGGCCGCCACCGCGTCGACGTCCATCGCATCGTTGCGGACGACGCGCACGTTCGCCCCGGCGGCCTGCAGGGCCTGGACCAGGTTGAACGTGAAGCTGTCGTAGTTGTCGATGACGAGGATCATGGGTGGGCGACGACCTCACTCCCGGCGGTCTCGCCGCTCGTCGCGTCACCATTCCGCGGCGTTTCGGCGACGCCCGCGGCCAGCTCGATCGCGCGACGGAGGGCCGCCGCCTTGTGCTCCGTCTCCTCGAACTCCCGGTCCGGCACGGAGCCAGCCACGATCCCGGCGCCGGTGTGGATGTGCGCCTGACCGTCCTTCAGGACGGCGCTGCGGATCGTGATCGCGGTGTCGAGGTTGCCGTCGTAGCCGAGGTACCCGACCGCGCCACCATACAGGCCGCGACGCTCGCCCTCCGCGGCGGCGATCAGCTGCATCGCCCGGATCTTCGGCGCTCCGGACAACGTGCCCGCCGGGAAGACCGAGCGGAGCGCGTCGAGCGCATCGAGCCCGGGCTGGAGGCGCGCTTCGACATGCGACACGAGGTGCAGGACGTGGCTGTAACGCTCGACCTCCATGTACTTGCTGACCGTGACCGTCCCGGGTCGGGCGACCCGGCCCAGATCGTTCCGTCCGAGGTCGACGAGCATGACGTGTTCCGCCCGCTCCTTCGGATCGGCCTGCAACTCCTCGGCCAGGAGTGCATCGGCTCGGGCATCGACCCCGCGGGGCCGGGTCCCGGCGATCGGATGCGTGGTCAGGCGATCGCCCTCGACCTGGAGCAGGAGTTCCGGCGATGCGCCGACGACCTCGAAGGTCGGGGTTCGGGTGAAGAACAGGTACGGGCTCGGGTTCACTCGCCGGAGCGCTCGATACAGTCCGATCCCATCGAGCGGCAAGCCGGTCGCCGGATCGACCGGCAACTCGAATGACTGGCGACGCGCGAGCACGACCTGGATGGCTTCACCGGCCGCGATCGCGTCCTTCGCGGTCTCGACCGCCCGGAGGTACCCGTCGCGGCCGAGGCTGGTATCGACCGGTCCGGCCAGGCGGTCGGGAAGGACCGTCGCCGCGGGACGCTTCGTCGGGCCGGCCAACTCGGCATCGGTCGGCGTGGCGGTCCGCTCGAGTGCCTCGAAGATCGCCGCCTCGGCGATCCGATAGCGGGCCTCGAGGTTCGGGGCCTCCGTGTGGAGCGACGCGATCGCCGACAACGTATGGGTCAGGTGGTCGAACACGAGCACGAGGTCGGTCTCGATGAAGGCGGCCATCGGGACCATGACCGGATCCGCCTCCGGGAGCGGGACACTCGACTCGAACGCCGTGACAGCATCGTAGGCAAGCGCCCCGACGGCGCCCCCGGTGAACCGCGGCATGCCCTCGGTCGGCTGGACGCGACGACGCGGGACGAAGGCGCGGAGGGCTGCCAGTGGATCGCCGGCGGACATCGTCTCGATCGGCAGCTCGGCGGAGTAGACCGGCTCGGTCACGGGGCGGGTCTGGATCCGGGCGACGCCGTCGCGGACCTCGAGGAGGCGTCGTGGCCCCACCCCAAGGAAGGAATAGCGTCCAAGGCGCTCGCCGCCCTCGACCAATTCGAGGAGGTACGCCGGTCCCCCATCGTCGAGCCGCAGGAAGGCACCGATGGGCGTCTCGAGGTCGGCCGAGCGAGTCGCGCGCACGAGGATCGTGTCCGCACTCGAGGCCAGGCGTTGCGCCTGGGCCAGGCTGATCGGATCTGTTGTCGTCATCGGTCGGCGCCTCGGAGAATCAAAACGACCATTCGTCCCGGGACGAAAGGTCGTGCCTTCCGCGGTGCCACCCTCATTCGGCGATGCCGCACTCTGCCTGACCGACAGGCCGGCCGGTGCCGGGATCCGTCACCACCGCCGATCGGCGCTGCCCGTTATCGCTGGCGCTCTGCGCCGGAGCCTACTGGCGACCGCGGCCGTTGCCGCCTCGCGTTCGGTCCGGAGGCTCCCGGGGCCATTCCCTGTCGTCGTCGTTCCGGCTCACACCGACCGCCGGATCTCTGGATCGACGTCCGACGGGTACTCGTCCCGTTCACAGCCCGTCTCTTCGTGATGTCCGCGGAGTATGGGTCGTGGCCCGCTCGGGCGTCAAGGCCGACCCCGCGCTGGTCGGTCCGATGGCGGAGAGGGTGGGATTCGAACCCACGGAATCTCGCGATTCAACGCTTTTCAAGAGCGCCGCCTTCAACCGCTCGGCCACCTCTCCAGGGCGCAAGGATATCGCGAGGCGAGTGACCGCCTCAGGCGCGCGCCAGCCCGAGACGATCTCCGGTGAGCCGTCCCGTCAGGACGTGTAGGCGGGCGGCGGCAGCGCGACCACGATCGTGCCGGCAAAGAGATCCTGCCAGCCACGGCGCTGCTTGTCGAAGAAGATCCACAGGACGCCGATGTAGATGACGGCGATCCCGATCCACAGACCGATGACGCGGAGGATGGCGGCCCCCGCTGTCAGCTCGCCGCCATCGACCTGGCGCACGACCTTGATCTTCATCGCGGCCATCCCGGGCGTCTGGCCGCTGCGCGCCCAGAAGTAGGGAAAGTAGCCGACCGCGACGGCCACGATCGCCAGGGCGGAGATCCACGACAGCGGGAAGAAGATCGCGCCGAGGATGATGGTGAGGCCGGCAAGCAGCAGGAAGAAGATGAACTGGACGATGATGTCGAGGATGTAGGCGACCAGCCTCGAGCCTGGTGACGCGAGATCCATCGGAGGCGCCGGCTCGTCGCCCGGTCGGCCGGTCTGCGACGTGTCGATCGAGTAGGTCATGGATGGGCTCCCTCAGCTGACAGGACGGGCGGGCCTGTTCAGTCGATGGTAGCGCGGCCGACGTACGGTCGGAGCACCTCGGGGACGACGACCGAGCCATCGGACTGCTGATAGGTCTCGAGCAGCGCGGCGACGATCCGGGCGAGGGCGAGCCCGGAGCCGTTGAGGGTATGGACCAGTTCCGGCTTCGCGCCCGGTTCCGGCCGATAGCGGATCGCCATCCGCCGCGCCTGATAGTCGCCGAAGTTCGAGCACGAGCTGACCTCCAGCCAGCGTTCGACCCCGGGAGCCCACACCTCGAGGTCGTACTTGCGCGCCTGGGTGAACCCCATCTCGCGCGTGCTCATCAACAGGACTCGATACGCCAGGCCCAGACGCTGGAGCAGGATCTCGGCACGGCCGGTCATCCATTCGAGCGCCGCAGCCAATTCATCCGGGCGCTCGAACAGGACCATCTCCACCTTGTCGAACTGATGGACCCGCAGGATCCCGCGGGTGTCCTTTCCGGCAGCTCCGGCTTCGCGGCGGAAGCACGGCGAGTAGGCCGCGTAGCGGATGGGCAAGTCGGCGGATTCGAGGATCTCGTCGCGATGCAGGTTGGTGACCGGGACCTCCGCGGTCGGGACCAGGTACAGCTCGTCCCGGGTGACGACGTACATCTGGTCTTCCTTGTCCGGGATCTGACCCGTCCCGGTCGCGCTCGCGGTGTTCACGACGGCGGGCGGCCATACCTCGGTCATCCCGTTCTCGCGGGTATGCACGTCGAGGAACCAGTTGATCAAGCCGCGCTGAAGGGCCGATCCCGCACCCTTGTAGACGGGGAATCCCGATCCGGCGATCTTGGCGCCGCGGGCATTGTCGATGATGTCGAGGGCCTCGCCGAGCTCCCAGTGGGGCTTCCTGGTCCAGGTCTCCCCGGCGCCGCCATCGTCGGCCAGGCGTGGCATCGTGGGCCAGCGGATCGCCCCACGTCCGGACGGTGACATTGGCTTCCTCGCCACCGACCGGGATGTCGTCGTCCGGCGGGTTGGGGATGCGAAGCAACAGGTCGTCCAACTCGCGTTCGACCTCGGCGAGCGCGGCGTCGAGCGCCCCGATCCGTTCGCCGGCCACCGTGGAGGCCGCGCGAAGGTCGGCGACTTCGAGGCCATCCGGTGCAGCCCCGTCCCTGATCGCCTCGCCGATCTGCTTCGACGCACTGTTCCGTTCCGCCTTGAGTGCCTCGCTTTCGGCGAGCAATCGGCGCCGCTCGGCATCGAACCCGAGGGCGCGGTCGATGAGCAGCGGGTCCTCGCCCTTGCGGATCGCGCCCTCACGGATGCGTTCGGTATCTTCGCGAAGTCGTTGGAGTCCGACGCTCATCGATCCTCTCCCGAAGCCGAATGCAGGCGCTCGATGACGAACGCCGGCTCCAGGCTGGCCAGGAGCCAGCCAGCCCGCGGCCCGTTCGTCCGGCCGAGGAAGGCGAGATAGAGGGCCGCGAAGGCTCGTCCGGCAGACAGTCCAAGCCCGTTCGCCGCGTCGAAGATGGCCGCCTGCCAGGCGTCACCGTCGGCCGGGACCCGATTGTCCGCCGCCTCCGCAAGCGAAGCGAGGAACGTGCGCTGATCCGGCTCGATCGCCTCGGCCTCGGCCGGCAGCCCATCGCGCTTGACCGCGAGTCGGGCACGCTCCGGAGCGTAGACCTCGAGCCACGCCCGGGCGGCCGCAAGACGTTCGTCGAGGATCGCGGCTTCGTGCGCGGACAGGCCAGTCCCCTTCTCCGCCTCGATCCGGGTCGCGATGTCCACCCCCGGGATCTGGGCCAGCATGGCGAGGTGGGCGAATGCGGGCCGGAACGCTCCCGCTTCCGCGGCCACGTCTGCCGCCGGATCGAGCAACGAGTAGCGGAAGGTCGCCTCGAAGCCGGGCGAGATCTCGCCCTTGACCTCCAGGCCGGCCGTCGCCGCGGCGAACCGGTCGAACTCGTCGAACAGGCGCGGGATCGCGTCGGTCCCGTCCGGAGCGAATTCGATCGCCTGGTTGGGCCGTGGTCGGAGGAACAGGAACCGGAGCTGTTCCGGCGGGATCACCTCGGCGATCGTATGCGCCGCGGCGCCGCGGCCCCGCGACGTCGACATCTTCTTGCCGGCGATATTGAGGAACTCGTAGGGGACATTGAGCGGCGGCTCCCGCTCGAAGACCTCGCGGGCGATGGCATCACTCCGGTCACGCGATCCGCCGGCCGTCGACAGGTCCTTCCCGCCGGGCTCGATGGTGACCCCGAACAGCGACCATTGGGCGGCCCATTCCAGGTTCCACGGCAGTTTCGCCGCCCCGCCGAACGGGCTGATCCAGCCCGAGGTCCCGCAGCCCGTCGCCCAATCGACCAGATCCGCCCGGCATTCGAAGTAGACCCGGCTCCCGTCCCACTCGGTGACGATCGTCGTGCCGACCTTGCCGCAGGTCGGACAGATGACGCCGATCGGGTGCCAGGTGTCCGGATGCTGCACGTTGGCGACGCGGCGGTAGATCTCCCGGACGAGTGCCGCCCGATCAAGGGCGAGGCGGATGAATGGGTCCATCTGCCCGGTCGGATAGATGTCGCTCATCCAGTAGTAGCGATCCGGGTGGATGCCGAGTCCGGCGAAGATGTCGATGAAGATCCCGGCGAAATGGCGGGCGTAGCTCTCGTGACAGTCCCCGACCGGATCCGGGACGTGCGCGAGCGGGCGACCCATCTCGCGCTCGATGGCGTCCGGGGTGAGCAGCGCCTGGGCGTCCATCGGGTCGAGGTCGTCGACCCCGTACAGCAGGCTCGTCTCGAGCCCGTTGGCGCGCAGCGCGCGCACGATGACGTCGAGGATGACCGGGCCACGAAGGCTGCCGACGTGGACCGTTCCCGATGGCGTCTTGGAATCGTTGACGACCTGTGGGCCGCTGACCCGAGACGCGAGCTCGTCCGCCCAGTCCATGGGCCCTCCCGGGACTAGCTGATCCCGACGATCTTGTACGCGAAGTCGCCGGCGGGCACCTTCACCGTGACCTTGTCGCCCTTCTTCTTGCCGAGCAGCGCGCGCCCGACCGGGCTCTCATTCGAGATCCGGCCCTCGGCCGGCTTCGCCTCGGCCGAGCCGACGATGGTGAATGTCTCCTTGCCGTCGGGGCTCTCGACCGCGACGGTCGAACCGATCTGGACGTGATCGGTCGATTGATTCTCCTCGATGATCGTCGCGTTCTTGATGAGCGCCTCGAGCGTCTGGATGCGGCCCTCGACGAAGGCCTGCTCGTTCTTGGCGTCCTCGTACTCGGCATTCTCCGAGAGGTCGCCGTGCTCCTTGGCGTCGTGGATCCGGTTGGCGACCTCCGGCCGCTTGACCGAGGTCATCTCGTCGAGCTCCAGTCGGAGCTTTTCGAGACCGTCCTTGGAGAGGTACGTCGGCTTGTTGTTCACGGGAAGGGACCCCCACGTGTCATGGGTCGGGCTGTGGCTAGACCGAGCAGGCGGTCTGTCGATAAAGGAAAGAACTCCAGGCATGCTGCGATCCCTCTCGCGCGCCTGAAGTTCCGACCGGGAGCGAATGGTAGTCGCCGCGGTTGAGCGTGTCAAAGCCTCCGGCCGCGGGTATGGAGCGCGACTCGGTCGCCGCCCATCCGGCCATTCAACCTTCGGAAAGGCGTTCGAAACGCTGTCGGATCCGCTGCATGGCGCCGCGACTCGCAAGCGCCACGAAGACCGTGTCATCGCCGGCGATGGAGCCCGCGACTTCCGGCCAGCGGGCCCGGTCGAGCGCGGCGGCGATGGCGTGCGCCGAACCAGGTAGCGTGCGGATCACCAGCAACAGGCCCGCCTCGTGGATCTCGATGGGCAGGTCTCCCAGCAGCGTGCGCAGGCGATCCTCGCCCGAGACCTCGGCTTCGATGAGGCGGGGCGGCAGGGCATAGACGGTCGACCCGTCACGAGCCACCTTGACCAGGCCGAGTTCTGCGACATCGCGGGAGACGGTCGCCTGGGTCGTCTGGAAGCCACGATCCCGCAGGATCACCGCCAATTCAAGCTGCGTCCGGATCGGCCGCTGGGCCACGACGTCGCGGATCGCGCGCTGGCGATGCTCCTTCATCCGCTCCATCGGTGGCGAAACCTGCCGTCCCCTACCGCAACCAGACCACGATGACGATCGCAGCGAGCACGAGGCGATACACCACGAAGATCGTCAGGGAGCGTGTTCGCAGGTACCGGAGCATGAAGCTGATGGCCAGCATCCCGGCTCCGAAGGCGGCCAGCATCCCGACGATCAGCGGACCGTAGCTGATCGTGACGCCCGCTTCGCCGGCCATCAGCTTTCGAGCCTCGAAGATGGCCGCCCCGAGGGTGATCGGCGTGGCCATCAGGAACGAGAACCGAGCCGCTGCGGCGCGGTCCAGACCGGCGATCCGGGCGGCCGAGATACTGACTCCCGACCGGCTGATCCCCGGAACGAGGGCGAGCGCCTGGGCTGCGCCGATGGCGATCGAAACCGGGAAGGTCACGTCTTCGACGCCTTTGTCGCGTCCGCCCCAGCCGTCGGCGAGCCACAGGATCGCCGCGCCCACCACCAGGGTCACGGCCACCAGGCCGGCGTCACGGAACGCCGTCGCGATCAGGTCGTTGAGCAGGTAGCCGGCGATCGCGGCCGGGATGGTGGCCGCCACCAGCAACCAGGCGAGCCGCCGGTCCGGATCGCCCAGCGATCGATCGCGGATCGCCGCGAACCCGGCCGGCACGAGCCGGATCCAGTCCGCCCGGAAATACACGAGCAGGGCCGCCAGCGTCCCGACGTGGAGCATCACGCTGAACGCCAGCGAGTCGATGAACGGATCCGTCCAGCCGAACATGAACGGGATGACGATGAGGTGGCCAGACGAGGAGATCGGCAGGAACTCGGTGAGTCCCTGGGCGATCCCCATGATCAGTGCCTGGAAGATCGGGTCCATCGGTTCGTGCGAGGGGACGCGCCGGCGCCCGCTCCCGCCTCCTTATCGGATGAAGAGCGGAGCCAGGACGAGGGAGATCGTTGCCAGCAACTTGACGAGGACATGGAGGGACGGTCCGGCCGTGTCCTTGAACGGGTCGCCGACGGTATCGCCGACGACGGCCGCGGCGTGGGCCTCGGATCCCTTGCCGAGGACGTTGCCGTCGTCGTCCTTGAGGTTGCCCGATTCGATGTACTTCTTGGCGTTGTCCCAGGCTCCGCCGCCGTTGTTCAGGACGGTCGCGAGGAGAACGCCCGCGATGGTCCCGACCATCAGCATGCCGGCGACCGCTTCGAACCCGAGAAGGACGCCGATCGCGATCGGGGTGGCCACCGCCACGACACCCGGCAGGATCATCTGGCGGAGCGCGGCCGCGGTGGTGATGTCCACGACCCTGGCGTAGTCGGGGCGCTGGGTGTAGTCCATGATCCCGGGCATCTCCCGGAACTGTCGGCGGACCTCGACGATGATGGACTGGGCCGTATTGCCGACGGCGCGGATCGCCAGCGAGCTGAAGAAGTAGACGAGGGTGGCCGCGAGAAGGGCCGCGATGAACACGTTGACATTGGCCAGGTTGACCGAGTTGAGCAGTTCAGCCCCGGGTACGCCGGCCTCGATCCGACGACCCTGGATGAGGTTGATCTTGTCGATGTACGCGCTGAACAGCAGGAAGGCCGCAAGGGAGGCGGACGCGATCGCGTAGCCCTTGGTCAGTGCCTTGGTCGTGTTCCCGACCGCATCGAGGCGATCGGTGATCTCACGGGCACCCTCCTCGATCCGACTGAATTCGGCGATGCCGCCGGCGTTGTCCGTGATCGGGCCGAAGGTATCCATGGCGAGGATGTAGGCCGTCGTCATGAGCATGCCCATGGTCGCGACGGCCGTCCCGAAGATGCCGCCGACGTTGACGCCGGTCGATGACTGAAGGTTTGCCTGTTCACCCAGCCAGTGGCTCGCGAACAGGGCGATCCCGATCGTGATCGCCGTCACGGCCGTGGTCTCGAAGCCGATCGCGGTGCCCGAGATGATGTTCGTCGCGGGACCGGTCTTGGAGGCCTCCGCGATCTCGCGCACGGGGCGGTACGAGCCAGCGGTGTAGTACTGGGTGATGTAGACGAACGCGACGCTGGTCGCGAGGCCGACCAGGCCCGCGGCGAAGAAGTAGACCCATGTCGGGAACCCGCCGTTCCCGGTCCCGCCGTTCGTATCCATCATGATCACGGTCGTGATCAACAGACCCAGGACGGATAGCAGGGTGGTGACCCAGTACCCGCGGTTGAGCATGTTCATCGGGTTCTCGTCTTCCTTGCCGCGGACGAAGAAGATGGCCACGATGGTGGCCAGCAGCCCGAAGGCACGGACGACGAGCGGGAAGAAGATCCAGGCCTGCGGGTTCGGCCAGCCGGCCGCGGCCGCGATCGCGTAGACGCCGACCCCGAGGATCATCGCGCCGATGTTCTCCGCAGCCGTCGATTCGAACAGATCGGCACCACGACCGGCGCAGTCACCGACATTGTCACCGACGAGGTCGGCGATGACGCCCGCGTTGCGTGGATCGTCCTCGGGGATGCCCTTCTCGACCTTGCCGACGAGGTCGGAACCGACGTCCGCCGCCTTGGTGTAGATCCCGCCGCCGAGCTGGGCGAACAGGGCGACGAACGAGGCGCCGAACCCGAAGCCGACGATGAGGAACGGCGCCTCGGCGACGGTGACCTCTCCGATGAACGTCGAGTAGAACGTGAAGATGCCCCACACACCGAGCAGCGACAGGGCCACGACGAGGAAGCCCGACACGGCCCCGCCACGCATCGCGACCTGGACCGCCTCCACGAGACTGCGACGCGCCGCAGAGGCAGTCCGGACGTTGGCCTTGACGCTGATGAGCATGCCGATGATCCCCGACGCCATCGAACAAGCGGCACCGACGAGGAAGGCGAACCCGGTCATGACACCGATCGGCAGGCCGGCGAGCTTCGGCACATCCGCGACCTCTGCCGATTCGACGATGGCGATGACGATGCCGATGACCACCGCCCCGACGACGGCCAGGACGGCGATGGTCGTGTACTGGCGCCGGATGAAGGCGACCGCGCCCTCGTAGATGGTCCCGGCCACGTCCTGCATCGCCTGTGTCCCGGTATCGCGCGCCAGCACATCGCGGGCAAGGTAGAGCGCGAACAGGATGGCGATGATGCCGGCGGGCAGGATGATCAGTTGCAGCTGACTTGCGTCCATCAGGACAGAGGGTCCTCCATCTGGGCTGGTGACCGATCCGGGCTCGCGGCGTGCGCCGCCCGGGCGCGACTGACTGGGGAGTACCTGCCGGGATCTTCGGGTGCCGATGGCGGCGAGACCCTGCAAGTCGGCGGCGAGTGTAGCAAGGCGCGAGAAGGCGGGTCAAACTCGTTTGGACAGTGGCCAGTGGCCCCGGCGAACGCCGAGCCGACTGGCGGCGGTCCCTGAGGTCAGCCCCTATACTGCCCGCTTGTGACCCGACGACCGCTGTTCGGGTGTCTCTTCGAGATCGTCGAGACGCTCGTCCTCACGCTCATCATCTTCTTCGTCATCCAGACGTTCATCGCGCAGCCGTACAAGGTCCAGCAGCAATCGATGGAGCACACGCTGGAGCCCGATCAGTACGTACTGGTTGACAAGCTGACACCCCGGTTCGACGCCTATGATCGGGGCGATATCGTGGTGTTCAAGCCGCCGCCGGACTGGGTGCAGCAGGATGACACGCCGTTCATCAAGCGGGTCATCGGACTCGGCGGCGACACCGTGGAGATCCGCGATGGGAACGTCTACATCAACGGCACCCAGATCGAGGAGCCGTACCTGTACTCCGTCGCACCAAACGTTCCACCGCAACCGACGACCGTGCCGGACGACCAGAGCACGTGGGTGATCCCTGCCGATGAGATCTTCCTGATGGGCGACCACCGAGCCAATTCGGCCGATTCGCGGACGTTCGGGCCGGTCCCGGTCGACCAGGTCATCGGTCGAGCGTGGCTGCGCTACTGGCCACTCGACGGCTTCGGGATCCTCAAGACACCGACCTATCCGGAGCTGGCTCCAGCGACGCCATGAGTCGGACGCCGTGAACCCGGCCCTGGCGGGGGTCGCGCTCGCGGTCGTTGCCGGAGCCGTGGTGGCGGTCTCCGCCAGGAACGCCCGCACCGCGATCTTCGGCCTGGTCATCGTCATGATCCTCTCGCCGGCGCTGGCCGACCCGGTCCCGGCTGCCATCGGACTCGCTGCCCGGGTCGTCGGGGGCGTCCTGGCCGCGTACCTCCTGTGGATCGCGGCTCGAGGTGAACGGGTGGAGACCGGCGGGTCGCAGGTCGGCTGGCCGACGGAGCTGTTCCTGGCCGTTGCGGCGGCTGCCGTCGGCTACGGGAGTCACGGCCTCGGGGTATCCGCCGACGGTCCCGCCTCCGCGGCCGCAGCGGGCTTCGCCGCGGTCGGACTCGCCGTCCTGCCGGTCGCGACCGGACGAGACATCCTGCGTATCGGCCTGGGCCTCAGCCTGCTGCTGGCCGGTGCCCTGCTCATCCTGACGAGTCTTGTCGGGACACCCGGGTCGTTCGACCAGGTCCTGGTCGCGGGGCTCGTCGCGACGCTTGGTGGCGCGATCGCGATCCTGCTCCTGGCCGCTCGATCGGACGATCTCGCTCGGCGGCTGGATCAGCGATGAGTCTCATCGTCTATGCGGCTGTCGCGGCGATCGCCGCCGGGCTCGCGCTCGCCCTGCGAACTCGGCCAAGAGCCGTCGCGGTCGTCGGACTGCTGGGCCTGTGTGCGACCAGCGCGGCCGCCTTCGCCATCGAGCCTGGCCAGCTCATCGACGTGGCCGGGACCGGGATCGCCACGACGAGCTATCTGCGCCATCTCCTGATCGTCAGCTCGCTCGTCGGTCTTGGCCTGGGGATCCAGGGCCTGGCCGCCGGCACCCGCCGCGACGCACCGGCGACGACGATGTTGATCCTCGCGGCCGGCGGCCTGACGCTCGGACTCCGCGACCCACAGGCCGCGGTCATCGTGGCGACCGCGGGCGGTCTGTTCGGTGTCCTGGTCACCGTGGTCCGGGGCGGGGGCCCGGCGGGCGCGAACATCGGCATCCGCGAGGCTCGGGTCGTCGTCGTCGCAGGTGTCCTGGCGATCTTCGCGACCGCCTGGTTCGGTCGGGACCTCGACGGCAGCACCGCGCAGCCGGTGCTGCTCGGGGCCGCCTATGTCGCGTTCACCCTGGCGGTCGCGATGCGCTTCGGGATCATCCCGTTCCACCTGTGGGCGGCCCGCCTGGCGGACACCGTGCCCGAGACCGCCCTGCCATTCCTCACCGCCATCGCCCCGGCCACGCTCGCCGTCGTTGCCCTCGCCTGGACGGAGGCGATGGTATCGCCTGCCCTCGTCGATCTCGGCCCGGCCAAGGCGCTCATCGAAACGATCGCGATCGTTTCGATCGTCCTGGCCGCGGTCGCCGCATTCGTGCAGGACGACGTCGAGCACGTCCTCGGCTATTCGATCGTCGGCGATGCCGGGATCCTCATCCTCGCCCTCGGGTCCCTCGAACCCACCGTGTGGACCCCGGCCAGGACGTGGATCCTCGTGTTCATCGCGTCCCGCAGCGCGTTCGCGGCCTGGGTCGCCGGGATCCGGGCTGGGTTCTGGACCGGGAGCGTCGCCGACCTCCGCGGCTGGGCACGACGTTCACCGCTGCTCGGGGCGGCGCTCGTTGCGATCGTCTTCGCGAGCATCGGCCTGCCGGGGCTGGCGGCCTTCGAGGCCCGCACGATGATCGTGGACCTGGCCGTGGATGGCCCACTGACGGCGCTCGTCCTGCTCGGGACCCTGGCACCGATCGCCTACTACGGCCGCCTGCTCGTGATCGGGCTTGACGTGCCGGAACGGGTCGGCTTCGCCGTCGAAGCCTGGCGGCCGCGGCTCACGCCGATCGACCGGACCGACCTGCCGGGCTGGCTGCGGTCGACCGGCCACGCCAATCGCGCGTTCGGAGCGGCAGCTGTCGCCGTGCTGCTTGCCGGCCTCGCGGTGGCCACCTCGGTCGGGACCTTCGGGGGGCCGGCCGACGCTGCCGGACGCCCGCCGGCCCTGGAACGGTCCCTGCCCGCCGCGTCGCCGTCGACGTAGCCAGCAGGCGGCCGCTCGCGGCCGCGGCCCCGGTCGAGCGATCCCGTTGAGCTACTCGTTGGGAGCGAGCACCCAGCGATCGACATCGCGGTCGTAGTCGAGCAACTCGGCCGGGGCGAACCAGAGCGCAAGCTCCGTCGCCGCCGCCTCGGCACTGTCCGAGGCATGGACGATGTTCTGCGCCGTCTCGAGGGCGAGATCCCCGCGGATGGTCCCGGGCGCGGCTTCGTGCGGACGGGTCGCGCCGTTGATGGCCCGGACGACGCCGATCGCGTTCGGCCCGTCGAGGGCGAGGGCGACGAGCGGGGCCGAAGTGATGAAGTCGACCAGGCCCGCGAAGAATGGCTTGTCACGGTGCGCTGCGTAGTGGCGCTCGGCGAGGCCCCGATCGACCTGGACGAGCTTGAGTCCGACGATCTTGAGCCCGCGTGACTCGTAGCGAGCGATGATGCGGCCGACCAGCTGGCGCTGGACGCCGTCGGGCTTCACGAGGACGAGGGTCCGTTCTGTGCCTGGCATGACATCCTTGGGTACGGTCTGGGTTGGACGGGCCGGATTGTATCGGAAAGCGCCCGCCGGCTACGGATCCTCCGAGCGACGCGTCGTCGGTCGCGGGTTCGGGTTCGGGCTCGGGTTCGGGCCTGGGCTCGGCTTCGGTTTCGGTCACGGGTTCGGCTTCGGTCACGGGCTCGGCTTCGGTCACGGGCTCGGCTTCGGTCACGGGCCCGACGCGGTCGGCCGGCCCCGGTTCGCCTGCCTCGCCTGCCAGGCCAGCGGCTCGGGCCGCCTCCGCTCCCGAGAGGGTCGATTTGATCCGGACCCGCGACCGCCGCTCCGGCAGCCCGCCGCGCGCGGCGATGGCATAGGCCTGGCGGGCCTCGCTCTCGTGGCCGGCAAGCCGGTAGGCATCACCACGGACGAACGTCAGACTCCTCGCTCGCGCCCCGTCGGTCACCTCGAGGACTGCCGGTGCCAGGGCCGGGGCCAGGCGGAGCGCCAGACCCAGTTGGAACGCGGCCTCGTCGAACGCGCCGTCGATCAGGGCGACCCGGCCGAGATCGAACGCATCGGCCGGATCGGGCAACGTCGGCATCGTCGGATCGTCGACGTCGTCGCCGGCCCAGAGACCGAGGGTCATCGGGTGCGCTGGTGCGGCATCCGAGGTCGTCAGGGATGGCCCGGCCAAGTCCTCGGACACCGACGCGACCGGCACGCCCGCAGGATCGGTTGCGCGATCGAACAGCGTCGGCGAGGTGGGCAGCGGCTCGTGGGCGTCGGAGGGCCAGATCGCCGATCGCGGCATCCCGGCGAAGATCTGATCGATGGTGGTCTCGGCCGCCTCGATCGCCTTCGCGGACAACCGCCGTGCCTCGCTCGGGCGGCCGAGACCGCCGGCGGCTTCCGACGCGACCACGAGCACGACCGCGTCATCGCGGCCGGCATCGATGGCCGCGTCGGCGGCATGCCCGGCACCGGCCAGGTCGTCGGTCCTCCAGCGCACCTCGGCCAGGTCGACGAGCCCCATCGGATCGAGGGCATCGTGGTCGGCCAGACCCTCGAGCTCCACCCGAGCCAGGGTCAAGAGGCCCGATCGAAGGTGGGTGCGGGCGAGGACGAGCTCGATCTCCCTCGTCGATGCTTCGGTCGGGACCGGCGCATCCACCGTCGTGTCTGAGGTCATGTCGGCAGCCTGAGCCGTGAATTCGAGGCCACGCAGGTAGCGGGCCGGGGCAACGACCGATAGCCGGAGTGATTCGTCGCAGAACAGCTCGGCAGCCAGCCGTTGGATGGCGGGTGCCTGGATGGCGTCGACGGCCGCGAGCGCCTGGTCCAGGGTCAGCACTTGATCATGCAGCGCTTCCTGGCCACCGATCCACGACGCGACGTGCCGGCTGTCGTCCATCCGGAGCTCGAGGCCGCCCGCGAGGGACCGCTTGGCCTTGGCCAATTCATCGTCCGGGACGAGCTCGTCGCGCAACCGTGTCAACTCCACGAGGATGGCGTCGAGCGCTGCCGGAAGACTGGCCGGATCGATCCCGGCCGAGACCTCAAGGGCGCCGGCATCGGCGTACTCGACCAATCCGGACGAGACGTCATACGCGAGTCCGAGCTCCTCACGGACGGACAGGAAGAGACGACTGCTCATGCCGTCGCCGAGGACCGCATTGAGGACCGCCAGCGTCCAGCTTTCGGGGTGATCACGGTGGAGGGCGGGCACCCCGAGGCAGATCTGGGCCTGGCTGGTCGCGCGCTTCCCGGTCCGGACTCGTTCACCGGCTGGCAGCGCGGGTGCCGGTACGACCGCAGGGATCGGTCCGTCGCCCGTCCCGAACGCGGCCGCCGCGCGAGTGGTGGCCTCGTCGTGCGCGAGATCGCCGGCGACCGCGATCACGATGTTGCTCGGCCGATACGTCGTCCGCCAGAAGTCGCGGACCACCGCCGCCGGCAGGGCCAGGATGTCGGCCTCGTCGCCGCAGATCTCGCGTCCGAGCGGCCCGTCACCGAACATCGCGGTCTGGAAGAGGATCTGGCAGTACTCCGATGGATCGTCGAGGTACGAGCGGATCTCCTCGATGATCACCGTCCGTTCACTGTCGATGTCGGGCGCTGTCAGGCGGGGCCGGACGATGAGTTCGCCGACGACGTCCATCGCCCGATCGAGCTCGCGGCGAGGCACCCGGACCCAGTAGACGGTCGATTCACGGTCGGTCGCGGCGTTGAATGACCCACCGACTCCTTCGATCGCCTCACTGATCGCGCGGGTCGACGGGAAGGCGGCCGTGCCCTTGAAGGTGATGTGCTCCATGAAGTGGGCCACGCCGACCTGGCCCGGTCCCTCGAGCCTCGAACCGGCCAACACATAGGCGGCGATCGACACGGAGCGTGCGGCGGGTAGCCGCGCGCTGATCACCCTGGGCCCGGCTGGCAGCGCGGTCCGTTCGAACATCGCAAGCGATGGTACCGGATTGGATGCGGACGACCCGCTACTCGTCCTCGTGGGCTTCGAGGCCGAGCAACTCCATCTGGACGAACTCGCTGGTGTCGAAGGTCAGCTGTCGCGGGGCGAACGGCGATCCATCCGTTTCGCCGGGACCGATCGGCGCGAACTCCATCACGATCCGCTCGTCGCCCTGGACCAGCGCGTAGACGAGGAGCTGGTCGGGTCGGGTCTCGAATTCGAGGTGTTCGAACGAATCGAGGTTCAGGGTGATCGCCAGCGGGGTGAAATACGTGGAGGTGTCATCCGCGTCGACGACGATCCGTTCGACCCAACCGGTCCCGTGCGAGACGACCTCACGGCCGCGCAGATATCGATAGGCGACCGTCTGCTTGAGCAGTGGCCGGAGGAGATGGAGCATATCCGTCCGACTCGTCACGACACCGGCGTTGACGAAGAACTTCGCATGCGGCGGGCTGGACACCCGGCGTCTCCTCGGTGGGCAGAAGGGCGACGACCGGTGCGATGGTACCGCACCGCTGTCGGCTCGTGTCGCCCGCGTATCATCCATCGCATGCTGCTCGCTCTCGATATCGGGAACACCAACGTGACCATCGGCGTGCTCCGCGCCGGGGCGCTCGTCGCGACTCGTCGGGCCGCGACGGTCAGCACGGCCACGAGTGACGAATTCGAACTGCTCCTCGACGGGCTGCTTCGGCTCGACGGGCTGGCCACCAGCGACATCGATGCGATGGCCCTGGCCTCGGTCGTCCCGGCACTGACGGCTGCGGTCGAATCGATCGCCCGTCGGCGCGACCTCCCGCTCCTCGTCGCGGGCGTGGGTTCCGTGCCGCTTGCCATCCGGGTCGAACGGCCTGGCGAAGTCGGCGCCGACCGCCTCGTCAATGCCCTGGCCGCGGCCCGGCTCTACGGGACGCCGTCCATCGTGGTCGACCTCGGGACCGCCACGACCTTCGACTGCGTGGCGTCGGATGGCGCCTACGTGGGTGGCGCGATCGCACCCGGCCTGGCCCTCGGACTCGAGGCGCTTGCGGCGCGCACGGCGAAACTGCCTCGGATCGAACTGCGCGCTCCGGACCGCGCGATCGGACGAGATACCGTCACCGCCATGCAGTCCGGGATCGTCCTCGGCCACGTGGCCCTGGTCAGCGGGTTGCTCCTCCGTCTCCGCGCCGAGCTCGCCGATACGAACGGCGTCCGCGAGGACGAGATCCGGACGATCCTGACCGGTGGACGAGCGGCGGCGCCGTGGGCCGGCAGCCTGGAGGGGATCGAAACGATCGACCCGGACCTGACCCTCAAGGGCCTCGCGATCCTCCACGCTGAAGTCGGCGGTGGCGAACCCCTGGAACTGGGCCTGGGATGACCGACGACGCTGGCCCCGCCGCCGCTGGACGCCTTTCGGGACGGCTGATCGGGCTCGGCGTGACCGGTTCGATCGCCGCCTACAAGGCGCTCGAGCTGCTTCGCCTGCTGCGGGCCGAGGGCGCCGACGTCGCGGTGCTCGAGACCCCGGCCGCGACCCGGTTCGTCGGGCCCCTGTCGTTCGCCGCGCTATCGGGTCACCCGATCGAGACGGATGTCCTCGATCTCCTGCCCGACGGCCGGATCGGCCACATCGTGATCGGCGACAGTGCCGACGCGATCGTCATCGCCCCGGCGACCGCGCACTGGTTGGCGGCGATGGCCACCGGCTTGTCCGGCGACGTCGTCACGGCGGCCTGCCTGGCGACCACGGCCCCGGTGGTCGTCGCCCCGGCGATGGATGGCGACATGTGGACGCATCCGGCGACGACGGCGAACGTCGCACGCCTGCGCACCTTCGGCTACACCGTCGTCGATCCGGACACGGGGCCGCTCGCGTCCGGACAGTCCGGCGTGGGACGGCTCGCCGACCTTGCGGCCATCGTCGATGCGGTGGCAGCCGCGGTCGAGGGCCAGCCCATCCGAGCCGCCGATCCCGCCGATCGGCCGCCGATCGTGACGAAGAGCCGGGACGCGGACCTTGCCGGCCGACACATCGTGGTGACGGCAGGCGGCACGCGCGAGGCGATCGATCCGGTCCGCTTCATCGGTAATCGCTCGACCGGCAAGATGGGCGTGGCGATCGCCCAGGCGGCGTCCGACCGTGGCGCGCGGGTGACCCTCATCGCCGCCGACATGGCCGTGCCACCACCCGCCGGGGTGACCGTCATCCGGGTCGGATCGACCGCCGATCTGCGGGCGGCATTGCTGAAGGTCACCCATGGTCCCGATGGCTCGCCCGGGTTCGACGCGCTCGTCATGGCCGCGGCCGTCTCGGACTTCCGGCCGGTCGTCGCGGCGGACGCGAAGCTCGAACGGGTCCCGACCCTGTCACTGGAACTGGAGGCGACGCCGGACCTGCTGGCCGAGATCGCCCGGATCGCCCACGGACTCGACAGCGACGGCCGATCGACCCGTCAGCCCCTCGCGCCGCGGCCCTTCCTTGTCGGGTTCGCGGCAGAGACCGGCTCGCTCGACCGCGCGGCCGGCAAGCTCAGTCGCAAACGGGTCGACCTCCTCGTCGCGAACGACGTGGCCGAGCCAGGGTCCGGCTTCGGCTCGGACACGAACCGTGTATCCATCCTTGCGTCCGACGGCACGCGGGCGGACCTGCCGCTCCAGTCGAAGCGAGCGGTGGCGGAGGAACTGCTCGACCGCATCGCGGCGGCGCTGGACGAGCGGGACCGGGCCGCGCAGACTGGTGCCATCGTCGATCCCGCAGGGGAGCCAGCATGAGCGCCACCACCGAGTCCATCCGTCGCCAGACGGTCGCCGATATCGCCAGGCTGTACGCCGACGGCCAGAGCATCCCGATGCTGACGGCCTATGACTACCCGACCGCCCAGATCCTCGACGAGGCAGGCATCCCGATGCTGCTGGTGGGCGATTCACTCGGGCAGGTCGTGCTCGGCTATGAGACCACGGTCCGGGTCACGATGGCCGAGATGCTCCATCACACGAGGGCGGTCGTCCGCGGCAGCGCTCGTGCCCTGATCGTCGCCGACATGCCGTTCCTGTCGTACGCGACGCCGGACGAGGCCCTCGAGAATGCCGGGCGCTTCCTGCGCGAAGCGGGCGCCCAGGCCGTCAAGGTCGAAGGCGGCGTGCGCAGCGCGCGGGTCATCGAAGCCCTCGTCCGCTCCGGCATCCCGGTCATGGGCCATATCGGCCTGACGCCCCAGTCGATCAATGCCGCGGGCAAGGTCAAGGTCCAGGGCAAGACCCGTGATCAGGCCCGGTCGCTGATCGCCGACGCCCTTGCGGTCCAGGAGGCCGGCGCGTTCTCCATGGTCCTCGAGCTCGTCCCGGAGCAGCTGGCGGCCGCGATCACCGAGCGGCTCAGCGTGCCGACCATCGGGATCGGGGCCGGTGCCGGCTGCAGCGGCCAGGTCCAGATCATCACCGACCTCGTCGGGCTCGGCGATTTCATCCCGAGGCACGCCCGCCCGTACCTTCGGCTGCGTGAACAGATCCGCGACGCCGCCGGTGCCTACGCTGCGGACGTCGTCGCCGGGACCTTCCCCGGTCCGGAGCAGACCGTCCGGATGGACGACGCGATCCTCGACGATGTCCTCGGACGCGGTTCGTCCGACCGCTCGGGCGACTCGATCCCCGTCGGCGGGATCCCCCTGGACCGAGACCTGTGACCGCCGCACCGCTTGCCGCTTGACCCGACTGGTACGGACTCGCGCCGAGTTGCGCGAGGCGCTGGCAGGCGCTCCCGGGCCAGTCGGCCTGGTTCCCACGATGGGTTGGCTCCACGATGGCCACCGGGCGCTGATGCGGCAGGCTCGGGCGAGCGACTCCACGACGGTCGTCACGATCTTCGTCAACCCGAGACAGTTCGACGTCGCCGAGGACTACACGCAGTATCCCCGCGACGAGGCCCGCGACATCGCGATCTGCGATGAGGAGCGGATCGATATCGTCTTCGCCCCTGACCCGCGGGAGATCTATCCGCCCGGGTTCGACACGGTGATCTCGGTCGGCGCCGTCGCCGAGCCGCTCGAGGGCGCCGCACGGCCCGGCCACTTCGATGGGGTCGCGACCGTCGTCGCCATCCTGTTCGATCTCGTCGGGGCCGATCGGGCGTACTTCGGGCAGAAGGATGCCCAGCAGATCGTGGTCATCCGACAGATGGCTCGCGATCTGGCGATCCCGACCGACGTGATCGCCTGCCCGACCGTCCGCGAGCCCGATGGACTGGCACTGTCGTCCCGGAACGTCCACCTGACGCCGTCCGAACGGCTCGCGGCCCCGGTCCTGCGGCGCGCGCTGCTGGCCGCGCGACAGCGATGGGAGGGCGGCGAACGCTCCGCCGACGTACTCCGCCAGGTCATGCTCGCGGTCCTGGACGCGGAGCCGCTGGCGATCGTCGACTACGTGTCGGTGGCCGACGGCCGCACGTTCGTCGAACTCGACCGGATCGACGGACCCGCGTTGCTGTCGATGGCAGTCAGCTTCGGATCGACCCGACTCATCGACAACGAAGTCCTCGACTGAGGGCCGTCGCGACCGCATTCGGCGCTCCGCGGTGTGCGGTCCGCGGTGCTTGCCACCGACGACCTACGATCGTCTTCGGCGACACGGTGCCGCGTTTGCGGACTCGACCTGCGATCTCGCCAGCGTGGGTGCGCGCCCAAACCTTCGAAGAGCCGGCCGCCGACCGTCCGCCCGTAGCCGATGGCGACCCGGGTTCGTATCTGGCATGGATGCGATGGGCGACGCATCGACAACGAGCCGCTCACCAGCGACGGGCTTCCTCCGCCACTTCCAGGACCCGATCGATGAACAGGTACTCCCAGAGCAGCGCCTTGATCTCGGCGATCTTGCCGGCATCGGCCGGGTGGGTCTTGACCAGCAGGTCGTGGAGGTCCGAGGCGACCTGGTAGGTGTCCTCAGCGACGTGCATCGCGAAGAGGTCGGCCGCCCGGATCGCGGCAAGCAGGCCGTCCTCGAGCTGATACCCGCCGGAGAGCAGGAGGCCGAGGGCGCCAACGCCCCCATCAGACCCATCCCGGCGCGCATCGACGATCGCGGCGATCACGTCTGACCGATCGCCCGGCACGATGACGAGGCTTCGCGGTCCGATCCGCTGGAGCATGTGCTCGGGTTCCATCGCCCCGATGGCGATCCCGCCGATGACCTGGTCCAGGTTCGGACCCGGGTGGACCGTCTCGCCATGCAGCCCCTCGACGACCATTGCCAGGGTCGGGTTCGACAGGATCGGCCGATACGGCAGGACGCCGAGAAGGGGGATGCCGTGACGTTCGAGCCCCCGCTCGAGGGTCTGTGCCAGACCGGGTTTGGCATCGAGGTCGACCTTGTTGACGATCGCCCCCGCGACCTTGACGCCATGCCGCTCGAACAGGGCGGCGTTGAGCACGATCTCGTCGATCGGGCGGCCGACCCCGCCCTCCGAGACGATGATCGCCGGCGCGCCGAGCATCGCGGCCACCGTTGCGTTCGACAGCCCGATGACGGCGCCGACCCCCGCATGGCCGGTGCCTTCGATGAGCAGGATGTCCCGGCTGGCGAAGTCGGCGTGGGCGGTCCGGATCCGGGCGGGCAGGTCCTCCACGACATCGCCGTCGATGTAGGCCTTGGTGAACCCACGCGGGATGTGGACCGGGCTCATCTGGCTGAGCGGCTCATGCAGGCCGAAGACCTGCTTCATCAGGACGGCGTCCTCGTCAGCCGGGGCCCCGTCCTCGATGATGGTCCGCTGGCCGACCGGCTTCAGGAAGCTCGTCGAGAGGCCCCGCCGATGGAACCCATCGAGGACGCCGAGACTGACCGTGGTCTTGCCCCGGTTCTGCCCGGTCGCGGCAAGGTAGACGTGGCGCATGGCCGTCGCGGGTCAGGCGCGGGTCGCGGTCTTGCGCTCGATGAGCTGGATCGCGTCGCGCAGTCGGGCGAGCGTCTCGGCCTCGACCGTGTCTGGCTCGAGGTACGGGCCGAGCCGTTCCATGATGTCGGCGACGAGGGCGAGGAAGACACTCGCGTCGGCCACGAAGAACTGCGGCTCGTTGTTGTATCGGACAAGGGTCAGCCGGCCCTGCAGGACTCGCCGGTCGTCGACGTGGGCGACCTGGGTCGCAAAGTTGTGGCCCTGGATGCCGTCCGGGTTGTTGAGGAAGTTCAAGGCGTTGTCGATCGCCAGGCCGAAGCGCGCCCGCCAGGCGACCAATCGCTCGTGGATCTCGGACGGGACTCGCACTTCGGCGACCTCGTCGAAGACCTCCGGCGCGACGGTCAGCAGGCCGACCAGGGTCGTGCCGGCGCGGGGTCCCAGCATCACCTGGAGACTCCGCTCGAGGGTGAAGACCTCCGAGTCGAAGCGCGGGCTGGTGATGACGTCGGTCAGGAGGTCCTCCACATTGTCCAGGACGCCCGGTTCCGCCACGGCGTTGGAGAGGTGGAGGATCTCCTCCTTGAACAGGAACTTCTCTTCGTGATCGAGCATGGGCGGAATGCTAGCACCGGGGCGCGGCGCTGCAGGCCGCGCCCCGTCGCTGGCGACCCTACGGGTAGATGCCGCGCATCTCCATCGCATCCGCGACTCGTTTGACCGCCACGAGATAGGCGGCCGTGCGCATGTTGACCTGCTCGCGCTTGGCCATGTCCAGGGTCTCGTCAAATGCCTTGACCATGATCTCCTTGAGCTTGGCGTTGACGACTTCCTCGCTCCAGTGATCGCGGTTGAGGTCCTGGACCCACTCGAAGTAGCTGACCGTGACGCCACCGGCGTTGCACAGGATGTCCGGCACCAGGAAGACGCCGTTGCGGAACAGGATCTCGTCGGCGTCCGGGGTGGTCGGGCCGTTGGCCGCTTCCGCGACCACTCGAGCCTTCACGTTGCCGGCGTTTCGCGACGTGATCTGGTTCTCGAGAGCGGCCGGGATGAGGATCTCGCAATCGATCTCAAGCACTTCCGCGTTCGTGATATCGGTCGCACCCGGGAACCCCTGGACGGTCCCGTGTTCCTGCTTCCAGGCTACGACCTTGGCGATGTCGAGTCCGGACGGATCGTGGATCCCCCCGGTCGAGTCCGATACGGCGACGACGGTGGCGCCCTCCTCGCACATCAACCGGGCAGCGATCGAGCCGGCATTGCCGAAGCCCTGGACGGCGGCTCGCGCGGTCGTGAGATCCAGGCCAAGGTGACGGGCGGCTTCGACGACGGTGTAGACGCAGCCGCGGGCCGTCGCCTCGTTCCGACCTTCGGATCCGCCGAGACTGATCGGCTTGCCCGTGACAACGCCCGGAACGGTGTAGCCGGCGTGCATGGAATAGGTGTCCATCATCCAGGCCATGATCTGGGCGTTGGTGTTCACGTCCGGTGCCGGGATGTCCTTCTCCGGGCCGATCAGGATCTCGATCTCGGTGAAGTACCGGCGGGTCAGGCCCTCGAGTTCCTTCTGGCTGAGCTTCTTCGGGTCGACGATGACGCCGCCCTTTCCGCCGCCGTAGGGGATCCCGACGACCGCGCACTTCCAGGTCATCCACATCGCCAGGGCCTTGACTTCATCCCTGGAGACGTTCTGGTGGTAGCGGATACCGCCCTTGGCGGGTCCGCGGCCGAGGTTGTGCTGGACGCGATAGCCGGTAAAGACCTGGACAGAACCGTCGTCCATGTGGACCGGGAAATGCACGGTGAATTCGCGTCGTGGCTCACGCAGGACGAGGCGCATGCCCTCGTCCAGGCCGAGTCGCTCGGCGGCTAGATCGAACTGTCGCTGGGCGACCTCCCACACGTTGATCTGCGCAGCGACTTGCTCGGTGGTCATCTGTTGGGTGTCCTCACGTGTCGGGCGACCCCCTCGATCGCCATCGTCATGGGTCGTCTCCCGGACGACCCCACGGGGCTCACGGCCATACCGGAGTATAGCTCCCGGTCGGCAACCTGGCCGCAACGTGGCCGCAACCCTGCGGCAACCTACGCGCGATAGAGGATCGCAGCTCCGACGCAGCCGGGGCCGAGGTGCGGCCCCACCGATGCGCCGACGAGATCGATCGTCACATCCGCCGGGTCGAGCCCGCCCAGGGCTCGGCCGACCACCTCGTCACGGAAGGACTCCACGTCCGGACTCATCGTGTGCAGGATCGCCAGGCGTTCGATCGGACGCTCGGTGATCAACTCGATCATCCGCTCACGGGCCTTCGACCTCGTCCGGACCTTGTCGACCGTGTCGACGACGCCGTCCTGGACCCGGATGATCGGCTTGACCGACAGGAGCGTGCCGAGCGCCGCCTGTGGCCCGCTGATCCGGCCGCCCTTCTTCAGGTATTCGAGCGTCTCGAGGGTGAGGTAGATCCGCATGTCCAGCGCCCGCGCCTCCAGCGTCTCGGCGATCTCGCCCGGGGCGCGGCCATCGGCGGCCATCTGGACCGCCATCCTGGCGAGGATCCCCTCGGCCATCGACGCACCGAGCGAATCGACCACGTGGATCTCGCGATCGGGCAGCATGTCCCGGGCGATCTGGGCACTCTTGATCGTGCCCGACAACGTGCCAGCCACGTGGACCGAGACGACCGCGTCCGCGCCGTCCGCGAATGCGGCTTCATAGGCGGACTTGAAATCGCCGGGAGAGGACGCGGCGGTCGTCGGGAAGGGCGCATCGGGAGCCGTCATCCGCTCCCAGAAGGCCGCGGTCGACAGGTCGACGCCGGCGCGAAAGCTCTCACTCCCGAAGTTCACCATCAACGGGACGATCCTGATCCCCTCTGCGGCGGCCTGGACCGGATCCATGTCCGACGCGGAATCCGTGAAGATCGCGACACCGCTCAAGTGTTCCTCCTCCGGTGGGCTGCCGGGATGTTGCGGGCATGATACGGGTCGGGTCCAGTGCGGAGTCGAACCCGCTACGATTCGGGTGATGCAACGGTCACTCCGGTTCGTGCTCCTCGGCACGTTCACGCTGCGGTTCAGCACGGGCCTGACCGGCGCGATGCTCGGCCTGTACCTCGCCGATCTGCCCGCCCACGGTGGTCCGGCGATCGATGCCCGGGTCGTCGGCCTGTTCGCCGCAGTGTTCTACCTGACCGAGCTGGTCCTGTCCCCGGTCTTCGGGATCCTGTCCGATCGCTACGGGCACCACCGGATCATGCTGTACGGGCCCGTCTTCGGGGCGATCGCGGTGATCCTCACCGGACTCACGACGAGCCTGCCGATCCTGGGGGTGACTCGCCTGTTCGAGGGAGCCTCGACCGCGGCCAGCGTCCCATCGATCCTCGGCTTCATCGCGCTGGCGACGGCCGGCAACGAGGTCCTCCGCGGCAAGGCGGCAGCGCGTTTCGAGGGTGCGACGCTGGCCGGCCTGGGAGTCGGCTTCATCATCGCCCCGAAACTGTTCGAGGCGATCGGTCCGACCGCGTTCTTCCTCAACGCCGGCGTCTACGCGGTGTCCTTCCTGATCTACTGGCGTGGGGTCAAGGACCCGGCCGGCGAATCCGCGGCCGTGGCCGGGCAGCACGTCGGGTTCCGACGCTACGGCACCCTCGTCCGGTCGGCCCACGTCCTCCTCCTGGCGCCGACCTGGATCGCGGTCAACGCCAGCATCGGACTGTGGCTGAGCCAGTCGTTGTTCCAGTTCTCGCAGCCGCATCCGGCCTTCCCGAACCAGGTCCTGATGGCTGGGTTCGATGCCGATCAGATCACCCTGGCTGCGATCGTCATCGCCCTCGTGTTCGGCGCCGGGCTGCTCTACTGGGGCAACCGGTTCAAGGCGCTCCGCAGAACGACGATCATCCGGTACGGGATCATCGGCGGAGGGGTGTTGGTCGGTGCCGTGCTCGTGGTCAACCACTCGACGACCCTGCCGACCGCGATCCTGCTGGGTTCCGTGATCGTCGCCGGTACGGGCCTGTTCGTCCTGGCCGGGGCGACGCCGGCCGCGCTCGGGCTGCTGGCCGACCTCTCGGAGCGCTTCCCGTCCGATCGGGGAGCGATCATGGGCCTCTATTCCGTGTTCCTGGCGATCGGCCAGATCATCGGCAGCCTGATCGGTGGCTTCGCGGCGGCCTGGCGGGGGATCGACGGCATGCTGGTCGCGACCGCGATCCTGCTGCTGGTCGCACTCATCCCGTTGTCCCGCCTCCGGGCCCAGGAACACGAGCTCGACGCCTTCAAGGTCCGAGCGTCCGACGCGACGGCGGAGGCGTGACCGAGCCGCGTCGCGCCTGTGCGATACTCGCCGTCGACCAGCCGGAGGAGCCGCGCCAGAGGGGATGGGACCGATGACGTCCAACGTCGGCCAGAACTACCCGTATACGAGCGAGACCGAATCGGAGCGTGCCGCGTCCGTGGCAGCCCTCATCGCCGCTCGTGAGCCGCTCGCCGGGACGCTCTCCACCGAGACCACGGCGCTCGATGATCACGAACGCTGGTGGGTCTGGAAATGCCCGACCCACGGTTGCCCCGGGCTGCTCCACGTCGCCGGCTATGCGGCCGAGAAGCACGCGCTGTTCGTCGTCTGCGACGGGACCTGCGGCAAGACCTTCCTGCGCTGACCACGGCGGTCGATCCAGCGCTTCGATCCAGTCGGCGCCGACTCGTCACCGACGGGATCGGGATCGCGGTCTCCGCGATCGGCTTCGGGTTCGTCTACGGCCTGTCCGCCCGTGCGGCCGGTTTCTCGGTCGTCGAGGCCATGGCGATGAGCACGATCGTGTTCGCCGGGGCGGCGCAGTTCGCGGCGGTCGGCTACGTGGCGAGTGGTCTTGCCTGGCCCGGGATCCTCGTCCTCACGGCGTTGCTCAACGCCCGGCATCTGCTCTACTCGGCGGCGCTGGCGCCGTGGCTTCGCGACGTTCCCACCGGGCGCCGGGCGGTGATGGCCCACATCCTGACCGACGAGTCGTTCGCGCTGACGATCAGCCACTTCCGGCGACTCGGTCGCCCGGATGAACGCGGCTACTGGATGGCCGCGGTCGGGGCGATCTTCGTGCCCTGGAACCTGGCCACCCTGGCCGGGGTCCTGCTCGGTGCCCAGATCCCGGACCCGGCTCGCCTGGGGATCGACATCATCTTCCCGGCGGCGATGGTCGGACTCGCGGTCGGACTCGTCACCGGTCGCCGCGAGCTGGTGGCCGCGATCGTGGGGTCCGGCATCGCGGTCGTCATCGCCCTCCTGGTGAGCCCACCGATCGGGATCGTGACCGGGGGGGTCGTCGGACCACTCTTCGGTCTGCTCGTGCCGGCCGCGGCCGCGATGGAACAGGCACCACTCGGGACCGTGCCGTCCGCGGAGCGCTACTCGGTGCCGGGCACCCATGTCCGGTCGGACGCGACGACGACGATCCGCCGACCGCAGCGGTCGACCGATGAGCACGAACCTGGTCCTGCTGGCCGTCCTGATGTTCGCGGTCACCTACCCGATTCGCGCGCTGGGACTCCTGGCGCCCGGCATGGACCGGATGCCGAAGGTCGCCTTCGAATACCTGCAACTGGTCGGCCCGGCGGTGCTCGCGGCGCTGGCGGCAGTCAGCGTGATGGTCGTCGTGGGCGACGACGACATCCCGGCCTTCCACGTCGGGATCGAGTGGGTCGCGGTGTTCGCCTGCCTGGCGATCGTCGCCCGCAGGGGCAATCTGCTGCTGGGCCTCGTCGCTGCCGTCGCGATCGTCGCCATCGCCCGGGCCGCCGGACTGGCGGCGATCCCGGTCTGATCAGTCCGGAGTCGCCTCCGCAGCGGAGCGGTCGGTGCGCCACGCCAGGATGTCCGGATCCGACGCGACGGTCAGAAGCAGGCCGGCCAGCAGGGTCGTCCGCGGGACGACGGAATCGATGTCGAGGTACTCGGCCGGGGCATGGTCGTTGCCGCCGATCGGACCCAGGCCATCGAGCGTCGGGACGCCCATCCCCGAGGTCGTATTGGCGTCGGAGGCGCCCCCGGTCGAAGCGTCGGCGATCGTGAAGCCGAGTGCCCGCGGCCACGTCCGTGGCGTGCTCGACCAGCCGCCCACTCCGTTCCAGCCGCTCCATCGGCCACCAGCGGGCCATCGGCTCGAGCTCGACCGTCGTGTCCGGCACCAGGCCGTCCTCGGCGATCCGCTGGATCTCCGCTTCCGCCGTTTCGAGCGCCGCTCGCGTCGCCGCCCGCAGGTCGACCTCGAGCGAGCACCGCTCGGCGACGACGTTCGGACGACTGCCACCCTCGATGCGTCCGACGTTGAGGGTGACGCCGGGCCAGCGACCGTTGAGTGCGTGGATCTCGCTGACGATCCGGGCGGCCTCGAGGATCGCGCTCCGGCCCTTCTCGGGTTCGACCCCCGCGTGAGCGGCCCGGCCATGGACGACGATGCGCAGATCGAGGATCCCCTTGCGCGACGACACGATGTCCCCGTTGGCTCGTGCGCATTCGAGGACGAGGGCGACGTCACTGTCGGCCGCGACCTCCCGGATATGCGGCGTGGACGTCGGAGAGCCGATCTCCTCGTCGGGGTTGGCGATGAATACGAGGCGCTCGAAGGGCAACCCGCCACGGTCCGCGATGATGGCCTTGATGGCATACAGCCCGGCGAGGAGACCCGACTTCATGTCGGTGACACCGGGGCCGTAGGCGACGCCGTCACTCATCCGGAACGGTCGATCGGCCACGGTCCCTTCGTCGAAGACCGTGTCCATGTGCCCGATCATGAGGACCCGCGGTCCATCGGGCCGACCATGGAAGGTCGAGATCACCGTCGCGCCCAGACGTCCGGCCGGGTCGGCCCTGACATCCACCTCGGCCCCGAGACCAGCCAGGAACGCGTTCACCCAGCGCCCGACCGTGTCGACACCATTCGGGGTATAGCTGCCGCAGTCGATGTCCACGAGGTACTTCAGATCGGCCAGGTAGGCCGGCAGGTCGGCACCGATCGCTTCCCGCAGAGCTTCGAGTTCGAGCGGGGATGGGATCGCCGCATTCGACGGGCTGATCGTCATGGCGTCCAGTCTAGCCTCCGGCGGCTTGCTATCCTCGCCGGATCGTGCGCCTCATCGAGACCCGCCTGCTGGAGGGCCCGAACGTCTACCGGCTCGAGCCGGTGGTCAAGGTCGAGCTGGCCACCGGCCGGCGCCGGACGTGGTACGGGCAGCGCGATCCCGGACGCCATGCCCTGGTCCATCTTGGAGCCGACATCCGTGCCCGGGACCACCCCGACGGCATCGCCGCCGTCGTCGCCTGGGTCCGCCGCCTGCGCAGCGACCACGATGAGGGTCGAGGCGGGGTCGCCGTCCATCGGTCGTCAGATCCCGGGCACTGGATCATCACCTTCCCGTGGATCGGGGCGGAGCGGGCGATGACGCTGACCGACGCGGCCCTGGCCCTGGCGGCCCGGGATGTGTCTCCCTCGAGGACCGCGAGGTTGACCGGCGCCCAGGAGCGCCTCGTGCGTCGCTGGACCGAACGCATCGCCGGGGCTCGAACGACGCCACCCGAATGGGTGCGCGACGCCGATCGACGGATCCCGATCGTTTCCATCTCCGGCACGAACGGCAAGAGCACGGTCACCCGGATGATCACCCACATCCTGCTCGTGGCCGGGCGTCACGTCGGGACGACGACGTCCGACGGCGTGCTCGTCGACGAGCGGATGGTCGATCAGGGCGACTGGACCGGTCCTGGCGGCGCCCAACAGATCCTGGCCCGGCGTGACGTGGATGTTGCGGTCCTCGAGACGGCGCGGGGCGGCATCGTCCTGCGAGGGATCGGCTACGAATCGAACGACGCCAGCGTCCTGACCAATATCTCGTCCGATCACCTCGACCTGCAGGGGATCCACACGTTGCCGGAGCTGGCCGAAGTCAAATCAACGGTCTGCCGGATCACCCGGGCCGATGGCTGGGTCATCCTGAATGCCGACGACGCGCTGGTCGCGGCGGTGACCCGGCGGGTGAAGGCGAAGGTCGCGCTGTTCACGATGGATGGGGCAGATTCGGTCGCCGTCCGGCGCCATCGAGGCCGTGGCGGCCGGGCCTACCTGGTGCGTGCCGGGACGATCATCGAGGCCGAAGGCGACTCGGAGACCCCGATCATCGATGTCGCCGACGTCCCGATCACGATCGGTGGACTGGCCCTCCACAACGTCGCGAACGCGATGGCCGCGGCCGGTGGGGCGCGGGGCCTGGGCGCGACGATCGCCGAGGTCCGCGACGGCCTGGCCGATTTCGCACCAAGCGCGGAACGCTCGCCAGGGCGGCTCAACCTCTACCGGATCGGGGCCCGCACGGTGATCGTCGATTTCGCCCACAACGAGGCCGGCGTCGGAGCGGTGCTCGACGTCGCCGCGGGGATCGCCGGGGGCGCCGCGGGACGCGCCGCTCCGATCACCGCGATCATCGGAACCGCCGGCGACCGGCCGGACGACACCCTTCGCGGGATCGGTCGGATCGCGGCGGAGCGGGCCCAGCGCGTCGCCATCAAGCAGACGCTCCGCTACCTCCGGGGGCGGACCGCCGAGTCGGTCGTCGGCGAGATCCTCGACGGAGTCGCGGCGGGCGGAGTCGACCCCGCCGACGTTCCGGTCTACGAGAGTGAGACCGAGGCGCTACGGGCGGAACTCAATGGCGCGGCCGGCGGCGGCGTCCACGGGGAGCGACCCGATGCCGCCCGGGTCATCGTCCTGCTGTGCCACGAGGATCGCGACGGCGTGTTCGAGCTCCTCGCCGAAATGGGCGCCCGGCCGATCGACGTCGCCGCGGAGCTGACGACCCTGGTACCGCGGATGCAGGGTCGCCCGCGGCGCGCCTGAGGTCCGCCCTCGGACCCTATCCCTCCGGCGCCTCGAGTTCGCCAGGATCAGCGAACGCGGACCCGCCGCCGGACGTCCCGGCCGCAGCGATCGCCTCACGATAGACGCCGATCGCGTCATCGACGCAGCAGACGATCAGATCGCCTGGGATGGCCCGGCGCAGGGCGGCCCGGACCGCGGTCATCTCGTCGAGCATCTTCTCCGCCCGGCCGACTCGGGCCGAACCATCGGCCTTCGCCTCGCGGACGCCGTCGATGACATTCGTCGCCGTCTCGCCGGTCGTCCGCCCACGCAGGTTCTTGTCCTCGCGAACGATGATCTCGTCGAAGGCGCTGGCCGCGACCGCGCCATACTGCCGCTGGTCGTCGTCCCGCCGGTCGCCCGGGATCCCGATGACCCCGATGGCCCGACCCGACCGGGAGGCCGTCGCCGCCGCACCGATCCGTCCGTGCGTCGTGGGCGCGTCGACCATCATCCGATTGACGAAATCGGCGAGCTGGCGCATCCCATCGACGTTGTGGCAATAGTCGATGACGACACGCACCCCGCCGACATCGACGAGGTTCAGGCGGCCCGGCGCCTGGAAGAACGAGGTCGAGAAGGTTCGCAGGCCCTGGCGGATGTCATGAAGGTGCGCCCCCGAGGCCCAGGCGCCGGCGGCGGCGGCAAGAGCGTTCGCGACGTTCATCCTGGCCCGACCGCCGAACGTCGCCGGGATCAGGTGGGTATAGAGGACCGGCATCGTCCGGGGCCCAAGGCGGAGGACGATCAGCTCGCCTTCGTCAGAGGGCTCGACGCGGAACGCCGCGCCGCCACGTGACGTATGGCCGTCGACCCGGTCGTAGCCGTCCTCACCCTTGGCCGTGGCCATGCTGAACAGGACCACCCGACCGGCACAATGACGCCCCATCCGGTAGACGTGGTTGTCGTCCGCATTGAGGACCGCGGTCCCGGACCGAGGAACGGCTTCGACCACCACGCCCTTGACGTTCGCGAGCTGACCGATCGAGTCGATGCCGCCGAGGCCCAGGTGGTCACCGGTGACGTTGGTCACGACCGCGACATCGTTGCGATCGTAGCCAAGGCCCTCGCGCAGGATGCCACCCCGGGCGACTTCGAAGACCGCGGTGTCGACGGTGGGGTTCTGGAGGACCATCTGCGCCGACTTCGGCCCGGACATGTCCCCCTTCTTGATGAGCCGGCCGTCGACGACGATACCGTCGGTCGAGGTCATCCCGACCCGTCGACCCATCAGCTTGAGGATGTGGGCGATCATCCGGACGGTCGTCGTCTTGCCGTTCGTGCCGGTCACCGCGATGATCGGGATCCGGGCCGATGAGCCCGAAGGGAAGAGCGAATCGATGACCGGGCGGGCGACGTACTGGGGCTCGCCCTCGGTCGGGTGGGTGTGCATCCGGAAGCCGGGCGCGGCATTGACCTCCACGATCGCCCCGCCGGTCTCCCGGACGGGCTCCGTGATGTCCGGACAGATGAAGTCGATGCCGGCGACGTCCAGCCCGACGATCCGGGCCGCGGTCTCGGCGATCTCGACATTGTCCGGGTGCGCCTCGATCGTCCGGTCGATCGAGGTCCCGCCGGTCGACATGTTGCCGGTCAGGGCGAGCTTGACCCGGATCCCGTCGGGCGGAGCGTCGTCCAGTGCGAAGCCCTGCGCGCGAACGAGCTCCTCGGCGGCCTCGTCGACGTTGATCCGGGTCAGGACCTTCTCATGGCCGATGCCACGTCTCGGGTCGCTGTTGGCGATGTCCACGAGGTCGCGGATCGAATGCTCCCCGTCGCCGATCACCGATGCCGGAACGCGCTCCGCGATCGCCGCGACCTTGCCCCCGATGACCAGGCAGCGATAGTCGTTGCCGGCCACGTACGTCTCCACGACCACATCGCCGCCACGGCTTTGGGCAAGCGCCCCGCGGAACGCGGCACGGACCTCGTGGTCCGACTGCAGATCGAGGTGGACGCCCCGTCCGTGATTGCCATCGAGCGGCTTGAGGACGCAGGGGAAACCGAGCCGGCGGGCGACCGCGACCGCGTCGTCCTCGGTGTCCACCACGTCCGCCCGCGGCACCGGCAATCCGGCCGAGTCGAGCAGGCGATTGGTGAGGCTCTTGTCCGATGCCACATCGACCCCGATCGCCGAGGTGAGCGAGGTCATCGTCGCCCGGATCCGTTGCTGATGGACGCCGTGGCCGAACTGGACGAGCGAGTGCCGATCGAGTCGGAAGAACGGGATGTCGCGACTGACGGCCTCGTCGATCAGTGCCTGCGTGGACGGACCGAACGCCTGACGCTCGGCGAGCCGGATGAGTCGCTCCAGCTCCGATGCAAAATCGAAGAAGACCGACGGGTCATCGGGCGCCACGAGATGGTTGACGAGCGCGACCGCCATCCGGCCGGCTTCGAGGCCGACCGCCTCCTCGCGATATTCGTAGATGCAGTTGTACTGGCCGACGGGCCCGGCGCCCCGCGTCTTCCCGTGCCGGACATCCGTCCCGGCAAGGTTCTGGAACTCGAGCGCGACATGCTCCGCGATGTGGCCGACCCAGGTGCCGTCGCGGAGCCGTGTGATGAAACCTCCGCGGCGACCGAGTGAGCAGGCGTGGTCCTCCAGCGTCGGCAGGAGCGCGACCAGCGCATCGGTGAAATCCGGTAGCAGGTTGGATGGGTACTGCTCCAGGACACCGAGGTCGAGCAGCAGGCGGATGACCGGCTCCCGGGCCCAGTAGTTCGGACCGCGAAGGACGCGCGTGTCGAGGATCCGAAGGGTGGGAGCCGGCCCCGTGGACGGCGCGGCGGCCTTGACCCGCTTCGCCCGCTTCTTGCGGGGAGCGGACGGGGTATCGGCCACGGTGTCAGCCACGAGATCCCTCCTGTGCCGGGCGTTCCGGGCGGTGCTAACTCGAGGCCGCCTCGCCACCCTGCAATGCGTGCAGGGATGGGGCGGTGACACGCACTCGATGGCGGAGGTCGAAGCGGTACCCGGCCGGCATGGAGTGGAGCACGACGCCGCTGATCATCAGCGGTCGGTGTCCGTGGACCTCCCAGGCGTCGGTCTCCGAATGCGAACCGTCGACGACCGTGATGGAACCTCGCCCGATGACCTCCATGATGTGGTCCGGGCCGACGACCCCGGCGGTGTCCTCATCCACGCCGAGACCGAGCAGGCTGGGGTTCTGGGCGATGAGGCTGAGCAGCCGGCCGAGCCGATTGCGCTGCTGGAAGTGCTGGTCGACGATCACCCCGGGCAGGACCCCGAGACCCGCCGCGATCTGGGCCATCCGGTGCTTGGGCGTCGCCCCGGACGCACCGAAGGCGATCATGTGACTCGACATCGCCGAAGCGCCGGCCGACGTTCCGGCGACCACGGCCCCGGCCTGGAACCGATCCATGATCGCATCGGCGAGGCGGGTGCCGCCGAGCGTCGATGACAACCGCAACTGATTGCCGCCGGTCAGGAAGACGCCCGTCGCGTCCCGCACGGCGCTCACCGAGGCCTCGTCGTTGGCCTGCGGGCGGGTGACGGCGTGGAGGGGCCGAACGTGCGTGACGCCGAGCTCGGCGAAGACCGCCCGATACCGCTCGCCGGCCTCGAGACCCAGTGATGAAGCGGTGCTGATGACGGCGATCGTGGCCTTCTCGCCACCCGCAAGCTCGACGAATCGGCTCAGGATGACGCGGTCGCGAACCTTGTCCTCGGCCCCACCGATGATGATGACGGTTCCTTCGGCCATGTTCGGCGGAGTATACCGGGGCGACCGGGGCGACCACGCGTGCGAGAATGCCGGGTGCCATGAGCACGCCCGTGCCTCCGAACGGCCTGCCGCCGGGAAGCGGCCTTCAGCCCGTCCCAGGCAGCGCCCGCGGCCGCGGGCGGATCGTGGTCGACCTGTCCGACCACATCGATCGCGGGACGCGGCGCCGGGCTGGTGTGTTTCGACGGGCGCTCCGCCGTGAGACTTCCCGCCTCCGGGACCCTCGGCGGGTCGCGGCGATCGTGCTGCTGAGCCTGAGTTTCGCCCTGGTCCTGTCCGGGCTGATCGCCCGGGGCGAGGCCGGCGGAGCCGATGCCCGGGCCTACTGGGCCGGGGTCCGGCTGTGGCTCAACGGCGGCGATCCGTATCATCCGGTCGGGCCGTTCCTCCCGTACGTGTACGCGCCGTGGATGCTGCCTCTCTTCGTCCCGTGGGCGATGCTGCCGTGGGACGTCGCCTGGTTCGTCTGGCGGGTCGGGACGATCCTCCTGCTGCTCTGGACGATCCACTGGGCCTACCGACGACGACCGTTGACGACCGCGGTCATCGTCGCCGTCCTGGCCTTCCCGTTCGGCGCGAATCTCGATACCGGCAACATCAACCTGCAGCTGACCCTGATGCTATGGGCGGCCCAGTTCACCGGGCCACGTCTCGGTGGGCTGTTGTGGGCCCTGGCGACCTGGATGAAGTGGGTGCCGGTCGTGTTCTGGCCGATCCTGCCGGGACGCGCCAAACGCTGGGGGATCATCTGGCTGGCCGTGTCGATCGGCCTCAGCCTGCTGACGCTGCCACTGACGATCATCCAGATGCAGGCGCTGTTCGGGTTCGGGGCACGGCCGATCCGCCTCGACTTCGTCGTCTACCTGTGGGCGACAGTGCCGTGGTTCTACCGCAAGGAGGATCCGCTCGACATCTTCCGGCCGACGACGTGGCGGCGCTGGCTGGCTGACGCCCGGTCGTGGCTCACCAGCCTGCCAGGCGTCGGGCGGCGTCTCGATCAGCCGCCATCACGCGAGTCCTGACAGGCCCCGCACCAGTAGGTGGTGCGCGGTAGCCCCGCGCCCTGGCGGCGGCTGGAGATCGGTCGCCGGCAGCGCCGGCAGGGGCGCCCGGTCCGACGATAGACATAGAGGGGGCCCGGCGCGCCGCGATCGCCTGCGGTCGTGACCCGTTCCGGCCCGTGGCCGGCCGAGGCATTCACGCGGAGCAGGCGGGAGGCGGTCGAGATCAGCCGCCGGATGGTGTCGTGATCCAGCTCGGAGACACGCGCGAACGGCGAGACGCGCTCGATCCACAGGACCTCGCTCTTGTACACGTTGCCGATCCCGGCCGATACCCGTTGATCGAGCAGGGCGACACCGATCTCAGATTCGGCCTGGGGCCCATCGCGCAATCTGCGAACCGCCGCCTCGATGTCGACGTCCGGATCGAGGAGGTCTGGACCGAGTCCACCGAGCGAGGGATGGAGCGCCTCGGCCCGTTGCTCGAGCAACTCCACGACGGGGGCATCGAAGCAGACGGCCACGCTGCCGGGGACCTCCAGCACGAGTCGCGCCCGGCCAGGCGCCCGCCGCCACCGTTCTCCTGGCCGGTAACGATGCCACGAGCCGTTCATCCGGAGATGCGTCCGGATCTCCAGACCGCCTTCGAACCGGATCAGCAGGTTCTTGCCGATCGCGTCGACCGCAGTGACCTCCCGACCGACGACGCGCTGGACCTGGGGCATCGGACCAGGGCCGGCGGTGCGCGCCGCCGTGACCGGCCGACCGACCAGATGCGGCCGGAGTCCGGCCGCCGTCCGATGGAGCGTGTCTCCCTCAGGCACTCGGACGCGACCGCGGCCCGGCTCGGAGCACGAGGCCGCGATAGCCGGCCACGAACCCGGCCTCGGACAGGAGGGCGCGGAACGGCGATCCGGCGACGTCCTCGCCATCCACCCTGCGGATCACGAGTTCGCGAAGCCGGCCGTCCGCGACGAGGGCCCCAAGCGCGCGCGCCCCGATGGTGGCCGTCTCCGGGTCGTCCGCCGCGGGCAGCGTCTGGAGCGTGGCCCCACCACGCTCGAGGTAGAGGGTGGCGACGCCGTCGACGAGCACGACGTAGGCTCCCGCCGCCCGCTGGAGCGGTCGCCGGTCGGTGTCGCCGCGCCGGGGCCAGGCGAGGGCGGCTCCGTACGGATTGGCGGGGTCGGCGGCGGCGAGAAGGTGGACGAGCCCGGATCCCGGCGGCTCCGCCGGTTCTCGCACCGCCCGTAGCCGGTCGAGCGCCCCGGCCAGGGCGAATTGCGCGGCGCCGAGCCCGTCGACGAAGTAGCCGCGCCGGATCCGCCCGGCATCCTCCATCGCACGCAGGACCGGGTAGACGGCCGCGAACCCGCCGACGATCCCCTCGCTCGCCACGGCTTCGCGGGTCAGGATCCCGTATCGCTCCAGCAACCCGAGGCTTTGCGCGTGGAGCCGCTCGGTCAGAGAACCGACCCCGTCCGCGACCGTGCCGACGCCGCCTGGATCGGGCCGCACCAGCGACCAGCGCCCGGCCGCTTCCGGTGGTCCGAGTGCCGTCAGCCGACCGGGACGGCCGCGGCCGCGGCTCGAGGCGCGGCCGCCTGATCGCTTCCAGCGCAGGGCACGGAGCGGAGTGAACGTGTCATTCGTGACCTCGCCCGCCCAGACCAGGTCCCAGAGAGCATCGAGGACCTCTCGGTCCGAGGCCCCGCCAGCCGCGCCGAACAGCTCCCGGTAGAACGAGGCCCCACGCGCCGCGAGGTGCCGTCGGATCGCCAGATGACGCGGGTCCGACGGGGGCTCGGACCCATCCGGGGCACTGCCCGGCCGAAGGATCTCGCGGCCCGGGCGGACCAGCACGATCCGGCCGTCGTCGCGACCAAGGCTCCCCCGCCCGACCCAGGCGACCTCACCGAGGGCACCCAGCTCATCGAGCAGCCGCGGTTGATACCCGGGGATCCGGGACGGCAATACATCGCGTTCCAGGACGGATGCCGGGATGGGCAGGCCAGCCAGCTGGTCGATGACCTCGGCCAATCGTTCGAGCGCAGCGCTGCCGCGCAGCGTCTCCCTGGCCGCCCCGGCCGGGGCCACGCCCTGCCACTCGGGGAGGAACCGGGCAAGCGCCGATGGGTCGACCGGTTCGACCTCGCGCCGGAGGCGTGCCAGCGAGCGACGGCGGAGCAGGCGAAGCACCTCCGGGTCGCACCATTCGCGTTCCGCGCCGCCCGGTCGGAACTCGCCACGAAGGAGCGATCCGGCTGCGAGCAGACGTTCGAGGCCGTCAGCGACCACCCCCGTCGGGAGTCCCCACCGCGCGGTCGGGCCCGGTGTCAGGAACGGACCATGCGTCCGCGCGTACCGGGCGAGCAGACCATCGATGGCCCCGACGACCGGGGCGAGGAACGCCGCCGGGATCCCGACCGGCGGCGCGATGCCGACGCCGTCCCGATAGCGAGCGACGTCCTCGACGGCGATCCAGCGGTCCTCGCCGGCGATCCGGGTATGGACGGCGCGCCGGGCCGTTGCCAGCGCATCCAGCCACGGCTCGGCCGCGGCCGCGCCGCCATCGACGCGGGCCGAGATCTCCTCGGTGGACAGGTCGCCAAGCCGTCTGAGCAGGTCGTGGACCCCGTCGATCGTCGTCGCCTGCCGATCGTCGGCCAGCGCCTGGAGCGACAGCTCGAGATCTGCCAGGGCGTCCGGATCGATCAGCTCGCGCAGCTCCTCCTGGCCGAGCAGCTCGCGGAGCAGGTCCCGATCGAGGGTCAGGGCGCCGGCCCGACGCTCCGCCAGCGGTGTATCGCCGTCGTACATGTAGGCGGCGACGTAGTCGAACATGAGGCTCGAGGCGAATGGCGATGCCGAGACCGTCTCGATGGCGTGCACGGCGATCTCCCGGCCCGCGACGCCGGCCATGATCTCCCGCAACGCGGGCAGGTCGAACACGTCCGCCAGGCACTCGCGATAGGTCTCGACCAGGATCGGGAACGAACCGTAGCGCGAGGCCACCGCGAGGAGATCGGCCGCCCGCTGGCGCTGCTGCCAGAGTGGGGTACGTGTCCCGGGACGTCGACGCGGGAGCAGGAGGGCCCGGCCGGCGTTCTCCCGGAAGCGGCTGGCGAACAGGGCAGAGGTCGAGAGCTGGCCGACGACCAGGTCCTCGATCTCGTCAGCCTCCGGGAACAGCAGGGCTTCGATGCCATCGAGCGGCGCGTCCCCTTCCGGCAGGCGGATCGCGATCCCGTCATCCGACCAGATGGTCTGGACCTCCAGCCCGAGCCGCTCGCCGATCCGCGCCTCCAGGGCGAGAGCCCAGGGCGCATGGACGCGCCCGCCGAACGGCGTCAGCAGGCAGAGCCGCCAGTCGCCCAGCTCGTCGCGGAACCGCTCCACGACGATCCGCCGATCAGTCGGCAGGACGCTCGTCACGGCCCGTTCATCCTCGAGATAGGCGAGCAGGTTGTCGGCAGCTCGCTCATCCAGGTCGTGCGTCTCGCGCAATCGGTCGGCGGCGGCCTGACGGCCCTTGCCGCCCTGCCCCAGATCGGCTTCGAGCTCTCGCACGAACGCGCCCATCGCCCGCCCGAGCTCCATCGGCCGCCCCACCGCATCGCCATGCCAGAACGGCAGCTTGCCCGGGACCCCGGGGGCGGGGCTGACGGTCACCCGATCGCGACCGATCTCCTCGACCCGCCAGCTGCTGGCGCCGAGCACGATGACATCGCCGTGCATCCCGGCCCGCAGCTCGTAGACCATCTCCTCGTCGAGCTCGCCGACCCGCCGACCCGGCGTACCCGCCTCGCCGGCCATGAACACACCGAACAGGCCGCGATCCGGGATCGTGCCGCCACTCGTGACCGCCACGACCCGGGCATCGCGGCGACCCTCCACCCGGTCGGTCACGCGGTCCCAGACGATCCGCGGCTTCAGCTCGGCGAATTCGTCGGACGGATACGCACCGGCCAGCATCCCGAGCACGCCTTCGAGGACCTCGCGGGTCAGCGTCTCGTAGGGCGCCGCCCGGCCCACGCAGCTGAGCAATTCGTCCACGGACCACCCATCCATGACCGTCATCGCCACGAGCTGCTGGGCGAGGACGTCGAGCGGGTTGCGGGGCAACTGGGTGGACTCGATGGCGCCCTCGTGCATCCGGCGGGTCACGATCGCGCATTCGAGCAGGTCGCCCCGGTACTTCGGGAAGATGACGCCCTTGCTGGGCGCGCCGACCTGGTGCCCGGCGCGACCCACCCGCTGCAGCCCGCGCGCGACGCTGGTCGGACTCTCCACCTGGATGACCAGGTCGACGGCGCCCATGTCGATCCCGAGCTCCAGGCTGGAGGTCGCCACGATGGCCGGCAGCCGACCGGCCTTGAGGCCCTCCTCGATCTCCAGGCGCTGTTCGCGGGCGACGCTGCCGTGATGCGCTCGAACGAGCTCCTCACCGGCCAGCTCGTTGAGTCGCTGGGCGAGTCGCTCGGACAGGCGCCGGCTGTTGGTGAAGACGATCGTGCTGCGGTGACTCCGGATCAGCTCGAGGATCCGAGGATGGATGGCCGGCCAGATGCTGGTTCGAGCGTCCGGGCTCGTGGCGGGTCCGCCAGGCCGGTCCTCGGGCGGCAGGACCTCGCCCATGGACGACATGTCGTCGACCGGGACGACCACCTGCAGGTCCAACGGCTTGCGCGACCCGGCGTCGACGATCTGGACCTCGCGGTCCGGGCCGATCCCGCCGAGGAATCGGGCGATGGTGTCGAGCGGGCGCTGGGTGGCCGACAGCCCGATCCGCTGGATCGGCGGCCGTCCATCAGGACGAAGGGCCTCGAGACGCTCGAGGCTCAGGGCGAGGTGGGCGCCCCGTTTCGAGCCGGCGATCGCATGGACTTCATCGACGATGACGTACTCGACGGCACGGAGCGCCTCTCGGGCCGCACTGGTCAGCATCAGGTAGAGCGACTCGGGCGTGGTGATCAGGATGTCCGGCGGGCGCCGGACGATCTGGCGACGCTCCTCCGTCGAGGTATCGCCGGTGCGGCTGGCGACCGAGATGGCCGGGGCGACCTGGCCGAGCCGCGACGCCGCGTGGGCGATCCCGGTCAGCGGGGCCCGCAGGTTCCGCTCGATGTCGTAGGTCAGCGCCTTGAGCGGCGACACGTACAGGACGCGGACCGCGCCGGGAAGCTCGCGGGTCGGGGCCGGGCTGGGATCGGTCGCCAACCGATCGAGGCACCAGAGGAAGGCGGCGAGTGTCTTGCCGCTCCCGGTCGGGGCATGGATCAGGGTGTGCCGGCCACTCGAGATCGCGGCCCAACCCATGGCCTGGGCGTCGGTCGGAGCCTCGAAACTCGACCTGAACCAGTCGCGGACCGCCGGCGAGAACGGCGCGAGTGGGTCGGAGACGCGGGCGGGCGCGACCATGGGTGATGCAGTGTACCGTTGCCGGTCGCTTTCGACCAGATGTTCGGTTCGGACGGACCAGCCACCGAGAACAGCCGGTCAGCGGCGATCGCCGCCGAGCGCATCGGTCGCTTCGTCAGCCGCGGTGCGTTCTTCGTCGGTCAGCAGGTGACGCCGGTCGTGGCTCGAATGGTAGGCGTACCCATCGAGCCGGCGGCGGAGGTCCGCGAACCGGGCGAGTTGCGACTCGGCCACGGGCTCGAACCCGCGCTCCGACGCAGCCGTCTCCCACAGCGCCAGGAAGTCGTCCAGGCAGAAGGCGGAACCGCGAAGGACGGCCACCCAGGCCGCCTCGCGCGAACGCTCGGCAAGGCGCGATATCGCGGTCTCGACCCCGGTCGCGCCCTGTGAACAGGCGAGGCACGGGGGCCGGCGCCGCGCGGCTCGGATCCTGGACCGGACCGTCCGACCGCTCGATCCGATCACCGCTGCGAGATCCCCGGTCCGGCGGTCGACCACGGCCCCCAGCAGGATCGACGATCCGAGGATCCCGCCGGTCTCGCGGCGGTCGGTCTCGACAAGCGCCGCGACGTGCCGGCGGCAGAAGCCGTGCTTCCGCTCGAGCTCGGCTCGAAAACCGATATCGAGCACCCGCTCGTTGATGATCGCGTCGAGGGTCGCCCGCTCCGAGCGCGCTCGGACGGCGCACACCGGACATCCAGGCGTTCGCATCGCCTCGATCAGGCGGACGTCGACGATGTCCTCCGCCGGGAGACCGTCGAGGGCTCCGTCGCTCATGACGCCCGCCCACATGGGGCGATCCGCGGATAGGCCGCCCGGATCCGCCGCCCGCATCCGCGGATCCGTCAGGTCGCCGATCGCGAACCCGTTCGTCGAGAAGAGGCGCCGGGCGATCGACCGTCGGAGCGATCCGTCGAGCGGATCGAAGGGATCCCGTTCGGCGACGGTGACCTCGGCCTGGAGCACGCCGCCATCCGGTGCGAGATCATCGATGTGGGCGCGCAGCAATCGCCCAGCCAGCCCTCGGCGACGCCGGTCCGGGGCGACACCGAGTGCGAGGAGCGCCCAACCGTCACTCGACCCGATTCGGTGCGAGATCGCGGCGCCGACGACCGTGGAGCCGACCACGGCGGCCGTGACCCGAAGGCCGTCGTCCAGCCCCGCCGCGACCAGGGCGTGACCCGTCGCCGGGTCGGCCGGGGCGATGACCCCGCGAGCGAGCGTCATCCTGGCCCAGGCCACCCGGTCCTGGATCGGGACGATGGTCGGCGACGATCCGCCCGGAGGCGCGCCGCCCGACCCGGCCGCGCCCGGCAGGTCCGCAAGAGGGTCCCACCAGCCGCGGTCACGGGCGACTCGGAGCAGACGCGGTACGACCAGCTGCCGGACGACGGCGACAGTCTCCGATGCGATCGCTTCGGCTGTCTCCTGCGCGTCCGAGCGTGGCTCTCCCGCATTCGGGGCGTCGTCGAAGCGCTCTGGCGGTGGCCCCTGGCCGAATCGTCCGGGCGTCGGGCGCCCAGCGGTCGCGCCACAGGACCGGCGTTCCAGCCGGGGTCTCGCGATGCGCCCCGGCAAGCCAGACGAGGCTCCAGCTCCGGGGCACGACCCGATAGACGTCGTAGCCGCCACCGCCCGTCGCCAGCCAGCGACCCTGGGCATGCCGATGCGCCAGCCGATCGACCAGTCGGGCAGCCGCACCCATCGCCGTCGTCGTCACGCGGAGGTGGGCGAGCGGATCCCAGGCATGTGAATCGGCGCCATGCTGCGAGACGATCAGGTCCGGGCCGAACGCCGCCGCCACTTCGGGGAGGATCGCCCGCACGGCTGCCAGCCAGGCGTCCTCGTCGGTCCACGGTTCGAGGGGCACGTTCACGACGGTCCCGGCCGCGGGACCGTCGCCCAGCTCCTCGATGCCGCCCGTCCCGGGGAACAGGTACCGTCCATTCTCGTGGAAGGAGACGGTCAGCACGCCCGGGTCCGCCCAGTGGATCGCCTGGACGCCGTCGCCATGGTGGACGTCGAGGTCCACGTACAGGACCCGCAGCCCGGCCCGCCTCGCTCGGGCGATGGCCAGTGCCGGATCGTCATAGATGCAGAAGCCGGAGGCCCTCCCCGGCATCGCATGGTGGAGTCCGCCGCCGGGATGGAAGGCGTGCTCGACATCACCCCGGAGGATAGCCTCGACGCCCCGCAGCGAGCCACCGGCGACCATCGCCCCGGCGTCGTGCATCCCCGCGAATGGCGGGTCGTCTCCCGACGCACCGATCCCGGCCTCGGATGGTCCCGATGGATCCATGGACAGCCGCTTGACGACGTCGATATACCGGCGGTCATGGCACCACAGCAGTTCCTCGTCCGGAGCCGGCTCCGGTGCCAGACCCGGCTCCGCGCCCACCGATCGCAGCAACTCGATACCAGGACCAAAGCGCCGCGGGGTGAGCGGATGCCCGGGCCCGAAGTCGTAGGAAGCGGAACGCGGTCCGTACACGAGCAGCATGCGTGGCACGATACCCGTCCTCGCACGGATCAACCGGCGATGGCCCCGAGTTGATAGGCCAGCGCGGCGGTCCCGCCCAAGATCGCCGCCCGTTCCGAGACGCTCAGTGCGGCGATCAACGCGTCCAACGCGCCGACGACCTCAGCGTACGTCGACGTCCGTCGACAGACCGGCCAGTCGCTGCCGAACATCAGGCGCTCGGCACCGAACACCTCCGGCGTGCCGCGATCGTGCGCGAGGAGATCGGCGACGAGCGCATCCTGATGGTCGATGCCAACCAGGTCTGGGACGTGGATCAGGCGATCGAGTGGATGCAGGCGCTGGCGCCGGCCCGCCCGCTCTGGATCGAGGAGCCGACCAGTCCTGATGACGTCCTCGGACATGCTCGGATCGCCACCGCCCTCAGACCGCTGGGGATCCGTGTCGCGACCGGGGAGCACTGCCACAACCGAGTCATGTTCAAGCAGTTCTTCCAAGCCGAAGCCATCGGCTTCGCCCAGGTCGACAGCTGCCGACTGGGCGGCGTCAATGAGGTCGTCGCGGTCCTCTTGCTCGCGGCCAAGTTCGGGATCCCCGTCTGCCCCCACGCCGGAAGCGTCGGTCTCTGCGAGTATGTCCAGCACTTGGCCATCTTCGACTACATCGCGGTCAGCGGCTCGCTCGACGAGCGCGTCGTCGAGTACGTCGATCACCTGCATGACCGCTTCGTCGATCCCGCCATCGTCAAGGAGGGCCGATATGTTGTTCCGACGGCAGCCGGCTACAGAATCACGATGAGATCAGCGTCGATCGAGCGATACGCCTATCCGAACGGGGCGGCATGGTCGACGGCGCCCCTCGAGGTTGGATCGTGACCGACCGACTCGCTGGCAAGGTCTGCTTGATCACCGGCGCCGGCTCGGGCATCGGCCGAGCCTCTGCGGTCGCCTTCGCGGCGGAGGGTGCCGAAGTCGCGGTGGCGGATATCGACCCCGCCGCCGCGGCCGACACGACCTCCCTGTTGCCGTCCGACCGAGCCGCCGCGTTCACCGTCGACGTGACCGATCCTGAGGGTTGCGAGCGGTTGTCGGGCGACGTCCTGGCTCGCTTCGGGCGGATCGACGTCCTCTTCAATAACGCTGGGATCGCGGGCATCGGGAAGCTCCACGAGACGTCGGTCGAGCTCTGGGACCGGGTCATGGCGGTCAACCTCCGTGGCGTGTTCCTGGTGGCCCGTGCGGTCCTGCCGCCGATGATCAAGGCGGGCCGCGGTTCGATCATCAACATGTCCTCGACCATTGCCGAGATCGGCCTGGCCGATCGCGCTTCGTACGCCGCATCGAAGGGCGCGGTTCTGGCCCTGACCCGCCAGATGCAGGCCGACTACGCAGCGCACGGGATCCGCGTGAACGCCCTCCTGCCGGGCACGATCCATACGCCGTTCGTCAATCGATATCTCCGGGATAGCTACGTCGACCCGGTGGCCGGGCTCGAAGCACTCAAGCGGCGCCAGCTGACCGGTGCCCTGGGTCAGCCCGAGGACGTCGCGGCTGCCGCGCTGTTCCTTGCCTCGGACGAATCCAAGTTCGTGCTCGGGTCGGGGATGTTCGTCGACGGCGGCGTTCGCGGATCCAAGTGAGCGCGCGATGCGGCTCCTGAGCCGCCAGGCGGCGGACGGCGTCCGCGCGTCGGTGGTCACGCAGGACGACGAGGTCATCGATGTCGTCGATCTCCTTGGCGGGGGTGCGTGGACCGTGCCTCGGTTGATCGATGAAGGTGGCCCGATCCTTGCCGAGCTCACGGCGCGACTACGGAGCGGCCCCGGATCACGTGCGACCCCCAGGCGCCCGCTGGGCGAGATCACCATGCTGGCTCCGCTCCGGCGCCCGGGCAAGATCATCGGCGTCGGTCGGAACTACGCGGATCATGCCGCCGAGGAGGGCGCGGAGACACCGTCCGACCCGATCCTGTTCGCGAAATTCAGCACCGCGACGGTCGGCCACGGGGCGGACGTCACGTGGCGGGCGGAAGACAGTCAGCAGGTCGATTGGGAGGCGGAGCTGGCCGTCGTCATCGGAAGCGTGGCCCGGCGAGTCAGCGTGGCGAACGCCCTTGGACATGTCTTCGGGTACGCGTGTCTCAACGACGTGTCGGCACGCGATCTCCAATTCGGGGATGGGCAGTGGGTCCGCGGAAAGAGCCTCGACACGTTCTGCCCCCTCGGTCCCTGGATCGTGACCGCCGACGAGATCCCGGATCCGGGAGGCCTCGGGATCCGCTGCCTGGTCAACGGCGAGGTCGTCCAGGACGCCATGACCTCGCAGATGATCCATGGCGTGGCGCGACTCATCTCGTACTGCTCCCGGTACATGACCCTCGAGCCGGGCGACGTCATCGCGACGGGCACGCCGGGTGGGGTCGGGGTGTTCCGCGATCCGCCGCGATTCCTCGGTGACGGCGATCTCGTCGAGGTGGAGATCGACCGGATCGGTCGCCTCGGCAATCGGTGTCGAGTCACCGCCACGTGACCGCATGACGAAGGTCGGCGACGGACGCTCCGTCCGGCTGGCGTATGGCACGAGCGGACTGACGATCAGCGTCCCGCCGACGGCGACGGTCATCGCCCCCCGTCCGCGGCCCGCGGCAGACGATCCAAGAGCCGTGCTCCGAAACGCGCTCGAGAATCCGGTCGCCGGCCCGAGACTCCGTGACATCATCCGGCCCGGGCAACGGCTCGCGATCTCGGTCTGCGACGTGACCCGACCGCAGCCTCGGGCGATGATGCTCGAGGCGATCATGACCCTATTCGAGGGCGTGATCCGTCCCGAGGATGTGGTCGTGCTCATCGCGACGGGGACTCATCGAGGTAGCACTTCGGACGAGCGCCTCGCCATGCTGGGTGGGCCGGTCATGTCAACCTGGCGCGTCGAGGACCACGATTCCCGCGACGTCAGCGGGCTGGCCGATCTGGGGATGGTCGGCGACGTGCCAGTCTCTCTCGCACGTGAATGGGTCGAGGCGGACGTGCGGATCACGACAGGCTTCGTCGAGCCCCACTTCTTCGCCGGGTTCAGCGGCGGGCCGAAGATGGTGGCGCCCGGGCTCGCGGGTCTGGAGACCACGCTCGAACTCCACAACGCTCGGCGGATCGGCGACTCGCGCGCGACATGGGGTGTCATCCACGGTAACCCGGTCCATGACGCGATCCGGGCGATCGCGACCGCAACCGGCGTCGATCTTGCCCTGGACGTGCTGCTCGACGAACACCAACGGATCGTCGCGGCCTTTGCGGGGGAGATCTTGTCGATGCATGCGACCGCCTGCGCGGCGGCGCGCCGGGCCGCGATGCAGCCGGTCGACGGTCTGTTCGACATCGTCATCACATCGAACAGCGGCTACCCGCTCGACCAGAACCTGTACCAATCCGTCAAGGGCATGTCCGCTGCCGCCGAGATCGTTCGGCCTGGCGGGACCATCATCGTGGCGGCCGAATGCCGTGACGGGGTGCCCGATCACGGCCCGTACGGCCGGCTCCTGCGCGAGGGCGCATCACCGGCCGACGTCCTCGCCCGGATCGCAGCATCCGCGTCGACGATCCCCGATCAGTGGCAGGTCCAGATCCAGGTCCGGATCCAGCAGAAGGCGAACGTCCTGGTCCGGACGGACGGACTGACCGATGCCGACGTCCGCGCCGCTCATCTCGAGCCGATCGACGACGTCACCGAGACGCTTGGACAACTCCTCCGGAACGACCCGGCGGCGCGCATCTGCGTGCTCCCGGAGGGTCCTCAGACGATCGCGTACGTCGCCTGAGGTCATCGCCCCCAGCCGGCGGCGACCTCCAGCCTGCGCAGCCACCGGTGGCGGACATCCGGCATCCCGGCGGCGGCCGCCCTCGCGAGTAGCTGTCGCATCACCAACGCATGGATCGTATCGCGGTCGCGCTCGGGGTCGACGTCGGCGGCGGCACAAAAGGCCGGCCAGGCCGTCGCCCAGACCCCGGGGTGATGGTGACGAACGACCCATCCCCACCAGGCGGCATCTGCCAGCGGCGCTCCGAGCGTGGCGTGCTCCAGATCGAGCAGTGCCCTGATCTCGCCATCGGGTCCCAGGACGACATTGATCGGAGCGAAATCGCCATGCACGAACACACGCGCCATGGATGCGTCCGCGCTTGCCCGCTCGACCGCCTCACCGATCGACATCCGTGTGACCGCCGAGATCGATCCCGTCAGTTCCTGAAGCCCGGTCGTCAAGCCAGCCGGATCGTCGACCATCGGTGACCCACCCCCTGAGCCCACCTGGTGAGGGTCCAGCCCGCGAAGGTGGCGAGCGAGCGACCCCATCCGACCGGCGAGGGTGATCGTCCGCGACGGCGTTCCCAACCATGCCGCGCCGGTCTCGCCTTCGATCCAGGGGCTGACCAACCAGACCGAATGAACCGTTGCGACGACGTCTGCGGTCGGGATCGGCAATCGCCCGGCGGCCGCCATGGCCATGACGGCCGCCAGCCGTTCGGTCATCGCGAGCGCGTCCGGCCCGATCGACCGGCGGGCCGCGATCGCGCGGCCGTCGGCTAGGTCGATTCGATAGGTCGAGGCGGAATCGCCCCAGGAAACCGGCTCGCTCGATATCAGGCTCGAACCCATGTGCTCGGCCACGGCCCGAAGCTCGGTCGTCGGGGTCTCGGATCGTTGTGCTCCCACGCCATGGCACGATACCGGCGATGGACCGCGTCTACACGACCCCTTGCTCGACAAGCTCGGCCTTCGCCCGGGGATGCGCGTGGCGCTGCTCGACATCGACGACCCCGGGATCCGTCCCGCGATCGCCGAACGGACGACGGATATCACCGAGGGCTGGCCCGGAGCGGACACCGACATCGTGTTGCTCGGCGCCGACTCGATCGAGGCGCTGCGGCCCCTGACCGGCCTGTCCGGCCAGATCCGGCCGAACGGTGCGATCTGGGTCGTGTCGCGCAAGGGCAAGGCCGCGACGCTCCGCGACGTGGAGGTCATCGAGGCGGCGCGGGCCGCCGGCCTGGTCGACAACAAGGTCGTCTCGTTCTCGGCGACCCACACCGCGCTCCGTCTGGTCATCCCGGTCGCCCGCCGTCCTCGCTGAACCCCCAGCGCATCGCCGCTTCTCGCGCGGGGTACCATGCGCCGCATGGACCTGCTCGCCGTCCTCGTCGTCATCCTGATTCTTGCCATCGTCTGGCGCGGCCCGAAGACGATGCCCAAGATCGCCGAGGCCCTGGGTCGCGGCGTCCGCGAAGCGAAGACCGAGGCGGGCAAAGCCCAGACCGAGATCCAGGCACGTGCCAGCGGCGACGCTCCGACGACGGACGGTACGACGGCCGACGGCGGCCCGGAGCGACCCGCCTGAGGTCGATCCAGGAGACCGTGACCGACGACCTCGAGGCGCTGACTCACCGACCGGACCCAGGCCCGCATCGAGCCACGGTCGAGATCGATGGCGCGCCGGTCGTGACCCTGGCCGACCTGCCGCCGCTCCGCGATCGACTCCTGTTCGTCGGCCTGAACCCGTCTCCGGTCAGCGTCGAAGCCGGGCACTACCACCAGGGCCGGCTCGGTCGGACCTTCTGGCGCCGGCTCATGACCGCCTCCATCATCCCGGCGGGCAGTCCGGTCGAGTCCGCGGACGATGCGCTACTGGCTGCGGGCCACGGCATCACCGACCTGCTCAAGATACCGACCGCGCGCGATGAGGCGACCGATGCGGCCCTCACGGCCGGCGTCGGGCCGCTCTGGCAGAAGGTCGCGATCTGGCGCCCCGCCGCGATCGTATTCATCTACAAGCGCGGCGCCACCATCGCTGCTGGACGACGACTCGACGAGACCTGGGGCCAGCTTCCCGGCGTCGCCCTGGCCGGACGGCCCTGCTTCCTGATGCCGGGGCCATATGCGCCCGTGGAGCAGGTGGACGAGGGCCTCAACTTCCTGCGCAACCTCGGCGAGGCCCTGCCGACCGACCGCGCCTAGTCGTCCTCGTCTTCCTCGTCGTCAGCGTCTTCCTCGTCGTCCTCGTCGTCCTCCGTCGTCGAAGGCCGGCAGACCGACGGCGAAGGCCGCGAGCAGGGCCAGATGCCCGAGGCCATAGGCCCCGACGATCACATAGCCGTAGGTCTGGTAGATCGCGGGATCGGACATCGGGAGGACACCTCCCAGGTTCACCATCGCGAGCGCGAGCACGATCAGCAACGCCGCGCCGGTGGCGAGTACCCAGCCGGACCATGGACGTTCGCCGGCCGCCCACCCTCGGGCGGCGGTGGCCGCGAGGTATGCCCAGACGGAGATCCGAAGGATGCCGAGGGCGACGGAGATCCCGAGGTACCCGATCAGCGTCGGCGACATCGACGTCGCCCCGAAATCGATCTGGCCGACCGACACGACGCCGACGATCGTTGCGAAGACCGCAGCCACCGGTACGAACGCGGCCGTCAGGGTCGCGCCCGCATCCTCGTGGCGGCGAGCGTGGGCCAACCCGTTCGCGAGATAGCCGACCGCAAACGCCATCGTCAGGCTCACGAGGATGTTGAAGATGGTCGCCGACGGAACCAGGAACGGCAGGTCGGAACTGGCCGGTGTCAGCGTCGAGAAGAAGTCCTGGAGCTGGCCGTTGAGGATCACCAGGCCCTGGTCGACGGCGAGCAGGATCGTACCGAACAGGAGGACCGGAGCCCGGCTCGGCGCGTCTGGGTGTCGGAGGAGCAGGATCGCCGGCAGCAGGATCGAGACGAATGACGGAACGACCTGGAGCGCGTAGTTCGCCAGGTCGATGGCTGAGCTGACCGGGTCGGGTGGCTGGCTCGTCAGCGCCCAGTACAGGTCCGCGATCGCCAGGCCGAGGAACAGCAGGGCCGCGACCAGGACCGGTCGCGAGCGTTCGGTCGTCATGTCACGCCATCTCGCTCGGTGGCGTCGGATAGCCGGCCAGCCAATGCCCGTCCGGCGCGAGCATCCGCAACCGTCCGATGGACGAGGCCCAGGCAGGTTCGTCGGCCGGGCCGGGGATCGACCGCGCGCCGCGGACGCCACCCAGATCGCCGCTGATCACCGAGGCTCCGCCGGCCACGATCAGGGCGAGGTGATCCGGACGGGGCCCCGGTGTGTGCACGACCTGGACCGAAACATCGGACATCGCCAGGACGTCGCCGTCCGCGACCTCCACGACGGGATAGGGCAGGGTCCGGCCACCGCCCGGACCGACCAGGACCGGGACGCCCAGCGGATCGGCGATCGCCTCAGCGCCGGCGGCATGACCGGGATCCACGCTGGTGAGGACGACTGCCGCGATCGTGCCACCGCGCTCCGACGCGAGCGCCGTCACCCGGTCCAGGGCCGGCCCCGTCGGGTCGCCCGGGTCGACCACGATGAGGCGCTTCCGACCGATGAGATAGGTATTGCCCGGCTGACCGGCCACGCCGCCGGCGGCCGGCATCACGACCCGGCACACGTCGTCCGAGACATCGTCGACATCGATCGATCCCAGCGGGCCGGGTGCCATCCGTTCGGCGATCGCATCGATCGACCCGGCATGTTCCAGCTGCTGCAGGGTGGTGCTCGTCGGCAACCACATCGCCAGCCGGCCGTCGGCCATCGCCCGGAGGCCGTCGCCGGGACGGATCCAGACATGGTCCGTGACCTCGCCGCCCTCGAACGTCGGGATCGCGCCTTCGGGCAGCGCCGCGACAAAGAAGACGGGCATCGAACCGGCGGGGCAGTCCAGGCGGCGTCACCCATCGTGAGAGCGGGATCAGGCGATCCGTCCGGAGCCGGAGATCCAGATCGGCGGCGATCGTCGCGAGCGTGGCCTCGCCGCGCAGCAGGGCCGACCGGGCCGCGGCGATCGATCCATCCGCGGCTCGATGATCGGCCATGAGCACGCCGGCTTCCTCGAAGAGTTCCCGGACACCGGCCAGGTAGGCGGCCAGCGCCTCGGTCGGGGGCAGGTCGCCACCGAGCGAGCCGGCGGCGTCGCTCGGCGACCGGACCGATCGGGCAACGAGTCCGGGGTCGGAATCGGCAGGATCCACCCGGCCGCCCGGGAAGACATGCATCCCTGCCGCGAACGCCATCGTCGCCGGTCGAACGGTCAGCAGCGCCTCCAGGCCGGCCGGGCCGGGTCGGAGCAGGACGACGGTGGCCGCAGGGCGGATCTCGACCGGCGTCGCCTCAGTCACGCCGGCGCCCGGCTTCGAGCTGCGCGCGAAGTTCCGCAGGACTGGTGACCGGCAGGCGGCAGGCGAAGTCCCGGCAGACATAGGCGGTCGACCGTCCATCGATCGGCAGGCGGTCGAGAAGCAGCGGGACCGCGCTCGCACCGGCATCCGCACCGGCCGCGACCACGACATTCGCCTGGAACCCACGCCGGACCTCGTCGAGCAGCGCGTTCGTCGCGACATCCCCGAGCGGCCCGACGATCGCGACTTCGGCGACCGCGGCCAGTGCGAGGTCCATCGCGCTCAGCCACTGGGCGAACCCACTCGGATACCGGCCCGCGAATGGCACGACGGTCCGGATCGCGCGTTCGGCGGCGTCCCGATAGACGGCTTCGCCGGTCCAGGCCGCCAGTCTCAGGAGGACGCGAGCCGCCATCGCGTTCCCCGACGGGACCGCGTTGTCCTGGACGTCCTTTGGCCGGGTCACGAGCGCTTCATGGTCATCCGCCGTGTCGAAGAACCCACCGCCCGGGTCGGTGAAGTGCTCGATGACCCGATCGATCAGTCGACGTGCGGCGATGAACCAGCGCTCATCGAAGGTCGCCTCGTACAGCGCGAGGAGTCCATCGGCGAGGTGGGTGTAGTCCTCCAGCACGCCTCGGCCCGACACGCGGCCGTCCTTCCACGACCGGCCGAGCGAGCCGTCCGGCGCGAGCAGTCCATCGACGATGGTCGTCGCCGCACGGACGGCTGCGTCGCGATACCGGTTGGCAGCCACCGGATCGGTCGCACCGAGCAGCACGGTGCCGTCAGCGAACGCGGCGATCGCCAGCCCATTCCAGGCGGCGAGCGCCTTGTCATCCCGACCGGGTTGCGGCCGTTCCTGGCGCCGTTCCAGGAGGCGGGCGCGCGCCGCCGCGAGGCGATCGGAGACGACCTCCGGCGCGAGGTCCAGGCTGACGGCCAGGTCCGCATCGCTCGCGACCCGGCTGAGGACGGTCACGCCCTCCCAGTTGCCGTCCTCCGTCACCCCATAGGCCGCCATGAACAGCAATGCTTCCTCGCCGAGCACGTCGCGGATCTCCGGGGCTCGCCAGGTGAAGGTGAGACCCTCGATGCCGTCGGTATCGGCGTCCTGACTGGCGGCGAACGCGCCATCGATCGTGGTCGACTCGCGGATCAGGTAGTCGAGGGTTCCCTGTGCGACCGCGCGATATCGATCGTCGTCGGTGAGGGCCCACGCGTGGAGGTAGACCCGGGCGAGCTGGGCGTTGTCGTACAGCATCTGCTCGAAATGCGGGACCAGCCAGTATGCGTCGGTCGAATACCGGTGGAACCCGCCGCCGAGCTGGTCGCGCAGACCACCATCGGCCATCGCGTCAAGGGATCGCCTGGCCACGGCCAGCGGCCGCGGATCACCGGTCGCTGCATGGCGTCGAAGCTCGAACTCGATGGACATCGGCTGCGGGAACTTGGGCGCCCGGCCCCAGCCCCCGTTCGCCCAGTCGAAGGCCGCCTCGAGTGCGTCGGTCGCTGCCTCGAGGAGGGCATCGGTCGGATCGTCCGTGGCGGCTTCGAGTCGACTCTGCTCGATCAATCCGTCGACGAGCCGGCCGCCCGCGGCCTCGACCTCGGCACGCTGCTCATGCCAGGCTCGATCGACCCCCTGGAGGACCTGGTTGAACGACGGCATGCCATGCCGGGGCTCATCCGGGAAATAGGTCCCGCCGTAGAACGGACGGCCATCCGGCGTCAGGAAGACGGACATCGGCCAACCACCGCTGCCGGTCAGCGACTGGACCGCGGCCATGTATACCTGGTCGAGATCCGGCCGTTCCTCGCGGTCGACCTTGATCGACACGAAATGGTCGTTGAGGAATCGGGCGGTCGGTGCATGCTCGAACGACTCTCGTTCCATGACGTGGCACCAGTGGCACGCCGCGTAGCCGATGCTCAGGAAGATCGGACGATCGAGCGACCTGGCGGCATCGAGGGCCTCCGGACCCCACGGGAACCAGTCGACCGGGTTGTGGGCGTGCTGGAGCAGATACGGGCTCGTCTCTGCGGCAAGGCGGTTGGGCATGCCCCGATGGTACGCGGAGATGGCTCGAGGCTCGATCGGTGCATCCGCGCACCGCAAGTCCGGGATATGGGCATGATGAGGGCCGATCGCTATGGTCTACCTCGTCCGCCAGCGGTACCCTCGATGGTCAACACGGAGCGTGCCTTCTGCCGTGAGAAGCCTCAACATCGCAATCGTCGCGGCCCTCCTCGGCGCCGGTCTCCTGGCTCCGACATCGCTCGCTGCCGGGCCGCCGACGACGGGCGCGGCCCGCGTCCCGAAAGTCGTCCTGATCGTCGGCCCCTCCGGGAGCGCGACGGACGGATACCGGACGCAGGCACAGGCTGCGGCGGCGGTCGCCCGTCGCTACACCTCGGATGTCGTCGAGGTCTACTCGCCCGACGCGACGTGGCCGGTGGTCCGGGCAGCGCTCGATGGAGCCTCGCTGGTCGTCTACATGGGTCATGGCAACGGCTGGCCGAGCCCCTACCACAACGAGTTGTATCCACCGACCGAGAACGGGTTCGGCCTGAACCCTTCCGCCGGTGGCGGCGACTCCGCCCACCAGTATTTCGGTGAGGCGGCCATCGGTTCCCAGGTCAAGCTCGCCCGGAACGCGGTCGTCCTGCTCCACCACCTTTGCTATGCCAGTGGCCTGACCGAACCGGGGATGTCCGTCGGGTCGCTCGACGACGCCCGGCAGCGAGTGGACAACTACGCCGCCGGGTTCATCCGGGCCGGGGCGGCGGCCGTCATCGCGGAGGCCTACGACAGCCCGTCGTATCTGGTGAAGGCGATCCTCGGCAGCGATCGTTCGATCCAGAACGCGTGGCAGACGGCACCGAGCGCGAACGGCCACCGGATCGCGTTCGCCAGCCAGCGGAGCCCCGGCTATGTCGCCCAGATGGACCCGGAGACGGCGTCGACCGGGTTCAGTCGGTCGATCGTCATGCGCGCCGGGCTCGTGCCAGGGGACGTCCGTGCCGGCGCCCTCGGGTCGGCAGCCGGCGCCTACGTGAACGGCGCCCTCGCGACCCAACCGAGCCTGTCCGGGATCGGATTCCAGCTCGGGTCGCCGGCATTCCGGGATCTGCCGTCGGCCGGGACCCAGGCCCGTTTGGCAGTGCCATACACGATCGCGGGTCCGAAGGCGCTGCCCGATGGGGTCCAGGCGAGCGTGCGCTGGGATCCGATCGCCGTCCTGATCCCGCCGGTGCAGCCCAGCCGCGAACGCAGCACCGGATCCGGCTGGCGACGATACTCGATCCCCACGAGCGACGGCATCGGCGCCCGTCGGCCGGCGGTCGATCCGGTCGCCAGCGATGCGCCGATCGTCGCACCCAGACTCGATGCCCCACCGGCGACCCTCGATCTGGTCGTCCCGGAACAACTCGGCGACGTTGTCGCTCCGGGATCGATCCAGGTCACCAAACGTGCGCTGGTCCTGCCGCTTGCGCTTCCGGCGACGCCCGGCCGCTACCGGCTCACCGTCACCCTCCACGATGCCGACGGCGTGGCATATGACGCGGCGACGCAGGCACTGCTTTCGTCGCTGATCGTCAGGGTCACCGGCGACTACGACGGATCGATCAACGCGGTTCCCGCGGCCGAACTGCCCGCGGGGTCGCCGGCCGCACTCGGGGTCCAGGTCGCGAACCTCGGCCGGACGGCATGGGGGCAGGCCGCGACCCCGCCGGTATCGAACCTGTCCGGCTGGATCCCGGCCAAGGTCGCCCGACTGGTCGGCCGCTGGGTCCCGCTCTCCGAAGGGACGGCACTCCAGGCGGATCCCGCGTTCCAGACGACCTCCACGGATCTGCCGATCGAGCTCCAGCCCGGCGCCACGTTCGATGCCACCCTCGACCTCGTCGCGCCGACGGCTCCCGGGGACTATCTGCTCGTGCTCGATGTCCTGACCCCGGACCAGGGTTCGCTCGTCGCGACCGGCGTGGATCCGACGTTGGTCCGAATCACGGTCGTCGCCGCTTCCGACTGAGCCGGCCCTACTCGACCAGGGCCGCCTCCAGGCGCTCGATGAATGGCACCTGGGTGGACTTGATCCGGCGCCGGGCCTCGGCTGGATCGAACCAGGCCACGCGATCGATCTCCGGGAATCGCTGGTGCGCCCGGATCGCGGTGGCCATTCCATCTCGAACGTGTCCGACTCCGCCGTGGCCGGGTCCAGATCGCCTTCGACCGCCCAGGCATGGACGACCTTCCCACCCTTCTGGATGATGGTGCCGAGTGCGATCGCGGCGGCTTCGGCATGGACCCAGGTCCCGGTCTCTTCAGCGAATTCCCGCCTGGCGACGTCACGAAGGGGTTCGTCGGTCCCGTTCGGTTCCCCCTTCGGGATCGTCCAGTCGCCGAGGTCACGGTCCACGAAGAACGGGCCGCCGGGATGGGCCAGGAGCAGCTCCAGGCCATGATCCCGTGCGTCCACCCGTCGGTACAGCAGGATCCCGGCACTCACGCGCTCACTCATCGTGACCCGATGGTAGTCGCTCGCGGGAGGTCGGTGCCGCGATCAAGCCGGTGCCTAGCTTCGCGTTCCGGCCGCTCGCGCTTCCACACGCAACCGGGCGAGATAGGTGGACGCCCCCTTGTAGTTCGGCCAGGTCACCGAGTGCTCGTACGGCGAGGCCACTTCCGAGAGCCGGTGCCCGCTGAGGTCGATGGCGCGGGTGCCGGCGGCAGCCTGCAGGCGTTCGTCGAGGGTGAGGAGGGAGCCATCGACCAATTCGGCAAGCGCCAGGTACATCGCGTCATACGACGACAGGCCGTGCCGCTCGCTGAGATCGACGGCCAAGAGCAGCGTCGGTCGGTCAAGCTCGATCGTTTCCAGGGCCATCGCATCGATCTCGCGAGTGGCCTCGAAGACGGCGGCGCCATCCCAACGGTGCCGACGCATCAGGACGTTGGTCACTTCCAGCCAGAAGTGAGCGGGGACGACGGTCCGAACTCCCTGATGGGTCGATCGATCGATCAGGGCTGCGGCGCGAGGACCATCTGGCTCCATCCGGGCGATGGCGATCACGACCGATGCGTCGATGACCAGCGCCAACCGTCCGGTCACGGCTCGTCTGGTCTGGATGCTGCGGCGCGAGTGATCTGATCGGCACGCCGATCGTGCTCGTGGCGGATCCACTCGGCGTCTGTCATGCCATCGTCCGGCAGCGGGTGAAGTTCGCGCATCCGTGCGCCCAACGCCATCAACCGGTCGAGGGCAGCACGCCGGCGTGCGATCAGGTCTTCGACGTCCGGATCCAGTCGATCGCCATCTTCCACCGACACGAGGTATGCGAGGGGTCGATGGTCGCGCTCGATCAGGATCCGTTCTCCCGCGGAGGCGGCGTCGAGGATCTCGCCCAGGCGCCTGCGCATATCCATGGCCGTGATGGTTCTCATATCGATTCATGATATCCGACCATGACGATCGGTCAAGGCGTAGACTCGGCCGGTCATGGTCGAAACGCATGCCGTCCCGGGGTTCCTGCCGAGCACCCACGGCCTGCATTTCGCCAACCGGTTCGCGCCGGGACCGACCATCCGGTTCGGGCCGCTCGACCCTCGCTGGATCGGGATCGGTGATGCGTCTGCGGGCCTGTGTGGCGGGATGAGCTGGTATGTCCGCGAGCGCTTCGCCACCCGACTCCCGATCCCGGCCGAGGCGGAGGCACCCGTGAACGGCTCTCCCCTCTTCCAGGCGCTCGTCCGCCGTCAGGTCCGGTCACTCGACTGGTTGCGAACGCCGCTCAGGTTCTGGTGGATGGGAGCGTTCGGCGCCGCCCGGGCGCTCCGTCGATCGCGTGAGGCGGAGTGGCCGAAGATCCGGGGGGACATCGACGCCGACCGCCTCGCGATGGTGGGCCTGGTCCGGCACCAGGGCCTGAACCCGTTCAACCTCATGCACAGCCACCAGGTCCTCGCCTACGCCTACGTGATCGACGGCGAAGCGATCACCTTGCAGCGTCTACGACCCCAACTGGCCGGACCGCGACGATGTGGCGATCACGCTGGACGTCCGTCACGCGGCGCAGTCGGGAGGGGAACGACTCAGCGGCTTGCTGCAGCTCGCGTAGGCCATTCGACCTCGTCACTCGGAAGTCGGGGTTGTCCCCTTGGCCAGACACCAACTGGGGTCTCGAGGTCAACAACTCCTCGGCCGAACAGAGCCGTTCGGGCGGCTCGATGCGCTTGGATGCGCGCCGACCTAGAACATCGTCGCCGACCAGGCCGGGGCGGCCGTCGCGAACAGGCGGTCGGCGGTGGCGATCCCGCTTGACCGTAGTTCCTCGATCCGACCCGCCTGAACGAGGTCGGCGAACGAGAAGGTCCCGAGATAGGCCATCGCCAGGTCCGTGATGTCGAGGGCGATATCGGCAGCTCCATCGTCTGCCGCTGGGGCGACGGTCCCCACTCCCCCACCCTCGGCCACGTTGAGTGTCCACCGACCAGCATTGCCGGGACAGAACGGATCGGACACCTCGAAGGTCACGCTCCCGCCGGCCGCATAGGTCCGTCCCTCGAGCGCGGCCCGGAGATCGACGAGCCGGAGCCAGACGCCGTCCGAGACCGTGAAGCCGAGGCGGCGGGGGTTCGCCATCTGCAGCAACAGCGGGGACGGCACGGACGTGCGCAGGCCCTGGATCTTGGTCACGAGGTCGACCCCGGCGAGCCACTCCCACAGGGCGCGCTCGGCAGCCGGATCCAGTCCGGTCACTTCCAGGGCCGTGAGGGCGTGCTTGGGCCCTCGATCGTCCCACTCGCTCTTGACGCGATAGATCGCATAGCCACGCGGTTCGCCATCCACCTCCAGGACAGCATTGAACTTCGACCCGAAGGCCGGGCGCATCCGCCCATCGTCCGCGAGCAGTTGAAGCCGCCATCGATCCGGGTGCCGGGTGACTTCGCCGACACGCTCCGGACGCACGTGTTCGAACAGCGGCGGGATGAGTCGCATCCCTTCGTCGACGTCGACCAGCCGGACCCGGCCGAGCGGCTCGGCCGGTCGAGCGAACGTGAACGCGTGCCGGTCGACTTCGAAGCTGCCTCGAAGAGTCGCCATCCCGAAGCCGAAGTGCGGATAGATGACCCCTTCCGACGCGTACAGGACCGCGACCGCTTCGCCGCGTTCGGTCGCCTGGTCGAGGATCCAGCGCATCATCCGGGTCAGGATCCCGCGCCGGCGATGGCTCGGCATGACCCCGACGTCGGACACGCCGGCCGCTCGGAGTTCACCGCCAGGAACGGTCAGATGCATCGACAACGCAGCCGCCGCGCCCACCCACGTCTCGCCGTCGACAGCACCGATCAGCCGATCGACTTCCCAGAGCTTTCGATCGGTTTCGAACTGCTGGTCCGTGTAGTCATCCGCGAACGCGGCGGATACCGGTCGGATGTAGGCGCGCAGCGACACTGGATCGTCGGTCGGCTGGCGGAGCTGGATGGTCTCATCGTGCATCGGTCCATCCTGCCACGCAGACGGCATCTCGGATCGACCCACGGCGGATCAGACGGTTGGCAACGTCTGAAGATCGGTCTGGGCGCCAGCGAACAGATCGCCCCGGTCGGCGACCCGCTCGACGACATCGCGGATCGTCCATCGATCCGGACGCAACATCGGGTCCTCGAGCTCGTCCCAGGCGATCGGCGTCGAGACGGGTGCACCGGTGGCGGGCCTGACCGCGTAGGGCGCGACGAGGGTCTTGATGCCGGCGTTCTGCGTGTAATCGAGGCGAGCCTTTCCCTGGCGAGCGCCCTTGGCCCACTCCCACGAGACAAGTTCCGGCACCGTCGCTCCGATCGCCCGTGAGATCCGCTCGACCCAGCCACTCGTGTCGGCGAAGTCGTAGCGCGGCTCGACCGGGATCCAGACCTGGATGCCGCGTTTGCCCGTCGTCTTCGGATACCCGCGGACACCAAGGTGACCGAGGGCGGTCCGATAGAGGCGCGCCAGGAGCAGCGTCTCCTCCCAGGTCGTCTGTTCGCCGGGATCGATATCGATGTACGCGAACGTCGGTCGCCACGGATCGGGCAGCCGACCGGTCCAGGCATGGATCTCGAAGCTGGCCTGATTGCCGAGCCACGCCAACGTCGCGCCCCGGTCGGCGATCAGGTGGTCGTTCGCATCGCGGCCCGCCCGTCCATCGACTCCGGTCTCGTGCCAGCGGGTCAGCCATTTCGGCGCCGTGGCCGGGATGTCCTTCTGCCAGAACCCGGTTGCGCCGGCGCCGTTGGGGAAACGCTGGAGGTTGAGGGGGCGGTCCACGAGGTGCGGCAACATCGTCGGCGCGATCCGGGCGAAGTAGCGGATCAACTCGCGCTTCGTGATCGGACCTGCAGCGCTGTCCGGCCTCGCCTCGAACAGCGGCTTGTCGAGGTTCGTGAGCTTCAGATCGTTGCCGCCAAACGACCAGATCCCTTCCTTGTCGAGGCGATCAAGGGCGTCCAGTTCTGCTTCGGTGACCGTCCATCCTGACTGCGGGCGCGGTTCGGGACCGGCAGCGGCGCCGCGATCCTCCGGGTCGGTCGTTGCTGCCGATCCGCCAGCCAGCCCTGACACGGCGTCGCGGACGGCGGTCGCGGTCGCCACCTCGCGTTCCCGAACGACCGTCGTCGGATCGCGGCCTTCCTCGATCCCCTTGAATGCTGCTTGCCGGACCATCCCGTCGCGTGACCAACCTCCGAGCTCCGCCCGGATCACCAGTTCGGGCCGAACCCAATGCACGTCACGCAGGTCACCGCCCCATCGACCGCGATGGTCGCGCGAGGGTGCCGGGTCGAAGGCGGGTTCGTCGGTCTCGAGCGCCCCGAGCCGCTCGAGGATCTGTCGCCGGGTCCTCGCGTCGAACCCGGAGCCGACCTTGCCCGCGAAACGGAGTCGACCGTCCTCGTAGACGCCGACGGCGACCGCCCCCAGATCCCGGGCCTGGCCCGCGCCGGGCGTCCAACCCCCCACCACGAGCTCCTGCTCCGGCCGGATCTTGAGCTTGAGCCACGATGCGGACCGGCGGCCCGGTTCGTACCGCGACCGGCGGAGCTTGGCGATCACGCCCTCGAGCCCCTGCGTCTCGGCGGCCTGGTAGAAAGCGAGACCCTCGCCGTCGACATGGGCCGCGAAGCGGACGCGCGGGTGCGGCCTGAGCACGCTCTTGAGGAGCCGCTTGCGGTCCTCGAGGGCCACATCGATGAGCGACCGACCATCGAGGTAGAGGAGGTCGAAGGCCTGGAACACGAGGTCGGGCGCCGACCGATCGCCGAGGCGCTCCTGGAGGAGACCGAAGTCGGGTCGACCATCGTCTCTGAGCGCGACGACCTCGCCATCGACGATGGCCTGGTCGGCATCGATCCAGGTCGGCGGGGTCAACAGCCGTGGAAAGTACGTCTCTGCGTCCTTGAGGTTGCGCGTCCACAGCCGGACCTTGCCGTCGGACACGACCGCCTGCACGCGGTAGCCGTCCCACTTGATCTCGAACAGCCAGCCGGGGTCGTCGAATGGTTTGCCCGCCAGGGTCGCGAGCATCGGCTCGATGCGCTGGGGCATGGCGGCGACGACGGCCCCGGTCAGGTCGATCTCGGCCGAGGCAGCCGGCGCCTCGCCGATCCAGAGGGCGTCCCGATCGGCCCTGACGTCGTCGTTGGTCCGGCCGGATCTTGACGCTCGCCGGATGGTCCTCGGCGTCCCAGCCCTTCGCTGCGGTCGCGTCGCGCTTCTTGATGAGCAGCCACTGATCGCCCTGGTCGTCCTCGAAGGCGCGCGCCGCCGGGTCGTCCCCCTTGCGCCGTCGGCCACTCGTCCGAACGATCGTGAAGCGACCGCTGACCTTCTCACCGTGCAGTTCGAACTTCAACTCGCCCGCCGGGATCGCCGTTGACGCGTCGTTCGTTGGTGGCTCCGCCTCCCAGGTGCCCCAGTCCCAGACGATGACATCGCCGGCCCCGTACTGACGTGACGGGATGACGCCTTCGAAATCGAAGTACTCGAGCGGGTGGTCCTCGACGTGGACGGCCATCCGGCGCTGGTCGGGATCGAGCGTCGGACCTTTCGGGACCGCCCAGGACACGAGCACACCACCGACCTCCAGCCGGAAGTCGTAGTGGAGCCGCGTGGCGCGGTGGCGCTGGATCACGAACCGACCGCCCCGGACCGGGAGGTGCGGTTCGGACCGCGGGTCTACGGCCGGCGCCGGCTCAGGGGTCTTGGCGAAGTCGCGCTTGCGGCGGTATTCGTCGAGTGGCATCAGACCATCAGTGTGCCAGCCGGCGACGCCTCACTGGGGCTGGTTGGGCCTGCCCTGGTTGTCCTCGCCGTGGCCGTTGTCGTCGCCGCGGCCGTCATGCGGGCCTGCCGCGGTCGCCGTGCGTGCCTGCGGGGGTCGTCGCCGGGCACGGCCGTGGTCGTCGTCGGACGACCGGCCAAACACGGCATAACGTTCATCGGGGGATCGTTATGACAGGTGTTCGGGCCAGTCGAAGCGGATCAGCGACTCTTGCGGCGCCTCACCAACTCGGTCCGAGCGTGACGGATCCCGATCTTTGCGGTCTCGACGCCGATCAGCTACCCTGCGCGGTCGGAATCAGCCATAACGTTCCCCGGGTGAGAATCTTGCCGAGTACGACCACGGGTTCCGCGAACGGCGCTCGCGACGCTCACCCCGCACGAGGTCGGCCGCAGTCACGGGCAGGCGGTCACGGACCCGCGGTCTCGTGCCGGCGGTCCCGGTCAGGCTGACTTGCGCTTCCGGGCGGGCTTCGCGTCCGCGGCCCCGTCGTCGTCCGCGGCGACCTTGGCCCGCGTCGATCTGCTCTTCGCGCTGGCGGCGGTCTTCGTCGCCTTGGCCGCCTTCGCTTCCTTGGCTTCGGCGACGGAGACCGGCTTGTCCGGGCTCGCATCGCGGGCAGCCTTGGCGGCACTGACGGATGCCTCGAGGGCCGCCATCAGGTCGATGAGGTTGCTGCTCTCCTCGGGCGCCTCGACCGCGACCGTCTCCTTGCCATCGACCTTGGCCTGGATGATCGACTCGAGCGCCTGGCGGTACTCGTCCTTGTATTGCGCCGGATCGAACTCGCCGGTCATCGCCGAGACGAGCTGCTGGGCCATCGCCAGTTCGGCAGGCTTGAACTCGTACGTCTCATCACCAAGATCGAGCTCGCCGACCGAGCGGATCTCGTCCGGCCAGTGCAGGGTCGTCATCAACATCGTGTCGCCGAACGGGTCGAGGGCCGCAAGCGCCTCCCGGTCCTTGATCACGACCTTGCAGATCGCGGTCAGGCCATCGGCCTCCAGGACCGATTTCAGGAGGTGGAACGCCTTTCGCCCGATCTTGTCCGGCTCCAGGTAGTACGCGCTCTTGACGAAGCGGACCGCGGCATCGTCGCGCTCGGCCTTCGTGAACTGCTCGATCTCGATCGAGCGGACCGTCTTGAGCGGGACGTTCTCGAGGTCCTCGTCGGTGATGACCACGTATTCGCCGGGAGCGTATTCGAAGCCCTTCACGGTATCGGACCGAGAGATGGGTTCGTCCTCGACCGGGCACCAGACCTTCATCTGGATCCGCGACAGGTCCGCCTTGTGAAGCATGTTGAAGCTGATGCCTTTCGACTCGGTCGCAAGGTAGAGCTTCACCGGGATGGTGACCAGCCCGAACTGGATGGCCCCCTTCCACATCGCACGCGCCATGACGTCCTCGCTAGGTCACACCGATCGCACCGGATCTCCGGTCCGGAGCGTCGAGAACGGCCACCATAGCGCACCCACGCAAACCCGCAACCGCACAGCGGCGAAAACCGCGTCGCGCCCTACTTCAGGACGACGAAAGCATCGAGGCGGAACTGGGGATGTGCGCCCGTCCCCTTGGGCTTGAGCACGATGGTGTGCTGGCCGCCCGACGCGAATGCCATCGTGAAGACCACCCACCGTCGCCCGAGGGGTTGCGTTCGCATCGACACGGTGCGGATGTAGACGCCGTCCACGTACACCCGGACCGCGCCCCGGTACTTGCTCTTCGGCGCGACGACGGCGACGTCATGCCCGGTGAATGTCAGGCGCAGGTTGGCCTTGGGCCTGGACGACCCGGTCACCGTCCGGTTCCATGCGCTCGAGGCCGTATAGCGATACCACTTCCCGCGTCGGATCACGGAGGCACTGCGATCGTCCACGGGATGGGCCCGGATCAGATCCGTCCCGACGACCCAGGGACTCCAGTTACCGGCCGTATCCACCGCCCGGACCTGGAACTGGTAGTTCGTGTCGAACGGGACCGAGTAGATCGCGTCACGGGTCGTCGCGGGCCGACTCACGGCGGTCGACCAGGCACCGCCGCTGGCCCGCCCCTGGAGCTGGTAGCCCCCGATCGCGCTGGTCGGGTCGCTCGCAGCCGGCCAAACGACACGGACGCGCATCACGTTGCGACCCATCCGAACACCCGGGATGAGGGACACCGTGGGCGCCTGGGCGGTCGGGAAGTCCTGGACGACCTGGACGGACAGGTCCGCGGACGCCGTTCGACCCTGGTTCGTGCCCTGGATCCCGATCGTATACGTCCCCGTGGCGGCGCCCTTGGGCACCGTGACCTTGACCGAGCCGGTATTCGCCGACCAGCCCATCAGGCTCGTCGTCGTCATCGTCGCGGTCCAGCCCGCGGGCATCGACGTCACCGAAAGGTTCACTCGCTCGAAGAAGGTGCCGCTGCGGACGATCTTGAATGGCAGCGCCAGGGTGGTCGCTCCCTCGACGTTCCGGGCGGTCGAGGTCGCCGGAACCAGGGTGAAGGTCCCAAGGTCGCTGATCCGCGAGACGTCGAGGAGCGGTTCGTGGGTGGAGTCCGGGTCGGTCGACGTCTTCCAGCCGAAGTTCCCGAGGTAGCGAAGGGCCTCGCGAACCTCCGCCGGCGTCGCGTTCGGCCGGCTGGCCTTGTAGAGCGCGACCGCGCCCGTCACGGTGGGGGCGGCCATGGATGTGCCGGAGAGGGTGGCGTACGTCGGGCCTGGCCAGGTGGACAGGATGCACTTGCCTGGCGCGATGAGGTCGACATCGCCACCGTAGTTGCTGAAATCGGCGAACGTGTCGTCCTTGTCGTAGCCGCCCCACGAGTAGCAGGCGCGGCCGCCAAGGCCACCAGGGATCCCATCCGTGTCGGCCAGGGCGGACACGGTGATGACCTCGTTGTAGCTGGCCGGGATGTTCCGCGAAGCGGGGTGGCTGTCGTTCGCGGCGGCGGCGACCACGGTGATCCCACCGGCGACGACGCGGCAGATCGCCTGGTGGAGCAGATCGTTCTCCGTGAAGCCGCAGTTGTGGTCGTCCGAGCCCGGCTTCGTCACGCTCATGTTGACCGCCTCGAAGAGCGGCCGACTTGCGTCGCTCGGGTCGCGCTGCGCCAGGATCCAGTCCAGCCCGCAGACGTACCACGAGATCAGGCCGTAGCCATTGTCGTTGAGGATCCGCACGCCCCACACCCGGGCCCCCGGGGCCACGCCGACGACGCCGAAGCTGTTGTCGAGGGCGCCGACGATCCCTGCCACGTGGGTGCCGTGACCGTTCTTGTCACGCCAGGCGGTCGGGTCGGAGGTCGCGCAGTTATGGCCGCCGGCGATGTTGAGGTCCGGATGAGCGGTGATCCCCGTATCCACGATGGCGACGTCCGCATCGACGCGCTGGTCCGTCCCGTCGATCCCGGCGACATCACTGAGCCGGCCACCGACCCGTGACACGCCGGTCGGGATCGTCTGGGTCAGCTGGACGATCCCGTCGGGTACGACGGCGACGACGTCCGGATCGGCCAGCAGATCCCGCTTCTGGGCCGCATCCAGCTTGGCCGAGAAGCCCTTGATCGCGTTGCCGAACCGATGATCGGCCTTGATGCCATCGCGCTGGTGGACCCTGGCGACGAGCGTCTTTCACGTCCGAGCCGCTCCGGAGCAGCACGATGTACCGATCCTGCAGACTCGGCGCGCCTTCGGGTACCGGTTGCTGGGTGGCTGGCACGAGATCGAGTGCCGGCGGCGCTGTCGGCTCGACGGTGGGGATCGGGACATCGATCGGCGATGCCGACGGCAGGGGCTCGATGGTCGGCGTCGGCACGTCCGACGGGGTCGGTGTCGGCAGAGGCTCGATGGTCGGTGTCGGCGCGTCCGATGGGGTGGGTACCTCGGTCGGGGTGGGGACGACCGGGGCGACGGGCCCAGCCGCCGCGGCCGGAGCCACGGCCGGGATGGCGATGAGCACGGCAAAGAGCAGGGGCGCGATCCGGCGGTGCATGCGACAAGGATGGGGCAACGGCTCCATCTCGCCAACAGTCCCTTCGTCCCGCTCCCGTTCGTCTGGCGGTCCGGGTTCGACGTAGCCCTACCGGTCGGAGGTGCGGAGCTCCATCTCGGCTTCGGCGACCCGGGCCAGGATGTTCGAACGCATCGTGTCCAGGCCGGTCCAGACAGCCTTCGTCGCGTTCGAGATCGACGTCAACTGCGCCTTGAGCGAGCGGACGACCTCGAGTTGCTCGCGGACCGCGGTCAGCGCTGAACCGATCGCCGCCGCATCGACTTCGACTTCACGCTCCACCAGCGAGGTGAGGGCGAGCAGCCGGGCGAGCCGGATGGCCGCCTCGAGCGATGCCGGCTCCGGTGCCTCGGGATCGATGACGCAATAGACATCGTCGCCGACCAGGTTGAATGGCGCGATCCCGGCCGGCGCGTGGGCCTGGCTGAACACGACGACCGCGCTGGCTGCGCCACGGTTCTCCTTCGCCGCGCGCAGTTCCTCGCGCATCGCCCGCATCGACATCGGCCGATCCTTGGCCTCGATGACCACGCGGACATCGCAACCACGGGCGACCCGGGGATCGAGGGTCAGGACGAAGTCTCCCTTTTTCGACTTCATGACCGACCCGGTATCCGTTCCGGTCCGATCCAGCAGGTCGCCCGATCCGCGAGCGAGCTCGGCCAGCATCGACTCGAGCAGATCCTCGAAGTCGCCGCCCTTGGCGGTCGACCTCGCACGCTCTGCCCCGCGGGCCGCCGCGGCGGCCTCGATCGCGACCAGGCGCTCCTCGAGCGATCGGAACCCGTCGGCCATCTCCTGTCGGAACTGGTGCATCGGTGAGTTCAGACGGGTCGGATCGAGCAGGTGCGCCAGCTTGGAGGCGTCCCCGTCGAAGTAGCGCTCCAGCATCGTCCCGATCCGGCCGATCGCGCTGTCCCGCTTGGTCTCGTCGAACAGCTCGTCGACCATCGACCGCAGTGCACCGCGATCGCCCAGGAACTTCTCCAGGGTCCGTGGCAGGCGTCCGTCGCCGTCGGCGAAATTGGCCCGGAGCGTCTGCTCGAGTGCGAGGGCAGCCTTCTCGTTGACCAATTCCGCCTGATGGACGAGCTTCTGGAACTCGGACCGGACGACATCGACATTGACCGTGACACCGGCGTCCTGGAGCGCCAGCAATCCGATCCGCAGCGCCCGTTCAACAAGATCCGCATGGTCATCCGCCGGACGCTCGCGCAGGAACGCTGCCAGGGCTGGGTCGTCGATGGCCAGGTGGTCGACGACGATGCGATCGCCGGCGAGCCGGATGCTCGCAGACGGGACGGCGTCCGTCGCCTGGGCGATGGGAGTGATCGGTCGCAAGGTGGCCTGCATGCGCCGGATGGTCGCCCAGCCACGTGCCACCTAGCCTGTCACGTCCCTCGATACGTGGTCATCGAGTAGGGCGCGAGCAGGACCGGCACGTGATGACTGCGGCCGGCGTCCGTCACTCGCAGATCCAGGGAAAGGCGGCGAAAGAAGCGTCCCGGTTCTCGTGTCCCGTCGCCGTCAGGCGACGGATCGGTGATCCGCCCCAGGTCGAATTCGATCCGGTAATCGCCCGCCGTCAGCGGACGTTCGAGCAGGTCGGCGATCCGTCCGTCCGCGTCGGTCAGCGCCTGGGTCAGGCGCAGCGCACGCCCGTCGTCGGCGATCCGGTAGAGCGTGACGTGGACGCCGACCGCCGCCACACCCCGTTCGGTGTCCAGGACGTGGGTGGAGATCGTCGGAACCGCCTGGGTCGCCTGTCGCGCCACGCTATCCTCCGCGGATGGGTACCTTGCAGATCATCGTCGGCGATCTCCACTTTAGCGCTCGATGGGAACCGGCAGCACCGAGAACGATCGAGGCGATCCGGCACCTGCTCCCGATCAATTCGCGGCTCATCCATTGCCGCTGGTCCGGCGAATCGACATGGATCCCGTTCGGCGACTTCCGGCCCGGTCTCGAGTACGAGAACCACACGTCACATCCCGCTCCTGGCCAGCTCGCGATCTACCCCGGCGGGATCAGCGAATGCGAGATCTTCTTCCCGTACGGCGGCTGCACCACGGCATCCAAGGTCGGCCAGCTCGCGGCCAATCACTTCGCGACCATCCTGCCCGATCCAGGCTGGGACGCTCGTCTCCGTGAGATCGGGCGACGCTGCCTGTGGGAGGGCGCGCAAGCGATCGCGATCCGCGAGGTCGATTGACGCCGGCGAAATTACTACCATCTGGTATCATCTTCGGGTGACTCCCCGATCGCGCCTGTCGCTCCTGTTCGAGTTGTTCGCCGCGGAACAGCAGGTGCGCACGCTCGTCCAGCGGGCGATGACCGACGTCGACCTCCGGCCCGACGAGTACGCCGTCTACAGCGTCCTGTTCGACGAAGGGCCCAAGACGCCCACCGACCTGGCCAGCCGGGTCGGGATGCCGCCGACGACGATGTCCCACTACGTCCGCGCCCTGTTGCAGCGCGGCCACGCGGTGCGCGAGACCGTCGCGGCGGACCGGCGATCCTACCGACTGGGACTTACGAGCGAGGGGATCGCCGTCCACGCCGCTGCCAGCCGGGCCTTTGCCCAGGCCGACTCCCGGTTCGGTGCCGCACTCGAGATCGACGCCGACGACGCCAGGGCGATGCTCCGCGCGATCGGCGACGCAGCCGCGATCGCCGAGTCGAGACTCGTCGCCGATTCGATGCGGGCCACCGGATGACGACCCCGACGCGTCGATCCGCGCTCCGGAGCTTCACGGTGGCGGCCGTCCTCGTCGCGATGCTGGCGGCCGGGTGCGGTGTGACCGTGACCCCGGGGCCGTCATCGACGACGGCACCATCGCCCGCCGGACCGGTGCCGACCGGATCAGCGGCCACGCCCACGACGGTTCCCTCCCCTACCCCGGCCCCGTCACCGACGCTGTCCCGTATCGACGGCTGGCGGGCGGACGTGGATGCGCTGCTCGTCGCCCGCGAACAGATCCACCCGGACCCCTGGCACGGGATGCCCCGTGCGCAGTACGTCGCGGCCGCCGACGAGGTCAAGGCCAGGATCCCGACGATGTCCGACGACCAGGCACTGGTAGCGCTGGTCCGCCTCGCCGCCATGCCCGGCTGGGCCGGACGCGATGGCCACACCGGGATGTTCCCGTTCACCGCGGACAGCGGCACCCACGAGTTCCCGATCCGCCTGTGGCAGTTCCGCGACGGCATGTTCATCACCACGGCCAGAGCGCCGTACGAGGACCTGGTCGGCGCCCGGATCGTCGCCATCAACGACCACCCGATCAAGGACGTCCTGGACCTCGTCGAACCACTCTCCCCGCGCGACAACCCGTCCAACCTGCTCGCCTATGCGCCGCTGTACCTGCGGGTCAGCGAGCTGCTGACGGGACTCGGGATCCAGGAGCAGGTCGGACCGGCGACGTTCAACGTGATCGATGCCGACGGAAACGACCGGGACGTGGACATCGCGCCGATCCCGGCCGCCGACGATGTCGACGTGGCATGGCGGACTGCCGCTGCGCCTGCCGAGCCGGGTCGACACGATGTGGCTGCGCGACATCGACACACCGCTGTGGTGGACATACCTCGCCAGTTCGCGAACGTTGTACGTCCAGTACAACGAGGTCCGCGGCGGGATCGATGGCGTGGCCGACGAGATCCTTGTGCGCGCGAAGCAGGGTGACGTGGCGCAGGTGGTCGTCGATCTCCGCAACAACGGCGGGGGCGACAACGGGACCTACGGCCGACTCCTGTCGGTGCTGCAGGATCCCGCCATCGACCGACCCGGCCGCCTGACGCTGTTGATCGGGCGCCTGACGTTCTCGGCAGCGGCCAATTTCGCGACCACGATCGAACAGACGACGGGAGCTGCGTTCGCCGGCGAACCGATGGGCGGCAGCCCGAACCTGTACGGGGACGTCCGCGCCATCCCGTTGCCCTATGGCGACCAGGTCGTCTACATCGCCAGCCGGTACTGGCAGAAGAGCACCGCCGACGACGACCGGATCACGATCCGGCCGCGACTCCAGATCGTCCCGTCCGCCGAGGACTACTTCGGGGGGTTCGATCCCGTGCTCACGTCGGTCATCGGCGACACGCCGGTCGGCTGATCGCCCGGCGCGTATCCTGCCCCGAGTGGCGGACAGACCTGACCTCGTCGTCCTCGGTGGCACCGTCGTCGGGGCGACCGGATCCCAGCGAGCGGATATCGCCGTCAGCGGCGATCGGGTCAGCGCCGTCGAGTCCGACCTGACCGCAGTCGCCGGGAGCGCGCGCGAGGTCATCGATGCCGCCGGGCTGCTGGTGCTGCCGGGTGTCGTGGACGTCCACACGCACACGCGCGTCGCGACCGATGCGCAGCCGGACCGCTTCTTCGCCGACTCCGTGGCGGCCGCGTTCGGCGGCACGACCACGTTTCCTGTCGTTCAACAACCCGGGCACCGGATCGTCACCGGCGGCCGAGCGATCACTCCGGACCGGGGTCCGCGAATGGCGGTCGGCCACCGAGCACGACAGCGCCATCGACTACGGCCTCAGCCTGGCGATCAGCGGCCGGGCGACGGAGGCCGTGTCCGAGATCCCGGCGACGATCGATGCCGGGATCGCGACCTCCAAGGCGTTCATGGTCTTCGACTTCCGGCTGCCCGACGAGCGGCTGTACGAAGCCCTGGGTGTCCTGGCCCATCACGGCGGGATGCTCCAGGTCCACTGCGAAGACCCGGTCCTGCTCGATGCCGCGGTGTCCGCTGCACTTGGGCGCGGCGATGTCGAACCGCGCTTCCACGCCTCGACCCGGCCGAGCTTCGTCGAGGCCGTTGCGACCGCTCGGGCGCTCGCCTTCGCCCGGATGGCCGAGGCGCCGGTCCACGTCGTCCATCTCTCGTCCGCGGCTGCACTCGACGAGGTCCGCCGGGCGAAGGCGGCCGGGGTCCGCGTGTCGGCCGAGACGTGCCCGCACTACCTCGTCCTGTCCGAGCGATCGATACGACGATCCCGATCCCGTCTTCGTGCGCCCGCTACGTCATCTCGCCACCACTGCGGGCGCCGGCCGATCGCGACGCGCTGTGGGCGGGTCTGGCCGACGGCACGCTCGACCTGGTCGCGACCGATCACGTTCCGGACAGGCTCGATACGGAGAAGGCGGAGGCCGGGCGGGGTGTCTCGTTCGACCGGATCAGCAACGGCGCACCAGGCATCGAAACGCTGCTCACGATCCTCTACAGCGAGGGCGTGGCCAAGGGCCGGATCAGTCTCGAGCGGATGGTCGACCTGCTGGCGACGACGCCCGCCGCCCGGTTCGGACTGCGGACCAAGGGAGCGATCGAGGTCGGACGTGACGCGGACCTCGTGCTGTTCGACCCGGCTGCGCAGCGGACCATCCGCGCCGCCGATCTCCACCACACGAGCGACTACACGCCATACGAAGGGCTGGCTGTCGCGGGCGCGGTGCGGGACGTGTTCGTGCGCGGGCGGGCGGTCATCCGCGCCGGTGCGTTCGTCGGTCGCCGGGGCTTCGGCCGGTTCGTCGAGCGTGGCCCGATCGCCTGACCGCGGCTGCGGCGAAGCCCGGTCTAGCCGAGCATCGCAGTACGCCCGCAGCGTGAGGAACTCGGCGAACTCGTCATCGAGGACGAGATCGTCGAGCAACGCGACCGCGTCGGCCAGCCGGCCCTCCCCCACCCCACCGAGTCGGGCGACTTCCTCGTCCCGGATCGCGCCGTACAGGGCAGCGTCGAAGACCCGGCCATCCGGGAGCGCGATCTCGCGCGTTCGCCAGTGCCACAGCTGCGAGCGAGCGATCTCGGCCGTGGCGGCATCCTCCATCAGGTTGTCGATGGCGGCCGCACCGGTCCCGCGCAGCCACGAGTCCAGGTAGGCGAGGGCGACGCGGACGTCCGCCCGAACCCCGGTTTCGGTGACCATGCCACCCGGGACCGTCAGGTCGAGCAGGTCGGCCGCAGAGACCGACACGTCCTCCCGCAGGCGGTGCTTCTGGTTCGGAGCGGCGCCGAGCACCCCGTCGAACACCTCCATCGCGACGGGCACGAGGTCCGGGTGGGCGACCCAGGTGCCGTCGAACCCATCGCGGCTCTCGCGCTCCTTGTCCTCGCGGACCCTGGCCAGGGCGACCTCGGTCACGTCCGGATCGCGGCGATTCGGGATGAACGCCGCCATCCCGCCGATCGCGTGTGCGCCGCGGCGATGGCAGGTCCGCACCAGCAGTTCCGTGTAGGCGCGCATGAATGGCACGGTCATCGTCAGTTGCGCCCGGTCGGGCACCTCGAGTGCCGGCCAGGCTCGCAACTTCTTGATGCCACTGAAGAGGTAGTCCCAGCGACCCGCGTTGAGCCCGGCGCTGTGGGCCCGCAGTTCGTACAGGATCTCGTCCATCTCGAACGCGGCCAGGATGGTCTCGATGAGGACGGTCGCCCGGATCGACCCTTGGCGGAGCCCGAGCGCCGTCTGAGCGTGGACGAAGACGTCGTTCCAGAGGCGGGCTTCGTCGTGGGACTCGAGCTTCGCGAGATAGAGGTACGGGCCGGATCCTCGTCGTATGGCCTCGGGGCCGCAGTGGAACAGGAAGAGCCCGAAGTCGAACAGGCTCGCGGAAACGGGTACTCCGTCCACGAGCATCCCGGACTCGACGAGATGCCAGCCGCGCGGGCGGACCACCAACGTCGCGGTCCGGTCGGCCAGGCGATACGACTTGCCCTCGGGCGAGTCGAAGCGGAGCGTCCCGCGGACGGCGTCGGCGAGTGCCACCTGACCCCCGATCACGTTGTCCCAGGTCGGTGACAGCGCATCCTCGAGGTCGGCCATGAAGACGCGAGCCCCGGAGTTCAGGGCGTTGATCATCATCTTGGCTTCGGCGGGCCCGGTGATCTCGACCCGCCGGTCATCGAGATCGGGCGGAGCGGGCGCGACGGTCCAGTCGGACGCCCGGACGTCGCGCGTGGCCTGGAGGAACCCGGGCCGGACGCCGGCATCGAGTTCGGCCTGGCGGTCCCCTCGACGTCGGAGCAGATCGATCCGGGTCGGTCCGAATCGCCGTTGGAGGTCAGCGACGAAGGCCAGGGCCTGACGCGTCAGGACCCGGTCCGAGCCGACGACCGGTGGGCGCCGGATCTCCACGCCGGGCGGCAGGTCGCCGCCCACGACCTCAGCGCCCGCCACGACGGACGGTCGCTTCGATGATCCCGTACGGTTCGGTCGTGGCAACGTAGATCTCGCCATCGTTGGTCAGCCCGAATGGGGACAGGTCGACCAGCCAGTGGTGGAGGTTCGGCAGGGCCATCCGGATCTGATCGATCTCCTCGTGGCGCTCGAGGATCGCCCTGGCCATGATCCAGATCGACTCCTGGACCGAGGCGCTGTCGTGGTCGGCGAAGATCTCGAGCAGCGTCGCACGGACCCTCGCGAACGTCGCATCATGATCGAGCCGCGGCGCGCCATACCGCCAGATCGCGGTGACCTTCGTGGCCATCAGCCGATCGTCGGTCTCGGCAAGGGTCGTATAGCGGTCGCGCGGGAATCCGCTGAACGACGACCGAGTCGTCTTCAGCACGACGAGATCTTCGACCCCGGCCTCGACGATCGTCCCGCCGAGCGAGGTCGTCACGGTGGCGACGCGGGTCCCCTCGCCGCCACGGACGAAGGCATCCGGGGCAGGCCGGCCGGCGACGTCGATGTGTGTCCAATGATGTGCCCGGATGTTGACGGTCGCGATCTCGACCTGTGGCGCGCCGGCGAAGTGTTCGGCCAGGGCCAGTCCGTATCCCTCGATCGAACCGGCAAGGTGGTCCTTGGCGAAGGCGTAGGCGGTGTTCTTCATCGTGTCCGTGGCGATGACCTGCGAGTTGTCCCCGTCGGTGTAGGCCGATTCGAATGCCCCCTCCAGCGCGATCGCCACGGTCAGATCGCGGAGGTCGTGGGCGTCCTCGCCGCGCGTGACCCGCACGAGACGGATGGCGGCCTTGCCGTATCGATTGGCGCCGAGTTCGATCACGGTGACAGCATCGCATAGCGATCCCGGGCGATGTCGATGACAGCGTCGAGCGCCCGGTGGATCTCGGCGTCACGGTCCGCAACGAGTGCGGCGGCAAGGTCGGGCAGGAGTTCTGCCCACGGCCGGCCCGCGACAAAGACGCAGTAGCGGAACCCGAACCGGACCTCGTAGTCCTCGGTCAGCCGAGCCAACGCTGTCGCTTCCGGATCCGTCCCAGCCGACCAGTCCGCGCCGGGCTGGCCATAGCCCTGTTCGTCGAACGACAGGGCCGAGATCGTGGCCGGCGGGGCGCCGAGCCGGGGATGGGCATCGATGAGTTCGATCTGCTCGTCGGACGGCATCGAATGGGCGATCGCCCGGGATCCCTGGAAGAACGCGTCGACCGAGCCGAACGGTCGGGCCACGGCCAGTCGGCCGACGAACCCGCGGGCGCCCTCGAACAGCGGCGCCACCGCCGACGCGAAGGCGCCCGGGCTGATGACGTCGAGCTCGTCGATCGAGGGCACCGGTCGGTCCTGCAACCTGGGCCCGGCCATCACCATCCTCCCGCTTCGCGGATGAGGCGATGGAGGACGCGCGCCGCGACCACTCGACGGTACTCGGCGGTCGATCGGACGTCGTCGATCGGGTGGAGTTCGGCTGCCAGCGACTCCGTGGCCCGATCCGCGGTCTCGGGTGACGGGGTTCGACCTTCGAGGACGGCCTCGGTCTCGGTCGCCCGGATCGGCGTGGCCGCGACCGATCCGAGTGCGAGCCGGACCGATGTCCACGGGGCGGCGGCGACCGGCGTGGCCGCAACCGGTCCATCGCGCCAGCCGAGGGCGAGGACCACCTTGCTGATCGACTGCGCGCGGCGCGTCCCGACCTTGCGGAAGCGCATCTCCCGACCGGCCATGAGCGGGACGCGGATGCGCAGGAGGAGTTCACCTGGGTCCAGCGCGGTGCGCCGATAGGCCGGCCAGAAGTCGGCGGCGGGCACGGTCCGTTCGCCACGCGCCGAACCGACGACGAACGAAGCGTCCGCGGCGAGGAACACCGGAAGGGTGTCGCCGGCGGGAGACGCATTGGCCACGTTCCCGCCGATCGTCCCCCGGTTCTGGATCTGGGCGGCCCCGACGGTCGCGGCGGCCTCGACCAGCACCGGCAGATGCTCGTGGCATAGCGCCGAGTGACGGATCTCGGTGTACGTCGTCAGGGCACCGAGGCTCACCGCATCGCCATCGAGGGCGATCCCGCGAAGCGCGTCCAGCCGCCCCAGGTCGACGATCGTTCCCGGTGGGTCCTCCAGCTCGCCAGCGAGGGCGACCATCAGGTCCGTGCCCCCGGCGATCGGCCGAGCCGGACCGTCGGCCAGGATCGAATAGGCCTCGGCCAGCGACCGAGGGCTGGCGACCGAGCGGCTCGATGGCCATGGGCTAGCTCCCGCGATCCCGGCGGCGGCGAGATCGGCCCACGAGCAGGAGCACGAGCGACGCGATGATCGCGAAGCCGACGGCCGCCCCCTTGGGCGAGAACGCGACGGCCATCTCGTTGTCCGAAGGGCCGGTGGATCCTGCCTCGCGGCCCGTGCCGTTGGTCATGCGTTCGAACCTCCTCCGGTGGCGGCGAGCGCGATCGCCTCGACGATCTTGGTGTACCCGGTGCAGCGACACAGGTTGCCGGCGATCGCCGCTCGGATGGCGTCCCGGTCGGGGCCGCCGCCGGCATCGAGGTAGGCCTGGGCTGCCATGAGCATGCCCGGCGTGCAGATCCCGCATTGCGCACCGCCGGTCTCGAGGAAGGCCGATTGGAGTCCGTTGAGCGCGGGTGGAGCGTCCGGGGCGGCAGGCGAGATCGCCAGGCCCTCGACCGTCGAGATGGACGAGCCGTCGACCTGGCAGATCGGAACGAGGCAGGCATCGACCGGCATGCCGTCGAGGAGGACGGTGCACGCGCCGCACTCGCCTTCTCCGCAGCCCTCCTTCGTGCCGGTGAGGGCAAGGTCCTCACGCAGGACATCGAGCAGCCGGCGCATGCCCGGGACGTCGACCTCGACCGCTGCATCGTTGACGAAGAACCGGTACGCCGTCATGACCGAGCCGCCGGTTCCGAGGCTCCGGGCGGCAGTGGCGCAACCTCCGGGACGCCGGCCATCGCGGCCAGGATCCGCTCCGGGCTGGCCGGCAGGTCCGGGATCCAGACTCCGGTCGCGTCCGCGATCGCTGCGACCACCGCGGGGGCCCCGACATCCATCGGCAACTCGCCGACACCCTTCGCGCCATGCGGGACCCCGTCGAACGGGGCCTCGACCAGGATCGTCGTGATCCGTGGGGCGTCGAGCGCGGTCGGGATGATGTACGTCGCGAGGCGATCATTGAGGTAGCGCCCGTCGCGGAGCTTGATCTCCTCGATCGTCGCGTAGCCCACCGCCTGGAGCGTCCCGCCCTCGACCTGACCCTCGGCGAGGATCGGATGGATGACCCGACCGATGTCGTCGGCGGCGACGACATCGAGCACGTGGACCTCGCCCGTGTCCAGATCGACCTCGACGCTCGCCACGCAGGCCGCCCACCCGAACGCCGGATAGGCATCGCCCCGGTAGGTCTCGTCATCGAAGCCGACGCCTGGAAACGGTTCGAACCGCTGGTCGACCCGGAGCGGGCCGTGCGCCTCGGCGAAATCGCGGTACGTTTCGGCGAACGGGCCGCCGGTCGAACCTTCCACATCGGCCCGCAACCGCTGCGCCGCCTTGATCAGGAGGCCGCCGACGACCATCGTCGTGCGTGAGGCGACCGTCGGACCCGAATCGGGCACGTGGGCGGTGTCCTGCGGAGCGATCTCGACGGCGTCGAACGGGACACCGAGTGCCTCGGCGACGAGCTGCGGGAAGATCGTCTTCGTGCCCTGGCCCATCTCGGTCGAGGCGACCAGGATGGTGATCCCCTCGGTGGTCAATCCGATCGATGCGACCGAGGCCAGGTGGACCTCGCCCGAGCCGGTGAACCCGGCACCATGCCAGGCGAGCGCGAGACCGACGCCGCCGGCGAGCCGGGCTCGCTCGGTTCGATATCGTGACGCCGGGGTGGTCGCGGTGTCTTCGCGATCGGTCCGTTCGCGCCGATGCCGGAGGCGCAGGCGCTCGAACTCGGCCGCCTCGGCGGCGCGCTCGAGGACTTCCTCGCCGGCGACGCTCGAGCCAAGGAGCTGGCCGGTCGGCGTCGTATCGCCGAGCCGGTAGACATTGCGTCGACGGATCTCGAGGGGACTGAGATCGAGCATCTCGGCGATCCGATTCAGATGCGTCTCGGCCGCGAACTCGGTCTGCGGCGCCCCGAACCCGCGGAAGGCACCGTTCGGCGGGGTGTTCGTGCGAGCCGCCCGGGCGCGGATGCGCACATTCGGGCAGCGATACGGGCCGCCGGCGTGGATCGCGCCGCGCGACAGGACGACGGGCGTCAGCGTGCAGTACGCCCCGCCATCCATCACGACCTCGATGTCCTGGGCCACCAGCCGGCCGTCCAGGGTGACGCCCGTCCGGTGTCGGACGATGGCCGGGTGGCGCTTGGTCGTGGCCGCCAGATCCTCGTGCCGGTCGTAGATCATCCGTACCGGGCGCCCTGCCCTGCCCGCCAGCAGCGCGGCGTGCAGGGCGATCATCGACGGATACTCCTCCTTGCCGCCGAACCCTCCACCGGTCTCCGCCTGGATCACGCGGGCCTGGGCGTCGTCCATCGCCAGGCCCCGCTTCAGCGCGGCGTGGACGTAGTACGGGCACTGGAGCGAGCCGTGGACCACGACGCCGTCGTCGTCGGTCGGGACGGCGATCATCGCGTTGTTCTCGATGTACAGCTGCTCCTGATGGCCGACCCGGTACTCACCCTCGATGATCCGGTCCGCCGCTGCCAGACCCTGGTCGACGTCACCCGACGTCAGGTCGTACGCGGCGAAGATATGGTCCGACTCGAGTGGGTCGAAGCGGGCCGGAAGGGCCTCGGTCGTGACCCGAAACGCGCGACGGGCTGCCCGCAGCGTCGCCCGGTCCGGTGCGGCGATCAGCGCGAGCGGTTCGGCGTGGTGCTGGATCTCGCCACCGACTTCGATCAGGATCGGCTGGTCGGCCTTGATCGAGCTCACCACGTTGTCACCCGGGATGTCGGCGGCGGTGACGACCACGACCCGGGACCAGTCGAAGGTCAGGTCCGGCACGAACTCGATCAGCCGGGCGTGGGCGTCGGTCGATCGGATCGTGGTTCCGAACCAGGCACCGGGGAAGACCAGGTCGTCCGCGTACTTCGCGGCGCCGATCAGTTTCGCCGGCCCTTCGCGACGCAGTGGTGGCGCGCCACGGGCCCGCCCGGGCACCACCACGCCGGGCTCGATGACGAGGGCGGCGGGTGGCTCGGTCCGGCTCGTCAAGTCAGGCAAGAGCCTTCCTCCATCGCGCCTGACTCTATCACCGGGAGTTCGCAGCGATCGGCGCGGAACGGGCCACCCGTGACCATCGGGTCATGGCCGGTCCGCGTCGTTCGAGGCAAGACTGCGTCCATGGAGCTTCGGGTGACAATTCCACAGCACACTCCACCAGACCGGTCCGGACCACACGGTTCGGTGCGCGACGGCACCGTGAAATGGTCCGTGGCAGCCCCGGAAACAGGGCCACGCAGCCCCTCCAGCCGGTATCATCCGCGGTCCAGGGCGCCCTTCATCGTTCATCCGGGCCCCGATCATCCGTCCTTATCACGGTCGATATGAACCAGAACACCGCCATCCTGCTCGTCCTCCTCGTGGCCGCGAACCTCATCCTGATCCTGATCGCCCTCGTCCGGTCCGTGCTGCTCCGCCGCAGGGAAGGTCAGGCGGCCAAGACCGAAGAGGTCATCCAGCCGACCCAGGGGTCGCTCGGCTATGTCAGCCGGATGCCTCCCGTCGAGGCCCCGACGCCGACGAGCCGGACCGATCCGTTGACCGGGTTACTCCTCGCCAGCGAGTGGAACCGGCTCATCCTGGACGAGGATGCCCGCAACCATCGCTACGGTCATCCGGCCACCGTCGTCATCGTGGAGTTGGGTGGGTTCGACCGTCTGGTCAACTCGCTCGGCCGCGAAGCCGGTGACCGGGTCCTTCCGGCGCTCGCCGATACCCTTCGGCGCAATGCACGCGGCGCCGATTTTGTCGCCCGCATCGGGACCGGGCGGTTCGGTCTCCTGCTGCCCGAGACGGGTGAAGTCGAGGCCGTCAACTACGTCGAACGCGTCCGTCACGCCTGCGAACTCTGGCTGGAATCGGGCGCGATCGCACTCGAGCTCGCCATCGGCTGGGCCAGCCCGGCCACTGACTCGACCCTGGTCGACGCCGCGGCGGTCGCCCAGGAGCGGATGTTCACGGAGCTCCGTCGTGGGGCGCGGCGGTCGTCCGACCTCGGCTTCGGTCCCGGCGGGCGACCCGCCAACGATGCCGAGGGATCGCCCTTCCCGGCCTGAGCCGGTCGTTCAATCGCGGCCGAGGCGGAGCGACCGACCCGGCATCGCGCCGGTGTGCACGCCATCGGCGACCACGAGCGTCCCCCCGACGATGACCTGCTCGATCCCGACCGGGTAGGCCCGCGGCTCGTCGTACGTGGCAGTCGCGCGGACCGTCGCCGGATCGAACACGACCAGGTCCGCGACCGCCCCATCCCGGATCACTCCGCGGTCGTGGAGGCCGAGACGTGCGGCCGGGGCCGAGGTCATCTTCCGGACCGCCTCCTCCAGGCTCAGGAGTGCCTCGTCGCGCACGAACTGGCCGAGGATCCGCGGGAAGCTGCCGTAGGTCCGCGGACTCGGCCTCGCGCCAAGGAACGTGCTGTCGGTCCCGACCATCCCGACCGGATGGGCGATGAACCGGGGCATCGTCGCCGGGTCCGGCCCGGTCGTCACCTGGCTCACCCCGAGATCCTCGTCGAGGAGGAGATCACAGATGACGTCCACGGCGTCCCGACCCATCTCCGCCATCACCTCGGCCACCGTCCGGCTCTCCCAGCGCAGGTTCGCCGGTCGACGGAAGGCCCCGAGGCGGACGTCCGCCCAGCCGGCCGTACTGGCGTACGACGCCCCGCTCGAGGCGAACGCCACTCGGAGGCGGTCGCGAGCCGTGCGGTCGGCCAGTCGCGCCTTCAGCGGACCGGGTCCGCCCGCCTGGATCCAGAGCGGCAGCTGGATGAGCAACCGGGTGGACGCCCATTCGTACGGATACGTGTCGAAGGTCACGTCGAGCCCCGCGTTGCGGGCCTCGTCGACGAGGTCGAGCATCGGTCCGGGCCCGCCCGGATGGGTCGCCCGGTGATAGAAGTGGGTGATGTGGGCGGGAGCTTCGGCCCGGCGGCCGATCTCGATCGCCTCCCGGAACGGATCGAGGTAGCGGTCGCCGAGCGCGTAGCGCACATGGGAGTGGTAGAAGCCACCACGTCGACCGGCTTCGCGGGTGAGCGCGGCGAGTTCCTCGGTCGTGGCGAACGCTCCGGGCGGATAGTCGAGCCCGGAACTCAACCCGAAGGCGCCCTCGGCCATCGATTCGCGGAGCAACGCGGTCATCCGGTCGATCGCCGAGGCATCGGCCGGGGTGTCGTCCCAGCCGATCGCCGCGATGCGCAGCTGGGAATTGCCGACAAGCGTCGCCATGTTGACGCTGACCGTGCCGTCGAAACGCGACAGGTAGCCGCCGACCGAGGACCAGTCGTAATCCAGGTCGGGGCGCCCGTCGAGGCCCGAATCGAGCGTGACGAACGCTTCGAGGTCCCCTGGCCGGGTGAACGGCGCGAAACCGTTCCCGTCCACCCCGACGAGTTCCGTTGTGACGCCCTGGCGGACCTTGGGCTCATGCCGCGGGTCGGCCAGGATCATCAGGCCGCCGTGGCTGTGAAGGTCGATGAACCCGGGGGCGACCACCTTGCCGGACGCGTCGATGGTCCGGCCCGCCCGATCCGGACCCGGTTCGCCGAGTGCGATGACCCGGATCCGGCCGTCGAGGATCGCGACCGTCCCGGGGTTCGCGGGCGCCCCGGTCCCATCGACGATGCTCCCGCCGGTGATGACGATGTCCGCGTGCTCGTTCACGGAGCGACCATACCCGACCGACCGGCCCGTCCGGGGCGTCGCGACCGGGGCCTGACCCGGTCCGGCTGCCCGGGTTCTCAGTGACGCCCCGGCCCGTCCAGGCGACGGCCGCGGACCCAAGCCGCTCGGACCATGTCCGGGTGCGCCCGGAAGATGAAGCGGCTCATGAGGTCGCTCGGTGCGTCGTCCTCGGGCATGCCGGGGAGCGCGGCCGCGTAGGCCGGGTCCAGCGCGATGATGTCGGCGTCCTTGCCCGGCTCGAGCGAACCGGTGACCGCGTCGAGCCCGAGCGCCTGCGCCCCCGCGAGCGATCCCATCCGCAGCCAGTCCAGCGGATCGAGGATCCTGCCCGGATCGCCGGTCATCGAACGGCGAGCCATCTGCGTGTACGCGCCGGCCCGCATGACCGAGAAGATGGACGCCTCCGGGCCACCGGAAACGTCCGAGCCGAGACCGACAGACAGGCCGGCTTCGAGGTAGCGGGCGAGCGGCATGACGCCGGCCCCGATGAACAGATTGGAGGCCGGACAGTGGGCCACGTGCGAGCCCGAGTCGACGAGCCGCCCGAGCTCGCGGTCGGACAGGTGGATGGCGTGGGCGAGGATCGCCTTCGGGCCGAGGCCACCGGCACGGTCATAGACGTCGACGTAATCTCGTGCGTCGGGAAAGCGCCGACCGACCTCGGCGATCTCGCGCGGATCCTCGGCCACATGCGTCTGCCACCAGGCACCGCTCGACCGGGCGAGGTCGGCCGACCGCCGGAGCATCTCGGGTGAGCAGGACAGCGCGAACCGGGGTGTCACTGCATACCCCAGACGGCCGTCGTCGGCGCCATGCCAGCGCTCGATCAACGAGGCCGATTCACGGATCGAGCGGTCGAGGATCGCGGACGGTTCGACGAGCTCGTCATACGTGCCCAGGTCCATCATGACCTTGCCGAGGATCGCCCGGATCCCGTGCGCCTCGGCCGCCCGGAATGCGGCATCCATCGCTGCCTCGTAGACCACACCGTAGGCGAGGACGGTCGTCGTCCCGGCGGCCGCGAACGCTCCGAAGATAGCCGGTCCGAGACGCTCGGCCACCGCCGGGTCGGACCACGAGCGCTCGGTCGGGAAGGTGATGCGATCGAGCCACGACAGGAGATCCAGCCCGAACCCGACGCCCGAATTCGGCACCTGCGGCAGGTGGGCGTGGAGATCGACCATCCCGGGCATGACCACCCACGGTCGAACATCGATCGCCGCGTCTGCCTCGGCCGGTCGCTCGCTTGCGGCACCCACGAAGGTCAGCCGTCCCGCGGCGTCGACGACCACGAGTCCGTCCCGTTCGTGGCGCGTCCCCCCGGCGTCCAGTGGGGTGAGCAGCCGCGCTCGGATGGCGAACGGCGCGTCGGGCAGGTCCATCGCGTCAGGCTAGCAGGGGCTCACCGCGCCGGACATGGTTCGACCCGGGTCGAAGACCCGGGTCGTCGTTCCGGCCATCCTGGCTCAGCGCTTCTTGCCGCGAACCTCGAACAGGTGAGCGGTCCATTCCGAACCGCCACGATCCTGCGCAGCCGAACTTCCATGCCAGCCGCACGTACAGGTGATGGTCTGCGCCTGGTGCTTGTACTCATCGATGACGTGCTTGAACGGCTCGACCGTGGTGGGCTTGACAGGTGGGCGACTGTTCACACGATCTCCTGCGATGGCATCGCCAGGGGGGCGCAAACGCCGCCCGGCGGACTAGAAGGGGACCTGTATTCTACCCGATTTTGGCCCTCTTGACCGGCTCGACCCTATCCGCCGGCCGGCAGCAGGTCCTGACGCACCAGCGCGTCGGTGGTCACGGGAGTGTTCACCAGGCCAAGCGTCCCGAGGTAGTCGATCGACGCGCTCCATCCGTCGAGATCGATCGCGCCGAGCCCATTTGCCGCCTGGACCGGCCCGACCCACGAATCGATCGTCGCCGCGAGGACCTCCGCCTGACCCGTCGCCGTAGCCAACTCCGGTACGGCCTTGATCGCCGCTGCGAGCCCGAGCTGGGGGTCGGCCTGGATCTGGGCCATCGCCTCGAGGGTGGCCGCCACGAAGGCGGCGATCGCATCTTGCTTCGCATCGAGCGTCGCGGTCCCGGCGATCAGGCCCGGTCCCGGCAGCGGGGTGATCGAGTCGATCGTCAAGACCACGGGCGTCTGGCCGTGGAGTTCGAGCTGGACCGGTTCGTTATTGGAGAACCCGGTCGCTGCGTCGACAGCGCCCTGCTCGACGGCGATCTCCTGGGTGAAGTCGGGATACTCGACGATCTGCACATCGTCCGTCGTCAAACCGGCGGAGGCGAGCAGCGCCTCGAGCATGATCCAGCCCGATCCGTACCTGCCGGGCGTGCCGATCTTCTTGCCCTGCAGGTCGGCGGCGGTGGTGATCCCCGACGAGGCCTTGGCAAAGACGACGTTCGGGAACTTGCCGTAGATCGTCGCGATGTACTGGATCGGGATCGCATTGCTGACGGCCGGGATGACGCTCGTTCCGTCGCCGATCCCGACATCGATGGCCCCCTGGCCGACCAGGGCGATGAGATCCGGGTCGATCTTGTTCTGGAACTCGACGTCGAGGCCGGCCCGGGCGTACAGCCCTTCCTGCTGGGCCAGGTAGAACTGGGCGAACTGGACGTTCGGGATGTAGCCGAGGCCGACGACCAGCTTGGTCGGCGCGACGCTCGCCTCGGGCGAAGCTGTGCCACTCGCCGTCGGCTCGACGCTGGCGCCGATGGTCGGGCCGGGACTGGAACTGGAGCCTGCGGCGCAGGCGGCGACCAGGGCGGCCACCATCGCGACCGTGAGCCCGCGGACGAACGGGCGACGAAGAGACATCGACACGAAGACCTCCAGAACGGCAGGGCGAGTCATCGAGCGCCGACGAGCCGGCGTTCGGCGAAGACGACGAGGAGATACAGGACGATCCCGATGAGGGCGATGGTGACAAGCGTCGCGTACATCAGCGGGATGTCGAACAGCGATCCTCGGGCAAGATTGATGAGCACGGCCAGGCCCTTGTCAGCACCCGCCCACTCCCCGACCACGGCTCCGACAACGGCCAGGGTCACGCCGACCCGCAACCCGCCGAAGATGTTGGGCATCGCTGCCGGTACCTCGATCGTGGTCAGGATCTGCCGGGGCGTCGCGCGGAGGCTGCGTCCGAGCTCGATCAGCCGTCGATCCACGGAGCGGATCCCGACCATCGTGGCGATCGCGACCGGGAAGAAGACGATGAGCGCGCAGATGACCACCTTGCTGAGGAGCCCGGACCCGAACCACAGGACGAGCAGCGGCGCGAGGACGAGGATGGGGATGGCCTGGGCCGCCACGAGGTACGGCGAGGCGAGACGTTCGAACAGCACGCTCCGGGCCAGCCCGTAGCCGACGACCAGGGCGAGTCCGGTCCCGACGACGAAGCCGATCAGGATCTCGACCATCGTCGCCACGAAATGCGGCCACACGGTCCCGTCCAGCCACGCGCCGACGAAGCGGTCGGCGACCACATCCGGGCCGGGCAGGATGAACGTCGGCAGGCCCGCCACGATGACGACGACCTTCCAGGCGATCACGAAGAACGCGAAGGCCGCGGCAACCGGGAGCCATGTCGCCCGGCTCATGAGGCGAGCTCCGCCGCAAGGTCGTGCGGCGCCATCGCCTCGGCCGCAGGATCGGGCTCCCCGAGGTAGGCGCGGATCTCGCGCGACGCGCGAGACACGGCCGCGGCATCCAGGTCGGCGATCGAGCGCGGGCGGGGCAGATCGATCGGGAGGTCGATGAGGATCCGGCCCGGTCGCGGCGACAGGACGACCACGCGGTCGGCGACCATGATCGCTTCCGGGATGCTGTGGGTGACCAGCACGATGGTCGTGGCCGCCCGCTCCCACAGGCGGAGGATCTCGAGGTCGAATCGCTCGCGAGTCAGGGCGTCGAGCGCGCTGAACGGCTCGTCGAGCAGCAGGACTTCGGGTTCAAGTGCCAGGGCCCGCGCGAGGGCGACCCGTTGCCGCGTCCCGCCCGACAGTTCGATCGGACGAGCGCCCATGACCGCGGGGTCGATCCCGACGAGGCCGGTCAGGGACTGCAGCCGATCGGTCCGGCGGTCCGGGCGCCCAGCCGGCGAGTTCGAGGGGATAGGTGATGTTGTCGGCGATCGATCGCCACGGCAGCAGGCGGGGTTCCTGGAAGACGAGACCGATGCGCGGATCCGGACCGACGACAGGCATCCCGTCGAGGAGGACCGCCCCGTGATCCGGCGCCAGGAGACCGGCGGCCACCCGGAGGAGCGTGGACTTCCCACAACCGTTCGGGCCGATCAGCGCGACGATGCCACCGCCCTCGATCGTGAGGTCGATCGCGTCGAGAACGGGCAGGGACGTCCCGGAGCGATCGGTGAAGGCGAACGACAGGTCACGCAGATCGATCCTGCCGGAGGCGCCCGGGATCGAGGTCATGACGGTCGCCGCTCGGCCGGCCCGGGCACGACCAGCCCCGCCAGGGGCCGCAGGATCGGCGCGGTCGCAGGGTAGAGCGATCGATACGCCTGGTAGACCCGGTCATAGGTCCCGGCGAGGTCCCGGCGAGGTTCGACCCGGTCGGCGATCCTGGTCATCGCCCCGATCGCCTCGGGCAGGTCGCGGTAGGCGCCGATCCCGACAGCCGCGAGGATGGCCGAGCCGAGGACGGCCGTCTCGAGGACGGCCGGGATGGCCACGGGGAAGCCGGTGACATCCGCCTTCACACCGTTCCAGAACGCACTCCTGGCGGGCCCCCCGCAGACCCGCATCTCGGTGACCCGGACGCCCGCGGCCAGCATCGGTTCGGCGACATGCCGGATGGCCAGGGCGGAGGCTTCGACGATCGCCCGCGCGATGTGGCCCCGGCCGTGCCCCAGGGTGAGTCCGGCCAGGACGGCCTTTGCCTCAGGGTCCCAGATCGGCGATCGCTCACCGGCCAGATAGGGCAGGAACACCAGCCCGTCGGCACCGGGCGGGGTGACTGCGGCCTCGGCCAGGAGGGCGTCGGTGGTGATCGTGTCGCCCAGGACCTCATCGCGGTACCAGTCAAGGGCTCGGCCGGTCGCCGCCATCGCGGCCCCCACGGAATACCGGCCGGCGATCGGCGCCGGCGTGACGAAGCCGCCGGGAACGTCGACCGGTCGATCCCAGTAGACCCCGAAGCCGCCCGCGGAGCCGCCCGGATCGAAGGCATCGCCGGGCTCGAGCAGGCCCGCGCCGAGATAGCTCGCGAATGCGTCGACGGTCCCACCCACGACCGGGACCCCGACCGGCAGGCCGAGGGCCTCGGCCGCGGCCTCGGCGAGCCCACCGACGACGGTGCCGCTCGAAGACGGCGCCGGGAGCTTGTCCCCGGGGATGCCGGCAGCGACGATGAGGGCGGCTTCCGGGATCGACTGGTCCGGGACCAGCGGACCCGCGGCGATGCCCGTGAGTCGGAAGGCGAGGTATTCCCAGGTCGCGAGGTACCAGCACGTTGCCTCGGCGACCGCGGGTTCATGGCGCTCCACCCACAGCGCCGCGGGAAGTCCGGCGAGCGCCCAACCGCGGACCCCGGTCTTCCGCTCGAGCTCCGCGATCTCCTCGTGGGCGCGGGTGTCCAGGAAGGTGATCGCCGGACGGGTGGCCTCACCTCGGGCGTCGACCGCGGCCAGCGTCGGACCGTGACCGTCGACCCCGATCGCGGCGACCTCGGCGACATCGTGGACACGCAGCGCCCGGACCGCGCTGACCACGGCCGACCACCAGGCGCCCGGGTCCTGCTCCGCCCAGCCATGCCCGCCACTGACATCGAGCTGGTAGCCGCTCCGAGCGAGGCCTACGAGCCGGCCATCGAGGGTCACGAGGCCCGCCTTGACTTCGGTCGTGCCGAGATCGATGCCGAGGACGACCGGTTCCCGCGAGCTCAACGGACACCCTCGGGGACGGATCGTCCGACCGTGTCGACGGATCGTCCAACGGTGTCGTCAAGAGCGACGACCGCCTCGGCCGTGGCGACGTCCGTGACCAGCACGCCCACCACGCCGGCCCGAAGGGCACCCAGGATCGGTCGTACCTTGGCGTCGCCCGCGGCAACGCCGATCGAGACCGGGACCTGACCGAGCCGACGCGCATCGAGCGCGATGACCCGTTCGCGCAGTGCCGGGCAGACGAACCGGCCGTCGAGATCGAACGGGGCGACCAGCACCTCCCCGACGGCCTCGGCTTCCTCGAGTTCGCGCTCCACCGCATCCCCGACCCGGGCGGCGGTCCAGGCGGGCCCGCCGATCCCGAAGAGCACGACGTCGAGTCGGTCCCAGAGGTCGATGATCGCCCGGACACCGGCATGCGCCACGAGCGCCCGGCGGGTCGCCGCGTCGTCCACGAGACCCGGCGACATGAGTCCATGCGCCTGCGCGCCGAGGGCGTCGGCGACGCGCCGATAAGGTTCCCGCTCCGTCCCGGTCGACCAATGTCCGCCACACAGCGGGACGATCGTGACGGCGACCGGCGTCGCCGCCTCCTCGAGGGCACCCGCCGTAGCCGCGATGGACACGCCATCACCGATGCCGACGATGGCCCTGGCGCGCAGGACGCCACGCAGGACGTCGGCCGCGAGTCTGCCGACCATCCGATGGGTCAGGTCCTCCGGCCCGGCGACCGTCGGCGCGAGATGGACCGCCTGCAACCCATAACGCCGGCACAGCTCCGCCGCGGCCGGGCTCTCGACAGCGGTCCGATCGATGATCCTGATCTCGACGATGCCCTCGGCTCGCGCCCGCTTGAGCAGTCTCGATACCTGCGGCCGGGTGACCCCCAGCTGGGCGGCGATGTCGTTCTGCGTCTCACCCAGCTCGTAGTACAGGCGGCTCGCCCGTACGAGCTGCTCGAAGTCGCTCATCGGGGACCCTGCACGTTTGTATCTGACAGATGTGCATCCACGGTACGCGCATCATCCGGGGGCGCGTCGATCGTGTCAACCAGGGCCCGGGCGAGGGGCGGGGCGAGGCGGGGCCGCAGGCCCGGGCGAGGGGCACTCCACGGGCGGCGCAGGCCCGGGCAAGGGGGAGCGGGCCCGGGCGAGGGGCGTTGGCCCGGGCGAGGGCCGCGGCCCTGGGGACGTGGATCCTGGGCCAAGGATCCGGCGCGACCGAACCTGGCAGGATTCTCCCCAGAAGACCGTACAGCCGGATCCATCCCCCGATATCGGCTGGATCCAGGCGAACGGGTGAGCCGGCCAGGGCGACCCGAGCGTGGCCAGTCAGTCCAGCAAGGCCGGACGGCCGCGGGATCTCGCGTAAGGATCTCTGGGTGAACGTTCTGCCAGGTAGCCTGCGTCGACGTTCTGCCAGGCAACACGATCGCGCGAGGAAGGTGACGGAGCCCCTGGCCTGGATCGGCGACCCGATCGCCTCGGACCCGGACGGCCGACTAGGGGGACGCGCGGCCCGGGTGAGGGGCGGAGCACGGGCTCGGACCTCCGGCTAGAGGACGCGACCCGGGTTGAGGATCCCGAATGGGTCCAGGGCGGACTTGATCAAGCGCATCACCCGGACGGCATCGGGGCCGCGCTGGATCTCCAGCCACTCCCGTCGGGCACTGCCGATGCCATGCTCGCCGGTGACCGTGCCGCCCAGGTCGAGCGCCGCCCGGTAGAGATCCTTCTTGACGGCCTCGGTCTTCGCCTCGGCCGTGGGGTCGCCCCGCTCGAAGACAAGGTCCGGATGCAGGTTGCCGTCACCCACGTGACCGAACGTCCCGATCCGGACGTCGTGCTCGGCACCGATCCGCTCGATCGCCCGAAGCATCTCCGGGACGCGCGACCGGGGCACCCCGACATCCTCCATCCGGACGTCGCCGAGACGTTCGAGGGCATAGTGGGCGGCACGCCGTGCCTGGCGCAGCCAATCGGCTTCCTGGGCGTCGGCGGCTCGGACGACGTCGGTCGCGCCGGCGCCCCGGCAGGCGGTCTCGGCCAGCTCGAGTTCGGCGATCGCTGCGACGCCGGGCATGTCCGATTCGATCATGAGCATCGCCGCGGCGGAGCGATCCAGGCCCAGGTCGTTCATGTCGTCGACGGCCGCGATCGTGAACCGATCGAGCAACTCGAGGGTCACCGGGGTGAGGCCCGCGGCGGCGATCGCGGCCACGGCATCGCCGGCCGATTCGAGGGTCGGGAAGAACGCGAGCGCGGTCAGCCGCGGCGGTGGTGCCGGGCGGAGCTTGAGCGTCGCCTCGGTCGTGATCGCGAGTGTCCCCTGGCTGCCGACGAACAGGTGGGTCAGCGAATAGCCGGCGACATCCTTGAGGTTCCGGCCGCCGGTCCGGATGACCGCGCCGTCGGCCATGACCACCTCGAGCGACAGCACCGACTCACGCGTCTGGCCGTACTTCACGCAGCACAGGCCGCCGGCATTGGTGCCCAGATTGCCCCCGATCGAGCACATCTCGAAGCTGGCTGGGTCGGGCGGGTAGAACAATCCTTGCGCGGCGACTGCGGCCTTGAGGTCGGCGTTGATGACCCCCGGCTGGACGACCGCGACGAGGTTCTCGCGGTCGATCTCGATGATCCGGTCCATCGCGGTGAAGGCGATGGTCAGGGCGCCCTCGATCCCGGCCGCGCCACCTGACAGCCCGGTGCCCGCTCCCCGGGGGACGATCGGGATCGCCCAGCTCGGCGGCGATGTGGACCAGCTCGACGACCTCCTCGGTCGTCGTCGGAAAGGCGACGGCCCCGGGCAACCCGGCATGCAGGTACGCCGTTTCGTCGGATCGGTAGGTCTCGCGATCCAGCGGCTCGGTCAGGAGTCGCGTGGCGGGCAGGCGGGCGCGGATCGCCGCGACCAGCGGATCCGGCGAGCTATCGGTCGTCACCCCGGGAAGTCTACGCGGCAGCCGGCCGGTGACGTCCGAGATCCATCGGGTCGACTTCGACACGATCGCCGCCCGGCCAACTCCGGTCAGGGGCAGGCTGCCAAGGTGCGGTTCACCGTCTGACCGACCGAACCGTCCGAGCGAAGCACGTCGAAGGTCCACACGTAGGTCAGGCAGCTGGGGGTGATCGGGAGCGCGGCAGGCGGAGTCCACGATTCGGCGGTTGCCGGCAGCACGCCCGAGGTGACGCTGTATCCCGTCGATGGCGAATCCACGATGGAGACGCGGAAACCGCTTGGGGCACAGGCGGGTGGTGTTCCGTACGCCCACCTGACCGTGGGTGGGTTCGCCGATGCCTGCACCAGGAAGAAGTCCGTCGGGTTCAGCCTGTCGGGCATCGGCGGTGTGCAGGGCGCCGGCGTCGGTTTCGCGGTCGGCTTCGGGGTCGGTTTCGGCGTCGGTGGCGCCGTCGGGATCGGTGTCGGGGCAAGCGTCGGTGGCGCCGTCGGTGCAAGCGTCGGGGTCGGGACGGGAGATGGAGACGCTACCGGCGGACCCACGATCGTGACGGCGACAGATGCGGGATCCGACGTGGAACCGCCGCTGGCCGCGGCCAGGATCGTGATCATATGCTGGCCGGGTGTCGGGGAGGCCCACATCCAAGGGACAGTGACCAAATCGCCATCGGGGGCCGCGATCGTCGCGGCATCGTTGCCATCCACGAGGAAGCGCACGTTCGCGATCCCGCCGGGATCGGCAGCATGGACGGTCACGTGGATCTGACCAAGCTCAAGCACGGCCCCGGGCAGGGGCTCGTCGATCCAGGCTGACGGTTTGGTCGCGGCCGCGGCCAGACTCGTCGTCGCCAGCGCCACGGAAACCATCAGGGCCGCGATCAGGAGCGAGCGTCGCAGCGTCAATCTGATGCCTGCCCGTCGAGCACTTGCGTGAGTGTGCCACCGGGGATGCAATTGCCGGCGAGGCGACCCACGACGGTAGCGCCTTTCTGCAGCAGGACCCAATCGTGGTTGATATCCCCGTTGCCCAGGGCGTATTGCTTGGCATAGAAGTCATTGAGTCCGTCCGGTTCGAACCAGATGGTCTTCCTGGTGAGCCAGAGCTGGTAGGTGACAGACTCGCCTGGAGCCAGACGTGCGATGTCCTGGGTCACCCTCGTGAAGGGCTCGCCGGTGACGGTTCCCGACTTGGTCGTGAACGTGCCGCGGCCATTCATCCACTCCCACTCGTCCCAGTTCCAGTCGTCGAGTGTGCTGGTCATGCTCCCGGTCATCGTGCAGTCGACCCCGGTCGGGAGCGCGGCGTTCGTTCTCGTCAGGGTGATATCGAAGTGGGGCGGCTGTGGCATCCCACGCGGATCCGGCTCAACGGTGATCCCTCCGGGCACCTGTACCCCGGCATTCGACGCGGCAGCCTTGCTCCTCTGTGCGGCGATGCGCGTCGTCGCCTCGTCGATGACCTTCTCGATGAGCGCATCGCACGTCGGGAAGCTGCCCTTCGCCGCATGCGCCGCCGTGGCCGCGGCGCAGGCATCGCTGACCCCCGGCAGTTGGTCGGCGTTCTCGAGGATGAAGTCCTTGAGGTCACCCTTCGCCGCCGAGATCGTGGACTCCCAGTCCGGTATCTCCGGCGGGATCCCGAACGAGATCATGACGGCCTGCAGCGCGGTCTTGGCGATCGTCTTGCAGATCTCCTTGCCGCTGTCGGACACCTGGTCGGCGATCTGCTGGCAGGGGACGAGGGCGAGGACGACGTTCACGACCTGGTCCTCGACCCAGCCGTAGGCGTCGCTCACCCAGTCCCAGATGCCGCCGACCCAGTCGGCAAAGGCTTCGAAGGCATCCGAAAGCGACCAGCCGCCATCGTCCTCGGGCTTGCAGTGGGTGGTCCCATCGGACCAGTTCCCGATGATCGACAGGTTGTACCCACCCTTGACCACCCGGACGCAGTGGAAGTAGTGGGGGTTCGATCCGGTCGGCGCATAGAAGATCGCGTGCTGGGTGTACGCATCGTTGTACGTGGGCGGCGGGGGCGGCGGCGACCGATCGAAGTAGAGCGGATCGTCCGGTTCGACGACCTTCAGCGAGACTGGGTTCGACGCGTCGCCGGCCGGCGTCGTGCCGGCGTACGGGATGACCCGGAGGTACAGGGCGTTGATCGTGAGCGGGAGCTGCGACAGGCTGTCCGCCGAGCCGATGGTCAGGCCGGAGATGCCGCCGCCGATGGCGCCGGATCCGGCGCCTGGCGTCGGACTGGGTCGCCAGATCCCATCCTGGTTCAGCACGACCTGGCTCGGTGCCGCAGGCCCACCAGCAGCCTCGCTGGCTGCGATCTGGGTGAGCTTGGTGATGAGCTGGTTCTGGCCCCAGGCGCTGGCCGAGGTGACCCCGGCTGTCTTCCCGCCGAGATACGGCTTGAGATCGATCGAGAACGTGCCGGTCGAGAGGCCGTGGACGTCGATCGTTCCCGTGTCGAGGAGGAATGGTGGGGTCGTCACGGTCGAATCGGTGACCGGGTACGGCAGCAGCTGCCACTGCAGACCCGTTACGCCCCCGTCCGTCGTCGACCACTTGAACGTTCGGGTCGCACTGGTGGAGTTCGGGCCAGGACGATCGATCGTCGAATCCCGCGACAGCACCTCGTGGAATTCCGGCGTCCCGGGATGGATCTGGATGTCGAGGCTCGTGCCCAGCCCCGCCGCGAGCTTTGCCGGATCGCCGGCGGCTCCGAGGTACAGGGATCCGGCCGGAGGCACGTAGGTCCCGCTCCCCAGCTTGACGAGCTCGCCGCCTCGCCATCCCCACGCCTCGAGGTCGAGACTGGAGTTCACGAGAACGGGGAGGACCGATCCGAAGTCCAGCACGCCGTCGGTCGACTCGACGAAGGCGTCTGCGCTCGCCGGGACTCGCTGCCAATCGCCAACCCCGGCCCTGAGGTAGAGGTAGGCGCGATCAGCCGCCTCGTCTGTCACGAGCCGGCCGCCGTCAAGGCTCGCCGTGCCAGTCCAGCCCTCGGCTCCGCACTTGGGTGGGACATCGACGGGCACGATCGCCGAGGGCGTCCCAGCGTCCCGTGAGAACTCGGACACGGTGACATAGTTCCTTCCGCCGAGCGCATCGAAGGTCGTGGTGGAGCCGCCATCGGAGCCGCCAGTCGAGGGGAGATGCAGGAAGGAATCGGAGGCAGGCGGCAAGACCGAGTAGGAGAAGCCGGTCGTGGCGTTCGTGCCGCCGGTCGCCTTGCCGCTGATCGTGCAGCCCGTCACCGTGAGCTCCAGCGAGGGCGTCTCGAGTCCCGCCGGCACCGGATGCGCCAGGTCTGCGGCGAGCACTGCGTCCGCGAGGCCGGGCGTACCCGCCGGGAGCGATGCGGACGGTGGCGGAGGCGTGGGGTCCCGGACCGGCACGGCGACGGTCGTCCCCGCGGGGAGCGAACCATCGGGCAGGGTGCCGTTCCAGTAAGAAGCGACGCTTGGATCACCGCCATTCGCGGCAACGATCGAGGCGAGGCTCTCACCTCCGTCCGCGGTGACCTCGATCAGCCGGTAGGTCACCGGCGGCGCCGTGACGACGTGGATCCTGATCGGGGACGACTGACTGGCGTGACCCGTCGAGTCGAACGCGCGGGCCACGAGAACGACATCGCCGGTCGTCGCGGGAATCCAGTCCCATCGCGCCGTGGCGGCTGGGCGGCTCGGGTCGCGAGGTGACGTGAACTCCACCCGATCGCCCCCCGCCCACAGCTCGAACGCGCTGATCCCGCGCATGCCGAGTGCCGCGACCGTGAGCGCGACGGGATAACCCAGATGCGCGGTCGTGCCGCCTCCGACCCGATCGAGGTTGACGATGAGCGGGCTCGTCGGGGGGAGCGCGACGGCAGGTGATGGGGACGGACCCGCGGGCGGGCTCGGTGGTGGTTGCGCCTGGCAGCTCATCGCCAGGAGCGCGACGATCAGCGTCGTCAGGATGACCTTCGTGACGGCCGAGGTCGACCGACGCACCGGTCCCCCTGTGGTCATGTCCTGGGAGTCCCGACTGATACCTGTGCCGCCGCGCCGACGGTCATGTCCAGCCGCGCCCCACCCACGTGCGCGAGCATGATCGCGATCCTAGCAAACTCGCGTCACCGGCCGCGCGCTCCGAACCCCGCCCCGGGCGGTTCGCGGAACTCCGGCTTGAGGATCGTCCCGGGAAGTCTACGCGGCAGCCGGCCAGTGACGTCCGGGTAGGATGGGCTCGATGCATCGCCTCATCGTCGTCGCGTGCCTGACGATCGTCGCCGGCGCGCTCGGCGCTCCATCGCCGCACGTGCGGCCGCCCGACACCACGACGGTGGTGCCGCCAAGCGTCCCGGTTCCCGCCGTCGCACCCGACGCGGTCGATCGGTCCAGCCCGTTCCTCGAGGCGACCTACGACGTCGCCCTCCGGCTGGGTTGGGCGTCACGCAAGGTCCGGGTGGACAGCACGGCCACGATCCGGAACACGTCGGGCGGGCCGGTCGACCGGATCGAGTTCAACACGGTCGCGGCCAGGCTCGGCGCGATGGTGCTCGAACCCGCGACCGTCGATGGGACCGCCGTCGGCGCCACCGTCACCGGCCAGACGATCGTGGTGCCCCTCGGACGGGATCTGCCAGTCGGGGCAACGACGACCATCCGACTCCGGTATCGGGCGACGCTGCGCAGTGGCGTCGCCGGTTCCGACTGGCTGTTCACGCGCGCAAACGGGGTCATCGATCTGTACCGCTGGCTGCCCTGGGTGAGTCGCCGGATCCGTTTCGCCCGGCCGAACCATGGCGATCCATTCGAGACGCCGACCAGCCCCTCGGTCACCGTCCGGATCACCACCTCGCGACCGCTCGTCCTGGCGACCACGGGCCACCGGACGGCACGCAGTGCCGATCGGCTCCACCAGACGTTCCACGCGGCGAACGTCCGGGACTTCACGGTGACCGCGGCCCGGGACTACCGAACGCGGTCACGGGTCGTCCGCGACACCGTCGTCCGCGTCTACTACCGACCTGGCGCGCCCGGCGGGGCCATGCTCCGCGCCGCTGCCGACGCGTTCGACGCGCTCGAACGCCGGCTTGGCTCGTACCCTCGCGGCGTGTTCAAGGTCGTCCAGTCAGCGGGCGGCTACGGGATGGAGTCACCGGCCCTGATCTGGATCCCGCCCGGCGTCGCCGCGTCGAACCTTCGCTATCTGGCCGCGCACGAGACCGCCCATCAGTGGTTCTACGGGATCGTGGGGAACGATCAAGCGACCGAACCGTTCGCGGATGAGGCCGCCGCCGACTTCGCGGCCCGGTTCGTGCTGGGGCTGCGCCGCGCGAGCCGATGCTCGAGTGGACGGCTGGACCTGGCCATCTACGACTACTCGGCGGCGTGCTACTACGAGCGGATCTACATCCAGGGCGGCAACCTGCTCGACCGGGCCCGACGGCTGATGGGCTCGAGCGCATTCTGGCCGGCCCTGCGCGGCTACATCCGGGACCATCAGGGCGCGATCTCGACGACGTCCACCCTGCTCGATGCCCTGGACGCGGCGACACCGATCGATCTGGGCTCCGCGCTCTTCGCGAGGCGCTTTCCCAGCCTCTACTGAGCGTCGGCAGCGACGCCGAGCCGTCGGTCGGCCGCGAGCGCCTGGGGCATCTGCCGAAAGGCCGGGGGCAGGATCGGCCGCCAGGCGCGCCAGGCAGTCACCAGCCACGCTGCGACGATCCGCTCGCGAACGCCCCACGGCAGCCGGTAGCCCTTCCGGACCGGGTCGGGCAGCAGCCCGATCGCGGGCCAGAGCGTCCAGGCATACGATCCGGCCGGCACCCGACCGAGGACGCGGGCGGTCGCGCCCTGGAACGGGAACAGCGCCGCCAAGGGTCCCAACGGCGGTCGAAGCACGACTTCGGCGAGCTCGCGGGCGACCGGCGACACCTTCACCGGACCGCCTGGTCCGATCATCCAGTCCATGTATCGCTCGAACGCCTGGAGATCCGCCGGAAGCACCGACTCGGGGATGCCGAAGGCCCGGCCGATCGGCAGGGTCTCGGCGTAGAAGGCCGCCCGCCGGTCCGGCGAGAGCGGCTCGAGCCAGGCGTCGTAGGCCACGATCGTGGAGTCGACGAGGGTGGCGTGGACCCACATCGACAGCTCCGGGTCACGGGCCGAGTAGCCAGGTCCGACGATCGACCGATGCAGCCCGTTGAGTCGGCCGATCTCGGCTCGTGCCGCTGCCGTCGTGCCATAGATGATCGTCAGGTAGCTTCGCAGGGTCGCGGCGAGCCGGTGCCAAGGATCCGACCGGAAGTCCGAATGCTCGTCGACACCGGCCGCGACGAGCGGGTGCGCGAGCTGGAGGAGGAGGGCCCGTGGCCCGGCGCCGGGAAGCAACATCGCCTCGCGATCCAGCCGCCAGGCCTCAGACGCTGGCCCGAACAGACCCGCATCCGACCCGGCCATCGTCAGCGGTCGTCCGGACGTCGCCCCACGAGCCACCAGGCAACCGGGAAGATCGCCGCTGCGAGCGCGAGCTTGAGGGCGTCGCCGACGAGGAACGGGGCGAGGCCCTTGTCGATCGTCGCGCCGGCGGTGAGGTCGCCGACGACCATGAGCCAGGGCAGCCCGATGGCGTAGATGATCGCGGTACCGATCAGCATCGCTCCGAGAGCACCGCCGATCCGCCGGTCCCAGCCGAGCTCCGCCAGGCGTCCGACGACCGCTCCAGCGATGATGAACCCGATGAGGTAGCCGCCCGTGGCGCCCCAGATCACGTCCAGGCCGCCCTTGCCATCCGCGAAGAACGGCAGTCCGATGACGCCCAGCAACACGTACAAGGACACGGCGAACAGGCCGCGCCGCAGGCCGAGCGACACGCCGACGAGCAGGACACCGAAGGTCTGACCGGTGATCGGCACGGGTGAGCCCGGGACGGGAAGGCTGACTTTCGCCGTCAGGTAGATGAAGATCGCTCCGGCGACGACAAGGACGATGTCACGGACCCGGGCGTTGACCCGCTCCCCGACTCGGATGGGCACGAGGAAGTCGGCGATGGTCAGGCCGTGCTCCGCGATCGTGCTTCGGTCGAGTCTCGGGATCGCGAGCGACATCTAGGCTCCCTGGGTCGATCCCCGACGTGGCGATCTCCGGCCGGAGTCTAGCATCGCGTCACTCGTACTGGACGGCCCGCACGATGGACAGACGGCTGGCGATCCGGGCGGGATAGGCGGCGGCCAGCATCGCCAGCCCGACACCGATCACGAGGGTCAGCGCGATGATCGTCCAGGGGATGCTCGCCACGAGATCGAGGTGGTCACCGGTCGACACGACCATGAGCGCGCCGATCCCAAGCCCGACCACGATCCCGAGCAGCGCCCCGGCCAGGCCGAGGATGCCGGCCTCGACGACGACGGAGCGCCAGATCTGGCTCCGGCTCATTCCCGCCGCCCGCAGGATGCCGATCTCGCGGACGCGCTCCAGGACGTTCATGCTCAGGGTGTTGACGATCCCGAGGGCGGCGATCAGGACGGCGACCAGGGCGAGGGCATCGAACAGCCCGAAGATCCGCTCGAGGGCCACGCTGACGGCGCCTTCGATCTGATCGAGGGGCACGACCTGCAGTGCGAGCAGGTCCGCCTCCGTGTCGAGGGCGGCGGTGTTCGCCGACGTTGCCGTCGGATCGAACCGGACCGCGAAGGCGTCCGCCCCGGCGACACCGAGCCGGTCCGTCGCATCGGCCCAGCCGATGAGCATCGATTCGCCGGTCTTGCCCGGCAGTGACCGCTCGACGATGCCGACGACCTGCAGGTCGAGCGAACCACCGTCGGCGGCCGGCACCGTGACCACATCACCGACCGCGAGTCCGAACCGGGCGGCGATCGCCGCCGGGACGATCGTGGCGCCACCGGCATCGAGCGCGGCGAGCGCGGCCCGCCGGTCGCCGGCCGCGAATCTGAGGCGGCCGTCGGCCGCCATGTCCGAGCCGACCACCGCCGCCGCGTCCGTGCGGATCCCCTCGATCGCGACATCGAACGTCGCCATCGGGCTGACCCGTTCGACGCCGGGCACGGTCTCGGCCAGCTGGGTCGGCACGGCTTCGTCGGGGGCGATCGGCCGGATGGAGGTGAGCACGACCCCTCCCGGGACCACGTCGTCGATCCATCCGGATGCCGCCGCTCTCGCCTGCTGGCCAACGCCTCCGAGGGCGACGACCATGGCGAGCCCGACGGTCAGGCTGCCGAGGGTGAGGGCCGTCCGGCTGGGATCGCGCCCGATGGCGCTCCGGGCGAGCCGTTCCTCGACACGGAGGAGGAGACGGAAGGGCATCCCGGCGATCCGGGCCATCACCGGCAGGACCAGCGGGATGAGCAGCGTGGTCATGAGCAGGACACCGTAGATCGCCAGGGAACCGATAGCCCCCGTCGGACCGGTGATCTGCGGCAGGATCACGACCCCGGCCAGGGCGATCACGACGAAGACCGCGGCCAGCCAGCGCAGCCTGGCTCCGCGCGCCGTCGGCGAGTCGAACCGGGTCCGGAGCGCTTCGACCGGCTGGATCCGACTGGCCCGCCGAGCCGGTCCCAGGGCGGCGGCCACGGTGACGCCGACACCGACCAGCAGCGCAGCGGCGACAGCATCGAGGGGCAAGCCGGGTCCGCGCAACGTGACCGCGCCGACCGTCCCCACGGTCACAGCCATCGCTGCGGCCAGAAGCCCGCCGATCACCACGCCGACGAGCGAGCCGACGACCCCGATGACGAGTGCTTGCGCGAGCATGAACGACATGACTTGTCCGCGGCTCGCGCCCGCGGCTCGGAGCAGGCCGATCTCGCGAATCCGCTCGGAGACGGTCATGGACAGGGTGTTGAAGATGAGGAACGCGCCGGCGAACAGGGCGACCGCCGCGATCAGACCGGTCGTGAGCAGGAAGTCCGTCGCGGAGGCCCGGAGCCCTGCGGCCAGGTCGTACGGCGTCGACAACACGTATGGCTCACCAACAAGCCGTGACTCGAGCGCGGCCGTGACGATGGCCGGATCGGAACCCGGGCTGACCACGACATCGACGCGATCGACCCCCGTCCGGCCGAACACGGTCTGGGCGGTCGTGAGCGGCACGACGACGGTCCGACCGAGCGTGCCGACGAGCGGGCCATCACCCGTCAGGATGCCGACGACGCGATAGGAGATCGAGTCACCGGCACCCTGCATCGACAGCGACGACCCGATGGCCAGACCGTCCTCTCGTGCGAGTCGCTCCGTGATGAGCGCGGCGTGCTCGTTCGGGTCGGTCAACGACGCGCCCGACGCGAGCAGCAGGTCGTGAACGGCGGGGTCGGCCGAGGGGTCGATGCCGAGCACCGTGACGGGCGGGGGCAGCGCTGGGTCGTTCTCGCTCTGACCGAGGTAGGTCCGCTGCTCCAGGGCCGGAGCGGCGACGTCGACGCCGGGTGTCGAGGCGATCGCGGCCACGGTCGCGGGGACAGGCCCGTCTCGTCGAATGCCTCGATCCGGAGGTCCGCCCGACCCATCAGGATGCGGACGGTCTCGTCCACGGAGGCCTGGATGCCAGCCTGCGTGGCCAGCCCGGCGAACAGGACGGCCACGCCGAGGGCCACGGCGATGATGCTCGCGCCGGTCCGCATCGGCCGGGCGCGCAGGCTGCGCAGGGCGAGCCGGCGGAGAGCCATCGGACGTGGACCTACAGGCCGAGCTGGGCGAGCCGGGCGATCAGCAGCCGTCGCATCATGGTCGGTGCGCCGGCCAAGTTCGATCGTGTCGCGGATCCGGCCGTCGCTGACGACCAGGACGCGATCGGCGTACGCAGCGGCCTTGGAGTCGTGGGTGACGAGGACGATGGTCTGGCCACGCTCGGTGCACGAGCGCCAAAGGGCATCGAGGATCTCCGTGCTGGTCGAATAGTCGAGATTGCCCGTGGGTTCGTCCGCGAACAGCAGCGCCGGCCGGGTGACGAGCGCCCGGGCGATGGCGACCCGCTGCTGTTCGCCGGCCGACAGCTGGTCGGGTCGGTGGCGTTCCTTGCCGGTCAGGTCGACGAGGTCGATCACGTCCTTGATCCGCTCGCGCAGGGCACCCTTCGATGGATCGTCGCCCGCGATCGTGAACGGCAGGGCGACGTTCTCGGTGACATCGAGCAGCGGGATGAGGTTGAACGATTGGAAGACGAACCCGGTGCGGTCGCGACGCAGGCGGGTCGCCTTGTCATCGCTCAGGGTGTTGATCCGCTGGCCCTCGAGCACGACCTCGCCGGTCGTCGGGCGATCGAGTCCGCCCAGGACCTGCAGAAGCGTCGACTTGCCCGAGCCGGACGGCCCCATCAGGGCGACGAACTCGCCGGCCTGGACCGACAGTGAGACATCCCGAAGTGCCTCGACCGTGGTCCCTCCAAGACGGTAGACCCTTGTCAGGTCGCGAGCCTCGAGGATCGGCGGCGGCAGGCCAGCCGACGGCGCGATGCGGGGGGCGGGTTCAGCGAGGACCATCGGGTTCAGCCTCCGAAGAAGAGACCGGCCACGCCCCCGACGATCGTTTCCAGCAGCCCTCCGGCCGCTCCACGGTCGATGATGCGCATGGCCGTGGGATGCGACCCGACCGCCGGTTCGAGCGACGCTGATGGAAGCGCACTGGGCGACGGCGTCGGTGACGGACTCGGCGTGTCCAGCACTTCAGGCAGCACCGGCTCGGGTGTCGGCGTCGGTGTCGGCGTCGCGGTCGGCTTCGGGGTCGGGCGTCGGGTCGGCTTGGGGGTCGGCTTGGGGGTCGATCGTACGACCGGCTTGGGGGTCGCCTTCGGCTGCGGCTTCGGCTTGGGCGTCGCCTTGGGGGCGCTGCCGCCGGTCGAGCCGCACTTGTCGGCGAACAGGACGGTCCACATCTTCTTGCCGTCAGCACCCTTGTAGGCACCGATGCCGATGACGTCCCACGACTTGCCCAGGATGTTCGCCTTATGGCCGGGAGAGGCCATGAACATGGACTGGATCGTTGCCGTGGCCGCGTCGTCCGGGCCGTGTCCACCAGCCGATGTTCTCGCCCGCGACCTTGTAGCAATAGCCGATCGCATGGAGCTTGTCCCAGACCTTGCCGTAGCCGGGGATGTCGTGACTGAAGTAGTCGCGCTGGATCATGTCCTTGCTTCGCCACCTGGCGACCGTTCGGAGGGTCGAGTCGACCTTGAGGGACTTGAGTCCGGCATTGGCCCGGGCACGATTGGTGAGGGCCACGAGCTGTGACTCGGACGTGGAGCTGTAGGAACCTGAACTCCAGGCGAACGCACCGGGCGGCGCGGCGAAGCTGACCGCCGAGCTGATCCCGAACAGGAGCGCGACGGCGAGTCCGATCCGCCTGGTCGATCAATTCGACCAGGCACGCGGCCGCGGGTGCTGGCTGGCGTGGGGCTCGACGGAGATGGACATGCTGGCGTGTTGCTCCCGGGGCGTTCCGAACCGGTCGGTCGGTGTCAGGTTCACCGTAGGCCCGACCGGTGGCGATGTCCGGGGTGCGATGGTCAGGTGCGGTCTGGTTCACAGGTACCGTATGGTCCTGTGGGGTCCCGGGTGATGCCGATCGGTCTGGTGTGGTCCGGGCCGGTCTGCGATGCCCTCGGATCGGCATGGCGGCCGCTCGTGACCGCCGCCCGCAGCGGTCCCGCTATACTGCCGTGGCTCGTGCCGCCCGCCGTACGGTGGGTCGCCACGACCGGCGTTCCCATGGTGGCCTTAGCTCAACGGCAGAGCATCGGATTGTGGCTCCGAAGGTTGCGGGTTCGAAACCCGTAGGCCACCCCAACTCCCCCCGACCAGGAACTCCGGGTTGCGTCGCTCTTTCTCGCCCCGTACGATGGGCTGACCCTGGAGCCGCCCACGTACGGGGCTCGTCCACGCTCGCTTCGACGACTGGATGCATGGGCCCGCGATGGTCGGCCGGGATGCGAGGTGGCGCCATGGCGACCGTGACGTTCGAAAACGTCAACAAGGTGTTCGGCGATTTCCACGCCGTACGGGATCTCAATCTCGAGATCGGTGACGGCGAGTTCATGGTCCTGGTCGGGCCATCGGGCTGCGGCAAGACGACGAGCCTGCGGATGATCGCAGGCCTCGAGGAGATCTCCGAAGGCACGCTCAAGATCGGCGATCGGGTCGTCAACGATGTGCCGCCGAAGGATCGCGACATCGCGATGGTGTTCCAGAGCTACGCCCTCTACCCGCACATGACCGTCCGTGACAACCTCGCCTTCGGCCTCAAGTTGCGCAAGGTGCCCAAGGCCGATATCGAGCGCCGCGTCAACGAGGCGGCCGAGACGATCCAGCTCCAGAAGCTGCTCGATCGCAAGCCCAAGGAACTGTCGGGTGGTCAGCGACAGCGGGTGGCCCTGGGACGCGCGATCGTCCGGGAACCGGCCGTCTTCCTGATGGACGAGCCACTGTCCAACCTCGACGCCAAGCTCCGAGTCCAGACCCGTGCGGAGATCGCCCGGTTGCATCAGCGCCTCAAGACGACGATGGTCTACGTGACCCACGATCAGATCGAGGCGATGACGATGGGCTCGCGGATCGCGGTGATGAACGAAGGCCTGCTCCAGCAGGTCGGGACGCCGCAGGCCCTCTACGACAAGCCGATCAACCGGTTCGTGGCCGGCTTCATCGGCAGCCCGTCGATGAACTTCGTCGAGGTCCACATGGAAGGGAGCGGCGAAAGCGCCCGGCTGGTGGGACCTGCCGACTGGTCCATCCCCTTGCCCCCGCAATACCGCGAGACCGCGACCCCACGCGCGGGCAAGACCCTGGTCGCCGGGTTCCGTCCGGAGCATCTCGACATCGGCGAGGCGAGCAGCGGCGTCGGGGCCTTCCAGGCCCGGGCCGACGTCGTCGAGTACCTCGGCAACGAGGAGCTCCTGCATGTCACGGCCGCGGATCGCGACGTCGTCGCGATCGTCGCCTCCGCGCACCAGGTCAAGACGGGCGACATCGTCAACCTCACCGTGCCGCTCAACAAGCTCCACCTGTTCGATGGTGAGACCGGATTGACCCTTGCCCCGGATGCCGGGGTCGCGGTCTGAGCGACGACCAGTCGGCTCGCGACTCATCGGCCCCGGGGGATCCCTCCGGGGCCGATCTGATCGAGCGCGTGGTCGACTCCCGGGTCGTCCACCGGGGCCGGTTCCTGACGTTTCGGGTCGATACGATCGAGCATACCGACGGGACCCGGGCGACACGCGAGATCGCCGACCACCCAGGCGCCGTCGCGATCGTCGCCATCGACGACGAGGATCGGGTCCTCCTCGTCCGCCAGTACCGGCTGGCCGTCGGCGAAGCATTGCTGGAGATCCCGGCCGGAACGCTCGACCTGACCGCGGACGGATCCGTCGAGGACCCCGATGAAGCCGCACGGCGGGAACTCGAGGAAGAGACTGGTGCGCGCGCGGGCTCGTGGCAGCTGCTCGGTCGCTTCTACACGGCGCCCGGCTTCGCCTCCGAGTTGATGCACCTCTACCTCGCGACCGATCTCCGGGCGGCCGATGGGGAGCGGCTCCATCCCGATCCCGATGAACGACTCATCCTGGAGCGGATGCCCTGGGAAGAGGCCATCGCGGCCGCCGAGCAAGGTCAGTTCCGCGACGCCAAGACGCTCGTGGGTCTGCTCATGGTCGCCCGGCTCAGGGCGACTTCCTAGGCGTCTCGGGCGCAACGCCTCGCACCTGTGGACCGGGTCCCAGTCGAGCGAGAGCCTCGCGATAGAGGCTCGTCTCCGGGCTGAGGGCGACCGCAAGACGGAGGTGCGTTCGCGCGTCCGTACGCCGCCCGAGTCGCTTGAGACTCTGCCCAAGACCGTAGTGCCCGAAGTGGGACGACGGATCCACCTCGATGAGCGCGGCGAATATCCCCCTCGCCGGATCCGCCTGACCGGAATTGAAGTACGCCTGCCCAAGGGCTTCGAGGATCGACCCCTTGCGTGGCTCGAGTCGATCGGCTCGTTCGAGCACGATCGCGGCCTGGGCGTGATGCCGATCGGCGATGAGCGCGCGACCGCGCTGCAGAAGGTCGTAGGCCGTATCGTGGTCCTGCTCGTCCTCGGAACGCTGGCCCGCCATCGACTCAGCCGTCGCGGTACGCCGCCAGGTCGACCGCCTCCAGGCGGGGCGCATCGGTCCGGCCAGGGATCCGACCGCGCTTGGCGATCGGCCGGCCATCGATCTCCTTGATGTCCCCCGTGAAGTCGATCGGCGTGGCGCCGCTGATGAACGTGCCGACCGCGTACGAGTCGACCGGCGCACCGGCCTCCTTGAAGTAGCGGATGCGGTCCGGCGTCAGGCCGCCGGACACGGTGATCTTGACGTGGCCGAACCCGGCCTGGTCGAGGCGGGCGCGGACTTCATGGACGAGGTCCGGCGTCACCCGACCGCGCTCGGACGGCGTGTCGAGGCGGACACCGTAGAGCCGATCGCCGAGCGCGTGGGCGACGCGGAGGGCCTCCTCGGCTTCGTCCTTGAAGGTGTCCACGAGCACGATCCGAGGGACGTCCGGGTCGACATGTCGATCGAACGCGACCGCCGCATCGACGGTGTCGCCGAAGATGAGCACCAGGGAATGCGGCATCGTACCGGTCGGCGCGAGACCGGCCAGCCGGGCCCCGGCCGGGGTCGAGGCTCCGACGCAGCCACCGACGATCGCCGCGTAGTCGAGGACGTCGGTGATGTCGGGATGGACGTGGCGGGCGCCGAAACTGATGACCGGTTCAGGCGCGGCCGCTTCGACGCAGCGACGCGCCGCGGTGGCCCAGCCAGTCGACTGGGCGAGCATCCCGAGGAACGCCGTCTCGTACAGGCCGAACTGACGGTAACGAGCCTGGATCCGGAGGACGATCTCCTTGGGCCCGATGACGTCCCCATCCTTGAGCGCCTCGAGTCTGGTCTCGGCCGGATCGGCGCCGCTGAGGGCGTGGCCCAGCAGGTTGCGGGCCTCATCGATCCCGCACAGCACGCCGTCCTGGCGGGTGAAGACCTCCATCGTCACGAGCGGATCGAGTCCCTCCTTGGCGAGGATCGCCTCGGCTCGTGCGAAGTAGACATCGGCTGAGTCGCCCGACATGATCTCGTGCGACGGCCGCGAGCGCGACAGGCCCATCAGTCCGGCTCCGCTCCCTTTCCGCCTGACGGCCCGGCCTCGTCTCGGTCGAGCGGCTCCGGCGTGGCGGCGAGTGTAGCGTACGGCTCACCGGTCACGGTGGCGCCGGCGGCGCTGGCCCGGGGTCGGCGACGTCGGCGCCGGACGAGCACAGCGAGGATGAGCGCGACCAGGAGCAGGACGGCGAAGCCGGCCCCGATCTGGATCGCCCGCCCGCGGCCGACGTCCCGGCACCGGCGAGGAGCTGCAGCGTAGTCGTCGCTCCGCTCATGGCGGCGGCTTCATCGCCGCTGGAGAACGCCAGCCGGGCCGCGTCGTAGCCCGCCGACGGGGTCGTGTCGTAGAGCCCGAGCGTCTCGAGCGGATCACGGTCGGCCGCCAGGGCGGCTCGGGCGGAGTCGATCGCGTCCGCCGCCACCTGCCAGTCGCCGACCGTCGTATCGAGCGTCGCGAGATCGTCGGTCGATGCCGAGGCCTCGTAGGCGGACTCCAGTTCGGCCGGCAGGGCCAGACCGAGTGCCGTCGTCTCCTGATGCAGACGGTCCCGGTCCTCCAGGATGGCGGCGGATCGATCGATCGCCTGCTCCGCGTCGTCGAACTGCCAATCGGTCATCGCCCGGCGCACGACCGGACCCGGCAGCCACGTCCCGCCCGTGGCGAGCAGGTCCGCGTAGTCGGATCGAGCGACGGTCCTGGCCTCGAGCTCCGCTTCCTGGCCTGGCGTCGCCACCCACTCGGCGACCAGGTCCGCGGCCGATGTCGACCCTCCGATCTCCTGGACGAGATCGAGGAACCGTCGCCAGTCGGGTGCGCTCGCGGACCGCTCTGCCGGGAGCGCCCCGACGTACGGGATGGTCCCAGCCGCGGCCGCCGCGAAGACATCGCGCATCCGCGCCTCGGACACCTCCGAGACGATGGCCCGGACCACGGTCCAGGATGCGTCGTAGCCGTACGACTCGGTCGCTTCGGTCTGGCTGTCGACCCGAGATGGCGGCGGCCATCCATTCAGCGGGAAGGCCGCTGGATCGTCCGGAGTGACTGCATTCGGGCCCTGTCGGACCGTGTCCGCTCCAGGGTCGAGGACCCGGGACGCGTATTCGTCGGCGAGGCCCTCGGTGATCCAGCGTTCCTTGAAGAGTCGGTCGTCGAACCAGGCATGGGACGCCTCGTGCACGATGACCAGCGGATCAAGGTCCTCACTGATCCTGATCTCGTCCGCCGCGGAGTCGTAGATGCCGGCGTACCCCTCGATCTCGGCGGAGGTCACCTCGACCACCCGGAGCTCGTCCGGGACCGGCCAGGGCAAACCGATCGCCGTCTCGAGGGCAGGGAGTCCGGATTCGAGGACACCGGACACGCGCTGGAGCCATTCGCGATCTTCTGGCCAGGCGTGGATCGTGACTCGTTCGCGGTCGAGCTTGAGCGGCACGTCCGTCAGCGCGGCCGAGTCCGACGCGTCGACCGCAGCGTACCAGCGGGCCGGGTCGTGGATCGCCGACGCTCCGTATTCGCGGTGTCCGCCGACCGCGATCGAGGTGACCGGGTCCCTCGTCCCCGCCGGCAGGGCCTGGACCGTGGCCGAGAAGCGGTTCGGGATGATGATCCGGACATCGGCCAGACCGGGGTCGCCCCAGGCCCAGGCGACGAAGTCGGCATGCGCCTGCCCGACCCGGATCGGACTGGGCGAGCGTGGCTTGCCGGCGGGCAGGTCGAACGTCAGGTGGACCGCGAGTGATCGCCGGTAGTAGAGGTCCGGGATGGAGATCGTGATCGTCCGAACCCCGTTGCTCGCGGCGGTCTCGACCGGCAGCGTCAGCGATCCGGAGGAAGCGGCGAAGCCCCGCGCCTGCCGCTGGACCGCGAACCGGAGGGCGTTGTAGAAGAAGATCTGGGTGTCGGTGTCGGCGGCCAGGCTCGTCGCCGTGATATCGAGGGAGACATGCACGGCTGCCCCGGCCGGGTCGATCCGGTAGGTCGTCGCGACCTCGAGACGGAGGGTGTCATCCGCGGCCCTGGCCGCACTTGCCGGCGCGACCGCGACGAGGACCAGCGCGGACAGGACGACGGCGAGCCCACGGGCCCCGAACGATCGCCAGGGCCGTCTGGGCCGCCCGGTCATCGCTCCAGGTCTGGCCACGGCGAACTGGCGGACCGGCGGCGCTGGCGGCGCCCGCGGAACGAGGCGAGCGCGAGCACGATGGCGAAGGCGATCGCCACGAGCAAGAGGACCAGGCTCATCGCCCGACTCCGACCAAGCTCAGCCGCGCCCGACCAGGTGGCCGCAGCGGATGCGGCCGAGGCCGTCGCATCCTCGAGGTCGCCCGATGCGAACTGCGTCCGCGCCTGGGACAGGTCGCGCTCCGGGGCCGCGCCCCACAGGCCGATCTCGACGAGGATGCCCGGCTCCGAGGGTCGGGCCGCGACGGCGGCATCGTACTGATCGAGCACCAGCATCTCGGATCGCGCCTGCAGCGCGGCAGCTCCGAGCCCGTCGGGCTGCACGAACACGTCGTGCAGCGTGTCCGGCGCCGTCAATCCTGCGGCGGCAGCTCGAGCCTGGATCTCGGTCCGACTCGCGAGCACCGCTTCCACATCGGCCATGAGGGCCGTCGCGTCGTCGAACTGCCACGCTCGCATGGCGTCGCGGATCGTCCTGGGAAGCGGCCAGTCACCGGCGGCCTCGACCAACGCGGCGTACCGGGTCCGCGCGGTGGCCCGTTGATCGAGCAGCGCGAGATCCGCGTCGCGGGCGACCCAGGTCCGCCACAGATCCGTGAACGAGCGTCCGGTCTGCTCCTCCAGCAGGTCCAGCAGCCCGCGCCAGTCCGGAGCCGGATCGACCGTCTCGACGGCGGCCGGACCGACCGGCTGGTAGGCTCCGACCCGAGCGGCGATGTCTGCCCACACCGCCCGAAGCGCCTCCGGCCCGGCCCGCTCCGCGATCGCCCGGGCGAGCTCGAGACTGGCGGCATACCCGTAGTCCTCGGTCGGCCGGTCGAGCGCACCGACGGGACCCCAGGCGTTCAACGGGATACGGACCGCATCGAGCTCTGGCGTCAGGGCGTCGGCGGCCGGGTCCACCTTGACCTTGAGGTCCCTGGCAACGTCGATGGCGTAGTACGAGGCGAACCCCTCGTTCGCCCAGCGATCGGCCAACATGGCCCCGTTGAACCAGGCGTGCGCAGCCTCATGGACGACGACCTCGTCGGCCGCATCGTAGGCGATGTCGATGGTGCCGGCGACCGGGTCGAACAGACCGGCATAGCCTCCCGTGGACCGGCCGAGCGCCTCCCTGACGAACAGGCCACCGTCTCGTGGCCAGGCCAGGCCGGTCCGCTCGGCAAGCAGCGGGAGCGCGCGCCGAACGAGGTTGCCGACTCGCTTCGACCAGGCAGGGTCATCGGTCCACGCCTCGACGGACAGGTCGACCGGGGTCGCCGCGACGCTGGTCTTGACCACCCGGACGGTCGTGCTGCCGGGTCGATCTGCAACGAGGTAGGCGAAGAACGTCAGCGGTGTCTTGAGTCTGCCGGTCTGGAAGACCGTCCGACCGCTCGGATCGGTCGATGGAGCCGGGATGTCGCCCGACGCGACGGTCACCTGGAACCCTGCCGGGAAGACGACCCGAACGGTACTGCCCGACGTGTCGTTGGTGGCGAACGCCCAGACCGGGAAACGGACGAGCGAACTGCCGATCCGGACGGTCCTCGTGCTCGCGCCGCCCTTGTCGACGACCTCGAACACGAGCCGATAGGCCGCCGACTTGCCGCTGTACAGGCGCTGCGCCAGGTTCGAGCCGAATCGTCGTCGCCGTCCTGGAGGCACGGGTGATGACGGCGTGCGGGCTGCCGGAGCCTGCCCAGGTCAGCTTGGCGCCCGAGGCGCCGGGCGGGACGACGAGCACGGCGTGATCGAAATAGAACCGCTTCGTCCGCGTGTCGCGGAGATGGTTGACGAGGGTCATGTCGACGGTGACCCGGACCCGTTGGCGGTCGGCCTGGACCTCATAGGTCGCGTCGCTGACGATGGTCAGGTCCGGCGTCGCCGCCCGGACTTCAGTGACGCCGGCCGGGGAGACCAGCCAGCCGACTGCCGCGACGAGGGCAAGCAATCCGATCGTGAGGCGGCGGATCACGATCGCAACAACTCCGGGAGTCGTGCCGCATACCGCTCCAGGAACGGTTCGTTCGCCGACCTCCGGTCGCCCGGATCGGGCATCCGACCGCCGAGCCAGAGCCAATCGACGGACTCATCGAGCAGGTGGTCGGCGATGCCAAGGATGCGCGCGATGGCCAGGCCGAGGGCATCCTCTCCGACCCCCGCGCTCGGGATCTCCACGGCGAGGACGGGCCGCTCATCCTCCGAGATCGAGAACTTCGCGAACGGGAACTCGTCGTTCCAGCGCAGCAGTCGGCGATAGGACTTGCGGAACATGTCGCTGATCGGTGGGGCGTATTGGGCCCAGCAGATGAGGGCCAATGCAGGATCGAGGATGACCGTCACGCGGAGGTCGAAGCGGCGGCGTCCGTCGAGGACGAGATCCCAGCTGGTGATCCCGTCGCGGTCGGCTCGGTCGGTGGGCGTCAGCCCGAGGCCCGCGAGCCAGCCTTCGACATCGGCCGGACGCACGCTCGGCGCGCCTGAGTCGGCGGATGGCATGGCCCGCGGAGTCTAGCCGAGATCGCCTCGGCGGACCGTCACGGCATCAGTCCTCACCGACGACCCGCCGAGCCGACCCGCTCGCACCCTCGGCCGACCCGCCTGCCGTTGTTCCAGCGGGTGCGGTCGCCGCCTTGGCCCGGCCAGCCCCACCCGTCTTGCGAGCGCGGCGGACATCGACCAATTCGCCACTCGCGACGACGCGGCCTGCGTAATCGGTCGCTCGGACATCGGCCGCGATCCGGACGTTCCGGCCGATCCGGACGCCGCGGGGGACGACGGCTCGCTTGCCGATGACGGTGATACCGGTATTGAGGCGGCCCGGCTCCTGCTTGTTGGGACGGTCCGGGAACGGGCCGTCGCCGACGATCGCACCAGGACCGACCACGACCTCCTTGTCGAGGATCGATCGATCGACCACCGCCCCGGACCGGATGACCGAGTCGAACATGACGATCGAATCGCGCACGACGGCGCCGACGTCGACCCGGACACCGGGTGACAGGACGGAGTTCACGACCGTCCCGGCGATCACGCAGCCATGGCTGATCAGACTCCGATGGACCTGCGCCGTCGACCCGACCGTGGCTGGGGCGCGCTCCTCGGACCGCGTGTGGACCACCCATTCCTTGTCGTACAGGTCCAGTTCCGGGTCGTCGTCGAGGAGCGCCATGTTGGTCTCCCAGAACGACTGGATGGTCCCGACATCCTGCCAGTAGCCGCTGTACCGATACCCGAAGACGCGGGCGTCGGCTGCCAGCATCGCCGGGATGACGTGCGACCCGAAATCAACCCGGTCCTCGGACAGCCAGCGACGAAGCGTCTTCTTGGAGAAGACGTAGACGCCCATGGACGCCAGGTCGCTCTTCGGTTGCTTCGGCTTCTCCTGCCAGTCGACCACCCGGTCGTTCTCGTCCAGCGCGAGGATCCCCATCCGCGGCGCCTCCGCCAGCGGCACGCGGCGAACGGCGATCGTCACGTCTGCGCGACGACGGCGGTGGGCCGCGACGAACGGCTGATAGTCCATCTTGTAGATGTGATCGCCGGCCAGGACGAGGATGACGTCGGCCGGGTAATGCTCGAGGACATCGAGATTGCGGAGCACGGCATCGGCGGTGCCGCCATACCATTCCGCGACCCGGCTGCGGGAGATGTACGGCTGCAGGAGCTTGACCCCGCCGCGGCTGCGGTCGAGATCCCACGGTCGCCCGAGACCGATGTGGTCGTTCAGGGAGCGCGGGTTGTACTGGGTGAGCACGACGACGTCATCGATGTCGGAGTTGACGCAGTTCGACAGCGTGAAATCGATGATCCGGTACTTGCCGCCGAAGGGCACGGCCGGCTTCGCGCGTTCCTGCGACAGGATCGAGAGGCGCTCACCCTCGCCGCCCGCGAGGATCACGGCCATCGTCCGCTTCACGAGGCGGATGCTAGCACGGAGGGTCCGCCGCGGACATCAACCGGGCGTTGCCATCGTGTGAACCGGATCGCCGACCCGGGACGCAGCATCGACCGCCGATCGACCTGGGACGACATCCGGTCTCGGCGAGATCGACCTAGAGGAACAGGCGCGGGTTGGCGAACTGGTCGTTGAGCCGAACGCCCCAGTGAAGGTGCGCCCCGGTCGAGTGTCCGGTGTTGCCCTCGTGGCCGATGACCTGGCCCTGGTTGACGTGGCCTCCGGCGCGGACCGGACAACCCGGCGTCATATGCGCATACCAGGTCTGGAGGTTCGAGCTGTGGGCGACGATGACGATCCAGGCCGGGTCCGGGCCGTCCGCGTAGTTCCAGCCGCAATACGCGACGGTCCCCGCGCCGGACGACTTCACGGGCGTCCCGTACGGAGCCACGATGTCGATCCCGTTGTGATAGTGCGGACACGACCCGAAGGGTGGCTCCCACGAGAACCCGGTGCAGCCGAAATTCTGGGTGACGTCGCCGCTCATCGGCCAGCCCAGCGTGCCGTTGTAGATTGACGGGATGTTGCCCTGCGCGGCGCGCTTGCGGATGAGCGCATCGATCTGGTCCTGCAGCTTCTTCTGGGCGGCAGCCGCCCTGGCCAGCGCCGCCTTGGCCGCGGCCTTGTTCCGGGCGATCGTGGCGTACGCCTGTCGCTGCGCGGCGAGCGCGGCCGCCGTTCGCCGGGACAGCTGCCTGAGTTGCGCCTTCGCATCCTTGAGCGCGAGGAGGCTCTTGTCGAGCACCCGCTTCTGAGCGGCCGTCTGGAGTCGAAGGTCGTTGGTCTGGGCTTGCGTGTCGACCGTCTCCTGGTGGTAGGCCGCCAGGGTCGCCTGATCGGAGGCGATCTGGGTCGCCAGCGCCTTGTCCTGCTCGCCGACGTCGATGTAGTAGCTCGCCTCGGCCAGCAAGTCGGTGAACGACCCGCCCGACAGGAACAATTCGAGCATCGACGTCCGATCCGAGTCGTAGGCACTCCGTAGCCGGTCCGCCAGCATCGCCTCGCGATCGGCCAGTTCCTGGCGCTTCGCTGTCTCTCGCGCCTCGATGCCGACCAGCTTGGTGTCGAGGTCCGCGAGCTGGCTGACGAGCCCGTCGTAGTCGGACTGGATCACGCCGATCTTGTCCTGCATGACGCCGATCTTCGTCTTGACCCTGCTCAGGTCGACGTTGATCCCGTGCAGCTCGGCCGTCGTCTGGCGGATCTGGGCGGCCAGGTCACCCTGGAGCGCCTTCAACCTGTCGATCTGCGCCTTCTGCGTCGCGGCGTCCCGCTTGAGCTGCGCCTGGCGCGCCTTCGCATCGGTCAGCTCATCGCCGCGGGCGCTCTGAGGAGACGCGGGCGCGCCGAGCAGTCCCACGACGAGGGGCAGGAGGAGCACGATCGATCCGAGACGACGACGCAACCCTCGACGGGGTGACGCTGATGCCCTGGTCGAACTCCAACCCTGGGGGGTCGAGACGACCGGTCGATCGGTCAGGTGGCGCTTCACGTAGGCGATGTCATCGTGCGAGCTTGACTCCGTGGTCACCTTCGGCCTGGGGGCCGTCAGCGTCTGACGGGCGACGCCCGCCGGTGAGTCGCCGCCCGAAGTGGCACGTACTCAGGACGACACCGGCTCAAGGCATCATACCCGCCGAGTCTAGTCGACGGGTCCGGTGGAGCCACCTGGCCCGATGGTCCGGGTGGCCGGGTGACCACGCGCTCGGTTCGGTCGGTCCTGGCCGTGGGCCGGATCAGAGGCGGATGAGGACGGCCCAGAGGGCCCCGAGGATGAAGAACGGCCCGAACGGGATGTACGTCCGGCGCCCGATCCGACGGGCCAGCATCAGGACCAGGATCACCACGCCGGCGAGGAGCAGGGCGAAGACGACCGAGCTGAGCGCTCGGCTGCCACCGGCCATCAGCCCGATACCGATCAACAGCTTGACGTCTCCCATCCCGAAGGCGCCGGCTCCGAACGGGACGGACGGCAGATAGAGGATGACCGGGATGACCAGGGTGGCCACGAGCGTCGTGGTCAGCTGCGAGCCGACCAGTGGGTTCAGACCACTCCACGCGTACACGAGGGCGATCGGGACGACCGGCAGGGTGAGCTCGTCTGGGAGGAGTCGCTGATCCAGGTCGGTCGCCAGGCCGATCACGAGGGTCGACGAACCATGCCCCGAACAGGACGATCGCGAGCACATCGCCACCGAAGCGAAGGGTGAGCAACCCGAACGCCACGGCCCCGACGATCCCGGCCGCGGCCGTTCGCCAGCCGACCGGGCGGCCGGGTGGGTGTTCTTCGTCATGTTCCGGCCAGCGTGTCGCGAAGCGGTCCGCGGCGACGCCAAGGGCCGCCCCGGCGATGGCAAGGAGCCAGGCCAGTGGATCCACCTGCCAGCTCCCCGGACGCCCGCCGACCTCGAACCGGCTCGGTCAGCCGGCCTTCGAGCCGGCCAGGGCGAGCTCGACGAGGGTGGCGTGGGACGAGCCACTCGCACCGCGCGGTGCGAACGGCAACGACTTCGTGTAGTAGCCGGTCCCGGCGATATCGAGGTGGACCCACGGCCTGGTGACGAATTCGCGCAGGAAGAGCCCACTCTTGACCAGCGAACCTTCAGGCGACCCGGAGTTCTTGAGGTCGCCGTACCAGCTGTCCATCTCCTGCACGTAGTCGTCGATGAGAGGCAGCTGCCAGTAGCGTTCGCCAGCGCGATCAGCGGCCCGCATGACCGCGTCATAGAAGTCCTGTGGGGCTCCGAAGGCACCGGTCACGAGGTGACCGAGCGCGCGCGACACGGCTCCGGTGAGGGTCGCGACATCCACCAGGTGGGTCGCCCCGAGACGCTCCGCATAGGTCAGCGCGTCGCCGAGGATGAGCCGTCCCTCGGCATCGGTGTTGGTGACGTCGACCTTCTTGCCGTTGAGCGCGGTGACGATGTCGCCGGGCCGGGTCGAATGGGGCCCGGGCATGTTTTCGACTGCCGGCGCCAGCGCGAGCAGGGGCGTGCCGGGGGCGAGCCTGGCCACCGTGGCGATGGCCGCGATCACGGTGCACGCACCGGTCTTGTCCATCTTCATCTCTTCCATGCTGTTGGCCGGCTTGATGCTGATCCCGCCCGAGTCGAAACAGACGCCCTTGCCGACGATGGCGAGGTGTCGGTCGAGCGCGTCGCGCGCCCCTTCGGCCCCGGATCGCATCACGATCATCTTCGGCGGGTTGTCGCTGCCGCGACCGACCGCCATGAACATGCCCATCCCCATCTCGGTCGCCCGATCGGCGTCGATCACGTCGATCCACAGGCCGTACTGCTCGGCAAGCGCACGAGCTTCGTCGGCGAGGACGGCCGGGCTGACATCGTTCGCGGCCCGGTTTGCGAGCGTCCGGGCGATGTTCGCCCCCTCGCCGATGATCATCCCTCGCTCGGCCCCGGCGGCCACCCCGACCCGGTCGGCCCCGGCGGCCACGAGCACCAGTTCATCGAGGACCGGCGGCACCCGATCGACATCCTCACGGTAGATCGTTCGCGGGTCGTAGCTGCCCTCGACCATCCCGCGGGTGACGAGTTCCGCGACGGCCGCGACATCACCGTCCAACGCGTCGGCGAGCGGGGCGAGCCAGATCGCGACCCGCTTGACGGTCCGACCCGCCAGCCGCCGCTCGGCCGTCGCGGCGACCCGGACGATCGTCTCCCGGTCGACCTTCGATGGATCGCCGAAACACACCATCAGCACGCGACCGCTCTTCGTGTCGCCGCCTCCCGCGAGCGCCGTGACGAAGCGCTTTCCGCTCAGTTCACCGAATTCGGTCACGGTCCGGAGTTCGCCGGCCGCTCGCCGGTCGAGTTCGCCGAGTTCACCCTCGAACGCCGGGTGGGCCTTGACCGGCACGATGAGGACATCCGCGGGCACGTCCCACGGCTGGTCGGTTGCGACGCGTACTTGCACGGGTGTCGGATCCTCCACAGGGCGGCCCAAGGCGCGGATGGCACTGGGCCGGATGGGACGTTTGACCGCAAGTGTATCGAGCCGACGCGGTGACCGGTCGCGCCTCTCAGCCACCACCGGTCGCGGACGAGTCGGCGGGTGCCGTGGAGTCGTGCGCGAGCGCATCGGCGAGTGCAGCCTTGGCCTGCTCGATGGTGATGACGGCACCGTTCATCCCGCCGCGACCGATGTCGGCCATGATGATCACAAGGCCCCTTGGATCGGGCGGCAGGCGGGACCTCGCCACGGCCTCGGCGGCGACCGCGGCCCGGATCGTCTTGGTCACCTTCTTGCCGACCTTGGGGATGACGCGGTACAGGTCGCGAAGCGCGACGTCATAGTCGGCATTGCGAGCGATCCAGTCGTCGAGGACGGAGACATCGACGGTAGCGGCGAGTCGGTCGCGCTGGATCCTGGCGGCATCGAGTTGCGCGGAGGCTTGATCGATCCGCTTGATCGCTTCGCTGTACTTCGCGAGCCGGCCCCGTTCCACGGCCAGGTTGACCAGTCGATCATGTTCGGCGAGGAGAGCGCTCAATCGGGAGGCTGCGATGGATCCGGTCGTCAATCGCGACCAGGCCTGATCGAGTCCGTCGGTGGCGTCGAGGGCCCTGACCAGCGCTGCGTGCCGGCTGACCACAGCGTTCGAAACAAAGAGTCCACCAGTGGTCGTCGCCACATACGGGACGGCCGCCAGATCGCTTCGGATGGACGCAGTCCGGGCGATGATGTCCGTTACCAGGCCATTCCCGGCGGCGATCGCCGCATCGGCCGTGGCCGCGTCCGAGCCATTCAGGGCCGCGAGGGCGCCGCGCGCCGCGGTGCCGAGCTGGTCGACCTCGTCGGCGAGTCCCGCCAGGGCCTTCGAGGCCGCATCCAGCTGAGCCGTCACCTCCGCGTCGCCGGCGACGTTGCTGTCCGGCCGGGCGGCAGACCCGGGCGGGTGGTCCGTGCCGGCGACGATCCCGGCGCCCCCGAGGGCGATGAGCAGGACGACGACCAGCCAGACCAACCCGCCGGCCAGCTGGCGAAGCGCCGTCGTCATCGCGGCGCCGGCACCTGGTCGCGTCGATCCAGACGCAGGTAGCCCAGCGCACCCTCCATCGGCCGAGGTGCGAACCCGAAGGCGGACTCGATGCACATCGAGCGGGCCGATGTTGTCGAGGCGGAACTGACGCAACTGATCGGTCGCGACCGGGAACGGGAGATGGACGAGTTCCGCGCTGCCGGCGACCAGCCGGATGATGGGCATGGGCATCGGTACGATCACCCGCTTCTTTCCGAGGGCCGTGAGGACTTCACGAGTGATCTCCCGGTAGGTCCAGTACCGGGGCCCGCCGAGGGGATACTCCCCGCCCACCGTCGCCGGATCGGCGAGCGATCGGACGACGACCTTCGCGACGTCGCCCGCGTGGATGGGCTGGAACTTGGCACCGCCGTCGCCGGGCACCGGGACGAGACCGGGCGACAAGCGAACCAGACCGGCGACGATGTTGAAGAACCCATCTCCTTCCCCGAACTGGAGAGAGGGCTTGAGGATCGTCCAGTCCAGCTCGGATGCGCGGACGAGCGCCTCGGCCTTGGCCTTGGAGCTGGCGTAGTGGAGGTCGGGATCGTCCTCGACGCCCATCGCTCCCATGTGGACGAGGCGCCGGACGCCGGCCGAGCGCATCGCGACGATGACCGCCCGGGTGCCCTCGGTGTTGACGAGGCGGAGGTCCGCACCAGCGGTGTGGTCGCGAGGAAGGGCGACCAGGTGGACGACCGCGTCGATGCCGGCCATCGCCGACGGGAGCGTGTCGGGCCGGGTGACGTCGCCGGTCCGGACCTCGACATTCGATCGCTGGGCGGCATCGAGCCGGCCAAGGACCCGGTCACCGGCGCCGGGCGTGCGGGCAAGGGCGACGACATGATGGCCGCTCGAGAGCAGCTCCGGGACGAGGTGGCTCCCGACGAAGCCGCTGGCGCCGGTGACCAGGATGACTGACATGGCGGGAAGGTCCTTCGACTCAGGGCCATCCGGGCGGATGACCGTCACCTTCGGTTCGGTCGCGGCGCTCGTGCGGATGCGGCCGACCCGGGCAACGCGGGAATCGTAGCATCGACGGCATGTCCGACCTCCCGGCCGCCCCGCCGCTCCGACGCCTCGTCGAGTCGATGCCCAAGACGGAACTCCATCTGCATCTCGACGGCTCCCTCCGGGTGGACACGGCCCTCGAGCTGGCCCGCACCCGAGGGGTCGACGCGCCACGGGACCGGCGCCGGGATGGCCGCCGCACTCATCGCCCCGATGCCCTGCGCCGACCAGGCGGAGCTCCTGCGCGCGTTCGACCTGCCGATCGCCCTGCTCCAGGATGCCGAGGCACTCGAGCGGGTCAGTGCCGAACTGGTCGAGACCAAGGCCGCCGACGGCGTTCGGTACCTCGAGATCCGCTGGGGTCCACTGCTCCACTGGCGAAGGGTCTGTCGCTCGAGGCCGGGATCGGGGCCGTGTGCCGGGGCGCGAACGAGGCCGCGGCGCGAACCGGGACGGTCGTGCGCCTGATCTGTACCGCCCTCCGCTCACATGACCCCGACGCGAACCTCCGGCTCGCAGAGGCGGCCAGCCGGTTCCGCGACCAGGGCCTGACCGGTTGGGACCTCGCCGGCCCGGAAGCTGCCTATCCCGATCCCCTCACCCATGCCACGGCATTCGAGGCCGCCCGGGCCGGTGGCCTGCGGATCACCATCCACGCCGGGGAGTGGGGCGGCGCCGCGCAGGTCCGCCGGGCGCTCAGGGTCGGACCGGAACGGATCGCGCACGGGCCGGGCGCCATCGACGACGCGGCGCTGTGCCGCGAACTCGCGGAGCGCGCCATCACCCTCGACCTTTGCCCGACCTCGAACTACCAGGCCGGGATCGTCCCGTCGGTGGCGGCCCATCCGCTCGCCCGCCTCCATCGTGCCGGGGTGCCGGTGACCCTGAGTACGGACGACACGACCGTTTCGGACATCAGCCTGTCCGAGGAATACCTCTCCGCCATCGATGCGATCGGCCTCACCCTGCCCGAACTGTGGGCCATCGACCGGCACGCGCTCGATGTCGCGTTCGCGGATGAGGCCACGCTCGCACCGCTGCGTGCGGCGTTCGCTGCCTGGGGCGAGGGTGTCCCGGGACTCGCCGAGTCGACGCCCGCCCCGTAGCCGGCACGGGTCAGCCCGCGTCGATCCGATCGAGGGCCGCGGCCAGCTCCGCGGCATCGGCGGCGATCGCGGTCGGCTGCTGGTCGGCGGGAAGGGCTGCCACCTCGGCGCGGGTCGTGACCCCGGTCAGCATGAAGATGCAGCGTGCTCCGACGGCCTGGGCGCCCGCCAGGTCGGTGGCGATCCCATCCCCGACCATGATCGCTTCGGCGGGCTCACGACCGACGGCGTGCGCAGCGGCTTCGAGCAGGTACGGAGCGGGTTTCCCGATCGAGACCGGGACGATCCCGGTGGCCGCCTCCAGGGCGATGACGATCGAGCCGGCCCCGGGCCGGAGCCCACGCTCCGTGGGGTAGACCGGATCCCGGTTGGTCGCGATGAAGTGCGCCCCGGCTCGGATCGAGTCGGACGCAACCACGAGGCGGGCGTAGGTCAGGTTGGGATCGAGTCCGACGACGACCGCGTCGGGCCGGCCAGCTGCCGCGAACCCATCGAGCGACTCCTGGTGCATCCGGGTGGCCGCCGTCCCCGAGGTCACGACGTCATAGCCGACGTCGCGCAGCTCGCGCTCCAGCCCGCCGCCACCGAGGACCAGCACCCGTCGGATCCCTGGATCGTGGTCGCGCAGGTAGGCGGCCGTCGCCCGGGCCGACGACACGACGGTGTCCGGTGAGACTGGCGCGCCCATCGCTGCGAGCCGGGTCTGGTAGTCGGCCCGGTAGTGCATCGAGTTGTTCGTGACGTACACGATGTCATCGCCACGGGACGCGCGATCAGCGAGGACCGCGGCGACGCCCGGGACCGGGTCCGAGCCGCGGTAGACGACGCCATCCAGATCGACCAGCAGGAGGAGACCCATCGCCCCGATCGTAGCGTTGCGACCATCCCCGCGTACGATTGGGTCGATGCCGCACGCTGATCGCGATCCGCTCGCCGCCACCCAACGCCTGCTCATCGACGGGACGAACCTGCTCCACGCGATGACGCGGGCCAGGGACGCCGCGCCGGCGGCGGCGCTCATCGGCCGGCTCCGCGGCGTGATCCCGGCCGGGACGGCGATCGAGCTCGTTCTCGACGGGCCGCCGGAGCCAGGTCTCCGCAACGAACGGATCGCCTCCGGCGTCTCCGTCCGCTACAGCGGCGGTCGCACCGCAGACGAGGTGATCATCCGGCTCGTCGACGACGTCCGGCTGCTCGACGGCTCGGACGGCACGGCGACGCTGCTTGTCGTCACCGACGATCGGGATCTGCGCCACGCTGCGCGGTTGCGCGGGGCCAGGACAGCTGGGTCGCACTGGTTGCTCGGCCGGCTCGACACGCGTCGGCTCGCGGCACCATCGATCGGGAACCCGAGGCCGGCGCGTGGCGCCGGGCCTGCCGCCGGGACCGGGCCGGGCGGGGACGAGCTGCTCGACGGCGATCGGCCGGGCTGGAAACCCGGCCGCGGCGCGACCACCAAACGGGGCAACCCGCGAAAGGCTCCCAAGGGCGGTGGGACTGGTAGGATGCGGCCGTGAATATCGTCGACGTGCTGAACCAGATCTGGACCCAGATCCTCGACGTCACGTCCGTCTTCGTCCTGCCCGATTGGGGCGTACTGATCGGACTCCTGCCGCTCATCGTCCTGTTCGGCGTCGTGATGCCGTTCCTGACCTTCCTCGCCCTCGGCACGGCGATCTACCTGATCCGCAAGCCACGGACGAAGGTCGCCTTCGAAGAAGGTCCGCGGATGGCGGAGCTGGGACCTGGCGGCGAGCCGGTCTACCCGGTGGGCCTGCCACATTGCCGGCGTGACACGCTCGTCTTCCCGTCGGGAACCGTCCGCTGCGAACGCTGTCGTGATGAGCTCGCGGTCATCTGCCCGATGTGCGGCCTCGGTCGCGCGGCGATCGTCGACACCTGCACGAACTGCGGTCTCGTCCTCAAGGTCAAGCCCCGCGCAGTCGCGGTCCGGACGACGCCGGGGCCACGGCCGGGCGGCGCTGCGGCGGCCTGATCGAGCCCGTGGCTGGCCTTTCGTCGACGATCTTCTCCCTCGGGGTCATCCTCGTCGACCCTCGGGTTCGCGGCGCACGTCGGTCACGCCGTGATGCTGGCCAACGGACGACGTTTGATGCCCGCCCTGGCGCCCGCCCGCCAGCCCGCCTACGCCGGCGTCGTCACCGGTTCGTTCGTTGACGAGCGCGAGAGCGCCGCGGTCAACGGTCCGCACACCTACGCCTCGCCCAGCCCCCTGTCGCGGGTCGCCATCGGCTTGACCTTCGCCGGGTTCGTCGCCCTCGGCGCCTCCATGCTGCTCCGTGCCTACGTGGTCGGCCGTGGACCGTGGGGCAACATGTTCGAGTTCAGCGTCGCCTTTGCGTTCTCGATGCTCGGCGGCTACCTGTTCCTGCAGCGCCGGTACGCGATCCGCTCGATCGGCTTCATCCCGACGGGCGTGGCCCTGGCCATCCTGCTCTATGCCAGCAGCCTGCCGTCGGAGATCGCGCCCCTGGTCCCCGCCCTCCAGAACGCCCCGCTGTTGACCATCCATGTCGGCATGGCGGTCATCAGCTACGGGATCTTCGCCACGAGTTTCGCGGCCGGGGTCGCCTATCTCGCCCAGGGCCAGAACGATCGGTTCGCCTGGCTGCCGTCGCACAAGGTCCTCGATGAGGTCGCCTATCGAGCCGTGATCATCGGCTTCCCGATCTTCGCGACGATGATCATCCTCGGGTCGTGGTGGGCATCGATCGCCTGGTCGCGCTACTGGGGCTGGGATCCGAAGGAGACCGCCGCGCTCGTGACCTGGCTCGTCTACGCGATCTACCTCCACGCCCGGAACCAGCGCTCCTGGGCCGGCCGGCCGGCAGCCCTCCTCCTCGTCGTCGGATTCGGGATGGTCCTGGTCACGTACTCCGGGTCATTGTGGTTCAGCGGCCTGCATGCGTACAGCGGCCTGTAGGGTCCCGCTTACCAGAACCGACCGACGCTGCCCCGACCGTGGCTCTCGCGAACCGTGGAGACTGCGCCCCACTGCACCGAGCACGGGCGATGGCTGCCGTGTAGCAGAGTGGCGCTGCATAACCGCGTCGGCGGGAGGCCGCCAAGGAGGAGCGCATGACCACCCTCCGTCAACTCGTCCGCGGCTGATCGGTCTGTTCGCCGTCGCGGCATCGTGTTCGCCGCGTGCAGTAGCGCCGGATCCAGTACCGCGCCCCGGCGGCGGCTCCTTCGACCGGCAGCGCGAAGCCCTCGGCCGCAGCGCCCGCCCTTCCGGAGCGGCGATGGCCGCCGATCGCCGGCGGCCTGCTCGACAAGATCATGACGGCCAGGGAAGATCGTCGTCTCGACCGACCCGAACTACGCTCCCCAGTCGTTCCTCAACCCGGATGGGACGTTCCAAGGCTTTGACATCGATGTCGCCAACGAGATCGGCAAGCGGCTCGGTGTCACCGTCGAGTTCGCGACGCCCGAGCTGGGACACGATCACCGCCGGTTCATGGGGCGGTCGCTGGGATATCAGCGTCGGCTCGATGACCATCACCGTCCCGCGGCAGGCGAGGTCCTCGACTTCAGCCCGGCCTACTACTACACGCCGGCCCAGATGACGGCGACGACAGACTCCGGCATCACGACCCTCGACGGGCTCGCCGGCAAGACGGTCTGTGTCGGGTCGGCGACGACCTACTATGGACTGGCTCGAGGGCAACCTCCAGAGCGTCTCGCTCGGCCCGGTCGCGACGCCGCCGGCCGGGGTCAAGGTCCAGACCCTCGACACCGATCAGGCGTGCGCCCAGGCGATCGCTGCCGGCCGAAAGGATGCCCAAGGGATTCCTGTCCTCGAGCACGACGGTGGATCAGGCGATCACGAACGGGACACCGGTCATCAAGGTCGGCGATCCGGTCTTCACCGAGCAGCTGGCCGTTTCGGTCGACAAGAGCGGCCCGGACGACACGGACTTCATGGCCGAGCTCGACACGATCATCAATGACATGCACGCGGACGGCACGCTCAGCGCGATGTCCATGAAGTGGTTCAGCGAGGATCTGACGAAGCCGCCGGCGTCGGCTTCGTAGACCGCGGCTGTTTCCAGGTCCATCATCGACAGGGGCGTCCGAACGGACGCCCCTGTCGTCGTTTCGAGGGAGGAGCCATGACCGTCCAGGCGGCAAGCGGCGGGACCACGGTCCCACCGATCGTGCTCGAGATCGAGGCGTCGCAGCGGCGCCGGAGCACGACGTTCCGAACCCTGTTCATCCTGACCTGGTTCATCGTCCTGGCGGCCGTCGGCGGCTTTCTGGCCATGACGGTCCCGGGCGGCGTCAACGTCCCGTTCCTCCAGACGTGGCTGCCGTTCATCGTCGGCGGGGTCTGGTTGACCCTGTTCATCTCGATCACGTCGATCCTCATCGCGGTGATCCTGGCGGTCTTCGGAGCGCTCGGGCGGCTGTCGACCAACCCGTTCCTCAATGGGCTCGCCTCGCTCTACGTGTCGATCGTCCGCGGCACCCCGCTGATCGTCCAGATCCTCTTCATCTTCCTGGCCCTGCCGGCGGCCGGTATCGTCATCGATGCTGTGCCGACCGGGATCATCGCGCTGGCCTTCAACTACGGGGCCTACCTGACCGAGGTCTTCCGGGCGGGGATCCAGGCCGTCCCGCACGGTCAGATCGAGGCCGCGCGATCGCTCGGGCTGCCGGAACGGGAGGTGATGCGCCGGATCATCCTGCCGCAGGCGTTCAGGATCGTGACCCCGGCCGTCGGCAACGATTTCATCTCGATGACCAAGGACTCGTCGCTGGTGTACATCGTCGGCGTCCAGGAACTCCTGTGGCGGGCCCAGGCCGCCGGACGGCCGAACGGCCAGAGCTTCCAGACGATCATCGTCGCGGCACTCATCTACTGGTGCATCACCCTCGTCCTGTCGTCCTTCCAGGGCCGACTCGAGAAGCGGATGGCCGCCGGGGACCGGGGCCGATGACCGGGCCGACGATCGAGGAGCTGCCGGCCAGCGCCGGGGTGCCAGAGACCAGTGTCCGACCGGTCACCGACCCGTTCGCGGCGCCGGGTCTGCTGACGCCGCCCGGCGCATCGCCCATCGTCTCCGTCGAGCGCCTCGAGAAGTACTACGGACGGAACCACGTGCTGCGCGGCTGCAGCCTAGACGTCTATCCGCGAGAGACGATCTGCCTGATCGGCCGATCCGGGTCCGGCAAGAGCACGCTGTTGCGATGCATCAACTTCCTTGAGGAGCCGACCGTCGGCACGATCATCGTCGACGGCGTCGAGGTCGACGCGAGTCCCCTGCGTCCCCACGATTCGACCGACCGGAAGAAGATCCGCCAGATCCGGATCAGTGCCCAGATGGTCTTCCAGGAATTCAACCTGTTCCCACACATGAAGGTCATCGACAATCTCATCGCCGCGCCGATCCGCGTCAAGGGAGTCCCCCGGGACGAAGCGATCGCGACCGCCGAGAAGTACCTCGACAAAGTCGGTCTTCGCGAGAAGCGGGATGAATACCCGTCCCGGCTGTCCGGAGGACAGAAGCAGCGCGTGGCGATCGCCAGGGCGCTGTCCATGGAGCCCAAGGTCCTGCTGTTCGACGAACCGACCTCGGCCCTCGATCCGACCCTCGTCGGCGAAGTCCTGCTGGTCATGGAGGAGCTCGCCCATGAGGGCTCGACGATGATCGTGGTGACCCACGAGATGGCCTTTGCCAGGGAAGCGGCAGACCGGGTCTACTTCATCGAGGAGGGGACGTTCGTCGAAGCCGGTCCCCCGGAGCAGGTCATCGACCAACCGCAGGACCCGCGGACCCAGGCCTTCCTGTCGCGGCTCCTGGCCCGCGCCTGAGCCGACGGTGGGCGCGGCCGGCCCACGTCGTGCCACGGCGTCTACCGTCGCTGATACGTCGCCTCGATCGTCGCCCGGCCCAGGACCGTCGCGTGGTCGAGGGCCGAGCGGAGGGTCGATCCGTCGGGATGCCCCGCGAGGTGGAACGTCCCGTCGAGGGCGTACAGCCGGAATCGATACCGATGCGTCCCGGACGGCGGGCAGGGTCCGCCCCACCCGATCCGACCGAAATCGTTGCGGCCCTGGCGGGGCTGTGTCGAGTCGGGAGCGATGGCGGCCGGCAGTGCTCCAGTCGGCGCGCCGGGCAGATCCAGGACGATCCAGTGCACGAACCCGCCGGCGTCAAGGTCATCCACCAGCAAGACGAGTGACACCGTGTTCGTCGGGACCCCGGTCCAGGCGAGCCCTGGCGACAGATCAGGTCCGTCGCAGCTCGACGCGCGGGGCACGCTGCCGCCACCTTCGAAGTCGCTCGAAGTAAGCACGAATGCCGTGGCCGGCGTGGCCGGCGTCGGGGCGGCAGTGGCCGTACCCACGGCGGTCGCCGGGGCGACGCCGGCCGAGCCGATGGCTACGCCGGTCGTGGGCACCGGAGACGATCCGGCTGCCGAGGGTCCGGGGCCTGGCGAGCAGGAGCTCGCGACCCAGATGGTCAGTAGCCACCCGATGGCGAGCGCCCGCTTGACCGTGACCCGGGTGGCTCGCATCGACCTATGGTCGAGTGTTCCACCCAGAGCCGTCAACGAGCCCGAGCCGGCCGACGTCCGATCTGGCCTCAGAACAGAACGCATGTACGGTTACATGTCTCCCGATCGGGGGTGGACAACCCGCTCCGAACCTCGCCCGGCGCGTGGACAACCATCCGGCGCGATGTGGACGGATCACCTGATGCTGTGGACGAGGGTGCCGCGAGCGTGGATGATCGCCCGGATCGCAAAACCACCACATCTAGCGTCACTGCGTGCCGATCGGACCACAACATCTTGTGTTTTTGGGGTTGACGCTGATCCACCGACCGGCGTATCGTTCGCCGGGTCGCCAGATCGCCCGAGACGCCCACACGCTCCCATCCGGCCAGACCACCGGGTGTCGAGCGGCCCCCAGGACCACCTCGGGAACACAGCCGACGACGCGTGACGCGCGCAGCTACCGCTGCCGCATCAGGGCAGGGACGGAGGAGGAACGACACCGATGGCTCGAGCAACCGGGACGACCGCCGTGAAGGACCAGGCGGCGAAGGGGCCGTGACCGCGAAGGCCAGACTCGCTCGCCGGCCGCGATGCCGGTCCGTATGGCGCGTCCTTCGATGGCACGGAGCCCGATGGCGCGACCCGGGCACGAGGGCTGACCTTCGAGCGGCGCTGGACCCGCCCCGGCATCCATCCCTATGACGAGATCACCTGGGAGTATCGAACCGCCGGCATCTCCAACGAGTCCGGCAAGTCCGTCTTCGAGCAGAAGGACGTGGAAGTCCCGGAATTCTGGTCGCAGCTCGCCACCAACGTCGTCGTCAGCAAGTACTTCCGCGGCCATCTCGGCACGCCGGAGCGTGAGACGAGCGTCCGCCAGCTGATCGATCGGGTCGTCGACACGATCACGGCGTGGGCAGAGACGCAGCGCTACTTCGCGACGGACGCGGACCTCCAGACATTCAAGGCGGAACTGACCCACCTGCTCGTCCACCAGAAGATGGCGTTCAACTCGCCGGTCTGGTTCAACGTCGGGATCGAGCAGAAGCCACAATGCTCGGCCTGCTTCATCAACTCGGTCCAGGACACGATGTCGAGCATCATGGACCTGGCCAAGACCGAGGCCATGCTCTTCAAGTTCGGCTCGGGCGCGGGCAGCAACCTGAGCACGATCCGCTCGTCCAGGGAGAAGATGGCGGGCGGCGGCACCGCGTCAGGCCCGGTCTCGTTCATGAAGGGCTACGACGCGTTCGCCGGCGTCGTGAAGTCGGGCGGCAAGACACGCCGCGCGGCCAAGATGGTCATCCTCGACGCCGGCCACCCAGACGTCCTCGACTTCATCGATTCGAAGGCGCACGAGGAGCAGAAGGCGTGGGCCCTCATCGAGGCCGGCTACGACCCGAGCTTCACGGGCGAGGCCTACGGCAGCGTCTACTTCCAGAACGCCAATCACAGCGTCCGGGTCACGGACGAGTTCATGAACGCCGTGGTCGAGGACAAGGACTGGACGACGCACGCCGTCGTCGCTCCGCACGACGCGATGGACACCTACAAGGCCCGCGATATCTTCCGCAAGATGGCCGAGGCGGCCCACCTTTGCGGCGACCCGGGGATCCAGTACGACACCACGATCAACGAGTGGCACACCTCGGCCAACACGGATCGGATCCACGCGTCGAATCCGTGCTCGGAATACATGTTCCTCAACGACACGGCCTGCAACCTCGCCTCGCTCAATCTCATGAAGTTCGTCCGGGCTGATGGCGAGTTCGACGTCGAGGCATACCGGTACGCGGCCAAGGTGACGATCACGGCCCAGGAGATCCTGGTCGACAACGCCTCGTACCCGACGCCCCGGATCGAAGAGAACAGCCACAAGTTCCGGCCGCTCGGACTCGGCTACGCGAACCTCGGCGCGCTGCTCATGAGCCGTGGGCTCGCCTACGACTCGGACGAGGGCCGCAACTATGCCGCCGCGCTGACCGCGATCATGCACGGCGAGGCGTACAAGCAATCCAGCATCGTCGCACGCGACCACGGGGGTCCGTTCCAGGCCTACCCGGAGAACCGCGAGCCGTTCCTGCGGGTCATCGCCAAGCATCGTGATGCCGCCTACAGGATCCCGACCGCGGGCGTTCCCAAGGACATGCTCAAGCACGCGACAGCGGTCTTCGACGAGGCGCTCGAGCTCGGGCAAGGAATACGGCTACCGGAACGCGCAGGTGACCGTCCTCGCCCCGACCGGGACGATCGCGTTCATGATGGATTGCGATACGACCGGCGTGGAGCCGGACATCGCCCTGATCAAATACAAGAAGCTCGTCGGCGAAGGGTTCCTCAAGATCGTCAACCAGACCGTCCCGGCAGCCCTGCGCAAGCTCGGCTACGGCGCGGAGGAGGTCGACGAGATCCTCGCCTACCTGACCGAGCACGAGACGATCGAGGGCGCACCGCACCTCAAGCCGCAGCATCTGCCGGTCTTCGACTGCGCATTCAAGCCGGCCAACGGCGAGCGGTCCATCCACTACATGGGCCACGTCCGGATGATGGGCGCCATCCAGCCGTTCATCAGCGGTGCCATCAGCAAGACGGTCAACATGCCCGAGGCCGCGACGGCCGAGGAGATCGAGAAGGTCTACCTCGAGGGCTGGAAACTCGGCCTCAAGGCGATCGCGGTCTACCGCGACAACTCGAAGCGCAGCCAGCCCCTGAGCACCGGCAAGAAGAAGGACGGCGACGCCGCCGAGCCGGTCGATTCGGCCGAGGTCGAGCAGCTTCGCAAGCTCCTCACCAAAGCCCAGGTGGAGGCCGCCCTCCCCCATCGACGCAGACTCCCGGCCGAGCGCTCTGCGGTCACCCACAAGTTCGAGATCGCGGGCCACGAGGGCTACATCACGGTGGGCCTCTATCCGGACGGCCAGCCCGGCGAGATCTTCCTCAAGATGGCCAAGGAAGGCTCGACCGTTTCGGGCCTGATGGACACCCTGGCGACGACGATCTCCGTGGCGCTTCAGTACGGCGTCCCACTCAAGGACCTGGTCAACAAGTTCGCCCATGTTCGGTTCGAGCCGAGTGGGTTCACCGGCAACCAGGAGATCCCGATCGCCAAATCGATCGTGGACTACATCTTCCGCTGGCTCGGATCGCGCTTCCTGTCGCCCGACGACAAGGCGAACCTCGGCCTCATCGATCGCTCCGCGGTCGTGGCGGACGTCCCGGCCTCCTCCCGGGACTCCGCTGCGGTCGTCTCCGCGCTTGACGTTGGCAGCCTTTCAGCGGATGCGCCGCCAGCCCCCTCCGCTGACGCTGACGGGGGGCTGTCGGTCGATCCGCCTGCGGCCGCCGACACTGGGACGCCCAAGGCGACTGCGGTCTCCGCGGAATCAGCGAAGGGGCAGGACCTCGCGGTCATCGCGACCAACGGGCATGCGAACGGACATGCCGCCAACGGCAATGGCAAGGCCTCGAATGGCGGCGGAGGTGGGACGGTGACGATGAATTTGGGTGCGACCAAGGTCAGCTTCCAGACGCAGGCGGACGCCCCAAGTTGCGCCGACTGCGGTTCGATCATGGTCCGCAACGGCAGCTGCTACAAGTGCCTCAATTGCGGGAGCACCAGCGGCTGCAGCTGATCGGCTGGATCGCGCGCTCGACGCGGTGACCGCCACCCCGCGCTACCGCCTGCGGGCGTCCGACCCGCAGGCGGTCACGTTCGTCGAGCTGTTCTTCGACCTCGTCTTCGTCTTCGCGGTGACGCAGATCACCGCGCTCACGGCCCATGACCTGACCCCGGACGGACTGCTCCGGTCCATCCTTCTCGGCTGGCTGATCTGGTGGGCGTGGACCCAGTTCACCTGGACCCTGAACCCGGCCGATACGAACCACCCGATCGTCCGCGTGGTGACCCTGGCGGCCACCGGCGTCGCGCTGGTCATGGCCGCGGCTGTGCCGCACGCCTTCTCCGATGAGGCGCTGCTCTTTGCCGTCCCGTACGTCGTGGTCCGAGTGCTCGGGCTCGGGCTGCAGATCAGGGTCGGCCGCGAACAGCAAGACGGCAGCCGAATCGGGTATCGCCACCTGGGCCACGCTGTCGACGATCGGCCTGGGGCTCGTGCTCGTGGGCGCGGTCGTTGCGCCGTCGTTGCGTCCGTGGATATGGTTCCTCGCGATCGTCGCCGACCTGGTCGCCGCGGCGGTGGCCGGACAGCGCGAGGTGTGGGACCTGAACCCTGCGCACATCTCGGAGCGCCACGGCCTGTTCGTTATCATCGCCATCGGCGAGTCGCTCATCGTTGCCGGACCGCGGCCGCCGGCGACGAACGGTCCTGGCGCCCTTGCCGGTGCGGCGACCGCGGCGATCCTCGTCGCCTGCCTGCTGTGGTGGACCTACTTCGGCTGGTTGAAGGAGGCCCTCGAGCACCGGATCTCGCGGCACCCGCCGAGCGGCTCGGGTCCACTGGCTCGGGATGCCTTCAGCTTGGCCCACTTCCCGTTGATCGGCGGCATCGTGGGGTTCGCCGTCGCGATCGAGGAGATCGTCGCGCATCCGGCCGAGCCCGCGCCGGCGGCCGTAGTGGCCGCTCTCGGCATCGGTGTCTCGCTCTTCGTCGCCTGCTCGGCGCTGTCGTTGAGGCTTCTCGGTGGCCCGATCCTGCGGCCGCGCCTGTCCTGATCTTGGTGGGCTGGCCGTCCTGTTGCTCGTCGCGGCCGCGCTGCAGCCGATCTGGGCGCTCGCTCGCGGTCGCTTCCTCACTGGTCGCGATCGTGCGTCATCGAGGGCGCGGGATCGCGGGCGAGGAACCAACGAGTGTCGGTGTCCATCGGAGTAGCGGAGGACGCGGCCGCCCACGAAGCCCGACTGGATGCCGATCATGCTGATGATCGACGCGCACCGCGCGAATGCGCAGGAGGGCGACATGGACTTCAACAGCATCCTCATCGGATCCGAGGATCCCGGACGCCTGGTCGAGTACTACACGCGGGTCTTCGGCGAGCCCGGCTTCGGGGACGGTGGGTACACCGGATGGCAGCTCGGTTCCGGGTTCCTGACCGTCGGCCCACACTCCGAGGTCAGCGGCAAGAACACGTCGCCTGGGCGGATCATCTGGAACATCGAGAGCCAGGACGTCCAGGCGGACTTCGACAAGATGAAGGCTGCCGGCGCGATCGTCATCGCCGCGCCCTACAGCTTCGAGAACATGCCTGGTTCGAAGATCGCCACGTTCGCCGATCCCGATGGCAACTACTTCCAGTTGATGAGCCCGATGGAGATGTGAGTGTCAGGCTCCGTCGGCTGAGACTGCCCTCGGCCGTCCCTGGTCATCCAGACCCCTCGGCATTGCCAGGAGCCCGCAGTTCCACGAGCACGGACCCGGTGACGTTCGCCACCTTCGACCGCCCGAAGCTCGTCTGCCAATCGGCGACACTCGCCGGCGTCGTGTGGCCATGCAGCCACAGCGGCGGGCAGGCCCGTTCGAGCAGCCAGCGGTAGGCGCGATACCCGAGATGGTACCGATCTGCCGCCACGTCACCGACGCCGCGCGGTGGGGCATGACTGAGGACGAGGACGGGTCCGCTCCGGCCGAGGAGACGCCGGGTGCCGAGATCGCTCCGGGCGCGGAGGACGTCCAGCCAGGCCTGCCACTCGTCGCGTGGCGCCCTCGCTCGTCGCAGACCGGGCCACTCCAGCGGGGCGACGCACAGCCCGTCGATATCGACCAGGCGACCGCTGGGCAGGTGCTCCGGGGCCGGTGTCGAGGTGCTCGACCATTGGCCGCCGCGGTCATGGTTGCCTCGGACGAACGCGACGGGCACCCCGAAGGCATCGCCAAGGAAGGCGAGGTACGCAGGTTCGAGGTCTCCACAGCCCAGGATGGCGTCGATCGGGCCGAGCGCGTCGCGGTTCCCGGCATGGTCAAGCGCCGGATCGGCGCAATCGGAGACCGCGAGCAACCGGATCGGCGCACCGGCTCGATCGGCGAACGGGGCGGGATCCGGCCAGCTGACCGTGAGCCGCCGGGTCATGGCCCACCCTCCGACGAACCCGGGGTGCCCCGGTCCTCCGCGTCCAATGCCCGACTGGCCTGCCTGCCCTCGCCGGCGGTGCGTAGTGAGCGTGACCCGGTGGCCATCGCGGCAAGTGAGCCCAGTGGCTCGGTTCGCTGTTCGCCGCGCGGCACGAGCTCCACGACGTTGGCGTCGACGGCGATCTGCCCCGCATAGAGCGCCGCTGCCACCCGGTTGTGACCGTCGGCGACCCAGTACCGTCCGCCATGCTTCACGACGTCGATCGGGGGCAGGGTGGCCAGCCGGTCCTGAGCTCGTTGGAGGCGGGCCCATCGAGCCTTCCAGTTCTGACCGCGGAACTTTCGCAGAGGCAGGAAGTCACCACCGCGTTGGTCGCCGCCACCCACGGCCGTCCCGACGATCTCGTCGACGTCGATCGTTCGCAGACCGATCTCCACTGGCAGGGCAGTACCGGCGTCCGGGTGCACGTCCTGTAGATATGCCAGCGGCTTCCGCCCCATCCGGCGGACACGGCGGACCCGGGCGCCGGGCAATTCCGGGGCGGCGGCCATTCCCGTCCTGATCGCGTCGAGTGCCCGTCGAGCCGCCGGTGCGGCACCCGATCGCACAGGTTCGACAGCCACCTGGTCATCCAACGGCGACTCGACGGGCACCTCCGTGTCGCCCGGCGGCATTTCGGGGATCACGGCGCGGCGATCGGTTGGACCGACACCCAGCGGTGCTCCCAGGCCATCCTCACTGGCGCGTAATGCCAGGCGGTGAAGAAGCTCTTGAACTGACGCCTGGTCAGACGCGTGTCCGGCCGCATGTCGTACCCGTAGGTGCGGCTCTGGAGGCCCCACAACGGACCGACCACTCGGACACTGGTCACCGTGAACGCATTCGTCCTGGCTGGATCGGCGGTGGCCGTGAAGCCGGTCAGGACCCAGGCGTGGTTCCCGTGGGCGACGGTGATCCCGACCGGAAGATTCGTCCGTCGGAGATTCTTCACAGCGGAGCGGAGGGCTGCCTTGAAGCTGGCGTCGACGTGGAGCCGGTAACGGGCGTCGACGAAGCGCTGCAGCCCGGCCGTCCAGCCGGCCGGATCGACACCGTCGGAGACCGGGATCGCGTAACGGTCGTGGGTCCGCATGTAGTCGAAATATCGCTGCTGGGCCGTCCGCGAGTGGTTTGCCTTGTGCTTGACGATGTTGCGGATGATCTGGACGTCCGCGGCGGTGCACCAGCGCCAGGTCTTCTGCGTCGTGAATACGCCCGACCGATAGAGGTCGATGCCACCGTTCCATTTCGAGAGCGCCGAGACCGACCCGCCAGGCAGGACCGCCGAACCGGCGAACAGCGTGGCCGCGAGGACGACGACGAAGCTCGCGCGGATGACTGCCCGGGACCGTGTCGCACGGATCATGGACGCATGGTGGCCCGGATCGGCGGAACGCGCCAGTCCGACCGTCCGGCCACGCCTGCCGATCGGTGCCGGGGCCGGCCGCGCCTCGATCGCGCTCAAGCCCGCGACGAACCCGACGAAGGTACCGGCACGGACCGCCGACTAGGCCTCTGGCGCGTCTCGCGGACCACCCGTACATTGGTGCGGTCGGTCACCATCGACCCCGATGAGGGCCGATCGACAATGGCAAACCCGTCGCGAGGCGGGGACGCAAAGCCACGGGCCTCACGCAGGTAGCCGGGCTGCCGAACAGGAGGTGGACCTTGGAGGTCCAACGATTCCCGCGTGCGCGTCTGATCCTGCACGCGATGCTGACCCTCGGGGTCGTGGTCGCGGTGCTGCTCTCCGCAGCTGCCGCGGCGCATCCCTGAGATCACCGGCCGCCGAGCCAGCGCTCGGCGGCCGTTTCATGTCGTCGGACGCGGCACCTCGGTGGAGATCGGTGCCTTGCGGGCCTCGAAACCGAGACGTCGGGCTTCGCGAACCGTCAGCGGTTCGACGCGTCGCCAGCTGAACGCGGTCCCGATGGCGTCCCACACCGTCGGCAGTTCCCAGTACGCGCCGTGTGACCGCGGGAAGTCCTTGTTCGACCGGACCCGCAGGTCGACGACGCTCGCCAGCCCGTCCGACCGGCGGAACAACGGCTCGGCCAGGAACGACAGGAAGTCGCGGCTGTCGTAGATGTTCAACCACGGGACCGGCAGGAACGGCGGGTCTGCTTCGTCGTAGGGCATCGACGGGATCGCATCGAAGGTGTACAGCAGCGGAGCCTGCGAGCCGATCGGTGACGCAGGCGTCGATCGGCGCGTCGGGCCACGACGCGATGAGATCGACCAGGGCCACTCCCCCGAGACTCAGGGCGACCGGCAGGACTGGTCGGCCGCGAGCCGCAGCGGCTGCCTGCAGCAACGCGTCCTTGAGGACGAGCTGGATCGACGCTCGGTGCGCGTGGTACCCGATCACGTCGGCCAGCAGTTGGGGTCCGACGACATCGAACAGGGCTTCGCGCCGATCCTCGAAGTAGTTGGTCACGATCTTCATGACCGTGTCTCGGCGGAGCCCGGCCCGGATGATCGGCACCGGCATGGGCGACGGCCGGCCGCGTCGATGGACGGCGCGACGCCAGTCACCGAGACGCAGGCCGGAGTGACGTCGCCACTCCGGCGCGACGACCGTGACGTCCCAGCCTCGAGACGCGATCTGGTCCTCGATCCGAGCCAGGTTCGCCATGAGTCCCTCGGAAGTCTCGTTCGCCCCATGGACGAAGAACAGGATCCCCGTCGGTGTCGATCCGGCCATGACCCGACGATACACGGGCCACACGACCGCTAGCATCACCGCCATGACGCTGCCGGCCCCTCGACGTTCCGACCCGGCCGCCGTCATCGCGTGCGTGGCCCTCGCGCTCGTGGGCTGGAGCGGCCTGCTCGTGCCCTCGCTCATCCGGTCGATCGAACCCGATCTCGATCAGACCGATGCCGGCATCGGCATCTACTTCTTCGTCAACTCGATCGCCTACGTCGGCGGGTCGATCCTCGGCGGGCTGTCCACCGAACGGTTCGGCCGGCGGGCCGTCCTGCCGACCGCGCTCCTGCTCCTCGCTGTCGGACTGGTCGGATTGGCGACCGCCCCGAGCTGGCTCGCGTTCCTCGCGTTCGGGGTCCCATTCGGCCTCGGCGCCGGGGCCATCGACGGCGGGACGAACGGGTTGATCCTCGACCTCTACCCCACCAGTCGTGGGCGCTCCCTCAATCTGCTCCACCTGTGCTTCAGCATCGGATCCCTGGCGTCGCCACTCGTCGTCGGGCGCCTCGTGGAGAACGGGGTCGGCTGGCAGTCGATCATCTTCGGGACGGCGCTCGCTGCCCTCCCGCTTGCGGTCCTGATCGCGGCCGCCGGGCAACCCTCGGGCCGGCACGCCCGGACCGGCGAGGGACGGACGGCCCCGATCGGGCTCGCTCTGCCGCTCGTCGCGCTGGCAGTCGCGATCGCCCTGTATGTCGGTTCGGAGGTGGGCGTCTCGAATTGGCTGGTCCGTTTCCTCGATTCGGCATCGATCGGGCTGGCGACATCGGCGTTGGCGCTGTTCTGGGGCGGCCTGACCCTGGCTCGTCTGATCAGCGCGAGGATCGGCGACCGGTTCGATCACGCTCGCTTCGCCGCATCAGCCGCATTCGTTGCGAGTGGTGCCCTGGTCGCGGCCGTCCTCGTGCCGTCCCTGCAGCTCTCGATCGCGTTGTTCGCGCTGGTCGGGTTCGCCTTCGGGCCGATCTATCCATTGATCATGGCAGTCGCCGGCGACCGGTATCCCGCTCGATCCGCTGCCGTCAGTGGGTTCCTCTCCGGGACGGCGGTGATCGGCGCCGTGCTCTACCCGCCCCTGATGGGCTTCATGTCGGTCGGGATCGGCCTGGGGGCGGCGATGATCGGCGCGGCCATCCTGGCGGGCTGCTGCGGGCTGGTCCTCGCGGCGATGGCTCGCGGCAACTTCAGGTCGGTGCGGGCGTCCGTCTCCGCCGGTTGACCGCCCCGGCGGCGCGCAATCGCTTGCGAAGCATCGGATAGCGCACGCCTGCGACGTCGATCCGATCGGCTCCGAGCACACGAAGGAAGCGGCTCATCCCTCGTCCGAGCGCCTCGGCAAAGGCGTCGTCCCGCGCCGACCGCTCATCCTCGAGCCACAGCCCAAGGATCATCAGCGTCCCGGTCGACCGGTCGAGCTTCGGATCGAACCGGCCGACCAGGCGATCGCCCCACAGGATCGGCATCGTGTAGTAGCCGAACCGGCGCTGCTCGACCGGCTTGTAGACCTCCCACGTGTATTCGAACCCGAACACGCCCTTCGCTCGGCCACGCGCAGAGACCGGGTCGAGGGGCGACAGGAAGGTCGCCTCCTGTTCGGTCGTCGATCCAAGGGGCACCCAGTCGTCCGGGACGTGACCGGCTTCGAGTCGCCCAAGGACATCGAGGTCCGAGCCGAGCGCGACCTGGGTCGCCTTCCAACCCTCGACCCGGACCTCCAGCAGGTCGCCGCGATCCAGCCATCGTTGTCGCCAGGCGGTCAGCTCGGCCGCGGGTACGACGCGCTTGAGCAACGCATTGATCCCGTTCAGCCGCGACAGCCCGCTGGCGGCCACCGACTTCAGGACGAGCCGCTCCTCCGACGCGGTCTCGTCCGCATCACGGAGGGCCCAGTCCGGAGCTACCGATCCGCTGGCCGCATAGACGCGCTCGAACCGTACCCGGCGAGCCACCATGGCCTCGCCGACGCGCCACAGGTAGTGGAGCGCCAGGGCACTGTCCTTGCGCCCCAGGTAGCTGTCGATCCGGGTCCGGTCGCCCATCAGGAAATCGCGATTGCTGACCTCGCGCCCGGATCGCAGCACCGCCCGCATCTCGTCGATCGCGACGGCGTGTTCCGACTCCACGTCCCGCCAATGCCCTTGTTCGCGTTCGCGGCGCATGAGCAGGCGGAAGTACGGCAATTCATCCATCGGACGAACGGCGAGCCAGCCGCCCCACTCGAAGAACTCGCGCCGTTCATAGGCCAGGATCGCCCAATCGCCAAGGGCGTAGTCCGCCACCCGAGCGTGGAGCGCGAGGTCATGCGCCCGGGCGACGACGACGAGCGGATCGAGCTGGAGGTCTTCCATCGCCCGCATCGCGGCAGCGGCACCGTCGAGCCCCGCCCAGCGCCGGCCGGGCCACAGGCCCTGACGGCCCATGATGTAGCGACGGGCGGTGGCGGCCGAGATCTCGATCATGGTCGGCCATCGTCGCAGAGCGTCCACCGTTCCGTCGAGCCGTTCAACCGCGGGCGTCACCGAACGAGCGATAGCGGATTGGACGCCGTTCGCCTATCATGCGATGTGTCAAGGCGCGACCGGATCGACCGGCGGCCAGAAACGTAGCTCGACGCAACGCACTCGGACTCCTCTCACGACTGACGCGAGAACCCGACGGGATCGCGTTGGCTACCCGAGAGGAGTTTTCGTTTTCGTGTACAACGACAAGAACCTGACCTGCGCGGATTGCTCACAAGAGTTCGTGTTCACCGCATCCGAGCAGGATTTCTATTCGCAGCGTGGCTTCACCGAGCCCCGCCGCTGCCCGTCGTGCCGAGCCAGCCGCAAGGCTGCCCGGAACGCCGAGGGTGGTGGTGGCTATAGCTCCGGTGGCGGCTACAGCTCCGGTGGCGGCTATTCGAGCGGCGCCGGCAGCTACGGCGGTGGCGGCTACGATCGCGGTCCGCGCGAGATGTTCAGCGCCACCTGCTCGTCGTGCGGCAAGGAGGCCTCGGTCCCCTTCCGTCCGACCAGCGGCAAGCCGGTCTACTGCAGTGACTGCTTCCGCAGCCAGCGCGGCGGCTGACCCAATCCTCTCGGTGCGGGTCGACCAACGACCCGCCGAACCAGCGTAGATCCCCGACCCGGGCCGTCAGTCGACCCGGGTCGAACGATTCCCGGGGACCGGTCGATGGCGGGTCGGTGGCGGTCTTGACCCATTCTTCATCGCCGTGGACCATGGTGGGACGCGTCAACGACCGCGAGAACAAGGAGACTCCCCATGCGCCACCATCGCCGTCGGGTCCTGCTGAGCACGGTGTTCGGGGTCGGGATCATCAGCGCCGCGCTCATCGTCCCCGCGACGTCGATCGCGGCGAACCCAGCCGCCGTACCCGCGACCACCGTCGACACGAGTTGTACCGCCGGCCACTGGCCCGCTCGAACCCAGGGGCGGCCAGCTGCTCTCAAGGTGCATGGTGCCGCCGGTGACTACCTCTGGCACAACGCGAAGGGCTGGCATCTCCGTGTCACCCACCGCGGTTCGGCAAGGATGGTCTTTACCGGCAAGATCGTCTCGGATCAGCCACTCACCGTCGTGCCACGACGCCTCGAGTCGCGCGACTCCTACACGTTGAGCGGCGACGGGCTGACGCTCACCTACCGCTTCGTGAACCATGGCAGCGTGGACGGCCTCGACATCCGGACCGCGTGCGCCACCAAGCTGCGGGTCACCGGTGCCGTGGCCGGGGCCAAGCTCCCGGTCCGACGGATCTGGCTCGGACGAGCCGGCCGCCATCCCCATCACAACCCGTTCGTGATCAAGCGGGTCGCGTAGGCCGGCGGCACCGGCCATCGACGGACCACCCGCGCCCGGGCGCGATATCGACGGGGATGCCCCGTGGTTCGAGGCATCGATCGCAGAGCTCGGAGCCGCGATGGCGTCGGGCCGGACCAGCAGTGTCGAGCTGACCGAAGCCTATCTCCGCCGGATCGAGCGCCTCAACCCGACCCTCCACGCGGTCATCGAGACGAACCCGGATGCCCTGTCGATCGCCCGACGTCGCGATGACGAGCGGCAGGCAAACCGGTCGAGAGGCCCGCTGCACGGCATCCCGGTCCTCGTGAAGGACAATGTCGCGACGAACGACTCGATGGAGACGACCGCCGGCTCGCTCGCCCTTGTCGGGAGCCGGGTGCCCCGGGACGCCCGGATCGTGGCTCGTCTCCGGACCGCCGGAGCGATCATCCTGGGCAAGGCCAACCTGTCGGAGTGGGCCAACTTCCGGGGTGTCCCACCGACCGGACTCGCCGAGCAGGGCCTCTATCTCAACGGCTGGAGCGCCCGTGGCGGCTTCACGAGGAACCCGTACGACCTGGGCATCGATCCGTGCGGTTCGAGCTCGGGTTCGGCCGTGGCGGTCGCTGCCAACCTGTGCCCGATCGCCATCGGAACGGAGACGGACGGTTCGATCGTCTGCCCCTCGGGGACCAATGCCGTCGTCGGGCTCAAACCGACGGTCGGACTGGTCGCCCAGGACGGGATCATCCCGATCTCCCACAGCCAGGACACGGCTGGACCGATGGGCCGTACGGTCGCCGACGTGGCCGTTGCGCTCAACATCCTTCGAACGCCATTCGGGCAGGTCGCCGGCCATCGGTTGCCGCGTGACTATCGACGTGCGCTGCGTGCCGGCGCCCTGCGCGGTGCGCGGATCGGGGTGGATCGGCGCGCCTTCGATAGCAGTGGCCAGCCGGATGCGGCCCTGAATGATGTCGCCCAGCGAGCATTCGACCTGATGCGCTCGCTCGGCGCCACGATGATCGACCCGATCGATCCACTCGATCCGAGGGAATTCGAGGAGGACGAGATGACCGTCCTCCTCACTGAGTTCAGGACCGACCTGGCCTCGTATCTCGGCAGCCTGCGCAGCACGACGATGCGAAACGCTGTCCGACCTGATCGCATTCAACGACGCGACCTGCGAGATCAGAATTGCGGTTCTTCGGCCAGGAGCTCTTCCACGTCGCGGACGCGACGACGGGACTCGATGACCCGGCATACCTCGAGGCAAGGCGCCGCTGCCTGGAGCGGACCCGGACCCACGGGATCGACCGGATCCTCGCCGAGCATCGCCTGGACGCCATCGTCGCTCCCGCGTATGGCGACTCATCGGGCCCGGCCGTGTCCGGCTATCCGAACCTGTCCGTTCCGACCGGCGTGACACCCGATGGCCGGCCGGGCGGCGTCTGGCTGTCCGCGGGCTTCCTGTCCGAGCCGATGCTGCTGGCACTCGCCTACGACCTGGAGCAGGCCGTGGGTGGACGGCCGCTCCCGGCATCGCTCGGCGCGGTCCCAGCCCGATCCGCCCGACGCCGGCATCTGCGCGACGCCCAGCGATGGACGGCTGGTGGCCAGCCGCGCCGACCTGCCCCGTCCGGCGGGAGGTCCCTGACCTCGCCGGACTGACCGCATCCAGATCGGCGGTACTCTTACCCGACCGTGCGGATCATCGAGTTCTCAGGGGCGCGCGCCAGAGTCGGATGAAGGACGCCGCGTCGCGGCCGATCCAGGAGGACACGTGGGCGACCAGTCGGATAGGAGACGCCGGACCAGGGCCGATCTCGCCCGGTACGACACAGCGTCGCGGTCGAACGGAACGAACGTCTGGCAGGCGATCGCGATCGTGGCCCTCATCGCGGCGGCCGCCGGCTGGACCACCGTCGTCCTGCTCGCGCTCCGCGAACCAACGCCGATCGCCGCCGTCGACACAGCGACCCCGGCCGACAGCAGCGACCCTGGACTCGTCACCGAGCCGAGTACACCGCCGGTCGAAGCGAGTCACGACGACCTGGCCCTCGAGGCGATCCTGCCGACGACCGTGGGCGGCGTCGTGCTCGATGTCCAGAGCGTCGACGGCAGCGCGATCCTCACCGATGACGGTTGGAGCGGCACGATCTCGGACTTTCTGGCCAGCGTCGACAAGACGGCGACAGACCTTCGCCTCGCGGAGGCATCGGACCCCACCCAGGGCATCGACGTGAGCATCGATGTCTACCACGTGGCGGGCGTCGACGGCGCCGCCCTCACTGACGCCCTTCTCAACGCCTGGAAGGGTGACAGCCCGGACCTGATCGTGACCGACGTGACGATCGGCGGGTCGGCGGTCAAGAAGCTCGACTTCGGAGCGGGCGTACCCGCGAGCTATCTCTACGCCCGCGACGAGTACGCGTTCGACATCTGGACGGACGACGGAACCCTTGCCAGCGAGGCCCTCACCTCCGTCGCGAGCAGCGGAGTCGAGCCGTCAGCGACGCCGTGACCGGGGCGCCGCGCCCGAACGGCTCGGACCGACCGAGCTAGTCGCGGCTCCCGCGGCGCGGCCGCTCTTCCTTGGGTGGCTTCGGTTCGTGACCGGGGCGGGGCGGACGCGGAGCGGTCCCCGGCGCCATGTCCGGGCGCTTCTCCTCAGGACCGCGGGCGCGAGCCGCCGCGACCGATTCGGCGAATGCCTTCGCGGTCGCCGTCGGAAGACTCCCCATCCAGGCAGCCTCGATCTGCTTGACGCGCTCCAATTCCGCCTCGCGGCGCTCGCGTTCGAACTTTGAATGCCTGGCCAACGGTCCGTCCTTTCGATGCACCGTCACAGGGTGCGTCGAGCGGAGTGTACCCGAGCGGGCGTTGACGACCGTCCCAGGGCGGGTCGCATATCCTCTCAGCCCATGAGTCTGTACACCTTCGATGACCGTCACGAGCTCATCGAACCGGTCGTCCTTGCGGCCTTCGACGGGTGGGTCGACGCCGGGTCTGCGGCCACGACCGCGTTGCAGATCCTCGCCGATGACGGCGATGTCGTGGCCACGTTCGACGCCGACCAGCTATTCGATTACCGTGCCAGGCGGCCGCCGCTCGAGATCGTCGATGGCCGCCTGACCAGCCTGACCTGGCCCGAACTGACGCTCCGACGGAGACGTCTCGACGAGCGGGATCTGCTCCTCCTCGTCGGGCCGGAACCGGACTACCAGTGGCGTGCGTTCACGGCAGCGATCATGGAGCTCGTCCGGCGCCTCGGCGTCGTCGAGTGGATCAGCGTCGGCGCGATCCCGGCGGCCGTGCCGCACACGCGATCCGTGCCCATCATCGGGACCGAAGCCTCCCCCGGCCTGTTACGTGGCGATGTCCTGGCCGGGCCGGCCGGGACCTTGCGGGTCCCATCGGCGCTGGTCTCCGCCCTGGAGATCGAGGCCGCAGCCGCCGGGATCCCGGCACTCGGCTACTTCGCCCAGGTCCCCCACTACGTGTCAGGCCCGTACGCGACCGCGGCCGTCGGCCTGCTGCGGGCGCTCAGCGTGCATCTCGGGACCGAGATCCTGGCCGCCAGCCTGGCCGATGAGGCGCGCGAGCTTCGGACGCGCCTCGATGGCGCGACGAGTGTCGACGAGACGACGCGCAGCTACGTCGAACGGCTCGAGACGATGTACGACGAGCAACGCCTGCCCTCGGGCGACGATCTCATCTCGGATATCGAGCGGTTCCTGCGTGAATCAGGGCGGAACGCCCAGGAACTGACGCCCGAAGATCGAACAGGATCGCCGACGGACCGCCGTTCCGATCAGTGATGCCGGCTCCGCCGCCGCCCGGCATCCCGCCGGAGGGTCGACGCGACGCCGGACGCTCGTTTCGATGTCGGGCGGTCCGTTCGCGATGACCACAGCCTAGTTCGATACCACCTCGGGCTCCACCTGCCATTCGTCACGAATCGCAGACCGAACGATCGCTGTCGCTTCGAGATCAGCCGCCGGCGATGGACATGCGGGGCACGTTCGAGGTGGCGATCCGTGCTTCGAACCGCTTCGCGGCTTCTTCCAGCGCTGCCAGGTGGTCGGCCAGCCGGGTCCGAGCCACCTCCGCTCGCGCGTCCAGACCAGTGAGCTCGAAGATCTTCCAGTGTCGCAGGATCGGGAGGAGGACTTCGTCGCGGTGGACGCGGATATCGTAGATGCCGGCCTTGGCGATCTGGGCGGCCTTCCGAACGAAGCCCGGGATGGCGGCACCGGGCATCTTGAAGGCGAGGACCTCGTCGACGATCGCACAGACCGTCGCCGATGGCTCGAGGACCAGGGCAGCCGCCAGGATATCGCGGTAGAAGACCATGTGGAGATTCTCGTCGGCGGCGATCCGCACCATGATCTTGTCCGCCACGGGATCGTCCGAATAGCGCCCGGTGTTGCGGTGGGCGATCCGGGTCGCCAACTCCTGGAACGTGACGTAGGCCAGGCCACGGAGGGTGTCGGGGGCCTCATGGTCGTAGCCCTGCTGAAGCTGGGTCATCCGGCCACGCTCGAGCAGGATCGGATCGATGTTCCGGGTGACGGTCAGGTAGTCGCGAAGGACGATCGCGTGCCGGCCCTCCTCCGCGGTCCAGCGACCGACCCAATTGATCCAGGCGCCGTCCCCGGCTCCGAACATGCCATGGATGAGGCGGTGGTAGCTCGGCAGGTTGTCCTCGGTCAGCAGGCCGATCTCGAACGCGGTCTGGGCGACCCCGGTCAGGCGCGGTTGGTCCGGGGTCCACGGCTCCTTGTCGAAGTCGCGACCGAGGCGGTATGGGATGTAGTCGTGGGGAAACCACTCCTGGGCCACCGAGGCGTGTCGATCGTACAGTCGGCCCGCCTCCGGCTCGAGTTCATTCAGGAGGGCGAGTTGGTCGTAGCCGGTCATCGGACCAGCGTACCCGTCGATGACCCTCCTCCTCGTGGGACCTGTGCGTGACTGCATGAGCGCTCGCGACCTGGCGGGACTCGGCTACGCTCTGCGGCGACATGCGAACCGTGATCGCCACTCGGTACGTGACCCCGCTGCGCGAAGGCGGATCGCTGCCGGGACTGGTCGAGGCCGATGACGACGGCCTGTACGTCGTGAAGTTCCGGGGCGCCGGACAGGGTCCGCGGGCGCTCGTGGCCGAGTGGCTCGCGGGCGAACTGGCCCGTCTGGTCGGACTCCAGGTGCCCGATCTGGTCGCGGTCGAGGTCGACGCCGCGCTCGGCGATTCCGAGCCCGATGAGGAGATCCACGACCTCGTTCGCTCGAGTGCCGGACGCAATCTGGGAATGGACTTTCTGCCCGGGGCACTGACGTTCAATCCCGCCGCCACGACCGCCAGCCTGGTCGTCGCCCCTTCCTACGCAGCCGAAGTCGTCTGGCTGGATGCCCTGGTCACGAACCCGGACCGGACTGCCCAGAACCCGAACCTGCTCGTGTGGCACGGCCGACCGTGGCTCATCGACCATGGCGCGGCGCTGTACATCCACCACACCTGGCGCGACCGGGACGACCACGCTCGACGACCGTTCGAGCGGATCCGCGATCACGTCCTGCTGCCATATGCCGACTCGATCAAGGACGCCGATGCGCGACTCGTGACCAGGATCGACGACGTCCTGCTGACCGGATTGGTCGATGCGCTGCCGGACGCGTGGCTCCCGGACGACCCGGTCGTCGGCGACGCTCGAGCCCAGCGCGACGCGTATGTTCGCTATCTACGGCTTCGGCTCGAATCGCCCCGCGCGTTCGTCGAGGAGGCGGATCGTGCCCGACACGCGGCGTAACCCCTTCCAGTACGCGATCGTCCGGGTCGTCCCCAGGGTCGAGCGTGGCGAATACCTCAACGTGGGTGTCATCCTCCTATGCCGCTCCATCCCCTACCTCGGCGCTCGGATCGCGCTCGACGAGCGACGCATGGCCGCGCTCGCGCCCGACCTCGACCCGGTGTCGATCCGGCCGCATCTCGACGCCATCGAGCGGATCGTCGCCGGGGATCCTGGCGCCGGACCGATCGCCCGACTCGATCCAGCAGAGCGATTCCACTGGCTCGTCGCCCCGGCGAGTACGGTCATCCAGACATCCGAGGTGCATTCGGGCCTGTGCACCGATCCAGCCGTCGAGCTGGACCACCTGGTGGCGACGCTCGTCGCCTCGTGACCGGGAGCTAGCGAGCGCCGAGATCGGCCGCCTGGACCTCTTCACCCGCTCGCGGATCGGAATCGGGGCCGAGGCGAGGGCTGGGCCAACGCTCGACGGCGATCCGCCGCTCGGCCGCGGCGAGGACGTCCTCGATCGATCCATACGGCGGCGCCATCACGACCTCGATCCGGAGGTCGATCGGGGACACGGCGGGATCCGCGGTGCTGGTCACCGCCCGGGTGAGACGGGCCGCCAGGACTTCCGCTGCGCGCGCCTCCGTCTCGGGCAGCAGCAGGCGAAATCCAGCCGGGCCGACCCGGACCACCCGGTCGGTCTCCCGGGCCTCGACCCGGATGGCGGCCGAGACCCGGGCCGCGATCCCCTCCGATGCATCCGCCGGCTCGACGCCGGCAGGTTCGACCACGAGGACCGACGTCGCTCGGCCATACCGGGTAGCGCGGGCGCCTTCATGACGCAACGCGAATGCCCAATCCTCCAGAGAATCGAGCTGGAACGGGCGACGTTGCCGCGTGTCGCGTCGGCGGCGTCCACGCGGTCGGCCCGTCGCCTTGCGCTGCCCGGCCTGGGGCGGCGGCCCATCCAGGAATGCCTCGATGAGCTCGGCCGTGCGGTCATCCACCACCGCCTCGTGATGGTGATCGGGCAGGACGAACTTGGTGGCCCGACGGCGGCGGGGCTTCGGCGGGACGGGTCCTTCGGTCGGGTCAGCCACAGACCCCAAGTCTAGTCGGTCGGGCGCCTCGAGACCGCCCGGTGGAGGCTCACCCGGGTGCTGCGTTCAGCCCTTGGCGGCTCGGTCTGCTGCCTTCTTGGCCCGCTTGGCGGCCTGATACGTCGCGAGCGCCTCGGGCGAGTCCACGTCGCCGAGCGTTGGCCATGTCGGCGCCACCGCCTCGTAGCCTGGTGGACGGACGCCGAACTGCTTGCCCAGCACCGCGATGAGCGACTTGGCTTTCATCTCGCCGATGCCGGGCAGGCGGAGCAGGCGTGCCTCGAGATCCCGACCGTCGACCGCCTCCGTCCAGACACGGTCGGCGCGATCGCCGTAGTCGGCCGCGATCGCCGCCGCCAGGGCCTGGATCTTGCCGGCCATCGCGCCGGGGAACCGATGGATGGCCGGCCGCTCGCGGAAGACCGCGTCGAGATCGGCTGGGTCCATCCCGGCGATGCGGGCGGCGTCCAGGTGGCCGAGCCGCTGCTTGAGTGCGGCAGGCCCGCTGAACGCCTTCTGGACGGTGACCTGCTGGTCGAGCGCGAACCCGATCAGGAGCGCCAGCGGATCATCGGCAAGGAGCCGGTCAGCCGCAGGGTCACCCGTGAATGGGAGCGAGTCGGGCTTGATCATGGGTGCATGGTACCGGCGCGGCCGGTCGGTCATCCATCGTTCATCCGCTCCGGCAGGCCGCTGGCGAGTGCCACGATGCCGGACCCGACGACAAGCGCGCCTCCCGCGACGAACATGGCCGTGGCGTGGCCGTCGACAAGCAGGGCAGCGAGGGCGAGCGACAGCGGAGCCGCGACCACCGCCCCGAACATCATGAAACTCATCGTCCGCCCCAGCATCTCGGGCGCGGTGCGGCCCTGGACCCAGGCGATGATCACGACGTTGATGTAGCCGTTCATCATGCCGGTCACGGCGAGGATGAGTCCGATGAGTGGCAGGGTCGGGGCCAGACCGACCGCGCCGAGGCCGATCCCCATCGACAGCAGCAGGAACAGCACGATCGTGCCGAACCGGCGCGGGCGCGGCAGTGACCCGGCGGTCAGGACGCCGACGAAGACACCTCCCCCGTAGGCGGCGAGCAGCAATCCAAGCGCGGCCGCATCGGCACCGAAACGGATCAGCACCAGCCACGGGAGCCCGACGACGCTCGGGCCGGTGAAGGCGAGGTTGGCCGCCGTCGAGAGGATGACGATGGAGCGCATGATCGGGTCGCCCAGGACGGCCTTCGCGCCGGCGCGGAGCGACTCGCCGATCGAGGGTCCGGCCACCGGGGCGGAATCCGGTTCGGCGGCCGGTGCCAGCCGCCGGCCGCCCCGGACCAACCAGAGCGCGTACGCGGCGAGTGCGAATGACACCGCGTCGATGACGAACGCCGCGCCCACCCCGATGATCGCGATGGCGAAGCCCGCTACCGCAGGACCGATCGTCCCGACGAGCTGGGTGGCGCCCTGGAGGAGCGCGTTGGCCGATGCCAGGTGGTCGGCCGGGACCAGGCGTGCGACCAGGGTATTGATGGCCGGCAGGAAGACCGCATCCACGGTCCCGAATGCGATCCCGGCGGCGGCCAGCTGCCAGAGTTCGACTCGTTGGCCGAGGACGAGACCGGCCACGATGACCGTCACCACCGCGCGCAGGATGTTGGAGATCAGCGCGAGGTCCCGCGGCGAGACCCGGTCGGACAGGACACCGCCGACCAGCATGAAGATCCCACGGGGGATCGCCGCCGCGACCAAGATGAGCCCGAGCGCGAGACCGGAACCGGTCAGACCGAGGACGAGCCACGACAGGGCGACGTAATGGAACTGGTCGCCAAGGTAGCTGATCGACTCGCCGAACCAAACGAGCCGAAAGTCGCGGATCGCCAGCGCCGATACGAGCGGTACTCGAGCCTCCACCACCACCGGTCCCGGGTCCACTTCGGAGACGTTCATTCGATCGAGATCCGGACGCCATCGCCATCGTCATCGATCTCGACGATCGAGGCCTTTCGACCGACTTCGATGGCCTGGCGGATCAGGTCGGAGGTCGGACCGGACAGTCCCGGCAGCCGATTGATGGCAGCACGCCCCAACGACAGCGGGATGTTCAGGTTGACCACGGGTCGACCCGCCTCCGTGACGACGACCCGCAGCAGGCGGCCCGGCTCGTCGTCCGTCACCGACGCGTGCTCGCCAGGACCACCTGGCGCGTCAGGATCGCCTGCTTGGCCCGTGGCGCCCTCGTCGCCCGCTCGGGACCCACTCGCCGATCCGTCGCGTTCGTCGGGCTGCCGACGTCGCTCGAGTGCCTCGATGAGCGGGAATGCCTCGGCTGCCGTGAGTCGACCCTCGGCGACCATACGCAGGACCTGGTCGAGTGCGTCGTCAGCCATCGGACGCCTCAGGGGTCGCGCTGCGGACCGTGTCTGCGTTCGGATCGGCGCCGCCCTCGGCGTCGATCAAGGCGAACCGACGGGCGGCCTCGACGACATCGACCTCGCCGCGCTCCAGCGCCCGGAGGACGTCCAGTCGGGGATCAGGAGGCATCAGCGGTCAGCCACCCTGGGATGCGGCCCGGTCGGTCGGCGACACCGACCGCGTCGGCGGCATCGGTAGATCGTCCTGGTTTGTTGCGCTGGCCGGCGACGGCGTCCTCGTCGAGAGAGGAGCCTCGACCGGACGGGCGGGCACCACGCGCAAATCGCCTGACATCGAGCGGAAGGTGAAGAGCGAACCACCCGTGCCGATCGTCAGTGAGCGGCGCCCACGCCCACCATCACTCACGCCGCCGACCTCCGATCGGAGATCGCCGGAGAGAGTCGCGGTCTCGATCCGGACGTCGCCCACTACGGCGAGCAGGGCGTCCCCGCTCACCGTTTCGATCCCGAACGGACCGGGTCCGATGAGTCGTCCGGCAACCCCGATGTCCCCGCTCGTCGTGGTCGCCGACAAGGTCGCGATCGAAGCGGCCCGAAGCTCGATATCGCCGGACACGGTCCGAAGGGTGAAGACTGCATCCCCGGTCGCCCGGATGTCGACGTCCCCGGAGATCGCATCGACGGCGATCCGGCCACTCACGTCGCGCAGGGTCACCTCACCGGATGTCGTCTGGTATCGCTGGTCACCGACCAATCCGTCGACGTCGACCTCGGCACTCACCGATTCGATGACGACCGAGGCACGTCGTGGTACATCCACCTCCAGGCGGGACGACCGACCTCGCCGCCGAAGATCGAGATCGAGGCTTCCCTCCCCCTGGGCGATCCCCGATGGGTCCAACGGTTCGTTGCCGTTCGCGCCGCGGACCCGGACGGTCTCGCCGTCGACAGCGCGGAGGTGGATGTCGCCGTTCCTGAGCCGGACGGAAAAGATGCCTTCCGCTCCGATCGCGTGCTCGAGATCGCCGGACGCCCTGGCGCTCATCGGTTTTTCGACCCCAGCGTTCGGATCGCGGATGCAGCGTCATCCGCGCTGAGTTCGTGGCGGGCGACCGCCTCCAGGATCTGTTCCCTCGTCTGGAACGTGACCGGCTCAGTGGTGGTCGCATCGCCGACATCGTCGGCATCGGCTCGCGGTCCGAAACCGAGCGCCCGGACGAGCGCCTCGACCCGACCACGCACGGTCGGGTAGCTGATCCCGAGTTCGCGCTCCATCTCCCGCAGGTTGCCGCGCGACCGCAGGAAACTCTCGAGCAGGACGAGTTGGTCCCGTGACAGCCGCCCGAACCGGCCGACGCTGAAATCACCCTCGAGTGACGTTCCGCAACTCCGGCAGTGAAGCCGGGTCACCGCAAGTTCGCTCGAGCAGACCGGGCACGTCGAGATGACGTCGTGTGGCATGACCGGACCCTATCGCTCGGCGGCGACGATGCGCGTCACCTGGCCGACCGACCCGAATCGCGATCGATCCGGGATGGAGTTCGCCATTGCCGGGCCCCGGCCGGCGGCTGCCTTGAGGATCTGGCGGATGCGCACGGTCTCGACGACCCGGCGCTCTCGCTCGGTTGTCAGGATATCGGCCCTACCAAGATCAAACATTTCGACTGTCCTCGATGACTGTTCGGCGGTTGTTGGCAAGGTTATAGCAAATGGCCTTTCGGTTTGTCAAGTCCAATTTTCACTTTGTGGTATCTCAGGTGAACTTTGCCAGACTTGGCCTGACCGGGACATGGCGACGGACCCTGGTCGGGAGGTCGTCCCGGCCAGGGTCCGTGGTTGCAGCGATGGCCCGCGTACGGCGGGCGGCGGTGGATCGGGCCTTAGATCATGAGCCGCGCACCGCGGTGGCGGCGATCCCGAGGTGGCCGATCACCGATCGGTAGTAGCGATGCGGGGCGTATGGGGCCATCCACGCGCTCCGGCCGGGCGTCCGATTCGAGGTGAAGGTGAAGTCGTACGCGCCGACCCAGTCCGGCGAACTCCGGAAGATCTGGCCCATCGTTTTGGTCGACGTGAACAGGCCGTCAAGGATGTACGAGGCGGAGGTGATGCCTTCCGCGAAGACTGCAGCGGCCCCGGCGCGGAGGAAACCGGCGCCATAGTTGTCGACGCGCTTCTTGGCGACCGACTTCGTCGGGTTCGGACGGCCCCACTCCGAATCGCCGGAGGCATAGCACAGCCGATTGAGGATCACGACCGCATTCGGAGCGAGGTGCAGGCCGTTCTTGATGTAGTACTCGCCCCAATACCGCGTGTTGCGATTCCCATGGCCAACTGACCGGTTGAGACCGAACCCATCCTTGCTGTACTTGGAAAAGGCGCCGTACGGACTCGGTGAACCGTTGCCATGGCCCAGGTAGATGAGCACGTTCGCGCCCTGGGCAGCAGCCCTGACCCGCTTCCAGCTCGCGTTGGGGCTGTACACCTCGATCACGGTGGCCCCGTACGAGCGGGCCTGCGCGGCATACCGCCTGGCGCTGGTCTTGTACTTCTTGGTGCTCGAGCCGACCGGTCCGACGATCACGACGACCTTCATGCTCGCGGCAGACACCGGGGTCGGATCCGAGGCGGCGTACGCGCCGACCAGTGTCATCGTCATGGCCAGAACGACGACTCGGATCAACCAGACGGATGACGCCCGCTGGGCGCCGCTCTTGGATACTGTCAAGATTCCTGCCTCCTGATCGCCGGAACGTCACGCTGTCGCGTGACGACGATGGGTCGGGCCGCCATGGGCAGGCACGGAAGTCGCGCCCTGACCGCGACCACAGCATGGCCACGATCGGGACGGCCCGAGTAAGGTCGCGCTCGGAGGCACGACGAGGTGACAGGGATCCTGCCGTTGGGGCGGCGATCTTCTGTTGCGCCTGTCTAGATTGGTGTTGCCTGGGAGCATCTCCAGTATGTCAGGAGCCACCCCATTGCGTCATCCCTGACCAAGGTCCCTCGACAGCCGACCCGTATGGGCGCTGCACAGCCGCACCAGGTCGTCCGGTGCGAGCCGGACCTGCAGACCTCGCTGGCCGGCCGAGACGAACACGGATCCGTGCTCCAACGCCGCCTCGTCTACCAGGACCGGCAGGGTTGTCCGGCACCCAAGCGGGCTGATCCCGCCGATCACGTAGCCGGTGGCGCGCTCCGCATCCGCCGGCGCCGCCATCGCCGCCCGCCTGGCCCCGACGAGGGCGGCCACGGCTTTCAGGTCAAGATCACGATCCACCGGGATGACCGCCAGGTGAAGCTGGCCGTCCACTCCGACCGCCAGCGTCTTGAGCACCCGCCCAGGCGGCACGCCGAGCGCAGTCACCGCCTCGGATCCGAAGTGGGGTCGTCGATCATGCTCCCGGCCGCGGCGCGCCGGCGGGTCGTACGCGTGAACCTCATGGGACGTCCCGGTCCGCCGGAGGACCTCGAGCGCCCGGGTGCTGGTGCCAGCCACGGCCCGATCCTACCCATTTCCGCTATGCTCCGGCGGTCCGACACTGCCCGCACCCATCAGTGCACCCTGATCGGACCACCGTCGCGCTCCTGACCGGCGCCGACGGCCGGACCACACAGGAGCCATCTTTGACCTTCGACTCGCTCGGCCTGTCGGCCGACCTCGTGCGCATGGTCGCCGAGGAGGGGTACGAAACCCCGACACCCGTCCAGGCCGCGGCGATCCCGCTGGTCCTCGACGGTCGCGACGTCCTCGCCGCAGCCCAGACGGGGACCGGCAAGACCGCGGCCTTCGTCCTGCCGATCCTCGACCGGCTGCGAGCGCACGCGAACACGAGCTTCTCCCCGGCTCGCCATCCGGTCCGGGTCCTGATCCTCGTCCCGACCAGAGAGCTGGCCATGCAGGTCGACGTCAGCGTCCAGACCTACGGCCGGACCGTGCCCCTGCGCTCGACCGTCGTTTACGGCGGGATCCCGATGGACCCGCAGATCAAGGCGCTGCGAGGTGGCGTGGAGATCCTCGTCGCTACGCCGGGCCGACTCCTCGACCTCGTGGGCCAGCGGGTCGCCAACCTCGGTCAGGTGGAGATCCTGGTCCTCGACGAAGCGGATCGCATGCTCGACATGGGGTTCCTGCCGGATATCCAACGGATCATCGCGTTGCTACCGGCAAAGCGCCAGAACCTCATGTTCTCGGCGACCTTTTCCGACGATATCCGACGCCTCTCGGGCGGCATCCTGCGCGATCCCGCGACGGTCGAGGTCGCCCCCCGGAACACGGCCGCTGAAGCCGTTCGTCAACTGGTCTACCCGGTCGATCGGGACCGCAAGGAGGCCCTCCTGGCGCACCTGATCCGCAAGGACGATCTGCGCCAGGTCCTCGTCTTCACTCGAACCAAACTGGCCGCCAGCCGCCTCGCCACGCGCCTCGATCGTGAGGGCCTCGACGCCGTGGCGATCCACTCGGATCGGTCACAGCCAGAGCGGACGAAGGCACTGGCCGGCTTCAAGTCGGGCGAGATCCGGGTCCTGGTGGCAACCGATGTCGCGGCGCGTGGCCTCGATATCGAGGACTTGCCGGTCGTCGTGAACTTCGAATTGCCCTGGAACCCGCAGGACTACATCCACCGGATCGGACGGACGGGCCGGGCCGGCGCGACCGGCGAAGCCATCTCGCTCGTGTGCATCGACGAGACCGATCTCCTGCGCGGCGTCCAGCGGATGCTCAAGCATGCCATCCCATGGACCGTGGAAGAGGGCTTCATCCCGGATCGGACTGCCGAACCGCGGCCGCTCGGCGCGCGGGCCGGTCACGCTCGGACCGCCCCGGAGCACCATGCCCACCGGAAGCCCGTCCGTCGGAGAGCCGGCGCCTCGAGTCCGGGCGGCTGACGCTCAAGGCTGCGCGGGTCGCGCGTCGACTGCGGCGCCGGTCGCACCGGGATCGACGGTCGCCCCGGGGAAGAAGAAGCCGAGCATGAGGTCCGCCTGGACGCGTTCGACCGCGTAGCGATTGACCAGGGCATGCGTGCCCGCGACCGTGCCGGTGTCCGGGCGATCACGCAGCGTCACCCGGATGTCGCGCAACTCGAGGAACTCACCTGACGGCCGGGTGAGGGCCCGACCTGGATCGAAGCCGGGCTGGGTCGCGAGTTCGCCTTCGACGGTGTACGGCCCTGACTCGAGACGAACGTGGTGCCAGGTCGCGTGGACCGATAGCCCGGGATCCTCGTCCCCGACGGCGACCAGGACATCGTCGCTTCGGATCGACAGGTTGCGGACGGACTCGGGCATCGCCGTTCCAAGACCCTGCCAGGCTGCGCCGTCGAGCAGGAGCGTCCCGGTCTCGAGCACGTCGCGGAGCGAACCGGGCCAGGCCAGCGTCCCGCTGGCCAACCCTTCACTCGTGTATGCGTCGACCTGGACCGACATCCACCACCCCACCTGGCGTCCCGCCAGTCTGGCGGCGATCCGGCCGCCTGGGAAGGGCCCGTCCGTACCGTTGCGCGACGGCGGTGGTACGCACTCGAGCGGAAGTGGTGCCCGCAGGCACCCGATCGGCTCGGCTCCGTGAGCGTCGATCAGGGTACGGGTGGGCACGACGGACATGCGCTCGGGGCCAGCGTCGGAGCCGGTGTCGGAGGCGGCAGGACCACCTTCAGGAGCGCCTTGACGACCGCGTTCGGATCGCTCCGGCTTTGATTGGTGAGGACCGAGATGGCGATCTGCTCGTCCGGCAACCAGCGCATCGCGGCACGAGCGCCCAGGAAGCGTCCGGAATGGCCGAGGGTCGGATGGCCGTCCACCTCGACGGACTGGACACCGAGACCGTAGAGCACCGCCTGGTGCGTACTGGGCGGTTCGCTCGAGATCCGCCACCATCGCCGACCGCGACGCCGGCGAGAGCGCATCACCGCCATACAACGCTCGGGCCCAGCGAGCAAGGTCGATGCCGTCGGTCGCGATCGAACCTGCGGCGCCGGCGGCCGTCACCACGGAGGTGAACGGCACGACGTCCGTCCCATCCGACAGATCGATCGCCGGAAGGGAGGGCTCCGTCCCCAGGAACCGGTAGCCCCTGGCGACCGGACCGCGGGGCGCCTCGACCGACTGGTAGTACGTGTGGTCGAGCCCGAGCGGGTCGAAGAACCGGGCACGCAGCTGATCGGCGACCGGCGCCCCGCCGACGACCTCGGCGAGCATGCCCAGGATCAGGTAGTTCGTGTTCGAGTAGTGCCATGACGTGCCCGGCTTGGCATACGGCTTGCCGAGATAGCGGAGCGAGCGAGCCGGATCCCAGACCCTGGCCGGTTTGACCAGGAGCGCGTGGTCGATGGTCGGGTTGAAGTAGAAATCGCGCAGCCCACTCGTGTGGTCGAGCAGCTCCCGAACGGTGATCGCTCGGTTGATCTTGAGGTCCGGCAGGTACGTCCGAGCGGTCGAATTCGAGACTGAGCCGACCGTCCTCGATGAGCGCGAGGATCAAGCGCCGACGTGAAGGTCTTCGAGACGCTCGCGACCGAGAAGGCCGTGTCGGTGGTGACCGGTCGACCGGCAGCAACGTCAGCCAGTCCCGCGGTCCCCTGCCAGCTCGTCCCGTCAGCGAACACGATCGCGGCACTGATGCCGGGCATCCCGTACTTCGCGCGGAGCCGCTCAAGGCGCGCGTCCAGCGCGGCCACGAGTCCCGGGGTGGCACTCGGAGGCGCGGGGCTGGCTGGCGGGGCCGGGGTAGCCGTCGGCGAGGCGACCGATCCGGTCGGGCGCGGTGTGGCCGGCTGACCCGAACCGTCGGCAGGCAGCGCCTGGCTCGCCTGCGCGGCGAGCCGGCTGGCCCGTCGCCGGTCCGATGGGAGGCTCGCCCGATGGGCCGAGCCAGGTGAACCCCAGCGACATCACCCCGATGACCATCACCGCGATGACCACCGCGACGGTCGCGATGACCAGGTGCGGGCGTCGGGTGGATCGGATCATGTGAACAAGGGGCCATCCATGTCGGTCGCACCATAGCGCGAGCCCGTCACCTGTACCATCGACGGATGTCTGAGGATACTGGCGCCGCCTCGCTCTTCCGCGCGGTCGGCCTCATGGCCGATGGGCCGAGCCGATGGGGTCGGCCGGTCGCGGCCGCAGGTCCAGGGGTATTCATCATCGAATTGCCCGGGCCGCTCGCCAGCGCCCCGATCGAGATGACCCGCGTCGGCAAGTGGATCGAGCGCGTCGCGACGCTTCGGCTCGACGACGAGCGACCGACCTCGAAGGCGCTCGCGGCGCGGCTTGCGTCGTTCTGGCTGCCGTCACGATCGATCCTGTACATCGGAGCGTCCGAAGTGTCGGTCGGTCGTCGGGTGAGCGCCATCGCCCGGACCGAGCTTGGCGATCGAAAGCCGTATTCCGGCGGCCACTGGCTGAAGACGCTGCGCTCGCTCGACGACCTGCGCGTCTGGTGGGCGGCGACCGCTGCCACCCAGGAATACGAGGACGCCCTGCTCACGGCCTTCGCCGAACGCGTCCCGGAAGCGGACCTGTCCCGATACCCGGGTCGCGAGATCATCCTTCCCTGGGCGAACCTCCGACGTCCGACCGGCGAGCGCAAGTCCACCGGTCTGCGTGGTTCCCTGCTGGTCGAGCCGGTCAAGGCACCGCTGCCGCCGACCAAAGTCATCCATGTCCCCGACGGCGACGCTGAGGGTGCTCGGGGCGAGCCATCGGTGTCGAGGCGTCGCACGACGACCAGGCGCCCGGCGCGCCCCGCATCGGTGGAGGTGGCACCGGCCGCCGAGGAACGACCACCGGCGTTGGTCGCGGAAGCACTGACCGCCGAGGGAGCGGAGCGGCTGCGAGCCGAACTCGACGAGTTGACGCGCGTCAAGCGCCCGCAGGTCATCGCCCGGATCCGGACGGCCAAGGAACATGGCGACCTCAAGGAGAACTCCGACTACCACGCCGCGCGCGAGGAGCAATCGTTCCTCGAGGGACGGGTCCAGGCCATCGAGGCGCGCCTGCGCTCGGCAGTGATCGTGGCAGCACCCGCCGCCGGCTCGAGGATCGGGCTCGGTTCCGTCGTGACCGTGGACGACGACGGTGACACGGTCACCTACACGATCGTCGGGGCCGACGAATCGGAGCCGGCGCGGGGCCGTATCTCGTCTTCCTCGCCGGTGGGCCGAGCCTTCGTTGGTCGGGAGATCGGAGACTTCGTGGTCGTGAAGACCCCGGCCGGCGAGCGAGCCTACCGGATCATCGACGTCGCCTAGGGTCGGGAGGGTCATGCTCGAGATCTCCGACCTCGCCAAGCGATACGGCAACGTCGTGGCCCTCGACGGCGCCTCCTTCCAGGCCGTGCCGGGGCGGGTCGTCGGCTTCCTCGGCCCGAACGGTGCGGGCAAGACGACCGCGATGCGGTGCATCTTCGGCCTCGCCCGGCCGGACCGCGGCGAGATCCGATGGGACGGCACGCCCGTGGACCGCGACGTGCGCCTCCGGTTCGGCTACATGCCGGAACAGCGCGGCCTCTACCCTCGGATGCGGGTCGCGGAACAACTCAGCTACTTCGCCCAGCAGCACGGGATGGCGAGCAAGGCGGCCGATGCCGCGACGATGCGCTGGCTCGAGGAGATGGGCCTCGCCGACCGCGCCAAGTCAAAGCTGGAAGAACTGTCGCACGGCAACCAGCAGCGCATCCAGCTCGCGACGGCGCTGGTCCACGATCCCCGCCTGCTCGTCCTGGACGAGCCGTTCTCCGGCCTGGACCCGATCGGCATCGCGACCATGACCCGGGTCGTCCGCGAGCGTGCCGCCACCGGCGTCGGCGTCATCTTCTCGAGCCATCAGCTCGACCTCGTCGAGGATGTCTGCGAGGACGTCGTGATCATCGCCCGGGGTCGGATCGTCGCCGCCGGCGCGATCGAAGCGCTTCGCGCGGCGGCTGATCGCCGCCACCTCGAGATCGATGTCGCCGGGTCCGGTGGTTCGTGGCTCGAGCGCCGCCCGGACCTGATGGTCATCGAACGCGATGGTGACAAGGTCAAACTCCTGGTCGATCGATCCGAGGATCTCGATGGTCTGCTGGCCCTGGCGCGAGGCGCCGGCGAGATCAGGACGTTCGCATACCAACCGCCTCGACTCTCGGAGTTGTTCATGGAAGCCGTGACGCCCGACGGCGAACCGGGCGAGGTGGCCTGATGCCTCGCTGGCGAAGCGTCTGGCTCGTCGCCCGTCGCGAGATCCTCGAGCGGGGCCGGAGTCGCGGGTACATCCTCAGCGTGCTGTTCACCACCGCGATCGTGGTCGCCTCGCTCGTCGTCCCGGCGATCCTGCGCGGCAACGACCAGACGACCACGATCGGGGTCGTCCGGCCCGCCCCGGCCGGTCTCGACGTGGCCATCGAGTCCGTGGCGAAGCGATCCGACCAGACGGTCGAGATCTCGACGTTCGCGTCCGCAGCCGTGGCCGACGCCGCGCTGGCCGATGGGACCGTGGATGTCGTCGTGGACATGCCGGCCGATCTGAGCGGACCAGGCGAGGTCCACTTCAACAAGGGAACCGACCAGGCGATCACGCAGCTCCTCTCCGCGGCGACGATCGGCTTGCGGGTCCAGGCCGTCCTGGCGCCGAGCGACGTCAACCGGGCCGACCTGGTCGACGCGCAGCAACCGCCGGCGATCTCGTCGATCGATGCTCGAGACGAGGCAGATCAGGCGCAGTTCGTCGTCGCCAACATCGGGGCCATCGCCATCCTGGTCGGCATCTTCAGCTTCGGCTTCGCGGTCCTGACGGGCGTCGTCGAGGAGAAGCAGAGTCGGGTCGTGGAAGTCGTCCTGTCGACCGTTCGGTCGCGTGACCTGCTCATGGGGAAAGTCCTGGGGATCGGGTTGCTGGGGATCGTGCAACTGGCCGTCTTCATGGGCGCCGCCCTTGTCGCCACATCGATGACCAGTCAGCTCAGCCTGCCGCAGACGACTCCGGGCACCCTGGCCCTGCTGGTCGCCTGGTTCATCCTCGGTTACACGCTCTACGCGACTGCGCTCGGCTCGCTCGGTGCCCTGGCATCGAGGCCCGAGGAAGCGTCGAATGCATCGACCCCGGTGTCGATGATCGCGATGGCCAGCTACTTCGTGGCGATCTTTTCCGTCCTGGACGACCCGAGCGGTGTCGTGGCGACGATCGCGACCTTCATCCCAGCATCGGCCCCGTTCGTCGTGCCGCTGCGGGCCGCCTTCGGCGCGATCCCTCCGTGGCAGATCGGGCTATCGATCGTCATCACGCTGCTCGGCATTTGGGTCCTGTTCTCGGTCGGGGCCCGGATCTACTCGGGTGCCGTGCTCCAGATCGGTGGTCGGATCAGATTGCGCGATGCGTGGGGGTCGCGCGACCGCTGACCGGCGTCACACCGGCGGGACCGGCCGTCCCCTGGTCCGGAGAGCCTCGACCAGGGCCCGGTGATGCGCTTCGAACGAGGCTCGTCGATCCGTCGGCACCTCGTCCGCCCAGCGTCCGAGATGCGCACGTTCCGGACGCATGACCGACTCGAAGTACGAGCGCATCGCCGGGTCGTCCTCGAGCCCGACGAACGCCAGGAGGCGAGCGTACTCGCGTTCCCGGTGATGGACGGCGAGATCCTCGAGCTGGACGAGGATGATCCGGTCCGCAGGGAGACCGTCACCGGCGGCGAACCCCTGTTCGAGACTGTCCGCCCACCAGTCGAGCGCCGCGTCCAGGTCGTCGGGACCCCACATCAGCGGCGTGACGGAACAGGCGACATCTCGCCCGTCGCGGATGCTGTGGATCAACTTCATGTCCGGGAAGAGACGGAGGAGGCAGCCGGCGGCCGCGACGTTCGGTGGCGTCATCTCGATCCAGGCCTCGGCGCCGGCCGAAGCGGCCAACGGGTCGAGCAGGCCGTGGACGAACGCCCGGGCGGCCCCCCACGGGTCCGCTCGGAGATCACGCTCGAATGCCCGCACGGCCTGCTCCAGCAGGGCGCGGTCGAACAGCACGTGCAGGCCCCGTGGGTCGCCGTTCGGCATCTCGCGATAGAACCACGGCCCGAGGAGGCGGCGCTCGAACCGCCGGAAGGTCGTGCGGCCCTCGAGGAGATCGCACAATCCGTTGTGCCCGACGATGAAGCGAACCTCGATCCGGATCACCTGGTACGCCGGGTGGGCGCCAAGGAGCCGAGCGACGATGGTCGTACCGCTCCGACCGGTCCCGCCGACGAACACCGGTCCCATCAGGCGACCACGAGACTACCGGGACCCGGCATCCCCGCGGTGCATGACACGCTCACCTCCACGTCGCTCAGGAACTCCTCCAAGCTCGCGCAACGATACCCCGGATGGCCGGCCAGGCGACCGGGCCAGGCGGCGTCCGCCGGCCCGTCTAGTCGAGGACGGCCAACCGGTCGATCGCGACGTATGGCCGGCCTGGTGTCCCGACGACTTCGATCGTGAGCGTGTGCTGGCCGGCCGTCGACCAGCGCTTGGTGAAGAGCGATCTGCTGGCGGTGAATGAGCTCGCGTGGAGATCGACGACCTTGACCAGCGTCCCGTCGACGAAGACCCGTGCCCGGCCTCGGGTCGGACCGACCGGGCCGTACCAGATGATCCGGGTGCCGCGGAACGTGAACGTGGCCGTCGCGCCCGGCGCGGTCGCATAGGCGACGGCACCGCCCGCGTAGCCGCCGTAGCTGGCCGACTTCCATCGTCCGAGGTAGGTGATCCGGGGGCTCTTCTCGGAGTAGAGATGGCGGACGTGGATCGGCGTGCCGGGCGACTGACCGGCCCTGGATCGGTAGAGGTCCATGACCCGCTGCACGTAGGTCGTCGCGGCCCCGGACCAGCCGGTCGTCTGACTCGAGCCGGTCAGCCACCAGTAGGCGACACGGGACCAGCGATCCAGTCCGCGATAGAGCGAGCGGGTCTTGCCCGACGTGACCACTTCCTGATTGGTGGGCGTCGGACTCGCATTCGGATCACCGAGGTATCGGTTGGCCCACGCTCGCCAGCTTGCCGGCATGATCTGGTACTTGCCATACGCGCCCGTCGTCGAGTTGCGGGCGAAGTAGTCACCGCCGGACTCGACCTTGCCGAGCGCCCACATGAAGCGGGCCTGGCCGGGCGGGTTCGCCGCGAGGGCCGATCCGACGCCGAGCGCGCCGACGAGGATGACGGCCGCGATGGACGCGGCGAAGACCGCCTTCGGGCGGCCGGATTGCACTCGCAATGTGACTCCTTCCTGCCGCGGCGCCTGGTGAGCAGGCGGAACGACGGCTGGATGAGTGGAGATGTTAGACGCCTGGGTGAGCCCCAGGTCGACCGGGCGCTTGGGTCGGTCAGGATAGCGAAGCGACGGACGCCGGGCAAGGTGCGGCAGACGCGCTGAGGGATCGATCGGGTCAGCCCGGCAACGACAGCAGGAAGGCGGCCGCACGATCGAGGGCGTCATCGAGGACGGGCCGCAGGGTGTGGCCAAGTCGAGGTAGGTCACGAGCTCCGCGGTCGACAGGTCGTGGACGGCCGCCCGGAGCAGGTCGACCTTGGCGAACGGGTCGGAGGCACCGGACAGGAGCAGGACCGACAGCCGATCGACGGCCAGTGTGCGGTCCTGGCCGCCGCTCGATCCGGGGCGCCTGGGGGGTGGAGCGGGTAGCTGAACAGGATGAGCCCGATGTACCGGGCGTCGGGCTCGGCCGCCGCGAACTCGCCACCCGACCTCCGTACGAGTGTCCGCCGATGGCTGTCCCATCCATCGATGGGACCGCCAGGTGGAACGGATCGAGGGCATCCTCGGCACGACGTCTTGGCAGGTCGATCGCGGCGGCAGGTACCCCACGCGCGACGAGGCCCTCGACGAATGGCGCCATGCTGGTGGCGTTGCCGCTCGCGCCGTGTCCGAGATAGCAGCACGTGACCATGGGGACAGGGTAGCCTGAGGGGGAACGACGGGTACCTCGGTCATGGCCCCGTCGGGTCATAGTCGGCCGATGGCGGGACCGTCAGTCTCGTCCCACCACCACACCGAGGAGCCCGTGCCAGTCGAGCGAACCAACCGACAGACCAGCCACCGCGGCCGCCCAGTGATGGCGACCATCGTCGCGGCCCTGGCGCTGGCGATCTCCGGCGGCCTCGTGGGCACGACCGGCCCCGTCCTCGCTGCATCGGCGGCCGCGACACCCGCGACATCTTCAGACGGGCCGACGTCCTCGATCCGACCGTCAAGTTCTACGGCCGCGGCTACGGCCATGGCGTCGGCATGTCCCAGTACGGCGCGCGCGGGCGGGCCCTCGCCGGCGAGGACGCCCCGACGATCCTCGCCCACTACTACGAGGCGCCATGCTGGGATCGATCGATCCGAATACCCTATCCGGGTCCGTGTCCTGTGGAAGTGGCGGGCCACCGCATCGGCACCCCTGCGGATCTACGGCCGCCGGTCGACCTGGACGATCGACGGGATCTACGGGGTCTTCCCGGCCGGGGCGGCGCTCCGGGTCATCCCGACCGTCGCCCGGCCAGCCCGACCACCTGGCGCATCCGGGTCGTGGCGAAGGACGGCACCGTGCTGCTCGATCTGCCGAAGCCGGCCGACCTGGTCGTGCGGCCGACATCGGGGGCCGGACGCCTCCAGCTCGCATCGAAGCCGACGCCTCCTACGATCGAGATCCCGGCTCCCTCCGAGTGATCACCGCGCCGACCGCGCCGAAACTGAAGGTCGTCAACGAGGTGACCATCGACACCTACCTCCGCGGCGTCGTCCCCGCCGAGATGCCATCGACTTGGCCGACGGCCGCCCTCGAGGCGCAGTCGATCGCAGCCAGGCCCGATGCGGCTCGTCGCCTTCGACCCGGCGCGTCCTACTACGACGTCGTCGACACGTCCGCCTCGCAGGTCTACCTGGGCAAGAGGGGTGAGCGCGCGACGACGAACGCGACGATCAGGGCTACCAGCGGGATGGTCCTGATGAGCGGCGCTTCGATCGCCAACACGTTGTTCCACTCGACCGGCGGCGGGGCTACCGAATTGAACGAGAACGTGTTCACGTCTGCGACCGGGGCATCTTCGCGGGCCCGGTGAACTACCTGCGGGGTTTGCTCGATCGGGCGCCGGACGGCAGCGCCTATGACGCCGCTGCCCCGTACGCGACCTGGCACACGCGCCGATACACGATCGCCCAGCTGTCGGACTGGTTCGCCGCCGATCCGCGCACCGACGTGGGAACGCTCACGGCGCTCGATCTCGGGGACCGCGGCGTATCGGGTCGCCTCATCAGCGTGACCCTGATCGGCACGTCCGGGACCAGGCAGGTCTCCGGTGCCGTCTTCCGCTCCGTCTTCAATGCCGGCCGACCCAAGGCCGATCCGATGCTACGCAGCACACTCTTCGCGCTGGCTCCGATCCCCTGATCCGGGCCGCTGTCCCGACGTGATCGATCCCCGCCCGCGATGTTCCTGGGCCGGGGCGGACCGTCCGGTCCCCGACCTGTGATGGTCACCTATCACGACGAGGAATGGGGCAGGTCCGTCACCGATGACCGCGCCCTGTTCGAGCGGCTGGCGCTCGAATCGTTTCAGGCCGGTCTGTCGTGGGCGACGATCCTGCGCAAACGACCGGCCTTCCGGGCAGCGTTCCGCGGCTTCGATCCGCGCGTCGTCGCTTCGTTCGACGACGATGTTCGGGCACGTCTGCTGGCCGATGCCGGGATCGTCCGCAACCGTGCCAAGATCGATGCCACGATCGGGAATGCCGGCGCGTTCCTGGCCGTCGTTGCCGAATTCGGATCGTTCGGCGCCTATCTGGCAGATCGCGTTCCGCCACCGCCGCGACGGCTGGCGGTCGACGCCACCGAGGCCGACGTACCGGCCACGACCCCGGCCTCGGACACCCTGTCCGCCGACCTCCGTCGGCGCGGTTTCCGGTTCGTTGGCTCCACGATCGTGTATGCCTTCATGCAGAGCGTCGGCCTGGTCGATGACCACGTGCCGGGTTGCTTCCGGTATCGGTCCGATCGTGGGTCATAGATCGCGTCGTTCGAACCGCCAGGCCGACAGCCCCACGACGAGGGCGATCCAGATGACCGACCAGGCGACGAAGAGCGGTGCGGGCGGCTGCGCCGCATAGAACGGGTTCGCCTCGATGAGGTCCGGCGCGCTTCCGGCGGCGATGAGGCTGACGAGCGGCGGTTCCAGGCCATAGATGACACCGCGCCACAAGCCATCACTCGGCAGAACCCAGTGGCTGATCTCGACGGCGGTGGCCAGCCCGGTCACGCCGAGCGCCGCGGCGACTCCGGCCATCACGCCGGCCATCCAACCGAGCCCGAAGGCCACCACCGCGATCGCGCCCGCTGCGATCGACGGCAGAACGGATCCCAGCGCGAGGGTCAGGGTCAGCAGGACGAGCGCCTGGGCAGCCAGGAACGCAAGCGCGAACGGCGGGTCCGGCGGCCAATACCCGGACACGAAGGCGGCAGCGGCGATCGCCAGGAAGCCGGAGATCACCGCGTAGCCGACGACGACCACGGCGGAGCCGAGCCAGCGGCCGACAAGCAGATCCATGCGCCGGAGCGGTCGGGCCAGGATCGCGTACGCGACGCCGCTTTCGAGGTCACCGCCGATGGCCGGGGCCCCGACGAACGCGGCCGTCATCGCCAGGACGAAGTTGAACATGAACGCCACGAGGATGAGGACCTGCGAGACACCGATCCGGATCGTCAGTTCAGCGGTCCCATCCTCTCGGGCCAGCGATACCAGCCGGTCCAACCCCCACCCGACGAGCACGACGGACACGATCGACAGGATGGCCAGCACCCAGATGACACGGCGTCGAACGAGTTCCTGGATGGTCAGCCGGGCGATGACGATCATGCGTCGGCGGTTCGCTCGGTCAGGAGGGCAAGGAATCGGGCCTCCAGCGAGGCACGACCGGGCTCCACGGCCTGGACCCGGCCCCCGGCTGCGACGACCGCCGCGACGAGGTCCGGGATCCGCTCCGGCGCGAGCGGCCGAACGCTGAGCCAATCACCATCGATCGCGATCGGGCCGAAGGTGGATGCGATGGCCGACGCGATCTCCGCGCTCTCCCCGAGGCGGAGCCGAACCCCGTCCGCCGGCGCGACCTCGTCGAGCGTGCCCGACGCGAGGACGGTTCCCTTGTCGAGGATGATCACCCGATCGCAGACCCGCTCGACCTCGGTCAGCAGGTGCGAATTGAGCACGACCGTCGCGCCCCGATCGGCCGCCGATCGAACGATCGATCGGACGTCCATGCGGCCCATCGGGTCGAGGGCAGAGGTGGGCTCATCGAGCAGGACGAGCTCGGGATCGCCGAGCAGCGCCACCGCCAGACCGAGCCGTTGCTGCATGCCCTTCGAGAACCGGCCGACTCGGTCGTCGCCGCGTCTATCCAATCCGACCAGGGCGAGGCTTCCGTCGACGGCGTTCGCGCGGTCCTGCGTCGCGATCGCCGCGAGCTCGGCGTGGAGCCGCAGGACCTCGCGCGCGGTCATCCACGGTTGATAGCGGAACATCTCGGGCAGGTACCCGATGCGCGATCGCGCCGCGCGGTCGCCGAGGGGCCGATCGAGGACGCGGCCCGAGCCACTCGATGGCCTGATCAGGCCAAGCATCAGCTTGATCACCGTCGTCTTGCCGGCCCCATTGGGTCCCAAGAGGCCGACCAGCTCGCCCCGACCGACGGCCAGGGTCAACCCGGTCACGGCGGTCGTCCGCCCGTACGACTTGGACACGGCGTCGAATTCGAATGCGGGCGTTGACACGCTAGCTGTCACGGGCCACCGCGATGCTTTGGATCATCGGTCCTTCCTGATCGATCCACAGGGAGTCATGAAGATGATGCACGTCGAGTGCCCATGGTGCGCCGCTGAGACCACGGTCGACGTCGATGAGACGTTCGAGTGCGCGATCTGCGCCGTCCGCGTCGAGATCGCCTGGGAGTGTGCCGCCCCGGACATCGCCCAGGCAGCCTGAATCGGTCGGCACCGCGACCCGGCGCGATCGCCCTGACCGTACGATGGACGGGTGGAACAAGCCGTCGCCATCGATTCGCTGCTGGCTGCCGGGCGGCGCCTCGGCGCGCGCGGGCTGATCTCGGCCGGCGAAGGAAACCTCTCGGTCCGACTGGACGCGACCCGCCTGCTCGTGACCCCGACCGGGCGGCGCAAGGACGAACTCGCGCCGGACGATCTGGTGACCGTCTCCATGGACCAGCCGGACCCCGAGGCCCGCTCCGCGTCGGGTCTCCGGCCGACATCCGACCTGGCGGTCCATCTCGCGATCCACGCCGCTCGACCGGGGATCGGGGCGGTCGCCCACGCCCACCTGCCCGCCTCCATGGGCCTCACCCTGGCGGGCGAGGTCCCTGACCCGGCCGCGCTACCCGAGACGGCGCTCCTCCTCCCTCGTCTTCCGCTCGTCACGAACGACGTCCCCGGCAGCCGACGTCTCGCGGAACGCATCGCCGCCGCCCTCACGGAGCCCCCGGAACCGTTCGCGAACGCGACCCTGCTCGAGCGCCACGGAGCCTACGCGGTGGGCGACGACCCCGGTCAGGCGGTCGACCGCCTGGAACTCACCGAGGTCCTCTGCCGGGCATGGCGCGACGCGATCCTGATTCGCGCCGCCAGGGTGAATCTCGGTATCGTGGACCAGCCCAGTTTCGGGTCCGATATGGAGGACGTATGAACACCCGCGCCTATCTCGGCGAATTGCTCGGAACCTTCCTGTTCATGATGCTCGGCTACGCGTCGATCAGCGCCGTCGGCGTCGCGGATCCGCCGATCACCGGACTGGTGGTCGTGCCGTTCGGGTTCGGGCTGGGCCTCCTCGCCGCGATCTTCGCGTTCGGACACCTGTCGGGCGGTCACTACAATCCCGCCGTCACGATCGCGATGATCCTCGACAAGCGGACGACGCCGGCCGACGGTCTCGCCTACATCATCGCCCAGATCATCGGTGCGATCGGCGCCGCGGCGGTCATCCTCGTCGCGATCAACCAGTCGGCCGTGACCGCCGGCATCTCCGCACCCGGACCGGGCGTCTCCGAGACAGGAGCCCTGATCCTCGAGACCATCTTCACGGCCATCTTCCTGCTGGTCATCCTGACCGTCACCAAGAAAGCGCCTGGGATGGCCGCGATCGCGATCCCGCTCACCCTGGTCGGCATCCATTTCGCGATCGCCACGACCAGCGGCTCGTCGGTCAACCCGGCCCGCTCGATCGGATCCGCGGTCGTCGGCGGGGACCTGTCCAACCTGTGGATCTACCTCATCGGGCCGACGATCGGCGGCATCATCGGCTACGCGATCTACAAGGTGACCGGTTCGGACGACGAGCCGGCGTCCGCCTAGAACCAGGTAACGGGGCGTTCGCGCCGTCGGATCAGGTGGACGGCTCGGAGGCGGAGCTGACGGCCGGGTCAGCGTGACGGGGCATGGCCGTCCCGTCGACCATCGGTAGCTGATCCTTCTCGACCAGCCAGCACGCCGCCGACTGTCCTCCACCGAGATCGAAGAGCGGCGGTTCCTCCACCCGGCAGCGATCGAACGCGACCGGGCAGCGAGGATGGAACCGGCAGCCCGTCGGGATGTGGGCGGCGTCGGGCGTCTCGCCCTTGAGGATCGTCCGCTTGGCCCGCGTCCCCGCGTCGGGCGGGTCCGGTGACGGTGAGACCGACACGAGGGCCTGCGTGTACGGGTTGCGTGGCGAGCGGATGATCGTCTGGGCCGGGCCGACCTCCATGATCTTGCCGAGGTACATGACCGCGATCCGATCGGCGATCACCCAGGCGAGGGCCAGGTCGTGGGTGATGAACAGGTAGGTCAATCCACGTTCCTGGCGAAGGTCCAGCATCAGCCGCAACAATTCCGTCCGGATGGACACGTCCAGCATGGAGACCGGCTCGTCGGCGACGACGAGCTGCGGTCCCATGACGAGGGCCCCGGCGATGACGACCCGCTGCCGCTGGCCACCTGACAGTTCATGCGGGTATCTGAACGAGAAGTCCGCCGGCAGCCCAGCCGACTCGAGTGCCGCCAGCACCCGCTTCTCGCGGTCGGCGAGACGAGGCTCCAGGCCGTTGACCTCGAGCGGCTCGACCACGAAGTCGTGGACCGTCTGACGCGGGTTGAGCGTCTCGTATGGGTCCTGGAAGATGAGCTGTACCCGCCGGCGATAGTCACGCAACTGCTTCGGACCCCACAGCGACGAGACGTCCTGGCCATCGAAGGTGATCCGGCCCGCCGTCTGGCGGGTGAGCTTGACGATGACTCGACCGATCGTCGTCTTGCCGGACCCCGATTCACCGACCAGTCCGAGGACCTCACCCTGTTCGATCGCCAGGTCGATCCCATCGACGGCGCGCACCACGCCGTGCGAGCGGCCCATGAGCGTGTCGGCCAGCCCGCCCCGGATGGGGAAGTGGACCTCGAGATCGTCGAGTCGGATGAGCTCGGTCACGCGCCGGCCCCGGTACTCGGCATCCGTCGGGCGACGACATCGTCAGCACTGATCAGGACACCGCCGTTGCTGCCGGCCGGGTGGAGGTGACACGCTACCCGGACACCGTCCGGGAACAGGACCTCAGGTGGGACGACTTCCCGGCAGACGTCCATGGCCGCCGTGCAGCGCGGGTTGAAGCGGCAGCCTGTCGGTGGGTCGCGAAGGTCGGGGGGCGACCCGGGAATCGTCTGGAGCGTCCTCCGGTCCGCGTGGATGCTCGGGAAGGCCCCGAGGAGGCGCTCCGTGTACGGATGCCGTGGCGCACTGAAGATCCGACTGACCGGGCCCTCCTCGGCGATCCGGCCGGCATACATGATCATCGTCCGGTCGCACGTCTCCGCGATCACCGACAGGTCGTGGGTGATCAGGACGAGCGACAGACCAAGGTCGTGCCGAAGCTGCTCCAGCAATTGCAGGATCTGCGCCTGGACCATGACGTCGAGGGCGGTGGTCGGTTCGTCGCCGATGACGACGGCCGGATCGCAGGCGAGGGCCATCGCGATCATCGCCCGCTGGCGCATCCCGCCCGACAATTCGTGTGGGTAGGCGACCGCACGCTTGCGCGGGATGCCGACCATGTCGAGCAACTCCTCGGCCTGACGGGCCGCCCGGTCCTGGGCGACACCGAGTCGGATCTCGATCGGCTCGGCGATCTGCTCACCGACCCGGCGGACCGGGTTGAGCGCGTTCATCGCCCCCTGGAAGACGATGCTGATCTCACGCCATCGGTAGCGCCGGAGCTGGTTCTCGGTCTTCGGGACGAGATCGATGCCGAACAGCTCGATGCTGCTGCCCTTTCGGATCCGGGCGTTGTCGGGCAGGATCCGGACGAGTGACAGCGCCGTCGTGGTCTTGCCGCAACCGGACTCGCCGGCCAGCCCCATCGCCTCGCCGTCATCGAGACGAAAGCTCACCCCGTCGACTGCCTTGACCCAGCCCGACTCGAGCTTGAAGTGGGTCCGCAGGTCCTTGACCGTCAACAGCGGTGCGTCCGTATCCGCCTGCTTCGGCAACGGCCACTGTCGACGGCCGCGGATCGTCGCGATCTCCTCCCGGCTGGGTCGCCCGACGCTCACCGACGGGGTGTCTCTGGCGGACTCCGTCGGCGTTTCGCTCTCGTCGGCACCATCGGTGAACCGGTCGCGACGCTCCAGGTCACGTGCCAGGCGCAACTCCTCGCGAGGGTCCGTCATCGTCGAACCTGGGTCTTCGGGTTGAGGATGTCGTCAAGGGCGTTGCCGACGAGCGTGAACGACAGGACGACGAGGACGACGCATGTCGCCGGCGGAGCGATGTACCACCAGGCACCGAGGCCCGGAGCACCGGCTGCCTGGGCCGAATCGAGGATCTGGCCCCACGACGGGGCGAACGGATCGCCGAGACCGATGAACGCGAGACTGGTCTCGATGAACACCGCCGCGGCGAAGGTGATGACCGCCTGGGCGACGATGAGGTTGACCACGTTCGGGAAGATATGCCGGCGCATGATGTGTCCGGATCCGCTGCCGATGACCCGGGCGCGATCCACGAACATCCGCTCGCGGATCGACAACGTCTGCGACCGGATGATCCGGGCGGTCGTCGCCCACGAGGTGATGCCCACGACCACGACGATGACCAGGAGCGTAGCTCGCAGCCCCATGAACTCGGCCTCCGGCCCGATGATGTCGAGGATGACCGGCGCGAGGATGATGGCCAGCACGAACGTCGGCAGGACCAGGAAGAAGTCGGTCACCCGCATCAGGGCACTGTCGGTCCAGGACCCGAGGAACCCGGCCATGATCCCGATGACGGCACCGAAGAAGATCGTGATGATCGTGGCCATCAGACCGATCGACATCGAGATCCGGGCACCATGGACGGTCAGGTTGAGGATGTCCCGGCCGAGTTCGTCCGTGCCAAAGACATGGGCCGCGGACGGCGGCTCGAGAGCGGCCCCGACCGCCGTGATAACGGTCTCCTTCGGCCCCACGAACAGCTCCGGAAGGATGGCCATCAACACGAAGACCGTCAGGATGATCAGGCCGATCACCCCATCCTGTCGGCGCCGGAACCGACCGATGAACTCCCGCGCGCCCCTGGCTCGCAGGCGCCATCGCTCTGCACGCAGGCTGGCTGCCTTGGGGACGGCCTCGGCGGAGCCGGTCATGAGCGCACTCGCGGATCGAGCCGCCCGTACAGGAGGTCGGCCCCGAGATTGGCCAGCACGACGGTGATCGACAGGAGTAGGAAGATGCCCTGCAGGACCGGATAGTCCCTGGCATCGAGCGCGTCCACGGTCAACGTGCCGAGACCGGGCCAGTTGAACACGACTTCCGCTGTGATCGCGCCCGCGACGACATATCCGAGGTTGATGGCGATGATCGTGACCATCGGGAGCATCGCATTCGGGAATGCGTGCTGGCGCAGGACCCGGCTGTCCTTGAGGCCCTTGGCCCGGGCCGTGGTCACGTAGTCCTCGGAACGGGTCTCGATGATCGCGGATCGCATGATGATGCTGTAGCCACCGATCAACCCGAGCGAGATCGTGGCGAGGGGCAGCACGAGGTGACGCAGGAAGTCGGTCAGCTGGTAGAGGAATGACTGGGTACTCGCCCCCGGGGTCTGCATCCCGGATGTCGGGAACCAACCGAGCGTCGCGGCGAAGATGATGATCATCGGCATGCCGATCACGAAGTACGGCATCGAGTACAGGATGAGGCTGGTCCCGCTTGCGGCCCGGTCAGCACCGCTGCCGCGCCGCCATCCCGAGTACGACCCCGCAGCCAGTCCGACGATGATCGCGATGAACTCGGCAAGGCCGATCAGGATGACGGTCGGCCAGAACCGGCCCGAGATGACCTCGACGACCGATTGGCCACGGAACTTGAGCGAGTAGCCGAGGTCTCCGGTGGCGGTGGCCTTGATGTAGCCGATGAACTGGTCCGGGATGAGCGGCTTGTCCAGGCCCCACTCCTTTCGGACCTGCTCGATCTTGGCCTGGGTCAGGTACGGATTCCGAAGCAGGACGCGCTCGGGCGAGCCCGGCATCATCCGGAACAGCAGGAAGTTGAGCAGGACGATCGCGAAGATCGTCAGGATCGCCTGCCCCATCTTCCGCAGGACGTAGCGGCCGCTCATCGGCAGCCTCGATTTAGGGCTTGCTCGTCAGGACCTACTCGTCGTCGTCTTCCCCGGTCGCGGTCGCCCTGCGTCGTCGGCTCATCCCGTACGCGACCACGCCCGCGGCGATGAGCAGAAGAAGGATCCCGATCAGCAACGGGGTGTTGTCCGATGTCGACGATCCGTCCGTGGTGCCGTCACCCGACGGCGCGGGCGCCGCCGTTGCCGACGCCGCCGCAGCGTCGGACGACGCGGCGGTCGGAGCCGGGGTCGCGGCCAGGGCGATGTCGGTCAACCGGGTGTAGTCGAGCGTGCTGTACGTGAACATCGGCGTCCCGTTCGTGATCGGCTGCTTCTGCCAGCCGGCGAAGCGATCGGTCCGATAGGCGTCGAGGTTCGCGTCGTAGTAGAGGATGTCGTACGGCGCCTCGTCGTAGATCAGGTTCTGCATGTCGGCCAGGATCGCGTGGCGCGCGTCGGCCGTCTGGGCGTCGAGCTGATCGGCGTACATCTTGTCGTAGTCGGGGTTGCAGTACTGGCTGTCCGATGAGCTGCCGATCGCGTCACAGGTGAAGATCTGGAGGAGCGCATTGGGGTCGACGTTGCCGGCCCAGCCCCACAGCTCGATGTCATAGTCGGCCGTGTAGCCGTCGCCGGCTTCGGGCGGCAGGACCTTCTCGCCGAGGGTCGCCGAATCGAGGGTCTGGGTCGTCGTCTTGATGCCCAGATCCTGGTACCAGGCCACCACGAACTGGGCGGCCTTGGCGTAGTTCTCGTCCGTGCTGGGCATGTACATCCGGAGCGTGATCGCCTTGCCCTGCTTGTCGAGTCGGTTGCCGTTCGCATCCAGCTTGTAGCCCGCGGCATCGAGCGCCTGCTTGGCGGCTTCCGGGTCGTACGGACGGAGGTTCGTCGGCTCGACGTGCCACTGGGTCAGGACCGGCGGGACGATCGTCGTCCCGACATCGCCATACCCGCCGAGCACCTTGTCGACGAGCGTCTGGTGGTCGACGCCCTCCATGAGCGCGCCTCGGAATGCCGGATCGAGCAATGCCTGGGTCGACGGACCGCCGCCCTTGATCTTCTTGCCGGTCCCGGTCCCGTACGTGTTGAAGGCAAGCTGGGTCCAGCCATTGGCGGCGCCCACCACGGTCTCGATGTTCGGCTCCGTCTTCAACTGGTTGAACTGGTCCGCGTTGGCCCCGTGCGCGTAGTCGATCTCGCCGGCCTTCAGCGCCTGGATCATCGTGTCGCTGGACTTGAAGACCTGGATGACGACCTGGTCGGGATACGCCTGGGTGCCCCAGTAGTTCGGATTACGCTCGAACCGGACGAACTGGCCGGTCTGCCATTCAACGGCCTGGTACGGGCCGCTCCCGACGAGCGGGGCATCGAACTTCGCGTCGCCGATCGTTGCGCTCGTCTCGTCCTTCCAGATGTGCTGCGGGATGATCGGGAGGTAGGTCTGCAGGATCCGATCGGATGCGTCGGTGGTGTACGCGATCATCGTCGAGGCGTCCGGGCATTCGACCTTGGTCACCTTGGCGTCATCGAGTCCGGGGTCGAGATAGCCGGCCCCCAGGCTGCCAACGCCGCCGTCGGCGATCGCGTCCAGGGCGAGCTGCCAGGAGAAACACGCGTCGGCCGACGTCGCGGGCTCGCCGTCGGACCACTTCATTCCGTCGCGGATGTGGAACGTCCAGGATTGCCCATCGGCGGCGCGTTCCCATGAATCGGCGAAGCCGGGCACTGGCTCGAGGTTCGGCCCGAAATCGACCAGCAGGTTGTAGCTGAGTTGGAACGCCTCGTAGCCGACCACCAGCAGGGTGGCATACGGGTTGAGCGAATCGAGATCCTGGGTCGTGCCGACCCGCAGGATGACGGGATCAGCAGCGGCAGCCGGCACGGCCGTCGGCGCGACAAGGATCATCGCGAGGCTTGCAGCTGCAAGCGTTCGTGCCCTGCGGGCGCGAAGGAATGGTCGCATCGTGGTGGTCTCCTCCTTGCGGGCCCTCCGCGCCCAGCTTCGCCGTACGTTGGCACAGCATCGCGATCCGTGCAACTCGTCTCGCCCAGTGAGCCGAAGGCCTCGACGCCGGGACGTCAGATCATCCAGGATGTCGGCGGATCGGCCTCCTGCAGGATCGGCCGATCGATCTTGAACCGCGCGAGCTCCGACTCGGACGGGGTCGTCCCCGAGCTGCTCAACTCGGCCAGGATCCGGCCGAGGACCGACGCGAACTTGAAGCCGTGGCCGGCTCCCAGGCCGACGACGACGCCTGGCACCTCCGGCAATCGGTCGACGACGAAGTCCCGGTCTGGGGTCAACGTGTACAGGCAGGTCTTCGTGTAGATCGGCGGGCCCAGGGCTCCCGGCAGATTGGCGGCCAGGAACGTCTCGAGGCGGGCGAAGGCGTCATCGTCGCGCTCGAACGTCCGGGCGTCCGGATCGACCGGCTGTCCCGCCACAGTCCTGGGCCGCCTTGGGCCCTGCCTCGCCGTAGGTCGGGAAGCCGTAGAAGGACGGCTCGTCCATCCAGATCCAGACCGGGAAGCGGTCGGGCGCGAACGCGGCAGGATCGGGACAGGCGAAGTAGGTCACCTGCTCCTTGGTCACGGTCAGCGGTAATCGGCGGTCGAACGACGCGAGGAGCTGGTTGGTCCAGGCGTCGGCGGCGAGGACGACCCGGACGGTCCGGTACGTGACCGATCGGTCACGACTTCGAGTTCGCCCCCACCGACGTCGCGGATCCGGCGTCACCGGCGCTGTGGTCGAGGAGCGTCGCACCGCGCGCCACGGCAAGCCGGCGGTGCGCGGCATTGCCTCGGAATGGATCGGCCAACCCACCCTGCGCCTGCCACATCGCGGTGACGTCGTCGGCGATCCGCCACTGCGGCCAGCGCCGCCGGACTTCGGCTGCATCGAGGAGCTCGAACGGGACGCCTTCGGCGCCAAGACTGTCCGTGTAGTCGGCCATCGGGATCGCCGCGTCGGCCGGCCAGAGGTCCAGGCCGCCGGTCTCGGTCACGATCCTGCCACCGGCCTCGGCCTCCACCTCGGCCCAGCTCTCGTACGCTCGCCGGGCCAGGCGGACGTAGTCGGGTCGATGGTAGGAAAGTCGGATGATCCGGCTGTGGTCGGCCGATGCGCCGTTGGCATGTCCCAGCTCGAACCGCTCCAGCCCAAGCACCCGATCGCCGAGGGACCGGCTCAGCCAGTAGGCGGCGCCGGACCCGATCGCCCCCAATCCAACGACGATGGCGTCCCAGTCGCGCCGATGTTCGTCCATCGGCTCGGCCCTATCTCGTCCGCTCCAGGGCGAGTCGTTCGATCGGCGATGACGGTCATCGCATCGGAGATCGTGCCGTCGAGGGTCATCGCCAGGACGTCATCGAACGGAAGCCACCGGACTTCCAGGTCCTCCGTCCCGTCGGGATCGGCAACGCCATGGGTCAGGTCGGTCGCGAGGAACAGGATGGCGAGTTCGTCGGACACGCTGTTCGAGAGGTGGACGCGGGCCAGTTCCCGCCAGGTCCGCGGCTTCGACACCGGTCTCCTCGCGGAGTTCGCGCCGGGCCCCGTCGAGCGCGGATCTCACCGTCCGGAACGCCACCCTCCGGGATCTCCCAGGAGTAGGCATCGAGCGCGTAGCGATGTTGCCCGACGAGGAGGACCCGATCGGCGTCGTCGAGGACGACGACGCCGGCCGCGAGGTTGGCGAAATGGACCACGCCGTAGATCCCGGGGGCGCCGTCCGGACGAGTCACCTCGTCGTGCCAGACCGTGATCCAGGCGTTCTCGTAGGCGACCCGCCGGTCGTGTCGGATCCACGGGCCGTTCCGGATCGGCGGGTCGTCAGCCATGCCGGCATCGTCGCATGCGGGACGCTCGCGCGCCCGCCCGGCTCGTCGGTTCCGTAGACTCATCGGATGTCCCCGATCGATCCTGCCCTCGACCGAACCGCGAGCGAGCCGAGCCACGAGGTCGACACGATCTGGGACGCCCGGATCCCGGCTCGAGATGGGATCGGGCTATCGGCCAACCTTTGGCTGCCTCGACCGGCCGACGGGGGGCCGGACCGGTTCCCGGCGATCCTCGAGATGATCCCGTACGGGAAGGACAACTGGCGGCGCAATGCCGACATCGCCCGAGGCACGTATCTCGCCCGGCGCGGCTACGTGCTGTGTCGGGTGGACGTTCGCGGCACCGGCTCGTCCGAGGGGGTCGCCCGCGACGAGTACACCGAGGCGGAGACGCTCGATGGCTACGACGCCGTCGAGTGGCTGGCCGCCCAGCCCTGGTGTGACGGTGCGGTCGGGATGTGGGGCATCAGCTATGGAGCGTTCACCTCGATCCAGGTCGCGAAACTCCGCCCGCCGCATCTCCGGGCCATCGTGCCCGTCCAGGGGACCGACGACCGGTACCGGACCGATGTCCACTACCTGGGTGGCTGCGTGACCGTCAGCGAGCTGTCCCAGTACGCCGTCAGCCAGGTCGGGATGAACGCGATGCCGCCCGACCCGGCCTTCCGCGGACCCGCCTGGAAGGCCGAATGGATGGCTCGACTCGAAGCGACCCCGCCGTGGCTGATCGAATGGCTGCGCCAGCAGCACGACGGCCCGTACTGGCGACAGGGGTCACTGGCACCCGACTACGGCGCCATCGAGGCCGCGATCCTCAACGTCGGCGGCTGGATGGACTCGTACGTCGACGCCGCGCTCCGGATGCAGGCGGCGTGCACCGCCCCGAGCCGGACGCTGATCGGGAACTGGGTCCATGGCTGGCCATCATCGGCGATCCCCGGGCCGAACGTGGACGAACTCCACGAGGTGGTCCGCTTCTTCGATCACTGGCTGAAAGGGACGGTCCAATGGTTCCGAGACGGAGCCCGCACTGACCTGGTTCGAGCGCGAATACGCGAAACCCGAGCCGTTCCCCGCTGCCCTGCCCGGCCGCTGGCGGGCGGCGACCGCCTACCCGCATCCATCGACGACCGACGTCGAGTGGTACCTCGGGGGAGGCCAGTCGCCGCTCGTCGGCACCCTCGCTGCCGCCCACCCCGAGGGACACGACGGTGTCGACCACTACCGCCACCACCCGACGGTCGGCACGCAGGCGGCCCTCTCCTGGGGCGCCGGCGGCGAACCGAACGGCCTCGCCCGGGACCTCCGGCCGGACGAGTCGCTCGGACCGACCTACACGTCAGCGCCGCTGGTCGATCCGATCGAGATCCTCGGGGTACCCGTCGTCATCCTCCACCTTGCCGTGTCCGCGCCGATCGCGACCGCCGTGGTCCGTCTGACCGATGTCGCACCGGATGGGACCTCCGCCCAGGTCAGCGCAGGGGTCCTCAACCTGACCCATCGTGGATCCCACGAACGTCCTCAGCCGATGGAACCGGGCACGATCGAGGCGGTCAGGATCGAGCTCCGGCCGGCCGGCTATCGCTGGCTCCCCGGACATCGCGTCCGCGTTTCCGTGGCGTCGTCGGCATGGCCGGTCATCTGGCCATCGCCGAGCGCGTGTGAGTTCGCCCTCCACCGCGGCCAGGCGACGCCCTCGCGACTGATCCTGCCGGTCGTGCCCCCGGCCGGCGGCCCGGGCGATGCGCCGGTCCCGGCCTTCAAGTCCACCCCGCCGGAGCTCCCGGAGGTCGGCCGGGACGGTCTTGTCGATCCTCCTGCCTGGCGGATCACGACCGATGTCCTGGCGGGGAGTGTGACCGTATCGATCCATGACGGCGGCGAGGATGTCCTCGACGACGGTCGTCGGCTGTATGCCGCGGAGACCCTGACGATGACGGCGAGATGACGCCGATCCCGCCACCGCGGACCTCGACGCCGACGTCGTCTATCGCTGGCAGGAGCACGAGTTCGAGACGGAGATCCGGGCGCACTCGAGGCAGACGAGCGACGCTCGGTCATTCGACGTGTCGGTCGAGCTCGAGGTCGACATCGACGGCGACCCATTCTTCCGGCGGGAGTGGCACGAGCGGATCGAACGTCGCCTCGTCTGACCACCCGGGGCAAGATACGGCGCCAGACGGGAGCGGTCGGAGGGAGGTCGCGAGTGTTGACGCCCCCTCACCCGGGGGGCAGCATGAGACCGAACGTCTGGAGGGAGACCGCGATGACCATGACCCACGAGCGCAAGGCCGACCTGCTGGCGACGGCCCGCTTGTTCGACGGGGTCGATCCCGCCGGCATGGACCGGATCGCAGCCGCGGCCGTCGAGGTCGCGTTCCCGGCCGGTCACGTCATCGTCCACCAGGGTGAGATCGGGACCGGGTTCTTCGTCGTCACCGATGGCGGCGTGCGCGTCATCCGCGACGGCGAGACGATCGCGACCCTCGGCCCGGGTGCGTTCTTCGGTGAGCTCTCGCTGCTCGACGGGCGGCCCCGCGTGGCCCAGGTCGTGGCGATCGGACCGACGACCTGTCTGGCCCTGGCGTCCTGGGACCTGGAGGCGGTCATGCTCGAGGAGCCGCGAGTAGCGATCGCGATCTTGCGCGGCGTAGCCGGCCGGCTGCGGGATCTGACCGAAGCCGACGAGCCTTGATCCAACGACCCATGACCAGCGATCCGGACGTCGACGCGATCGTGGCCCCGACGCGCGGCACGTTCACGTTCCTGTTCTCGGACATCGAGGGTTCGACCCGCCTCGAGGACCGGATCGGCCGGGAGCGCTACGGCCAGCTCCTCGTCCGACACCGGGCACTGCTCCGCGAGGTCTGGGACGGTGCACGGCGGGTTCGAGCAGGGCACCGAGGGCGACTCGTTCTTCGTCCTGTTCGAGGAGGTCCCGCCGGCGATCGCGGCGGCGATCGACGGCCAACGAGCGCTGGCTGACGAGCCATGGCCGGAGGACGCGACGCTCCGCGTGCGGATGGGCCTGCATACGGGCGGTGCGGAGCGGGTCGGTAGCGGCTACGTCGGGATCGCCATCAACCAGGCGGCCCGGATCGCGGACGCCGCACACGGGGGTCAGATCCTGGTCTCCGGGCCGACCGGAGCGCTCGGCGGCGAGGCACCGGCCGACGGCGTTCGACTGCTCGACCTCGGGGAACACCGCCTCAAGGACGTGAGCTCGCCGGTCCGGATCCTGCAGGTCACGGCCGACGACCTGCCGGCCGAGTTCCCGCCGATCCAGCACGCTCGACGCTCATCCGAACAACCTGCCGACCCAACTGACGACGTTCGTCGGTCGAGACGCCGAACTCGCGGAGGCCGCGTCATTGCTGGCCACGACCCGACTGCTGACCCTCACCGGACCCGGCGGGACCGGCAAGACACGACTCTCGCTGCAGCTTGCCGGCCGGGCATCCGACGACTTCTCCGACGGCGTCTTCTTCGTCCCGCTCGAGCCGATCCGTGATCCGATGCTGGTCGCCCCCCGGATCGCCAGCGCCGTGGGGATCGTCGAAGGGATCGACCCGTCCGATCGTCGACTCGCTGATCGACTGGCTGCGGGACAAGCGGGTGCTGCTGGTCCTCGACAACTTCGAGCAGGTCGTCGACGCGGGGCCGATCGTGTCCGACCTGCTTCGAGCCGCGCCCGGCCTCAAGGTGGTGGTCACCAGTCGGGCGGTCCTGCACGTCTCCGGCGAGCAGGAATATCCGGTCCCCGGCCTGGCCGCCCCCCCGGACCCCAGCCACCAGTCAGGTATCGATCGGATGCAGCAGTCCGGCGAGATGCGGACCATCGACCTCGACGCGCTCGGACAGTACGCCGCAGTCCAGCTGTTCATCGAGCGCGCGGTCGCGGTGCGACCCAGGTTTCCGCGTGGACAATGACAACGCTCCGGCGGTCGCCGCCATCTCCGCCCGGCTCCACGGCATGCCGTTGGCCATCGAGCTCGCGGCCGCCCGGGTGAAGATCCTGTCACCCGAGGCGATCCTCGCCCGCCTCGACCATCAACTCGACGTCCTCGCCGCAGGATCCCGCGATCTGCCCGCGCGACAGCAGACATTGCGCGGCGCGATCGCCTGGAGCTACGACCTGCTCGACGCCGGCGGCAAGCGGCTCCTGGAGCGGATGTCGGTCTTCGCGAGCGGCTGCGATCTCGCATCCGCCGATGCCGTGTGCGGACCGAACGAGGAGATCGGCGGCGACCTCCTCGACGGCTTGATGGCCCTCGTCGACCAGAGCCTGGTCAAGGTCGAGGAGACTGGACGACGGGGAACCACGCTTCCGGATGCTCGACACGATCCGGGAATTCGCCGCCGAACGACTCGAGGCCGAGCGGCGAGATCGACCTGATCCGCGAGCGGCACCGCGACTGGTATGTCACCCTCGTCAAGCGGGCGGCCGCCGAGGAGTCCGGGCCGGATCAACGGCGCTGGCTCGACCGACTCGAGGTGGAACACGACGACGTCCGGGCGATCCTCGATCGTGCGGTCGAGGCTGGCGACGCGGCGGTGGCCATCGGGGTCGCCTTCGACATGTGGCGGTTCTGGCAGAAGCACGGCCACCTGGCGGAGGCGCGACGCCGCCTCACGGCGATGGCTGCCACCGACTGGTCGCGATCGGACCCGCGCCTCCGGGCGAAGTTGGTCGAAGCGCTTGGTGGGACCTGTTGGTGGCAGGGCGACCTGCCGGCCATGGGCGGCTGGTACGACGAGGCGTTGGCGATCTGGCGGGAACAGGACGATCCGAGCGAGCTGGCCAACGCCTACTACAACGCCTCGTTCGCGTACGCTCTCTCCGACACGAACACTGACGGTGCCGTCGTCCCCGATCCGGATCGGATCGGGATCGGGCTCCTGGAGCGCGCGCGCGACCTCTATCACGAGATCGGGGACCAGCGCGGCGAGGCCAATGCGACATGGGGGATCGGCAACTACGAGTACTTCCACCAGGTGCCCGGACACGGGGTCGAGCAGTTCCGAGACCTCGCTGGCGATGTTCCAGGACGTGGGTGACCTGACGATGGAGGCGTGGAGCCTGCACATGCTCGGGACCGCGCTCCTCCGGAACGGCGACATCCAAGGGGCTCGGACCCAGATCGAGGAGGCGATCCGTCATTTCCACGCGTCGGGCGACGCGGCCGGCCTGACCCTGTGCCTGGACGACATGTCGGCCATCGCCGTCGCCGAGGGCGATCTGCCACGGGCCGCACGCCTGCATGGAGCGGCCCGTAACCTCACGACCGAGACCGGGACGGACCTGGCCCGGTTCGTGGAGGACACGTTCGAGGTCGGGGCGCGTCCTGGGATCCGGTCACAGATGGCGTCGGACGATCTCAACCGGCTCGCGTCAGAAGGCGCCGCCTGGACGTTGGATGAAGCGGTCGCCTATGCCCTCGGCTGACGGCGAACCGGAACGTCCGATCGCGAGTCCGCGTCGTAGGATGTGCGGATGACGACGCAGACGAATGATCCCGCCGGACCCGGAGCCACCGATCCCGCCCGGGAGAAGAGCGGCATCCCCAGGAACCCCGGCCGGCGGGAACTGGGGATGCGGGCGACGCTCGTCTTCCCGGACCGTGACATCGTCGATCGCTTCTATGTCCCGATCATCTACACCGCCTGCCGGACCTGCTACTCGGAGCAGGACCCGGACGTGATCTTCCAGCGCGCCGTCGACGGCGACTTCGACGCGCTCAAGATGCAGCGGCTGATCAGTTCGGTCATCGAATCGGGACACGGCTCCACGATCGAGCACGTCGTCTTCACCTTCGCGATCAGCGGGGTCTCGCGGACCCTGTCGCACCAGCTCGTCCGGCATCGGGCCGGCGTCGCGTTCGACCAGCAGAGTCAGCGCTACGTGAAGTTCAAGGGCGCCGCGACGATGCTCCCCCACTCCATCGCCGAGGGCGACCCGGCCCTGCGCGAGCGCTACGAGGAGCAGGTCGATGGTGCGCTGGGCCTGTACGGCGATCTGCTCGGTGCCGGCGTGCCCGGCGAGGATGCGCGGTTCATCTTCCCGAACGCCACCCGGACGAACCTCGTGATGACGACGAACCTCCGAGCCCTCATCCACATGTCCGGGTTGCGCCTGTGCACGATGGCCCAGTGGGAGATCCGCCGCCTGTTCCAACTCATCCGCCACGAGATCTTCACCGTGTCGCCGTTCCTCGGGTCGTTCCTGGCGCCAAAGTGCGTGCCGCTGGGGTACTGCGACGAGTTCAACAACCGTGACGGACACTGCCCGATCCGGCCACACAAGGACCGGGTCCTGGAAGCCTGGGCGGAGAAAGCCACGGCCGCGAGGGCGTCCGGGCGGGAGTTGCCGGTCGCCTGACGCCTCGCGTTCGGTCAGTCCGTGGCTGGCAGGTCAGCCACGAACCGCCTGATCACCCGGGCGAGACGCGGACCCGAGACCCGGCCGGAGGCGAGGACTTCGTCGTGGGTCAACGGTGACCCCGTATACCCGGCGCCGGCATTGGTCACCAGCGACACGCCGCAGACTTCGAGCCCGACCCAGCGGGCCGCCATGCATTCCAGGATGGTGGACATCCCGACGGCATGGCCGCCCATGGCTGCGAGCATCCGGACCTCGGCCGGCGTCTCGTAATTGGGCCCGGTCAGGCCGATATAGACGCCCTCCACCAGCGGCACGCCCTCGGCGTCCCCGGCCGCGTGCAGGCGGTCGCGCAACCTGGGGCTCCAGGCATCGGTCAGGTCGGGAAATCGCGGACCGAGCTCGTCCGCGTTCGGCCCGATCAACGGATTCTGACCGGTGAGATTGATGTGGTCGCGCATCACCATGAGCGCGCCCGGACCGAACGACGGATCGAGTCCCCCAGCGGCATTGGTGAGGATGACGACCCGTGCCCCAAGTGCCTTGAACAGCAGCACCGGCTGGATCACGAGGCCCGGGTCGACGCCCTCGTACAGGTGGAACCGGCCCTGGAGCAGCACGACGGGTCGGTCCGCGAGTCGACCCAGGATCAGGGTTCCGGTATGTCCCGGCGCCGTCGCAGCCGGCCAGCCCGGAAGGTCCTCGAAGGGGATGGCCACCGGATCGACGACGTCGTCGGCGAGGTCGCCCAGCCCGGAGCCCAGGACGATCCCGATGTCGGGGACCATCGCCGTTCGGATCCGGACCGCAGCCACCAGAGCGGCGATTCGAGCCGGCTGCTCATCGGGTCGGATCGGACGCGTCGGGTCGACGTCGGGGGTCGGGCGGGACATTCGGGCCTCCACTGCGCATCGCGATCGAACGTCGAGGCGGGAGGCTTCACCGGCCCGACGAGCGGATCGACACCGGGATGCCGGTCACGTCCCGTCGGGCGGGCCACATCGCGGCCGGTCGTGAGACCGGCGCGTCGCGGCAACGAAGCGCCCGAAGCGACCGGCGGCGGAGCGGGGGTTCCTTGATGCGATCTCGGTTCCCTCGACCCTGTCGGCCCCTTCGGGCAAGACCTACGGTAGTGGCCGACCTGACGAAGGGTCAACGCGGTTATCCACGAACTCGAGGCGATCATTCGGCTCGCCGTCCACGACTTGTCCAAGCATGTGGACGGCGTGTGGACAATCGCGACCGACGACGCCCTGGACGAGGCCGATGGGCCGGCTAGCCGCCCATCGCGAACATCTCGATCTTCGGCAACGTCGTCGTCGCCGCCGACCGCCGCTCGGAATAGCGGTCGCCTCGACGCGACCAGATCGAGACGATCGCATCGGTCAGCTCGGCGTCCGAGATCCCCGCCCGCAATCGATCGCGAAGGTCGTGTCCTTCAACCGCGAACAGGCACGTGTACAGACGGCCTTCAGCGGAGATACGCGCCCGAGTGCAATCCCGGCAGAACGGCTGGGTGACCGAAGAGATGACGCCGAACTCGCCGCCACCGTCCACGTACCGCCAGCGGCTCGCGACCTCGCCCAGATAGGACGGGGCGGCCGCCTCCACCGGCCAGACGCCGGCGATCATCTCGATGATCCGGGCCGCCGGCACGACCTCATCGAGGCGCCAGCCGTTCGAGTGACCTACATCCATGTATTCGATGAACCGCAGGATGACGCCGGTCTCGCGCGCCCAGGCCGCCATCGGCACGAGGCTGGACTCGTTGATCCCGCGTCGAACGACCATATTCACCTTGACCGGAGCCAGCCCGGCCTCGATCGCAGCAGCCACACCATCGAGTACCCGTTCGACCGGGAAGTCGACGCCATTCATCGCTCCGAACACCGCATCGTCGAGCGAATCGAGACTGACGGTGACCCGCTGCAGCCCCGCGTCGGCAAGGGTGCCCGCAAGTCGTCGAAGCGCCGATCCGTTCGTCGTGAGGGTCAGGTCGACCGGGCTGCCGTCGGGCCTGCGGATCGTCGCCAGCATCGCGATGAGATCAGGCAGGTCGCGGCGGACGAGCGGCTCGCCGCCGGTGATCCGAAGTTTCTCGACCCCGAGCGAGACGAAGGCGCGGGCGATCCGCTCGATCTCCTCGAAGTGCAGGACCTGGTCTCGCGGCAGGAACTCGAAGTCGCGCCCGAAGATCTCCTTCGGCATGCAGTAGGTGCAGCGGAAATTGCACCGGTCGGTGACAGAGATGCGCAGGTCGCGGATCGGCCGGCCGAGCGTGTCGATCGGCGACCGGAAGCCAGGGACGGGTCGGGGTTCCATCGAACGCATGGTAGCCCGGAATCTCGTGCCGGCTCGGCGGTACCACCGGCGCAGACCGCTGGTACCTCTAGCCAACTGCACCATACCGACCCTCGCTGCCACGATGCGACCAAGCCCGTGGATGCCAGGCAACCCCGTCCGGCATTCCCTACCTGAGGATCGCGACGAATGGCCCAGATCGAGACACCACAAGGATTCAGGCTCCCGTGGCCGGGCGACAAGGCACATGCCGACAAGGCGTCTGCTGAAGCCGCGTCCGACGCCCCAGTCGCCGAGGCGCCCCCCGCCATCGATCCAACCCCAGCCGAGGAGGTCGAGACGCCCGTCATGGTCGATACCACCACCACGACCGATGAGGTCGCGACCCCCGAACAGACGGTCCCGAACGCCCCGGCGACGGGTCGCAAGCCGACCAAGATCATGGCCGACCTCAGCCGAGCGATGCAGACCGCGGCCGTCAGCTCTCGCGAAGAGATCATGGGCCGGTTCAGTGCGGACGCGAAGGCTGTCGTCGAGGAGATCCAGGTCGCCGCGACCGGCGAGGGCGCTGACCTCCGCCGGCGCGCCGACGACGACGTCGCCGCCGTCCGCGAATGGTCCAAGGGCGAGATCGCGCGCATCCGCGAAGAGGCCGAAGCCCGGATCGCCGTCCGCAAGAGCGACCTCGATGGCGAGATGGACGCCCACGCCGGTGTCGTCGAAGCCCGTGTCCAGCGTGTCGCAGCGACCGTCGAGTCCTTCGAATCCGAGATGGCGGCGTTCTTCGAGCGACTCCTGGCAGAGGACGATCCCGCGCGGATCGCATCGATGGCGGAGACGATGCCCGAACCCCCGGATCTGGCCGGCGTGGCCGCCTCGATCGCGGTCCCGACCTTCGAGCCATTCGACCCGGTCCCGCCACTGAATGGGTCGTGGCCGCACGGCTCCTCGACAGACCAGGCGCCGGTGGCCCACGACACCGACGTGGAACCCGAGGCGCAAGCGACCGAGGCTCAGCCTGGCGCGGATTTCGCCGCAGCCGAAGCTGAGGCTGCGACTCTTGCCGAGAGCCTCGCCGAAGCGGACGCTGCCCTCAGCGCGGTTGCGCAGAAGACGCACGAGTCGCCGGACGAGGAGCCTTCGACGACCGAGGAGACGTCGACCGAGGAAGCACCGATGTCGAGCGACCGGACGACCACTCGCGTGTCGGTCGTCGGCCTCGTCAGTGTGGCCAGCATCGCGAGCTTCAAGCGCAGCCTCGGTCGGGCCACGGGCGTCACCGGGATCCGGGTTGCCTCAGGTCCCGATGGGGAGTTCGTCTTCACGGTCGAGCATGACCCGGGCCTGGCGCTCGGCGGGACGATCGTGGCGATGCCCGGCTTCGACGCACGAGTCATCGGTGAAACGGACGGCGCCCTCGACATCACCGCCCACGATCCGGACCCGGACGCCTGACCAACCCCAGGTCCCACCTCTAAGGAGTCTTTCGTGGCCCGCCCCACCATCGTCGTCGCTCTGCCGACCAGTGAGTCCATCGCGGTCAGCGCGGAACTGCACGCGGCCGGTTTCGAGGTCGTCCCCGTCGAAAATCCGCAGGAACTCAGGGCGGCTCTGGAGACCCGTGGCGGGTTGGGTGTGGCCATCCTGGACGGCGAGATCGACATCGAGGTCGCGCTCGAGTACGAAACGAACCTCGGCGGCGACGAGCGGACCGTCCCGATGCTGACCGTCGTCTCACCGAGAGCCTTCGAACGGCTGGCCGGCCAGCCGGGCAGCCATATCGGCGACGAATACTTCACTCGCCCGTACTCGGCCGACTCGATCCGCTGGCGGGTCGAAGCGATGTGCATCCGCCGCGAGACGGTCGACGACGGCAGCGGTCCGGTCCTCCAGGGCGGCGAGATGAAGCGCAACAGCTGGGGTGGGCGGGCCACGACGATCGCGGTATTCAACCCGAAGGGCGGGGTCGGCAAGACGACCGTGGCGACCAATCTCGCGTCCGCCTTCCAGGTCCACAAGGGCAAGTCCGTGCTGCTGATCGACGCCGACACGGTGACCGGCCACGTGACCACGTCCCTGGCGATCGACTCCGTGCGAACCGTCGCGGACAGCTGGCGGGATGAAGCCGAAGGTGGTCCCAGCGAGAGCCTCTACGACATCTCGTCGCCCCATGATTCGGGTATGCGGGTCGTGGCGCTGACCAATTCTCCCCTGCACACCGACGTGCTCGATCCGCCTCGCGTCGCGGCGGCGATCTCGGCGGCTCGGCCGCTCTTCGACGTCATCATCATCGACCTGCACCCGTCCTACAGCACCTTGAACCAGGCCATCTTCGAGGAGGCTGACCGGATCCTTGTCCCGGTGACACCGGATGTCCCGGCGGTCCGGGCAGCCGTCCAGCTGCGGGACGTGGCCGGGGACCTTGGTTGTCGAGAGCGTCTCGCGATGGTCGTCAACCGCGCCAACAGCGGCCTCAGCGTCGCCGACATGGAGCGGACGGTCGGCATGCCGGCCCTCGCGCTCATCCGCTCCGGCGGCCTCCTCTTCGTCAGGGCGGCCAACGAGGGACGAACGGTCATCGAGATGTTCCCGAAGGAGAAGATCACCAGCGACTTCGTCGAACTCGCGGATCGGATCCTCGGGACGCCGAAAGCCAGCCCCGCGCCGAAGGTCGGGTTCCGGCTGCCGATGCGCACCAAGGAGCCAGCGTCCGCCTGACCGCTGGCGCGGCCCGGATCAGCGACTGCGATCCGACCAGTTGACGCCGCCCATCGACGTACCCGGCAGCTTCTCATGCGGTTCGCCGGTCCGGATGTCGACCTGCTCGACGCCGCGCAGGTACTGGCGGTTGACCAGGATGGCCGTGGCGAGGTCGGATCTCGATCGGCCGACCGCCGACCGTCGCCTTCGCGTCGACGATCGGAACGAACATGTCCGAAGACCGCTGCAGGAGGGAGTCGGGCTCCGACCCAGGGTACAGCTGGACCATTCCCACGATCCGGTACGGTGGAGCCTCCAGGGCGACCTCATAGGTGACCTTGTGGACGCGATGGGCGGCCCGCTCCTCCTCCGAATGGGCCGATAGCGAGGAATCGTCCGCGAACACGATCACCAGGTCGTAGGGATCGACCGACTTGAGCCCCGGCGCGGGCGTCATCGACCCGGACCCATCGATCGGTGCCCAACTGACATCCTCGATGGCGATCGGCTCGCGCTTGTTGAGCGCGTCCGACAACCGTCCGTCGATCATCATCAGCCCGGTCAGCCGCCACTCCTCGGTCAGACCGTCGAACGTGACCCCGTGCGGCGACGCGTCGGCGGCAGCCGTGAGCGTGGCCGTGGGCGACTCGGCCTCGGGCTTCTTCCGCCTCAGGAAGTCGAACGGCATGTCACTCCTCCGCTGAGCCGGAGTGCTCGCGGATCGTATCCACGACGCCGGCATCAGCCAGGGTGGTCGTGTCCCCGAGCGCCCGGCCTTCGGCGATATCGCGCAAGAGGCGACGCATGATCTTGCCGGAGCGCGTCTTGGGCAGGTCCGGGACGAACATCAGGAACTTGGGGCGTGCGATCGGGCCGATCACGTACGCGACGTGCTCGCGGAGCTGGACCCCAAGGGCATCGGATGGCTCCTGGTTCGCCTTGAGGATGACGAACGCGAAGATCGCCTGACCGGAGATGTCATCCTTCTTGCCGACGACGGCCGCCTCGGCGACCGACTTGTGGTCGACGAGGGCGGATTCCACCTCGGTCGTCGAGATCCGGTGGCCGGCGACGTTCATGACATCATCGACCCGGCCGAGCAGCCAGAGGTACCCATCGAGGTCGCGTTTGGCCCCGTCGCCCGCGAAGTACATCCCGGGGAACCGCTTCCAGTACGTCTCGCGATACCGATCCGGGTCGCCGTAGATCCCCCGCAACATCGCCGGCCACGGGCGCTTCAGGACGAGATAGCCGCCGCCACCGAGGGGGACCGACCGGCCGTCCGCGTCCACGACGTCCGCATCGATGCCGGGGAACGGAAAGGTCGCCGAGCCGGGCTTGGTCGCCGTCACGCCGGGCAGCGGGGTGATCAGGATCTGGCCCGTCTCCGTCTGCCACCAGGTGTCGACGATCGGCGCTCGATCGCCGCCGATGTGCTCGCGATACCACAGCCACGCTTCCGGATTGATCGGTTCGCCGACCGATCCGAGCACGCGCAGGGTCGACAGGTCGTGCCCGCGAGGCCAATCCTCCCCCTGCTTCATGAACGCGCGGATGGCGGTCGGCGCGCAGTACAGGATGGTGACCTTGTAGTCCTCGACGATCTGCCACCACCGATCCCACGCCGGCGTGTCCGGTGCGCCCTCGTACATGATCCCGGTCGTGGCGTTGGCCAGCGGCCCGTAGACGATGTAGCTGTGCCCGGTGACCCAACCGATATCGGCGGCACACCAATAGACGTCGTCCGGCTTGATGTCGAAGACGACGTCGTGGCTGAACGACGCCCCGAGCAGGTACCCGGCGGTGGTGTGGAGGATGCCCTTGGGCTTGGCAGTCGTCCCCGAGGTGTAGAGGAGGTAGAGCGGGTGCTCGGCGTCCACGGGGACGGGCGGGCAATCGGCGGATTGGCGGTCGACGATGTCATGCCACCAGTGGTCGCGATCGGCGACCATGTGGACGTCCTGACCGAGCCGGTTGACGACGATCGTCGCCTCGATCGTGGGCGTGTCCGCCAGGGCTTCGTCGGCGTGGTGCTTGAGCCCGACCGCCTTGCCCCGCCGATAACCGCCATCGGCGGTGATCAGCACCTTCGCCCCGCAATCGTTGATCCGGCCGGACAGCGCCTCGGCGGAGAACCCCCCGAACACGACCGTGTGCGGTGCGCCGATCCGGGCACAGGCGAGCATGGCGATCGGCAGCTCCGGGATCATCGGCATGTAGATCGCCACTCGGTCGCCGGTCTGGACACCCAACTCCTTGAGCGCGTTGGCGGCCTTGCTCACTTCGCGCTGGAGGTCGGCGAAGGTCAGCGTGCGCGTGTCACCCGGCTCACCGATCCAGTGGTACGCCACCTTGTCACCCAAACCGCGCTCGACGTGACGGTCGACGCAGTTGTAGGCGACGTTGAGCTCCCCGCCGATGAACCACTTCGCGAACGGCAGCTCCCATTCCAGGGTCTTGGTGAACGGTTTCACCCAGTCGATCCGCTCTCGAGCCCTGGTCGCCCAGAAACCTTCGTAGTCGGCTTCGGCTTCGGCGTACAACGCCTCGGTCGCATTCGCCTGGGCGGCGAACGCCGGGTCGGGCGGGAAGAGGCGCGATTCCGCCAGGAGGTTCTCGATCTCGGGTGGAGGAAGAGGCTGGTCGACGCTCACGGTTCCCTCGCGTTCGGAGTCGGCTGGCGCGGCCATCGTACCGCGCTCGGAAACGGGGTGGGACGGCGGGGCTATCCGTCTGCGGCCGGCGACTCCGTGCGGACCACGGCGACGACGTGCGGGAAGGGGATCTCGATGCCGTGCTCAGCGAATGCGGCGAGGATCCGGCGCCTGAGGTCACCGGCGGCCGCCCATTGGTCCTGCGCCCGGACCGTCCCCAGCACCTTGAGGGTGACGCCGCTTTCTGCCAGGGCAGCGACACGGTCCACGACCGGCGCTTCGAGGATCCGCCGCTTCCAGATCGGATCGGCAGCCATCTCCTGGCCGATCTTGCCGATGATCTCGAAGACGGCGTCGATATCGGTGCCGTACGCGACCGAGACATCCATGTTGATCCGAGCCCACACCCGAGTCATGTTCGACGCCACGTGGATCTCCCCGTTGGGAACGGTGTGGACGATCCCGTCGAGAGATCGCGCAGGGTCGTCCGTCGGAGGGTGAAGTCCTCGACCGTTCCGGAGACGTCGGCGACGCGGATCACGTCGCCCTTGGCGAACTGGTTCTCGATCAGGATCAGCGCCCCGTTGAGATAGTCGCGAACGAGGCTCTGCGCCCCGAAGCCGACGGCGATCCCGACGACGCCGAGACCAGCGACCGCCGGCCCGATGTCGAAGCCGAGCTGGCCCAGGACCATCAATCCGGCGATGACCACGATGAAGGCCTGGATTGTGGCCGCGCCCAACCCGTCGAGCGTGTCCATCCGCTTCTTCAGTTCGACGGCACTCAACTCCTGGGCCGTCCCCTCGGCCACTTCGCGGTCGAGCAGGGACTTGACGATCCCGTGGACGAACAGGCGCGACAGGCGCAGCGCCACCAGGGCGGCGACGATGATGATCAGGACGGGCAGGACATCCTGGAAGAGGATCCGTCCGATCTCACTCCAGGGTTTGGACTCGAAGTCGGGCATCGTCGCCAAAGGGTACCGTGCCGGCCGTCGTCCGCGTGACCGACGGAGACTGGTTCAGGCGGCGGCGCCACCAAGGCGGACCGAGATCGCTGCGGCCGCTTCGCGAGCTTGCGCCGCCAGTTCGGGCAGCCGCCGGGGGGTGAGCCGGAAGGCCGGTCCCCAGATGTCGACCGCCGCCACGACATTGCCACGGGCGTCGTGGACCGGGGCCGCGACCGCGTTGAGTCCGATCTCATACTCACCGATGGCGGTGGCAAACCCGCGACGGCGGATGCGGGCGAGCTCCTCCAGCAGTGGCTCGAGTTCGACGATCGTCCGTTCCGTATAGGCGACGAGGCCGCGCCGGACGATGCGCAGGACCTCGCGTTCGGCCAGCGAGGAGAGCAGGACCTTGCCCGTCGCGACACAGTGGAGCGGCGTGGCACGCCCGGTCCAGTCCGCGACCGCGCTGAGGTTCGGCCCGTCCACCTGGGCGACGGACAACATGGTGTCGCCGTCGAAGATCCCGAGACCGGTCGTCTCGTGGGTCAGGCGGGCCAGTCGCTCGAGCTCCGGCAGGGCGATGCTGCGCAGGTCGAGGGTCCGCTCGGCACGTTCCGCAAGGCGGATGACGACGAGCCCGAGCCGGTACTTGCCGGTCTCGTGATCCTGCTCGACGAGGCCCCGCTTCTGGAGCGTCGCCAACAGCCGTGACGCTGTCGACTTGTGCAGGCCGAGCCGGCGGGCGAGCTCGGTGACCCCGGCCTCGCCCTGGCTTTCACCGAGTGCGAGCAGCAGCGCGGCCGCTCGATCGACCGACCGGACGGCGTTGCCGTCGAGGACCATGCCGCCCGGCCCGTTCAACCGGCTGTCGGGTGCGACATCGCGTCGCTCGTCGGCCCACCGAGTTTGCCGTGGGCCCGATCCTCGAGGGCGGCGTCGAGGGAGTCGGAGAAGATCGAGACGACCCGATCGACGATGTCACCGTCGGCGTGCGCCTCGCAGAAGAACCACGGCTCACGCGAATCCGGTTCGGGCATGGCACCCCGGGCATGCATCCCGACGGCGATGGCGTCGTACAGCTCGTGGTCCGTGCCGGCCCAGTCACGATATTCGGATGCCTCCTCGGCAGAGAACATGATCCCGAACATGCTCGGATGGCCCGTGAAGTGATATGGCAACCCGGTCGGGTTGAGCACCTCGCGAAGACCGTCCTGGACTCGCCGGCCGGTGGCATGGATGACTTCGAGGGCGTCAGTGTCGCGCAGGATGCTGAGCGTCTTGACCGCGGCCGCTGCGGCGACCCGATTGCCGGCATAGGTCCCGCCGTGGCTGACCTTGTCCGGCAGGACACTCATGACCTCCTCGCGGCCGCCGAACGCCGCCGCCGGATACCCATTGCCCATCGCCTTCGCGTACGTGGCGAGGTCCGGCCGGATCCCGAAGAATTCGGCGGCGCCGCCTTTCGCGAAGCGGAAGCCGGTCTTCACCTCATCGAAGATCAGCAGGATCCCGTACTCCTCGGTGAGGGCCCGCATCGCCTGATGGAAGCCGGGCTTGGGCATGATCCCCTGCGCGTTCCCGAGGACCGGTTCGACGATGATCGCGGCGATCTCCTCCCCGCGGGCCTCGAACAGTCGGCGGAGCGCCTCGATGTTGTTGTACCTGGCCGGGATGATCGTGTCGGCGACCGCATCGGGGATGCCCCGACCCCAGGCCAGCGCGACCGGCGCGTCCGGGTCGCCGAGTTCGGACATCTCGTCGGGCCCGACGCTGATCAAGGCGTAGTCGTGGACGCCGTGGTACTGGCCCTCGAACTTCACGATCCGGTCGCGGCCGGTGTAGGCCCGCGCGACGCGCATCGCGTGCATCGTCGCTTCCGTCCCGGACACGGTCATCCTGACCTTGTCGACCCAGCCGGTCAGCTCCTTGACCAGCTCCATCGCCTGGATCTCGTCCTCTGATGTCAGCGAGAAGCTGACGCCCTTGCGCATCCGCTCATTGACGTGGTCGTCGACCCGCTCGTCGCCATGCCCGAGGATGACCGGGCCATAGCCCATCCGAAGGTCGACATACTCGTTGCCGTCCATGTCCCAGACAACGCCGCCCTTGCCTCGATCGACGTAGATCGTGTCGTCACCCCAGGCCCGGAAATTCGAATTCGTGCCACCGGGGAGGGTGCGCCGCGCGCGGGCGTACAGGTCGGTCTGGGTGGAGCGTGCGAGCGGCCGGGGCTGGGCGGGTCGGGTGGTCATCGGGACCTCGGCTACGGTGGGTGGGCCCGCTCCATGAGACGCGCGTTGCGCTGGGCGGAACGGAACCTCGGCATCGTGCCATACGCCCGGAACGGTCGTCAACACGATAATCGTGCGAATCACGGGCAAGCACGACGAATCCCGCGCTGGTGACCCGTACAGCGCACGGGAACCGGTCGCGAGTCGTGTCACCATTGTGCAGATGTCATCGATCGACGCCCACCCCGCTACCGCCGAGGGGGTGAGCTATTGGCTGCGCGACCCGGCGCCATCGGTCGGGGCGCCCTTGCGCGCGGACGCGCACGCGGACGTGGTCGTCATCGGGGGTGGGTTCACCGGCCTGTGGACAGCGCTCGCGCTGACCGACACCGATCCGACGATCGACGTCGTCGTCCTTGAGGCCGAGACGGTCGCCTATGGCGCGAGCGGCCGCAATGGCGGCTTCTGCGAGGCCTCGCTGACCCACGGCCTGGCCAACGGCCTCCGCCACTTCCCGGACGAACTCGAGCGACTCGAGGCGGAGGGGATCACAAACCTGCACGGACTGGTCGCGTTCACGCGGGCCCACGGCATCGACTGCGATCTCGAGGAGACGGGCACGCTGAGCCTCGCGGACCAACCCCATCAAGTCGACGAGTTCCGAGCCTGGGTCGACGAAGCGGCGGAGCACGGCGAGACGCTCGAGTTCCTGGACCGGGCCGCGGTCCAGGACGAGGTCCACTCGCCGATCTGGCAGGCCGGACTGTATCGTCCACCGGGCCGGGACATCCTGGTCGATCCGGCGGCCCTCTGCCGCGGACTGGCCAGGGTCGCGCGCGAACGCGGCGTCCGGATCCACGAAGGTACCCGGGTCACGCGCCTCGGGCGGCAGGCCGGCGGCGTCGTCGCCTCGATCGCCGGCGGCGGTTCGGTCCGGGCGAGTCACGCGGTCGTCGCAACGTCGGCCTACTCGGGATGGCTGGCGCGGCTGCGACCGGTGTTCGTCCCGGTCTACGACTACGTCCTGGTCTCCGAACCGCTGACCCCCGAGCAGCGCGCGGCGATCGGCTGGACTCGACGGCAGGGCCTGTCCGATTCGAACAATCAGTTCCACTATTTCCGCCTGACCCGCGACGACCGGATCCTGTGGGGCGGCTACGACGCCATCCACTACCGCGGCAGCCGGGTCGCACCGGAACTCGATCTGCGTCCGGCGACCTTCGCCAGGCTGGAGGCACAGTTCCGGCGCGCCTTCCCCCAGCTCGCGGACTTGTCCTTCCCGTACCGCTGGGGCGGAGCCATCGACACGACGACGCGATTCACCGTGACGTTCGGCCAGACGATGGGCGGCCGAGTCACCTACGCCCTCGGCTACACCGGCCTGGGTGTGGGCGCGAGCCGGTGGGCCGGCGGTGTCGTCCGGGACTTCATCCTCCGACCGGAGGAGGATCGACTACAGCTGCGACTGGTATCCAGCCCTCCGGTCCCGTTCCCGCCAGAACCGCTCCGCTCGCTCGCCGTGGACATGGTCCGCCACGAACTCGACCGGGCAGACCGGGAGGCTGGCCGACGATCGATCCTGCTCCGGACCCTCGATGCGCTCGGGATCGGCTTCGATTCGTAGCCCTCAGACCGGCACAGCCAGCCAGGTCGGGAGCTCGCGGCTGAGCGTCGCCAGCGGCAGGGAGCCGTGGCCGAGGACCGCATCGTGGAAGGCACGCAGGTCGAACCGGTCGCCATCCCGCGCCGTCAGCTCCGCCCGGAGCCGCTCGATCTCGCGCTGACCGATCTTGTAGGTCAGGGCCTGGCCGGGCCAGCCGATGTAGCGATCGGTCTCGATCGTGGCATCCGTCTCGGAAAGGCCGCCCGCGATCAGGAAATCGATCGAGCGCTGGCGCGGCCAGCGCAGCGCGTGGAGACCCGTGTCGACGACGAGTCGGCAGGCGCGCCAGGCCTGCGCGTCGAGCATCCCGAACCGCTCCGTCTCGTCACGGAACAAGCCCATCTCGTCGGCCAGCCGCTCGGCGTAGAGTCCCCAGCCCTCGACATACGCGCCGGCCGCCATCCGGGCACCGAGTCGGCGGAAGGCATCGAGATGCGGGTTCTCCATCTCGAGGGCGATCTGGAAATGGTGGCCAGGCACGGCCTCGTGATACGTCGTCGAGGCAAGCTTCGAATACTTTCGACTCGCCAGGTCGTACCCGTTGGCGTAGTAGATGCCGGGGCGAGAGCCATCGATCGTGGGCGGGAAGTAGTAGGCGAACGGCGAGTCCTTCTCCTTGTACTCCTCGACCGGACGGACGTCGCAGCCCGCTCGGGGGAGCACACCGAAGTACCGCGGAGCGATCGCCATGGCTCGCTCGATGTCTTCGCTGGCGCGCGCGACCAGGGCCTCCTTCGTCGGCGGGCGTGTTCTCGACCGACGCGTCGAGCGACGCTCGATATCCGGCGGTGTCGTCACCGAATCCGGCGGACCGACTGATCTCCCGCCGCTCCTCCTCGATCGTCGCCAGTTCGTCCAGCCCGATCTGGTGGACGGTCGCAGGGTCCAGGTCGAGCGTGGTCCAACTCCGGATGGCGGTCCGGTACAGCTCGGCGCCGCCGGGAGCCGACCACAATCCTGGGTCCGCACGGGTCGCGGCGAGGTACGGACCCGACAGGGCTTCGAGGAACGCGACGTCAGCCGGACGGACGACATCGCGGACGATCTCCCGGATCCGCTCCCGGTCCTGCTCCGACGCGACCTTGACCATCGCTGGCACGACCGCCTGCTCCGGCGGGAGCGCCAGCATCCGCTCGATCTGGGCGATCGTGCGCTCAGCCACGATCCGTGGAGCCGTCAGACCGGATGCCATCCCGTCGTGGAGGATCTCGATGTTCGCCTCGATGTACGCGGGGTACGCGTAGAGGCGGGCGATGAACGCATCGAGGCGCTCCGGCGTATCGGCCGGCTGGAACTGGGTCAGCTGGGGCAGCAGCTGCTGGGGACCACCCATCTGGTCGACCACGCGCAGCTGATGGGTCGCCTGGTCGTCCGCCTCGACGCGCAGGCCGGCGATGACCTTGAGGATGTCCAGGGTGATCCGGGCTTCGGTCGGAAGGCCCGACGGGTCGATCGCGTCGGCCTCGGCGATCGTTCGCTCCATGAGCGCGCGGGCCATGGCCCGGCCAGCGGGACCCGGGTCCTCGAGCCGGTCGTCATAGCGCGTGTCGCCGTAGACCGTCGCCGTGGTCGGGTCAAGCTCGAGGATCGACTCCCAGAACGCAGCGGCGAGCTCGTCGACCTGGGCCGTCGATGGATCGGGAGCAGTCAAAGCTGGACCTCCATGTGCTGCAGGGCGGAACGCCGCGTCACGTCGGACCGATGATGGGGCCCAAGCCTACCGCCGTCGTCCGGCCGGCGACCACCCGGCTGGTTCAGGCCGGCCCTTCCTGGAACAGCGGCATCTGCTCGGCCGATCGCCCGACGAGTGGGTCGAGGCCAAGGTACGGCTCGAGATCGCCGATCTGGAGTGGATCACGAGCCAGGAAGCTGCGCAGATGGTCGGACCGGATGATGTGCCACGTCCCGGCCTCCAGGGCGGCCCGGAGGAGCGGCGAGGCTTCCAACTTGTGGCGGACGAGTTCCGCTCGTTCCGGCGCGATCACCAGGAACCTGACGATCGCGTCGTTGGCCGGGATCAGCGCATGCCGGCGGAGCAACGGCTCGCCGAGCATGGCGGTCCATTCGACCTCGAACATGAACGCCAGCTTGCCGCGGACATACCAGATCGCATCGATCTCGGCGATCTGGTCGACGGCCGGCCCGATCGAACCGAGGTTGGGCCGCTGCTCGATGCCTTCCAGGATGTCGCCCAGTGATCGACCGCCGAGCCGTCGGGTCTGTTCCCGGCGCCCGATCCAGACCCGCATCCCCAGGCGGTGCCCGGCTTCGGCGATCGCCCCGAGCAGCTCGGTGTGCTCCTGGCTCCGGGCCAGCAGGTCGTCATCGGTGACGATCTGTTCATGCTCGCCGGTCGGGCGGCCATAGCTCTCCAGGCACGCACGGATCAGGCTGTCGTCGGCCATGTCCCGACCGCTGAACATCGTCACCATCCGGTCCAGGAACGCGGCCTCCGTCATGGGACCGGCCGTCGATAGGAGACTGAAGGCTGCCCACTCGACTCGATCCGACAGCGGCACGGCCGTATCGGACAGGTCGTTCGGGTCGATCAGCCACCAGCGCCCGGGCTCGATCTCCTTGACCCGTCGCTGGGTGGGCCGCTCGAGTTCATCGCGGATGATCGCCATCACCCGCTCGACTGGATCCGGCCCGGGCTCGGGCTCGACATCCGGTGGGGCAGATCCGTGATCGTCGGCGACCAGCCGATGGAGCTGACCCGACCGGTCGAGGCCGATCAGGATCTCGCCAAGGAGTCGCTCGTACCGGGCGGGCTCGCCGCGCTCGCACAGGGTCTCGACCGCGGACGCCGTGACGACGCGGGCGGCTTCTTCAGCCGAGAACGGCCGATCCTCGAACCGTTCCGGCGGCGCGAACAGACGACCGGACGGCACGACCGACGCATCGCCGGCTCCTCCCGCGACCGGGTCAAGGCCCACATTCGCGCGGGTTCGCGCTCCCGGCGGCAGGCGCCCGCCCGGCGGCAGCATCTCGACGATCGATATGCCAGGCCCGTCCGCGTCGGCCAGATCCACCCCGAGCAGCCGACAGCCCGCCCTTGCGCCACCGATGACGGTCGACACGACCGCATCCATCCCGCCGTCCACGAGCTGGACGATCCGCCCATCCCGGGCCAGGGCCGGTGCCACCTGCGCCAGAGCCTGGCCGATCATCTCAGCCTGGGCGCCCCACGACCGCCGGACCGATGGACTCGCCAGCGCTTCGAGCGGAAGCAGGGCGCACGCCTCGCGTCCGAGCGCCCAGGAGGTCGCGTGATAGGCGACCGCGAGGCGATCGAGGCTTGGGCGCATCGGTGGCTGTCCCAGGGTGAGCCGGATGCGCGGCGTCGGACTCGAGCGTACGAGGCTCGTCCGGATCGTCTCGCAGGGCGCTCGATCCATCCCGGCTCGACAGGCCGATGAATGCGGTCGCCGCGCCCTCGCCGAGACTGCGCAGGTCCTCGCCGAGGCGTGCCTGGATCGGACCATATGGGCCGCTGTCCAGATGCTGGACGAACCCGCGCACGAGGCGGAACCCATCCTCGAACGCCAGCCATGGGTTCCGTTCCCGGATCCGTGTGCCCGTCTGCGGCCGGACGTGGGCGGATGAGACCCGGAGCGAGGCGTGACGGCCGGAGCCGGTCCCGAGACGACTGGCCGGAAGGACGGCGTGCGACAGGGCCAGACGGAGGGCCGCCATCACCGGGGCCGCCCGAAGATCGCTTTCGATCCGGTCGAGGATCGCGCCGAGGCCCACGAGTTGTCGGTCGGTAGTGCAGGTCGAGCAACTCACGGGGCAGCGTCTCCGCACCGACGACCAGGGGAAATCGGGCGAGCAACGCGGTGCGCATCTCGTCGACCCCGACATCGGCGGTCGCCCGGCGGAGATCATCCCGATCGAGCGGTTCCTGGCGCTGCTCCGACCCGCCGCGTTGGTCTCGGCAGACGGTGCATCGGTAGTGTCGCTCGACGGGCCGGACCCGACCCGCGATCGAGGCATCGTCGTCGACCGCCCAGCTGATCTCGTCGGCGACGAGCATGCGTTGGCAGGTCGCGCAGCGGGTCGCGAACATGTCGCCGATCGAGGTCTTGAGACTGGAGTCGCCTCTCGGCGAGGCGGCCAGGCCCTGGAAGGCCGCGTCGAGGTGGCGTACATCCGGCGGCCGCAACACGACCTCCGCCAGCATCCGGGTCAGCGGATCCGATTCGAGCGACACGGCTCGGCGCTGACGATCGACGGCCGCCCGGGCGATCCAGCCCCCGCGACCGAACAGGTCGGCGACGACGTCCCCGGGCCCTGAATGCGCTTCGATCCGAGCCGCGACGATCGCCGGCGATGGGGCGGGCGCGATCCGATCGAACAGGGGCAGGGACGCACCCACTTTCGCGCCGGAGGACCCGCGACCGCTCATCCGACAGATGCTAGCCGACGAGGGTGATGGTCGAACCTCGGCGGCCCGTCACCGAGCCCGCTGGTTACGCTTCGTCGGACTCGTCCGGCTCGTCCTCGAACGCCTCGTCCGTCGTGGAGTCCGGAGGCAGGACGCGGTCGAGATCCTCGATCTCGTCGTCCTCCTCGTCGTCCTCCAGGTCCTCCTCGAGCTCCATCTCCTCGCGAACGAGCGTGCCCTTGGTGTACGGCCGCAGGTCGGTCGACTTCGCCGCGGTCGGGAAGCTGACCTTGCCGTAGTTGGCGGGGTCCTGGAACGTCTCCCGGAGGATGATCCGGACGTCCTTGTCGCCGAGGGAGGTCACCCCGGCGGCGTACTTGTTGCCGTCCGCGATGAGCTTGAGCAATCGCGCCGCGACACGAGGTTCCACGACACCGATCCGAACACCGTTGCTGTGGGCGATCAACCGATTGCCCTCGGGCGTGAGCTCGACCGCGTCCCCCGGGTTGACCTGGGCGAGCTCTCGCGGGCTGGCCAGGTCGGTCAGGTAGGCGAAGCCGGTCTTGCCGGTCTCTTCGACGAAGATGCCGACCGGAGCCTTGCTGCCTTCCTGGGCGGGGACGGTCTTCTCACCGGCTGCAACCAGCAGCATCTTGAGTCGGTCGATGTTGCGCTCGGCGATCCGGTTCGTCGGATCGAGGGCCAGGGCCGTCTGATAGTGCTCGCGGGCCGCACCGAGTTCGCCGAGCTCCCAGAGTGACTTGGCGAGCCGGTTCTCGGCCTCGGCGTCCGCCCCGAGCTCGAGCAGGCGCCGGTTCGTCGCGGCCGATTCGGCCCATTGGGCGGCCGTCGCCTGAGCGATCGCCTGGTCGGCCAGCTGCCGCTTCTGGCGGTTCAGGTTGACCGGGCTCTGGGCGCTGGTCTCGACATCGGGGAAGGTCACGAGGGGGTTCGTCCTTTCGGGGCGCGGCATGCTCGGGAAGAAGCGTCAGGCGGGCTGGGCGCGCGGTTATCCGCCACCCTGAGCCAAGCTGCTTTCTAGCACCGTCCGGGCAGCGCGTCAAACGAGGCAGTCAGGATCGGAGCAGCAGGTTCCACGCGGCAACGAGGACGCCGAGCGCGGCCAGCAGTCCGAACCGGGCGATCCAGCCGATCCGACGCCGGCGCGACGGAGCCGTTCCGATGAATGCATCCCAGAGGTAGAACGCCAGGGTGAGCAACGCCGGCCCGACCAGGCGAGGGATCTCCATCGCCCGCAGGGCGGCGGCGCCGACCGCGATGGCCAGTGCGTAGGTGGCGGCCGCCCACAGTGCCTCTCGAGCGGTCGACGTGCGCAGTGCCGCGACCCGATAGCCGAGCAATCCGGCGACCAGTGCGTCGCCGGCGGCAAGGATGATCAGGTCGTTCTCGGGCAACGCCCCGCCAGCCTGGACGAGGCCGCCGGGCACCATCGCCGCGATCCCGGTGAAGGCCAGAAATGCCACCAGGAGGATCGTGACCAGCAGGGCGGTCCGCTCGTCATCGGCTACGCCGGTCCCCGACCGGTGGATCCGACTCTCGAGCGCGAGTGTTCGACCGACGATCAGCCAGGTCAGCAGCAGCGCTGCGAGCCAGCCAGAGTCCGATCGGGACCAGGCGGATGACGCCGAGGCAGGCCACCGCCGCGACCGAGGGCACGATGACCGACTCGACCGGGACGCCGAACCAGACCTCGGCCGGAGTCGCTTCGTCGTGCAGCACCTGGAGGGTTCCGAGCATCATGGCCGCAAGCAGGGCGGCTGCCACCAGCCAGACGATCGGAGGCTCGACGAGGCGGGACAGTCCGACGATCGTGACGGCGAGCAGGGCGAGATCACGGCGCGCGGCGAGGTCCTCGAGCTCGGCCGTCGTGCGAGAGCCGCTCACGACCGTCCCGCCTTGCCCGCCGTCCACGCCAGCAGGTCGGCCCGCGACCGCGTGTTGAGCACCGCGTCGGCCGTGAGCCAGGCGCGACGCGCCTGGCTGATCCCCCAACGGACGTAGTCGAGCTCGTCGATGTCGTGGGCGTCCGAGTCGATCGCCACGAGGCAGCCGAGTTCGACGGCACGTCGGGCACGCTCGACGGCGAGGTCCAGTCGCGCCGGCGAGCCGTTCATCTCGAGCGCCGTACCCGTCCTGGCCGCTTCGGCATAGATCGCGTCCCAGTCCAGGTCGAGGTCGTCCCGCTCGCCGATCTTCCGTCCCGCGGGATGCGCGATGACGTCGACGTGCGGGCTGCGGATCGCACCGAGTGTCCGCCTGGTCAAGTCGGCCCGGGACTGCCGGCGGGCGACATGGACGGACGCGACGACGAGGTCGAATCGGGCGAGAAGATCGTCCTCGAAGTCGAGCTGGCCGTCGGCGCGGATCTCGAGCTCGCAGCCGTGGAGCAGCCGAAATCCCTCCGCCGAAGCGCCCGCCGGGATCGTCCCGGCAGCCTCGTCGGCGGCATATCCGGCGTTGAGTCCGGCGATGATCTCCCGCTGCTGCTCGACCCGTTCGGGCGTCAGACCGCGGGCGATCGCGAGTGATCGGGAATGGTCCGTCAGGACCTGGTAGGCGTAGCCGCGCCGGCGCGCCGCGTCGGCCATGACCGCGATCGGTTGATGCCCGTCCGACCAGTCGGAGTGGCTGTGCAGGTCGCCGCGCAGCTCACCGAGCTCGATCAGCGATGGCAATCGCCCGGCGAGGGCCGCCGCGATCTCGCCCGTATCCTCGCGCAGTTCCGGCTCGATGAACGGCAACCCGAGGAACGCGTAGGCCTCACCCTCGGTCGCGAACGTCCGCCGGTCTGCGGCCGCACCGGTCAGCGGTCGACCGTCGTCGTCGATCCTGGCAAAGCCCTTCTCCGACAGACTCCAGCCCTGGTCGCGCGCCATGGATCGGAGCCGGACGTTGTGTTCCTTCGAGCCCGTGAAGTGGATGCGGTAGGTCCCGGCCTCACCCGGCGGCATGACCATCAGGTCGACCCGCGGCCCTCCGTCGAGCGCGACCGAGGCCTTGGCCGACCCGTGGTCGATCACCGACCCGACCGGTCGCAGGCCGGTGAACGCGTCGATCAGGACCGATGGCTCATCGGTCTCGACAAGCAGGTCGAGATCGCCGATCGACTCCTTCCGGCGACGAAACGAGCCGGCCGCCTCCAGCGAGCCGACGCCGGGCACCCCGGACAGGCCGCTGATCAGTGCGTCCACCAGCTCGGTCGCCCGATCCAGGCGCATCCGTCCGGATCGCTCCCCGAGCCGCCCGATCCCCTCGAGCACGGCTGCCTCCGTCTTCGCCGACATCCCTCGCAGGGTCCGGATCCGCCCGGCCTCGGCGGCCCGACGCAGGTCGTCGACCGTTTCGATCCCGAGTTCCCCATGGAGTTGACGGACGGTCTTCGGCCCGAGACCCGGGATCTCCAGGATCTCCAGCAGCCCGGCCGGGACCGCTTCACGGAGGCGATCGTAGAAGGCGAGGTGACCGGTCGTCGCCAACTCGGCGAGCTTGTCGCTGATGGCCTTGCCGACCCCGGGGATCTGGGGCGGCGACCCGGATCGATAGGCGGACACGATGTCGACTGGACTGCGGCCGATCGCGTCGGCCGCACGATGGTAGGCGACGGTCTTGAACACGAGTTCACCCTGGATCTCGAGCATGTCGCCGATCTCGTGGAAGATGCGCGCCAGGTCGCCGTTGGACAACGTGGAGGGCTGGTCGGACACGCCCGGATGGTACGCCCTCCAGCACGCCACTCGAACGCGCCCTCAGGCGGCGACGACGCGATCCCGGCCCGCCCGTTTGGCCCGGTACAGAGCAGCGTCCGCCTGCGCGGTCAACTCGCCGATGGATCGACCCGCACCATGGTCGACCGCGACGCCGACCGATACGCTGACGGCGGCGACACCGAACCTCGTCAGATCGAGACCGGCGACCGCCGAGCGCACCCGCTCACCGACCTCGAGTGCGACCTCGGGCGATGGGCTGCGCAGGATGACCACGAACTCCTCACCGCCGTAGCGGGCCGGAACGTCGTCGTCGCGGACCGCGGAAACGATCGCCCCCCCGACTGCCCGAAGGACCTCGTCGCCAGTGGCGTGGCCGTGGGTATCGTTGAGCACCTTGAACCGGTCGATATCGATCATCAGGACCCCGACCGCATCGCCGGCGCGTCGCCGCCGGGCCAGGAGTCCGCACAATTCATCGAAGTAGCGGCGATTCGGCAGGCCGGTCAGGGCGTCGGTCGTGGCGTGTGCCTCCGCCGCCCGGAGCGTGTAGGCGCGCGACAGGGCGGACGACGCCTCGTTCGCGGCACCGGTCAGCAGGCGACGCGTGGTCGCCGGCCAGGCCCCTGCCGTGCGATGGGACAGGACGATCGCACCGATCGCGACCCCGTCCGAGGTGAGCGGTGCTGCCAGCGTATTCGTCAGCCCATAGACCTGCCGGGTCCGGGACGCGATCCGGTCCGCGACGCCCTGCCGATCCTCTGGGGCCCCCTCGACCGACGTCGGCCCGGGAGTCGACGGTCCGGGTGCGGTGAACGGCGAGATCGACGCACCGGCGGCCAGCCAGCTGGTCAGGCCGTCGATCCGGCCACGGACCCTGCCCGCGGCGACCGGTTCCGGTGCATCCGCGACGATCGGGATCGCGACCGCCCCCCGGTCGGCTGCCCCGTCGCTGGGACCGATCGGGTCGTCGAGATCGCCGATCGGCAGCCGCGTCGTCGAGTCCGGGACGCCGGGCCGAGCGCTGACCAGGGTCGCGTCGAGGATCCGTGCGTCCGGCCGCCGTCGGGCCACGACGATGTGATCGGCACCGGTCGCCGCTGCAAGTTCGGTCACGATCGCACTCAGGATCGCATCCGGCGAGACCGACCGCGAGAGGCTGGACAGGATCCGACTGAACGACTCGGCCTCCTCGCGACGCCCGACCTCCAGCGCCGCGACCGCGGCGCGGTGCCGGATGGCGGCGAACCCGACGACGACGACCAACGCCGCGACCAGGAGGTCCGCCGGCCCGGCCGATCCCGAGCCAAGCCGGGCGACAGCCAGCAACCCGAGCACGACGTACGAGGTGGCGAAGGTCCACCATCGCCGCCGGATCTGGCGCTCCGGTGTCTCGGGTGGCGAGGCATGCGGGTCGAGGGGGTCGCTCACGTCAGGGATAGAGGATGGCGGTCGGCGCGCGCGCCGTCCATCCCGCGTCGTGGTACTGCTGGCCGTCGGTCAGGATCCGTTGGTCTCGGTCGGCCCGGACAGCCCTCCGTCAGACGGCGGGACCGTCCGGCGACGCGGTGTCGCGACCGCCATCGCGCTTGACGCGATAGAGCGCCGCGTCCGCTGCAGCGATCAGATCCGTTCCGGTCCGGCCATCTGCCGGGAAGGTGGCCGCGCCGATCGACGCGCCGATGGGGACCGGGCCGCGCTGCTCGCCGACGAACGCGCGGTCGCGGAAGGCGGATCGGATCCGATCGGCGGCGGTGCGCGCCTCATCCACATCGGTCTCCGGCAGGATGATCGCGAATTCGTCACCGCCATAGCGGGCCGGGATGTCGGATGCTCGCAGGGTCGATCGGATGAGCTCCGCCGTCCAGGTGAGGACTCGATCACCGAACAGGTGGCCGAACGTGTCGTTGACGAGCTTGAAGTCGTCCAGGTCGAGCATCAGGACGCTGAGCGGGCGGCGGGCGCGCTGGGCCCGTACGACCTCTTCACCGAGTCGCTCGTGGAGGAATCGGTGGTTGTAGAAGCCCGTCAGCGGGTCGCGATCGGCCAGGTTGCGGGCCTCCTCGTAGAGTCGGGCATTCTCGAGCGCCATGGCGGCCTCGTTGGCCATCGACCGGGCGAGTTCCAGGTGGTCAGGGCTGAACGTGACTCGATCACCCGATGCGAGCTCGACCAGACCGATCGACTGCCCTTTCGCGACGAGGGGCAGCATCGCGAGAACCTGGTTCCCGTCCTGGATCATCAGCGCCACTTCCGCCGGGTCCGCCGCCGGATCGTCCGCGTCGATGATCACGGTCGCCTGCTGCTGCAGGACGCGCTGGGTCTCCGGATAGCCGTCGACCTCGAAGTACGGCTCGATGTCACGCAGCCGATGACTCGGATAGTAGCCGAGGGATTCCAGGCGATCCGAAGTGCGATCCCAATACGAGATGACGCAGTCGGGCACGCCCATGGCGACCGCCAGGTGCTCGGCCATCAGCTCCGCCACCTGGTGCGGATCCAGGCTGCCCGACAACTCCGCGCTCATGTCCAGCAGTCGCCGCAACTCGCCGGCCAGGCCCTGGGTCCGGCCGAGGAGGCGGGCCGACCCGATCGCGGTCCCGGCCTGGTCGGCCAGGATCCCGAGGAGCCGGAGATCGTCCGGCCCGAAGCCGTCAAGTCCGAGTTTGCTGAGGGTGATCACGCCGATCGTCTGCCCGTCCGAGCGCATCGGCACGACCAGCATGGACTCGTCGATGTCGTCGGTCCCGACGATCGCCGCGCCGCGTGGATCGCGGTTCGCGTCGTTGGCCAGGACCGGTTCGCCGTGCAGCCCGACCCAGCCGGTGAGACCCTCGCCGAGGCGGCATCGGAGCAGCTCCAGGTCGACCTGCTGGTAGGCGCCGAGCCGGCCCTCGAAGGCGATCGGGACGAGGTCGCCGGAGGGTTCCAGCTGGTAGACACGCGCGTTGTGGTAATCGATGATCCCGTGGGTCTCCTCGACGATGGTCCGCGCGATCTCCTCGATCGTGGTCGCCCGACTCATCCGGGCGGATGCCGCCTGGAGCACCTCGAGCTGGGCAGCTCGGGCGACGGTCTCCTCGAACAGCCGGGCGTTACTGAGCGCGATCGCAGCATGGCCGGCGAGGGTCGTGATGAACCCGACATCGCCACTCGTCCAGTTCCGTGGCTCACGGGTCATCACCGACAGCACCCCGACCACCTCGTCCTCGTGGATGAGCGGCGCCGTGAGTTCGCCGACCACGCCCGGCAACGCCGGGTCGCCATCGACCCGACCCGGGCCGAGGCTGCGGACATCGGGGATCGCGAGGGCCTGCCGGGTCCGGAGCACGCCGCCGATCCAGCCGTCATCCCGCCCGATGGCCGGCAACGCGGTCGCCTCATCGTCGGACAACCCGACCGATGCCACGAGCGTCAATCGATCGTCCCGAAGCGAACGCAGCACCGTGACGTCGGCGCGCAGTGCACGGTCGGCGGCGTCGACGACCATCTCGAAGAGTTCGGTCCGGTCATGGGACGCTGCAAGGCGACCGACGATCCCGAGCACCATCTCCAACCGCTCGGCGAGGTCGCCCTCGAGTCCCGGCTGCTCGGGATCGATCGAGATCGACCGCTCGTCCGGGCCGGTCGTCCACGGCTGACGCTCGTGCCTGTCGCTCCGGGCGCGCCTGCGCGAAGTCGGGCCGACGCCGGCCGGTTGGACGGCACGGACGGCTGGCCGGGCACCCTCGTGGGCCGGCGGATCGAGTGGGACGACAGCACGTGCGCGCACGGATCGATGGTGGCACGGCGGGGTCCTCGCCCGGAGCCGCCAACGGTCCCGGGTCGGGCCAGGACCATCGTCCCGATCCGACGTCGAGCAGCACCGGACCGATCAGCGATCCGGAGCCCCGTAGGCCAGGGTCCGACCACTGGCCGCCCACTCGGGAACGCCCGCCGCGACAGAGGTCACGTCGGTGAACCCAGCGGCCCGCAGCATCGATGTCGCGACCGCGGACCGATAGCCACTGGCGCAGATGGTCGCGATCGGCCGGCCGGCGGGCAGCTGGTCGAGCCGGTCGCCAAGTTCCCCGGCGCCGATGTGGATCGAGCCGGGCACGTGACCGGACTCGAACTCTGACGCCTGGCGGACGTCGATCACGAGCGGTCGGTCGGCTGGGTCCGCCTCGAGCCGAGCGGCCAGGGCATCGATCCCAAGCGGCCGATCGACCTCGACCTCGCCGCCGGCCGACTGCCACGCGGCGAGGCCGCCGTCGAGATACCCGAGGATGCGATCGAAGCCGATGCGAAGTGCCTGACGGGCGAGATCGTCCAGGTCTGCGGGATCGTCGATCAGCAGGATGACCGGTCGGTCCGCATCGATGACCCAGCCCAGCCACGTCCCGAACGAGGAGCCGGCCGGGATCGATAGCGCACCAGCGACCCGCTCGAGCGCGCCCGTCGATCGTCGCGCGTCGACCACGAGCGCGTCCGCGGCGGCCGCCGACCGTACCTCGGTGCCCGACATCGGCGGGATCCCGGGGACGACGCCACCGAGCAGCGGCGGGCCGGCCTGATTCATCGGTCGCATCCGGGCGAAGTAGCGTGGGATGGTCGGCTGCCCGGACAGGAGCGCCCGGGCGAACGCGTCGATGTCCATCGGGGCCAGCAGCGGGTCGTGGCGCCGCTCGTAGCCGATCGTGGACCACGGGGTCGAGGCGATCCCGGTCGAGCACAGGGAGCCCGCGCCGTGGGTCGGGTAGACCATGACCGAATCCTCATGCGGCAGGAGGACCTCGTGGAGCGACCGGTGCATCGCCGCCGCATACGGATACGCGTGTTCCCGGCCGAGCAGATCGGTCCGGCCGACCGCGCCGACGAGCAGTGATCCGCCGGTGAGCACGAGGAACGGTTCCTCGGCGCGATCGATATCGGCCACCGCATAGGAAACGTGCTCAGGCGTGTGCCCCGGCGTGTCGAGCGTCGTGAACCGGATGGCCCCGACGCGGAAGTCCTCGCCGTCGACCACCGGTCGATGCACCATGGTCGAGCCCCGCACCAGCCCCGATGACGTGCGTCGCGCCGGTCAGCGCGGCGAGCTCCCGGCCACCCGAGACGTAGTCGTTGTGGAGGTGCGTTTCGATCACGTGGGTGATGGCTACGCCGGCGTCGCGGGCGGCGTCGACGTAGATGTCCACGTCGCGTCGGGGGTCGACCACGGCGGCGACTCCCGCGGCGTCGTCCGCGACGAGCGTCGAGAGGTGGCCGAGGCCATCGATCCGGTACTGCGTGAGGCGCACCCGGGCATGCTACATCGCTGCGCGGGTGGTCCTGCTACCCTCTCCGGTGATGGGATCGAGCCAGCGGATCGTCACGGTCGTCGGCGCCGGGTATGTCGGCCTCGTGACAGCGGTCGGTCTCGCCCGCCTCGGCCACGAGATCCGGCTGGTCGAGACCGGCGCCACCCGGCTCGCGTCGCTCCGTGCCGGGCGAATCCCGATCCACGAGACCGGTCTGCAGGAGGCCTTCGACGAGGCGGTCGCGGCGGGCCGCCTGTCGGTGACCGATGCTCCGCCCGGCGAACCTGGGATCACCCTGTTGTGCGTCGGGACTCCGATCGGCGATGACGGCAAGAGCGACCTGCGCCAGCTCGACTCCGCTCTCGATGCCCTCCGTCCCCGGCTGGCCGCCGATGACATCCTGGTCATCCGGAGCACGCTTCCCGTCGGCGGGACGCAACGGGCGGTCAAGGCCACCGGTCTGCCGACGTCGCGGATCTTCACCAACCCGGAGTTCCTCCGCCAGGGGACAGCGGTCGAGGACTTCGCGCAGCCGAGCCGGATCGTCATCGGCCGGTTCGCGGATGCCGACCCGGCCGCTCTGGCGGAGGTCCTCGCCCTGTTCGCGCCGATCGAGGCGCCCCGCCTCGTCGTGGACGTGGAAGCCGCCGAGATCATCAAGAACGGTGCCAACGCCATGCTCGCCCTGAAGTTGTCGTTCACCAACGAGATCGCCTCGCTGTGCGAGGAGGCCGGGGCGGACGTCGATGAGGTCCTGGCCGGGATCGGAGCGGATCCACGGCTCGGGAAGGGGTACATGCAGCCGAGTTTCGGGTTCGGGGGCAGCTGCCTGCCCAAGGAGCTCATCACCCTGGCGGTCGCCGGCCAGGCCCTCGGCCTGCCGATGCACGTGACCACGGCGGCCTCGACGGCGAACCTGGCTGCCCAGGATCGCTTTGCCGAACGGATCGCCTCGATCATGGACGGCGTGGCCGGTCGGACGATCGGCCTCCTCGGCCTCGCTTTCAAGGCCGGCACTGACGACATCCGCGACTCTCCGGCCGTCCGCCTTGCCGGTCGTCTTCTCGAGATGGGGGCGCACGTCCGCGCCTACGATCCCGCGGCCGGTGCGAATGCGTCAGCGCGGCTGCCGGCGCTCGAGCTCGCGTCCGACGCGGCGGCTGCGGTCGATGGAGCGGATGCCGTCGTCATCGCGACCGAATGGCCCGAGTTCCGGGATCTGCCATGGACGGCGTGGGCCGCAGCCGGGTCGCGGCCGCTGCTCATCGATGGACGCCGATTGCTCGATGCCGAGCGTCTCCGCGCCGCCGGCTACACGGTGGTCCAGCTCGGCGACGGTCGGGCCCAGCCGTCGACTCGACGCCGCCACGGTCGACTGATCACCGGACGACCCGGGGCCGCCCATATCCGGGCGGCCGGGAACCATCGCTACATCATCACCAGGCCGCCATCGACGGCCAGCACCTGGCCGGTGATATAGGCAGCTTCGTCCGAGGCGAGGAAGGCAACGGCGTTGGCGATCTCACTCGTCTCACCGAATCGCCCGAGCGGTGTCCTGGCGGTGATCTCGCCCTTGAGTGCGTCCGGCAGGTCCTGGGTCAGCTCGGTGAGCACGAACCCGGGCGCCACCGCGTTCACGGTGATCGACCGGCTCGCCAGTTCGCGGGCGGTGGCCTTGGTCAGCCCGATGAGTCCCGCCTTCGCGGCCGAGTAGTTCGCCTGGCCGGTCTGCCCGGCCTGGCCGGACACGGAGGTGATGTTGACGATCCGGCCGGCACGAGCCTTGAGCATCGGGCGAGTCACCGCCTTGGTCATGTAGAAGGCCCCGAACAGGTTCGTCTCGAGGACCTCGCGCCAGGTGCTCTCGGTCATCCGCATGATCAGGTCGTCGCGGGTGATCCCGGCGTTGTTGACCAGGATGTCGACTTTCCCGAAGGTGTCGAGGACGCTCTTCACGACCGCCTCCGCGGTCTCCACCTGGGCGGCATCGCCCTGGACCGCCAGCGCGCGTCGGCCCATGGCCTCCACGACGGCGACGGTCTCCGCGGCGGCAGCGGCATTGCCTTTGTAGGTGAACGCCACGTCGGCGCCCTGGGTCGCAAGCCGGGTGACGATCGCCCGGCCGATCCCGCGCGAACCGCCGGTCACCAGGGCGGTCTTGCCGCTGAGATCGATCATGGATGCTCCTCCGTCGTCAAGGGGTCACCAGGGCCGAGGTCCCTCACCGGCGACCGGCTGCCTCGTGCTGGCGCGCCGGTTCCGGCTCGCCCGGCACGACATCGTCCAACGGGACATCGACGACACCCGGCCGGCGCATGATCTCGGCCAGCGCGTCGGGGATCGGGTCGACCGAGTCCCAGTCGACCGGCAACCGGACGTGGACGTCCTCGGGTCGCACCGCAGCGTCGCCGGCGATGCCTCGGGCCGGATCGGCCGTCCATTCGATGGTCACGGCCCCGGACGTGAAGCCCGCTCCGAAGGCGACGATGACGATCCGATCGCCGACCTGCACCCGACCGCCGTTGACGGCCTCGGCGAGGGCCATCGGCACCGAGGCAGCCGAGGTGTTCCCGTACCGATCGAGGTTGACGAACATCCGATCCATCGGCAGGTCGAGACCCTTGGCGACGGCCTCGATGATCCTGATGTTCGCCTGATGCGGGATGAACAGGGCGATATCGGCCGGTTCGAGACCCGATCGGCGGATCGAGGCCAACGCGGTCGAAGCCAGCGTCCGCGTCGCGAAGCGATAGGTCTCCTTGCCCTCCATCCGGATGTAGTGCTCGCCACGGGCGATGGTCTCCGCCGACGGCGGGCTCTTGGCCCCGCCTGCGGGCAGCCAGATCATGTAGGCACCCTGGGGCTCCGTCGTCATCTCGATCCCGAGACCGCCGCCCGCCGCATCGGACGCGGACAGGACGACCGCCCCGGCGCCATCGCCGAACAGGATGCAGGTATTGCGGTCGGTGTAGTCGAGGAACCGGGTCAGCAGCTCGGCCCCGATGACCAGGACGTGCCTGGCCATCCCGCTCGTGATGTAGGCCTGCGCGGTCGCATACGCGTACACGAACCCCGAGCAGGCCGCGGCGACGTCCATCGCGGCGGCCCGGGTATTGCCGATCGCCTCCTTGACCAGGGCCGCCGTGGAGGGCATCCAGTAGTCGGGGGTGAGGGTCGCCAGGAGGATGAGGTCGATGTCGTCCGGGTCGATCCCCGCCGTCCGGATCGCCCGCATCGCCGCCACGGCCGCCATCGACGCGGTCGTTTCGTCGGCAGCCGCCACCCGCCGCTCGCGGATCCCGGTCCTCGTCCGGATCCACTCGTCGGAGGTATCCACCATCTGTTCGAGATCGTGGTTGGTCAGGACCTGCGCCGGAGCGTAGCGACCCCAGCCGGTGACGTGTGCTCGTCGCTCAGGCGTGCTCATAGGGGCTCGACCTCGATGAGGGGCTGCTTCGCCTTGACCAGGGCGCCGCTGTCGGGGACGACCCGGACGACCCGGCCGGCGAGGTCCGACTTGATCTCGTTGAACAACTTCATCGCCTCGATCAGGCCGATGACCTGGCCGACCGCGACTTCGCCACCGACCTGGACGTACGGGGCGGTCCCCGGTGCCGGCGACGCGTAGAAGATCCCGGTCAGTGGAGCCTTGATCGAGGGGCGCGCCGTCGCCGCTGGTTCGCGTCCGCCCGCAGGTGGCTCGCCGATACCGACGATGGCGTCACCGCCCGACGACGGCTCGTTGGCGATCGGGGCGGCCGGCGGTCGAAACGTCGGCCACGGGTTTCCGGAGGACGAGCCCGGTGCCGCCGGATTCGACCTCGAGCTCGGACAGGTCCGAGCGTTCCAGCAAGTCCGCCAATCGATCGATCAGCCCGAGCAGCTCCACGTCGCCGCCATCGCCCGGTTCCGGGTTCGCCATCTCGACCGGATCGTCGGTCATCGCTCGTACCTGGCGAAGATGAGGGCGGTGTTCTGACCGCCGAACCCGAACGAGTTGCTCAGCACGATCCGGGTCTGGCGGGTCGCGGCGACATTCGGGGTCAGGTCGAGCCCGGCCGCCTCGGGGTCCGGGTCGGTCAGGTTGATCGTCGGCGGGATGCGACCTTCCATGATCGTTCGGATCGATACGATCGCCTCGATCGCCCCGGCAGCACCGAGCGTGTGGCCGAGCATCGACTTGTTGGCGGTGACCGAGATCCGCTCCGAGGCGGCGCCGAAGATCGTTCGGATCGCCTGCAGCTCAGCCTTGTCACCTTCCGGCGTCGACGTCGCGTGCGCATTGACGTGATCGATCACGTCCGGCGTCAACTCGGCTTTGGCCATGGCCCGCCGGGCCGCCCGGACCGCGCCGATCCCGCCCGGTGCCGGCAGGGTGATGTGATGTGCGTCCGCGGTCGCGCCGTAGCCCACCAGCTCGGCCAGGATGACCGCCCCGCGACGCTCGGCGTGATCGAGGCCCTCGAGGACGACGACGCCGGCCCCTTCGCCGACCACGAACCCGTCGCGACCGGCATCGAACGGCCGGGACGCCGCAGCCGGATCGTCGTTGCGGGTGGACAGGGCGCGCATCGCGGCGAAGCCACCGACCATCGGCTCGAAGATCCCGGCCTCCGCCCCGCCCGCGACCATGACGTCGGCGTCGTCGCGCCGGATGATCTCGCTCGCCTCGCCCAGCGCGTGGCCGCCGGTCGCGCAGGCGGACACCGTCGTGAAGTTCGGTCCGGTCATCCCGAACTGGATGGAGATCTGCCCGGAGCCGACGTTGGGGATGCCCATCGGGATGAGGAACGGGCTGATCCGGTCCGGCCCGCGCAACGCGCTCACGGTGAAACCATCGACGAGCGTCCCGACCCCACCGAGGCCGGTCCCGAGGATGACCCCCGTGCGCTCGGCGAGGTCGCCCTCGAACCACTCGGGCAACCCGGCCTGATCAAGCGCTTCGCGCGCGGCGACAAGGCCGAACTGGATGTAGCGATCCGTCCGGCGGACATCCTTGCGGTCGAGGATGTGGCTCGCGTCGAAGCCCTGCACCTCCGCTCCGATCCGCGATGTCAGACGGGACGGGTCAAAGGATTCGATCGGTCGAACCCCGCTTCGTCCGTTGACCAGCCCTTCCCAGGTCGACGCGACGTCAGTCCCGAGCGCGGTGACCATGCCCATGCCGGTGACGACCACCCGGCGTCGATCCGTCATCGGACCAACTTGCCGGTTCGGACGGTCGCCGCCCGGTAGACATCGCCGGGCAGGCCCCTGGCCGAGATCGCGTCGGCGACCGCCAGGGCGTCGAACGCAGTCCGCCGGATCTCGGCGACGATCTCGCCGCCCTGGAGATCGACCCGGGCGTACGACGCGGTGGGATCGCCGTCGAATACGTACCCAGCCGAGCCGTCGTTCACGATCAGCTTCCAGCCGAGGTCACGGACCTCCGGGACGTGGGTGTGCCCGCAGACGATGACCCGGGCATCCGTCCCACTCGCCCGCTCGATGACGACGCTGGGATCCAGTTCCTGATCGAAGCCGGCCGTCTGCGATCCCGGCGACCCATGGCAGATCAGGACCATCGTCCCGTCGTCGGCGTGCAGGCGGCGCTCGGAGGGGAGGCGCCGCAGCCAGGCCACACGCTCGTCGCCAAGCGCGTCGTGCGCCCATTCCGCCGCCGCGCGATGCGCTTCGGGAACGCCGTCGCGCATCCATGGGAAGGCCGCCGCGTAGTCGAAGTCGGCGACGGCGACATCCGTATTGCCGCCGATGATCGCGGCCCCGTCCGACTCCATCTCGCGCAGGAGGTCGACGACGCCGGCCGGGTCAGGGCCGTTCATGACGTGGTCTCCGGCGATCGCGACGAAGTCCGGCTTCTCCGCGCGGATCGCCTTGCGGATCGCTGCCAGCGCGACCACATTGCCGTGGATGTCCGAGAGCGCCACGAGCCGGGTCATCGAAGCACGCCTTCGCCGGGGATGACGAAGCTCAATGTCGCCTCGCAGGCAGTCGCGCCGTCGACACTCGCGATCGCGTGTCCGCGCCCGAACCGCGTCCCAAGCTTCTCCATGGTGACCTCAAGACGGAGCGTGTCGCCCGGACTGACCACGCGCTTGAAGCGACACCCGTCGACCCCGGCGAACAGGCCGATCCGATCGCCGAACCCCGGTTGCCTGGCCACGTAGACGGCCATCGTCTGGGCGAGCGCCTCGACCTGGAGGACCCCGGCATCACCGGGAGACCTGGGAAATGACCCTGGAAGAACCATTCGGTCGCGGTCACGCCCTTGATCCCCACGATCCGTTGGCGCTCGGCGTCGTACTCGACGATCCGGTCGACGAGCAGGAATGGCCATCGATGCGGGATGAGCGCCTCGATCTCACGGGTCGTATGGATGGTCTCGGTCACGGGCGACTCCTGGTCGGGTGTGGCTCAGTCTGACGGGTACCTGCCAGGGCACGTGAGGCGGTCTGTGCAGGTATACATCACGGGCGGGCGGCCGCCGCGAGGATCGCTTCGCTGCCGACGCGGTCGAGCAGGTTCGTCGTCATCTTGCCGGCCAGGAAGGCTTCGTTGACCAGCAGTGCCTGATGGATGCCGACGTTATGGACGATGCCATCGATGACCATCTCATCGAGCGCGACCCGTGAGCGGGCGATGGCGCTGGCCCGGTCGGGGCCCCAGACGATGAGCTTCCCGAGGAGCGAGTCGTAGTACGGCGGCACGTCGTATCCGGAGTAGAGATGGGAGTCGACCCGGACACCCGGGCCGCCCGGCGCGTGGTACCGCTCGACGACGCCGGATCCGGGCTGGAAACCGTTCGCCGGGTCTTCCGCATTGATCCGGAACTCGATCGCATGCCCTCGGAGCGCGACGTCCGCCTGGCTGAACCCGAGTGGCTCCCCGGCCGCGATCCGGATCTGGGTCGCGACCATATCGATCCCGGTCAGCATCTCCGTCACCGGGTGCTCGACCTGGATCCGGCAATTGATCTCGATGAAGTAGAAGGCACCCTCGGCATCGACGAGGAACTCGAGCGTCCCGACGTTCTCGTAGCCGGCCGCCATCGCCGCCTTGACCGCGCGCTCCGCCAGGTCGGCTCGGGCCGCCTCGGACAGGGCCGGCGTCGGGGCCTCCTCGAGGATCTTCTGATGGCGGCGCTGCACGGAGCAGTCACGTTCGCCCAGGTGGACACCATGACCGTAGCGGTCGATCACGACCTGGATCTCCACGTGGCGGTTCTCGTCCAGCCACTTCTCCAGGTAGAGCGAGTCGTCACCGAAGGCCGCCTTGGCCTCCGAACGACAGACCCGAAGGGCCGCCTCGAGCTCGCGCCCGGTCCGGACCATCCGCATCCCCTTGCCACCGCCGCCGGCCGAAGGCTTGATCAGGACCGGGTAGCCGATGCGGTCTGCCTCGTCGAGCGCGTGCATCTCGTCACGCAGCATCCCCTCGGAACCGGGGATCGTCGGCAGGCCATGGGCGGCGAAGAGCTGGCGGGTGCCGGCCTTGCTCGCGAACCGTTCCAGGATCGTCGCAGGCGGACCGATGAAGGTGATGTCGTGCGCCGCCACAGCCTCGGCGAACCCTTCGTCCTCGGACAGGAAGCCGTAGCCCGGGTGGATGGCGTCAGAACCGGTGACCAGCGCCGCCGAGATGACCGCGGGGGCCGACAGGTAGGACCGCCGGGCGTCGGCCGGGCCGATGCAGATGGCTTCGTCGGCGAGCTGCGCCGGAAGCGAATCGCGGTCTGCCTCGCTGTATGCCACGACGGTCTCCGCGCCGAGTTCCCGGCAGGCGCGCAGGATCCGGATGGCGATCTCCCCGCGGTTCGCGATCAGGACTTTTCGAAACACGCTCAGGTCTCCGAACCTGGGCCTGAGGCGAACTCGATCAGGATCAGTTCCTGCCCATATTCGACCGCGTCGCCGGCGTCGACGAGGCTGGCGCCGACGACACCATCAGAGGGTGCGACGACCTCCTGCGGCACGCCCAGCATGTCGATCGAGCCGAGACGATCGCCAGCTCGGATCTTCGTGCCGGCACGCGCCTCCTGGCGAGGCTGGAAGATCCCGACGGCGGGCGCGGTGGCAACGATCCGCCCGAGCTCACGGGCCGATCCGTCGTCCCTGCCGAGCCGGTCGTCGCGTCCGGGCCCGACCGGCGTCAGTCCGGCGGCAGCCCCACCGACCGATCCCGCGGAGCGGACATTCCGCTCGCGCTCTCCATGTCGTCGGTCGCGCGACCCCATCGGCACCCCGCCGGCCGGTCGCCGGAGGCGTACCCGCCAGCCACCTTCACGGACTTCGAGTTCCCCCAGGCCGGTGGCCCCAAGCTTGGCGATGAGCGCGGGCAGCAAGCCATCGCTGAGACGTTCGATCGCCGCGTGATCGGCCGATCGATCGGCGTCCGACCGTTTCGCGTGGCCGTCGCCGAGCGGCTCGACAGGATCCGGCACTCCCTAGACCTCCTCGTGCGCTGGCGGATCATCGCGTGACCACGAAGGCACGCTCGCTCCGACCGCTCGCCGACCCGGGTCGAGCAGATCGCGGAGTCGATCGCCCAGACCCCGTGGGGCCGGCGGGGCAAGTTCTGGCTGCACGACCTCAGTGTAGGACCCGAACGCCCGATACCGGCGGTGCCGCGATTCGAGCAGTTGGTCGAGACTCAGCTGGTCGAGGGCGTCCAGCCGGTCGACGATGATCGCCTTGAGCCGCCGAGCCATGTCCGTCGGGTCGGTCTGGGCGCCGCCCGGCGGCTCTGTCACCACCTGGTCCACGACCCCCAGCGCGGCCTGGTCGGCGGCGCTCATCTTCATCGCCAGCGCGGCTGCCGGCGCGGCCCCGGCGGTCCGCCACAGGATCGAGGCGCAGCCCTCCGGCGAGATCACCGAGTAGACGGCGTTCTCCAGGGCGATGACGACGTCGCCGACAGCGACGGCGATGGCCCCACCCGACCCACCTTCGCCGGTGATGACGGTCACGATCGGGGTGCGCAGTCGGGTCATCATGCCGGTCGACCGGGCGATCGCCTCGGCGATGCCTCGTTCCTCCGACTCCGGTCCTGGATGGGCGCCGGGGACGTCGACGAAGGTGATGACCGGCAGCCCGCACCGCTCGGCCAGCTCCATGACCCGCATCGCCTTGCGATACCCCTCGGGATGGGGCATCCCGAAGTTCCGACGGATGTTCTCCTCCGTGTCAGCTCCCTTCTGCTGACCGACGATCGCCACTCGTCGTCCGTCCAGGCGGGCCAGGCCGACGACCATCGCGGCGTCGTCGCCGAACAACCGGTCGCCGTGGAGCTCGATGAACTCGTCGGTCATCGCCGCGAGGAACTCGAGCGTCCGGGGGCGCTGCAGGTTGCGAGCGAGCTGGACTCGGGCCCAGACGGCTGCCTCTTCATCATCGGGGCTCGAGGCTCCCGCGGACTCGACCGCCGGCTCGCTGGAGGGTCGATCGGCCACCCGCTCGGCCAGCGAGGTGAGGAACGAGAGCGGTCGGAACCCGGCGGTCCCCCCGCCGATCGGCGGCGGGCCGGTCCCATCGAGGTTGCGCGCCGGAAGGAGGCGCAGCAGACCGATGAGCTCGTCCCGCAGGTCGGGCCGGGCGACGACGCGGTCGACGAACCCATGCTGGAACAGGAACTCCGACCGCTGGAAACCGGCCGGCAACTCCTGGGCGATCGTGCCCGCGGAGACGCGCGATCCGGCAAAGCCGATCAGGGCGTCCGGTTCCGCGATGTTGACGTCCCCGACGGCCGCGAACGAGGCGAAGACGCCACCGGTGGTCGGATCGGCCAGGACGCTGATGAACGGGACACCACCTGCCCGAAGACGCTCGACGGCCCCCATCGTCTTGGCCAGCTGCATCAGGGCCAGCGTCCCCTCCTGCATGCGCGCTCCCCCGGAAGCGCTCACGACGATCAGGGGAGTCCGGGCGTCGAGCGCGTATTCCGCGGCCCGCGTGACCTTCTCGCCGACGACCGCACCCATGGACCCGCCCATGAACCCGAAGTCCATCACGCAGATGGCGACCGGATGGCCCCCGATCGAGGCCGTGCCCCAGACGGCGGCGTCACGCATCCCGGTCGCGGTCTGGGCGGCGGTCAGGCGCTCGGGATACGGCTTCTGGTCGACGAACCCGAGCCGGTCGACCGACTGCAACCCGGCGTCTTCTTCCGACCACGTGCCCGGATCAAGGAGCTGCTCCAGGCGGACCGCGGCCGACAGCCGAAAGTGGTGACCGCAGGACGGGCAGACCCTGAGGGCCTTCTCCAGCTGCTTGTTGAAGACCATCGTTTCGCAGGTCGGGCAGTTGGTCCAGAGATCTGCCGGGTAGACATCGCGGTGCGCCCGGAAGGACGGCAGCTTGATCGGCATCAGATCGCCCTCGTGCCGGTCGAGGGGCGGACCCGGCGCCAGACGAGGTAGCCGGCCCCGGCGAGCGACAGTGCCGCGGACGTCAGCGCACCACCCACGAGCAGGGGTCGGCCCCGCGACGGTCGGACGTCCGAGGCCATCGACCCGGGGAAGACCAGGACGCGCGAACCGCTGCCATCAGGAACGCGCATCGCCGCGGCCACCGTGGCCAGGCGGTCGCCCAGCGCCTCCTCGAATCGGAACGAGGGATGGTAGCGCGGGAGGTCCCGGGCCAACCGGTCGGCGATCGAGCGTATGGGAACCGCCGGAAGAGCTGCCGCCGGACCATGATCGGCACCGCGAGCGTGGGCCGCCAGGAGCGAATCGAGGTATCGGTCGGTAACCATTGACTCGATCTCGATGGCATCCCGCCCGTTCAGGTCGCTCCTCATCGCGCCGGATCGTCGAGATCTCGGGCGACGCTCCGCAGCGCGCGGTGGATGAGGACACGAACAGCGCCCTCGGATCGACCGAGCACGCCCGCGATCTCGCTCGTCGTCATCTCGTCGACGAAGCGCAGGACCAGCGCCCGTCGACGGTCATCGGGCAGGCGACCCACCGCGCTCCAGGCCGCGGACGCATCGGCCAGACGCGTCACATCACCTTCGACATCGACGGGCGAGGCGATCATGCCGGCGGCCTCGAGTGGCGCCTCCGGTCGCCGGCGTTGCCGTCTCCGCCGCTCGGCGACCGCATTGCGGGCGATCTGGAACAGCCAGACGCGGAAGGTCGATGCCCCGTCTCCGTCGGCCGGCAGGGCCCGCTCCTCGAACCGACCGATGTTGGCCAAAGCCGACAGGAAGGTCCGTGCGGTCGCATCCTCCGCCTCGTGTGGGTCGCGCAATTCGTAGAACGCGTAGCTGTACACCTGGGCCAGGTACTTCCGATACAGGGCCTCGAATTGGGCCGGATCCGCCTGGGCTGCCTCGACCAGTCCTCGGTCGTGGTCACGGACGCCGCGGCGCGGGCCGTCCTCCTCGGGATGGCCCACCTTCCAGAACGCGGATCGGGTCATGTCGTTACACCCCGACCGGGGCCGGGTCGACGACGCGGACTCGTTCGACCTCGCCGACGACCACGGACCGATCGGACCCCGGCGAGCCGGGGTCGCGGATGATCAGCGCGCCGGTAGCTGGATCCACGCCGACCGCAAGCGCCGACACGGCACCCTCGGGGCGCTCGACCCGGATCATCCGCCCGGTCGTGATCTGCCGAGCCGACCACGAGTCGGCGTCGAATTCGCCGTCGCGTCGCAGGTCGTCGATCCGCCCCTCCAACCGGCCGATGAATCCATCGAGCAGCGCGGGCGTATCGATCGGGTGGCCGGTCATCTGGCGGAGGGACGTCATCGCTGGTGCCAGGACCGATGGGAAGTCCGACTCGCGCCAGTCCGTGTTGACGCCGATGCCGACGACTGCGATCGGGGCCGCGGTCCCGAGCCCGGCGGTCTCCCCGAGGACGCCCGCCAGCTTGCGGATCGTGCCGGGCGCATCGGACGGATCGTCCACCTCGACGACGAGGTCGTTCGGCCACTTGAGCCGGATCGAGCCGGCCGGAAGCCCGGCCACGGTCTCGGCAGCCTCGGCCATCGCCAGCGACACGACGGCGGCGAGCCGCCAGACATCGAGCGGAGCCAGCCACGTCGGCCGGAACCCGACCGACAGCAGGAGCGCGTGGCCGGACGAGGCGATCCATTCCCGCCCGTGTCGACCGCGACCGCTGGCCTGCTCGGCGGCAACCGCAAGACACACCTCAGGCGTGCCTTCCGCCAGCCAGTCGCGGACGACGTCGTTGGTCGAACCGACCCGCTCGAATCGCTCCCGTCGCGCGAGGAAGCCGGTCATCGGCACGGCCCCGCCTGGCGGATCGTCACCCCGCCACCGACACCATCGGCGGCGACGGCGGGCTCCGGGCGTTCGAGCTCGAAGGCATCGTGGAGCGCCCGCAACGCGGTCTCGAGGTCCGCCTCGGCGATCATGCAGGTGATCCGCACCTCTGACGTCGAGATCATCTCGATGTTGACCCCGGCGTCGGCGAGCGTCCCGAACATCCGCGCCGCGTAGCCGGGGGCATTGTGCAGTCCGGCGCCGACGATCGAGACCTTGGCCACCGACGTGTCGGTCGTCAACTCACGGGCGCCGAGCGTCCGCACGAGCGGTTCCAGGGCCTTCTTGGCCGCGGCCAGCTCCACCCGGGGGACGGTGAACGAAAGATCGGTCTCGCCGCCATGGCCGACGTTCTGGACGATCATGTCGATGTTGATCGATGCCGCCGCCAATGGATCGAAGATCGAGCGCGCCACGCCCGGTCGATCGGGCACGGCGACGATCGTCACTTTGGCGACATTCCGGTCGTGGGCGAGGCCACGGACCTTGTTACGTTGCTCCACGAGTGGATCCTCCGTGATGAGGGTACCCGGTGCGTCCTCGAATGAACTCAGGACCTCGATGACGACGCCGTTGATCCATCCGAGTTCGACCGCACGGACCTGCAGGACCTGGGCGCCCTGATGGGCGAGTTCGAGCATCTCCTCATAGCCGATCAGCGGCAACTGGCGCGCCTCGCCGACCAGCCGCGGGTCAGCCGTGTAGACCCCCCTGACGTCGGTGAAGACCTGGCAACGGTCGGCGCCGAGGCTTGCAGCGAGCGCGACGGCGGTGGTGTCGCTGCCACCGCGACCGAGGGTCGTGATCTCGTCGTCCTCGACTGCCCCGGCGCTCTGCCCCTGGAATCCCGCCACGATGACGACCTTGCCGGCGCTGAGCTCGGCGCGCACTCGTCTCGGTTCGATCCCGGCGATCCGCGCCCGGCCATAGCGACCGTCGGTCGTGATCCCCGCCTGCGGGCCGGTCAGGCTGATCGCATCGATGCCGAGGCCCTGGAGAGCCATCGACAGGAGCGTCGCGCTCTGATGCTCACCGGTGGCGAGGAGGACGTCCAGCTCGCGCGGATCGGGCTCGTCGGTGATCGCCGCGGCGAGGCCGAGCAACTCGTCCGTGGTGTCGCCCATGGCCGACACGACCACGACGAGTTCGCAGCCGGCGGCATGGTCGCGAGCGATCCGCCTGGCCACCCGCTTGATCCGTTCAGCATTGGCGACCGACGAACCACCGTACTTCTGGACGACGAGCGGGGCAGGCATGGCCGGGGCATTCTACCCGCTGGGAGCGGAGGATCCCGTCGGCGACCATCGGCCGTCGCCGGCCGGTCTGCCACCATGGAAGCGTCACGCCGCCGGAGGTTCGCCCATGTGTTTCGATCTCGACAGTCATCCACCGATCGCCCCGATCGCCGGCGGCTCGCTCGACCACGCCTCGCTGGTCCTCGAAGCCGATGACGGCGTTCGCTTCCTGGCGTTCCGCGCCCGCCCGACCGACCCGAGCGGGGCGGCAATCCTCATCCTTCCGGACGTTCGCGGCCTGCACCCGTACTACGAGGAGCTCGCGCTTCGGTTCGCGGAGGCCGGCATCGACGCCCTCGCGATCGACTACTTCGGTCGCACGGCCGGGATCGAAACCGTTCGCGACGATACGTTCGAATTCCGGCCCCATGTCGAGCAGACGACGTACGCCGGCCTGAGCGCCGACATCCGCGCCGCCGCGACCGAACTGCGCGGGGCCGAGGGGGCCGCGGGGCCGCTGTTCACGATCGGGTTCTGCTTCGGAGGTCGCCTGGCACTCGCGACACCGACCCTCGGGCTGGGACTTTCCGGCGCGATCGGGTTCTACGGCTCACCGGTCGGAGCGCGGGCCAACGGCACGCCGATCCCGGTCGAGGTGGTGGACGAGATGGAATGCCCGGTCCTCGGTCTGTTCGGCGGCGCGGACGGCAGCATCCCGCAGCCGGACATCGATGCCTTCGATGTCGCCCTGTCCGGCGCCGGCGTCGAGCATCGACTCATCACCTACCCGGGGCTCCGCACAGCTTCTTCGACCGGAAGGCAGCCGACTTCGATGCCGCAGAGCCATGCGGCGTGGGGCGAGGTCCTCGGGTTCGTTCGAGCACACACGGCCGAGCGCGCCTAGCGCTGGCGGCCGTCAGCCGCGGCCGATGACCCTGGCGCCGACGTTGCGCGGCTCGACCACGACCGTCCGCCCGACCAGGTCGGTATCGGCCGCAGCGGCCGCGAAGGCTGCCTCGATCCGGGTGATGCCGGCCATCGAGTCGACGAACGCCAGGATCGTCGAACCCGCCCCGGACAGGCAGGCACCAAGGGCGCCGGCTTCCCGGGCAGCGCTGACCATCGCCGGCAGCTGCGGGTAGACCGCCGCCCGATATCGCTCGTGCAGTCGATCCGTGGTCAGCAACGACAGCAGGCCGAAATGTCCGGTCGCCAGCCCGGCCACCCCGACGGCGACGGCACCGAGATTGGCGACCGCGTCCTCGAGGGGGACGACCGTCGGCAGGGCCGCCCGCATCGCCTCGGTCGGCAGGCGAAGGTCCGGGATGAACAGGACGGCGCGCAGGTCGCGCGGGGCCTCGAAGCGGATCGCCTCGACCGTCGTCCGTGCCGTCGTCGAGACGACGAACCCGCCGAGCAGGGCCGCCGCGGCGTTATCCGGGTGACCCTCGATATCCGTGGCGATCTGGAGCATCTCGGGCATCGACAGGGCGTCGCCGGCAAGGCTGTTGCCGGCGAGGACCCCGCCGACGGTCGCGGCCGCCGAGGATCCGAGCCCGCGCGCCAGGGGGATCTCGTTGTGCATCGCGATCCGCCAGCCGAGGCCCTCCGGAAGTTCGCCCCGCGCGGCCCTGAGCGCCGCCTCGAGACCGCGGACGAAGCGGTTGTCGCGATCCCCGGGAAGCTCGCCGGCCCCTTCACCCTCGACGGTGATCTCGATCTCCCCGCGGCTCCAGGCACGCACCTCCAGCTCGATCCGGTCGGTGATCGCGAGGGCCATCCCGATGCAGTCGTATCCGGCGCCGAGATTGGCCGACGATGCCGGCACCTCCACGGTGATCGTGTTGCCATCGAGTTCAGCCAGCCATTGGCCCATGCTCATCCTCCTACCAGCCGAGGGCCACGGCGACCGCCCCGGTCGTCGCGTCGGCCTCGAGGAACGGCGGTACTGATCGTTCGGCCGTCGTCGGGTCCTTGAGTCCGTGGCCGGTCAGGACACACACGACGACCGTATCCGGATCGAGTTCCCCGGCGGCCGCCGCCTTGGTCACACCGGCGACGCTGGCGGCCGAGGCGGGCTCGCAGAAGACCCCTTCATAGCGCGCCAGCGCCCGATAGGCGGACAGGATCTCGTCGTCGGTCACCGCGCTGATCCGGCCTCCCGAGGCGTCCCGGGCCGCGATCGCCTTCGCCGCCGAGGCGGGATCGCCGATCCGGATGGCCGTCGCCACCGTGTCCGGCCGGTCGATCCGGTGGCCGACTACGAGCGGCGCGGCACCGGCCGCCTGGAACCCCCACATCCGCGGCCGGGTCTCGATGACGCCCGCTGCCGCGTAGTCGAGGAAGCCATCCCAGTAGGCGCTGATGTTGCCCGCGTTGCCGACCGGGATGGCCAGCACGTCGGGCGCTCGCCCGAGGGCATCGCACACCTCGAAGGCCGCGGTCTTCTGGCCCTCCAACCGGTGCGGGTTGACGGAGTTGACGAGGGTGACCGGATGGTCGTCCTGCTCCGCCAGCGAGCGGACGATGGACAGCGCCTGATCGAAGTTGCCGTCGATGGCCACGACCCGCGCGCCGGCCATCAGGGTCTGGAGCAGCTTGCCGACCGCGATCTGCCCCTTCGGCAGCACGATGATGACCTCCATCCCCGCGGCCGCGCCGTAGGCAGCCGCGGAGGCCGACGTATTGCCGGTCGACGCACAGACGATCGCCTCGGCACCCGCCTCCATGGCCTTGGCCACGGCGAGGACCATCCCGCGATCCTTGAACGATCCGGTCGGGTTCTGGCCTTCGACCTTGAGGTACAGCTCGCGCAGGCCGAGGGCCGCGCCGAGTCGGTCCGCCTTCACCAACGGGGTGAACCCCTCCCCCAGGGTCAGCGAGGGCGTCGCCGAGGTGATCGGCAGGAATCCTCGGTACCGCTCGAGGAGGCGGGGCCGGTGATCCGCCGGACGGACGGGCGAGTCAGTCATCGATCGGATACCGGATCCCGCTGACCGCCTCGAATGTCTCCAGCGCGGGCGATGCGACGGGACCGGCCAGGTCGGCCGTCCGGCGACCCGCCCAGGTCGAGCCGCCGAGTCGAGCGATCGCGATCAGGTCCCCGAGCACGGCGGACGAGGTCGCTGCGCCACCGGCCCCAGGACCGTCGAACCCGACCCGCCCGACCGGAATGGCATCGATCTCGATCCGGTTCTGCACCCCGGCCGTCCGGCCGAGCGCCGTAGTCGACGGGCAGGGCGGTGGGCAGGACGGCGGCACGGACCGCCCCGGCCTGGTCGATCGACGCGGTGGCGACGAGGCGGATGATCCGATCGATCCGCCGGGCATCGACCTGATCGGCGAGGCTGACCGTGGTGATCCCGGCACCGGCCGGGCCGTCGGCCCCATCGGGGCGGGTCGGGATCGAAGCCGGGTCGAGCCACCGGTCGAACGCGAGTCGAGCCAGGATCACGAGCTTGTTGACCGCATCGCGGCCTTCGACATCACCCCTCGGGTCGGCCTCCGCGTAGCCCAGCCGTTGGGCCTCGGCCAGCGCGGACCCGTAGTCGCGCGGATCGGACGGGTCGGTCATCGACGGTCAGGATGTAGTTCGTCGTGCCATTGACGATGCCCCGGATCCGTTCGATCCGATCCGCGGCCAGGCCGTCTGCGAGTGGCCCGAGGACCGGGATCCCGCCACCGACTGATGCCTCGAAGCGCAACGCCGCACCCGTCCGCCGCGCGATCGCCTCGAGCTCCGGACCGTGGTGGGCGATCACGTGCTTGTTGGCCGTCACGACGCCCTTGCCCATCGACAGGGCGGCGGCGATGAGCGTGTGTGCCGGCTCGTCTCCACCCAGCAACTCGACGACGACGTCGATCTCGTCATCGCCGACGACGTGCGCCGGCGCATCGGTGAGCAGGTCGGCGGGCAACCCGGAAGCGACGGCGCGGCCGATGTCGCGGACGGCAATGGCGGCCAGCCGGATCGGGAGGCCGTCGGACGGACGGAGCTCGTCGGCCCGGGTCGAGAGGGCCGCGATGACCTCGCGCCCGACGGTGCCGGCACCCAGGACGCCGACGCGCAGTGGGGCTCCGGTCATGGCGTTCGGTCGATCGGTCGGGACATCCGCCGAATGGTAGCGGAGGCCATGGGTCGCCGACGCGATGGGGCCGAGATGGGCCGACCGCCCGGCTGCCGTCCGCTACACTCGCGAGCCATGACCACCGAGGCCGCGCCCGCGCCCGCACCTGTCGCGCCGCCTGACCGGGCGCCCCGGATCTTCTCCGGCATCCAGCCGTCCGGGATCGTCCATCTAGGCAACGATCTCGGCGCCGTCCGGAACTACGTCCGCCTCCAGGACGAGTACGAGGCGATCTACTGCATCGTCGACTACCACGCCCTGACGAGCACCCACGATGCGCACGTCCTGCGGACGCGCACGAGAGAGATGGCAGCCTCGCTGCTGGCCCTCGGGCTCGACCCCGATCGCTGCACGCTGTTCGTCCAGAGTCATCGACCCGAGGTCACGGAACTGGCCTGGTTGCTGTCGACCGTCACCCCGGTCAGCTGGCTGGAACGCACCCCGACCTACAAGGAGAAGCGCGAGCACCAGCCCGAGGACGTCAACCACGGCCTGCTCGCCTACCCCGTCCTTCAGGCCGCCGACATCGTCATCTACAAGGCGTCACTCGTGCCGGTCGGCAAGGACCAGGCCGCCCACCTGGAGCTGTCGCGCGAGATCGTTCGAGCCTTCAATGCCCGCTACGGGGAGACCTTCCCCGAGCCGAAGGCCGTCTACACGGACGCGCCGACCGTGCTCGGGACCGACGGCGTACGCAAGATGTCCAAGTCGGTCGGCAACACGATCGACGTCCTCGGCCCGCCGGAGGTCATCCGCAAGCAGATCATGTCGATGGTCACTGATACCCAGCGGATCCTGCGGACCGACCCGGGCCGGCCGGAGGTCTGCAACGTGTGCCGATTGCAGCAATCGTTCGGTGACGACTACGAATCGCTGTGGGAGGGTGAGCGGACGGCCCGGACAGGCTGTGTCGACATGAAGCGGATCCTCGCCGACCGGATCATCGAGCGCTACGCTGAGGCTCGCGACCGGTTCACCGACCTGATGGCCGACACGGACCGGATCGACCAGATCCTGGCGGCCGGAGCCGAGCGGATCCGCCCGATCGCGGAGGCGACCATGGACGAAGTCCGGGAGAAGATGGGCTTGCGCTGATGCCATGCTGAACGCCCAGCCAGGTCCGCGGGATCGACGCCTCCTGAGCACGCTGCTCATCCTCGGGGTCGTCGCCCTGGTCTTCTACATCGCCAGCCTGCTGACCGGCCTGTTCTTCTACTTCGGCGACATCCTGCTCACGTTCTTCCTGGCCTGGCTGCTGGCGTTCATCATCAGCCCGGTCGTCACCCGGATGGTCAACGCCATCCCCCATCTGCCACGGGCGGCTGCGACGATCCTCGTCTACACCGCGGTGGTGGCGGTCCTGGTCGTGCTCGTGGTGATCGCAGCCGGCGCGCTCGCCACGTCGATCTCCCAGTTCGCTGCCTCGATCCCGGACATCCGGGCGAACCTGCCGTCCATCGTCGCCCCATGGCAGGAACGCCTCGATTCGATCGGTCTCGGGCAGATCGATCTGGTCGCGCAGGCGGAGGCCGCCCTGGCCAATCTCGATGTCCTGGCGGCGAGTCTCGTCCAGCCGCTCCAGGCGATCGCGGTGGCCAGCCTGAGCGCCGTCGGCACGATGCTCATCGTCTTCTTCCTGTCGATCTACATGGTCCTCGACCGAGACGCTGTCCTGGCCTTCCTGTTCCGGATCGTCCCGCCCTCGTACTCGGTGGAGTCGCGGCTCCTGGAGATCTCGGTCTCGCGGTCGTTCGGCGGGTTCCTCCGCGGCCAGGCCCTGATGGGCGTCGGTCTACTTCCTGATCGCCCTCGCCACCAACCTGCTGCTCGGCCTCCCGCTCGCGGCGCTGACCTCCGTCTCGGCGGGCTTCCTCCAGATGATCCCGTTCTTCGGTCCGTTCGTCTCCTGGGCTCCGCCGGTGATCGTCGCACTCGTGCTCCGGCCCGACCTGGTCATCCCGACGATCATCCTGATGGGCGCAGGCTGGATGCTCGTGATGAACGTCCTCCAGCCGCGGATCATGCAAGGGGCGGTCGGGATCCACCCGATCGTCGTCCTCGGCTCGGTGCTCATCGGTGGCCGGATCGCCGGCATCCCGGGCGCGATCTTCGGGATCCCGTTCGCGGCCGTGGTCTCGGCCTTCGCCATGGAATTCCTGGAGCGGACGTCGGCCGACCGGACGGTCGCCGGCCGGGCGGCCCGCCGCCTCGAGGAGCGGGACGGGCGACCCGTCCGCGTCCCCCGAGAGCCGGTGCCGGGCAGCGCGGCCGATGTCGACGTGGAACCCATCGGCGAGACCGGTCCATCCGCCCCGTCATCGTGACCGACGAACACGCCACCGACCGGGAGCGCTCGGCGGAGGTGCCGGACATGACCCGCGAACGTGCCCGGTCGGAGCGCCGCGACCTGGACAAGGAGCGTGGCGAACCCGTCGCGGGCGGTGCGGCGCGCGGTGGCCCGCGGGCCCTGCGAGCGCACGCACGACCCCTGGGCGAGTGGTCGAGCCGGCCAAGGATCCTGATCACGAACGACGACGGCGTCGAGTCGCGCGGTCTCCTGGCGCTCAAGCTGGCGCTCGAACCACTGGGCGAGGTGACGGTCGTCGCGCCGGACACCAACCAGAGTGCGGTCGGCCACCAGAAGACACTCATGCGGCCGCTGCGGGTCCGCGAACGGACGCTCGGCGATGGATCGCTCGCCTACTCCGTGGATGGTTCGCCCACGGACGCGGTCAGCCTCGCCTTCCTCGGCTACTTCGACCACGGTTTCGACCTGGTCGCATCCGGGATCAACTACGGCGCGAACCTCGGCGACGACATCACCTATTCGGGGACGGTCAGCGCGGCCATGGAGGCCGTCATCAACAGCTGCCCGGCCTTCGCGATCTCGCAGGAGTACTACGAGCATCCCGACTTCTCGCTGGCCGGCAGAGCCGCCGCGGCGGTCGCGCTCAACATCCTGGAGCACGGCCTGTCGCCGGGCGAACTCATCAACGTCAACGTTCCGGCGGTCGAACCGGGGACGGACGCGGCGTTCGAGGTGACGAGACTCGGCAAGCGGGTCTACCAGGACCAGCTCATCGAACGCCAGGACCCGCGGGGCATCCCCTACTTCTGGATCGGCGGTCCCCCGCCGTCCGGGCTCGCCGTGCCCGGGACGGATTTCCACGCCGTCATCAATCGACGGATCGCGATCACGCCGATCCATCTCGACCTGACCGGCCGAAGTCTGCTCAAGCGCCTGCGCACCTGGGAATTCCGCCTCCCTGACGGGCCGCCGGCCGACTGACCCGGGCGCGGGTGATCAGCGGCGGCGTTTCCGGAGGTCGGACACGATCTCCCGGGCGGCGTTCTGGCCATTCTGGCCGGTGATGCCGCCACCTGGATGCGAACCCGCTCCGGCAAGGTAGAGCCCGTCCATGGACCAGCCGGTAGCGGGCATGCCCGAGGAGGGGACGCCACAGGAAGAACTGGTCCAGGCCCTGCTCGCCGTGCATCGGATGGCCGCCGGCCAGCCCGTAGTCGCGTTCGAGGTCGAGCGGCGTGATGACCTCTCGAGCCGTCACGAGCTCGGCCAGACCAGGAGCGTACGCCTCGAGCGCGGCCACGACCTGGTCGCCGAATGCCTCACGCCGCTCGTCCCAGGTCCCGTCCCGAAGGGCGTACGGCGCGTACTGGACGATGACGCTCATGACCTGCGTCCCAGGCGCTGCATCGCTCGACCAGCGTCGGGTCGGCGAGCGACGGGATCGTCGCCTCCAGCACCAGAGCCGCGGACGGGCGACCGAACTTCGCGTCGTCGTGCGCTCGCTCGAGGGCATCGATCCCGGGGGCGACCAGGATCCGGCCGCGGATCAGGCTCGGATCATCGCCGGCCGAGGTGAACCGCGGCGTCCCGGACAGGACGAGGTTGACCTTCGCGACGGTGCCCGGCATCCGGATATTGCCGGCGCGCCAGAGCAGGGTCGGCCCGACCGCCACCGGGTCGGCAAGGCGGGTGAGCGTCGTCTTCGGATCGATCCCCGCGACGACGGCCCTGGCCGTCAGTTCCTCGCCGCCGGCCAGGACGACGCCGGTGGCCCGGCCGTCGCGCGAGCTGATGGCGACGACGTCCGCGCCTGTCCGGATCTCGACGCCGGCCGCCGTCGCGGATGCCGCCAGGGCCAGGCTCAAGGTGCCGGGACCGCCTCGCGCGTAGACCGTCTGGCCGGCGGCGCCGCCGTCGTTCCCGGCGGCGTCGATGAGCAGGACGGCGGTCGTGCCGGCCGACCACGGGCCCATCGCCGTGTATTGCACGGCCCGCCAGGCGAGCGCCGCCTGGAGCGCGTCCGACTCGAACAATTCGGCGAGGAAATCGGCGATCGCCATCGGCAGCACGCGGGTGATCGTCCGGCCGGCATCCCGACCCAAGACTGCGATAGGTCCGGCCGAGCTGGAGGCCGGCGATCGCGTCGCCCATGCCCGGGCTTGTCGATATCGGGCGGCGTACGGCCGGCAAGCCCGCCAAGGAAGCCGGCGAGGGTCCGGACGAGGCCGTCGTAGCCCACGTACGCGTCAGCGTCCGCGATCGAGCGCGAGCGCAGTCCCGCCGCCGTCCGCGCGGGGTCCCCCCAGAGCGCGATCGCTCCCCCGTCGAGGTCCGGCGCGAAGGCGCGGACGTCAGGGCCGATGAGCGACAGGCCATGTCGCTTGAGGTCGAGGTCCCGGACGACGGATGGGCGGAGCCGCCCCACGGTGTGCGCGAGGGTCGGAACGAACGCACCCGGTGCGAGCTCGGAGGTCGCGGCCGCGCCACCGACCGCCGGCCGGCGCTCGAGGACCACCGTCCGCAGGCCGGCTCGGCCGAGATAGGCGGCGGTGACAAGGCCGTTGTGGCCGCCGCCGATGACGATCGCGTCGTAGTCGTTGGTCGTCATCGTCTAGGCCACCTTCCGACCGCGGGCCCGGAGGACCTCCAGCGCGGCGATCCGGCCGTTGGCGCCCATGATCCCGCCGCCAGGGTGGGTCGCCGAACCGCACAGCCACAGGTCGCGGATCGGCGTTCGGAAGCGGGCGTAGCCGGGGACGGGTCGATTGAAGAAGAGCTGCTCCAATGACAGCTCGCCCTGGAAGATGTTGCCCTCGGTCAGGCCGGTCGTCCGCTCGATATCGAGCGGCGTCTGGACGTTGCGGTGCAGGATGATCTCGCGGATATTCGGCGCGAATTCGGCGATCCGGTCGATGACCGCGTCGCCGAACGCCTCACGCTGGTCGTCCCAGGTCCCGAGTTCGGGCGCCAGCTTGTACGGCGCGTACTGGACGAAGCAGCTGATCACGTGCTTGCCCGGCGGCGCCATCGTCGGATCGACAAGGGTCGGGATGATCATGTCGATGTACGGCTTGCGACTGAACCGCCCGTACTTGGCGTCGTCGTAGGCCGTCTCCATGTCATCGATCGACGGGCTGAAGCTGATCGCTCCACGGAGGTGCTCACCGACGCCGGGCAGGCTCGTGAAATCGGGCAGCCGGTCGACGGCGAGGTTGACCTTGCCGGACGAGCCGCGGAACTTGAACCGGCGAACATCGTCCTCGAACGATGGTTCGAGAACCCCCGGTTGGAGCAACCCGAGGAAGGTTCGGTTCGGATCGAGCGACGAAAGGATGGAACTCGCGTAGATCTCCTCGCCCGAGTCGAGCACGACCCCGATCGCCCGGCCGCCCTTGACCATGATCTCGACGACCGGCGACTCCATCCGGATCTCCGCCCCCAGGGCACGGGCGGCGTTGCCGATCGCCGCGCTCACGCCACCGGTCCCGCCCTTCGGGATGCCCCAGGCACGGAAGGCGCCATCGATCTCGCCCATGTAGTGGTGGAGCAGCACGTAGGCCGTGCCCGGGCTCTTGACGCCCTGGTAGGTCCCGATGATCCCCGATGCGGACATCGTCGCCTTGAGCGGGTCGGTCTCGAACCATTGATCGAGGAAGTCGGACGCGCTCATCGTCATCAGCTGGATGAACACGGCTCGCTGGCGTTCCGGGAGCTGCTGGAATCGGCGGGCCAGACGCGGCCACCGGCATCATCGGGCGAAGGTCGAGGCTGGTGAGGTCCGGCGGCGTGATCGCCAGGATCGGCTTGATGAAGCGGGCCATCTCGACCATCAGCTGGCCATATTCCTCGTAGGCCTCGGCGTCGCCGCCGACCAGCGTCGAAGCTCCCGGATCGTCCGGCCATGATCGTTGACCCGCCACAGGTAGTCACCCCCACCAGCGGGCGGGCCCTCCCCCGGGCGGAGCGGCGTGAACGTCCCGTCCAGCGGCAGGATGTCCAGGCCATGCTTCGGGAGGTCGAGGTCCCGGATGATCTCCGGGCGCAGCAGGCTGACGACGTAGCTGAAGACGGAGAACCTGAAGCCCGGGAAGATCTCCTCGGTGACCGCCGCCCCGCCGAGGACGTGGCGCTGCTCCAGCACGAGCGTCTTCATCCCGCCCCGTGCGAGATAGGCGGCACTGATCAGGCCGTTGTGGCCTCCGCCGATGATGATCGCGTCGTACGACTGGGCCAAGGCGTGCGTCCTCCGCCACTATCCAGAGTGCATACGTTTGATGCAAGTCTACTGGACGACCAATCGCCCGTCCCGCAGCTCGATCACCCGGTCGGCGAGATCCATCAGCAGCGGATCATGGGTGGCGATGATCGCGGTCAGCCCCTCGCTCCGGACGACCGCCCGAAGCAGGCTCATGATCGACCGCCCGGTGGCCGAATCGAGTTGCCCCGTCGGCTCGTCGGCAAGCAGGAGGTCCGGCCGATTGGCCAGGGCACGAGCGATCGCGACCCGCTGTTGCTCCCCGCCCGACAGCTCGTGCGGCCGATGCCGGGCGCGGTCGCTCAACCCGACGAGGCCGAGGAGCACCGCGACGCGCTCGTCGCGCTCGCGCGGCTCCGCCGCGACGAGTCGGAGGGGCACTTCGACGTTCTCGGCGGCCGACAGGATCGAGAGCAGGCCGAACGCCTGGAAGATGAAGCCGATCTTGCGCCGTCGTAGTTCGACCAGCTCGCCCTGGCCCATGTCGCCGAGCGAACGTCCGTCGACCAGGACCTGCCCCGCCGTCGGCCGGTCCAGGCCGCCGAGGACTGATAGCAGGGTCGTCTTGCCCGACCCGGACCGCCCGCGCACCGCAAGGAGCTCCCCACGCTCAGCCCGCAGATCGACGTCGACCAGGGCGTGGACGACGCTCGATCCGACCTGGAAGTCGCGGGTCAACCCGCGCGTCTCGATGATCGGGCCGGTCGGGGTCGACGGATCGACCCGCCCGGGAGCCATGCGAGAAGTTCCGCTCATCGGTCGCCCCGATCGTCGCGGTCGGGCCAGATCTCGATATGGTCGTCGAGCAGTTCGAGCCGGACGCGCTGTTCGAGCCGGAGGGCATCGACCTGGCTCCTGGGCAGCTGGAGCCGGCCGGCCCGATCAAGGACGGCATATTCGGTCGACACCAGGTGGTGGTCGCCGATGTCCGAGATGCGCTGCTCCCGGAGCACCTCGCTCGAGACCCGGCCATCGCGGATGGCGACGGTGCGGTTCACCTGGTCACTGATGAGGGCGTCATGGGTGGCCACGACGATGGTCACCCCGAGCTCTCGGTTGAGACTCCGGAACAGGTCGAAGATCTCGTGCGCCGTCGTCGTATCCAGCTCGCCGGTCGGCTCGTCGGCAAGGAGCACCTCGGGCCGGTTGGCGAGAGCGACGGCGATCGAAACGCGCTGTTGCTCGCCGCCGGACATCGCGTCCGGTCGATGATCCGCGCGATCCGCGAGGCCGACCCGCTCGAGCAGGTCACGGGCGAAGGCGGCTCGGTCGTGCGACGAGACGCCGTCGAGGACCATCGGCAGCGCGACGTTCTCGAGCGCCGTCAGGTAGGGCATGAGGTTGCGTGATGTCTGCTGCCACACGAACCCGATGACGTGCCGAAGGTAGCGCGTCTGCTCGCGAGAGCCGATGTCGGTGAGTTCATGGCCGGCTACCAGCGCGCGGCCGGCGGTCGGCACATCGAGGCCGCCGAGGATGTTCAGGAGCGTGCTCTTGCCCGAACCGGAGGCACCGTTGAGCGCGATGAATTCACCCGGTTCGACCAGGAGGTCGAGACCCTGGAGGGCGACCACCTCGAGGTCGGCGACCTTGTAGATCTTGACCAGGTTGTCGCACACGATGATGGCGCGCCCACCGAACCGTGGGCGAGGCGCCCTGGCCCGACGTTCGGCCGTCGGGAGGTCGATGATCTCGGGGAACGGCTCGTTCATCGGGACCTCATGCTCGACGACATCATGCGTCCTCCCCCATCCGTAGTGCGTGGCTGACGTCGGACCGACGAGCGACCCACGACGTGGCGGCCACCGCCACCACGACCACCGCGACGATCGACAACGTCACCTCGCCGATCGTCGGCCAATCGATCTGGATGCCGATGGCGGCCTGTGCGTGGCTGAAGACGGTCAGGTCGATCCCGGGGGCGATCAACCAGGCCACACCCAGGCCGACGCCGATCCCGATCAGCAGCGCGAACACGAGCGGAACCCCCTGTTCGACGATCGTGAGCTGCCCGAGCTGCAGGTCGGTCAGCCCGAGCGTCCGCAGGAACGCCATCTCACGGGATCGCCGCTGCGCCTCGAGCGCCAGCACGGTGACGACCGCCAGCGACGCGTAGATGACGGCGATCCCGACCGCGAGCGCGAAGCCGCCGACCACGGCGGCAACGAGGGGGGCGTCACGCATCGCGGCGAGTCGCTCGTAGCGTGAGACGACGGTCGCCTGCGATGTCCCGGCCGCCGCTTGCTGGAGCGCATCGGCGACCTCCGCGGGCCCCCGGACGAACCAGATCGACGGACCCGGGGTTGTCCCGCTCCAGCCGTCGATGACCGATCGCATGGGGGCGATGACGAACGAGGAGCCGGGGGCGATCCCGGCGAACGAGGACCGACGATCGACGACGACGAACGCCATCGTCTTTCCGCCGCGGAACATGAGGTCGAACCGATCCCCGATGTCGAGCACGGCCCCGGTGGGTCCGGGCCGGTCCGACACGATGGCGGGGATCGGCTGGTCGGCCGTACCGGCCTCGGGTCCGGTCGGTGCCCAGGCGAGCGTCGTGGCCGTCGTCGTCGCCACGGGCGAACCCGCGACCACGTCGTCGAGTGCCGCTGGGTCGACGGCGACGAGGAGAGCGGACGATCGCTGCGCCGGCCCCGTGGACAATCCGGCGTCGGGGATCCGCAGGGCGGGTGCCGCCGCCTGGACGCCGTCCACGGCTCGCACGTCGAGGTCCGGATCGAACGACCGGCCGGGCGGCGCGTCGAGCCGCAGATCGGCGCCGACGTCCTGCCACGAAACGAGGACCATCCCGCGCACGAGGGTCGCCGCCATGACCACCGACACCGTCCCGATGGCAACGGTCAGACTCAGGATCAGGAGCGGCAGATAGCCGGCGCTCGAGTGACGGCCCAGGCCGCGGAGCCCGAGAACCGGTACGAGATCGCGTCGCCGGGCGGCCACCCAGCCGAGGGCTTGCACCGGGATGGGCAGTAGTCGGATCACGACGAGTCCGACGGCCAACCCGACGAGGAGCGGCGCGGCCGCCACGAACGGATCGACCCCGAGCGGGTGACCGGTGGTGCCGCTCGTGGTCAGACCACGCTCGCGGAGCAGCCAGACGGCACTCAACGACAGCCCCACGATGAGGGTCTCGAAGACCAGCCGCCGCGGGGACAGTCGGAAGACCGGAGGGTCGTCGCGCTCGAGATCGCGTCGGGCACGCCTGGCCGCCGGCCACGTCGCCAGGAGCAACAAGGCGGTCGCGCCGAGCGCCACCAGGATCGAGCCCGTGGAGGACAGGGCGGTATCGGGTGCGGGCACGAGGACGATGGCGACCGCCAACCCGGTGAGGGCGGCGGGAACGGTCACGAGCAGTCCTTCCCCCAGCTGCGCGGCGAGCAGCTGCCCGCTCGATGCTCCACGCCCGCGGGCCAGGGCCAGCATGTGCCGGCGGCGGCGGACGACCAGGATCCCGAGCAGCGCGACCGCGCCCGCGGCCACGGCCGCCGGACCGAGGACGGCCAACGCAAGCGCCGTCTCCACGGTCGTTCGCTGCGCCTCAAACCGCCCGATCGCGTCGCCAAGGCCCGTATGCAGCAAGATGGCATCAGGGCGGGACGAGCCGGTCGTGGCATACGATGAGCTGAGTTGTCGAAGGTCGCGCGTCAGCCCGTCGAGGTCGCGGGCATCGAGGCGATCGGCGTCGAGCGACAGATCCCAGGTGAGGCGCGTGGCGGGACCGAGGCCCAGGACGTCGGCGTATGCGGCCGGAGCGAAGATGGCCGTCGTATACGCGATCGGGGATTCCGCTGAACCGCCGATCGCGGCCTCGAACAGGCTGTGGTCGTCGAACCACTGTGGGTCGGTCGGGTCGCGGACCGTGAAGAGCCCGCTGATCACGATCTCGATCGTCGGCGTGGAGTCTCGAACAACGGACAGTCTGCCGACTGGGTCGGTCCGGTCCACGCTCGCCGCCAGGCGGTCGCCCGGGACGACTCCGATCTCGGCGGCCGACGCCGCCGACATGGCGACCTCGAGCACCCGCGGCGCATCGGCGGGATCCCCGGGCGCCGGAACGGCACGCTCCGGCCAATGCCCGCTGGCGAGGTCGAGCAAGCCGTCGAGGCCCGACTGCTGGCGGAGCGTCACGAACGTCGTGTACCGTGGCGGGTCGGCCAGACCGAGTCGGCTCGTCTCGATGACGAAGCTCTCTCCACCGACGAGTCGCTCGACCGATGCCGGCAGGTCCGCGCGGAATGCCTCGCCGCGGGCGGCGACGCCGCCCCAGTGGGTCGTCCGTCTGCGCCCGGATATGCCCGACCGTCGTGAACTGCAGGTTCCGCTGGATGGCCGTGCCTCGACCGACCTCGTAGCGCAGCCCGTCGTCGGCGACCCGCGAGTAGAGTCGCGGAGCGGCAGCGACGACGAAGGATGTGAGCGCGACGACGACGAAGACGAAGAAGATCACCCCGCGCTCCGCTCGGAGCCGGCGCAGGAGCGCCGCGACTGCAGCAACGAGGCGCACCGCTCAGTCCTCGCTCATCCGCATGACCGAGCCCAGACCGATCCGCGGCAGCATCCAGGCCAGGCCGGCGATGGCCACGGCCAGACCGACAGCCCCGGCGCCAAGGAGCACCGCGACCACGTTCCAGGGCACGACGATCTCCACAGCCGGATATGGCGTGGCGGCCCCCTGGGTGACCGTGATGAACGGCAGGACGACCCAGGCGATGGCGATCCCGAGGGCGGTCCCGGCCACCAGGCTGGCCGAGGCGAGGACCGCGTTCTCGAGCGACAGCCACAACGACAGTTGTCCGGACGACAGGCCGAGGGCCCGCAGCAGCGCGAACTCGGTCACCCGCTCACGGGCGGAGACGGCCGCGCTGACGATGAACCCGACGAGGGCGAACAGCGCCGCCGCGACGAAGCCGATCGCCAGCGCACCGATGATCCCGAGCGCGACCGGATCGCTCGACAGTGCCTTCCCCAGGTCCGCCTCGCTGACCACGCTGCGACTGGCGATGGGCGGGGCCGCGAGCGCCTCGCTCACCGCCGCCGTGCTGCCGTCACCGATCGAGAGCCACCACTCTTCGGCTGGGGCGACGATCCCGCTGCCCTCATAACGCAGCAGCGACAGGGTTGCGAGGTCCATCAGGACCACCGGCTCGGTCGGGCCTGTGCCCGGGAAGGCCCGGAGCGCGGCAGTGATCAGGACCGGATACCGCTCGCCGGCGATGATCAGACCGAGTCGGTCGCCTCGGTCGAGGCCGTTGGCCTCGAGGAATCGATCGCTGACCACGACCGGGGTGACCGCCCCCGGGAGGTGGAGATCGTCGAGCGCCGACGGGGCGAAGGTCAGGACGACGGGCGGATCCTCCCCGGCGGCTCCGGGAAGGACCGGCAGTCCGGGACCGCCGGTCGTCGCATCCAGGCTCGGGCCGTGCAGCCCGGACTCGACCGGTTCGTGCGGAGCGCCGTTAAGGGCTGCGGTACTCCGCCATCCGCTCGGCAGCTCGAGCGACGTCGATGTCCAGGTCCCGTCGGTCCCGGCCGTCGCCAGTGTGCCGACGTCGATCGAGGCGTCGGGTGCCTCATACCCGGGCGGCAGGCTGACCGAGAGTTCGATGGCGAGGAGGTCGAGTGGGTACGTGAAGGATGCCGGTCCAGCATCGACTGGGTCCCCCAGGAGGACGGTCGTCTCGTGGGGGTCGCCGTCGAGCGGCGCCGAGCCACCACTGAACCGGTGGAGCAGGCCGCGCGCGTCGCGGACGACCACCGCGAGACCGATGCCCGGCCAGTCCTTGATCGTGTCCATTCCGACCGGTCCGGTCCCGGTCGTCCCGGTCGCCTCGTCGAACACGGGCCCTTCGAGGGTGCGGACATCCGAATCGATGGTGACGCGGAGGCTCCGGGGTTCGCCGGGGAGGCGAACGGCATCGACCACCGGGCGACCGGCCACGAGTGGCGCCATGAGATCCGTCAGGGTAGCGTCCGCGAGGTCGGGCCGGAGGTCGACGACCGACGGGGCCGTCGACGCGTCGAGCGCGACGAGTCGCTGGGTCTGGCGCGTCCCGCCGCCCGGGATCGTCTCACGGTCGACCGGAAGGCTGGCCACCACGCCCGGGATCGCCGCATAGGCCCGATCCAGGGCCCAGCGCGGGATCGAACCACTGGCGATCCCGGGTTGGACCCGCAACGCCGAGCCGACCTGGAAGGCAGCCTGATCGCGCTGCGACGCGACCCACGTCGCCCCGTACGAAACGGCGAACACGCCGATCGCCATCGCCAGCATCAGCAGGAGCGCGGCCCGCGAATAGCGCAGCGGCCGACGCGCCACCTGGCGAGCCCCGAGTGACGGGACGAGACTGCGACGACGGATCGAGGCTCGTTCGATGACGACCGCCAGGAGCGGCACCAGCCGGATGGCGAGGATGGCGCCGGCGAGGAGCCCGAGGGCCGGCACCGCGACGAGGAGCGGATCGATCCCGAGCGCGCCGTGGACCGACCGGGTCAGCGGGGCGCCATAGTGTCGGAGTTGCCAGAGCCCGATGGCTGCCACGGCAAGCAGGGCGATGTCCAGCCCGAGGCGCTGGGCGATCCCCCGCGTCTCGACGCGGGCGAAGACGCCCTGGATGGACGCGGCGGTGCGCGCGCCCCGCACTGCCGGGACGAGGAGCGCCGCAAGACAGATGATCCCAGCCGCCGCGGCGACGACGTAGGCGTCGGGCGTGATCGCCGGCGCAAGCGTCAGGCCGATATCCGCAAGCGGCCCGATCAGGTTGAACAGCTGGAGCAGCGCCGCGGCCAGGATCGGGGCGATCGCCACGGCTGGCACCACGAGCATGAGTCCTTCGATCGCGGCCAGGGCCGCGATGTTCGTCGTCCCCGCGCCACGCGAGCGGAGGGTCGCGCTGTCGATCCGCCGGTGCTCGACGAGCAACGAAGCGCTCAGCAGGACCGCGTAGGCCGCCAGCACCACGAGTTGCAGGGACAGCAGCAGGACACCGGTCCGGCTGACCAGGAGTGACCGTTCGGTCCGCGTCAACAGGCTCGGCAGGCCCGTCTGGACATCGATCGCGTCGGGGGTGGCCGCCGCCAATCGCGCCGGAAGCTCGGTCAGCCCGGTCCGGATCGCGCCGACATCGCCGGCGTCGATCGCAGCCGCGTCCGGGACGGCTCGCCAGGTCGTTCGAACGGATCGCCCACCCGCGGCCGCGGCGAGACCGGCGTCCGTCGTGAAGAACGGACCATAGGTGTCGAACCGCTGGCTGGTCACCCGCCCGTCGACGACCTGGGGATCGCCCCACCAGTAGGCCTCCGTCGAGTCGTTGATCCGGAAGATGCCACCGATCTCGATGGGCACGACCGTGCCCGGGTCGAGGCGACTTTCGATGTCCAGACGGTCGCCGACCGACAGGCCAAGCTCCCCGGCCACCACATCGGTGACGGCGACCTGGATCGGGCCGGCCACGCCGACGCCGACGCCCGACCACGTCCCGTCGAGCAACGTCGCATGGTCGGCCAGGTCCTCCGCGGACCCGAGCACGGCCAGGTCACGGACGGCATCGATGGGCTGGTCGGGCAAGGCGAACGTCTCCGACTCGCCGAACCGCCAGACTGCGCCGGCACCCGGCCCGAGGGCCTCCGTGATCGCCGCTGCGATGGTCGCGTCGAACTCGTCCGACTGGCCGGGCTGGGTTCGCGTGACGACCGTGACGCCGCCGTCTTCGACGGACGCGTCGGTCAGCGCCCGCTGCAGGCCGGCCTGGGCGACAGCCGAACCGTAGATCGACCCGGCGGCCAGGAGCGTGGCGGCCAGGAGACAGATGAGTCCGGCCGACGCGACGATCGGCCAGTCCGCCCGGGAGCGTCTGAGGCTGATGCTCGACAAGGCGCCGAACGCAGAGAGCAACGTGCGATCTCCTCAGGGGCGAGGAGTATACCGGCCGATCGACCGCCATCCAGAATGCATACGATTCCTGCATACTGTTGGTGACCCGCAGGAGGAGCCCATCCAGTGAGCGTCGGGACGCCGTTCCACTCGCGCACCTCGCCCCTCAATCGAAAGATGCAGTGGCGCGAGTGGTCGGGCTACTTCGCCTCGAGCGTGTACGCCGATGCGCACGACATCGAGTACAACGCGATCCGTGAGGCGGCGGCGCTGATCGACGTGTCGCCGCTCTACAAGTACATCGTGTCCGGACCAGATGCGCTCCGGACTCGTCGACCGGGTGATCACCCGGGACGCGACGAAGCTGGCCGTCGGCGGCGTCATCTACACGCCCTGGTGCGACGAGCACGGCAAGGTCGTCGACGACGGCACGGTCCATCGTCTCGATGAGAACCGATTCCGATGGACGGCGGCCGATCCCCAGCTCCGCTGGTTGCGCCAGAACAGTGCGGGCCTCGACGTCGCGATCAGCCGAGGAGACCGAGGCGACGGCCGCGCTCGCGCTCCAGGGACCGCTCTCGCGCGCTGTCCTGGAGGACGCCAGCGGCGAGTCGTTCGCCGACCTGCGCTATTTCCGCCGTCGCCCATCGACCATCGCCGGCGTCGCGGTCGACATCTCGCGGACCGGCTACACCGGGGATCTCGGGTATGAGATCTGGATCCCCACCGAACACGCGGTTGCCGTGTGGGATGCACTGATGGCCGCCGGGACGGCGTATGCGATCCGGCCGGCCGGGATGCTCGCCCTCGACGTCGTTCGCCTCGAGGCGGGGCTGATCCTCCTGGAGGTCGACTACACTTCGGCTCGCCACGCGATGAACCCGGAGCAGCACTATTCGCCGGCGGAGATCGGCCTCGGCCGGCTGGTCAACTTCGACAAGGGCGATTTCGTCGGACGCCTCGCACTCGAACGCGAGGCGAAGGCCGGTGGTCCGGCCCGTCGCTTGGTCGGCCTGCGGCTGGATTGGTACGACATCGAGGCGCTCTACGACAGCCAGGGTCTGCCGCCGGCGATCAGCCCGGTCGTCGACCGCGAACCGGTCCCGGTCTTCGGTGGTGGCCGGCAGGTCGGTCGAGCCACGAGCCACGGATGGAGCCCCGATCCTCAAGCAGGCGATCGCGCTCGCCTCGGTGCCCCCACAGTACGAACCGATCGGGACGAAGCTGGCGGTCGAGTGGACGGTCGAGGCGCGGCGCGGCCGGGTCGAGGCGACCGTCGTCGAACTTCCGTTCCTGGATCTGCCCCGCAAACGAGCCTGAGCCCGGGCCGGATCGCCGCCCGGCGAGCGGTCAGCGCAGGGTCGCCCGCGCGTACGCGTCGAGGCGCGACAGGGCCTCCGGCAGGTCCGTCCGGCCGAACCCGATCCGGAAATGGTTGCCGGGGAACTCGAACTGCGATCCCGGAAGCAGGAGCACGCCTGCGGACTCGACGAGGCCGGTGGCCCAGTCATCGATCCGGACGCCCGGCACGGTCAGTCGCGGGAAGCCGACCGACCCGGCCCGCGGGCGGACCCACTGGAACCGGTCAGCCCAATCGTCGAAGAAGGCGTCGAGATGGTCGAGATTGGCGGCGATGATCCCGCGCGAGCGATCCAGGATCCGGTCACCCGCCCGCAACGCGATGATCGACAGGATCTCGGACGGCGCCGATGAGCAGATCGTCGTGTAGTCCTTGAACGCGGCGACCTTCGCCAGCAGCGTCCCGATCACGCGTCGCCAGCCAGCCGATCCGCAGGCCGGCCATCGCATAGGCCTTCGACATCACCCCGAGCGAGATGCCCGTCTCGAGCACGTCGGCCCCGGCAGGCAGTCGATCGCCGTCATCGAACTCGAGGCCACGGTAGACCTCGTCCATCAGGAGATGCGCACCGGCCTCGGCCGCGATCTCGGTGAGACCGTCGAACGTGGCGCGATCAGCCAGCATCCCGGTCGGATTATGTGGGGTGTTGACGACGATCAACCGGGTCTCCGGCCGGATCGCGCCGCGCAGCCGGTCGAGATCGATGGCCCAGCCGTCCGCTTCGTGCAGCTCGTGGAGGGAGACCTCCGCGCCGGCCGCCCGAGCGACCTCGTAGAGGCTCTGGTAGCCGGGCCAGGTGACGATGACGTGGTCGCCGGTCCCGACGAGGACGTTGAAGAGGCAGAAGATGGCCTCCTCGGCACCGGCGAAGGTCAGGACGTCGTCGGGCTCGATGCGCTCGTACAGGCCGTGCGATCTCGCGGCGGAGCAGCGGATGCCCGGTCGATTCGGTATAGCCGAGGCGCAGCCCATCCCACGCGCTCCGCATCTCGTCATCGGCCAGGTCGAGCAACTCGGCCATCGGATAGCCTTCCACGTCGGACGCGCACAGGAGATGTCGGACAGCGAACTCCCAGCGGGCGAAATAGCGTTCGAGGGCGAAGTCGGCGATGCGCACCCCACCATGATGCGACACCCGGCCGGTCAGGGTCCGGCGATGTCGACGACCGTCGGGAGGCGAACGAACGCCGGATCGACCCGGAACACCTCGCGGATCCGATCCGGTGCGAGCACCGCAGCAGGCGCCCCGTCTGCCACGACCCGCCCGGCGTCGAGCAGGACGAGCCTCGGGAAGAAGTGCGCCGCGAGCGCCAGGTCGTGCAGGACAGCGACAACGGTCGTCCCGTCGCGCTCGTTCAGGTCGACCAGGAGCTCCATGGCCCCGACCTGGTGATGGAGGTCAAGGTGGACCGTTGGCTCGTCGAGGATGAGCACGGGCGACGCCTGCGCCACGGCCAGCGCCAGGAGCACGAGCTGTCGTTCGCCGAGCGATAGCTCCCGAGCGTCGCGACCCAGCAGATGGCCGACCCCGACCCGTTCGATCGCCGCCGAGGTGGCCGCGCGGTCGGCCGGGCGGGCCCCGCGGAACGGATCCTCGTGGGGCAGACGGCCGAGCGCCACGACATCCTCGACGCGGGTGGCGAATGGCAGGTTCGTGGCTCCCGGCACCACTGCCAGCCGACGCGCGATCTCCAGACGGTCGAGGTCGCCGACCCGATCGCCGCCGAGACGGACCTCGCCGTCGATCGGCCGCAGGAGTCCGGTGGCCGCGGCGAGGAACGTCGACTTGCCGGCACCGTTCGGACCGATGAGGGCGATCCGCTCGCCGGCCTCGATGGCCACCGACACGTCGACGAGCGCCCGGCGCTCCCGGTAGGCGATGGTCACCCGGTCGAGCTCGAGGATGGCGGCGTTCACACTTCGTACCCCGTCCGGGCCCGACGAAGGATCAGCAGGAAGAACGGCGCGCCGATGATCGCAGTGACGACCCCGACCGGGATGCCGCCGGCGAGCCTGGCGACGATGTCCGCATACGCCAGCAGCGCGGCACCACCGATCGCGGACAGCGGAAGGACGAGTCGCGCTGACGGGCCGACGAGCAGGCGGACGACATGGGGCACGACGAGGCCGACGAATCCGATGAGGCCGCTGATCGCAACGGCGGCGGCCGTGATGAGCGACGCCAGGGCGAGCAGGATCCGACGCTCTCGTGGCACGTCGATGCCGAGGTGCGTCGCCGCCTGCTCGCCGAGCAGGAGCCCGTTGAGCGAGCGGGCCCGGAGCATGATCGCGATGCTGGCGACGAGGATGATCGGCAGGGTCGCGAGGAACCTGGGCCAGGTCGCCGCGTCGAAGCTGCCGAGCAGGTAGTTGAAGATCTGGCGGAGGGCCGCGCCCGACAGGTACATCGCCATCGCCAGCCCGGCCGCCAGGAGCGACCCGACCGCGTAGCCGGTCAGCAACAGGCTGGTCATCGGGGACAGTCCACCGATCCTCGACAGCTTGTAGACGGCGTAGATCGCAGCGAGCGCGCCGATGAACGCGAAGCCCTGGATGAGGCCGAACTCGAAGAAGACGAAGCGGACAGGGATCAGGACCGCGATCGCCGCGCCCAGGGCGGCACCGGAAGCGGTCCCGAGGACGTACGGATCGGCCAATGGATTGCGGAGCAGTCCCTGGAACGTCGCCCCAGCGACCGCCAGCCCGCTGCCGACGAGCATCGCCGTCAGGATCCGAGGCAGGCGGAGCTGGATCACGATCGTCTCGCTGGCAGGCGACCAGGTCCCGGGCAGGTCCAAGTCCGAGCAATCGGTGGGCCAGGATCCCGACCGTGTCGCCGGGTGCGATCCCGACCGTGCCGACGCCGACCCCGAGGATCAGGGCGACGACGAGCGCGATGAGCCCGAGCCCGAGCAGGAGAAGCGGACGATCCCGCAACCGGCTCGCTCGCCCGGACCGGCTCCTTGCCACGACGATGGCTCGGGTCGCGCGTCGTCACGCCGTCATCTCACGGTGTCGCCGGGATCGGCTGCGCCGACGGGAGTGCGAGTTCAGGGTGGATGGCCAGGGCCAGCGAACGCAGGCCGTCGACCAGGCGCGGTCCGGGCCGGGTGATGATCAGGTCGTCGACCGGCCGGATCGTACCTGCCTTGACCGCAGCCATGACATCCCAGCCGGCGCGCTGACCGACCTGCTCGACGGTCACCCCGTACGCTGCGTCCCCGAGCAGGATCAATTGTGGGTCGGCCGCGATGAGGTTCTCGAGCGGGATCGAGTAGTCGCTCGTGCTGCCCGTCGTGATCGGCTCGCCGCCGGCCAGACTGACCATCTCCGCGCTGAACGATCCCTCGGCGACCGTGTAGATCGTGCCGGTCGAGGTATCCAGCTCGTAGAACGTCCGCGGCCGGTCGAGTCCCGACGTCGCCGCCTGGACCGAATCGAAGCCGGCCTGCATCGTCGCCGTCATCGCGGTCGCGGCGTCGGGCAGGCCGACGGCCGTCCCGATGAGTCGGATGTCGGCCAGGACGCCGGCCACGTCGGGCGCGTACACGACGACGACCGGGATGCCGAGATCCCGAAGCCGGGCGATGTCCTCGGGCGGGTTGAAGTAGTTGCCGCCGGCCACCACGAGATCCGCCTCGAGGCCGACGATCGCCTCGACGTCCACGGCCGTGTAACTGGCCACATGCGGAAGCGCCACGGCAGCCGGCGGGTAGTCGTCGAAGTCGGTCGTGGCGACGACCCGGGGGCCTGCTCCCAGGGCGAACAGGATCTCCGTCGTGGCGGGCGTCAGCGACACGATCCGGAGCGGTGCTGACGGGATGTCGACCGACGTACCCTCGTCGTCGGTCAAGGTCGCCGGGAACGCCGGCGCCGCCGTGGGGCTGGGGCTGAGCGTCGACACGACCGGGACCGGGGTCGCGGTCGGCTGCGCGGATGCGGCCGAAGGCTCCCCCGCCGACGAACAGGCGGCGACGGCGAACAGGAGTGCGGCCAGGACGGCCGCGAGTCGGGATGCGGACAAGAAGGAGACCTCCGACGGACGATGGCTCGGAGGGGTCGAGGCGTCGTTCGACCCCTGGCTCGGATCGGATCCGAACGAAGGTCTAACCGGTGCGGTGCACGGTCCCTGCCTACCTTTCTCTCGAAGGTTCGAGCATGCACCGTGAGGTCGGCGACCGGACTCGCGCTCGCCCGTTGGGAGCGCTCACCGTAGCGGGACTGTGCCGGGATCTCACCGGCTTCGCGACCACGCGGCGTGACAGAACTGTCGCCAGCGAGCCTAGCACAGCGCGTCGTCGAACCACCCCAGGGTCGCGCCGATAAGGGGTGGATAAGCGGACTCCGGTCACGATGGCGACCTCGCCCTCCTCCCGCCACCAGTCCGATCCGTCGGAGGAGGTTCATTCGACATGGTGGAGACACGATGGTTGCGCTGGATCGGGCCGGGCCTGATCGTCCTCGGCGGCTTCGGCGCCGTCGCGGCGACGACCTCCGGCGCCACGGCCACACGAAGTTGGGCGGCTGCGCCGTGCGCCGGGACCCCGGCCGCATCCGGGGCCCAGGCCGACGCAGCGGATCCACGCCTCGCCCCGGCCGGCTCGAGCCCGTGGTTCCGGCTCGACCCGATCCTCGACGAGGGTGGCGCGCTGCAAGGCCAGCGACTGGAGCTTCGATCCCCCTCGTCCTCGACGATCCGGACGATCGAGTTGCCGGCCGAGTCGTTCGCGGCCGGGCCGTTCGGCCAGACCGTGCTGGTCGGTTCGGACGATGGCTCGACCTCGACGGTGGACCTGGTGGACGTCGACCGTGCCTGCCACTGGTCCCTCGATGACTCCGCGGCGGTCGTCCGGCGTGCCACGCTCGATCGATCCCGGTCCGGGATCATCGAGATGCGGGTCGACCGCACGACGAGAGAGGACCTCGGGATCTGGTTCCGTCCGTTCGGGCGGTCCGGTCCGCCGAGACGCATCCTCGACCCGCTCGAACCGGATGCACGCTTCGGCCGGACCTGGTCGACCGAGTTCACGTGGGACCGTGCGGATGACCGTCTCGCGATCCAGTCCTGCGGTGAATCGTCGTGCCGCGCCCGGATCCTGGCCCCGGACACGGGCGCGGTGGCGATGGTCGACGAGCCCGGACTCGGCCCCCTCGTCGGACTCGCCGGGGAACGGATCGTGACCTACGCAGCCTGTCGCGGCCTTCCCTGTCCGGTCATCGCCACGGACGTCCGGTCGGGTGCCCGGGAGATCCTGGCGACCGCCGCCGGCGGCGCGATCCTCGGCGGTCCTGCGGGGGACCAGCACCTCATCTATGAGTTCGAGTCCCCCGGCGGGCGAACGCTCCGATCGGTCGGGCTGTCCGGCGGCCGCACGATCGATCTGGGTCCGGTCCCGGATGGGATGAGCATCGGAGTCCCGCCCGGGCGCCCCGGTGAGCTCGATCCCGCCCTGGTCGGTCGGCTGCGGCTCGCACTCGACGAGGTATCGCGATGAACACCTCGAACCTGGTCGTTCGAGTCGGTCGTCACGCCCGATCGATCTTCAGCGTCGGGACGATGGCCATGATCGTCGCACTTTCGACCAGCTCGGCAAGCGCGCACGGACCTGACCCGACCCTCGGTGGCGCGTCGTTCGGGCAGGACCAGAACCTCCGGTTCAGCTGGCGAAGCGGCTCGGAGCCGACGAGTGCGATCAAGGCCGCGATCAAGGCCGCAGCGGCCGACGTCAACGCCACGCGAGGCTCGAGGGCCGCGACGTTCACCTACGATCGGACCGGGCCGAACCTGATCGGGTACGGCGTCGGCGCGACGTGCGGCGTCAACGGGCTCGCCTGCTTCACCCGGAGCGCACCGACCGGGTTCACGATGTGGCTGCGCGAGCAAGGTCATGTCTTCGACTGGGGATCGCTCCGCTGGTGCCAGGCATACTCGACCCCGCCGAGTGGGTGCTACGACGCAGAGACGATCGCGCTCGACGAGTTCGGCCACGTCGAAGGACTCGACCATCACGTCAACTTCGCCGATGGTTCGGACTACGAGGATGCCGTCGTGCAGACCTTCTCCCGAACGAAACCGTCGAGCGGCTGGAACCTCCACCATCTCGGGACCTGCGACGTGGCGACGTTGCAGCGTCGGTACGACATGGCGGACTGGACGGCCGGCTACTCCACCTGCCAGTCGCTGTCGACGGTGCTGTCCGTCGGCGCGTCGTCTTCCGTCGTCCTGCTGGGTGGATCGACGACGATCACTGCCACGCTGCGGGTCGTCGACCTGGATGCGTACGGGCGGCTGGGCGCCAACCCGATCACGGGTCGGACCGTGACCCTGCAGCGGCGCGCGCCGGGAACCCAGGCCTGGACCACGGTCGGCACGATGTCGGTCGGATCACCCGCCGGGACCTACACGAGTACCCAGAAGCTCGTCTCGGACACGGAGTACCGGGCGACCTTCAAGACGCCCACGAACGAGGGACTGAGTGGGTCGAGCTCACCCGTGATCCGGATCGCGGTGAGCGCCTGCCGGACCCTCGCCCCGACCGGCGGCAGCGACGCCCTCTGTATCTGACTGAAGGAAGGAGTTCCTCGTCGTGCGCGATCGAGCCATCCATCGTTGCAACTTGACGATCGTCGCCCTTGCGCTTTCGGTGTGCGCCTGCGCTGGGCAACCGCGAGCGACGTCGCCGACGACGACCGCGACCATGGAGCCGGCGGCACCGTCCCCGACCGATCGGTCGTCGGTGTCGCCGGCGGGCTCGCCGTCGGGCTCGCTTCCGGTCGACCCGCCCGCAGCCGCCCTGGCCGTCGAAGGCGGTGATCCGGTCGTCGGTCGACTCGGCTCGTACACCTGGCAGGGGGGCGGCTCCGACAGTCCGTGGCTGCCCGGAGCGTCGATCGCGGCAGCCGTCGGCGAGCCGATGACCCTGACCCTCGGATCCGGCGTCGGGGTCGCTTCGTGGACCGCCAGCCGAGTCGAGGCGGGAACCGCGGACGGGATCGGGGCCATCGGGCTCGGGAGCGGCACGGATGCCATCGCATTCGTCGCCCCCGCGCCCGGCGCCTGGTCTGTCCAGGTCGCCATCCGGTTCGCCGACGACCTGGGCTCGGCCGCCTACTACTGGCAACTCACGGTCCGCTGAGCAGGCCGATCCACATGGCACACTTGGCTCGCCGATGCCAAGCCCTGTCGAACGACATCGCTCCGGGACCCGACCGCGGGCCCCCGTCACGATGGTTGCCGCCCTCGCCACCCTGCTCGTCATGATGACGGCCCTCGCTGCGTGCTCCGGGTCGGGACGCGCAGACCCGGCCACCCCGAGTGGTCTCGTCGCCCTGGTCGCCGGTCCGGATGGGGTTCGCCTGCTGGGCTGGACGGCTGATCCCGGCATCCCGGTCCCGATCAGCCTGCCCGACGGAGACACGTCCTGGATCGCGACCGGGCGTGTCGACGTCCTGGCGGCGACCCTCACCGATGGCTCCGTCGCGACGAGCGATCCAGTCCGGCTCGGCACCTCCCTCGACTGGCGGACGCTCGAGGCGGTCGGTCCCGAGCGGCGACGTCCCGACCGGGATGGCCTACTTCGCGACGTGGGACCCAGCTGGGGGCCGGTATGCGACCCTGGACGGCGACCTGGCCGGCGGCGGCAGGGTCAGCGTGGCCGTCACCGACCCGACGGCTCGCACGGTGTTCGAGGTCGCGGTCGATGAGTCGGTGCTGGCGGCGCCTCCCACCTGGCTCGGGGAGGACCGCCTGGTCGTGGTGACCGGCGACACGGCCGACCCGTCATCGACGATCGTGAACCTCAAGACCGGCGTGCTCGCGGATGGACCCGCTGGCGCGAGACTGCTGACGGCCTCAGCGGATACTCGTCGCGTCGCGACGATGGCCGGTCGTGGGGCCGCGGTCGTCGTCCGCGACCGGGCCGGCTGGCTCGCCGGGGACGGCTCCTCACTCGGCTCGATCGACCCACCCGACAAGGGTTCGACCGCGATCGCATTCGCACTGGACGATGACGGCCAGCGGATCGCCATCGCCTGGGCATCCGCCGACGGGTCGGTCTCGCTGGCGATCCACGACGCCGCATCCGGCTGGCGCCGGATCGCCGCCCCGGCGATCGGAGCCGCCCGAGGGGCAGTGGTCGCGTGGCGACGGGGGCGCTAGGCGACCCCGGGCGGGTGGCGACGCGGGCGCTGGGCGAACCTAGGTGGCGACCGGCTCAGCGGCCGCGAAGATCGACACCTGGGCATCCTCGGGCAGCATGACCCCGAAGACCTTCTGGAGCGTCAGGAGGTGGACGCACGATCCCCAACTCTCGAAGTAGTGGCAGGTGCATCGCCACTGACCGGCGTCGAGCCCGATGTGATGGGTGTCGTTGTCGCCACGGAATGTGAGCGAGACTCGGTCGATCGTGATGCGATCGAGTTCACGGGCGTAGCGATTCGCCTTCTCGACTTTGCCGATCAGGGAGCTGTGCATCGCAGCGCTACCTCCATCGCCCGTTCGGGCGCTCGCGGGTCCGCCGTCCGGTCAGCACCTCGACCGGTGATGACGGTCGCGTCATCCGAAGAGTACACCCGCGAAGGCCACCCGACCCCAGGAAATCGGCCTATCGAGCGGTCACGGGGCGCTGGTACCTTGGCGTCCGAAGTCGTCCTCGAGCCGGATGACGTCGTCGAGCTCCGGGGTCGACACCTCCACCAGTTCGGTCCGCTCGATGGCCTCATATCGATGGATCCGTCCGGTCGGAACATGGCGGTGCGCACCGACCCCGAGTTCCTCGATCTGGATCGTGCCGTGCTCGTCCTCGAGATACAACCGCAACCGCCCGGCGCTCACCAGGATCGACTCGTCCTTGACCGCGTGCCGCTGGAGCGACAGGCGGCGTCCGGCCTCGATGACCAGGATCTTGCCGACGTAGCGATCCGTGTGCGCCCAGATCAGCTCGTGGCCCCACGGCTTGTCCACGCGCCGGAGATGCGTCCATCGGGTCATCCATCAGCCGCGCACCAGGCGCTCGCCGGCCGCGAGCAATGCGTCTCGCAGCCCGGCCGACGTCGCCTCGGTGTAGACGCGAACGAGCGGTTCCGTCCCGGACGCCCGGATGAGCAGCCACGACCCGTCCTCCAGGAAGAACTTGAACCCATCGCCCGTATCGAGGGCGACCGTCCCGACGACGGGCTCACCCGCCAGTTCGTCGGGCGAGTCGGCCGCCAGATCGACGAACAGCCGCCGTTTCGTCTCGGGATACGCGGCGCGCTCGATGTGCACGTCGATCCGCAGGTAGAACGACGGGCCGGCGATGTCGTGGAACGAGGCGATGGCGCTCGACACGGGCGACCGACCCGCGGCTCGCTCGCGCAGGAAGAGGTCGAGCAGCATGAGATCGGCGTAGACGCCGTCCCGTTCGGGAAGGTGCATCCCGAACCCGAACCCGCCCGACTCCTCGGCGCCCATCATCGCCCCGGTCTCGATCATCTTCGGACCGATGAACTTGAAACCGACCGGGGTCTCGTGGGTGGTGATCCCGTACCGCTCACCGAGACGGGCGGCCATCGACGTGTTGTTGACGCTGATCACCACCGGGTCACGCAAGCCCCGGTGCTCGGCCAGGTAATACATCAGGAGACCGGTCACCTGGAGCTGGTGGATGAACGTCCCGCGTTCGTCTCCGGCGCCGGCTCGATCCGCGTCACCGTCGAGGAAGAGGCCGAGGTCGTACCCGCCGCCCGCCAACCGGCCGAGCGCCTCATCGATATTCGGTCGGATCGGTTCCGGGTTGACGCCGCCGAAATACGGGTTGCGCTCCTGGTGGATCTCATCGACCCGGATCCGGCCGCCGGCCAGGAGACGCGAGATCCAGCCCGCCCCGGCCCCCCACATCGGATCCACCAGGATCGACAGATCGGCCGCCTTGAGCGCATCGAGATCGAGCGTCCGGCGGACGAACCGCTCGTATCCCTCGAACGGGTCGAAGCGCTCGACAAGGCCCGCCGCCTCCGCATCGTCGAACGGCCGGCGGTCGATCCCGATGCCCCCGTTGACCGCAAGGCGGGTCTCGATGGCGCCCAGGATGTCCGGGCCGGCGGCAGCCCCAGTCGGCGCCTTGACCTTGAAACCGTTGTCGACCCACGGGTTGTGGCTCGCGGTGATGACGATCCCGGCGGCGGCCCCGCGCTGGACGACCTCGTATGAGCACATCTGGGTCGGGACCGCATGGATCCCGAAGGCCACCGGGATGTCACGGGCGAGGAGGACCTCGGCGGCGGCCATCGCGAAGTACTCGGACGAGAATCGACGGTCGTAGGCGATGACGACGCCCTTGGCCGTCTCCCCGCGTCCGGCCACATGGGCGGCCACGCCGTCGGCACACCGACGGACGTTCTCGTAGGTGAACTCATCGGCGATCCGCGCTCGCCATCCGTCGGTCCCGAAGACGATCGTCGTCGGGGTGGGCGGTCGGCCGGCAAGGGTCACGTCGTCATCCCTCTGCTTCGCTGCAGCGATCCAGCAGTCGCTCGATGATCAGGCGATCCGGGCCGGCACCACGGAGGTGGGCGAGCGGCTGGGTCGCGGTCATGCTACCGGGCTCGATCGGCGCGATCACGCCGAGACGTCCGCCGATCCGGCGGACGATCAGGTCGGCGCCGTCGACAAGGACGGTCTCCCCGGGTTGGACGACCGCCCCGGTCCCCGATGCGCCGAGCGCCGCGAGGAGTGACGACCATGAGCCCAGGTCCGACCAGCCCACGTCCATCGCCACCATGACGACCTGGCCGCTCTGGGCTGCGCCTTCCATGACGGCGTAGTCGATCGAGACGGGTCGCTGGATGGCCTCATAGGCATGCTGGAGCGACGTTGGCGACCCGATCATCGGGCCGATGGATTGGAGGAGACCGGTGTATCGGCCGAGGGCCGCCCGGATCGCCGACCGACGCCACAGGAAGATCCCGGCATTCCAGGCGACGCCCTCCTGGCCGGCGAGCGCATCCGCGCGCGACGGCTTGGGCTTCTCCTCGAAACGGGTCAGCGGATAGGCGCGGCAGCCATCGATCGCGGCGCCGCGGTCGAGATCCGGGACGAGGTAGCCGTATTCGGTAGCTGGACGATCGACCGTGATGCCGAGCGTGACCAGCGGCGCCTCGATCCCGAACGCTCCGGTCGCCAGATGATCCGCGGCGCTGCGGATGACCGCTCGATAGGCATCCTCTCGCTCGATCGTCTGATCGGCTGGCAGGACGACCATCACCTCGTCTTCCGGGCGGTCGATGGCAAGGGTCGCCAGGGTGATGGCGGCCGCCGTGTTTCGGCCCTGCGGCTCGAGCACGACGTTCGCCTCCGGGACCTGCTCCCGGACGAGCTGTTCGTAGCGCCGGTCGGTGACCACGGTGACGTCTTCGGTCAGGTCGTGGACGCGGTCGACCGTGCCCTGCAGCAGCGACCGGTCGCCGAGGAGGGGAAGGAAGGGCTTCGGGCGCTCGGGCCGGCTGAGGGGGTGCAACCGGGTCCCGCCGCCTCCGGCCATGATCACGGCGTACATACGTTGTCCAGTCTAGGGGCCTGCGGCCCGTGAAGAACGTCGATCTGCCGAAACCCGCCGGCCTGACTAGTCGGCGGCGGCACGCACCGCGACCGGAGCCGGAAGCCCGGCGTCCGCCGCCAGCAGGGCCGCCTTGTCGGTGCGCTCCCAGGGCAGGTCCAGTTCAGGACGCCCGAAATGGCCATACGCCGCCGTCTGCCGGTAGATGGGCCGGCGCAGGTCGAGTGCGGCGATGATCGACGCCGGTCGCAGGTCGAAGTGATGGTCGATGATCTTCCGGATCGCTCCATCGTCGATCCGGCCCGTCCCGAACGAATCGACCGTGAAACTGATCGGCCGGGCGATCCCGATCCCGTACGCGACCTCGACCTCGAAGCGATCGGCAAGTCCCGCCGCGACGACGTTCTTGGCCACCCACCGTGCGGCGTAGGTGGCGGATCGATCGACCTTGGTCGGGTCCTTCCCGGAGAACGCCCCGCCGCCGTGGCGCGCCATCCCGCCATAGCTGTCGACGATGATCTTGCGCCCGGTGAGCCCGGCATCGCCCATCGGCCCGCCCGTCACGAACCGCCCGGTCGGGTTGACGTGCATGATCGGGTCCGTCTCACGCAGGTCGCTGGGGATCGTCGGCAGGATGACCGTCTCGATGATGTCCGAGCGGAGTTGCTCGGGCCGGACGTCGGGATCGTGCTGCGCGGAGACGACGACGGTCCGGACTCGCTTCGGGACCCCGAACGCGTACTCGACCGTGACCTGGGTCTTGCCATCCGGCCGGAGATACGGCAATTGGCCGGACTTCCGAACCTCGGCCAGGCGGCGCGCCATCCGATGGGCGAGGGCGATCGGCAGCGGCATCAGCTCGGGCGTCTCGCGACAGGCGAACCCGAACATCATCCCCTGGTCGCCCGCTCCGAGTTCGAAGGCCGAGGCTGCGTCGTCGCGGACCTCGAGTGCCGAATCGACTCCCTGGGCGATGTCCGGCGACTGCTCCTTGACCGATACGAGCGTGCCGCAGGTGAGGTAGTCGAAACCGTAGTCCGCGCGGGTATAGCCGATGTCGCGAACCGTGTCGCGGACGACCGCCTGGAGGTCGATGTAGGTCGTCGTCGTGATCTCGCCGAGGACCATGACCAGGCCGGTCGTGGTGGCCGCTTCGCAGGCGACCCGGGCATTCGGGTCATCACGGATGATCGAGTCGAGGATGGCGTCCGAGATCTGGTCGCACATCTTGTCCGGGTGACCCTCCGTGACCAATTCGGAGGTGAACAGGTACTCGGCCGCGTCGACGATGCTCATGGGTCGGAAGGCTAGCACGACACGGGGGATTCAGACACCGGAACGAAGCGCTTCGAGGTCGAGATCGCGCTCGATCCGATGGAGGACCGCATCGCCGATGATCCCGTTGTCGCGGAGCCGGATGACCGCCTCCCGCTCGGCGTCGAGGACCGCCGTCCGGATCTCGAGATGGTCGAGCAGCTCTTGCTCGGCATCGTCGATCGGGCCGTCCGGGTGCGGCCAGACATGGCTCGCCTCGTGCTCGTAGCGCGCCCGGAGCTGAACGACCAGTTCGGTGTGCCCCGGATACTCGGATTCGAGCTCGCGCAGCCGGGCCAGGGCAGCCTCGACGGCCGCGAGACGAGCGTGCGCCTCTTCCGTGTCTGGCCCGGCCGCGGCGGTGACACCGAGCCGTCGCATGAGCCAGGGAAGCGTGAGTCCCTGGCCGACGAGCGTGGCGATGATGACGCAGAACGTCAGGAAGATGACCAGGTCACGTTCCGGGAAGACCTTTGGCGTGAGCGGCAGGGCGAGGGCGGCCGCCAGCGACACGGACCCGCGCATGCCGGCCCAGGAGATGACGACGACAACCCGCTTCGACGGCGAGGGATCCCTCGCCCGGAGGCTGGCGCTCAACCGTCTTGGCAGGTAGGTCGCGGGGAAGACCCAGACGAACCGGGCGACGATGACGGTCAGGCTGATGGCCAGACCCCAGGCCAGGAGCTCCCCGGCGGACCAGGCGGATAGACCGGCCAGGATCGTCGGCAACTGGAGGCCGATGAGCATGAATGCGAACGTGTTGATGATGAAGATGACGATGTCCCAGGTCCCTCGACCCAGGAGTCGCGCATCCGGGGACAGCACCCGCGCGGCGCGTCGGCCGGCGATCAGACCCGCGACCACGGCGGCGAGGACCCCACTCACGCCGAGCGCCTCGGCCGGGAGGTAGGCGGCGAACGGGGCCAGCAGGGAGACCATGATCTCGAGCGTCGGATCCGATGTCCGCCGCCAGCCTTCGGTCAGGACGAACCCGACGACGATACCGACCGCGATACCGCCGAGACCCACCGCGACGAAGGCGACGGCGGCCTCTTGCAACGAGAAGAACCCGGTCAGCGCGGCGACGACGGCGAAGCGATAGGCGATCAGCGCCGAAGCATCGTTGATCAGGCTCTCGCCTTCGAGGATCGTGACGACCCTGGCCGGTGCCCCGAGGCGGCGGAAGATCGAGGTCGCTGCAACAGCGTCCGGTGGGGCGACGATGGCCCCGAGCGCGAACGCCGCACCGACGTTGATCCCCGGGATGAGCACCTGGGCGACGAGACCGACCACCACGGTGGTGAACAGGACCAGGCCGACGGCGAACAGGATGATCGGGCGCAGGTTGGCCTTCAGATCGCGGATGGGGGTCGAGAAGCCCGCCCCGAACAGGATCGGCGGCAGGAGGAGCAGGAAGACCAGGTCCGGATCGAGCTCGATCGACGGCACGCCGGGTACGAACGCGAGGACCAGACCACCGATGACGAGGAGGATCGGATAGGCAACGCCGATCCAGCGAGCCAGGTAGGCGAGTCCGACCGCGACCACGAACAGTCCGAGGACCAGCTCGATCGGGCTGACGTCCATCGGCTAGTTCGTGGAGCCCTCGAGATCGACGAGGACCAGCGGCTCGAGGTCGTCGGCCGGTCGGAACCCGAAGACCTGGCCGAGGAATGACAGCCTGGCCTCGATCGTCCGCCGGATCGCGTATTCGCCACGGAACCCGTGTCCCTCGCCCTCGAATGCCAGGTACGCATGGGGGATGTGCCGCGCTGCCAGGGCGGCGACGATCCGCTCGGCCTGGGCCGGGATGACGACCTTGTCATCGAGTCCCTGGAGGACCAGCACGGGGACATCGATCTGGTCGACGAAATGGATCGGCGAACGGTCGTGGTATCGGTCGGCTGCCTCCGGATACGGACCGACCAGGCGGTCGAGATACCGTGATTCGAACTTGTGGGTGTCGGTCATCAGCAGGGTGACGTCGGCCACGCCGAACAGGCTGATCCCGGCGGCGAAGGCCTTCCGGAACGCGAGCGCGGCAAGCGTCGTGTAGCCTCCGGCACTGCCACCTTCGATCGCCAGTCGGTCGGGATCCACGTCGCCGCGCTCGACCAGGAAGCGGGCGGCTGCGACGCAATCGTCGACATCGACGATCCCCCACTCGCCGTCCAGCCGGCGGCGGTAGGCGCGTCCATATCCGGCGCTGCCGCCGTAGTCCACGTCGACGATGGCGATCCCCCGACTGGTCAGGATCTGCTTGCCAAGGTCCATCGATGACGATCGCGCTCGATGTCGGGCCGCCGTGGACCCGCACGAGCAGCGGCGGCTTCTCCCCGGCCGGGGCCGCATAGCGCCGGATTCGTCGGCCGATAGAACAGCGCGAACGCCGTCCGGTCGTCGGTCGTCGGGAATTCGATCGTCTCCGGGATCGAGGTCGAGCCGGGTTCGAGGACGATCGAGGCCGCGCGACGGAGGACGCCGGACGGAGCCAGCGTGCGTACATCGAACCTCGCCACGATCGTCGGCTCGCCGGGCCGTCCGGCCAGGGCGACCACGGTGGAGTCGCTCGCGCGGAGACCGTCGAGTTCGGTGAACGGCACTGGGATCTCACGGACCTGGAGCTCTCGGTCGATCCGGTACAGCCGGTCGCGGCCGGAGGCGCGCGCGGCGGCGACGATCCCACCATCCGGCAGGAACCCGTACGAGGACTGGCCGAAGACCCACGCAGGGTCGGCGAACTCCGCCTCCATCGGGGCGATGGCCTCGAGACGAGGTCCGTCGAGCAGGCGGTACAGGTTCCACCAGCCGGTCCGGTCGCTGACCAGGTGGAGCGTCCCGTCGGGAGCCCAATCCGGCTGGACGATCGACTCGTCGGGGCCGCCGGCGGCGAGGGCCGCCGGACCGAGCGTGCCGTCCGGTTCGATCGTGGCCACTCGGAGCCGGGTCGCGTCCCAGGGCATGTCCGGGTGGTCCCATTCCAGCCAGGCGAGGCGGGTCCCATCGGGCGATAACCGGGGCGCCGCCACGAAGTCCGGTCCGTGGACGAGGACGCGCGCGTCGCCGCCATCGAGCGGGATCGCGACGATCGTGTTGGCGGGCTCCTTCCCGCCGCCATGGTCCTCGCGGACCGCGTAGAAGCGGCGGCGCGCCAGGTCGGGCCGCAGGTCCGCATAGCGCCATGGTCCCGCCGGGGTGACCGCGACCGGCGTGCGATCGGCCGGGTCGAGCCGGTACAGCCGGCCGTCGCGTACGTCCGAGTAGACGACGATCCCGCCCACCACGACGTAGGATCCGCCGCCGTATTCGTGTACCCCGGTCCGGACGTTGATGGGCGCCTGCGTCAGATCCGTCGTTGAACCGTCGGCGCCGGCGCGCACGAGCACTCGCCGTCCACCCTCGACGGGTCGACCCTCGATCCAGTAGACATCGTCGCCGTCGATCCATGGCTCGCCGAGGACGATGGCATCGGTCACCGCATCGTCGATCCGGATCGACGATGCCCACGACCCGTACGGGGCGACGGTCGGCTCGGTCGCCCGATCAGGTCCCATGCTGCCAGGAGGCCATGTATTCGATCTGCTCCGCCGTCATCGGCTCGAGCACGATGCCCAGGGCCGCCAACTTGAGCCGGGCGACCTCCGCGTCGATCGCTTCGGGCACGACGTAGACCCGGGCCTCCAGTTCGGCGTGATGACCGGCGACATACTCGGCCGAGAGGGCCTGATTGGCGAAGCTCATGTCCATGACGGCGGCGGGATGACCTTCGGCCGCCCCGAGGTTCACCAGCCTTCCCTCGGCGATGAGATTGATCCGCTTGCCGCCAAGGTCGAATTCCTGGACGTTCTCGCGGACGTCGCGGACGTGGCCCTCCGCGAGTTCGCGCAGTGCCGCCAGATCCAGCTCCGCATCGAAGTGGCCGGAGTTGGCCATGATCGCGCCGTCGCGCATGGCTTCGAAGTGCTCTCGCCGGAAGACATTGATGTTGCCGGTCGCGGTGATGAACAGATCACCCCAGGCGGCCGCCTCGGCCGCGGTCATCGCCGAGAACCCGTCCATCAGCGCCTCCAGCGCCCGGACCGGGTCGACCTCGACGACCGCGACATGCGCGCCGTGGCCGGCCATCCTCGAGGCGATCCCCTTGCCGACCCAGCCGTACCCTGCGATGACCACCCGACGGCCGGCGATGAGGATGTTGGTCGCCCGCAGGATCCCATCGAGCGTGCTCTGGCCCGTCCCGTAGCGGTTGTCGAACAGGTGCTTCGTCTGCGCCTCGTTGACCGCGATGACCGGGAAGCCGAGGGCGCCGTCGGCGGCCATCGCTCGAAGCCGGATCACGCCGGTCGTGGTCTCCTCCGTCCCGGCCAGGACCTCGGCGACCTGCGACGGCCGGCTGCTGTGGAGGAGCGAGACGAGGTCGCAGCCATCGTCCATGGTCAGCTGCGGGTGCGTATCGGCGACCGCCTCGAGGTGCGCGTAATAGGTATCCCGGTCCTCGCCGCGGCGGGCGAGGACGGCGATCCCGTACTCGGCGACCAGGGCAGCGGCCACATCGTCCTTGGTCGAGAGCGGGTTGCTCGCAGCCAGCACGACCGATGCCCCGCCGGCCTTCAGCGTCCGCATCAGGTTTGCCGTCTCCGTGGTGACGTGCAGACACGCGCCGATCCGCAACCCCTCGAGGGGGCGCTCCCGTTCGAAGCGTTCGCGGATGAGACGCAGGACGGGCATCTCCCGCTCGGCCCATTCGATCCGGCGGACGCCTTCGGCGGCGAGGGCGAGATCGGTCACGTCGTGGATCTGCGGTGTGCCGGTGGTCGTCATCGAGGTTCGGTCTCCTTGCGCGAAAAGAAACGGCGGAGCGTGGCGGACAGGTCCGGCCACGGCGAGCCGAGGCGATGGACGAGGCGCTCCTCGAAGCGAACGTGCTCCGCATAGCCAAGCCGGCGATAGGCGTTGAGCGCGGGCGGGTTGTCCGATCGCACGTTGAGGACGACCTGATCACACGTCCGCAGCAGCTCCGCGGTCACCGCCCCGGTCACCGCGGTCGCAAAGCCACGTCCACGATAGTCGACATGGGTCAGGACGTTGCCGACGACGCCCAGGCGCGCCCCCGGGCTCACGACGTGAGTGCCGGCGGCGGCGACCAGCTGGCCGTTGACCCGCAGGCCGTAGTAGACCCCGTCGCTGATCGCGGTCGCCGGCAGCCATGAGGCGAACCCCAGCTGGTAGAGCCGGTTGAGGTCGCCGATCTCGACCGGGAGCAGTCGCTCGACGCCCGCCGGATAGGGTCGGAACGTGGTCCGGTCGACCCACATCCGCACCATCGCCGGACCCGGGTCCACGCGGTAGGCGGTCGCGATCGTGGGCAGGACCGACGCCGGGGCGGCCACGTACGCGACCCGGGGCTTGATCAGGTCTCTGAGGATGACGGCGATGCCGTCCTCGCGGCCCATCACGAACATCGGCTGCGGCGTCGGACCGTGATATTCGAGGATCACCGCGACCGGCCGCTCGCTGTCCCACGCCATCCCCCACCGCGTCCGGGCGAATTCGCGCTCCTCCAGATCACACAGCGCATAGGCCGCGTACAGGCGGTCCTGCTCCAGGAAGGATCGGAGCTCGCCCTTGTCGGTCGTGGCCCGAGCGGTGATCGATCCGCCGCGACCGACAGCGACCGTGGCCATCAGCCGGGCGCCAGCGGGTCGCCGGACGTCGCGGTCGGGTCCTCTGCCGCTTCCGCTCGTGGCGGCCTTCCCCAGCGGGTCCTGGCGGACTCGACCGCCGTGACCAGACCCGCTTGGAAGGGGGGCCGGACCACGCCCTCTTCGGTGATGATCCCGGTGATCAGCTCGGCCGGGGTGACGTCGAATGCCGGGTTGCGGACCTCGGTCCCGGGCGGCGCGATGCGAACTCCCCGGAATTCGAGGACCTCCTCCGCCCGGCGCTCCTCGATCGGGATCGCGGCTCCATCGGGCGCGCCCAGATCGACCGAACTGGTCGGTGCGCAGACATAGAACGGGATGCCGTGGCGGGCGGCGAGGACCGCCAGCGGATACGTGCCGATCTTGTTGGCCGTGTCGCCATCGGCGGCGACCCGGTCCGCACCGACCAGCACGATGTCGACCTCGCCGGACGCCATGAGATGGCCCGCGGCGACGTCCGGCAGGAGCGTGTGCGGGACCCCCGCCTGGGCCAGCTCCCAGGCCGTCAGTCGAGCCCCCTGGAGATACGGCCGAGTCTCATCGACCCAGACGTGGACCGCCCGGTCGGCATGGTGGGCCACCTGCACGACACCGAGTGCCGTGCCGTACTGGCCGCAGGCGAGCGGTCCCGTGTTGCAGTGGGTCAGGATCCGGACCGGGCGATCGGCCGGCGACGGGAGGACGTCGAATCCGAACGTGGCCAGCCGGCCGTGGTCGGTCGTCGCCTCGAAGACGATCGCATCGGCCTCGGCCCGCATCGCGTCCGCGATCGCGCCGCCGTCCTCGGACAACTCCCCGAGTTCCGTATAGCGGGCCATGACCCGATCCACCGCCCATCGAAGGTTGGCGGCCGTCGGCCGGGTGCCGATCAGGACATTCGCGGCACCACGAAGCGTCGCCCGACGAGCGAAGGGTCGGCTGTCGCGCATGACCTCGGCGCTGATCGCCAGGCCGATCGCCGCGACCTGGCCGATCGCCGGAGCGCCACGAACGATCATCTCCCGGATCGCGTAGGCAGCCTCGCCGGCCGACTTGCATGGATACTCGACGAGGGCGTCTGGGAGGCGCCGCTGATCGATGAGGTAGAGCGTTCCGCCATCCTCGCGGAATGGGGTCCTGAACCCGACCGGTGCTCCGGCTGGTTCAGCGTCCGCCGGGGGGGCCGGTGGCGGGACCTCGGTCGTCGCACCGATCAGCACGCTGGCCGCCTCGGCGGAGGCCTGCTGCAGGGCCTGGGCCGCGCCGGCGACGGTCGCAGCGGACTGGATCACCTCGGCCGCGAACGACCGGAAGAAGCTCCGCCGGCCGAGGTTCGCATCCGTCGGCGTCGGCGTCGGCGGCGTCGTGTTGTCGTCGGCGGACGGTTCAGTCAAGCTGGGGCGCCTCGCTGCGGAAAGACCGTCAGTACTTGACGACGCTCGTCACCCGGCGTCCGTCCAGCCGATCTCGGCCATTGAGGAACTCCAGTTCGACGAGGAAGGCGAGACCGACGACCTCACCCTTCAAGCGCTCCACGAGGTCGATCGTCCCATGGACCGTGCCGCCGGTCGCCAGCAGGTCGTCGACCACGAGCACCCGTTGCCCGGGCATGATCGCGTCGCGGTGGATCTCCAGCGTGTTCGATCCGTACTCGAGCGCGTACTCGACGGTGATCGTCTCAGCGGGCAACTTCCCGAGCTTGCGGACCGGAACGAGTCCCGCGCCGAGTTGGTAGGCCATCGGGGCGCTGAAGATGAAGCCGCGTGACTCCATGCCGACGACGATGTCGATCTGCTCGCCGGCGTAGGGTGCCAGCATCTCGTCGATCGCCTGCTTGTAGGCGACCGCGTCCTTGAGCAGGGTCGTGATGTCGTAGAACAGGATCCCGGGCTTCGGGAAGTCGGGGACCTCGCGGATCTTCGCGCGCAGCTCTTCTGCAGACACGATATCGGGGCCTCCATGCGCAACGGTGTGCGGCGCCGGTGAGCGGACCGCCTGAGGGCTCGAAGTCTACCGCAGGCACCATCGACCGGGACTGATCACGACGGCGGTGGGTCCGCAGCCATCGCCAGGGGAGCGATCGGGGCCGAGCCGGGCCGCAGCCTGCCCGTCAGGGCCAGGCCGACGAACCCGATCGCGATGGCCACGATGAAGGCGACGGCCAGACCGGCCGCGGGGGCGCCGGTCGCGCGGACCCCGGCCGCGATGATCGCTCCGGAGATCCCGGTCCCGAGCGTGGCGCCGAGGGAGTCGGTCAGCGATAGCGCGCTCGTCGCAGCACCCTGGGCGGTGACCGATGCTTCACGCAGGACGATGAGCGTGATCGGGGCATACGACAGCCCCATCCCCAGTCCGGCCAGTCCGAACGTCGGCAGCACCACCAGCCAGGAGATCTCCGGCACGAGGACGAGCAGCATCCCGGCCAGGCCGACCAGGATGAGGCTCCATCCGACCTGCACGAATCGATAGGTCGGCCAGCGTGCTGCACCGCGTGCCTGGATCCAGGCGCCGGCCGTCCAGGCGATCGTGGCAGCGGTCAGGGCCACGCCGGCGGCGGTCGCCGATACGCCCCGCCACTCGACGAGCGTGAGGGCAACGAACGCATCGACCCCGAAGAACGCGCAGGTCTGGATCCCGCGAAGCAGTACCGCCGCGGGCAGGATCGGCCGGGCCGACAGGGTCCCTTCCGGGGTCAACCGCCGGATCGCGAACAGGCCGATCGCCGTTCCGACGACGACCAGGATCACCGTCGGCAGCCAACTCGCCCGTGGTCAGGCCCAGGGTGAACAGCCCCGCCCCGAGGGCGACGGCGATCGCCAGGGGCAGTCGCCCACGGCGCGCCGACCGGGCCGCGAGGATCCCCTCGTCATCGAGCGGCGGCGGCGCCGCCACGTTGCGGAGCGCTCCGAGCGTCAGCACCCCGGCGATCGCGATCAACGGGAGCAACCCGAGGAACACGACCCGCCAGCCGAACGACTCGCCGATGGCCCCGGCGATCGCGGGACCGACGACACCGGGCAGGACCCAGGCTGTCGACAAGGTGGCGAACATCCGGGGCCGGAGACGCTCCGGGAGCGTTCGCCCGATGGCGACATAGGCGATCGGCTGGAGGGCGCCGGCTCCGAGCCCCTGGAGGAAGCGGGCGGCCACCAGGATGCCCATCGAGGGAGCGAGTCCCCCGCCGAGCAACCCCAACGCGAACAGGCTGAGCCCGACAGCGAAGGGGATCGCCAGGCCGCCCCGGTCGATCACGCCGCCGACGACGACGATCCCGATCAGCGCGCCGAGGAAGAACGCCGAGAAGACCCATCCGTACAGTTCCAGGCCGCCCAACTGCTGGGCCGCGATCGGCATCACGGTCGAGACCGCCAGGGCCTCGAAGGCGACCAGGGTGATGGTCAGGATGAGACCGGTCGTCAGGGCTCGGCGATCGGACCGCCACAGACCGTCGGCGGCGTCGGGGCTCGGATGGCTCACGCGCTAGGACGCTGGGCCGTGCTCGATGGGCTCGACCCAGGCGGCCCGCCAGGCGGGTGGATCGAACGGTTCCGCCCAGTAGTTCACCTCGCGGAACACGCGACCGTCGCGCAGGCGACACATCGAGACGAGGTGCCAGACGGAGCCGTCCGCGTAGCGCGCCTTCCCCTCGAACCACCACGTCTCGCCGCTCCCCGCGATCCGCTCGAACGTGAAACTCGGGGTGACGACCCACTTGTCCTCGCTGCCGACCACCCGGGCCGAGCCTTCGAGAACGTCCGGGACGCCGCCCGGATAGTGGTCCGCGATCATCCGTTCCATCGAGTGGCCGCGGATGCGCTCGCCCGACTGCGGGTAGTCAAGGACGTAGTCGGGATCGCGCAATCGGCCCATCGCATCCCCGTCGTTGTCGGTCAGTGCACGCAGATACGCGTGGACGACCTCCTCGTTCGTCAATTCCGCCATCTGCGGTCCACCCTCCTGCCGACCGGAGTCCTGCGCGGTCCCGCGGCCGTGAAATGGTACGCCGCCTCCGTCGCCCGAGCCACATCGCCTCGGGCTGGTACCGTGTGTGCGTGACCACCCGACATCTTCGCTTCGCCATCCACGACGTCACGTTCGGTGGCGTCGGGCTGCCCGGGGCGACCGTCGACTGCTGGGACGACGACGCGGGCAATTCGCGCTGGAGCGCCCGGATCGTGACCCGGGTCGGCCCGGAACTCGATGAGGGCGAGCTGACCGGTCGGACCGCCGATGGGCGTTCGCTGTCGGGGCACTGCGTCGTCGCCGATCGACAAGTCGGCGCGGGTGGCCGCCGTGAGACGCTGGTCGAACTCCATGGATCCGGCGTCCTGCACGGCCTGGACGACGCCGACGCCTGACCGATCAGGTTCGCCGCAGCCGCCAGATGCACTCGGCCGGCCAGCGCCGCGACCAGGCCAGCTGTTCGTCATCCCGGTACGAACTCGTGGCATCGGCGGCCGGCCGCGGTTCCAGCAGGTCCTCGACCGTCAGGCCGTTCGCCCGGAAGAGTCGGATCCACTCGCCGTATGGCAATTGGAAGGAGATCTCCTCGCCGTCATCGACTCGATACATCCCGAAGTAGTCGAGGGCCAATCGGTCGCCGACGCGCTCGGCGTCGAGCGGCCAGCAGATCGTCTCGATCGGCGAATGATGGTTGAACGCGAACAGGCCACCTGGTCGCAGCAGTCGGGCTGCCTCGGGCACGGTCAGGTATGGATCCGCGAACGTCATCGCCCCGTGATCGCAGAAGACGATGTCGAACGAGGCGTCTGGGAGCGGCACGGCTTCCGCACTGGCGTGGATGAGCGGGAAGGAGACGGCGGCTGCCGCCATCAGGCGGCGGGCGTGTTCGAGCTGACGCTCGGACAGGTCGATCCCGACGGGTCGGGCGCCATGCTGGGCAAGGGCGATCGACCATTGGGCCGCACCACATCCGAACTCGAGGATGTCCTTGCCGGCGACGTCGCCGAGGACCTGCAGCTCGGTCTCGGGGATCTGGGCGACTCCCCACGCCATGCCGCCGCTCTCGGCCAGCTGGGCGCCATGGGTCGCCTGGTACTCGTCGCTGTACGCGTCCCACATCGCCTGGTTGCGGGTGGCGTGCTCCGACAGCCCGTCGCGCTGAGGATTCGTTCCCATCGGCACATGCTAGCCCGCCGGCACTGACCCTGGCCCGCCGGCACGGACCCTAGCCGGGCGATGCGGACAGCCGCGCGACGACGGCCTGGGTCAGCGTCCAGCCCTTCCTCGGATCGCTCGGCAGGCGCAGGCGGACCTGGTTGCTGGCGAAGGTCACGTCCGACGGACGGATCCCCGGCAGTGGCGGCCCGGACAGGAGTCCCATCGCGGTCGCCCGGCTCAGGCCGGCCCCGAACCGGACCACCAGCCAGCCCTCCTCACGCGAGATGGACGCGACGCCTGCCGCCTCGGCCGCCATGCGGAGCTCGGCCACCTCGATCAACCGGGTCACCGGGTCCGGCATCGGCCCGAACCGATCGAGCACCTCCTGGCGGAATGCCGCCAGGTCACCACCCGTCCGGGCCCGGGCGAGTCGGCGATAGAGCTCCAGCTTCTGGGCCTCCTCCGGAACGTAGGCGGTCGGCAGGTGCGCCTCGACCGGCAGATCGACGACGGCCTGAGGCGCCTCGATGATCGGGGCGCGACCCTCCATCGACGCCTTGCGCGTCTCGACCGCCTCAGCCAGGAGCCGGGAATAGAGATCGAACCCGACGGCGGCCATATGGCCGGACTGCTCCCCGCCCAGGATGTTGCCGGCGCCCCGGATCTCGAGGTCGGACAGGGCGATCTGGAACCCGGCGCCGAGCTCGGACGCATTGAAGATCGCCTGCAGCCGCTTGCGCGCCTCGTCCGACAGGCGCTCGCGTCGGCGATAGAGGAGGTAGGCGTACGCTCGCCGCGACGATCGCCCGACTCGGCCGCGGAGTTGATAGAGCTGGGCAAGCCCGAGCGTGTCGGCGCGGTCGATGATGATCGTGTTCGCGTTCGGGATGTCGAGCCCGGACTCGATGATCGTCGTACACACGAGCACATCGGCGGCGCCATCCGCGAAGGTGATCATGACCTTCTCGAGCGCCCCCTCGGCCATCTGGCCGTGGCCGACCACGAAGCCCACCCCAGGCAGCATCTGACGGAGCTGATCGGCCTGGGCTTCGATCGTCTCGACCCGATTGTGGACATAGAAGACCTGGCCGCCCCGGTCCAGCTCGCGCAGGATGGCATCGCGGACGAGACCGGCCGACGCCTCGGCCACCCGGGTCTGGATCGGCAGCCTGTCTTCCGGCGGGGTCTCGATGACGCTGAGGTCGCGGATCCCGGCGAGGGCCAGGTTGAGCGTTCGAGGGATGGGCGTCGCGGACAGGGTCAGGACATCGACCTCGCGGCGCAACTGCTTCAGTCGCTCCTTGGCCGCCACGCCGAAGCGCTGTTCCTCGTCCACGACGACGAGGCCGAGGTCGCGGAACCGGATGTCCTTGCTGAGCAGGCGGTGCGTCCCGATGACGATATCGACCGTCCCGTCGGCCAGTCCCGCCACGGTCACCGCCTGGGTCGCTGGGGCCACGAAGCGGGACAGCAACCGGACCTCGAGCGGGAAGGCGGCGAAACGCTGCGAGAACGTCGCCTCGTGCTGTGCGGCGAGGACGGTCGTCGGGACCAGGACGGCAACCTGCTTCCCGTCCTGGGTCGCCTTGAAGGCAGCTCGCAGGGCGACCTCCGTCTTGCCATAGCCGACATCGCCGACGACGAGTCGATCCATCGGGCGGGTCAGTCCCATGTCGGCCTTGACCTCCGCGGCCGCCCGCGCCTGGTCGATCGTCTCCTCGTACGGGAAGGACGCTTCCATCTCCGCCTGCCATGGCGTATCCGGTGCAAAGGCGTGGCCACGCGCGTCGGCCCGCGACGCATACAGCGCGAGGAGGTCCTCGGCCAGGTCATCGACCGCCTTGCGGACCCGACGTTTGGCGCGTAGCCACTCGGTCCCGCCCAACTTCGAGAGCGATGGACGTTCGCCGCCGGCATAGCGGCTGACCCGGGCGATCTGCTCGACCGGCACGAAGATCCGGTCGCCGCCGGCAAAGGACAGCTCGAGGTAGTCGCGATCCTCGCCCTCCCCGCCCCGCCGGAGCATCTGCTCGTACCGGGCGACGCCATGGTCGATGTGAACCACGAGGTCACCCGGTGCCAGGCGCTCGAGGATGTCGCGCGGGACGACCCGCCGCAGCGCCCGCGGGCGACGGACGCGGACGGACCCGAACAGCTCCCGGTCGGTGACGAAAGCGACGCCGTCGGGGCCGCCGATGAAGCCGCCATTGAGCGTCCGCTCGATGAGCGCGATCGCACCCGGCGGCGGCGCCTCCCCAAGCCGGTCGACCGTGGCCACGGGGTGGCCGGCCTCGCCGAGGATCTCGGCCAGTCGTGGCGCCTGGTCCGAAGCAAGCACGATCCGGTCGCCATCGACCTGCCAGCCGGCGACGGCATCGGCCAGGCGTCCGGCTCGCCCGGTCGGCAGGACCGGCTCACGCCAGCCGAACGGATCGCCCGACGACAACCCGCCACGCGCCATCGCGGAGTCCTCCGGCGGGACCGACTCCCAGGTCAGCTCGAGTGTCCGCGAGGCGACGAGACGTCCCTTCCATTCGCGTGGCGGCAGATAGGTCGACGGCCAGTCCTTCGGCAGTTCGGCGGCCTCGACCAGTTCTGCCCGCCGTTCGTCCGCTTGACGCCACAGGAACGCAGCGGCCTCGGCGATGTCGCCGGGCTCGTCGAGGACGAGCAGGGTGCCCGGGTCGACGTGATCCCAGCCGGTCGCCGGCGCGAGGTGAGCCGCCCAGACCTCGGCCGCATCGCCGACGGCAAGGGTCCGCGACGCTCCCGCGGCCGCCTGCGACCCGACCGCGATCGAAGCCGGCGCCGTGTCGAATCGGGCCAGGTCCGCGGCCAGGCGCTCCGGCAGTCTGCCGGCCGATCGACCGAGTCGATCCCGGATCGCGAGCACGCCACCCTGGGGCAACAGGAACTCCGAGGCGGGCAGGAGCAGCGCCGCCTCGATCGACCCGACGGTTCGCTGGTCGGTCGGATCGAAGGAACGAAGGGAGTCGATCTCATCGCCGAAGAATTCGATCCGGATGGGCAGGCTCGCAGACGGCGGGAAGACGTCGACGATGCCGCCGCGACGGGCCGATTCGCCGCGACCCGCGACCTCGCTGACCGGGACATAGCCCAGGTCGAAGAGTTCGCGAAGCAGCGCGTCCTGGTGCAGGCGCGCGCCCACCCGGATCTCGCGCGGCGCGAGCGGCAGATCGGCCGGTGCGATCGTGTGCTGGAGCAGTGCCTGGACGCCGGCGACGAGGACCCGGGCGCGACCGCTCCGCCAGGCGGCGAGGGCCGCGACCCGAGCGGCCGTTTCGTCAGCGATGAGTTCGCTCCGCTCGTACGCCAGCGAGGTCCGTGGTTCCAGTACGACCACCGCCTCCGGATCACCGAGCCACGCTCCCAGTTCCTCGGCGACGCGGGCTCCGATCTCCGCGTCCCGGGCGATCCAGACGAGTCGTTCACCCGCGGGTGCCATCGCAAGGGCGGCGGCCAGGTAGCTCTTGGCCCCGTGCGGGACCGAGACCAGGCCCGTGTGACGGTCGGGTCGTCGCGCGTCGTCGCCCGACGGGGCAAGTCGGTCACGGAGCGAACGGAACGTCGCAGTCGCGGCCAGCAAGGGCGGCAGGGCCGACAGATCGGGCAGGCGGTGGCCGCTTGCCGGACCCGTCGTGGCAGCCCGGCTTCCGGCTCCGTCCTCGGGGGGTCGCCTTCTGGCAGGTCGGGACGAACGATCGGCACGCCGAGCGTCCTCGACCTCGGCGTCGACCGCGGCCAGGTCGAAGTCGACCGCCTCGGCGGGCGGCCCGACCGGGTGCCGGGCGGCGAAATCGGTCGCGATCCGCTCGGCGATCCGTCGATCGCGACCACGCCGACCTCGCAACGGGGTATCGGGCATGCCTACGCGTCCGGCGGTCTGGGCGGCCGGAGCCGTCGCCAGCCCGTCCGGGTTCGACGGATCCCGTCTGCGTCCGGTGGACCGTCGATCTCGCCCGCAGCGGCCTGGCGCGATGTGTCGGCGGGTCGAAGCTCGAACATGTTGAATCGGTTGGCGGCCTTGCTGGTCCCGTCCCGCGCCCAGGCTTCGACCGCGTCCGCGGCAGCGTCGAGCAGTTCGTCCAGGCGCTGCTGTTCGTCCGGCGCGAACCGCGCCAGGACGTGATCGATGGCGCTCCGATCGGGCTCACCGATCCCGATCCGCAACCGGCTGAACTTCTCGGTGCCGAGCTCATCGATGATCGAGCGCAGGCCGTTGTGGCCGCCCGGTCCGCCACCCTCGCGGAAGCGCAACTTGCCGAAGGGCAGCGCGAAGTCGTCGGCGACGACGAGCAGGTCGATGAGTGGCGCATGCTCCCGGGCAAGGACCTTGCGGACGGCCAGTCCGGAGTCGTTCATGAACGTGAGCGGCTTGACGAGCGTCAGGTCGAGGCCACGGAACCGACCCATCGCAACGTTCGATGCATCCCGCCGCCGGCCCTTGCCGGTCCAGCCGGCGCGCTCGGCCAGCCGGTCCATCACCAGCCAGCCGATGTTGTGGCGGGTGCCGGCGTACTGGGAACCCGGGTTGCCCAGACCGACCACGACCTTCACCACGACCTCCGAAGACAGCACGACAGGGCCCGATCCCGCTCCGGGAGGGCCCGCACGGATGGTAGCAGCCAGATCCCCGGAACGGCTGGGCCTGACCGGTCAGGTGAGCAGTCGTCGCTCCAGGGCGCGCATCGCCGCCTCCTCGATCGGCGCGGCGTGATCCCATCCGCAGATGTGCAGGGTGCCGTGGGTCACGAGCAGTCGGAGTTCGTCGGCCGGTGACCAGCGAACGTCACCCGTCTGGCCGCCGTGGCCCTGCTCGGCCTGTTCGATCGCGCGCTCGACGGAGACGACGATGTCGCCCAGGTGCAGGCGGCGGCTCGGTGGCAGGGCGAATGGCATGACCTCGCCCCCGGGCGACTCCACGACGCCCTGATGCGGCGGATACGCCTGCGGGGCGAGCAACGGGAAGGACAGGACGTCGGTCGGGCCTGCCTTCCCGAGGTATGCGGCGTCCAGCTCGGCGAGCTCGTCGGTCGTCGGACAGGATCAGGCCGATCGACGCGGGCCGGGGCGCGCCTGCCGCGGTCAGGGCCCCGACGACCGCGCGCGCCAGGGCCACTCGCGGGATCGGCGGGGAGACCCCGTCCCGGACGGTCAGGTCGATCCGCCACGGACCCAGATAGATCGCCCGGGTCACGAAGCCGGGCCGCTCCCTCCGCCTGATCCGCCGCCGCTCGCGGTACGTCTCGAATTCGAGCTCGACGACCGTGCTCTGCGGGTACGCGATCCGCGTGTGATACATCCCGAGCAGCTGGCCGACGAACGCCTCACGGATCCGGTCGAGGTCACGCAGGGTCAGGTCGCATTCGTCGAATTGACCGTCACCGACCCGCTCGTCGATGATCCGCGTGACCATCGCCCGGATGGCCGGCTCGTCGCGGGCGGCCAGGGACCGAACGGAGGCTTCGACCCCATCGGCGAGCATGATGAGGGCCGCCTCGCGCGATTGCGGTTTTGGCCCCGCATGTCGGAACTTGCGCTCGTCGACGATCTCGCCGGGCGCGGCGATCTCCTTCGCCCGCGCATAGAAGTAGCTCATGATCGCCGTCCCGTGGTGTTGCGGGATGTAGGCGATGAGCGCCGTCGGCAGATGGGCCTTGTAGGCAAGGTCGATGCCGTCGACGACGTGCTGCTTGAGGACGCGGGCGCTGACCTCGGGGTCGAGCTGATCGTGGATGTTCTCGCCGCCCGCCTGGTTCTCGATGAAGGCCAGCGGGTTCGCCAGTTTCCCGACGTCGTGGTAGTACGCGGCGACGCGGGTCACCAACGGATCGGCACCGATCGCCTCCGCGGCACGCTCGGCCAGATTGCCGACCATCAGCGAGTGGTGATACGTGCCCGGCGTCTCGACCAGCAAGCGGCGCAGGAGCGGTTGCGATGGATTCGCCAGTTCGAGCAGCTGGAATACGGTGAGGATCCCGAAGACCGAACCAAGGACGGCGAACGTCCCGGCCGCGGCCACACCGGATCCGGCCGCCGAGGTCGCCGACGCGAACCACAGTTCGAGGATCCCCCGGACGTCACGGGCCCCCAGCAGCGAGAAGACGGACACGACCAACGCGTTGGTCACGAACACGACGACGGCGGCCTGGACGAACGCCTGCAGTCGATCGCCCTTGCGGATGACGAGGAGTCCCGCCAGACCGCCGAGGAAGATGTACGTGGCGTACTCCAGCGAGCCGCCGTTGACGGCCCCGCCGATGAGCGCGACGAGGGCGATCACGATGGTCGCGACCGTGGCGTCGAGGAGGATCGCCAGGAGGATCGCGATGGCCGCCGTCGGCAGGAAGAATGGCAAGGTCGGTCGGTCCGCCGTGACCTTGAGGGCGACCGTCGCGCCGACGATGAGCAGGCCGATGAGGACCAGGACATTGTCGCGATGCCAGAGGCCGGGCCTGAACCGCCAGATCCACGCCAGGAGCATCGCGACGACGAGGACGGCCAGGAGCAGCCAGCCGGCGAAGCTGGCGACATCCGGGCGCGAGACATTGAGTCCGAGGGCGGCGATCTTCTCGACATCGGCGGCGGTCAGCGGTGATCCGTTGCGGGCGATGACCTCGCCCTGGCGGATGGTCACGGGGACGGGCGCGACGGCTTCAGCGGCCTTGTCGCGAGCCTGGGCCGTCAGCTCCTCACTGAACGAGGAATTCGCGACGATGAGTGGCGCGATGATCTCGGCCGCCAGCATCCGCTGCGCCTCATCGAGGCCACCGGCCATCCGGCCGGCGATCTGTGCTCGAGTGTCGTCCACCTCGGTATCGCGGAGCTCGGTCCGGAGGGTGGCGTCGAGGACCCGCGCCGCCTCGGTCCGGACATTCGCCCAGCCCGCCGCATCGAGTCCGACGAGCGTCGCCAGGGAGCCCTGGGAGAGGTCCGGGATCGCGGTCGACAGGAGCGCCTGCCGGCCCTCGGCACTGAGGTCGGCGGCGAACATCGTGTCCACCCGGGCCACCCGCTGCTCGAAGGCGATCTGCTGGGCCGCCGCGATCGCGATCGCGTTCTCGGACGTGAAGCTGTATTGGAACGGCACGGCTGCGCGGGCCGCCGCCCTGGCTTCGTCGGTCTGCACCGTGCTCTCGAATTCGATAGCACGTGGGGCGACGATGTCCTTGGTCGCCAGCTGGCCCGCCGTCACGTCGAGCGGCGCCTGCGGGACGATGTCCGCACCCAGCACGACGGTCAGCGCCAGGATCAGGATGCCTGCCGCGATCGCGAGGCGGGGCAGGTCGCGGCGCGTGAATTGGGTCGAGGTATCGTGCTCCTGGGTCAGCATCGGTTCACCGTCCGCACCGGGTCAATGGGTCCCGCTGTCGTGCGACGCCAGATCGGCAGCAGCCAGGGCCTGCACGACGACTTCACTGACGCGCTTGCCGTCGGCGCGACCGCGAGTCCGCGGAGCGAGCCAGCCCATGACCTTGCCCATGTCACGTGCGGTCGTCGCGCCCGTCGCCGCGATGCCCTCACGAACCAGTCCGTCGATCTCGTCGTCGGACAGGGCGGCCGGCAGATAGCCCGAGATGATCGCGATCTCGGCTTCTTCCTTGGCCGCCAGCTCCTCGCGACCCCCGGCCCGGAACGCCTCCACCGACTCGCGCCGGGTCTTGACCTCCCGGCTCAGGACCTGCAGGTACTCGTCGTCGGACAGCGGGTGACCCTGCTTCTTCTCGACGTTGTAGGCGGCACTCACGACCATCCGGAGGACATCGCGACGCAGGCCGTCGCCCGCGCGCATGGCGGCGGCGATATCGGTCTGGATGCGATCGTGAAGGGACACCGGTCTGGCACCTCGGGCGGGCGGATCACCGTTCGTCACGATGAGCCGTCGATGGGCCCGCGGGGTTCAGGCGCTGGGTCGGGCTGGGGCCCGCTCAGCCGACCTGCGTTCGGGCGTTCTTCTTGCGCTTGGCTTCCTTGCGCTTCCGCTTCACAGAGGGCTTCTCGTAGTGCTCGCGCCGGCGAGCCTCGGCGAGGATGCCGCTCTGCTGGATCTTCTTGTTGAAGCGACGCAGGGCGCTTTCGAACGTCTCGTTCTCACCCACTCGGACTTCTGCCAATCCCGGTTCACCTCCCCAGGCCTCGCGCTGCGGTATCTGACCCGGGTCGCGGCCAGCCGACCGGATGTCGCTCGAACGGAACGTCCCGTCCAAGGCTGGCGGAGCATAGCCGAGGGTCCCGAACAGGTCAAACGCGCGGAGCGACGTTGCGAGCGCCGGCCCGAGCACGCCGGGCGGCCGCTCCTTGACCGCCGTCGCCGTGCGAGGCGCGACCCCGACGATGTGGCAATACGATCACCGGGGGAACGCTATGCCAGGATCCCGCCGATCCCGGTCGTCCGAGGTGGCCGAGCTGAGCGTGGGTTCGACCGTCCCAACGACGGAACCCGGCCGTCCACCGCCCGGATCCGGGCACCGACCTGTCATACCGGTCTGTGCGTGAGGATCCTGCCAGGTGCGGACGTGCTTTCAGGTGGACGCGCGTCCGGATCCACGCACAGGCGACTGACCTCGCCCGAGTCGTCACCGGCCCCGCCGCGCGAGTCGTCACCGGCCCCGCCGCACGGATCCACCGGGCCCGCTGCACGGATCGAGACGTGATAATGGCCGTCCACCACCGACCCATCCCGGAGGCCCGATCTGGACACCCTGCTCGACCTGCTGGATGAGGCCGTTGCGGCGAACGGCGACAGGCCGGCGCTTCGACTCCGCCTGGACGACGGCTCGACGGCGACATGGTCGTATCGAGAGCTGGATCATCGCGACCCGGATCGTCGCGTGGCGGCTTCGGTCGCTGGGCCTGCAGCCCGGCGACCGTATCCTGACCTGGTCGCCCTCGACACCGGGGCTCCCGGCAGCGTACTTCGGGGCGATGCGGGCCGGGCTCATCTTCGTCCCGCTCGATCTGCGGATGGCGGGGGACGCGGTCGAGCGGATCGTGGCCGCCTCGGGCGCCCGACACCTGGTGCTGGGGACCGGTCGCGATGCACCGGATCCGCGGGAGGCACGACTCGACCATTTCCCGACGACGACCGTCGACGCACTCACGGCCGAACCCGACGACTCGTTCCCCGCGGATTGGGAGTCGCAGCTCGATGCCTGGCCCGCTCCGGCGACCGCCGACGTCTTCGAGCTTGTCTACACCTCGGGCACCACCGGCACACCCAAGGGGGTCATGCTCGCCCACGAGAACGTGGTCGCCTCGATCGAATCGTTCCACCGGATCATCCCAAGGATGGAGCACCGGATCGTGTCGCTCCTGCCGTTGTCCCACCTGCTCGAGCAGGCCGTGGGGCTGTACTACGCGCTGTCCGTCGGCGCCGACATCCTGTACGTCCGAAGCCGGAACCCCCGGGTCATCTTCGACGCACTCCAGGTCCACCGGGTGACCTCGATGGTCGTGGTCCCCCAGGTCCTCGACCTGTTCTGGAGCGCCATCGAGCGCGAAGTGGCGAAGCGTGGCCGAGAGACCGCATTCGGCCGGCTGCGAGCGGTCGCACGGCGCCTGCCGATGGGCCTCCGACCGCGCCTGTTCGGTGCCATCCACCAGAACCTCGGAGGGCATTTCCGGTTGTTCCTGTCGGCCGGCGCGTTCCTGCCGCCGGCGCTCCAGCAGGGATGGGAGGACATCGGTGTCACCGTCCTGCAGGGCTACGGCGCCACCGAGACCGGGACCGGCAGCAGCACGCGGCTGGACGACCACGGCCTCGGCACCGTCGGCCGGCCCCCGGAAGGAGTCGAGATGCGACTGGCCGACGACGGGGAGATCCTGTTCCGCGGCCCGACCGTCTTCAAGGGGTACTGGAACGACCCGGCTGCGACGGCGGAAGCGTTCACGTCCGACGGCTGGTACCGGTCGGGCGACATCGGCCATTTCGACGACGGCGGACGGCTGGTGCTGTCGGGCCGCAAGAAGGACATCATCGTCCTGCCCAACGGGTTCAACGTCTATCCGGAGGACATCGAGAACGCCCTGCGCATCGCCGGCATCCGCGACTCGGTCGCGCTCGAGACCCGGCCCGGCAGGATCGAGGTGATCGTCGTGCCGCCGGGAGCCGGCCTGGACGACCGGACGCCGGACGGCCCGGACGGCCCGGACGCGGTCGATCCGACGATCGTGCGGGAACAGATCGACGGGGCGGTCAAGGCGGCCAACGCCACCCTCGGACCGAACCAGCACATCGCCGCCTGGCGGCTGTGGCCGGAGGACGACTTTCCCCGGACCCACACCCTGAAAGTCAGGCGCGACCGCGTCCGGGCGTGGGTCGAGGTCGACCGGCCGTCGACGTCTCCCGCGACCGGCGACTGAACCGGGCACGGGGCCCGGCCAGGTCGATCGGGTCGCCGCGGTCAGTTCGGGACCGGGAATCCGACCCCGAGCGTCTCGAGCGCCGTCTGGATCCCCGGCGCGGAATCATCGAGGGAGGCGCCCGGGAGCCAGGCGTAGACGACGACCGTACTGCCGACCTGGCGGATGATCGTGACCGTCCCTTCCGGGGTCTGGACCCGGCCGGGCCCGGTCGCAAGGTAGGCCTGCTGTTCCGCGGCAGCCGCCGCGGCGTGGGCAGGGTCCGCGAATTCGTAGACGACGATGTAGCCCTTGCCCGGGTCGGCCGGGAGGGTGACCTGGTAGACAGCTCTCGGAGCCGCCGCCAGCGACGCCGCTTCGGCGGGCCGGACCGGGGACTGGCTGTCGGTCAGGACGAGGTTGTGTTCGCCGAGGGCACGAACGAGCGCCGCCCGGGTGAGAGACACCGCCGGACTGACCGTCCGGTCCGGCCCGACCGACGCGACCGCGACGCTCTGGACCGGCGCCTCGGTCGGCGCGCACCCGGCGATGAGCAGGACCATCGGGATCACGGCAAGGCCGATGCGTCGGCGCTTCCAGGTCATCCGGGTGGCCAATCGAACGCCCGCCCACCCATCAGGTGGAGGTGCAGGTGATCGACCGTCTGACCGCCCCAGCGGCCCACGTTCGACACCAGTCGGTACCCCTCGCTCGCGATGCCGGAACTTCGGGCAAGGTCGGCGGCGACGGCGAACATCCGACCGAGCATCGGACCGTCGGCCTCGGTCAGATCGCCCGCCGACGGGATATGCCGACGAGAGATCAACAGGATGTGGGTCGGGGCCTTGGGGGCGATATCGCGGAACGCGACGACGAGATCGTCATCGTGGAGCTTGTCCGCCGGGATCGTGCCGGCGGCGATCTTGCAGAACAGGCAATCCGGGGCCACGTCCACCTCCTCGGCCGTCACCACAGGACCGGCTTCGAACTCATCAGGAACCCGATCGTGCCGACCAGGCCCGCCATCAGATAGGAAACGTAGCGTTGGCGCCTGGCACGATCGAGCCAGGTCTGATCATCGGCCGCCGCCCGGACGCCGATGAGTCGCCGCAGATTGGGTCGCTGGACGAAGAAGGCGATCCCGAGATTGATGAAGTAGATCGACAGGGCGAGGATCAGCCAGGGCTGCTCGAGCATCGTCGAACCGAGCGCGGCGATGAGGCCGAGCCCGGTCAGCGCCAGGCCGAGCCCGATGGCGATCGTCCCATGGGTCTGCGCCCACAGCAGTCCGCGCACGACGCCGTGCTCCGACTCGATCGTCGCTCGCCGGGTCCGGAGCGCGAACGGGAGCAGGATCGACGGCAACACGAGGCTGACGGCGAGGATGATGTGGGCGACGAGGAGGACCGGGAAGTAGGCGGGCATCGCCGCCGATTGTAGGCCCGCGGCGACCGGAACCCTGTCGACCGCGCATCAGGCCTCCCGGACTGCCTCGAGCGCGACCCACTCGCCCTCCGCCGAGCGTCCGGTCACGGTGAGTCCGGCTCGGCCGAACGCACGTCGGACGTCGACCTCGCGATCGACGAAGATCCCCGACGCGAGCAGCGAACCCCCGACCCGGAGCTCGTCCCGCAACCCGGCGGCAAGCGGGACGAGGATCCCGGCGATCAGGTTGGCAAGGACGATGTCACTGGCCGGGCCGCCGCTGGGCAGGCTGCCGAACCTTGTCGTGACCCGGCGGACCATGGCGTTCCGGCGGGCATTCGCCGTGGTCGCCTCGATGGCGATCGGATCGGTGTCGAGGGCGAGCGCCGTCGCGGCCCCGAGCTTGAGTGCGGCGATCGCGAGGATCCCGGATCCGCAGCCCACATCCAGGACGCGTGCCCCCTCGAGCCGGCCGCGATCCGCGAGCGTCTCGATCGCTGCCAGGCACAACCGCGTCGTCGGGTGGAGCCCGGTACCGAACGCCATCCCCGGGTCGAGGGCGAGGACGACGTCATCCGGCCGTCGTCGATGACGGCGCCAGGTCGGTCGGATGACGAGCCGGCGACCGATGCGCATCACCGGGAAGTAGGCCTTCCAGGCATCGGCCCAATCGGCCTCGGCGACGACCCGGGTCCGCAGATCGCCGATCGGGCGGAGACCGAACGCCTGCAGATGGCCGAGTGCCTCGGCGACCTCCGCCGCTGCACGCTCGGCCGCCGCGCGGTCCCGAGCCGGCACGTAGGCTCGAACGGTCGCCGGGCGGGTCGGGTCGACGCGCGCCCCGAGACCCTCGTCGACCAGGTCGAACGCCGGCTCGATGGTGATCCCTCCGGGGGCGACGCGACCGAGGATCTCACTGACCGCCTCGACCGCCTCGACATCCGCCGTGACCGCCAGCTCCAACCAGGCGCCGTCGCCGGAGGCCGGCTCGCTCAACCGAGCCCCAGCTTCTCGCGCAGGCCGCCACCACCGTGCTCGACCGGATCGCCTGCCTCGTCGGCGTAGGCCGCCAGGAGCTCGCGCGCCTTCTTCGACAGCTTGGTGGGCACGACCACGTCGACCATCACGTGGAGGTCGCCCCGCTGCCCGGACCGGCGAAGGTGGGGCACCCCCTTGCCACGCAGTCGGATCTCCGTGTTCGGCTGGGTTCCCGGCTTGACCTCGACCTCCTCCGTGCCATCGACCGTCGGCACGGTGATCCGGGTCCCGAGGGCCGCCTGAGCGATCGAGACCGCGGCCTCGTAGTACAGCTCGGTGCCGTCGCGGGTCAGCGACGGATGGGGCTCGACGTGGACGGCCACGTACAGGCTTCCGGGCTGTCCGTTGCGCGGCCCGGACTCGCCTTCATTGGAGAGTCGGATCTGGTGGCCCTCATCGATCCCGGCCGGGATACTGACCCGGAGGGTTCGCTTGCGTTCCGTCCGCCCGTCGCCGTGGCAGGTATCGCATGGAGTCTCGATGATCTTGCCTTCACCCTGGCAGCGCGGACACGCGCTGACGTTGACCATCTGGCCGAGCATCGTCTGGCGAACCGACCGGACCTCGCCCCGGCCGCCGCAGCGCGGACAGGTCGTCGGCTCGCTCCCGGGTTTCGCGCCGCCCCCGCCGCAGGTCTCGCACGATTGGAGAACGGAGAACTCGATCTCCTTCTCGGTTCCCTGGACCGCCTCCTCGAACGTGATCCGCAGGTCGTAGCGCAGATCGGCCCCGGCCTGCGGTCGACCCCGGCGGGCCGCTGCGCCCCCGGCGCCGCCACCGAAGAACGCGTCGAAGATGTCCGAGAAGCCACCGAAGCCCTCGAATCCACCTGCCCCTCCCGGTCCCCCATCGACCCCGGCCCGGCCGAACTGGTCGTAGCGAGCTCGACGCTCCGGGTCGGACAGGATCTGATACGCCTCGTTGACCTCCTTGAACCGCTCCTGGGCCGCGGGGTCCGCATTGACGTCCGGATGCCATCGCTGGGCGAGCTTGCGGAAGGCGCGCTTGATCTCGGCATCGCTCGCGTTGCGCTCGACGCCGAGGATCACATACAGGTCTTGTTCGGTCGTGGCCATCGGGATGAGAAGGATACGGGAGGAGGCGTCAGCTGGGTTCGGCGGCGGCGAGCGCCTTCGCTCGCGCCAGGACTGCCTCGAACATCGCGGGGGTCAGCCGACCGGTGAACGTGTTCTGCTGGCTGGGGTGATAGGTGCCGATCAGCCGGTAGCGCCCGATGTCGGCCTCGGCCGCATGGCCGAACGTCGGTTTCGGGTGGACGCACCTGACCGAGCGTGGCCAGGGCGCGGATCGCCGCATCCCAGCCGAACGCACCGAGGGCCACGACGACCCGCAGCTCGCTCAGGAGCCCGATCTCGCGCGCGAGGAACGGGGCACACGCGTCTCGCTCCTCGACGGTCGGCCGGTTGGCCGGGGGCGCGCAGCGGACGGCGGCTGCGATGTAGGTATCGAACAGGGTCAGGCCATCGTCGGCGGTGCGCGACGTCGGACGGTCGGCCAGCCCGACCGCATGGAGTGTCGCCCACAGGAGGTCGCCCGACGCGTCGCCGGTGAAGACCCGGCCGGTCCGGTTGGCACCGTGCGCCGCGGGGGCAAGACCGACGAGCAGGATCCGCCCATCCGGGTCGCCGAAGCCGGGAACGGGCCGACCCCAGTACCGCTCACCCTGGAAGCGCCGGACCTTGTCCCGGGCGACCTGACGTCGCCAGGCCACGAGTCGTGGGCATCGCGCGCAGCCGACGATCTCCGACGTCAGCGTCGCGAGTGCCGCCGGATCCGTCATCGGTGCCCGCTGCGGGTCGCCACCGGTGCGCCTACCGGAGCAGCAGCTGGTCGAGTCGCCTCGACGTGATCGCCAGGCCGACGACGCCCATGACCGTCAGGTACAGGACATGGACGAGCAGGACGGGCGAGATCACCCCGAGGGTGAGCGACCGGATCAGATCGACCCCCTGATAGAGCGGCGTGAGCTGGACGAAGAGCTGGAGCGCCTCCGGATAGGTGTCGATCGGATAGAACGTGCCCGAGAACAGGAACATCGGGAGGACGACCAGCTGGATCAGGTCGAAGTCCTGCCAGGTCTTCATGAACGACGTCGCTGCCATCCCGACCGCCCCGAAGGCGAACCCGACCAGCAGTGCCGCTGGTACGGCCAGGAGGACCCACGGGGAGGTGAACAGGCTGAATACCAGCATCACGCCCATGAACCCGACCGCGTACGCCCCGCCGCGGATGAGCGCCCAGCCGAGTTCTCCGAGGGCGATGTCCCCGGGCGACAGGGGCGTGGCCAGGATGGACGCGAAGGTCTTGTTGTAGTTGAGCTTGAAGAAGAAGTTGAACGTGCTCTCGTTGATCGCGCCGTTCATCGCCGCGCTGGCCAGCAGGGCCGGGGCGACGAAGGCCTGGTAGCTGATCGACTGGCCGTCCGGCCCCGGGATCGTCCCGATGAGAGCGCCCAACCCGAAGCCGATGCCGAGCAGGTAGAAGAGCGGTTCGAAGAACCCGGACAGGAGCACCAGCCAGCCGTGCTTGTAGACGTACAGGTTCCGCTCGATCAGTCGAGCCGACCGCCGGCTACCCATGTTGAAGGCGGGCGCCACCCGCAGGGCAGTCATCCGCGGATCAGCCGTCGCTCGATGTTCCGCGCGGTCAGATATGCCCCGACGGAGGCGAGCGTGACGAGGTAGATCAGGTGGATCGCCATGGCGATCGGATCCTCGCTGACCGTCCCCAGCGACAGGCCCCGGGTCAGGGCGACACCGTGGAAGAGCGGGGTGACCCAGGCGAGCGCCTGGAGTGACTCCGGCAGTGAACTGATCGGAAAGAACGTCCCGGAGAAGAGGAACAACGGCGTGATCCCGAACCGGAAGATGGCCGCGAACTTGTTGGGCGTCTTCTGGGTGGCGGAGAACGCGGCGATCGGCCCGGCGAACGCCATCCCGGTCAGCACCGCTGCCGGGATCGCGAACACGATGAGCGGTGACTCGGCGGCCCCGAACGCGACGATCACGAGCGTGAAGATCGTGGCGATCAGGGTCAACCTGGCGGTGATCCAGGCGAGATTGCCGAAGGCGATGTCGCGCGGCGAGATCGGCGTCGCGTACATCGCGTGGAAGATCTTGCTCCAGACGAGCCCGCCCATGATCGGGAAGGTCGCCTCGAACGAGGCCGATTGCATCGCGGTCGCGGCCAGCAATCCGGGAGCCAGGAACGCGAGGTAGGGCACGCCGCCGAGGGCAGCGTCGTTCGTCACGTACCCGCCGAGACCGATCCCCATCGCGGTCAGGAACAGCGCCGGCGAGACGAACGACGAGAAGATCGACGCCCGGAACGTCCGGCGGTACAGCATGAGGCGGTGCTCGAAGACCCGACCGACGGTCGAGTTCGGGCGAGCCAGCGACGTCATCGGCTCAGTCGATCAGTGAGCGGCCGGTCAGGCGCAGGAAGACGTCCTCGAGCGACGACCGTCGGACGAGGACCGTCTCGGGTCGGAGCCCGCGGGCATGGACCGCGGCGGCGGCGGCATCGCCATCATCGGCGTACAGGAGGACCCGGTCGGGCAGGTGCTCGATCCGCTCAGCCAGGCCATCGAGCTGGCCGTCGAGCGTCTCGGCGATCCCCGGCGCGAAGCGCAGCTCGGTGACCTCCCGGGTCGAATACTGCTCGATCAACGATCGCGGGCTGCCCTCGGCCACGATCTTCGCCTTGTCCATGACCACCAGCCGGTCGCACAGCTGTTCCGCCTCGTCCATGTAGTGGGTCGTCAGGACCAGGGTGACGCCACGCTGCTTGAGTCGATACAGCCGGTCCCACAGCAGATGGCGCGCCTGCGGGTCGAGTCCGGTCGTCGGCTCGTCCAGGAGGAGGACCGTCGGCTCGTTGATGAGCGAGCGGGCGATCGTCAGTCGCCGCTTCATCCCTCCCGACAGTGGCTCCACCTGGTCGCCGGCTCGTTCCGTCAGCTGGGCGAAATCGAGGAGCTCGTCGGCCCGCCGATCGACCTCGGAGCGGCTCAGCCCGAAGTATCGACCGTAGATCGACAGGTTCTCGCGGACGGTCAACTCCACGTCCAGGGTGTCCAGTTGCGGGACGACGCCGAGACGAGCGCGGATCAGCGGGCCCTGCGTCGCCGGGTCCATTCCCATCACGGTGAGGAGCCCCTTCGTGACCGGCGAGACGCACCCGATCATCCGCATCGTCGATGTCTTGCCGGCACCGTTCGGGCCAAGGAACCCGAACAATTCCCCGGGCGCGACGTCGAAGTCGATGGCATCGACCGCGGTGAAGCCACCGAACCGTTTGGTCAGGCCGCGGGCATGGATGAGCGAGGGAGTGGGCGTCTCCGTCATGGGCGAGGAATGCTACCGCAATCCCGGCCGGACTCACTGCGGCGGCACGGTCCCCACGTGGAGGGTGACGATCCCGCCGGACATCGGTTGCCAGCTGACCGCCTCGAGGCCGACCTCGCGCATGATCTCGGCGATCCGGTCCGGATCCGGGTATCCCCGGACGCTGCGCACGAGGTAGCCGTACGCACCACCCTGACCGGCCACCCTGCCGAACAGCGGCACGACCTTGTCGAACCAGAACTGGAGGACCCGCGCCGGCCGGCTCCGGGGACGGGCGATCTCCAGGCAGACCACCCGACCGCCGGGGCGGACGGAACGGGCCATCTCGGCGAAGCCTTTGGCGTAGTCGGGCAAATTCCGCATGCCGAAGGCGATCGTCGCCGCGTCGAAGGAGGCGTCCTCGGTCGGCAGCTCCAGCGCATCGCCGACCACGAAGGTGAGTCCAGGGCGATCGGTGAAGCGACGCGTCGCCACCGCGATCATGCCCGACGAGATATCGACCCCGAGCACGCTCCCGCCCGGCTGCGCGCGCCGATGCAGATCGGCCGCGACCTTGCCGGTGCCCGTCGCCACGTCGAGGATCCGGTCGCCAGGTCCGGCTCCGGACAGGCTGACCGCACGCTTCCGCCAGCGCGGCTCCTGGAAGGCCGAGATGACCAGGTTCATCGGATCGTAGACGCGGGCGATGGAGTCGAACATCGCCCTGACCTCGGCGGTCGGCGCGGCATTGCCGTGTTCGGTCGCGCGTCCGTCGGGCGCCGCCCGGGGTTTGGTCATGCTGTGGGCTCCTCGATGACGATCGTCGGCGGATCGGGTTCGATCACGCCGGCCGTGGTCAGGGCCGCCCGGATCGCGGCGGCGATGGGGATCGGTTCGGTGATCGGTGAAGCATGCTTCATGCCCGGCGATGGCGTGAGCCGCGCGCCGTCGATCCGCGCCGTCAGCGCCTCGGCGATGGGACGGTAGAACGGGTCGCTGGCATCGCCGGTCATGATCGTGGTCGGTGCCACGATCCGGGCAAGACCGGACGGATCGAGGCCGCGCAACGCCGCATCGGCATAGGCGCTGCCACCCTCGTCGGCAAGTGATCTGCGGGCACGCTCCGGCAGCCGCTCCCACGCCCGGTCCCCCGCCACCCCGCGCATGAATGCCTCGGCGGCGGCGGGCAGGCCCGCTCGCTCGAACGCCCGCTCGGTCGCGCCGGCCACCGCCCCGAATGCCGCGCGGGTCGGGGCGTCGGCGACCGGACCATACGGCGGCTCGTAAGCCACGACCGACAGGACACGGTCTGGCGCACGTGCCGCGAGTTCCAGGCCGACCACCCCGCCGTAGCTCACCCCGACGACGGCCGCGGAACGGCACGCCTCGGCATCGAGGACCGCGAGGAGATCGTCGACGTGGACGCTGACGTCGAGCGGTGCCGGCTGCTCGAGCCGACTTCGGCCGCTCCCGCGACGGTCGACCGCGTGCACCGTCAGATCGCCGGGAGCGGCAAGCAGCCGCGCCAGTGGCGCAAGCTGCGCGCCGGTCGACAACGTCCCATGGAGCAGCAGGAGATGGATCGAGCCGGATCCGTAGGTCCGATAGGCGAGCCGGATGCCGTCCGGTCGATCGACCTGTCCATCGCGCGGCACTGCCTCGTCCGGGTCGAGCCTGCTCCGGAGCGCCGCCCGGCGAAGCTTGCCGCCGGGCGTCCGCGGCAGGATCTCGAGTCGGATGAATGCCTCGGGCAGCTTGAATCGAGCCAGGTGTTCCCGACACCACGCGAGCAGTCCATCATCCCCGGGATCGGTGGCGCCGGGCCGGATGACGACCGCGGCGATCGGGACCTGCCCGTAGACCGGGTCTCGACGCGCGACGACGGCCGCCTCGGCGATGGCCGGGTGACCGGACAGGACGGCCTCGACCTCGGCGGGCGCGATGTTCTCCCCGCCGCGGAGGATCCTGTCACTCCGCCGGTCGAAGACGAACAGTCGCCCCTCGGCATCGAGTCGGCCGAGATCGCCGGTCCGTAGCCAGCCATCCTCGGTGAGTGCCTCGTCGCTGCCGACGGGATCGCCCAGGTAGCCGCTGAACAGGGTTGGGCCGCGCGCCTCGATCCCACCGATCCCGTCGTCATCGGGCATCGCGATCCGGATCTGGACGCCGGGCAGCGCACGACCGGCACTGGCAGGCTCGCCGGCTGCCTCCGGGGTCGTGGCGGCCGTCACCCCGGAGGCCATCTCGGACAGGCCATAGGTCGGGATGACCGGCCAACCCGCCGCCAGGGCGCGGATGACGAGTTCGGCCGGGATCGGGCCACCACCTAGCAGGACCGCGCGTAACGTGGCCGGCGGGGGCCCGCCGCCATCGTCGAGCAACCGGGTGAGCATCGTCGGGACGACCGACAGGTGGCTCGGCGGTGGGTCGGTCGCCAGCCCGGCCCGGATCGATGCCGGGTCCGACCGGCGGACGATGATCAGCGGGACGCGGGTCCCGGCGGCCCGCCGGACGACCCCGAGACCGGCGACGTGGCCAAGACCGAGCGCGAGCAGCCAGCCGGTCGAGGACGGCAGGAAGGCCGACCACGCCTCGCTGCTCGCAGTCAGGGCCGCGGTGGACAGGAGCGTCGCCTTCGGTCGGCCGGTCGTCCCGGACGTGAGGACGGCGACGGCGGGGGCCGCCGGATCGCGTGGCTGGTCGGGGTCCATCGTGTCGACGACATCCCGTCCGGAGCTCGAGTTGGCCGGGCCGCGGCCGACCAGCTCGTCGAGATCGACGGTCGCTCGATCCGGCCCGACCGGGACCGCTGCCGAGGCCTCATCCACGACGATGGCCCGCGGGTCGAGGGTGCCCAGGGCGACCGCAAGCTCGGTCGTGGTCAGGCCCGTCCCGAGCGGCGCCGCGACCGCGCCGAGCCGGGCGATGCCTTGGAGCGCGGCGACCATCGCGGCGGACGGTGCCGTCAGCAACGCGACGCGATCACCTGACCCGATCCCGGAGCTGGCCATGGACCGGGCGGCGGTATCGGCCCGCTGGTCAAGGTCATGCCAGCTCCACCGAAGTGAGCCGTCGACGATCGCCAGGGCGTCGCCATCGGCGCTCGACCCCGGCCGTCCGACGCCCACGGCCGCTCGGTCGCCGGTTCGGCTCATGTCGCCGTTCCGACCATCTCGATCCGGTACCGGCCGAGGGCCTGCTCGTCGAGCACGATCCCGAGACCGCCGCTGCCAGGCCCGCCGACCGCGAACAGGCGACCATCGACCACCGGCAGCGACATCGCCAGCAGGTCATGTTCCAGCAGGCCGGCCGTGGCAAGCCCGTGGTCGAGCGGCGTGGCCACCCGCGACGATGCGACGTCGGGCAGCGCAGCCGCCGCGGCAAGTGCGGCGGCCATCCCAACCCCGGTCTCGAACAGGGTGCTGACGACGACGGGCACGTTCCGTTCGGACGCCATCTCGGCGATGGCGGCGGTCGCGGCGAGTCCGCCGACGCGGGCGGGCTTGACCACGAGGACATCGACGGCGTCTGCTGCAAGGAGTGCGCGAGCCGCACGGGTCGACGTCACCGCCTCGTCTGCGGCGACCGGGATCCGGATGCGACGGCGCAACTCGGCCAGTCCATCGATGTCGTCCGCGGGCAGCGGCTGCTCGACGAATTCGATGTCGAATTTGGCGATCGCTTCGAGCCGGTCGACGGCCGTCGCCAGGTCCCAGGCGCCGTTGACGTCGAGGCGGAGCGCCACGTCCGGACCGATCGCGGTCCGGATCGTCCGCACCCGGTCCACGAGCGCGTCGGTCTCCCGCTCGGCTCCGATCTTCAGCTTGAGGGTCAGGAACCCCAATTCGACCGATTGCTGGGCGGCCAGACCGGCCGCCGATGGCCCGAGCGAGGGGATCGTGGCATTCACCCCGACGCCCTCCCCGCCGGACCGGAGTCCGGGCGGGACGGCATCGCTGCCGAGATCCTGGAGCGCTGCCTCGAACGCGGCGTTGAGCGCCCGTCCGGCGGCACCGTGGACCTCCAGCTCCGCAAGGTCCGGCAGTCGGCCGTCCGCCGCACCATCGACCGCCTCCCGGATGAGCGCCGCAAGGATCACCTCGGCCGTCTCGTGATCGGCCGACTCGAGAACGGCCTCGCCCATACCGATCCGGCCGTCCGCTGCCCGCACGCGCAGGATCCAGGTATCGCGTTCGAGCCACATCCCGCTCGCCGTCGGGAAGGGACGCCGGAACGGGATCCGGAGGTGATCGGCCGTCAGCCCGACGATGGCCGTCACCCGATCACCCCATCGAGGGCGAGGCCGATCGCGAACAGGACCCCGTAGGCCAGGGCCAGGCGGGCGGTCCCCTTGAGCGCCGGATTGAGTTGGCGCGGCTCGTCGAAGGTTCGCACGGTCCGGAGCAACGGTGCGGCGATCGGCAGCGCCACGAGGGGCAGCAGGACGACGAGCCCGCGACCTGCGGCCACGAGGAGGACCGGGATGATGAACGCAGCCACCAGCAACGACAGGTACTCGGCCCGTGTGCCCCGCACGCCGAGGATGACCGCCAGGGTGCGCTTCCCGGCGGCAGTATCGGTCGGGATGTCACGCAGGTTGTTGACCACGAGGATCGCGGTCGTGAGGGCACCGACGGGGATCGCGGCGGCCGCGAACAATGGCTCGACCCGGCCGACCTGGAGGTAGGCGGTCCCGATCACGGCCACCAGGCCGAAGAACACGAAGACGAATACGTCACCGAGACCCCGATAGCCGTACGGCCAGGGACCACCGGTGTAGGCGATCGCGGCCCCGATGGCGAGCGCCCCGATGACCAGCAGGATCGGTCCACCGATCAGGGTCAGGCCAAGGCCGACGAGACCGGCCAACGCGACGGTCGTGCCGATCGCGACCTCGAGCTGGCGTTCGCTGACGAGGCCGGCCGCGGCGACCCGAACGGGTCCTGTCCGGTCAGGCGTATCCGCCCCCTTGCGGAAGTCCGACAGGTCGTTGGCCAGGTTGGCCGTGATCTGGAGGAGCAGCGCCACGAGCATGCAACCGAGGGCAGCGTCCGCCCGGAACGGTGGTCCCGATGGCGAGGGCCGCACCCAGTCCGACGACGACCCCGCTCACGGCAGCCGGCAGGGTCGCCGGGCGGATCGCCAGGAGCCAGATCCGGACTGCCGACGGCCGCTCGGCGGGGGCTTGGGTGGGCGCGCCCGTCACGGGCGACGCGGGAAGGCCGAGAAGTCCGGCCGACGCTTCTCGAGGAACGCGCGTGAACCTTCGTGGGCCTCGTCGGTCGTGTAGTAGAGCCCGGTGGCATTGCCGGCGAACTCCTGCAGCCCGGCCAACCCATCGGTCGCCACCAGGAACGCCGACTTCAGGAACCGGATCGCGGTCGGGCTCATGGCCAGGATCTCATCGGCCCAGGCGATGCCCTCGGCCTCGAGCTGGGCCAGCGGGACGACGTGGTTGACCAGGCCCATCTCGAGGGCCGCAGCAGCATCGTACCGACGGCACAGGAACCAGATCTCCTTGGCCTTGCGGTCTCCGACCAGGCGGGCGAGCAGGCCGATCCCGAACCCGGCATCGAAGCTGCCGACCTGGGGTCCGACCTGGCCGAAGATGGCGTTGTCGCCGGCGATCGCGAGATCGCACACGACCTGGAGGACCTGGCCGCCGCCGATCGCATAGCCGTTGACGAGGGCGATGACCGGGATCGGCAGGGACCGGATCTGGCGCTGCAGGTCGAGGACGTTCAGCCGGGCCAGTCCGTCCCCGCCCACGTAGCCGCCCCGGTCCTTGTAGCGCTGATCGCCGCCGGAGCAGAACGCCTTGTCGCCGGCACCGGTCAGGAGCACGCAGCCGATCGTCGGCTCGTCCCGGATGCGAGCGAAGGCATCGATGAGCTCCTGGACCGTCTCCGGCCGAAAGGCGTTGTGGACGTCCGGCCGGGCGATCGTGACCCGGGCGATGCCGGTCCCGGAGTGTTCGTAGCGGATGTCCTCGTAGTCGACGACGGATGTCCAGTGGATGGCGGCGCTCATGCGGCGGGTTCCTCCTTCAGGAAGGCCATGGCGAGACGACGGAAGATCGCGGGCGTCTCGAGATGTGGGCTGTGCCCGGCGGCGGCGATGACCTCGAGTCGGGCACCCGGGATGCCGCGGGCCACGATCCCGGCGCGGTCGAGTCCGGTCGGGTCGAGCGCGCCGGCGATGACCAGCGTGGGTGCGATGACCGCGGCCAGCCGGTCATGGAGCGGCTCCATGGTCCCCTGCCCGGCTCCGCGCAGGCTGGCCGCCAGGCCATCTGGCCGGTTTCGAAGTCGCTCGGCCCGCAGCCGGCGCATCTCTGGACGACGACAGCCGAGCGTGGCTGGCGAACACCGGCTGCCGCTGCCATGCGTCCACGAATGCGACGATCCCGTCGCGTTCCAGGCGGGCCGCCAGCTCCGCATCCGCCGCCCGTCGCGCCACCCGGTCCTGTTCGGACGCGATCCCGGCCGACGGGCTTTCGAGGATGAGCCGTCTGACGGAGGTGGGCTCGTCGGTCGCGAGGCGCAGGGCGATCCGGGCACCGAGCGAATAGCCGATGACGTGGGCGGGGGCCAGCCCTTCGCGGCGCAGGATCATGGCCAGGTCACCGGCTGACCGTTCCACACTGGCCCTGGTCGGATCGACCGGGATCCCCGATCGACCGTGTCCGGGAAGGTCGACGACGATGACCCGGTAGGACCGGGCCAGCGCCGTGGCGTGACCCGCCCAGCCGGAGCCACGCCCGGTGAAACCATGCAGGAACAGCACCGGGACACCGGTACCACGGACCCGGACCTCCCAGCGGAGCCCATCCAGCCAGACACCGCTCATCCGGTGGTCAGCGCATCGGCGACGATCGCCGCCGCCTCGCGATGCAGCGTCGCGTTCCTCGCTCGCTCGGTCCGGTAGCCGAGCACGTGCACACCCGTCCGGCCCAGCGATGCGGCCAGCGCCGAACGCAACGCACCCGGGGCGATCGACCGATACGTGCCACCGAGTGCGTCGACGATCGGACCGAGATCGATCCCGTGCGGCGTCCCGAACAGCTCTTCGTAGTGGTCCGGCAGCCCGACCCCCGGATCCTTGACGCTCGCCTGGGGCAGGAACGAGAAGATGCCGCCGCCATCATTGTCGATGACGACGATCGTGGCGGAGAGTCGGTGCAGGCGGGCGGCGACGAGGGCATTGAGGTCATGGAGGAAGGACAGGTCGCCGACCACGAGCGCGACCGGGCCGACGTCCGCGGCGGCAGCACCGAGCGCGGTCGACACGACCCCGTCGATGCCGTTCGCACCGCGGTTCGAGAGCGGCCGAATGGCCCGGGCGGACCCGGGCAGCCAATCGTCGAGGTCGCGCACCGGCATGCTGTTTCCCGCCCACAGCAGGGCTCCATCCGGCAGCAGGTCGCCGAGGACCGTGAAGGGCAGGCCCTCGAACGCTTCGCTTCGAGCTTCGACAGCCGTGAGCCAGTCCCCCAGGGCACGGTCGGCGCGGGCATCCGCATCGAGCCAATCTCGGGTCCACGTCCGCGCGGTCGGATCCGGGTCGGGCCTGGTGAGGACGGACTGGAGCGCGTCCGTCAGGGCGATCGCCGTCGCGGTCGCGTCGGCCTGGACGAAGGTCGTCGGGACGATCGCCGGCTCGCTCCAGGTTCGGTCGGGGTCGATGACGATCTGGGTCGGTGCCGTCTGGCCGATGAGGGTGAGCATCGGCTTCGATGTCGGGGTCGCCCCGAAGCGGAGGATCAGATCAGGTCGATGGGCGTCCGCCCACGGTCCCGGCCGCACGAGATGATCTGCGTGGGCGACGACCAGACGGCGATCGTGCGGGCCGCACCGAACCCCCGACAGTGGATCGGCAGCGATCGGGTAGCCGGTGGCCGCGGCCAACGCTGCCAGCGCGGCAGGCAACGATGCGATCGTCCTGGGGTCCGGCGAGGATCAATCCCCGTTCGACCGCGGCGAGCCGGCTCGCAAGTCCAGCGACCACGGCCGGGTCGGCTATCGGGCGACCCGCGATGACCTCGGTGAAGGTGGGCTGCACGCCACGCTCCCCGCCGATCGGTCCAAGCGGTCCGTCGGGGAGGAGCGGTTCGCGGAACCCGACGTTGAGCTGGACCGGTCCGGCGGGGCCTCCGCGCGCCATCGCCACGGCCCGGCCGACGACGGACCGGACGTGTCGGCGGGTCTCCGGGAGCGCCGTCGAGCAGCGGCAGCTCACAGAACCAGCGAACGTACGAGCCGAAGATCCGGACCTGGTCGATCGTCTGGGGTGCCCCGCGGTCGCGAAGCTCGGGTGGTCGATCGGCGGTGAGCAGGATCAGGGGCACTCGAGCCAGCGATGCCTCGACCGTGGCCGGCAGGAGGTTGGCGACGGCCGTCCCGGAGGTCACGACGATCGCCACGGGTCGCCGGGCGGCCCGGGCCAGCCCCAGCGCGAAGAACCCGGCGGCGCGCTCGTCGAGAAGGACCCGAACGCGCAGCTCCGGGTGCGCCCGGACGGCCAGGCTGAGTGGTGTCGAGCGCGACCCGGGGCAGACGATGACGTCCCCCACCCCGCCATCGACCAGTCCCTGGGCGATCTCGCGCAGGCTGATGGTGTCGGTCATCCGTCGCCGTCCAGGACCGCCCCGAAGGCCGCGGTCATCGTCCGGAGCTTGAGGCGGGACTCCTGCCACTCCCGTGCCGGGTCGGAGTCCGCGACGATCCCGCAGCCCGCGAACAGGGTCAACTCGGGGCCTCGCACCAGCCCGCAGCGCAGCCCCACGACCAGCTCGCCGTCGCCGTCGGCGTCGAGCCAGCCGATCGGCCCGGCGTACCAGCCGCGATCGAAGCCTTCGTGCTCGGCGATGAGGTCGAGGGCGACATCGCGTGGTGCGCCGCCGACGGCCGGCGTCGGGTGGAGTCGTTGGCCCAGCGCGAGCAGCCCGGATTCGTCGCGGAGCGTCCCGGTGATCGGGGTCGCCAGATGCTGGATGTGGCGAAGCGCCAGGATCGCCGGGGTGTCGGCGACCTGCATCGTGCGCACGATGGGCGCCAGGCTCGACCGGAGCATGTCGACCACGACCGCATGTTCCTCGCGGTCCTTCTCGCTGGCCGACAACGCGGCGGCCAGGCGGGCGTCCTCGTCGGCATCGGCGCCGCGGCCGGTGGATCCGGCGATCGCGACCGTCTCGAACGTGCGGCCGACGGTCCGGACGAGTCGCTCCGGCGTTGCACCGAGGAACGTCGTCCCGCCGCGAACGAACGCGAAGGTCGTGCTCTCCGGGGCGGTCCGGGCAAGGTGGCGCAGGGCGCCGACCACGTCGAGGTCGGCGGCAGCCCGGGTCACGATCCGCCGGGCCAGCACGACCTTGTCGATCCGGCCGCGCCCGACCGCGCCGGCGAACAATCCGACCGTTCGATCCCAGGCAGCCCGATCGGGCCGCTGGTCGACGATGTCGAGACGGGTCGGCGGGTCGATCGATGGCCGGGCGTCCGTGGCATCGGCGGCCGCATGCCTCCGGGCGTCGCGGTCGATCGTCGCCCATGACCGTTCGACGGCGGCGGGATCCAGGTTCCCCGGCCGATCGGGCCCGATCGCCACGGTCAGCGTCGTGGCCGACCCCGAGCTGGACACGGTGAAGGTCGGCAGGACGAGCGACGACGCCCCGAACGGGCCCCAGACATCATCCGGAGCCGGAGCCACCCCCGTGAAGCCGAGCGCGCCCAGCAATCTCGGGCCGGCGTCCACAGCAGCGGTCGCACCCGACACGATGGCGTCCTGCAGCACGTCGTGCCATGCACTCGCGGCGTCCTGGAACCGATCCGGCCCGGCCGCCTCGACCGACCAGGCCCGGCCGATCCCGACGGTCGACCGGCCGATCGCCGGCTGGAGCCACAGCGCGGCCTCGAGATCGAGCGCCCGGGCGACCGCGAACAGGGCGATCGGGTCGAGATCGGGGATGGCGCTGGTCGTGCTCACCAGCGGCGTTCGGCTCGTGATCGACCCGCCGGCCGCCAGCAACGGCTCGAGTCGAGCGGCGATCAGCGTCGGCACCGTCGTTCGGCGTGTCGCGATGGGTGACCGTCATGCCGGCAGACTCGGGCCGGCGGCGATCCGGGCTTCATCGACCCCGACGCTCCGAAGCAGCAGCGCCCGCAGCACCGGGTAGGCGTCCTCGAGGGGCGCCGGGTCATCGACGAGCAGCCAGCGGGCGACGACCTCGTTGAGCGCGCCGAACCAGGCGACACTCGTCAGCGCCGTATCGATCGCCGGGATCGCCCGTGCCTCGATCGCCTCGTCGAGATAGCCCGCGATCATCCCCGCGAATCGATCGTGCAAGGCGTTCGTCTCGGCATTGAACACGCGTCCGGCGGCCATCGCATCGACGAACAACAGCCGGGCCATCGTCCGGTGGCCGGCAAAGGTCAGGAGCACGGTCCGCAGCGCCGCATCCGCCCGGGCGATCGGGTCGGTCTGCTCGGCCACCGCTCGTTCGACCTTGTCGGCGAGCCGGTCGGCGGTGGTCCGCACGAGTTCGCGGAAGATGGCTTCCTTGGTCGGGAAGTGGAAGTAGACGCCGCCCTTGCTCGTCTCGGCCGCCGCCGCGATCTCGTCGACCGCGGTATCGCGATATCCGCGACGGCTGAAGGTGTGGAATGCGGCGTCGAGGATCTGCTCGCGTCTTGCCCGGCTCCGCTCCGCCTGGGTCGCTGATCGCCCATCGCTCCGACGCATCCCAACTCCTGATCCACAAAACCGACCGACCAGTCGGTATGTGCGCATCCTACCGTGTTCGATGGGAATCGAAACGGCCCGTGGTCTCCCACGGGCCGTCAGTGGAGCGCGCTCGAAGGCCTAGACCTCCTTGAACTCGCCCTCGACCGTTTCCTCCTCGGCGGCGGCGTCGCCGGCTTCCTCGCCAGTGCCATCGCCGGCGCCCGTCCCGTCGGACTCGCCGGTACCGTTGCCGGATTCGTCGGCCGCTGCTGCGGCTGCCTGGTAGGCGGCCGTCGAGACTCGCTGGAGGATCTCGGCCAGCGAGGTCATCCCGGTCTTGACGATCTCCATGTCCGAGCCCTTGAGCGCCTCGCGCAAGGAGCTGACGCTGTTCTCGACCTCGACCTTGTCTTCGGACGAGACCTGGTCGCCCAGGTCCTTGATGGCCCGTTCCGCCTGGAACGTGAGCGCTTCGGCCTGGTTTCGGGTCTCGACTTCCTCGCGTCGCTGTCGATCCTCGTCGGCATGCTCCTGCGCATCGCGGACCATCTGGTCGACCGCACTCTTGTCGAGCATCGACGACGCGGTGATCCGGACCTGCTGCTCCTTGCCGGTCGCCCGGTCCTTGGCTTTCACGTCGAGGATCCCGTTGGCATCGATGTCGAAGGTGACCTCGATCTGCGGGATCCCGCGGGGAGCCGGTGGGATCCCGTCGAGGATGAACCGACCGAGCGTCTTGTTGTCGGCGGCGAAGTCACGCTCGCCCTGGAGCACGTGGATCTCCACCTGTGACTGCGAGTCCGATGCGGTCGAGAAGGTCTGCGACTTGGAAGTCGGGATCGTGGTGTTGCGCTCGATCAGCTTGGTCATCACCCCACCGAGGGTCTCGATGCCGAGCGACAGTGGCGTGACGTCGAGCAGCAGGACATCCTTGACGTCACCGGCCAGGACCCCGGCCTGGATCGCCGCCCCGATGGCCACGACCTCGTCCGGGTTGACCCCCTTGTGGGGTTCCTTGCCGCCGAACATCGCCTTGACCGCCTCGACGACGGCGGGCATCCGGGTCATGCCACCGACGAGGATCACCTCGTCGATCTCGCCCGGCTTGAGTCCGGCATCCTTGAGCGCGGCCTTGACCGGCCCGGCCGTCTTCTGCACGAGGTCCGAGACGAGGTCTTCGAGCTTTGCCCGGGTCAGGGTCACGACCAGGTGCTTCGGGCCGGTCGCGTCGGCGGTGACGTACGGGAGGTTGATCTCCGTGCTGGCGGTCGAACTCAGTTCGATCTTCGCCTTCTCGGCTGCCTCCTTGAGACGCTGCAGCGCCTGCTGGTCCTTGCCCAGGTCGATGCCCTGGTCCTTCTTGAACTCGGCCAACAGCCAGTCGATGACTCGCTGGTCGAAGTCGTCGCCACCGAGGTGGGTATCGCCATTGGTGGCCTTGACCTCGAAGACGCCCTCACCGAGCTCCAGGATCGAGATGTCGAACGTGCCACCGCCAAGGTCGTAGACGGCGATCTTCTCGTCGCCCTTCTTGTCGAGGCCATAGGCGAGCGCCGATGCGGTCGGCTCGTTGATGATCCGCTTGACATCGAGCCCGGCGATCCGACCGGCATCCTTCGTCGCCTGACGCTGGGTGTCATCGAAGTAGGCCGGCACGGTGATGACCGCGTCCGTGATCTTCTCGCCAAGGTACGCCTCGGCGTCGGTCTTGAGCTTCTGCAGGATCATCGCGCTGAGTTCCGGTGGTGTGTACGACTTGCCGTCGGCGAGTTTGACCCCGATGCCGTCGCTCTTCGCGTCCTTCTCGATGGTGTACGGGACCAGGCCCTTGCTCCGCTTGACCTCGGGATCGTCCCAGCGTCGGCCCATGAACCGCTTGATCGAATAGACGGTGTTGCCCGGGTTGGTGACCGCCTGGCGCTTCGCCAGCTGGCCGACGAGACGCTCCCCCGCCTTGGTGAACGCGACGACCGACGGGACCGTCCGGCCGCCCTCTGCGGAGGCGATGACGGTCGGCTCGCCGCCCTCCATGACCGCTACGACCGAGTTGGTCGTTCCAAGGTCGATGCCGATGATCTTGCCCATATCGATGGATGCTCCTTGTCAGTGCTTGGTGTCAGTCGTTGGTTTCGTGGTTGGTCGCCACGGCGACGAGCGCCGGGCGGATGACGCGGTCGCGGAGCCGGTAGCCCCGCCTGATCTCCTCGACGATCTCGCCTTCGGCCCGTCCGCTGCCCGGGACGTTGGCGATCGCTTCGTGTTCGCGCGGGTCGAACGGCCGGCCGGCCGACGCGTCGATCGTGGTGACGCCTTCGCTGTCGAGCAGCTGGCGCAGTTTCCGGTCGATCGCGGCGATGCCGTCGAACCACGGATCCTCGGCGATCGATGCCGGTCGCGCCTCGATGGCCCGGTCGAAATCGTCGGCGAGGTTGAGGACCTTGCGGATCAGGTCCTCGCCGGCCAGACCGAGGTCGCGCATCCGCTCCTCGGTGGTCCGGCGCTTGAAGTTCTGGAACTCGGCCCGCTCCCGCTGGAGCGCCACGAGATAGTCATCAGCCGACCGGATCGCTTCATCGCGCTCGGTCGTCAGGGTCTCGATCTGAGCGATCAGGGCGGTCGGCGAGATGTCGAGTTCGGCCTCCCGCTCCTGGGCTCGGGTTCGTCGTCGATCAGGCATAGAGGTGATCCACCAGTTCATCCATCAGGCCGGACACGAACCGGACCGTGCCGATCGCCTGGGAGTAGGACATCCGGGTCGGACCCAGGACACCGACGACCCCGATCGCCCGGCCGGGCCGGCCATACGGTGCCAGGATCAGCGACACATCGCGCATGTCCAGCGGTTGATTCTCGTGTCCGATGAAGACCCGGACGCCCCCGGCCCCGGCGACCGCTCCGACGAGCTGGCCCAGGTAGGCCCGGTTCTCCAGGGCACTGAACACGCGCCGGAGCTTGTCACTCTGGGCGAACTCAGGCGCTTCCATGACGTTGAGCAGACCGTCGCTGAAGACCTCTTCGATCATCTCCGCGTCGTAGTCGCTGACGACCTTCACCACCCGCTCGCCCACCCGCCGGGCAAGTACCGCGACCCGGCCATCGCCACGCAGGGCGCCGATCCGCACCTGGGCGCGGAGCCGCGGTCAGGTCAACGAGCTGCTCATTCAGCAGGGTCGCGACGGCGTTGAGCGTCGGCTGATCGATGGCGTCATCGCCATCGACCGTGATGAGCGCCTGCTTGATGGCCCCCTCGCGCAGGACGAGGATGAGGCTGGCCATCCGTTCGTTGATGGCGACGAGGTCGATCCTCCGGATGTGCGCGTCACGGGGCTTCGCCGGGCGTCGCGATCCCCGCCGACCGGGTCACCGAGGCAAGGGTCGTGGCCGCCAGCCGGAACCAATGTTCGCTGGCGAATTCCACCTGCCCGAACTGGTGCCGGATCATCAGCTGCTCGACCGCCGGGAGGGGGACCGCTTCGGTGATGGATTCGACGTAGAAGCGATAGCCGGCATCGGTCGGGATCCGCCCGGCCGAGGTATGCGGGTGGGTCAGCAGGCCATCGACCTCGAGTTCGGCGAGGATGCTGCGGACCGTCGCGCTGGACACGCCGAGGCCATAGTGGTCGACCAGCGCCCGGCTGCCGACCGGTGTCGCGGTGGTGACGTATTCCTCGATGACAGCCCGAAGGATCGCTTGCGTGCGGTTGTCCAGAGGGCCGAATGGGCGGCGGGTCCGTCGCGCCAAGGCCGATCTCCTGCGTGAGTTAGCACTCTATGGGAGAGAGTGCTAACGAGTTGCCGGCATCGTAGCAGCCGCAGGGTTCGAGTGTCAACGGCATCGCTCGGTCTGGGCCATCACACGAGCCGGCTGAACAGCTCGTTCGAAAGGAGGCGGCCGCGGGTCGTCAGGACCACCCGATCGTCGTCGGTGACGACCACCAGCTCGGCGGCCAAGCGCCCACCCGAAGGCATCCACGAGTGGCGGCTGATGGGCTGCCTCGACCGGCACGCCGCGGTCGGTCCGGAGCCCGAGGATGACCGCCTCTGCGGCTGCACTCTCCGGATCGATCGTCTCCGAGGCGCCGGGCGGCGCGCTCGCCGGTCCTCCATCCGCCGGTACCAGCGCGGCCACATAGGCATCGAGCCGCGCAGCATTCCAGCGTCGGGTGACGCCATCGAAGGCGTGCGCTCCAGGTCCCACGGCCTCGTACGGCCGGCGTTCCCAGTAGACCTGGTTGTGCCGACTCTCGTGGCCGGGCCGGGCCCAGTTGCTGATCTCGTACCCGCGCCAGCCCGCCCCGCCAGTCGATGGACGGCGTGATGATATTGGGCAGCCGCACGATCCTCGTCCTGGGCGAGCCGGGCGGTCGCACGCCAGCGCCTCGCCCCGCGGGTCGTCGGGAGATGATCGCCGCCCGGACCCGTGAGCCCTTCGGCATCCGGGTCGTCCAGGGTCAGGGCGTAGAGCGACAGGTGATCCGGGCGCAACTCGAGCGCCGCATCCAGGGTGTCGATCCAGTCCGCCAGCGACGAGTCCGGCGCGTCGTAGAGGAGGTCGAGGCTGATCGACTCGATCCCGCCATCCCGGGCGGCTGTCACGGCGGCCCCGACATCGGCGACCCGATGCCGCCGGCCCAGGCGGCGGAGTCCGACGGACGACATCGACTGGGCGCCGAGCGACAGGCGGGTCACCCCGGCTTCACGGAGGCCCCGGCCATCGCCACGCTCATCGGGCCCGGGATTGGCTTCGAGGGTCACCTCGGTCGAGTCGGTCACGCCGAACCGGGTTCGGACCTGATCGAGGATGGCCGCGACCTCCGCGGCGGGTAGCAACGAAGGGGTCCCGCCACCGAGGTAGACGCTCTCGAGCGGCGGACGCCCGGGGAACGCCTGGTCGAGCGCGTCCGCGCGCACGTCAAGTTCGGCGTGGAGCGCCGACAGGAACAGATCGACCTTCGATCTCGGGCCGCGACTCGCGGCGCCCGCATAGACGACGAAGTCGCAATAGGGACACAGCGATACGCAGAACGGGATGTGGATGTACAGCGCGACGGGTGGCGCGGGCTGCTCCGTCAACGGTCCCGCGATCGGATGATCCGCCAACCCTCGGGTGGCCGGCGGCGTTTTTCGATCTCCTCGGGCTCCTGAGCTCGTGGCTGTGTCTGGCCGGCATGCCCGGTGCACAGGAAGAAGGCGAAGCGGGTGATGGCGTGACCGAGGAAGGCCGCCGCGATCCCGCCGGTGGCGACGGTCAACCAGCCGCCGATGAGACCGATCCCGAGCGCCAGGAGCAGCAGGTACCGGTCACGTCCGGGCGCCCCGAGGCGCGTCGCGAGCGCGTAGGCGACGGCCTGGGTCAGGTTCGCCAGCGTCGGACTGACACCGAGGATGAGCAGGAGGCCAAGGAGCGCACCACGGAAGGTGACCTCATCGATGAACGCCGTCGCGGTCGAGTTGAGCAGCGCCCCCGGGTACGACCAGGCGGCCGGGAAGCGGATCCGGTGATACCGGAAGGTCGCGAAGCTGACAGCGACCGCGATCCCGAGCAGGCCGTAGACGATCCCGCCGAGGACCGCATCGAACCGGTCGCCCGAGCCGAGGTACAGGTCGCGCTGGGGGTCCGGATGGATGTACAGGATGGCGATGGCCAGGCCGAAGCCCAGGCCGTACCAGGCCAGACGCCGCCGGATCCGGGGTCGCTCGCCGTCGGGCGTGGCCTCGTAGTACTCAGCGGTCCCGAACTTCTCGGCATCGAGCCGGAGCATGACGAGCAGCAGGACGAGGCCGATCGTGATGAGCGACCGGGCCAGGATCAGGAAGTCGTCCACGCGGCCAGCCTAGCCCTCGTCCATCCGGAGCATCGCCAGGAACGCCTCCTGCGGGATCTCCACCGAGCCGACGCGCTTCATCCGCTGCTTGCCTTCCTTCTGCTTCTCCAGCAGCTTGCGCTTGCGGGTGATGTCGCCACCGTAACACTTGGCCAGCACGTTCTTGCGCATCGCCCGGACCGTCTCGCGGGCGACGACGTTCGAACCGATGGCCGCCTGGATCGGGATCTCGAACATCTGCCGCGGGATCAGCTCCTTGAGTCGTTCGGCCAACGCCCGGCCCGTGGATTGGGCGCGGTCCCGGTGGACGATCAGGGACAGCGCGTCGACCGGCTCGCCGTTGACCAGGATGTCGACCTTGGCCAGGTTCGCCGGCCGGTAGCCGAGCTCCTCGTAGTCCATCGACGCATAGCCCTGCGTCCGGCTCTTCATCTGGTCGAAGAAGTCGACGATCAGTTCCGCCAGGGGCATCTCGAAATGGAGGACGACCCGCGTCGGATCGAGGTACTCCATCGTCATGAATTCGCCGCGGCGGTTGGTCGTGAGCTCCATCAGCGAGCCGATGTACTGGCTGGGTGACACGAGGCTGAGGGTGACCCAGGGCTCCTCGATGACCTCGATCGCCGACGGATCGGGGAGCAGCGACGGGTTGTCGACGACGACTTCGCCGCGGCCGTGCAGCAGCTGGACGTGGTACTCCACCGAAGGCGCCGAAGCGATGAGGTCGAGATCGAATTCGCGCTCGAGGCGCTCCTGGACGATCTCCATGTGGAGCAAGCCGAGGAACCCGCAGCGGAACCCGAAGCCGAGGGCGACGGAGCTCTCCGGTGCGTAGGTGAAGCTCGCGTCGTTGAGGTGGAGCTTCTCGAGCGCCTCGCGGAGCAGCGGGTAGTCCTCCCCGGAAACCGGGTAGATGCCGGCGAAGACCAGGCTCTTGGCGGGCTGATAGCCGGGCAACGGCGTCGTGGCCGGATGCGTCGCGCTCGTCAGCGTGTCGCCCACCTGGGCATCCCGGACGCTCTTGAGCCCGGTCGCGACATACCCGACCTCGCCCGCCACGAGCTGGCGGACCGGCACGAGCTGCGGTCGGAACACGCCGAGTTCGAGCGGTTCAGCGGTCACCCCGCTGCCCATCAGGGCGATCCGTTCCCCGTGCCGGATGGTCCCCGCGGCGAGCCGGACGTAGACGATGACGCCCTTGTACGCGTCGTAGTGGCTGTCGAAGATGAGCCCCTGGAGCGGAGCCTTCGGGTCGCCCTTCGGTGGCGGGATCCGGGCGACGATCGCCTCGAGGATCTCGGGGACGCCGGTACCGTCCTTGGCCGACGCGAGGATGACTTCCTCGCGCGGGATGGCCAGCACGTTCTCGAGCTCATCCATGATCGTGTCCGGGTCGGCGGACGGCAGGTCGATCTTGTTGAGGACCGGGATGAGCGTGAGATTCTCGCGCAGGGCGAGGTGGACGTTGGCGAGCGTCTGGGCCTCGATCCCCTGGGTCGCATCGACGACGAGGATCGCCCCTTCACAGGCCTGCAGGCTGTGGCTGACCTCGTACGCGAAATCGACGTGCCCGGGCGTGTCGATGAGGTTCAGCCCATAGGTCAGGCCGTCGCCGGCCACGTACTCGAGACGGACCGCCCGGGCCTTGATGGTGATGCCCTTCTCACGCTCGAGATCCATCGAATCGAGGACCTGGCTGGTCATCTGCCGGGCGTCGATCGTGTGGGTCAGCTCGAGCAGCCGGTCCGCCAGCGTCGACTTGCCGTGGTCGATGTGGGCGATGATCGAGAAGTTACGGAGGCGGGACTGGGGGATGGTCACGAGGCGGCAGTGTAGCGGTATAGCGGGGCGTTGCCGCCACTGACCCTAACAAGGTTCCAGACCGGAGCACGGATCCTGAAGCGGGCGATCCTCGAACTCGATCGTCTGGAGCATGGTTGTGGTCGACGCCCAGAGGCGTTCGTAGTCGGTTGACCGAGCGCGCATATCGACCCTGTTCGTCGTGACGATGAACGCCACGGTTCGGCCTCCGACGTCGATCGCGGCCACCAGCGTCGTCGCAACCGCCAGTGTCGACGTGCCGTGGTCGATATGTGGGCGATGATCGAAACGACGCGGAGTCGGGCTTGACGGATGCTACGATCGCGCCTGTCGTCGTTGACGCGCCGGAGCGTACCGAAGGGAGCCCGATCACATGCCGGGTCGCTTGCGTCTTGTGCCGCGCGGCACCATCGTGCCCCTCCTCGCCCTGATACTTGCGGCCTCGTCAGCCGCTGTCGTCGTGGCCGCAGCCCCGCCGGTCCCCGGCGTCATCCAGATCAATGGCGGCACTCCGTGGACGAACCAGGCGATCGTGACCGTCTCGACCCCGGCCTCGAATGCAGTCTCGATGCGGCTATCGATCAACGGGACCGACTGGAAGACGATGGCCTGGGCGGCAAGCACGTCATGGGACCTGACCGATCCGGCCTATGGCGGATCGAGCGTCCCCGGCGTCAGGTATGTCTACGTCGACTTCGACGATGGGTCGGACACGTGGGACCCCGCCTGGTCGGGCGGGTTCGCCTACGTGCTGTACGACATCGAGGCTCCGGTCGAGTCATCGATGCGCGCCTCGATCGAGCCGGGGCGTCAGGTGAATGGCGGCCGGGTCATCATGCGGGTCACCTGGTTCAACGACGACCACTCGCAGAGCGGCACGCACACCTACGACATCGAATCGCGGGTCGACGGCGGAGCGTGGACCCCCGTCGCGAGTCACCCGGCCCTGCCGGGAATCTTCTACGCGATCGCGCCGGGTCACACGTACGAGCTCCGCGTCCGCGGCATCGACTACGCGACCAATGTCGGCGCCTGGTACGTGGGGCCGGCATTCCGGGTGACCACGCGCCAGGAGACGAGCAAGCAGTTGCGTTGGAAGGGCCGCTGGACTCGGGTCGCGAGTGCCGGGTACTGGGGAGGGCACGCAAAGACGAATGCGACCGCAGGGTCGACGTCGAAGATCACGTTCAACGGCCGGATGGTCGCGCTCGTTTCCCGGTTCGGCCCGAAGCGGGGGAACCTGGCGGTCTACGTGGACGGTGTCAAGGTTTCCTACATCTCGCTTCGGGCGCCCAGCTCGTACCGACGCGTCGTCTGGTCGAAGACGTGGCCGACATCTGGGACGCATACCGTGGCGTTCAAGATCACGAAGGTGCCGGGAAGCGATCGGGCCGAGATCGACGCCATCCTGACCGGCAGCTAGGTCAGGCCGTCGCCACGGCGAGTACGGTCACGCCGAACGCGATCAGGACGACACCCGCGACCTGAAGACGACCGAGTCGCTCGCCGAACAGGACGAAGGCCGCCACCGCGGCGAACGCGGCGAACTGGCTACCCATGACCGCTGCGATCGGGATGCTCTCACGGGATCCCCAGGCGGACAGCATCGACCCGATGACCTCGCCCACGCCGGCGATGACGACCAGCGGTAGCGCGGCCCGGGTGATCCGCAGCCGTCCCTGGAGGACGAGTGGTACCACCGCGACGGCGATCCCGACGAGCCGCGTCGAGAGGGCCACCCAGGCGACCGGCACGAGCGACGCCGACCGACCAGCCGCGACCAGACCGACGCCGAAGACCAGCGCCGCACCCACGGCGAGGATCGTCGCCAGTCGCGTGTCTCGGGCCGCGGCAGCGGCCTCGCTGGCGGACGTTTCGCTCGAGACCTCCGATCCGACGAGATCGATCGGCCCCTCGAGCGAATCGGCGACGACGTCGAAGTCGCCGGCCGGGACATCGGTCCGACCGGGCTCCAGGGTCGACAGGACCACACCCGTGACGATGACCGCGAGCATGACCCCGGCGGCCAGCCCGAGCGGATCGCCGAGCGCGACCGCGATGAGCGCTGCGACTGCCCCCTCGGTGGCGACGATCGGCGCGACGATCGAGACCTTGCCGATCTTGAGCGCGGCGTAGGTCAACTGTAGGCCGACGACGTAGCAGATCCCGGCCAGACCGAGGAGCGCCAGGGTCGAGGGTTCGACGCTGGCCGGGCCTGGGCTGACGACGGCGATGGGCAGCCCGACGACCGTGCCGACGATCATCACCCAGGCGAGGACGACCCGCGAACCGAGCATCCGGCTCGACCGTGACGAGCACAGCGTCGCGGTCGCCCACAGGATGGCCGCACCGAGCCCGCCGAGGATCGCGATCATGGGAAGCAGTCTGGCGGCTTCGTCGAAAGGCCGCGGCCCGAGGAAACGCCCCGGACCTGTGCTACCATCCGCATTCGCGCCCGGCGCTCGATCCGCGCCGTGTGCCATCGACCAACCAGATCACCAACGAGGTCCAACCCTTGGCCAAGACGCCCCGCACCTGGACGGGCGCTCGTACGCCGTCCGGACTCAAGAGGGTCCGTCAGGCCCGGAGTCGCCACGAGGTCCTTCAGCCCCGACGCACCGCTGCGAAGACGTACGTCGCAAAGGCGATCACCGTCGCCGCGGATCCGTCCTCCTCGACGATCGACCCGGCGACCGCGCTGGCCGAAGCCCTGAGTGCGCTCGATCGGGCGGCCAAGGCTGGTGCCATCCATCCGAACGCTGCGGCCCGGCGCAAGTCGCGGCTGACCCGCAAGGTCAACGCAGCCCTCGGCGGTGAGCAGGTGCAGCCCGGCGGTCGTGTCGTCAAGACGACCGGCAAGGCAGCTGCCGCCAAGGCCGCCAAGGCCCGCATCGCGGCGGGCAAGGCCGGCAAGGCCAAGGGCGCGCAGACAGCTGCCGGGAAGGCCCGTGCTGCCCTGAGCAAGACCGCGCGAGCGGAGGCCGCAGCAGCCAAGGCTGCCGCGAACGCCTCGTCCGCTGATGCCCCGGCCGCCAAGGCGACCACGACGAAGGCCACGACGACCAAGAAGCCGGCCGCGACCAAGAAGCCGGCCGCCGCCAAGACGACCGCTCCCAAGGCGACCGCCAAGGCCACGCCCAAGACCAAGAAGGCGACGACCAAGGCGTAACCCGCCCGATCCCGCCGACGCGACGCCCCGGGTCGACCGGGGCGTTTCGATTCCGCTCTCGACGGATCAGGTCGTCGGCGCCTCGGTCGTGGCGATCGACTCCGCCACCGTCGGCTTCGGGCGAAAGACCCCGTACAGTGCGGCCCCGCCGAGGCCGCCCAGGGTGGTGAGGATCAGGATCGTCGCCGCGCTACTCGCCTGCTCGTTCCAGTAGAAGGCGGTGAACGAGGCCGGGTCGGTCACGCCGGCTGCTTCGAGGTCCGGGCCGCGACCGGCTTCCAGGTATCGCTGGTAGACGCAGTCGGCACCGGTCTGGCAGGCGATCGGCCCGCCGAGACCCGGGTCGCGGAACCCGCTGTCGGCGAAGAAGAAGAGCGCCTTGATCGACAGGAGGAACAGGGCCACCGTCAGCCCGGTGACGAACGAGGCGAACAGACCATTGACCAGGATCCGGGCCCACGGGCCGAGACGGCGATCCGATCGTTGGTTGGCGTAATACCCGATGAGCAGGCCGGACGGCAGCGCGAGGGCCCAGATGACCCACTCGATCGGGATGATCAGCGTGAAGCTGGCCACGATCGTGACCGCCATGCCGATGCCGACATAGGCAGCCGAGATCGCCCCACGATCCACGAATCGATGCACGGTCTGGCGGTGCCTAGGCTTCCGGTGCGTGGCGGGCGGGAACCGGGACACCGGACAGTGCCGCACGGCCCGGATATCGGGCGCTCGCGCCGAGTTCGCCCTCGATCCTCAGCAGCCGGTTGTACTTCGCGACTCGCTCGGACCGGGACGGTGCGCCAGTCTTGATCTGGCCAGTGCCCATCGCCACGACGAAGTCGGCGATCGTCGTGTCCTCGGTCTCGCCCGACCGATGCGATACGACCGCCGACCACCCGGCAGCTCGGGCCAGTGCGACCGCCTCGATCGTCTCGGTCAGAGTGCCGATCTGGTTCAGCTTGATGAGGACCGAGTTCGCCGACCCTTCGGCGATCCCCCGGGCGATCCGCTCCGTGTTCGTGACGAGCAGGTCGTCGCCGACGATCTGGATCGTCCGACCCAGGCGCTCGGTCAGCAACTGCCAGCCCGCCCAGTCGTCCTCGGCCAGGCCGTCCTCCAGCGAGACGATCGGGTATCGGGCGACCCAGTCGGCCCACAGGTCGACGAGCTCGCCTGAATCGAGGGTGCGGCCCTCCTTCTCGAGGACGTATCGGATCGGCGCTCCGTCGACCCCGGATCCGGGTTCGACCAGCTCACTCGTGGCTGGATCGAGTGCGATCGCGACGTCGACCCCGGGCCGGTAGCCGGCCCGCTCGATGGCCCGCAGGATGACCTCGACCGCCGCCTGATTGGATGGCAGCGATGGCGCGAAGCCACCTTCATCACCTTGACTGGTCGAGTGTCCTTCCTCGTGAAGGATCGACCGAAGTGCCCAGAAGACCTCCGACCCGGCGCGAAGGGCTTCGGAGAAGGACGCGACGCCGACCGGCATGACCATGAATTCCTGGAAGTCGGTCGAATCCTGGGCGTGCCGGCCGCCGTTGAGGATGTTGAACTGCGGGACGGGGAGATGGGTGGCACCCACACCGCCGAGATACCGGTACAGCGGCAGGTCGTACGATGCGGCCGCCGCGTAGGCGCAGGCGAGCGATACGCCGAGGATGGCGTTCGCCCCCAGGTTCGCCTTGTTGGGTGTCCCGTCGAGTTCACACAGGATGGCATCGATGCCGGCCTGGTCGGCCGGGTCCAGTCCGAGGATCGCCGGCCCGATCGTCTCGGTCACGTTGGCGACCGCGCGACGCACACCCTTGCCCCCGAAACGGGCCTTGTCGCCGTCGCGCAGCTCGACCGCTTCGTGGACGCCGGTCGAGGCTCCCGAGGGAACGGCAGCGCGACCGACCGACCCGTCGGACAGGACGACATCGACCTCGACGGTGGGGTTGCCGCGCGAGTCGAGGATCTCGCGTGCGTCGACGCTCTCGATCATCGGGCACGCGCCTTCGTGCGCTTGGCCACGACCGGTCGGTCGGGCAGGACAGTGACACCTGGCAACTCACGGCCCTCCAGGAATTCGAGCGACGCACCGCCGCCGGTCGAGATGTGGGTCATCCGGTCGGCGAGGCCCTGCTGGGTGACCGCGGCCACCGAGTCGCCACCGCCGACGATCACGGTCGCCCCATCGTCAGCGCGCTCCGCGAGCATCCGGGCGACCGCCCTCGTGCCGTGGGCGAATGACGGGATCTCGAAGACGCCCAGCGGCCCGTTCCAGAACACGGTCTGGGCATCGGACAGCGCCTCGACCATCAGGTCCTGACTCGCCTTGCCGAGATCGACGATATGCCAAGACGCGGGGATCTTCTCGGCTTGCAGCGTCTTGTATTCGGTGCCGCGGGTGACCTCCTTGGCGACGATGACGTCCACCGGCAGGACGACCCGGACTCCATTGTTGGCGGCGCTCGACAGGATCCTGCGGGCATCGTCCACCCGATCCGGCTCCGCGAGGCTCTTGCCGATCGCCTTGCCCTGGGCGAGCAGGAAGGTGTTGGCCATCCCTCCGCCGAGGACCAGCAGGTCGACCTTCGTCAGCAGGTGATCGATGACACCGATCTTGTCGGACACCTTGGCTCCGCCGAGGATGGCCGCGAACGGTCGCTCCGGAGCCTCGAGGAGCTTCGAGAGCATCTCGATCTCACGCTCCATGAGCAACCCGGCGTAGGCGGGCAGGAGCTGCGGGACGCCGACGGTCGAGGCGTGCGCCCGATGCGCCGTGCCGAACGCGTCATTGACGTAGATATCCGCGTAGGAAGCGAGTGCGGCCGCGAAGACCGGGTCGTTCTGTTCCTCTTCGGCGTGGAACCGAAGGTTCTCGAGCATCAGGACCTCACCGGGTCGAAGCCGCTTGACGGCGTCCTCGGTCCCGACACCGAGCGCGTCCCCGGTGACCGGGACGTTGCGCCTCAGGAGCTGGGTCAGACGCTGGCCGACGGGCCGAAGCCGCAGCCCATCCTGGACCTTGCCCTTGGGTCGGCCGAGGTGACTGGCGAGGATGACCGACGCGCCACCCTGGAGCAGCGCGTTGATCGTCGGGATGGCGGCGCGGATGCGCGAATCGTCGGTGACCTGCCCGTCGGCCAGCGGGACGTTGAAATCGACCCGGACGAAGACCCGCTTGCCGTCGACGTCCGCGTCCCGGATCGTGAGTTTATCCATCGGTGGTCAGGCGGCCACGGGCAGGCGGGCGGCCACGTACGAGATGAGATCCGCCACGCGGCAGCTGTAGCCCCATTCGTTGTCGTACCAGGCGATCACCTTGACCATGGTGCCGCCGAGGACCATCGTCGAGGGGGCATCGATGATGGAGCTCCGGCTGTCGCCCTTGAAGTCCATCGACACGAGCGGCTCATCGGAGACGCCCAGGATCCCCTGCATCGGTCCGGCCGCGGCCACCCGGAACGCCTCGTTGAGCTCCTCGACCGACGTCGAGCGGCTGACCGTGGCGGTGAAGTCGACCACGCTGACCGTCGGCGTGGGTACCCGGAGGCTGAACCCGTCGAACTTGCCCTTGAGGTCGGGGATGACGAGCGCCAGCGCCTTGGCCGCACCGGTCGTCGTCGGGATGATGTTCTGGCCGGCACTTCGCGCCCGACGCGGGTCCTTGTGGGCGACGTCGAGGATGCGCTGGTCGTTCGTGTAACTGTGGATCGTATTCATCAGTCCGCGCTCGATCGTCACGAGGTCGTGGACCACCTTGGCGGCGGGGCCAGGCAGTTCGTGGTGCAGCTGGCGTTGCTGATGACGTGATGGACGCTCGGGTCGTAGGCGCTCCTCGTTCACGCCAAGGACGATCGTGATGTCCTCGTTCTTGGCCGGCGCGCTGATGATCACCTTGCTGGCGCCGGCCTCGATGTGCGCCTTCGCCTTCGTCGCGTCGGTGAACAGCCCGGTGCTCTCGAGGACGATGTCCACACCCAGATCGGCCCACGGCAAGTTGGCCGGATCTCGCTCGGCGAGGATCTTGATCTCGTGGCCGTCGATGGTGATCGAAGCATCGCCGGCGCTGACTTCACCGGGGTAGGTACCGTACGTGGAGTCGCGCTTGAACAGCAGCGCGTTCATCTTGGCATCGACCAGGTCATTGACTGCCACCACCTCGACGTCGGGGGCCCGCTCGATGAGCGCCTTGAGCGACTGGCGGCCGATGCGGCCGAAACCGTTGATACCGACTCTGGTGGCCATGGTGGGACCTCCTGGCGAGATGCGCGCCGGGCGAACCCGCTCGACGTGAAAAAGGACGGTTCGATCAGACGCGTGGCGCGTTCCGAAGGGCCGCGTGAGCATCGCGGATCCACCTGGACTCGGGCGTCGCCACCATCGTACCAAAGGGGCGCGGGCGCCCGAGGCTCCGAAACGCCAGAACGTGGCAGGACCCCCGCCATCGGCGGGGGTCCTGTGCCCTGTTCTGATCTCGATTGCGGCGTCAGCCGCCGATGCGGAAGACCTTTCCGCCGCAGACCGGGCAGGTGCCCTGGATCGCTGGCTTGCCGTTCTTCATCGTGATCTTCTGGGCGTTCTGGACTTCGACCTTCTTCTTGTCCTTGACGCAATAGGCTTCGGCCATGTGGGCTACTCCTCTTCCGTTCCACCTGGTGCGGGATCCCTTGTCCCGCATCCAGTCAACCGTGGTTGCTCAGATGGTGTGCTTCCAAAGTGACGGCCGCCAGCGGTCCGTCCCAGCTTCTCGCTTCTGTCGATCCATATCGGCGAGGACGAGGAGGCCTTCCAGCCCGGTCTCGACACACGCCGCCTCGGCCACGTCCTTTTGTTCCGCGCTGACGAACTCGCCGGTCGTCCGATTGGCATAGACCGCACAGACGACACCGGCTCGACAGCGGGCGAGGGTCGCGAGGACGAGGAGAGCGGACGCCTCCATCTCGAAGTTCATGACGCGCTGACTCGCCATCTCCTTCGCGAGGTCAGGGTAGCGGATGGGCAACTGCGGGATCGGGCGCCCCTGCGCGCCGTAGAACCCGGGGGCAGTGGCGGTGATCCCGACGTGATACCGATGTCCGAGCCGCTCCGCCGCCTCGATGAGGGCCAGGACCGTCTCGTGATCGGCGATGGCCGGATACCCGTCGTGGACGAAGAAGCTCGTGGTCGATTCGAGACGCACCGCCCCGGTCGTGATGGTCAGGTCCCCGAGGGACATCTCCGGTTGGAGTGCCCCACACGACCCGACCCGAAGGAACGTCGGTCGCTCCGTGATCGCGAGGATCTCCGCCACCACGATCTCGACGTTGTCCGTGCCGATCCCGGTCGAGACGGCCGAGACCCGCTGGCCCTTGTACTGACCCGTGACCGAGGCGAACTCCCGATTTCGACGCTCGACTTCGATCGTCTCGAATCGCGCACCGATCTCGGCGGTACGGTCGGGGTCACCGGGGAGGAGGATGTACTCGGCCAGTTCGCCTGGACCGAGTTCGATGTGGTACTGCCGTTCTCCGGCGCGGATCGCGATCCGGCGATCCGGATGGATGACGCGGGTATCCGCGTTCGGCAAGTCCGCTCCCTCGCTCAGGTGGCTGCTCCGCTGGCGCGAAACTCGGCCGAGGATAGCCCCGGCTTCTCACGAGCGTCAAGCCGAGTGATTCGTGCACGGGCCACGCTCAGCCGGGATCCGACGAGGCCTGGGACCTCCGGAGGCAACGGCCGAGCGTGCCGCGAAGGTGGTCAGCCTGGCCGCCACCCGGGCCGCCGATCGCCGTCGTGCCTGGGCCCGCCTGAGCGCCGCGCCGGCGAGTGAGGCGCCGGCGATGGCGACCAGCAGGAGGACGGCCAGCGCGCCCGTCCCGACCGGGAATGGGCCGGCCTTGCCCGTTTCCGAGGCGCTCGTTGTCTGCGCCGGCGTGGAGGGCTGGGGAGCGCCACCGACGAGCCCAGCGAGCTCGATCCCGCCATCGGCCGGGAGCGGACCTGTCGGCGCGGCCGTGGCCACCGGGTCGCCGGCCTGGACGAGCCCGCCTCCGTCGGTCACGACCACGACCGGGCCGCTCGCGGTGATCTCCACCCGGCCGGTCGCATTGAGGGCATCCCCCGGCTCGACGAGCGTGAGCCGGTCGAGGGCGGCATCACGAAGCACGATCACGACCGATGGCTGTGCCGTCGTCGAGGCTGAAACCACCTGGATAGAGCGCCTCGACCAACCCGCCGACGCGCACGAGCCCCCCGACATGCCCGTCGAGGTCGATCAGGTCGACGTCGATCGGTGATGGCGTCGCCAGGTCCCCGGTCGGCGCCGGGTTCCCGGTGGCGGTGCGGCCCTTGACGCCGCCGCCACTTGCAGCACCTTCGGCGGCGCCGACCCGGATGTCCGCCGGGGATCGCGGGGTGATGGCAAAGCGTCGGTCCGTGGCCGTCGGATACGGCCTTCGGACGATGCCGGTGACCGTGGCCGTCCGGCCCTCGACAAGCGTGTCGCTGGCGATCCCCGCGCCCGGCTGACCGACGACGACGACCGCAGCGCTGCCGACCCGAAGTTCCGCCCGCCAGCGGTCGCCAAGCTTGCTCACGTCGGTCACGCGGCCGGTCACGGTCGCCAGCGACCACTCGTTCGCGTCTCGTGGACCCGCATGGAGGACGACCGGCTTCGGTGGAGCGGCGGAACCGATGATGACGAGCTGGTCCGCCCGGAATCGCGGGGCACCGTACGCCACCCCCATCGTTCCGTCGGCCCGGATCCTGGCACCGACCGGCGGCGCCTTCATCCCGGTCGGGATGAGCAGCTCGACCGCGGCCGACGCGTCCTGGACCACGATCCGGCGGCCGGTGCTGTCGAGCAGCGTCGCCGGCGCGGTCACCACACCCTCGATGGTCACCTTCTGGTCGACGGACTTCAGGGCGCGGGCGATCGAGATCGGAGCGTGCCCGCTGGCGGATGGGGACGGCGACCCCGGCGTCGACGGCGGAGGACTCGATGGAGCCGGGCCGCTGATCAGAGACGAGGTCAGCCGAATCGCGGATCCAGATCCGGTAGCCGTCGAGCGCTCCGGACCGACTGGCCCGCTGGCCGGCGACGCCGACGATCCGATACGTCGCTCCCACCTGCACGGAGGAGGCAGCGATCCGGCTCGATACGTCAGCCATCACCTTGACCGTGGTCATCCCGTCGCGCTCGAGCAGCAGCGTCAGATCGCCGCCGGACGACGCCTTGGGCCTGCCCGCCAGACGGCCGGTCATGGTCAGGAGCCGCCCCTCGAGCGATTCATCAAGGCCGCTGGCGGGGACCGCCGCAGCCGCCGGCAGATGGTCGGTCCCAGGCGAGTGGACGTCGGCGTTGGCGGGCCGCAGCTCCAGCTGACCGTAGGGGGCGGCGAGCTTGCCGGTCAGGTCCAGGACGGTGCCACGCGGATAGCCGGCGAGCCCGGCCGGGAGGTGCACGACCAGTCCGGCGTCATCCGCGCCGATCGCCAGCAGCGTCGGGGTCCCCATCCGTCCGGCCTCGGCCATCACGACGCCGGAGGTGTGCACGGTCGCCCCGATCGGGTAGGACCGGGCATCGAGCAGCGTGACCGACCCGGGGGAGGGAGAGACCGTCGGCGACGGCGAAGGAGTGACCGTGGGTGACGGCGTCGTCGTCGGCGGGGTCGGTAGTGGCGTGGGCGGCGGCGGGGTCGGGAGTGGCGTGGGGTCCGGGACGACGATCGTGAGGTCGCCCGGCAGGGTCGCGTGGATCCGATACCCCGCGACCCCGGTCCCGGAGCTGTCTCGCTGGCCGAGCGGCCCGGAGACGATCACCGTCGAACCAGACTCGAGCGCCCCATCGGCGAGGGCGTCGGGTCCGACGACGACTCGGGTCGGGCCGGACCCATCGTCCACATCCACAGCCAACCCGTCGGCCAGGGCGTCAGCTGCACCATCGACGGTGCCGCGCACGCGGACCCGGGAACCCTCGAGCGCCTCGGTCACGTCGCCGGTGGCGAGATCGATCGCGTCGGGCAGCGACTCCAGCGGGCCGGCCGCGATCGCGGCCTCGCTCGTCTTGAACGTCCGCTGCGAGTATCGACTTGCGATCGTGCCGGTCATCGTGACCGTGGTCCCGGCCGGCCAGATGGCCACCGCCTTGGCATCGAGGTAGACGGCGATCCCGCCGGTCGCGTCCTGAACGAACCCACCCTGACCCGACTCGACGGCACCCAGCATGGTCGTCAGGACACCCCGGATCGAGACGGTCGTGCCGTCCGCCAGACCGCGCGCTACCCCGATCGACGTCAGCGTCGGTACGGAGGTCGGCGCTGGGGTCGGCACGGCCGTCGGCGCTGGGGTCGGCACGGTAGTCGGCATCGGCACGATGCGACGGCGCGGGGGTTGGCGGCGCCGTCGGCGATCGGCACGGTAGTCGGGGTCGGCGTGGTCGTCGGGATCGGCGGGATGGACGGCGAGGGCTGCGGGACCGGAACGGCCGGAGCCTCGAAGCCCTGCGGGGAGGGCGCACCCTGGACGAACCAGTCGAGGCTGTTGTCGTTCGTATCGATCCCGTTCCCGAGCAGACCGCCGGGGGCCCGTTCCACGCTCGAACCGGCGGCGGGTGCGAGGGCCGGCGTTCCCTCGACGAACCCGTTGGCGGCGTCGCCCCAGCCGACCGAATCGACCACGGCGCCACCGACGACCCGAAGCGCGAGCGTCCCACCAGTCGCCGCGAATCCGCCCGAGTACGTCATGTCCGCGATGGCGCCGTAGACGCCGGCCGCGTTGGCGAGCAGGGCTCGCCGGCCCGGATCGAGGACCACCGATGTCGGCCAGGTCGCCTTGCGGGTGACCGTCGAGCCCGAGGACGTGACGTAGACGACCTCGAGTCCGAGCAGATCGGTCGGATCCGTCCCCTGGTTGGCGATCTCCACGAACTCGTCAGATGCAGACGACCCACCCGTCTGGATCTCCGAGAGGACGAGCGTGGAGGGCGGCCAGCCGACGACGGCGGCCTGGGCGCCACGGATGCCCCACGCTCCGGACGCGGTGGCCAGCCCGATCACGATGAGCGCGGTGAACCCCGCGCGCCGGGAACGATCCATCGGTGACCTCCCGGCGGGAAAGCAGGATGGGCGGGCGGCGGCGGGGTGGGATCGTTGTACAGCGGAGCGATGCACTGCCGCTTATCCCGCGGCCACCGGCGTTCGACTACGATGCGCAGCACACCCACTGACCCGATCGCAGGAGAAACCGTGGCACGCGCCAAGAGGACTGAACGCGCCGAAGCGCGACGCCGATATCGAGCCGCCAACGCAGCCGCAGACGACATCGACGCGACCGAGACGGCCGATGACGACGGCCCGTCGGCCTCCACCCAGGGCCGGACCACGTCGCGCCGAACCACGTCAGGCGCGCGGGCTTCATCGCCCACCCCACCGGGTCGGGTCGGATTCGGTGCCGCGTTCCGGCTGGCATTCCGACCGATCAACGTCCGTGAGGACGTCGCGTCCTGCCCTGGATCGCCCTGCACACCTATGCGCTCTGGGTGCCCCTGCTGATCACGGTCGTCTCGACGGCCTACATCATCGTGTCGAATGGGCAGGACGTGCCATCCCAGTTCGCGTTCCAGTACTTCATCCAGACACCGGCGATCGGCGGCGTATTCATCGCCGGGTTCCTGGCGCCGCGATCGAGCTGGCTCCTGGGCGTCGTCGTCGGTTTGTTCTCGGCCATCTGCTACTCGGTCCTCGTGATCGGCTTCCCGTCGACGATCTATGTCGGCACTCCGCCGACGGCGGCGCAGGCACGCGACGTTGCGCTCTCGGCGCTCATCCTGTCGCCGATCATCGGGTCCTTCTTCGCCGCCGCGGCGGCGTGGTATCGCCGCTTCCTGGCGCTGTCGAGCCCCAACCGAAACCGCCAGTCGCAGACGGCCAAGCCGAAAGCCGGCGACGGTCGGACCCGCACGAGCGCATCGCAGAAAGCCGGCGCCAAGCGCTGACGCGGGGCTTCTGGGTCCTCGCGCACCTCGAGTTGCGCTGTCCGAAACGGTCCGCAATCCGATCGCGCAGCTGGTGCGAATGGATGGGTGGATGCGCTCCGACGGCTTGTCATGGTTGGGGGGCCGGCAACGGAAGCTCGGGCCGTGAAGGCAGCCTGACGTGAGTCCGTCGGAGGCATCCACCCCGCTTCATCCGAGCCGGCGCATCCCGGCGTGACCGAGCTGAGGGACACCGGCTGGTCGGTCGGGTCCACCGGCCTCCGCTGCGACCTCGGGGAGTGGCCTGATCGATCTGGCGACGACGTTGACGACCTCGCCTTCGCGTTGGAGATCCCCATCCACCAGCAGCAGCGCATGCCGTCTGACCACCCCGCGTAGTCGTGCCCAGATGTCCGGCCAGAGCGTGACGTTGACCATCCCCGTCTCGTCCTCCAGGGCGAGGAAGACCGTGCCCTTGGCGGTCATCGGGTGCTGGCGGGTAACGACCAGCCCGCCGATCCGGACCCGGCCCGACGCCATCTCGGACAGGGTCGCGTTGGACACGGCACCGAGCCGTTCGAGGACGGGCCGGAAGAGCGTCACCACCTGGCGCCGGGCATCGAGCCCGATGACCGCATAGGCGTCGCCGATCCGCTCCGATTCGGTGATGGCCGGCAGGTCCGGCGCCTCCGTCGCCGGCAGACGCAGGTCCATCGGGCGTCCGGCCGCCGCGGACCGCTTGCCGGCTGCTCTTCCCGACCCGCGCAGCGCTCGTCCGTCCACCCGACCGCGGGCGGCTCCGGCCACCTCGCGAAGCTGCCACAGGAGTTCTCGCCGTGGCCGACCCAGCGAGTCCAGGGCCCCGGTCCGGATGAGCCGTTCCACGACCTCCTCCGGCAACCCGGTCCGTTCCACCACATCCACAAGACTCGTGTACGGGCCGCGCCCCAGCTCCGCGTCCAGCACGGCCGCGTGCTGCTCCCCGATCCCCTTGACGAGGTGAAGGCCGAGGCGGACGCCCCAGCCGTCGGTCCCCTCTGGCGTCCACCGCGCGCGCGCCTCGGCGGTCGGAACGACGCAGGCCGGCGAGCGGACCGGCTCCGGACGAACCTCGATCCCCGCGCCCGCGGGGAGTGGCGCATCCGGCCGACCCACCCATTCGGTCGTCGTTCGGTACGACGAGGCGTTGATGTCGACCGGCAGGACAGCGACCCCGTGGCGCTTGGTGTCATTGACCAGGACTTCGACGGGATAGAAGCCCATCGGTTGTGCGTTGACGAGTCCGACCAGGAACTGGGCCGGATAGAACAGTTTGAGGAACGCCGACTCGTAGGCCGTCCGGGCGAACGCCGCCGCGTGTGACTTCGCGAACCCGAAGCTGGCGAACGCGGCGACCTGGCGGAACAGCTCCTCGGCCATCTCATCGGTCATGCCCGGCTGGCGCCGGCAGCCATCGACGAAGCGCTGGTGGAGCTTCTCCATCTCCCCGCTCGAACGCCAGGTGCCCATCGCCCGCCGGAACCCGTCCGACTCCGCCGCCGAGAATCCACCGACTTCGATGGCGATCCGCATGACCTGCTCCTGGTACAGGATCACGCCCAGGGAGTCCTTGAGCACGGGCTCCAGGCTGGGGTGGAGATAGGTCACCGGTTCCAGACCCTGCTTGCGGCGGAGGATACGGATGGACGGCATTCCCCTGGATCGGGCCCGGCCGGATGATCGCGACCTCCACGACCAGGTCATCGAGGTTCTTCGGACGCGACTTCGGGAGGGTCTGCATCTGGGCCCGGCTCTCGACCTGGAAGACCCCGACGGTATCGGCGGCCTGGAGCATCGCGAAGACCTCCGGCACATCCTCCGGCAATCGATCCAGGTCGAGGCAGACGGCGCAGTCGTGCTCGATGAACTGGAGCGTCTCGTCCATCGCGGCCAGCATCCCGAGACCGAGCAGGTCGAGCTTGATGAGCTTCAGCGTCTCGACATCGCGCTTGTCGAACTGGACGACGACGCGATCGACCATGGTGGCCCGCTCGATCGGGGCGATATCGATGAGCGGTGCCGCGGTCACCAGCATCCCGCCCGAATGGATCGACAGGTGGCGCGGGAAGCCGTCGATCCGGGCACAGAACTCGAGCCAGCGCTCCCAGTCGCTCAGCCCGACCGTCGAGCCGCCCCGGGGCTGCGGCGGCGGTGCCGGCTCGACCCGGGCGACCGAGCGATCGGCGGCCGGCGGATCCCAGCGCGTCGGTCGACCGAGCTTGTCCGCGGCACGCGGCGGCGGCTCGAGCTGACCGCTCTCCGGATCGACCCGCCGGCCCTCCACGAGTCGCGGGCCGACCGACCGGTCGCGGTCCGCCTGGTAGCCCGTGCCACGCCCGTCCCGCAGCCAGGCGACACTCGCCGGAGTATCGCCCGGGCCACCCTCGTCATCGGTCCGGCCACCCGGGCGCAGTCCGGCGACCGGCGCGAGTGAGTAAGGGCCCGGCCCGCGTCCCTGCCGCATATCGGCATGTGCTGGTCCTCGTCCCTGCCGGATATCGGCATCATTCGTGTTCGGCGAACCGACCTGGCCACCTGTCGCCATCGGCACTGGATTCTGAGCGTGAGGTTCACCTGTGGACCGAGGCTTGCCGGCCGAACCTGGCTGTTTTGGGTCGCCGGACTCGCTCAATACGAATCCGGCTGTTGTCTGGCGAAGATCCCGAGGCTCGGCCGTGGTCGGTGGCTCGGCCGTGGTCGGTGGCTCGGACACGCCGCCCGACACGATCCTCCCACCCCGGGCATGGTTCAGCTGACCCATCGCGTCGGTCAGGCCACGCTTCCCGGCCAGTGCGGCCGCGGCGGCCACGCCACGCTCGCCGGCCACGCCATGCCCGCCGGCCGTCGCGACCGCGCCGGCCGACGCGGGATCCGGATCATCACTCGGCCGCCGGAAGAACTCGGCGAATCCGCCGTCCGCCTCGAGGTCCCGTCGGACCATGACCGAGTCGTAGGTCTCGAGCGCCTTGGCCACCCGATCGACGAGCGGCCGGGGGAAGCCGAGGGCGTGGCCCACCTCACGCACGGCCGAGCGCGCCCGATAGGTCACCAGATTGCAGACCATCCCCGTGTGCTCGGGTCCGTAGCGACGGTAGACGTATTGGATGACCTCCTCGCGTCGCTCCGAACTGAAGTCGATATCGACGTCCGGGTAGGTCGTTCGGCCCTCGTTGATGAATCGCTCGAACAGCAGGTGATGGCGGATGGGCTCGACCCTGGTGATCCCCAGGACGTAGGCCACGATCGAGCTCGCTGCACTCCCCCGCCCCTGGGCCGGGATGCCACGCTCCTTCGCGAAGCGCATCAGATCCCAGCAGATGAGGAAGAACTCGGCGAGTCCGGTCTGCTCGATGACCTCGAGTTCGTGGGCGAGTTGCTTGACGACCGGTGGCGTGAGCGGGTGGTATCGCCGTCGGGCGCCCGTCTGGCACAGCTCCACGAGATAGCTGAACGGCGTCTCCCCGTTCGGGACCGCGAAACCTGGGAACCGGTACTGCTCGAAGCCGAGATCGACCGAACACGACGCCGCGAGTTCCGAAGCGGTCGAGATCGCCGCCATCCAGCTCCGACCCACGACGTCACCCAGCGCCGACCCGACCGTCGCCAACTCCGGACCCGACTTCAGGTAGGACTCGCCATCCGGTCGTCGCAGGACACCGAGCGTCTCGAGCGACCGGCCGTGTCGGATCGCGGTCAGGACGTCGGCCAGCTCACGGTCGTCCGGACGAGCGTAGTGGACATCGTTGGTCACGACCGCCGGCAGTCCACAGGCATCGGCCAGCGCCACCGACTCCGCCACGAGCCAATCGTCATCGGCCAGGAGGTGGTGCGACAGCTCGATGAAGAAGCCGCTCGTGGCAGGTCCATCGCCCCGCCCGAAGAGCGCGGCATACCGTTCGGCCACGGCTCGTGCGCCGCTGAGGTCGCCGGTCCGGAGGCGGCGAACCAACTCGCCGTCCCGGCATCCGGAGAGCGCGACGAGACCTTCCGTGTGTTCGGCCAGGAGCGCCTGGCTGAACCGGGGGACGCCCTTCGTCCCAGCCATGTTGGCCCGTGACACCAATCGGCACAGGCTCCGCCAGCCGACCTGAGAGCGCGCCAGCAGGACGAGGTGGGGTCCCCGGACACGCTCACCGATCCCTCGCAGGTCCTCCTTCACGGGGTCGCGATGACCGGGCAAGCGGGCGGGCGACGGTCGCGGACGGATGGGCAGCCCGTCCGTCACAGCCGTCGACAAGCCCGACCCCGACCCGCCGGCCAGCACCCGCTCACGACCACGACGGCGCGGCCGCCGAGCCGGCACGACCACACCGGATGGGTCCGGTCCCGCCGCGTCGAGCAGTTCGATCTCGATCCCGATCACCGGATGCAGCCCGGCCGCTTCGGCCGCCTGCACGAAGCGGACCGCTCCGTACAGACCGTTGTGATCGGTGACGGCCAGCCCGGTCAGTCCCAGGTCGACGGCTCGCGCGACCAGATCATCCGGCGCGGATGCTCCGTCCAGGAATGAGAAGTTCGTGTGGCAATGGAGTTCGGCGTACGGGGTCGGCGCCACGGATCACTCCGGTCGATGAGCCGGTCGGTGGGGGCATCGAAGTATAGAACATCCGTTCGTATCTGCACCAGCGGTCCGGTCCACACCAGAACGAAAGTCCCATCGAGATCGCGGCCAGCCGACGAAACAACATCGCCCTGATCCGCGTCTCACGAACATGCACGGGCATATGCGCCAGATCGCCATCTCCACCGCTCGGATCTGCGTGCTCGTCGCGGTCGCCCTGGTCCTGATCCTCGGCCTCCTCCCGGCGACCCTCGACGCCCAGGCGGCCGTCCGCTAAGCGAATACATGACGTCTCGGCGCCTGGGGGCTCGGGACGACCGCCGGCGCTCGACTGCGATGGTCGGGACGCCGACCCGCCAGAGGCGTTGGTGAGCAACGCTCCTGGCCCAGGACCCCGTCGCTTTGGGGGCGGCGGGGTCCTGGACATCCGGCGCCATCTCACGGAACACGGGGTAGGATGCCTCACATGAAGATCAATCGAGCGATCCTCGGCCTGACGATCGGGCTCGCCGTCGCCCTCGCGGCCTGTAGTTCGAGCGGGACCGGCACCTCGCCATCGCCGACATCGTCGGGCGCCGCGACCGCAGCGTCCCCGGACGACGGAACGCCCACGGCGGCCATCGGGTCGCCGGTGGCCCAGACCGACACTGACTGGGGCCGGATCTGGGATGGTCTGCCGGCTGGCTTCCCGACGGTATCCGGGTCGACACCCGGCGACGGCACCGCCGCCGGTGCGGCCTCGGCAGACCTGGTCGTCGACGGCGGTGACGCGGAGGGGATCGCGAACCTGCTCCAGACGCAGCTCCAGGACGCCGGCTACACGACCGTCGGTTCGTCCGGTCCCCTGGAGGACGGCAGCTACGTCGTCGACATGACCGGCTCCGCCGCAGGCTGCATGGTCCAGGTGACGGCGTCGCCGATGGGCAGCCTGACCGCGATCAGGATCCTGTACGGAGCCGCCTGCCCGTTCGACTGAACCCATCGTCGCAACGCAACGCGAGATCTTCCTGACGCGTCTATGCTGCAGCTGACCGGACCGGAGATCCGGGAACGACGAAGCCTGGGGGAGGCGCGTTCGTGCAATCGGCGCATCCGCGAGACCTTGGGGTGCTGGCCCTCGTGGTGGCGATGTTTCTCGTTCTCTTCGTGCTCAGCGTGATGATCGGGTCGCCGGCGCGCTGACACCAGCCAGGATCGCTTCGATACCGAACGCATAGGCGGTTTCGACCTCACCGCGATCTGGTACCCGGTGATGGTCCCCAGTCGGGATGCACTACCATCACCCCTCCCTCCACGAACCCAGGAGGGTCGCACTCGTGCAGATCGCCCCATCCATCCGACGCCTCGGGTCCAACAGCATCGTCAATGCGTACCTTGTCGACGATGGCGGTGAGGTGACGATCGTCGACGCAGGGGTTCCCGGCTACTACGGCGATATCCCGAGCGAACTCGCCTCGATGGGAAGATCGGTCACCGACGTGCGGGCCTTGGTGCTGACGCATGGGCATGGTGACCACATCGGGTTTGCTGAACGACTGCGGACGGAAGCACGGATCCCGGTCCTGGTCCACGAGGCCGACGCGGCGTTGGCGCGCGGCGAAGTGCCGAACCCGGCCAAGGGCTTCGGGCCGATCAAGCTGGCGCCCTTGATCGGCTTCCTCTGGTTCAGCATGCGTCACGGAGCGATGCGGACCCACAAACTCAAAGAGGTCGCGAGTTTCGGCGACGGTGCAACGCTGGATATCCCCGGCAGCCCGAAGGTCATCCTGTTGCCGGGACACACGCCGGGGAGCGCCGCGCTCCACTTCCCGGGTCTGGGTGCGCTCTTCGTCGGTGATGCCCTGGCGACCTACGCCGTGACGACCGGGCAACGAGGCGCACAGGTCGCGCCGTTCACGGCCGACCCGGAACGGGCGGTCGCCTCGCTGGCTCGTCTCGACGGGATCGAGGCGCAGTACGTCCTGCCCGGACACGGCGAGGCGTGGACCGGCGGGGTTGGCGAGGCGGTGCGGCTGGTCCGCGCAGGGACGGCCACCGTGGGTGCCGAGGCCCGCGGTCAGTCGTAAAGCCGTTCGAGGTGCCAGGTACCGTCGACCCGGTCGAGGTAGACGAGCGCGAGCCAGCGACCACCGACGACCTTGAAGTAGTCCCGGGCGATCGGACCGCGCCACCAGGCTTCCTCGACGCGCCAGCGGTTGCAGACCTCGACGGTCTCACGACGGCCGTTCCAGTGGATGGCCCCGATCGCTCCGGTGGCATCGAGTTCGACCTCGATCTCCGGGTGCTCGCGGAGGAGACGAGTCATGACGCCACTCCCCGTTCGCCCGAGGAGACCGGACGCCACGCCCACCTCGTTTCCGGTAGCGGCGCCTCTGGATCCGTGATGCCCACTCGCCGAACCCGGTCTTCCCCGTACGTCAAGGCAAGCCGAGCGAGTTGCCAATCGAGTCGCGCCGCTCGAGCAGCCTGTGGCGTGAACAGCGGGAGTTGCTGACCGGCCGCCGGGGTCGTGCCATCCAGCTCCAGGGTCACCCGGATCACGGCGGCCGGTGGCGGCGTGCGCTCGAGCCGGGCGAACAGCAGGCGCTCGATCGCCTCTCCATCAGCCGTCGGTTCGGGGAAGTGCTGCTCGACGTCCATCGCAGCGGGCGTGCCCCTGCTCGCGAAGGCCAGATCCAGGTCCAGATGCAGGCGGGTCCGTGACGCTGCGAGGCCACGCGCGACGAGTTGCCCGGTCAGGGCGACGACCAATCGATGGAGCACGAAGCGGAGCGGTTCGAGGTCCTCCACCGGGGGCTCGATCGGCAGGCCGAGCCGAAGATGCTCCGGTGCCCGTCGCGGGCGGAACGGCTCCAGTGCCTCACCGCGGGCACGGGCATGGATCCGTGCCCCTTCCTCGCCGAAGCGGGCGACCAGCGCGGTCCGGGCGAGCTCGGCGACCGGCCCGATCCGGCGCAGGCCGAAGCGGGCGAGCCGGGCCCGGATATCCGGATCCTGGGTGAGCAGACCGGACGGGTGCGGAGCGAGGAAGGCCGCCTCGGTGCCAGGCGGCACGAGGATGGGCGAACCGGGCCGGGCCAGGACGGCGGCCACGGTCGCGGTGAACCGGGTGCCGGCGATACCGGCCCGGATGCCGTCGGTCGCGAGGGCCCGACCGAGGACCTCCACCAGGCGCTCGATGAGGGCCGGCTCCGGACCCCACAGGGCTTCCAGGCCATCGGCCTGGACCTCGAACAGACCGAACGCCGGCTCGAGTGGCTCGGCGCTGCCGGCGATCCCGGGGCTGAACACGGAGAGTGCCTCGAACGCCGCTTCGACCGTCGACCGGTCCGCATCGATGTCGGGATCGATGAAGGTCGCCTCAGGGACGAGTCGGTGCGCGCTCCCGAGCGGCAACCCCCGCCGGACGCCCAGCACCCGGGCCTCCGGACTCGCGTCGATGACCGGACCCGGATCCCATGGCCGGCCGCCCAGGATGAGCGGACCGGGCGGGAAGGGCTCGGAGGTCCGTGCCCGGGCGAGCTCGAGGGGGAGATGGGGCCGATAGAGATGGAGGAGTCGCATCGCGGTGGGTCCGTTCGAGCTGGATCGCGGGGGCTTGGTCGATGAGGAGGTCGTCGTGGGCGAGGCAGGCATCGCGCTCCCCGCCCTCCGCGTACAGGATCCGGAGGGTCGCCCGTCTCCCGGGCGGCCCGTAGCGGTTACGGGCGACCAGGGCCTCCGTCCGCTGGCCGACGATGTCCCGACCGAGCCGGATCCACGACCGCCGGACCAGCTCGAGCCGGACGCCGGTCGACTCGGCGACCGCGGTGGCCAGACCACCGGCGGCACCACCGGCGGATCTGCCGGTCGGCCCGGGTGGCTCCAGGATGACGAGGAGCGTCTCCGATCGACGGGCCAGCGCCGCCAATCGGCCGAGTCGATCCGCGATGCGGGCCGGCCGGTCCGTGGAGGCGAGCCGACCGCCCGGCAGATCGAGGACCAGCAGGTCCACCGAACGGCCGGCCAACAGCGCGCCACCGATGGCCAGGCCCTCGTCCAGCGTCTCCGGCGTGACGACGACGAGCCACTCGAGACGGATGCCTCGAGCGACCGCTTCGACCGGGTCGAAGCTGCGCGAGAGGTCCAGCCAGGCCACGATCGACCCCTGCGCCTGGGCTTCAGCGGCCAACCGCATGACGAGGGTCGTCCGACCGCTGGACCCGTCGCCGCGGATCGCCACACTGGCCGATCTGGGAAGACCGCCCGGTCCGAGGATCGCGTCGAGTGCCGCGAACCCGGTATGGATGACACGATCGTCCGCGGTCGGGATCGGCGGGAGTGGCGTGGGGATCGTGGCAGGCCCCAGGGCTGGATCCATCGCGGGCGCCAGGGCCAGTGCCCCGTCCGTGATCCTCGTACCGCTCGCGACCCTCGTACCGCTCGCGACCCTCGGAGCTGCCGCTCCCCAGCGAGCCTGGAGGCTCGCCACGGCTGCCGTCACGTCCTGGGAAAGGGTCGCCATCGGATGGTCAAGATAGAACATCTGTTCGATGGAATCAAGAGGTGACGACACAACCTGGCCACCGCCGCAAACCTTGGCCGCCGCCGCTACCTGGCCACCGCCGCTTACCTTGGCCACCGCCGCAAATCTGGCCACCGCCGCAAACCTGGCCGAATATTCACTACTGGACCGTTACGGCCACTTCCCACGGTCGGACTAGGGTCTGGGGCTGGCCGCGGACCTCGCTTCACGCTCAGTACCGGCCGCCAACGACCCGAAACCATGCCATCGATCGCCGTGACGACGCCCTCACTTGACATAACGGTCCGTGGATGACCGTTACGCCACATTGGAGCCGGGCAGCGCGGCCGGGTAGCGCGGGGGCCGGGCAGCGCGGCCGGGTAGTGCGGGGCCAGGCAGCGCGGCTGGGTAGCGCGGGGGCCGGGCAGCCGCCGCCGGTCAAGGTCGGCCGCCCATCCGCCCGTCACCGGTCCGTCATGGAAGGACCGTAGCCTCACTCCCCTACCATGCACGCGATGACCGAACCGACCACCCAGCCACTCCCCGAGCGCCCGATCCTCGTCGTCGATGACGATGCCAAGATCGTCCGGCTGGTCCGGACCTACCTGGAACGGGATGGCTACGACGTCGTGACGGCGGCGGACGGACCAGCGGCCCTCGATGCCATCGAGCGCCACCGGCCGGCGCTCGTCGTGCTCGACCTCATGCTCCCCGAGCTCGACGGACGCGCCGTCATCCGGGCGGTCCGGCGCGACGAGGAGGCCCGGGCGACGCCGATCCTCATCCTGTCGGCACGTGGCTCGACGATCGATCGGATCGCGGGCCTCGAGGACGGCGCCGATGACTACCTGCCCAAACCGTTCTCGCCGGCCGAACTCGTCCTGCGGGTCAGGTCGATCCTGCGGCGCTCCATGGCCGGCTCACCCGACGGCGACGCCGGCCGGCGGCCACTCTCCCATGGCGACCTCCTCGTCGACCTCGATCGTCATGAGGTGACTCGCGACGGCCAGGAGATCCCGTTGACTCGGGTCGAGTTCCGGCTCCTCCAGACGATCCTCGAGGCCGATGGACGCGTGCTCACTCGCGACCAGCTGCTCGACGCGGTCTACGGCCACGATCAGGCGGACGTGCTCGATCGAACCGTCGACGTCCACATCGGGCGCCTGCGCGACAAGCTCGGGGACGACGCTGAGGATCCGCGCTACGTCGCGACCGTCCGTGGCGTCGGGTATCGGGCGGCTCGGCGATGATCGGTCGTGGGATCGCTGCCCGGATCGCCCTGGCAGCCCTGATCTCCGCGGCGGTCGGCGTCGCGATCGTGACGATCGGCGTGTCGGTGGTCGGGGCCGACATCTTCCGGGCGTTGATGGTCGAGGCGGGTGATTCGGCCGATCACGCCCAGGCGATGTACGACGAATCGGTCATGACCGTGGTGATCGCGGCCGTCGTGGTCGCGGCGCTCGCCAGCGTCGTGCTGGCCATCGTCCTGGCCCGGATGCTCGCGCATCCGCTCGCCGAGGTCGGTGCGGCCGCTCGTCGTGTGGCGGCCGGTGACTATGCTGCGCGGGTCCCGAGGGAGGGCCCCGAGGAGATCGTGAGTCTTGCCGATTCGTTCAACCAGATGGCCACCAGCCTCGAGCGCCAGGAGGCCATGCGCCGCGACTTCATCGCGAACGCCGCCCACGAGTTGCGGACCCCACTGACCAACCTGCAGGGCTATCTCGAGGCGCTCCGTGACGGGGTCATCACCCCGGACCGGGCGACCTACGACTCGCTCTGGGACGAGGCCGATCGCCTGGTCCGGCTGTCGCATTCGCTCGACGCCCTCGCCGAAGGTGACGCCGCCACCACTCCGCCGCAGGTCGAGGAACTGGACCTGAGCACCGCCATCCGGGCCGCGCTCGACCTCGCCGAGCCCACTCTCGAGCGAGCCGGCCTGCGAGTCGTGGTCGAGATCCCGGAACGGCTTCCCGCCCGAGCCAACCCCGACCACCTCGCCCAGGTGCTCGGCAATCTGCTGTCGAATGCCGCGCGCTACACGCCGGCGGGCGGCACGGTGACCGTCCGGGCCGAGCAGCGCGCATCGGACCTCCTGGTCTCGATCAGCAACACCGGCGAGGGCATCCCAACCGATGACCTCGATCGCGTGTTCGAGCGCTTCTACCGGGTCGAGAAATCCCGTGACCGGGCCCGGGGCGGTGCCGGGATCGGCCTGGCAATCGTCAAGCAGCTGATCGAGGCGGAGGGCGGACAGGTCGGGGCCGATTCCAGCGAGGGTCAGACCCGCTTCTGGTTCAGTCTCCCGGCCTGACGCACGATCCAGATCAGGCCGCGCGATGGTGATCGTGGTCGGCCGTCCCGACGCGGGCGAACATCCGCGTCGCGACCTCGACGGCCGTCGTCATCGGGATCGCCGGATACGGGGCGCGAGTCGCCGGCCCATCGACCGACATGTCGGCCGTGTCCATGACCACCGCAGTGGAGACCTGCCCGGCACGCATCGGATTGATCGGCCGCAGGGCCACCGATAGCAGGCGCATCACCATCGTCGGGCTGTGGGAGACGGCCCCGGTCCGCCCGGACACGGACTGGACGATCCCGACCAGTTGATCGAGGGTGTGGTTGGTGGGGCCGGGCACATCGACCGCTTTGCCGGCCATCGATGGGTCGGTCACGGCGAGATCCACGAATCGGGCGACATCGAGCGCAGACACGAAATTGATCGGATTCCTCCCCTGCCCGAAGACGCGGGTCTTGCCGGTCGACATGAGTGGGCCACCGAGGAGCCCCAGCCAGGTCTCGAGATAGGCGGTCGGGCGGATGAACGTGAAGGCCAGACCGCTCGATCGAACGATGCGCTCAGCGTCCGCCTTCGCCCGGAACAGCTCGATCGGGTGCTCTACGGTCGCGCCAAGCACGGAGAGGAGGATGAACCGCTCCACCCCTGCCGCCATGGCCGCCTCCGCAAGGACCCGGTTACCAGACGACATCGACCGCCTTGACGCCGGCCGGAGAGCCGAACCCGGTGATGGCCGAGACCACGATGCGAGCTCCGGCGACGAGTCGCCTGGCGTCGGCCGGAGTGGTGACATCGCCACGGAGGACTTCGACCCCGGTCGGCGACGCGGACGACGTGTCCCGGGTCATGATCCTGACCGGTTCGCCATGACCGATCAGGATCGGCAGCAGCACGGACCCGAGGGTGCCGGTCGCGCCGGCGACGACGATCATCGGTCTGTTGCCAAGGCGCCCGGGGCCACGGTCTGACGAACCGCGGCGTTGACGTCGATCCCGTCGTCGATGACGGGTTCCATGTAGAACCGGGCCCAACGCACCCGGTCGCCGTCGACACCCGTGATCGTCGTGCCGCGCATCAGGTGCGGCGCCCCATCGCGGCGGGTCCCGGTCCATTCCCATTCCGCCCAGACGACATCGCCCGCAACGGCGTGCCGGATCAGTTCGGAGTGAAGATCCGGGACACCGGCCAGGATCTGGCTCCAGTTCGTGCGGACCTGCTGGCTCCCCTGGAAATCCCGCGCAGGATGCAACGGGAGCTCGCTGACGTAGTCGGCCGCGAAACAATCGACGAGCGCGTCGAGATCGTGCCGGTTCGTGGCGTCCTGGAGCCGTCGCACGACGGCCATCGCATCGCCGGTGCCCGTTGTGCCTTCCATCATCAGCTTGCTCCTTCCGCTACTCTTCCACCATTCGATGCGACTTACCAATTATTGAGTAGACTGCTAGTATGTCGAATCAACGTAGGGCCGTCAAGCGCCGATATCGCTCGCCGTTGCGCGCTGCCCAGGCCGAGACGACCCGACGTCAGATCATCGAGGCGGCGACGCGCCGGTTCGTCGAGTTCGGGTATGGCGCGACCTCGGTGGACGCGATCGCCGAGGCGGCCGGGGTCAGCCGTGCGACCGTCTTCACCTCCGTCGGAGGCAAGCCGACCATCGTCAAGACCGCCTACGACGTCGCGCTGGTGGGCGACGATGAACAGGTCGCCCTCCCGGATCGCGAGGAATCCCTCTCGATCCGGGCGGAACCCGATCCCCGCCGGTATCTCGATCGCTATGCCGGGCTCGTCGCGGAGATCGGGCGTCGGGTGTCACCGATCTACGAGGCGGTCCGCGGAGCCGCGAGCGCCGATCCCGACGTCAGGCCCGTCTGGGAGAAGATCCAGGGTGAGCGGCGGATCGGTGCGGCCCATGTCGTCGCGGACACGGCGTCGAAGGGTCCGCTGCGCGACGGCCTTGACCAGGACGCGGCAGCCGATATCGTCTGGGTCCTCAACGACCCCGGCCTCTACCACCTCCTGGCCGTCGTCCGCGGCTGGCCCCACGAGCGCTACCGCGATTGGCTCGCGTCCGAACTCCGCCATCACCTCTTGCGAGAGCCCTGAGGGCTCGATCTGGTGCGGCCTGACCTCAGGGCAGGGCGATCGCCACCATCCCGATCGCGACGCCGAGCAGCCCGACCCATTGGATCGGCTTGAGCCGTTCTCCCAGGAAGACGACGGCCGCGACGATGGTCACGGCCGGTCCGAACGACGATGCCAGCCCGACCATCCACGTGGGCGCCGTTTCGAGGCCGACCGTGAACGCTGTCAGCCCGATCACGTCAAGGGTCCCGGCGAGGACGATGGCGACGAGCGCCCGTGGGTCGGCCCGGCGAGGGCCTGCGTCGGCCGGGGTCGCGCCGGCCATCGACCTGCGGCGAAGCACCACGATCGACACGATCGTGACCGTCGTGGTGGCCGTAACGAGGCGTGAGATGAGGAGTACCTGCAGGGCGTCGGCCGAGTAGAGCGCGATGTCAGTAGTGATCGCCATCACCGCGAAGAGCACCAGGGCGATGACTGCGAAGACCACCCCCGGCCCGGCGAAGCGGGTCCCGCGCGGGCCTCCGCTGAAGGCGATCCCGGTGAGGATCACGCCGATCGTGGCGATCGCGGCCCCGGCAGCCTGGAGCACGGTCAGTGTCTCGCCCCGGAGGAGGACCGAAAGCACGACGGTCAGGCCGCCATACGCTGCGACCACGCCACTCACGACGGCGATCGGCCCTACCCGCAACCCGGAGTAGAACGACATGTAGCCGCCGGCCCCGAGCAGGCCGACGAGGATCGACGGCCCGTATGCGGCGATGTCGATCTCTCGGGCCGGCCTGACGACGAGCGCGATCAGCACGAACCACGCCGCACTGACGACCGTGACCCCGGTCGCCACGAGCAGGCTGCCGATCCGACGACTCGCGAGGGCACTTACGAGATCCGTCGTGCCCCACGCGAGGGCCGCGCTGAGTCCGGCCAACAGTCCGAAGGGCATCTACGCAGCGTAGTCGGAGTCGATGTGGCCTCGTGCTACCATTCCGACCCGGTCCCCCGTCCGCGGACGAGGCGCGACCGCTTCGTGGGGATGTAGCTCAGCTGGAAGAGCACTGCGTTCGCATCGCAGGGGTCAGGGGTTCGAGTCCCCTCATCTCCACCACCCCGCTCCGTTGGCGTCAGGCGGCCGCGATGGACATACCGATCATGCCGATGCCATCAACAGCAGCCGTCCGAACCGCAGGCGCAACCGGCGTCGGCGACCGGCAGGACGCGCTGGGTCGGGCCCGCTGCTGACGCGGCACCAGGCGGCTTCGTCGCTTTGACGATCGCACTGACCATGCCTTCGGCGACGGTGTGGGTAGGTGTCAGCGACACCTCGGTCAGCCCGACAGCCTCCAGCCCGGCACGGAACTCGCTGAACGAGAGGGCCCCGGCGATGCAGCCGACATACGATCCGCGCTCAGCGCGTTCGGTCGGGGTCAGGTGATCCTCGGCGACGATATCGGTCACGCCCATCCGGCCGCCCGGCCGGAGCACGCGAGCGATCTCACGGAAGACGGCCGGCTTGTCCGCGGCCAGGTTGATGACGCAGTTGCTGATCACGACATCGACCGACTCGGCCGGCAACGGGATGTCCTCGATGTGCCCGCGTACGAACTCGATGTTCGTCAGCCCCGCCTCCGCGACGTTTCGCTGGGCGAGGGCAAGCATCTCGTCGGTCATATCGAGTCCGATGGCCCGACCGGTCGGACCGACCCGTCGAGCCGAGAGCAGGACATCGATCCCGCCCCCCGACCCAAGGTCCAGGACGCGCTCGCCTTCGTGCAGTTCGGCGACGGCGATCGGGTTGCCGCAGCCGAGCGACGCGAGGACCGCAGCCTCCGGCAATTCGTCGCGCTCCAGCGCGGAGTAGAGCGCGGAGCCGATCACGTCCGATGGGCCATCGCAGCAGCTCCCGTCGTGGGCGTGGTCGGCGGCAGCCGCATAGCGTGCCCGCACTTCCTCGTGGATGGTCTCGCTCTGGATGATGTCGGTCGGCATTTCGGGTGCTCCTTTGAGCCTGTGGATCTGGTCCTGGGTTGCTGTGGTCCTGTCTTCCATATTGATACTTGCAAATATAGATGCTTGTCAATACCATGGCGCTGATGAAGCGCTCGACCGACCCCGACGTCCAGCTGCTGCAAGCGGCCGCCGACCCGACCCGCCTGGCGATCCTTCGCCAACTGGCGACCGGCGACGGCATCTGCGCCTGCGACTTCACCGCCTGCTGCGATGTCGCACAGCCGACGGTCAGCCACCACCTCAAGGTCCTCCGCGACGCAGGCTGGGTCCGGACGGAGCGACGTGCCTCGTTCGTCTTCTACTTCATGGTCCCGGAAGCCGCGCGCCGTTTCCAGGCGATCTCGGGCCAGGTCTCGCCGGTCGGCGGGCCCGCCCCGACACGTGCGCTTCCGGTCGTCCAGCCGTCCGCGTGACCAGGAAGGACCCGGAAGCGTGACGTCTCGCATGCCGGCCCTCGGACCCCGCGGCGAAGGTTGGGTCGCGGTCCAGGTCGTCCTGTTCGTGATCATCGGGTCGGCCGGGCTGGTCGGGCTGCGGGCGAACGGCCTGGACGACCCGTGGGGCCCGGTCGCGATGGCGATCGGCCTGGCGGCCATGGCCGCTGGCGGGTTCGTGTCCCTGTGGGGCCTGTGGGACCTGCGTGCGGCCCTCACGCCATTCCCAAGACCGCTCGACGGGGCTCCGCTCATCGAGTCGGGTGCGTACCGCGTCATCCGTCACCCCATCTACAGCGGGATCATCCTCGGCGCGGTCGGCTGGGGATTGTTCACGGGTTCGGTCTGGGTCCTGGTCGCCTCGGCGCTCCTGTTCCTGCTGTTCGCAGGGAAGTCCCGCCGCGAGGAAGTCTGGCTGGCCGACACGCATCCCGGGTATGGCGACTACCAACGACGCACGAAGCGGCTGATCCCGCGGATCTACTGACCTCGAGCGCGGTCATCGCTCCAGGAGCGCGCCGTGAAGCTCGGTCGAGTGCTCCCGCAACCACGCGCGCCAGCGCCGGTGGTCGGGGCGGCGGGAGGCGACGACTTCCCAGAAGCGCGGGCCATGACCAAAGACGCGCAGGTGTGCCAGTTCGTGGATGACGACCGTCTCGCGCGCCTCCGGTGGCGCGAGGATGAGTCGCCACGAGAACGCAAGGCGACCCTGGCGTGAGGCGCTGCCCCAGCGCGTCCGCTGGTCGCGGATGCTCACGGCCGCCACGCTGACGCCGAGCGCGTCGGCGTGGCGGCCGATGTCCTGCTGGATCGCGTCGCTCGCGCGGCGCTTGAACCATGCCTCGAGCAGGACCCACGTCGACCGGCGATCGGCCGGAGCCAGGAAGACGACCAGTTCGTCCTCGTCGGGCCCACCGATCCGCTCGACCGATGAGCGGCGGGTCCCCGGCCGCGCGGCGCCGATCCGCAATCGGTGGAGGTCACCGAGGAACCGGATCTGGGCACCGTCCGCCAGGCCGCCTCGGGCGGCCAACTCACTCCGCTCCCGTTCGTGCCGCTCGAGGTGGCGGCGGAGCCACGGCTCGCGCTCGGCGAGGAAACGGTCGATCTCGGGTTCGGGACGACCCCAGCCTCGGCGCGCGATCGGCGGCACCGTGACGACGACGCCGCGTTCCGGGTGGATGACGACCCGGATCCCGCGCGACCTGGGCGACCGGCGGAGCGTGTAGTCGATCGGTCCGCCGCGCAGGAGCGCGACCGCGGCCGACTCGGTGACCGGCACGGGGCGATCAGCCCCTGCGGAGGAGCCGGCCGGAGCGTTCGCCTGTCTCCACCCCGGAGATGATCGCCGGCCGGCCATTGACGATGACGTGGTCGATGCCGACGGGGTAGCGAGCGGGCTCCGCGTAGGTGGCCGAGTCACTCACCGAGGATGGGTCGAAGACGACCAGATCGGCCACGGCTCCTTCGCGGACCACGCCCCGGTCGCGCAGACCGAGGCGACCGGCCGGTACGGACGTGAGCTTGGCGATCGCCGCTTCCAGCGACAGGAGGCCCCGCTCGCGGACGTAGTGACCCAGGACCCGCGGTGCGCTTCCGTACGTGCGTGGATGCGGCCGCCCGGCATCGAGGATCGGGTGATCGGGGCGGCGGCCTTCGGCATCGGTGCACACGGCGATCCATGGGATGGCCATGATCGTCTCGACGTCGGGTTCGGTCATGCACTCGATCACGACGGAGACGTCGAGCCGGTCGTCGGCAAGCACGTCGAAGGCGAGTTCGGCCGGATCGCCGTGGAGGTCGTCGGCAAGTTCAGTCAGCGACCGACCGGACCATTCCGGGCGGCTCGCGGCGTAGGCGATCCGGATCCCGTCCCAGCCAGGGTCGGAGGCGACGTTCTCCCAGCCGGAGATGCCGCGGGCGATCTCCGACCGGATCAGGTCGCGGATATGCGGATCGTCCAGGGCGACGACGCACTCGTCCACACCGAGCGCCTGGAGCGCCGGCGGGAGGATCGTGGCAAGGGTCGTGGCAGCGGCGGTATATGGGTATTGGTCGGCAGCGACATCGAGGCCCTCGGCACGGGCACCCTCGAGCACCGCGACGGCTTCGGCCGCTCGCCCCCACACCGTGGCTGAGGCTGCCTTGAGGTGTGAGACCTGGAGACGTGCCCCCGGGCCCCCGGCGCGAACGGCCGCGATCGATTCGGCGAGCGACGCGAAGAGGTCATCGGACTCGTTCCGCATGTGGGTCGCGTACAGACCTCCTCGCTCGGCGGTCGCGTGAACGAGCGCCTCGATCTCGGTGGCCGTTGCGTGGATCCCCGGCGCATAGATGAGCCCGCTGGACAGGCCGTAGGCACCGGCGTCCATCGCCGATCCGATCTCGGTGACCATCGCGCCGAGCTCGTCCGCCGTCGGCGCTCGGTCCTCCGATCCGAGCACCGACGCGCGGACCGTCCCGTGGCCGACCAGGAAGGCGACGTTCGGCCCGAGCGGTTGCTCGTCGACCCGGTCGAGGTACTCCGCGAACGTGGCCCAACGGGCGACGAGCGCGTTCGCCCGGAGCGACAGGTCGACGGTCGCGCGGCCGGTCGGGGTGATCGGGGCAAGCGAATCGCCGCAATTCCCCGATAGCTGGGTCGTGAAGCCCTGGTGGAGATGGCTGGCCAGGGCGCCGTCGAGGAAGAGCGAGCCGTCGGAATGCCCATGCGGGTCGATGAACCCGGGGGCCACCACGAGCCCGTCGACGTCGAGGACGGTCTCCACGCCGGTGGTCTCCACCGAGGACAGATCATCGATCGCCAGGATCCGATCACCGAGGACGCCGACGTCCGCGCGGAGCCCCGGTTCGCCGGTGCCGTCGATGACCGTCCCTCCACGCAGCAGCAGGTCGAACGTGGTCATGGAGGAGATGGTGCCACGTTCGACCTCTGGCAAACTCCCCATCCCGTGGGACTGGCGGGCAGGGAAGGGCAACCGCGTGGCACAGGTCTCGGTCTATTCGTACTCCGGGCACGTGGCGCGGTACGGCCCGACGTCGGCGAGATATGACTGCCATTCGACCTCGGTCAGGTTTCTTCCAGCCAGCCTGCACGCTGCCGCGACGAGATGCTCTGGGGCGATATCCCAGACCGCCACCCCGGCTTTCTGGTTGACCGCGACCGCGCGGCCGTCCCCGCGCAGGTAGCCGGCCGTGATGAATGGCGAAAAAGTCGAGATCGGGTCGCCGATCCTGCGCCGAGTCGCGACGTCGTAGATCGAGACCGTCTGATCATTCGACGACGCGAGCAGCAACCGGCCGTCGCTACTGAACTGAAGGGCATTGACCTCTCCCCTGGCTCCTGGGAAGTTCCCCAAAGGTTGCTTCGTGTCGAGGTCGTACTCGGCGATGCGTCCACCGGTCGCCCCGACCAACACGCCATCGAGGCTGACCGCCGTTTTCCCTGGGCCGATCAGCGGTCCGCCGATCTGGGCTCCATCCCGTCCGTCGTGGACCGTGGTCACGGGGGTTGCGCCTGCCATGCCGTGACCACCACGCGGCGCCCGTGCCTTGTTGCCGAGACCGACGCCGGCATGCCCGTCACCGGGATCGTCGGTTCGATGCGCTGCCGGGTCGCCGGATCGACGGTCCAGACCGCATCAAGGATCGTGATGTGCTCGAGCTCCCCGCCCGCCGTGACGAAGAGGTTCTCCGCCTCCAGCGGCACGGTCAGGGCGTGGAGATCGGCGCACGTTCGAGCGTCGAGGAAGACGATCGTGTACGTCTCGAGGGAGTGCGCGGTCAGGATCACCGGGCCTGCCCAGCCGGCCCCCTCCAATCTTGCCGGCATCCTGACCCGCTCGGCGTTGGCGGATGGGTCCCAGACCGAGAAATCCGTGAACTCGTCCCAATTCGCCGACGTCTCCCCGCGCTTCGCGACAAGGATCGACTCGCCGCTGACGTCGTACCCGTCGTAGACGACGTGGTCGGCTGCCACGATACGGGTGGCCAAACCTGAACCGTCGAGTCGCCACCTCGCGACTGTCGGCGATCCGTCACCGAAGACGGCCAACTCGTCCCCGTCGGTCGCCAGGTCAAGCTGTCCGACGCTTCCCTGCTGCGGATCGAAGGTCACCCCGGTCCATGCACCAGTGAGCAGCGACCGCTCCTCGATCACGCCATACAACGTCCCGCAATAGAGCACGTCGCGTGGGGCGTTCACGGCGAACCATGGGCATGGCTCCGGATGCAGACCCTCGCGCAGGTCGGTCGTCCAGATCGGCGAACCATCCGCAACCTCGAGCGCCACAAGACCCTGGGTCCCGGCCCCGATGAGCCGTCCGTCCAACGTGACCGTCAGATAGTTGTTCGACGTGAACGGCGGAGCCTCCCAGGTCTGCACGATCGACGCACTCGTCGGGTCGATCACCCGGATCGGGCCGGCCGTTGACCCGAGGTAGATGCGTCCGTCGGGCCCGAAGGCCACGCCGGAAAGACCATCACCGTGGACGGTCCCGACTCGGACGCCATCGGCAGTCCGATAGATCACGAGTTCGCCTTCCAGCCCGCCCGTCACGGCAATGAGCGAACCGTCCGCGTTGATCGCAAGGTCACCGATCGCAAGGTCAGCGGGGTCAGTCGGCGCGCTGACGGGGCCGAGCACTCGCCGTCAGGTCGCGATGTCGTACACCTCGAGCACCGAGCAGCCGTGGCCATCACTGGCGGGGAGCGCCCCGACGTCTTCGCAGTCCGACGGACTGAAGCTGCTGGCACGTCGAGCGACACGCAGACCGTCGGCACTCACCTTGATCCTCGTGCTCGACAGGGCGTCCGTGTCGCTCTGCGCGAACGGGGTCGTGACGGCACCCGACACCAGGTCGATCACTCGCAGGTCTCGATGGTCAGGCGCGATCACGGCGCGGTCGGTCCCTGGCACGCGGGCTCCCAGCAACGACGTGGCATCCGGTATGTACCGGTATCCAAGGAAACCGGGGGACGCGGTGAATGTCGACAGCAGCGACGACCAGGCCGTGGCGTCGGGCCGTCGACGGAACGCCTCGACGGCCAACAGCGCCGCAGCGCCGCGGTCGGTCGTTCGGAGCGTCAGTGACCGATTGGCCAGGCCCTCGAGGAGCGAATCCTCCCGGCCACGCAGCGCCAGGACTCCACCGAGGACGGCGATGATCGCGAGCGACGCGGCAGCCGCGAGAAGACCACGAAGGATCCGGTTCTGGCGGGCATGAACTCGCGCCTGCTCCGCCATCTGGGTGGTCTCCGAGACGTACAGAGCGACCGAGGCGTCGAGGAAGTCCCGCTCCACGTCGCTGAGGGCCGGATCGGCTTGGCCACACCACTCGCGTGCCCGATCCAGGCGGGTCCCTCGGTAGAGCTCGCTGTTCGGGCGCCCCAGCGCATCGCAGTCGTCCGCCTGGGTCACGAGGTGACGCAGGATCCGTTGACCCTCGGCATCATCCTCGAGCCAGGTCTGGAGTCTCGGCCATGCGCGCGCCAGGGCCTCGTGGGCCAGCTCGTAGGAGTCTTCCTCGGCGGTGATCAGCCTGGCTCGGACGAGAAGGGCCACGACCCTGTCGCGATCCGCGTCGCCCCGCACGCTCCGCGCGGGTACCCGACAACGGACCGGAGGCCCGTCGAGGACGGCGTCACCATCCGAAGGAGAAGCGACCTGAGCACGCCGCGCTGCTCCGCCGCGAGGCTGTCGTACAGGCGATCGGCCGAGTGGGCGACGGCGCCGCGGATGCCCCCGCTGGCCAGGTAGCCCTCGACCGAAAGGACGTTCGCGTCGCAGCGGCGCCAGGTCTCGGCCAGCGCGTGTGAGAGCAGCGGCAGCGATCCGGGTTCGCCCTCGGTATCTCGCTCGAGCAGATCGACCAGGCCATGCTCCAGGCGCAGCCCAGCCTGCGCAGCTGGTCGCTCGATGGCGGCGCGGAGTGACGATCCCGAGAGCGGCGCCACGATACGCAAACCGCGCTCGGCGACGCGACTCAAGTTCGGCGACGACGACAGGCCTCCGAGGAAGTCGCTGCGGATGACGATGACCACCGGCGCCGTTTCGAGGGCATAGACCGCCAGTCGGTCGAGGAAGTCGAGGACGACGGCCGCGCTCAACCCCAGGCTGAAGACCTCTTCGAATTGATCGACGATCAGCACCGGGGCGGAGCCGGTTGAAGCGGCGGCGGCGGTCATGGCCGCCAGGGGATCCGCGCCTGGCAGAAAGACGGCCGCAGTTCGGCCACGTGATGCGAGGGCGACCGCGAGCCCCGCTCTGGCCAACGACGACTTGCCGGAGCCCGAGGGGCCGGACAACACCAGGACCGGGTTCGTGCGGAGGCGTTCGAGGCAATCGGCGACTTCGTCGTCACGACCGAAGAACCATTCAACGTCCTCAGCGTCGTAGGAAGCGAGCCCTTTGTACGGGCAGGCATCGCTGAAGGGCGTCGCCTCGCGGTAGGCGACCAGAGATGGGTCCTGTCGGACGATGGCATCCTCGAGCGCGGTCAGCTCTGGACCGGGCAGATATCGAGCTCATCGCGGAGCGTCGCCCGCGCCGTCGCGAGGGTTCGCAGTGCGTCCGCCTGACGGCCACATCGGTATTGCGCCAGGGCCAACACGTGCCAGCGACGTTCGCGCAATGGCTCCTGAACCACCAGGACGCCGGCCTCGAGAGCGACCGCCCGATGGTCGCCTGCCGCGAGCCTCGCCTCCATCCACTCTTCTTCGGCCGACCGTCGCAACTCCAGGAGTCGGTCCGCCTCGGTCCGGGCAGGTTCCCAGCCGTCGAGGTCCGCATACGGGTCCCCTCGCCAGAGCCCAAGGGCTCGACCAAGACCCGCGGCTGCGCGGTAGGGTTCGCCGGAAGCCGCGAACTCGCGGCTGCGCGCGATCTGCTGCTCGAAACGGATGGCATCGAGGTCCGGGTCCTCGATCCGGAGGCGATATCCGCGGGGAAGCGACACGATGGCGTCTGGCCCGAGGGCCTTGCGCAAACGGGACACGCAGATCTGGACCTGCTTCGGCCATGAGGCCGGCGGATTGTCGCCCCAGAGCGCGTCGGCCAACTGGTCGGCAGAGACGGTGCGGTCGCGCCGGATGACGAGGACACCCAGTGCCGCTCGATCCCTCGGCTCGAGGTCACGGACGCCGGCGATCTCGACGTGACCCAGGACGCGGATGTCCATCAGGCGCGCATTGTCCAAGCGCCCCCTTTGCCGTGTCAACGAGACGGATACCGCGTGGATACCGGGTGCTGCGAAAAGGGATATCGCCGCCGGCCATGGGCGCCGAGCGAGTCGATATTCGCAGGGAGGCGACGAACATGGCAAAGCGGATCTGGATCAGCGTCATGGCCCTGGCTGCGTGCCTGCTGGTCGCGGCATGCGCCGGTGCCACCGGCAGCCAGCGGGCGGCTAGCGCGGTCACAACGGCAGGTTCAACGAGTGCGACACCCAAGCCAGCAGCTGAGGTGCTCCCGTCCCCAGCCTATGCCTGGGCGCTTGATGGTGACGGCGCACCATCGGCCGGCGACGTGGCCGTCGAATTGGGTGGGTTCCACGACTTCTCTGACGGAGCCCTCGCGCTCGACGGCTGGACCGGGAGCGCGGTGACGCAAGGCCCAGGCCCGATCGACCTTACGTCGAGCTTCACGGTCACCGCTTGGGTCAGTTACGAAGGCAAAGACCGGTACGCCGCGGCAGTCAGCCAGCTAGGCGACGTCGCGGGTTTGCTCCACCTGGGCGTCGGCGACTACAAGTGGTGGTTCATGATGAAGAACCAGGACAGCCACGAGCCAGGCTCGATCGTCAGCGCTCAGGGCGGACTCGCGGCCGCCTCGGGCGGCAAGTGGGTCCAGCTGGTCGGTGTCCACGATCACGGGGCTGGCGTGCTCCGGCTCTACGTCAACGGGGAGCAAGTCGCGGAGACGGCCTTTACGAGCCCGATCAAGGCCGGCGGCCCTCTGACGATCGGCCGAGCACAGGTCAATGGCACCCCGGGCAACTTCTTCAGGGGAGCGATCGGGGATGTCGCCGTCTACGAAGGCGTGCTATCCGCCGATCAGATCGCCGAGATGTACGCGTCCACCACGCCAACCAAGCCTCCGCCATCGGCGCCAGAGCCGGACCCCGCCTCATACGCCGACGGCGTGCTCAACGGCACATGGGACTATGTAGCGACGGCGGCGGATCGAGCTGGCTTTTTGGCCACCAATGTCGAGGCGGAGTCAGGGTACGACGCCGACGAACTGCGGATTCGGTTCGGGTTCGATGATCACGAGTACTGGCTGGGATTCGTGTTCGACGATCAGCTCTGGCTCGTCGACGGGGTACCTGAGGGGGACGATGGCACGATGCGGATCGACGGGGACCTGCTAACAACCTTCAGCGGACCCTACGAGGCGACCTATCGCTGGACGCTCGACGCCGACCAACTCACCCTCGAGGTGGTCCGCGAGTGCGTGACCGACGGGCTGGATCGTCAGTGCTCCTCGGACAAGGCGGAGATCCATGCGCAGGATCCGGGGGTCGTGCCGGTCACCGAGCACACGTTCACGAAGAGCGGCGACGATGCCAGTTACTGAGGTGAAGCGGGAGGATGGTGGGCCGCCGGTCTGGCCGTCAGGCTGGTAAACTCCCCATCCCGTGGGGCTATAGCTCAGCTGGAAGAGCACCTGCATGGCATGCAGGGGGTCCGGGGTTCGAGTCCCCGTAGCTCCACCAACCGCGACGAGACGCCCGATCCCCGACCCCTCGCCGGCGCGGCGGGGGGTGTTTCATCTCCGAGGCCGAACGTGACCGATACAACCCAGGACCGTACCCGCATCGAGCGCTACGACCCGACCGCCATCGAGCCGCACTGGCAGGCGCGCTGGGCCGAGCTCGAGCTGTACGAGACGGACCTGACCGACGATTCGCGGCCGAAGTACTACCTGCTGACGATGTATCCGTATCCGTCGGGCGATCTCCACATCGGCCACTGGTACATCGTCACGCCGAGCGACGCACTCGCCCGCTTCCGCCGGATGCACGGCTACAACGTGTTCTTCCCGATCGGGTTCGATGCCTTCGGCCTGCCGGCCGAGAACGCGGCGATCAGGAATGGCGGCCATCCATTCACCTGGACGATGCAGAACATCGAGAACATGCGCCGCCAGTTCAAGACGATGGGCGCCACCTTCGCCTGGAAGACCGAGGTCGTCACCGCGGATCCGTCCTACTACCAGTGGAACCAGTGGCTGTTCCTGAAGCTGATGGAGGCGGGCCTCGCCTACCGCGCGCTGTCTGCGGTCGACTGGTGTCCGAACGATGGCACGCTCGCCCGTGAGCAGGTCGAGGGGACCGACCGGCACTGCTGGCGCTGCGGTGCGCTCGTCGAGAAGCGCGACCTCGAGCAGTGGTTCCTGCGCACGACCGCCTATGCGGACGAGCTGCTTGACTTCACCGGGCTCGACTGGCCCGAGCCGATCAAGATCATGCAGACGAACTGGATCGGCCGGTCCGAGGGTGCCGAGATCGACTTCGAGGTCGCGCCCGACGACTACCAGCCGGGTGGCGACCGCCTGCGCGTCTTCACGACCCGTCCGGACACCCTGTTCGGGGCGACATTCATGGTCCTCGCGCCGGAGCACCCGCTCGTCCCGAAGCTGACCCATCCGAACCGGCTGGCCGAGGTCGAGGCGTACGTCGGCCAGGCGCGCCGCCGGACCGAGATCGACCGCCTGTCGGCCGATCGGGAGAAGACCGGCATCGCCATCGGCGCCGAAGCAGTGAACCCGGTGAATGGCGAGCGGATCCCGATCTTCATCGCCGACTACGTGCTGGCCAGCTACGGCACCGGCGCGATCATGGCCGTGCCCGCCCACGACGAACGGGACTTCGAGTTCGCCCAGCGGTTCGGCCTGGAGATCCGCCGGGTCGTCGCCGAGCCGGGCATCGCCGCCGATGCCCCGATGGACGACGCGTTCATCTCGCATGCGGCGGACGAGCGGCTCGTCAACAGCGGCCGGTTCGATGGCCAGAGCGCGGACGAGGGCGGCAAGGCGATCGTCGCCTGGCTGGCCGAGAGCGGGCGGGCGGAGCCCAAGGTCACCTATCGACTGCGCGACTGGCTGATCAGCCGCCAGCGCTACTGGGGCACGCCGATCCCGATCATCTATTGCCCGGACGATGGCGTCGTCCCGGTCCCCTACGAGGACCTGCCCGTCCGCCTCCCGGAGACGGTCGACTACGCGGGCAGCGGCGACAACCCGCTCAACCACGACGAGGCATTCCTGCGCGTGGAGTGCCCCCGGTGCGGCGGGCCGGCGCGTCGCGAGACGGACACGATGGACACCTTCATGGACTCGTCCTGGTACTGGTTCCGCTACCTGTCGCCGGACGAGCCGGGTGGGCCGGTGGATCGCGAGATGACCGACAAGTGGACGCCCGTGGAGCAGTACACCGGTGGCGCCGAACACGCCGTCATGCATCTCCTGTACAGCCGGTTCTTCACCAAGGCGATGGCCGACTGCGACCTCGTCCGTGACCGCGAGCCGTTCATCCGGATGTTCAACCAGGGCCAGATCCTGGGGGCTGACGGCGAGCGGATGTCGAAGTCGCGCGGCAATGTCCAGGATCCCGATGAGCTGGTCGCCCGCTACGGCGCCGACACCGTTCGCCTGTTCCTGATGTTCATGGGCCCGTGGGATCAGGGCGGGCCGTGGAGCCCGACCGGGATCGGGGGCGTGCATCGCTTCCTGAACCGGGTCTGGACCCTCGTCCTGGACGCGACCGGACAGGAGCCAGGCGATCCCGAGGCGGGCTCGCTGCCGGCAGGCGAGACCGAGGCCGCGGCCCGAACCGCCCTTCGCGCGGCCGCCCACAAAACGCTTCGTGACGTCACCGCTGACTATGAAGGCTTCCGCTTCAACACGATGATCGCGAAGCTGATGGAACTGTCGAACACGCTCTTCCGCTACCGCGGAACGGTCGTGGCCGGCTCGCCCGAGTGGGACGAGGCGATCCGCCTCCTGTTGCTGATGCTCGCCCCGGCCGCACCGCATATCAGCGAGGAACTGTGGAGCCGCCGGTCGGTTGCCGCGGGCGAGGCCTGGGGTTCCATCCACGAGCAGCCGTGGCCAGAGGTGGATGCCTCGGCCGTCGTGGAGTCGACTCGTGAGATCCCCATCCAGGTGAACGGCAAGCTGCGCGACAAGGTCACCGTCCCGACCGATGCCTCAGCCGAGGCGATCGAGGCCGCCGTCCTCGCCCGGGAACGGATCCAGGAGATCCTCGGCGGCAAGGCCCCGGACCGGATCGTGGTCGCCGGCGGCGGCAAGCTGGTGAACCTCGTCATTCGCTGAGGCTGGGCCAGCTGGCCACGGGTCAGGACGCGTCCCCGATCAGGGCGTCGCACCCGGGCCTGACGCGGCGCTCGCCCCGACGATGCTGACGACTTTCCCGAGACTCGTCCCGACGATGATCCTGCCGTCGAGGATGGCCGGGGCAGTCGGGGTGCCTTTGACCGTGATGGCCCCCGTTTCAGACCGACCGGCGATGTCGATGACATGGATCGCCTGGTCATCGCTCGTCGCGTAGAAGTTGCCGTCGACGAGGCCACCGCTCGGCGACAAGGTGGCCCCGATGGGGATCGACCAGATGAGGGCCCCGGTCGCAGCGTCAACGACGTACATCGACCCATCGGTGCTTTCCGCGAAGACCTGGCCATCGGCGACGGCGCCCGGTAGCAGGATGGCCCCGGTCGGGACGCTGAACGGGCTCGGCCACTTGGTCGCCCCGTTGGCGGCATCGAACGCGGACAGCTCGTGGGTCGGGCTCCCGTCCGTGTCGAGTCCGCCGGCGACGAAGACGCTCCCGTCCGCGACCATCGGCGTGGCCGTGTTGCCCGGCTCGAGTGGGTCGGTCCAGAGAAGCTCGCCGGAGCTCGCATCGTAGGCGGCGATGGTCCCCGGATCGGTCGCCGCCGCGCCACCCGAACCTGCGTAGATGACGCCATTCGAGGCCGCGATCGCGCGGCTGACCGGCCCAGCGGTGACGACGGGCGCCGGCCAGGCGAGGTGCCCGGTGGCCATGTCGATCGCGTACAGGTTGCCGTCGAGGGAGCCGACATAGGCGACCCCGTCCAACACGATCGATGCGGAATGGACCGGCCCGCCCGTGCGGTACGACCACCGCTCGGTGCCATCGCGGCGGCGTCCAGCGCGTGGACCAGGCCATTGTCGTCGCCGACGATGACCAGGCCATCGGCGATCGACAGTCCGGCGTTGATCGGCGCCCCGACGTCGTGCTGCCAGCGGATGCCACCGGTTGCAAGGTCGATCGCCGACACGAACCCGCTTTCGTCGCCGACATAGACGACCCCATCTTCGATGACCGGTGCGCCGCCGGCGATCGGACCCTTCACCCCGGCCTGCCACTCGACGCGCAGCGGGACGACGGGCCCCGGCCCGGGCATGACCGCGGTGCGCGCCGGGCCGCCGCGGTAGGTCGTCACGGTCGGCAGGCTCGTCGGGTCGGACCGGTGCGACCCGACAAGGAGGATCGCCCCGAGCATCGCGAGCAGGAGGAGGCCGACGACCGCGAACTGGAGCACGAGGCGCGTCCGGCGCGACGGCGCCCAACCGATCCGGCGCGCACGACGCTGTGTCGTGGTATCGATGACCGCCCGGATGCCGGCGGCGAGGCCGGCAGGGGCACGGACCTCGGCCGCCGGGGTCAGCGCCGCGCGGATCGCGTCGTCGGTGAGTCGCATCATCTCGCTCATCGCCGCTCGGCCTCCAGCGCCCGCTCCAGGGCCTTTCGGGCGTTCGACAGTCGCCATTTGACCGTTCCGACCGGGGACCCGGTCAGGCGCCCGATCTCCGCCAGCGGCGTTCCTTCGACGTAGTGGAGCACGATCAGGGCCCGGGTGGCGCCGTCGAGGCGGCCGAAGGCCCGCTGGATCGCATCCGCGTCGGCGAACGTGTCCGTTTCGGCGGCGACGGACGGCTCCACGTGCGAGCCACCCGCAGCGGGTTCGGCGTCGATCGACATCTCCCGAACGCGCGCCCGTCCGGTCCGTCGGACGACGCCCCGCGCGGCGTTCACGACGATCTGGGACAACCAGGCGTCGAACTTCGAGCGGTCGCGCAACCGCGGCAACTCGCGCCAGGCAAGCACACAGGCATCCTGGGTGGCATCGCGAGCATCCGTTTCGCTCCTGGTGATCGCGACGGCCATCCGGTAGAGGCGGTCGAGCCGCGGTCCGAGGAGCCGATCGAAGGCGTCGCGGTCGCCGGAAACGGCGAGTTCCAGCAACTCGCCGTCCAGCGGACGGACCATCCCATCGGTCCGTTCTGCCACCGACCCTCCAACCAACATCTGCGCAACCGTGGATCGAGCCGACCGAAGCCTAGCGCGCCGGGTGCCGAGCGGTCGTCCGACTTTGGATCACGACTTCGGGATCTCGAAGGCGCGCACGTCCGTCCACTGGGTGCCGTCGAGTTGGACGCCGCGGGTCACGTAGATCGTGTCCCCATCAGGCGTGACGGTCACGTGGTCACCGCCACCGCCTTCGAAGGTCCGGACGACCTGGCCGGTTGGGTCGATCTCCACGATCCCGCGGCCGGTCCACGGATAATGATCCAGCTCGATGCTGACGTACGAGTTTCCGGCGCCATCGACGGCGACCCACGCCGGCATGCCACCAGCGTCGAGAGGTCCGTCGTCGACTGCACCGCACCGTCCGGGCCGAAGACGGCCATGGCCATGGGCGCGCCGACGGGGTTCTGGGGGTTGGTGGCGTGGATCCTGCCATCGAGTGCCAGCGCCAGGAAGTCGAACCCGGCGTCGCTGCCGAACGCTCGGATGAACGCCCCGGAGCCATCGAACGCCTGGATGTCGTGGCGCTCGCCGTCGCCCACGTAGACCGTCTGGCCATCCGTCGCTAGGCTATTGATCTGGACGAATTGGCCGTCGTCGGTCCCGAAGGTCCCCCATTGCCGCAGGAACCGACGCTTCGCATCGAACGCCTGGACCCGATGATTGCCGGTGTCGCCGACGTAGAAGCTGCCATCGGGCGCGAAGGCGATCGCGCCGAAGCCGTCCGGGTTCTGGGCATGATCGCTGAAGTCGAATTGCCCCGGGCCGTGACCAGCCTGGCCCCACGATTCCAGGTACTTCCCCTTGGGCGAGAAGATCCAGTACTGGCTCTCGAACGGGACCGCGACCCAGAGATTGCCCGTGACCGGATCGATGGCGGACCCGACCGTCGATGTCTTGTCGGTCACCGGCCCGCCCTTCTGCCACAGCGGGGTCAGGGCGATCTGGCTCGCGGCGGGCGCCTGGGTCGGCGACGGCGCGACCGTCGATGTCGATGCCGGAGTCGGTGTGGCGTGGCGACGCACGAATGGCTGGCTGCGGGTGCGTGCGCCGCCGGTGTCGACCGAGGTCCTCCGCAGGCGGCGACGACCAGGCCAAGGACAAGGCCGGCGGCAGGATAGGCGCGAAGCGAACGGTTGATTGGACGAAGCGACGGGATGCGCATTGCGTACTACTTCACGACTTCGGGAGCGCGTACTTGCGCAGGTACGGCCAGCCGCTGTTTCCGGGGCCGGAGTAGGCGACATAGATCCGGTCGCCCTGGGGCGACAGAGCCATAGTTTCGCCTCCGGTAGACCAGCGGTTCACGATCGTCCCATCAGGAGCCAGCTGGAGAAGGCACAACGGTCCCGCGTACGCCTGCAAACCAAGGAACAGGTCGCCCGACTGGTCGACGACCACCCGCGACGCACCAGCACCGAGACTCGCCCAATCGAGATCGATGTGCGAGATCGGGTTGCCGTTACCGTCGACTTCCAGGATCCCGACTGGAGCTGCAGAGAACAGGTGGCGCGATGGCGCGAGCGAGAACAGGACGAACGGGAAGGTGAAGGAGCGCAGGAACGTGCCGCTAGTGTCGAATGCCTGCATGGCTCCCGTATCGTCGGCTACGTAGACCGTCTTGCCGTCTGTCGCAATTCCCTTGGGGCCCGTGAACTGGCCGTCGTCGGTGCCAAAGCTGCCCCACGCCGTAACGAAGTTGCGCTTCTGGTCGAACTTCTCAACTCGGTAGTTGCCCACATCCGTGACGTAGAAACTTCCGTCGGGCGCGAACGCGATCGCCCCGCCGGCGTCCGGGCTGGCGTCATGGGTGGTCAGATCGAACTGCCCGGGTCCGGTACCGGACTCGCCCCACGACTCGATGTACTTCCCGTCAGGACTGAAGATCCAGAACACGGAATCGAAGGCTGAGGAGACCCAGACGTTGCCTGTGATCGGATCGATGGCCGGCCAGTAGGTCTCGGTCTTTGCCTCTGCTGGCCCCGCTTGCTGCCAGAGCAGATCCAGGGCGGCAAAGCTCGCCGTCGGTGTCGATGCCGGAGTCGGCGTGGCGGCCGGGCCACCGGTGTCGAGGTCGCTCGGGCGACGGTTGCGCTCGGCGCGGTCGATGCGGCTCCGCCGCCGCAGGCAGCGACGATCAGGGTGAGGAACGGCGGCGACGGCAAGGGCACGGCGAGGTCGATCGCTCGTGGGCAACGGTGTCGCGATGCGCATCGGTTCGGTCTCCGTTCGTCGGCGAGTGTGGCCGGTTCGCTTGTTGGATGCTCCAGGGATGGCCAGGGTTGGCGGATTCTGTCTCCCGGTCATGGCGTCACCACGCCGATCGCGTCCAGGGTGCCGAGACTCGTGCCGACGATGACCAAGCCGGACGTCACGGCGACGCCGTAGGGCGAGCCCTTGATCGGGACCTGCCAGCGCTCCGCCCCGGTCGCAGCATCCAGGGCGAACGCGACACCCCCGTTGCTCGCCCCGTACAACACGCCGCCCGCGACCGCAGGGACGACCTCCACGAGGCCCGGCGCCTTCACTTGCCAGAGCACCGCACCGTTCGTCTCATCGAGGGCGGTGACGCTGCCGTCCTCCCCTTCGGTGATCGCCCGTCCGTCGGCGACAGCCGGGGTGTACGACGGCTTGTCGCCGGGGCTGGCGAAGCGCCATAGGACGCGCCCGGTCGCCAGGTCGAGGGCGGCGATGTGACGCGTCCCGGGTCCGCCCCCGTCGAGCGTCGCGATGTAGACGCGGCCGCCCGCGATCGTCGGTGTCCCGATACGAGCGCCGTCGCCCGTGTCGGTCCGCCAGCGCTCTGTCCCATCCGAGATGGCAAGCGCCACCACCGTCCCATCTTGGAGTCCGAGGATCGCCAGGTCGTCCGATGCCGCGACCGACGTGTCGTCCGGCGCGTCCAGGGTCCGGGACCACAGCACGGTCCCGGTCCTGGTGTCGAGCGCCGTCGCGAGTCCATCGTTCGAGGCGAAGACGGCCGTGTGAACGACGATCGCCGGCGCGCCCCGGACGGTGCCCGTCTCCGTCGCGGCCCACCGCTCTGCCCCATCGTCGAGTGCGAAGGCATGGGCTCCGTCGTCGGCACCCACGATCAGGAGGCCGTCGGCGATCTCCGGCGAGCCGAGTGCATCGGCCCCGACCCCGACGCTCCACAGCTCCGTCCCGTTGTCAAGACCGACCGCGTGGAGTGTGCCGTCGGTCGAGACGACGTACACCGTGGTCCCGACGACCACGGCCTGGGATCCGATGGGAGCACCGGCCTTGAACGTCCAGAGGATCCGGGGCGTGCCCTCCGGGCCGGGGCCTGGCATGTTCCCCGAACGGGCCGCGTCGCCTCGGTAGGCGACGACGTCCACCGCTCGTGGTTCCGGCGTGTCGCTCGGCCCGGGGGCCGCCGCGCTTGCGGCGCTGGGCGACGAGGCCGGGCTCGTCGATGGATTCGCGGTCGATGGATCCGCGGTCGACGCGGCACATCCCGCCAGAAGGACGGTCAGCATCGTGCTCAGGATCGTTCGGGGTCTCATCGTCCACCTCGCGGCACTGGTCCGTGGGTTGATCGGACCTCGTCGCATGGGAGATGCCGCGGGACGGTCCTCGGTTGGCAGCAAGGCTCGGTGAGGCGATCCACGAGGCTCGATCGGCGTCCCCGGATACCCTTGAGGTCACCGCCGATCAGCCGGTGACCCTGGACGTACAGAGAGGAGATCTCGATGCGTGACGAACCGGTGGCGCCCGAGACGAAGGGTGTTGCCACGAAGTTGCTCGCGGCGGTCGATCTCGGGCCTGAGATCGAGGGCATGGAACGGCGCCGACTGCGAATGCGCATGGTGACCATCGAGCCTGGAGGCGTCTTCGGACCGATCCACGACCACATCGGCAGGCCGGGCACCGTGTACGTCCTGCAGGGCACGATCACCGACCATCGGGACGGCGTCGCGACGGACTACGGACCTGGGGTGGGCTGGCCCGAGGATCGGAACACGACCCACTGGCTCGAGAACCGGGGCGCGATCCCGGCGGTGGAGATCTCGGTCGATATCGTCAGCCAGGAGTGACCCGACGTCGCCGTGGGCCGCCCGCACGGGCCAGGTTTCCGGCCGGCGGCTACCCTTGGGTCACCACCGTCCATCCACGACCGAGGAGACGCTCTTGCCCGCGACACGACTTGGCGCCCTGTGCTGGAACCAATACACGACCTGGCCCGACCTGCTCGAGGCCGGCCGGCGCGCAGATCGGCTCGGGTACGACACGCTCTGGACCTGGGACCACCTCTACCCGATCGTCGGGAGTCATGAGGGTCCGATCTTCGAGGGCTGGCTGACACTGGCGGCGTGGGCCCAGGCGACCGAGCGGATCCGGATCGGCTTGATGGTCGGGGCAAACACCTTCCGTGAGCCGACTCTCACCGCCAAGATGGCCACGACCCTCGACCACATCTCGAACGGCCGGGCGATCCTCGGCATCGGTGGGGCATGGTTCGAAACAGAACACCGCGCCTACGGGCTCGATTTCGGGAGCGGCTTCCCCGAACGACTGCGTTGGCTCGGCGAGGCCCTGCCGGTGATGCGGGGCATGCTCCACGGCGAGGCGCCGACCGCAGCGGGCCCACGGTATTCCGCCACCGCCGTTCGCAACGATCCGCTGCCGATCCAGGAACGCCTGCCCCTGCTCATCGGCGGCGGCGGCGAGAAGGTCACGCTCAAGCTCGTGGCCCGCTATGCCGACGCCAACAACGTGGGTGGCGGGATCGAGAATGTGCGGCGCAAGGAGGCCGTCCTCGTCCAGCATTGCGAGACGGTCGGCCGTGACCCTGCCGAGATCGAACGGACGACGGGCCTCGGTGCCGTGGTCATCCGCGACTCACGCGGTGAGGCGGAGCGGGTCAAGAAGGCGATGTTCGAGCGCAACGGACACGCGGCCGAGTGGACCGACCAGCCGGTCGGGACACCGGAGGACGTCGCCGAGCGTCTCCTGCCCTTCCTCGAGATCGGCTACCGGCACCTCATCGCCGGGTTCCCGTCGCCGCACGACCAGGAGTCGATGACCCGGTTCGCGACCGAGGTCCGGCCGATCCTCGAGCGCGCCTAGTTCAAACGAGCGGGGTCGGCGTTCGCCGCCCGCTCACGGGCTCGGTGCCGGGCCGCCTTGGCTCGATTGCCGCAGGTGGACATGTCGCACCAGCGCCGGCGGCTCGTCCGTGACCCGTCGTAGAAGATCCACTCACAGGTATCGCTGTCACAGACCTTGATCCTGTCCGGGTGACCGGACGTGAGTTCGGTGACGAGCGGATCAGCCAGTCGCGCCAGCGCATCGTCGATCGGATCGCCCACGTGTCGATGGTCGACATGGACACCGTCGGGCGACGGCACCAATTCGATCACCTGACGCGCGTGCAAGGCGCGATTCACGGTGTCCAGGGCACTGGGGGCCGGTGCGCGGTGCTCGACGATCGCAACGGCCACTTCTCGGAGGGCCCTCCGGACCCGGTGGACGCGGGCAAGATCGCGCGAGGTGACCACCGGATGTCCGAGATCCTGGGCCCTGACGCTGTCCGCGCCCTCGCGATGGATGACGCCGCGGGCGACGAACCAGGCAAGCGCGTCATCGAGCGTCGGCAGCCGATCGACCGGGGAACCATTCTCCGTGTCGTCCGTGTTCAGGAAGTCGAAGGTGTCGTCGAGTGCGACGTCGTGAGCGTGATCGGTGATGGGAACGATGGGTGCGTTGAATTCCATGACGCTAACCACTATAGGGTGGTTGACAGGTTATGCGCAAGCCTGTAGATTCGATAAGTAACCTTTAACAGCTAGGAAACAGGTTAGTCACTGAAAGGAGCAATGCCGTGGGCATCCTCGTCATCATCGCCTTCTTGATCATCGCGCTCGCAGCCTTTGATGCGGCATCGCTCGCCTTTGGCAGCGACTCGCGCGACCCGCTTCCCGACGACCACCGTCGCTGAGACCCAACGAAACGGAGCATCATGCATCCCTGGACGTTCTACGCATTCGAAGTCACGCGCGACCGGCAGCGAGAGGCTGACCGATCGAGCCTGGCAGCGCAGGCGCGTGGCGCACGACCGGCAGGGCCGTCGCGGTTCCGCCGGGGCACCGCCGTCGCCCTCGCCAAGATGACCCGCGGCACGGCGGCCGCCGTCGACCGACTCGACTGTGGGGTCGCGGACGACCTTCGCCACTCCCTCGCCGCATCCGAGTAGGCTTCGCCCACATGGAGGAAGCCTCGTGACCACCGGCGTGGCCGCAGTCTCGTGGGGTCCGGGCCGGATCGACCTCTTCTGGTCCGGCGACGACCATGTCCTGCGGCACCGGGTCTTCGACGAAGGTCGTTGGGCCGAGACGGAATCGCTCGGCGGTACTCTCGCCTCGCCCCCGGCCGCGACGGCCTGGGCACCGGATCGGCTGCAGGTCTTCGCCGTCTTCGCCGACGGCGAACTCTGGAATCGATACTGGGATGGCAGCGCCTGGCATCCGTGGGAGTCGCTCGGCGGCGACCTGGACGTCTCCGGGTCGCCCTCGGCATCCTCATGGAGCGCGGACCGGATCGATGTCTGGGCACCGGGTCGCGACGGCACCACCTGGCATCGCTTCTGGGATGGCAGCCGCTGGGTCGACTGGGAACTGCTACCCGCCTGAGGGTCGCTCCGAGTAGTCGATCCGCTCGAATGGCCAGTCGGTCTTCAGCCATTCCTTCACCGCCAGATACAGGCCGCGATCCAGGCCGGTATCTGCCGCGCGCACCCATGATCGAACCCGAGCGTCGATCCCGACCGCCTCACTCGGGTAGATATACACGCAGCCGATGACCGTCGACCCGGAGTTCGCCAGAACCGTGTAGGTGAAGCCCGTGCGCGCCTCGAAATCGGCCGCGTGGCGCTCGAGGTCGCCGAGGTTCTCCTCGAGGGTCATCGGCCGCGGCCAGGATGCCCCTTCGAACCCTGGCGTCGCCAGGATGTGACCGATGGATGAGGTCCATGCCGCGTAGTCCGAACTGTTGTGTTCCGGCCTGAGCGGACGCAACCGGAAGCCGTCCTGATCGAGCCCGGTCGGCGGCATGAAGTCGTCGGGGACGAAAGCCATCGGCCCGATCGTCGCACGCGGCAGCTCGCTCCCGCAACGCCCGGCCTGAGCGGGCCTGCGGTGTATCCGCCCGCGCAGGCCCGCGGTGTATCGTGGCGCGATGGCGCCGCCCCCCACCGATCGCGCGATACCCGTCGACCCGCTCGGACCGACTGCCCTCGATTTCTGGCTGGGTGACTGGAAGGTGTCCTGGGCCGACGGCGGCAATGGGACGAATACGATCCGCCGGATCCTGGACGAGCGGGTCATCGAGGAGTCGTTCGATGGCGGCGACGATGACGACACGCTCAAGGGACGCAGCCTGTCCGTGTTGGACGCCAGGGACGGCCGCTGGCACCAGACCTGGGTCGATTCGACCGGCGCCTATCTCGATCTCGTCGGCGTCGACGTCGATGGACGGATCGCCTTCGAACGCGAGACCACGATCGACGGAGCCAGGATCGTCCAGCGGATGGTCTGGCTCGATGTCACCGAGCACTCGTTCCGCTGGCAATGGCAGCGCTCGGCCGATGGCCGGGCCAGCTGGACCGTGGTCTGGGAGATCGACTACCGGCGCGCTTGAGGCGACAGATGTCTGGCTAGGACCCGGCCTTCTCGATGCCGGTGACGACGAACCGATCACGACACGCCGCACGATCTTTCGGACGGCAGTCCTTCGAGGCGGGGTCGCCAAAGTGACCGATCACGTCCACGGGGCCCTCGCCCAGGGCGAGCCGCTCGCCCAGACCCGGCTCATAGAGGATGCCGAGACGCCCGCCGTCGTAGCCGGCGTCGTCCGAGGCGGGTTGGATCAACCAGTCCGGGACACCGAGACATTCGAGCCACGGCACCGAGCTGGGACCGCACGTACCCCCAAGACCGAGATCCATGGTTGGAGACCAGACGTGTTCGAGGCGGATCGACTCCCCGCCGTAGGTCTCGAACCGATCGGCCTCTGCAACAGCGAGGATCGCAGTCAGCTCAACCACTCGGGGCGTGGCGTCCGCGGACGCGGTGGGGATGACGGTCGTCGCGGGCGTTGGGGTCGGTGTCGCGACGGGAGCCGGGGGCGCACTGGTGGCCGGCGGCGAGGTCGGGATCGGGGCGTTGGCAGGGTCGAAAGTCACGACCGGGGTCGGGTTCGCGGCTGACGCGCAGCCGAACACGACGAACATGGCGACGGTGATCGCAGTGGCGAGGCGTGCATTCGACGAGCGCATTTCATACCCCTTGGACACTTTGTCCCTGAAGGCGCTCGAGCGCGCCCGCTGTTGCGCCATCCTACGGTCAACGGCGCGGAACCAGTCGGGGCCGCTGGTCGGATGCCCGGTTCTCGTTCGACGACCGCAGCGAGCGAAGATCGAACCATCGGCGGGACCGATGACTCATTGGGGTTGACGCGTCCAGGTCGGACGCCTTTTGAAGGGAGGGCTGGGTGCAGCGAGCACTCGTGGACCTGGCCCGACGAGGGGATGAGGAAGCGTTCGCCGACCTCGCACGCGCGGTCGGCGACCGGCTGATGGCGATCGCGTACAGGATCCTGCGCGACGTCGATCGAGCCGAGGACGCCGTCCAGCAGACCCTCGTCACGGCCTGGCGCGAGCTGCCGACGCTGCGCGATGACGACCGGTTCGAGGCCTGGCTGCGGCGCATCCTCGTCCACGCGTGCTACGCGGAGGCGAGGCGACGTCGTGCCTGGGCGGCCAATGTCCGTGTCCTGCCGATCGAGGGGCCGGCCGGACGCGACGACATCACGACCGTCATCGATCGCGACCGCCTCGAGCGGGCGTTCCGACGCCTGTCGCCGGAGCAGAGCGCGATCTTCGTGCTGCACCACTACGTGGGCCTGACCCTGGCCGAGATCGCCGCCGACCTTGGCGTTCCCCTGGGCACGGTCAAGTCCCGCATGCACTACACCACCGAAACGCTCCGGGCGGCGCTCGACGCCGATGCCCGGATCGCGACCACGACGGAGCGTCTGGCATGACCACCGACCGAGATCTCGACCGGATCGCACGAGCCTGGCTGGCCGACGGCCCCGAGGAGCTGTCGGATCGGGTGATCGACGCGGCCGTCGACCAGATCCATCTGACTCGACAACGGCGCACCTTTGGCGTGCCGTGGAGGTTGCCCACCATGACCACTCCTGCTCGCGTCGCCACGGCCGCCGTCATCGGCGTGCTGGTGTTCGGCGGCGCCTTGCTCTTCTTCGGCAGACCCGGCCAGCCGGCCGTTGGCGGGGCTGCGGCATCACCGTCGGCATCTGTCGCTCCCACGACCGCGCCATCCGCGGCGGCGACGACGGCGATCCCCACCCCGGCGCTGACCCAGGTCATCACGTCATCGAGGCACGGCTACAGCGTGACCGTGCCGTCCGACTGGACGTTCACCCCCGCGACCGCGCCGTGGACGACGGGCATCGACATCCTGGCCGACGACCCAGGCCTCGACAGGATCGGCAATGCCGAGGTCACGCTGGCGATCGCCTCCCAACCCCTCGAGCGGCCAGAGCCCGTCAGACTGGCTGGCACCGTACTGCCGGTCGGGGACGACGAAGACGGCGTGTGGTCGCGAGATCGCCATCGGCGACCAGACCGGCAATGTCGATGAGGATGGCCTGTCGGCTGAGGGTGGGACGGTCGCGACCGGAGGCGTGATCTTCGACGCAGCCGTCACGGCCGGCGGCCGCGGCTACATCTTCATCATGGATGGCCACGTCGACAGCGCCCTGTTCGAAGCCGTCCTCAAGACCGTCACATTCGACGCGGCGAGTGCGATCGATCGGGCACCCTGACAGGCGGGTTCACGTCATCGACGTCCGGCGTCGTTAAGTCGCAGCTAACAGGCTCCCTCCATAGTCGTCCGGTGACGTCTCGCCGCGTCGGAAGTGCCCCCATCGCGGCGAGACGTCCGTCCGATTCGGACACTTGATCGCACGACCATCCCGCCGAGGGAGATCGATGCGTGGACCCGAGCGCGACACCGTGGCGCGTCCTTGAGGATGCGACCTGGGACCCAAGGCATCCACGGCCCGGCCCCCGCGGCGGCGAGTGGGATCGCGGCGATCCCCCGTTCCGCCTTCCTGACGGCCGGGTTCGCGGTCATCCTCGCGATCGCGGCCTTCCTCGTCGCGTTCGGCGCCGGCCCCTCGGGCGATGTGGTCGTCGATGGCGCGTCGCCACTGGACCCACTCGCCGCTGGAGCCGGCCTGGCGGCAGGCGGGTTGCCCGCGGCGGCGGATGTCTCGGTCCTGATCGTCGAGATCGTCGGCGCCGTCGACCACCCGGGCGTCTACCGCGTCCCAACGGACGCCCGGATCGGTGACCTGGTCGCGGCCGCGGGTGGGTACGGTCCCCGAGTCGATGCGGACCGAGCCACACGGGAACTGAACCTGGCCGCGCCACTTCGCGACGGTGACCAGATCCGGGTCCCGTCGCGCGACGATCCGCAGGATGCCGGCACCCTCCCCGCGAACGGGTCCGGCTCCGCCGGCGATCCGTCGTCGACCGGCCCGATCGACCTGAATCGCGCGACCGAAGCCGAGCTCGACACGCTCCCGGGGATCGGGCCGGTCACCGCAGCGAAGATCCTGGCCGCGCGAGATGCCCAGTCGTTCGTCGCCGTCGACGACCTCCGGACACGGGGGCTGGTCGGCCAGAAGACGTTCGACGGATTGAAGGACCTCGTGGCGGTCCGCTGACGTGGGTCGAAGCGGACGCCTGTCGCTCGGCGCCGTCGTCGCGGCGCTCCTCGCCGGGCAGATCGCCCTGAACCAGCTCGGGGCCGCCGCCGCGCTCGGCCTTGCCATCGTGCTGGTCGTCCGCGAGTTCCGCCCCCGCCCGGCACGGACGCTCCTCCCGGTCGCGATCGGGGCCGGCCTCGTCATCCTCCGACTCGCCCTCCTTCCGGCCGGCGGCGCCCTGCTGGATCGACCGCCAGCCGGCGACGGTCCGTGGCGGTTCGTCGTCGAGTCGACGGGCGCGCCGCGCGACGGGAGCCAGACCGCGACCCTGACCACCTCGACCGGTGACGGACGGGTGTTCCGTGTGGCGGCGACGCTGCCTCGGTATCCGATCGTGGTCCCCGGCGACCGCGTGTCCGTCAATGGATCGATCCGGGACCGGCCGGACTCGGCGTATGGCGCGTATCTCCTGCGCATCGGCGCCGTGGGCACCATCACGTCGCGCACCTTGATGGTCGAGCCAGCGGTCCTCGACCCGGCACGCCGACTGGAGGGTCTTCGCCGGGAGGCGGCCGAGGCCCTCGCCGAGGCCCTCCCGGAACCGGAGGCCGGTCTCGCCGCCGGGATCCTCATCGGCCTGCGCGACCGGGTGGATCGAGACCTCGCGGCCGCGTTCACTGCGGCCGGGGTCAGCCATGTCGTGGCCATCTCCGGCTGGAATATCGCCATCGTTGCGGCTGCGGTCGCGGCACTGACCGGCCGGCTCGGACGCCGGCGACGCTCGGTCGTGACCCTGGTGGCGATCATCGCGTATGTCGCGTTCGCGGGTGCGTCGGCATCGGTCGTCCGCGCGGGACTGATGGCGGGCGTCGTCCTCCTCGCTCGCGAGTCCGGCCGGGCGGGGCGAGCGGCGGCGGCCCTGGGTTGGGCCGTCTTCCTGCTCCTGCTGGTCGACCCGCGACTCATCGCCGACGCGGGCTTCCAGCTCTCGTCCCTGGCCACCGCCGGACTCATCATCTGGGCGTCCCCGATCACGGGTTGGCTGGAACGCGCCGGGCGGGGCCGGTTGCCTGCCTGGCTGACGGAGAACCTCGGTGTGTCGTTCGCGGCCCAGGCGGCCACGCTGCCGATCATCCTCGTCTCGTTCGGGCGCCTGGCGGTCCTGTCGCCGATGGTCAATCTCATCGTCGTCCCGCTCGTCGCCCCGGCGATGGCGGTCGGTCTCGTGGCGCTCGGTGGCGGTGCGGCCGTCCTTGCCGGCGCGCCACCCATCGTCGGTGCGATCGCCGCGGCGCCGGGGTGGGTGATCCTCAGGATCCTGGTCACCATCGTCGAGCTGGCTGCGAGTCTGCCCTTCGCGACGATCGCGCTCCCACCACCGACCGACCTGGCGCTGGGCCTGGCGGCGACCGTCGGCATCGGTGCGTTCGCCTGGTGGCGCCGGACGCGACCGGCCACCGAGGCGGCGGCCCCGCCAACGCCGTCCGCGGCACCGTCCTCCGCGCCCGGTCGAGCCTCGGTCCCGGCCTCCTCCGGCCTGGCTCGAGCCGTCAGCCGGGCCAGCGCCATCGGCCTGGTCGTCTCGATGGTGGTTGCGGGCGCGGTCGTCGCGGCCCGGCCCGGAGCCTTCGCCCGGGTGACGATCCTCGACGTGGGGCAGGGCGACGCGATCCTCGTCGAGGGGTCTCGTGGGGGACGGCTGCTCGTGGACGGCGGCCCGGATCCCGATCGGCTCCTGGTCGCGCTCGACCGGCGGATCCCGCCCTGGGATCGACGGATCGATGCGGTCATCCTGAGCCACCCGCACGAGGATCACGTCGGTGGGTTGGCCCTGCTCCTCGAGCGGTACCACGTCGCGCGTGTCTTCGAGCCCGGGATGGTCGGTCCCGGGCCCGGTTACGCGGCCTGGCTCCGAGACCTCGAGCGGCCCGGCTCGCCGCTCCGACTCAGCCTGGCGGCAGGCGACCGGCTGGCCGTCGACGAGATCGAATTGCACGTGCTCTGGCCGATCCGCGGGCAGGTCCCCGTGACGCCGCCCGACGGCGGGACCGGGATCAACAACGTCTCGGTCGTCCTGCTCGGCCAGGTGGGGACGCGCCGCTTCCTGCTCATGGGCGACGTCGAGGAGGAGATCGACCCGTCCCTGATCAAGGAGGGATTGCCCCACGTCGACCTGCTCAAGGTCGCCCACCACGGCAGCAAGACCGCGACGACACAGGCGTTCATCGATGCCACCCGACCGACGATCGCGGTGGCCTCGGCCGGCGCAGGGAACCCGTATGGCCACCCGGCCAGGTCGACCCTCGAGCGCTTGACCGCGTCCGGTGCCCGGGTCCTGCGCACCGATGACGACGGGACCGTCGTCGTCGGGTTCCTCGGCAACGAGATGACGACGCGCCTGGAGGGCGGGCGCGGTTCGGCGACGGCGCCGGTCCTGGGCTACGTCGGTGGCGACGATCGGTATCCGCGCTCCCACGACGTCGATCGCGACCGCGAACGCCTCGACGGTCGCCGCCCGCGCCCCGGCCTTCCTCTGCGCCATCCCGGTCACGGGGCTGCTGCCGGAGCCACCGTCGACGATCGTTGCGGTCGCGGCGCCGACGGGCGACCCGGGTGGCGGGCAGATCACGGGCGGGGGCGCGACCGTCGGGTACCATCGGGTCGATGACAGCCACCCGGCGGCCGGAGGCTGCCTCCCCGATCCCCCTCGCCTTCCTCTGGGGCGACGACGACCTGTCCATCGCGCGCGCCGTCGACCGCTTCGAAGCCGGGCTGACAGGTCAGGATGGGGATCCGATGGAACGGTGGGTGCTGCGCGGCGAGCGAAACAGCGCTTCCGGGCTCATCGCCCAGCTCAATAGCCGGCTGGCGACTCCGGTGATGTTCGGTGGCGGCACCCTGGCGATCGTGACGAACGCGGGCGAGCCTTGTCGTCAGGACCGAGGATCGTGACGCGTTCCTGACGGCCATGACCCTCATCGCGCCGGGCAATGCCCTGGTGGTCCTCGGCGCCGCCGACAGTGCCGCCAGATCGCCGACACCCAAGCGAGTTGCCGATGCGATCGCGGCCGCGGGTGGGACCGTCCACCAGTTCAAGTCGCCGAAGGCTGGCGCGCTCGCGGGCTGGATCGAAGCCGAAGCGCGCGAGCGTGGCCTGGTCCTGGCACCGGGCGCCGCGAAGGCGCTCGCCGAGCGAGTCGGTGGCTTCGTCACGGAGGGTGACACGGAGCGGGCCCAGCACACCCGGATCGCGTCGATGGAACTCGACAAGCTGGCTCTCTACCGCGGTGCGCAGCCGATCGGTCCCGACGATGTCCGGGCGCTCGTCGCCGAGGCGGTCCCAGGCTCGGTCTGGGCATTCACGGACGCGGTGGGGTCGCGACGGACCGAGCAGGCGCTCGAATGGCTGGACCGCCTGCTCGATACGACCCCGGAACCCGTCCTGTTGGCGGTGCTCCACCGGCGGATCAGGGAACTCATCGAAACGGCCGATCGACTCGCTGCCGGCGAACGACTCGCGGCGATCGGCAAGGCGATGGGCGTGACCAGTGAATACCGGATGGAGCGTCTCCGCGACCAGGCCACGGGCGTGGACCGTGGACGATCTCGTGGCCGCCCTGGACGGCCTCGCGGAACTCGATGCGATGGTGAAGGGGGTCGCGGGGTGGGAGCGTGGCGACGCCCAGCGACGCCTGTCGTTCAGCCTCTGGGTGATGGATCACGTCGGCGGTCGCCGACGCGCCGGCGACTGACCGTCAGTCCGCGGACGACCAGGCCTGCTCCTGGACCACGAGGTCGCTCTCGATCGCGAAGACGCACCGGCTCTCGCCGAGGTCGAGCAGCTCGATCAGGTCCGGGTCGATGTACAGCTGCGAGCAGTCCTCGCACAGGCCACCCGGGATGCCGAAACACAGCCGCTCGGTGCGATCGGGCAGACGGAACGTCGTATCGAACCGGGTCGTGATGAGCCGGCGGGCGCAGACTGGGCAACGATCGCGGACAGCGGACATGCGGTGATGCTAGGAGCGCCGCGATATCGGCTGACATGACCCGACGGTACCCCGTACCCCCGGACCCCCGCTACTGGACGCTGAGGATCGTGCGCGCCCCGGACCAGTGCTTCTCGAGGCCGTAGTACTCCCGCTCCGGCGGTGTGAACACGTGGACGATCACGGAACCGAAGTCGACCAGGATCCAGTGCGACGCGGCCGTCCCCTCCCGGCCGAAGGGACGGATCCGTTCATCGCGCAGACTCCCGATGATCCCGCTCGCGATCGCCTCCAGCTGACGTTCCGACCCGCCCGAGCAGATGACGAAGTAATCCGCCATCGTCGTCAGACCAGCGAGATCCAGCAGCACGATGTCGGCGGCCTTCTTGTCTTCAGCCAGTTCGACGATCCGGCGGGCGAGATCCAATGGCGGGCGTTCGGTTGCCGGGGCGGCACCGGCGCGGTGGGGCAGGCCATCGGCGCTCGGGGCATTCGCGGTATCGGCGGACTGGACGGGTTCGGTCACGATCAGGGGTTCCTCCTCGGGTTCCGGTACAGGGCATGGTCGCCGATGTAGCCCGCGACCGCATCCGGGACCAGGTAGCGCAGGGATCGTCCGGCTGCGGACCTCGCCCGCAACTCGCTGGCGGACAGCCGCATCCGGGGCGAATCGAGGTAGACGGCGCGGGCCGCCAGGTCCGGCAGGTTGGCCGCGAGGAACGCCGGCCCCGCGTCCGGGTACCCATCCCGCGGGGCGACGGCGATCCGAGCCAGCTCGAGGATGCGTCGCGGCTCGTGCCACGTCATCAACCCGAGGAACGCCTCCGCCGACACGATGAGCGTGAGGTCGGCCGGGATCCCGGCCGCGGATGCCGCCGCATGCAGGGCTCCGAGGGTGTCGACGGTGTACGACGGTCCGGCCCGGTCCAACTCCAGGCGACTGGCCTGGAATTGCTCGTTGCCGGCGATCGCGAGCTCGACCATCGCCAGTCGATGCTCGCCCGGGCTGATCGGACGGCCTCGCTTGTGGGGCGGCTCGCCGGCCGGGACGAACAGGACGGACTCCAGGCCGAGGATCTCGGCCGCTTCCTCGGCGACGGCGAGGTGGGCGAAATGGATCGGATCGAACGTCCCGCCGAAGACGCCGATCGAACCCGGTACGAGGGCGCGCGATCCACCCGTCACGTCCGTTCCCAGGGCTGCGCCTCCCACTCGAGCTCTGTCCCACCGATCCGGACGGTGTCGCCGGCGGCGATCCCGGCCCGGCGCAGCTCATCGTCGATCCCGAACCGGGCCAGGTCTCGCTGGAACCGCTCCGCCGACTCCTCGACGTCGAAATTCGTCTGGGCAGCGATCCGCTCGATCCGCGTCCCACGGACCCGGAACGCCCCGTCGCTGTCGAGCTCGACGGAGAACCCGTCACCCATGGCATCGATCCTGTGGACGACGACGCCGGTCGGTTCCGGTGGTGCGTCCATCTCGGCGGCATCGGGTAGCAGGTCCCCGATCCGGTCGCGGAATTCCTGCAGGCCTTCCCCAAGGGCCGCCGAGATGACGATGGTCTCCACGCCTTCGGCCGCGCGAGCCTGCCGGAACGCCGGCCAGGCGTCCGCGGCCGCGGGCAGGTCCACCTTGTTGAATGCGACGAGCATCGGCTTGTCGAGGAGCGCCGGGTCGTGGGCGCGAAGCTCTTCCCGGATGACGTCGTAGTCCCACTCGGGATCCCGGCCCGCCCCGTCCACGACGTGGACGAGGATCCGCGTCCGCTCGACGTGGCGGAGGAACGCGTGACCCAGGCCCGCCCCGCTGCTGGCGCCTTCGATCAATCCCGGCACATCGGCGATCGTCGGGCGGCGCTCGTCATCCAGCTCGAGCACCCCGAGATTCGGTTCGAGGGTCGTGAACGGGTAGTCGGCGATCTTGGGTGTGGCCGCGGTCACGGCGGCGAGGATCGTGGACTTGCCGGCATTCGGCAGGCCGACGAGTCCGACGTCGGCGATCAGCCGGAGCTCCAGCCGGATCCATGCCTCGGAACCCGGCTCGCCCTTCTGCGCATGCTTGGGGGCCTGGTGCGTCGACGTCTTGAAATGGGTATTGCCGAGACCCCCTCGGCCACCCCGGCCGACCATCGCCGACTGACCGACGGCCACCAGGTCCGCGAGCAGCGCACCCGTCTCGTCATCGTAGACCGCCGTGCCGGGCGGGACGTCGAGGGTCAGGTCGTCGCCGGCCTTGCCATGTCGGCGAGCGCGGGTGCCGCGGCCGCCTGGGGTGGCCTTGAAATGATGCCGGTGATTGAAGTCGCGGAGGGTCGTCTGCCCGGCGTCGACCCGAAGGTAGACCGAGCCGCCGCGACCGCCATCGCCGCCGTCGGGACCACCTCGGGGGACATGCGCTTCCTGCCGGAAGGTCGCGGCCCCATCGCCACCATCGCCGGCGTGGACCCAGATCTTCACGCGGTCAAGGAACATCCGAACCATTCTCGCACGGCAGTCGCGCATGCGCCACCCGGTGCGACCTGGACCGGCCGATCCGGCTCGGCGGTCAGGGCCGGTGGCTAGAGGTACAGGAGTGGATTGACCCGGACGCCACCATTCCAGATCGGCCCGCGCCAGACCTCGAAGTGGCAGATGCGGGCCGGTCGCGTCACCGGACTGGCCGATCCGCCCGACCTGCTGCCCACGACCGACATGCTGGCCGGCTCCGACGGTGATCGCCGACATGTGGTTGTAGGTCGTGTACAACCCCGATCCATGAGCGATCCACACCTGGTAGCCGCCACCGTTGTTCTTCCAGCCCGCGAACTGGACCGTCCCGCCGGCCGCCGCCCGCACCGTCGATCCGTAGGTCGCGGCGATGTCGATGGCGTAGTGACCCGTGTGGAAGTACTGGCTGATGTAGTTGCCACCGCCGACGACCGGCCAGAGCATCCTGCCGCCCGAATACCTCGACGGCGGGCGGGAATTCCCGGAGCTGCTGTGGCTCGTCGATCGGGTGACCGTCTTCGGCTTCGGCGTGGGCTTGGGCGTCGGGATCGGCGCCCCCCGCGCTCCGGGGATGACCAGGACCTGTCCGACCACGAGGTTCGGATCATCAAGCCCGTTCGTCGCGAGGATGTCCTCGCTGTTGACGTCGTACTTCGCGGCCAGCGCCTCGAGCGTGTCGGTGGCAGCGATCGTGACGATCAGGCCGTTGACCGGAGGGATGTCCAGGACCTGGCCGATCTTCAGGTCGTCCTTGTTCTTCAGGTCGTTGGCCCACCAGACGGACATCATCGAGACGCCGAACTTGGCCGCGATGCCGACGAGCGTGTCGCCGGACTTGACCTTGTACGTCTGGACGAGTTCGCTGCCGTCGGGGACGGACGTATCGACCGCGATCGGCTTGACGAGCGTGCCGTCGTCGATGAACAGGCCGTCGCCGTTCGTTGACCGGGTATCGGGTCCGCCATCGTTCGTGGCTCCGACGCCGATGGCGGCGAACTGGGCATCGGTCAAGCCGGTCGGGTCCGGCGCCCCGAAAGCGACGTCGCCCGTGATGCCGGTCCCGTCCGCGGATCCGGAGGCGATGCCATCGCCCTCGAGCGCGCCGCCCGCTTCGCCACCGATGGCGATCCGCGGCGCGATCCCTCCGCCATCCGTGTTGCCCGTGTTCGGCGCGGAAACCCCGGCCGAAACGCTGACGACCGATGCGCCGACAAGGACACCGGCGACTGCGATCGCAAGGATGTGATCATGTCCGAGACGCCCGAACCGCGGGGATCGACGCGCATCCGCCGCGCGCTCGATCAGCCGGGCAGGCCGCCGCGATGGGCCGAGACGCGTGGCAGTCGCCAGCGTCCGGAGCCTACGACCGAGGCGGTCCGAAGTGACGATCTGCGGCGACGGCCGCTGTCCGGTGGGCGAATCGTGGTCGTCTCGGGATCGACGCAGGCGTTCGATGACGCGCTGGACGCCGACCGACGCATTCAGCAATACGGTCTCCTGGCATCGGACGGTCCCTTGGTTCGCGCGGAGTCGCGGGGGAAGGCTCGGGGACGGACCGCCCTGGTTCGCGATATCGAGTTGGGGTCTCTCTTCGCGGTCGAAAAATCCCGCAATAGCGGGCTTACGACGTCACTCGGAACCCTATCACGAAGGTTGCGAGCCGGGCAACCGAGTCAACCGGGCTGGCGACCGAGGTTCCCCAGCGGCAGCCGGGGGCCCACCCTCAGGCGTCGAGACTCTTGGTCAGGGAGGACAGGAACTCGGCGTTGGACTGTGTCTTCGCCAACCGGTTGAGGAGGATCTCGATGCCCTCGTTCGCCCCGACCGCGGACAGCATCCGCCGCATCGTCCAGACCATCTTGAGGGTGCCCTCTTCGAGGAGGAGCTCCTCGCGCCGGGTGCCCGAGCGCTGGACATCGATCGACGGGTAGATCCGCTTCTCGGCGAGCTTCCGGTCCAGGATGAGTTCCGAGTTGCCGGTCCCCTTGAACTCCTCGTAGATGACGTCATCCATCCGCGAGCCGGTGTCGACGAGGCAGGTCCCGATGATCGTCAGGGAGCCGCCCTCTTCGATGTTCCGGGCGGCCCCGAAGAATTGCTTGGGCGGATACAGGGCGATCGGATCCAGGCCACCCGACAGGGTCCGACCCGAGGGCGGGAGCGCCAGGTTGTAGGCGCGGGCGAGGCGGGTGATCGAGTCAAGCAGGATGACGACGTCGCGTCCCGTCTCCACCTGGCGCTTGGCGATCTCAAGCGCCATCTCCGCGACGTGGGTGTGGTTCTCGGTCGGCTCATCGAACGTCGAGCTGATGACCTCGCCCTTGACGCTGCGGCGCATGTCGGTGACCTCTTCCGGACGCTCGCCGATGAGGGCGACCATCAGGAGGATCTCCGGGTAGTTGGCACTGACCCCGTTGGCGATCTGCTTGAGCAGCATCGTCTTGCCCGCCTTGGGCGGACTGACGATCAGGGCGCGCTGACCCTTCCCGATGGGGTTGACCAGGTTGATCAGCCGCTGGCTCAGGTTCTTCGGATCCGTCTCCAGGTTGATCAGGACATCCGGATGGACCGGGGTCAGGTCGGCGAAGACGGGACGGCGCCTGGCCGTTTCCGTGTCGACACCATTGACCGAGTCGACACGGAGCATCCCCCAGTACTTCTCTGCTTCGCGAGGCGCACGCACCGCACCCGCGACACGATCACCGATCCGGAGACCGAACCGACGGACCTGACTCGAGCTGACGTAGACGTCCTCAGGGCTCGGCAGCAGGCCATGGCGGCGCAGGAACCCGAACCCCTCGTCGACGATGTCCAGGATCCCGTTCGCGTAGTCGTGGCCGGCGCGCTCGGTCTGGCGCTGCAGGATGAGGTCGACCAGCACGTCCTTGCGTTCACCGCTGGATGCCTCGACCTCGAGGTCGCGCGAGACCTCGCGCAGCTCCGCCACGCTCATCTCACGGAGGTCGGCGACCTCCAGGTCGTTGCGCTGGCGGGCGGCCTCGAGCTCCTGCTGTTCTTCGAATTCGGTGACGGGCGCACGTCCACCGCCGACGGGTGCGCGTCGTCGTGGTCGGCGGTTGCGTGAACGCTGATCTGGGCCGGGTCCGGGCATATGTAGGGGTCACCTGCGGGTGAGGGGATGACCGGGCGATGGTGCGCGCGGAATCGCTGCCGCAGCGCGGGTGCCGGTCGGGATGGATGGAGCATAGCCGCGCGATCGACGCCCGTCAATGGACTGTACTCGTCCGGTACGTCCGTTACACATCGATGCCGACGGAGGCCAGGTATTCGGCCGGGGTGCGTTGGCCCAGCGATTGGTGCGGGCGGATCGTGTTGTACACGGTCTCCCAGGCACGCAGCCCGGCCTGCAGGGACGCCAGGTCCGGCTCGACGTCGGTGACCTCGTAGAACTCCTCGGTGTGGGTCCGGTTGGCCCGCTCGACCGCGCCATGGAGCTTGGGTGAGCGAGGCGGCAGGACGAACAGCCGGATGGCCCGGTCCTGACAGGCGGCCTCGAACTCGGCCATGAACTCGGAGCCGTTGTCGATGCTGATGGCCCGGACCGCGAAGGGCATCCGCTCGGCCAGCCGATCGAGCACCTCGGCCGCCGCGGCGGCGGTCGCCCGTCGGCCGAGTTCGAGGGTGTCCCAGCGGCTGACCACGTCGCGCGCGGTGAACTGCTTGAGGATGAGGTCGCTGAGCGGCCGGATGTCAAGGGTATCGAGTTCGACCAGGTCACCCGGTCGCTCGACCGTCCAGTCGGCCGGCTTGCGGATGGCATAGGGTCGAGCCCAGCGGCGCTGATGGACGGACATCCGCCGCCGACGCGGCTCGTGCAGTTCACCGGTCCGCCGCAACCGGGTCAGGATCCGGCCGACCATCGAGCTCGACAGGTGCAGCCCCGAGCGGCGCAGGAGCACGACCAGCTTGTCCTTGCCCCAGCGCGGGTAGGTCTCGCGGACGGCTCGGACGGCGCGCAGCTGGTCGACCGTCCAGGTCGGCCGTCGTCGGCGGCGTGGCGCCGAGCTGCGGTCCTCGAGGGTCTCGAGATGGAGCCGCTCGAAGCGACCGAGCCAGCGGTACACGGTCGGCCGGCTGTAGCCGAAGTGGCGGGCGGTGCGGCTGACGTTGCCACCGTGGCTGCGGTGCCAGTCAAGCATGGCCAGGCGGCGGCGAGCATCCCGGCTCAGATCGGGCGCCACAGAGCGGACCACACGGGTCGGCCGACCGACCATCCGGTTGCGGGCGTTGGTGCCCTGGGGATGGCCGCGCTGGCCGCTAGACTTGCGCATCGAGAGTCCTCCTGTGCTGATGTTCTGAACACCACCAGCGTAGCGAGGGCTCTCATTCCATTCTCAGGCCCGGCTGGACCTCACCGCGCATCCAGACCGGGGTGTAACGGACCTATCTGGACGCCATCATGGACTGGACGCGAACAGGGGCGGAACGCGTGGACGACGGATCTGGGTGCTGCGCCTGCCGCGCGGCCATATCATGCCCGAGAAGCAGAGGGAGGTCACCCGATGAGACTCGGGCTACTGACGGCACCGTTCCCGGAGACGCCGCCCGAGGTTCATCCGCGAATTCGGGTGCCTTGCATCGGGCGGGCTGCGACGGCGACGTGATCATCGAACACGAGGATCGGGACTTCGAAGCGTCCGACGACCTCATCAAACGCGGCTTCCTCCTCGCCCGTGACGTCCTCCGACCCTGCGTCCGATGAGCGTCACGGAGCCGTGAGCGAACCTCGGCCGGCCAGCCGTCACCTCGGCCTCGACCTCGGCGGCACGAATATCAAGTGGGTGGTGGCGGAACTCGACGGCGACCGGTGGCGACCGCTTGGCCACGGCCAGACGGCGACCCCGGCTGCGGCCGGACCCGACGCCATCGTCGAACGCCTCTCGACCTTCGGCGCGGAGGCGATCGCGGCATGGCCGGGCGTCACGACGGTCGGGATCGGCGTCCCGGGCCGCTACATCAACGTCCCGGGTGACTGGTCCGATCGGCCCGTGGCCGACCCGGTCGGGACGGCCCTGGGACTTCCGGTGGCGCTGATCAACGATGCCCGCGCATTCGGCCTGGCGGAATTGCGCCTCGGCGCCGGGGTCGGCGCGCGTTCGATGGTGGGTCTGACCCTCGGGACCGGGGTCGGCGGCGTCATCGTCATCGATGGTCACGTCCTCTTCGGGCACGATGGGACGGCCGGCGAGATCGGCCACCAGACGATCGATCCCGACGGTCCCACCTGCCATTGTGGCAATCGTGGCTGTCTGGAAGCCTTCGCCCGAGCCGACGTCATCGCCGCCGGTTGCGGGAGCCTGACCGTCGAGGCGGCGGTCGCGGCGGCCGGTGCCGGCGACGAGCGAGCGATGTCGAACCTGGTCGCGGTCGGGCGCTACCTCGGGATCGGGATCGCCAACATGATCACGGTCCTGACGCCCGACCGCGTCGTCATCGGCGGCGGGGTCGCGGCGGCCGGTGCGCTCCTGTTCGACCCGATCCGCTCCGAAGTGCGGCGTCGCGTCTTCATGACGGCCATCGAGGATGTCGAGATCGTGGCCGCGACGCTCGGGACCTGGGCGGGCGCGACCGGGGCCGCCATCCACGGCGCGGAGACGGCCGCGGGAAGTCGGGCGACGTACCTCGAGTGAGCGGCAGCATCGACCTCGTACCGGGCCGGTTGGTCCTCGACGAGCGCATCGAGGCCGGACGGATCGCGGTCGAGGACGGTCTGATCGTGGCTGTCGAGCCGGTCGATGACGATCCGGCCACCCGGGAATGGCCGTTCATCGCACCCGGGTTCGTCGATGTCCATGTCCACGGCGGCGGCGGATACGACGCGACGGGCAGCTCCGCCGACCTGGACGGCATGGCGCGCTACTTGCTCCGCCATGGTGTGACGAGCTTCCTGCCCACCGCGGTCGCGGCGCCCCTGGCCGACCTCATCGCATTCGCGGATCGAGTCCGGACATGGCTGCCTGTCGCCCCGGCCGACGGGGCCGAGCCACTCGGGTTCGACCTGGAGGGTCCATTCCTGGCGGTCGCGCGCCGTGGTGCGCACGATCCGAGGCACCTGATCGCGCCAGCCGATGTCCCGCACCACGATCTCGAACCGTTGCTCGATGGGCTGCGGCTGATGACGATCGCCCCGGAATCGCCCGGGGCCCAGGGACTCATCGGCTGGTTCCGCGAACGCGGCGTGGCCGATCTCGCTCGGTCATTCGGCCGCCACGATCGACGAGGCACGCGCCGGATTCGCCGCCGGCGCGAGGTCCGTGACCCACTTGTTCAATGGCATGAGCGGCGTCGACCATCGCTCGCCCGGCCTCGCGGTCGCGGCGCTTGCCGACGACGACGTGTGGGTCGAGCTCATCGCCGATGGGATCCATGTCCATCCGGCGTTGTGGCCGCTCATCGCTCGCCTCAAGCCGGTCGATCGCCTGGTCCTGGTGAGCGATGCCATCGCGGCCGCCGGCACTGGCGATGGGCCCGCTCGGGTCGGTGGGCTGGAGGTGGAGATCGTCGGCCGACGGGTGACCGCGGTCGGGACGACGACCCTCGCGGGCTCGGTGATCACGCTCGATGTCGCCGTTCGAGGCTTGGTGGCGGCCGGCGTTCCCCTGCCCCATGCCGTCGCCGCGGCATCGTCGAACCCGGCGGCGATGATCGGGACGTACGATCGCGGCCGGATCACGGTCGGTCAACGAGCCGACCTGGTCGAACTCGACGAGCAACTGAACATCCGGCGGGTCATGCGCGCCGGCGAGTGGGTCGTCGACGACGGCGAGACGGGAGGGCATCGATGACGCGGCCGACGATCCGGGCCTTTGACGCCGGTGACCTCGACGAAGCGGCACGCCTGCTCGCGGCGCGACATCGGGCCCAGCGATCCGCGGTGCCCGAGCTGTCGGCCAGCTACGAGGATCCGCTCGTGGCGCGAGAGGCGATCGCCGAGCTGCTGGCGAAAGGCCGGGCGTCAGGCGCCGTCGCGGTCAGCGCCGGCGCGCTCGTCGGATACCTGGTCGGGGCGCCCCGCGGATCGGCCTGGGGGCCGAACATGTTCGTCGAAGGCGCGGGTCACGCGGTCGCCGAGGCGGAGACGGTCCGCGACCTGTACGGGGTCGCGGCGGCTGGGTGGTTCGAAGCAGGTGCGACGCGCCACTCCGTCATCGTCCCGGCCACGGATCCGGCATTGGTCGATGCCTGGTTCCGGGTCGGCTTCGGGCAGCAGCACGTCCATGCCATCCGACCGGCCGCGGCACCGGGTGACGTCCTCCGACCCCCGGCTGGGGTACGGATCCGGACGGCGGAGCGGCACGACATCCCGAGCCTCGCGCGGCTCGATCTCGAGCTCGTCGAACACCAGGAGCGGTCGCCCGTCTTCTCCGGGCGCGGCGGGCCGGACCTGGATGAAGCCGTGGCGGAGATCGAGGCCGATTTCGACGATCCGGCCTTCACGACGTACGTCGCCGAGCGTGACGGCGCCGTCATCGGCTCCGCGATCGCCTGTGATGTCGGCAAGTCGTCCGAACATCGGGGCATCGTCGAGCCGCCTGGAGCCGGATTCCTCGGGTTCGCCGCCGTCCTCCCGGACGCGCGTGGCCGGGGAGCCGGGCGCGCGTTGGGCGAGGCGGTCCTGCTATGGGCCCGCGATGACGGCAGGGCGACCGTGCTGACCGACTGGCGCGAGACGAACCTGCTCTCGTCGCGGGCCTGGCCGAACCTCGGCTTCCGGCCGATCTTCAGGCGGCTCCATCGAGCCGTCGCCTGAGGGCGACCCCCGTGGAGGGCGGTCAGCCGGCCGCCGAATCAGGTCTTGGCGGCCGCGGCCTCGCGAGCTTGCTGCCAGTCCTTCTTGAACTGGGCGATGCCCTTGTCGGTCAGCGGGTGATGGACCATCTGCTGGAGGACCTTGAACGGCAGCGTCGCGATATGGGCGCCGGCGAGCGCCGCCTGGGTCATGTGGAGCGGGTTCCGGATCGAGGCCGCGAGGACCTCCGACTCGATCTCATGGATCGCGAAGATCTCGGCGAGCTCACGGATGACGATCATCCCGTCCTGGTTGATGTCGTCGAGCCGGCCGACGAACGGCGAGATGAGCGACGCGCCGGCCTTCGCGGCCAGCAGGCCCTGGTTGGCCGTGAAGATGAGGGTGCAGTTCGTCTTGATGCCTTCCTCGGCGAAGCGACTGATCGCCTCAAGGCCGTTCTCTGACATCGCCACCTTGACCACGATGTTCGGCGCGAGCTTGGCGAAATGCCGACCTTCCTCGAGCATCCCCTCGACGTCGTCGCTCACACATTCGGCGGAGACGGGTCCCGAGGTGATCTTGCAGACCTCCTGGAGGATCGAGTCGTACGAGCCGCCCACCTTGGCATAGAGGGACGGGTTGGTGGTGACCCCATCCAGGACGCCCCAGCGGGCCGCCGTGCGGATCTCTTCGATGTCGGCGGTGTCCAGGAAGATCTTCATCGGCAGGCTCCAGGTGTGAAGGTCGGGTCCGACGGATTCTACGCTCGTCGTCAGAAGCGGTCCGCCAGGTCGCGGAGGATCGTCGTGACCGGCGTGATCGCGAGCGCACCGACGATCGCGAACGCGGACATGGCGAGGTAGCCGCGAACCCGCTCGCCACGCGACAGCATCACGAGCGGAAGCGCGAGGCCGAGGAGCATCTCGGCGCCGAACAGGAAGGCACCCGGGTCGTGGACGAGCTCGTCGAGGTGGACGAGCCGGGGTGCCCCGAAGGCGAACCCCTCCGCGAACAGCCCGGCTGACAGGACCGCGACGCTGATCGCGCGCGGCCAGCCGCGACCATGACGCCAGGTCGCACCGGCGCCGCCCATGATCGGGCCGGCGATCACGGCCACGGCTCCCCAGATCGAGGCCGCATGGCTGGCCCCGATGGCCCGGATGCCGTGACCGAGGACGGCCAGCAGCAGGTAGTACGCAGCAACCGCGGCCACGAGTCCGATCAGGCCGCGGAGCGCGCCCGTCGGCACGGTCCGCGCCGACACGCCGAGGACGAAGGCCAGGGCCAGCCACGCCCCGATCATGTTGGCCGGGATCAGCAGGCCGTACGGATACGCCAGCTGGTCCGCCCACCAGGCGGCGATACCCAGCGCGGCCCCACCGAGGATGGACGCGCCGAAACCGGCGACGAACCGATGCGCCAGTGAGGGTGCGAGGGTCAGGTCAGGCGGTCGGGACGGACTCGGCGACATCATCCGAGGCCGTCGCCTCCGTCGATGCCGGACGCGCCGCGAAGACCGGCACGCGACCGTCGCGGACCGCCAGCGACGCAGCCACGAAACCGTCGAACAATGGGTGCGGGCGCTCCGGCCGCGATTTGAATTCCGGGTGGAACTGGCTGGCCACGAACCACGGGTGATCCTTCAGCTCGACGATCTCGACGAGCCTGCCATCGGGCGACTGGCCCGACAGGACCATGCCGGCCGCCTCCAGCGTCTGGCGATAACGGTTGTTGACCTCGAACCGATGACGGTGGCGTTCGTAGATCACCTCGCTGCCGTAGACCGAGGCCGCCCTGGAGCCGGGCGTCAGTTTCGCCGGGTAGAGACCCAGGCGCATCGTGCCGCCCTTGTCCTCCATCTCGCGCTGGTCGGGCATGAAGTCGATGACCGGATGCTCGGTGAACATGTCGAACTCGGTCGAATTGGCATCCGAACTGCCGACGACGTCGCGGGCGAACTCGATGACCGCGCACTGCAGCCCGAGGCACAGGCCGAGATACGGGACGCCGTGCTCGCGGGCGAAGTGGGCGGCCAGGACCTTGCCCTCGATCCCGCGATGGCCGAACCCACCGGGGACGAGGATGCCCGCCGCGCCTTCCAGCCGGTCGTGCAGGTTCTCGTGGGTCAGGGTCTCCGAGTCGACCCAGCGGACCTTGGCATCGACCCCGTGCGCCCAGGCGGCATGACGGAGCGCCTCGGTGACCGACAGGTACGCGTCCGGCAGTTCGATGTACTTGCCGACCAGGGCGATCTCGACGATCGGCTTGGGCGCCTTGATCCGATCGACCAGGACCCGCCACGAGGTCAGGTCGGGCTCGACGTCCGGGTCGCCGAGGCCGAGCTCGCGCACGACGAGACGCCCGAGACCGGCGGCCTCGAACATGAGCGGGACCTCGTAGATCGTGTCGGCGGTCTCGGCCGGGATGACCGCGTCGGTGGCGACGTCGGTGAACAGGGCGATCTTCTCCCGGATCTCGTCGGGGACCGGGTGGTCCGAGCGCAGGACGATGACGTCCGGCTGGATGCCGATGCCGCGCAGTTCCTTGACCGAGTGCTGGGTCGGCTTCGTCTTGAGCTCGCCCGTCGCCGCCAAGGCTGGGAGCAGGGTCACGTGGACGTACAGGACGTTGGCCCGGCCGACATCCTTGCGCATCTGGCGGATGGCCTCGAGGAACGGAAGCGACTCGATGTCGCCGACGGTGCCGCCGACCTCGACGATGACGACATCCGGATCGCCATCCCGGGCGACTCGCACGATCCGCTCCTTGATCTCATTGGTGATATGCGGGATGACCTGGACCGTGCCGCCGAGGTAGTCGCCCCGCCGTTCCTTGGCGATGACCGCCTGGTAGATCCGGCCGGTCGTGACGTTGGACAGCTGGGACAGGTTCTCGTCGATGAACCGTTCGTAGTGGCCGAGGTCGAGGTCCGTCTCCGCACCGTCGTCGGTCACGAACACCTCGCCGTGCTGATACGGGCTCATCGTGCCCGGATCCACGTTGATGTACGGATCGAGCTTGAGGATGGAGACGTGCAGGCCGCGGGCCTTGAGGAGTCGGCCGATGCTGGCGGCGGTGATGCCCTTGCCCAGAGAGGAGGTCACGCCTCCGGTCACAAAGACATACTTCGCCATGGAATCAGGTCCTCCGGGGGTTTTTCTGATGCTATCGGAAACGGTGTCCCGAGGCAACCCGAAACGGACCCAGCGGGGTCGACGCCGTTGAGTGATCAGACCTGGGACTTGATCTCCCGGGCCACGCGCTCGCCGGTCTCGACCGCTCCGTTGATGTAGCCCTGGGACTCCTGCGAGGTCGCTTCGCCCGCGAAGTGGATCCGGCCCTCCTGGAGACCCTCCGCCCCGGCGAACCCTGTGTAGTTCCCGATGCCCCAGTACGAGTAGGCGCCGCGGTGCCACGGCTCGGCCGTCCAGAACGATTGGATCGCCCGACCCGTATACGCAGCGGATGTCCCGGGAAACAGTCCGTCCACCTGGGCGAGGACCGCGTTGACATCGGCCGGGTTCGGCGCACCGAACACGTCGTGGCCGCGAAGACTCGCGCCGTGGGTACCGCCGGGGTAGTAGAGCAGGATCCCGGGATCGCCGGCGACGCCCGGCCGTGCGTCCCAGATGCACTGGAAGCCGTCGGGATCCGAGTAGCCGACGCCGTTGGTGGCGTATGGGGCGCCATCGACGACCCGGTCGCGACCGGGTCCCCAGGTCCGCTGCGCCAGCTCGATATGGACCTTGGCGTTGGTGCCCATCGGGCTCTCCGCGATCGCCCGTTGCTTGGCGGGACTGAAGCCACCACCGATCCGGGGGTCGATCGCGACGTCGCGCAGCAGTGGGAATGGGATCGTGAGCACGAGATGGTCGGCGACGACCGAGCTGCCATCGGCGAAGTGGCAGGTGTATGGACCGGCGAACGCTCCCTCGATCGCGACGAGGGCGCGATCCGTCTCGATCGTGGTCATCGACGAGGTCCGCGACCATCCGGTCCACGATCGCCTGGCTGCCCTCGACCGTGTGGTAGAGCTCGTCCGTGCCGGGCAGCGGACTGATCGAGCCCTTCGAGTTCCAGGCCAGCAGGTAGAGAAGGTTGAGGGCGGGCTGCTGTCCGGGATCGGCGCCGTACTCGGTCACCGTGTCCGTCGCCATCAGGCGGGCCATCCGCGAGTTCGGCCCGAAGCCGGCGAGCACCGGGTTCGCCTTGGGGTTGGCGGGATCGAACCAATCGAGCACCGACATCCGGTCGAGCTCAGCGCCGCGGGTGGTGTACGCGTCGAAGGACTGTGGCCAGGGGGCCGCCTGGAGCTCGTTCTTGAATGCCTTCCAGACGCCCTTTGCCCAGTCGGCCGTGGCCGCCGGTTCCGAATACAGCGAGCCATCGACGAGGTACAGCTCGTTTCCCATCGGGAGCGCACCGCCGTCGACCACTTCCAGATGCAGCCCCAGATTTCGAATCAGGTTACGGACGGTCGTGTGCTCGCTCGAGATGAACTCGCCACCATGCTCGACCACGACGCCCGGCCAGGAAGTGGTGTCGGTGTACGTCCGTCCTCCGATCCGACCGGCCGCCTCGTAGACCGCGGAGGCGATCCCGAACTTCTCCAGGAGGTGGGCGGCGCGGATCCCGGCGGCTCCCCCGCCGATGATCACGACACGGGCCTGACTCGCCGGCGCCCGGGTGCCAGCCTGGGCGAGGACCTGCGCCGGGCCGAGCGACGCCAACGCGGCCGCACCGACACCCGCCGCGGCCGCGCGACGCAGGAACTGGCGCCGGGTCAACCGGCCGGCCGCAAGGCTGAACTCGAGATCGTCGAGATCGTCAGCCTGGCGACAAGCCGCGAGCCGCTCGAGACGCTCAGTCTCGCGGACCCGGTCGAGCGCCTCATCGAACGGGGCTCCGGAGGCCTCGGCCAGGGATGAGGCACGCCCGAGACGATGGAACAGTCGCTTGACGGAAGCGGCTGGCGGCTGGCGGGACGACATCGGCGATAACCCTCCGGTGCTGCGGATCCTGCCGTGACCCTACTCCGGAGTCACCCGATCGGGGAACCCCGGTCCTGCCGGCTGGGACCGCCGGACGGCCCGGTTCGCGCCTCGACATCGGATGGTCCAAGCTCTACCGGACCACGAACGGCGCCACAGGAGGTAGCGATGGAATTCGCCGACGTCGTGATGAAGCGCCGAGCGGTGCGTCGGTTCGAGGACGGTGGCGTGGAGCACTCGGTCATCGAGCGGATCGCCCGCCTTGCCCAGCGAACGCCATCGGCCGGCTTCAGCCAGGGCCAGCGCCTGGTCGTCGTCACGGACCCGCAGGCGCGACGTGCGGTCGCCCGGATCTGCGGCGAAGACGACTATGAGGCCGACTTCGGGCCGTGGATCAGTGAATGCGCCGCCCAGTTCATCCCGTGCGTGAGCGAGGCGATCTACCACCGTCGGTACCAGGAACCGGACAAGGTCCGGGACGACGGCACGGAGATCGACTGGCCGGTCCCGTTCTGGTTCGTCGATATCGGGGCGACGATGCAGACCATCATGCTGGCGGCGGTGAACGAAGGGCTCGGGTGCGGCTTCGTGGGGCCCGACATCGACGGTCTGCGCGCGTACCTCGGGATCCCCGACGAATTCGTCCCGATCGGGGTCATGCCGGTCGGCAAGTCGCTGTCCGATGTTCGGTCACCGTCGCTCAAACGAGGCTGGGTGCCATTCGAGGCGTTCGCCCGGTGGGAGCGCTGGGGCCAGGAGTAGCCGGCGACCGTGGATGGCCGGGTCGGACCGGCCCGGGTCGACCTCAGGTCCGAGGCGGGTGGAGTCAGGTCCGAGGGGGCGGGCGGCGGCCAGCTCCCCGGCGGCGGATCCTCTCGGCCCTCGCCCCACGTTTCCGAGCCGCAGAACAGCGGCCGAGCCGTGCGCCCCGGGAGCGACCCGGGGTCGGATCGCCAGGTCGCGACGACCGCCTCCAGCCAGGTCTCGATCTCGTGGAACTCCGTCCAGCGCTGGAATGGCCAACCGGCCTCGAGACAGATCCGCACCAGCGACCGCTTCGCGAACACCACGTCGGCATAGCCTGCGGCATAGCGGTCCGACTCCCCGTCGCCGATGAACACGACCGAGCGCCCCGCCGCCTGATGGGCAAGCACCCGGTCCCGCTTGCACGTGCCGCAAACACGACAGGTCGGATCGCCGTTGGGGAACGAGATCGACGCACGCTGGCCGGAGAACGTGGTCCTGGCGGTGACTACCGGCAACTCCGGCACACCGAGGGCCTGGAGGGCCGGCTCGATGAAGAACCCGAACCCATCCGACACGACCTCGACCGGGATCCCGACGGCCTGCGCGCGGCGGACGAACGGCACGAAACCCTGGTCGTGCGGCTGGGCGGCCGCCGTCGCGAGCAGATCTGCCTCGGGAACGTCGACCAGCCCGATCTCGAACTCCATGAGCCGGCGCGAACCAGCCAGACCGGCGTCATAGGCCGCGACCTCCGCCTCCCAGGCACCGGGCATGTGTTCCGCCATCACCGTGTCCGAGACATCGGTCAGGGCCACCGTCCCGTCGTAGTCGACGAGGATCGCCAGGGGCAGCTCACCCGGAAGCAGCGGGGTGACGGGCGGCGCCACTCCGTCTGGCGGGATCATCGTGGCCGCCCGGCGATGACCCGTCGGACGCGGCTGCCGGTCGGCCAGGCGCCACGACGGAGCAAGGCGACGCCGGCCAGGATGACCAGTCCGCCGATGACCTGGATCGGGCGGATCGGTTCGGCCAGGAAGACCGCCGCCATCGACCACGGCAAGTGCCGGCACGAGGAACTGGAGCGCCGTCACCCGGGTCGGGCCGAGGAGCTTCACGGCATGGAAGACGATGACGTTGGCAAAGCCGGCGGCGAGCGTCCCCGAATAGAGGATCGCGATGACGACCGGCCATCCGAACCCGGACAGGTCGGCCGTGGCGAGCTGGGCGATCCCGATCGGCGCCATGAACACGGTCCCGGCCACGATCGCCCAGGTCGTCGTCACGAGCGGCGAGTGGCGGCGCAGGATCCTGGCGCCGAAGACCGTATAGGTCGCCCAGCACGCGGCGGCCACGAGCGTGAGCAGATCGCCGGTGATCGATGCCCCGATATCGATCCGCTGGCCCGGCGGCGATGACCATCCCGACGCCGGCGAACGACACGAACGCCCCGATCAACTTGACCGTGTTGGGCACGTCCATCCCGATCGGCCATCGCGAGCAGCGCGGTCATCACCGGGGTGGTGGCGATCAGCAGCGCCGAGTCACCGGCAGGGACGCTCTGCAGGGCCACCGTCCACAGGATCTGATAGCAGCCGAACCCGACGACCCCGAGCAGCAGGATCCGTCCGACATCGCCGCGAGGGAGGCGGATGGCGCCTTCACGCACCCGCAGCAGGACGACCAGGGTGATCGCTGCGACGCTGTAGCGCAGGAAGGTGAAGCCCACCGGCGGCAGGATGCCGATCGCTCCCTTGACCACGATGAAATTGCCGGCCCAGAAGACCATGACGATGAGCGCCGCGAGTTCGGCCATCCGCCGCTCGCGGGCGGTCGAGTCGCTCGGGCGGACCGCCGCCCTGGTGCCGGACACTCCGACGCCCGCCGGTTCGGCGGGCGTCTCGTATCGCGGGGCGGCGGGGTCGGTGCCGGTCAGGCGCTTTCCTGATCGAGCTCGAGGAGCTCTTCGTCGTCCTCCTCGGTGACCTTGAGCCAGACGAAGAGTCCGGCCAGCACGGCGAGTGGGATGACGATCAGGGCGGCAAGGGTGATCCCCAGCGCGACGGCGACGGTCTTGAGGGCTCTCATGGGTGAACCTCCTGGAGCGATGGCTGGGTCGATGATACGCCGTGGATCACGGTGTGGCCTCCGTGTGGCGCAGGCTCGGCCCGCGCTCGATCATCTCGGCGATGTCCTCGCGAGTGAATTCCGCGAGGATGTGCTTGTTGCCGGCCTGGCCACTCATGAGCAGGCGCAGGACGAATGCGCCGTCCTGCTCGAAGAAGAACACGTCGCGTGGCTTCTGGTCATCCATGTACCGGCCGAGCACCCGGAACGCGCCCTCGTACGGGCCGATCGGCTTCGAGTCCGGAGCCGCAGACGCCCCCCGGCGTGAGGCTGCCTCGTCCATGAACCTGGCGATGTCATCGTCGAGGAAGGTGAAGGTCTCCTTGGTCGTCGTGCCCATCGTGTCCGACCAGTTCCCGGTCGAGGTCCCGGAGATCACCAGGCCCTGGACGATGAACCCGTCCGGGGCTTCGAGCAGCAGCACGTCACGCATGCCGCGCTGATCGAGGAAGGCTCCGATCGAGCGAAAGACCTCCTCGAAATCCTGGCGCGCGCTGCCCTCGTAGATCTGCATGCGATCGGGGTCTCCTCGAGCGTTCGGGAGCCGAAGCCGGACCCCGGAGCAGTGTACCGACGAGCAGGACGAGCGGCAAGACTCAGTCGCCGGTCGGGACCCTGGCCAACTGGACCGCCAACGCTCCCGCGACGGCGGCGTCATTGACGATGAGTGCCGTGTTGGCGCGGATCGAGGCCCCGTTCGTGAGCGTGGCGATCCGCGCCAGGAGCCAGGGCGTCAACTCCGGACCGTGGACGCCGGCCTTCGCGGCCTCGGCCGTGGCCCGGGCGACCACGTCACGAACGAGGTCGTCGGCAAGCGCATCCCCGGCAGGGATCGGGACACACACGAGGATGCCGCCGAATCCAAGTCCCAAGTGGACACCCACGACGTTGGCGGCACGCACGATGTCCGGCGCGGACGATGGGGCCGGGACGCCGGCCGAGCGCGCGTAGAAGCCCGGCAGCTCGGTTTGGCCGACGGCGATCACCGGAACGCCGCGCGTCTCGAGATATTCGAGCGTCGCGCGAACGTCGAGGATGGCCTTGGGCCCGGCGCAGACGACGGCCATCGCCGTCCTCCCGAGCTCCTCGAGATCCGACGAGATGTCGAAGGTGGCGGCCGACGCTCCGTCGACCGAGGCCGATCCGGCGAGAGCGCCGCGATGGACGCCGCCGATCCCGCCGGTCGCGAAGACGGCGATCCCGGCGGCGTGGGCCGCGATCATCGTCGCCGAGACCGTGGTCGCCGCCCAGCCCTGGCCCGCCAATGCCGCCGCGAGACTGGGTCGGGACGCCTTGCGGACCGAGTCGGGTGGCGCCGTGGCCAGGGCATGCAGACCGGACGCATCGAGGCCGACGATCAGTCGGCCGTCATGGATCGCGACGGTCGCCGGGACCGCACCCGCCGTCCGCACCGCCGCTTCAGACGCACTCGCGACCTCGAGATTCTGCGGATATGGCAAGCCGTGGCTGATCAGGGTCGATTCGAGCGCCACGACCGGTCCCCCATCGGCCAGGGCGGCACGGACCTCCGGATGGACGGTGATCCGATCGGCGAGCATCAGGCGAGCGACAATTCTGGCCGTGGCGCGGAGATCTGGCGGGCGGCCGCCCGATGCCCGGCCAGCGCCGCCCGCTGGAGCGAGGCCGAAACTGACCGACCCGACGCTCGGGCATCGATCCAGGCGACCAGGAACCCGGCGTCGAAGGCGTCGCCGGCCCCCGTCGTGTCGCTCGCCGGCAGGTGTTCCGTGGCGATCTCGAAGCGCATCCGCTCCGAGCCCTCGCGGAGCAATACGGTCGACCCCTTCGGCCCGCGCTTGACGACCGCGATCGGGGCGATCTCCAGCAGACCCTCGACATCGCGACGTCCGAGGAGCGCCTCAGCCTCGACGGCCGTCCCGAACAGGATGCTCGGTCCGACAGCGGTCACCAGCGACTGGGCCGGGCGCCTGCCATCGGCCAGCAACGGCCCGACCGAGGCGAGATCGACACTCACCGACGCGCCCGCAGCCCGGGCCAGCTCGATCGCCCGGCGGGCGGTCGAGCCGAGCGATGCGCCGAGCAAGGAGTAGACGGGCAGGTGGAGCACATCGGCACCGGCGAACCAGGCCGGCTTGAGGAACGCCGGCTCGAGCCGATCGGCCGCCCCCCGGTCCGCCACGAAGCTGCGTTCGCCATCGGGCGTCACGAAGACCCCGATCCGCCCGGTCCGGGTGCCACCGACCCTCGCGACATGGGGCACGACCCCATCGTGGCGGATCGCGGCGACCAGGGCCCGACCGGCGGCGTCCCGTCCGACCGCGGCGATCAATCCGGATCGAGCCCCGAGCCGAGCCAGCCAGCGGGCGGTGTTCGCAGCCGACCCGCCCTGGACGAGCAGGATCCGACCGGGCACGTCCGTCCCGGACTCGAGTGGCCGCGCCGGGGCCACCACGACGTCGAGCATCAGGTCACCGAGGACGACGACCCGCGACCGGCGGGCAGGACGGCGCGGTCGCCTGGGTCGTGGCATCGGCGGCATCCTCGGAGGATAGCCCGGCCGCGACTACAATGGCTCGACCCCCCGATCGCCGAACGGAGCCTCGCACCATGACCATCGCGACCGACCTCGATCAGCTGTCCATCGACACGATCCGGACACTTTCGATCGATGGCGTCCAGAAGGCGAACTCCGGCCATCCCGGCGCACCGATGGGCGCCGCCCCGATGGCCTATGTCCTGTGGACCCGGTTCCTGCGACACGCACCGACCCACCCGGACTGGGCCGACCGCGACCGCTTCGTCCTGAGCGCCGGGCATGCCAGCATGCTCCTCTACTCGCTCCTCCACCTGACCGGCTATGCGGTCAGCCTCGAGGACCTCGAGTCGTTTCGCCAATGGGGAAGCATCACCCCCGGACATCCCGAATACGGCCTGACCCCCGGGGTCGAGGCGACGACCGGACCGCTCGGCCAGGGCTTCGCGAATGCGGTCGGGATGGCCATCGCTGAGCGACGCCTCGCCCACGAGTTCGATCGTCCGGGTCACCGGATCATCGACCATCGGACCTGGGCCATCGCATCCGACGGTGACCTCCAGGAAGGGATCGCGTCCGAGGCCGCGAGCCTGGCCGGACACCTTCGCCTGGGCAAGCTCGTCGTCCTCTACGACGACAACGGGATCCAGCTCGATGGGCCGACGACGATGGCCTGGTCGGAGAACGTGCTCGAGCGGTTCGACGCGTACGGATGGCACACCCAGCGAGTGATCGACGGCAACGACGTCGCCGCGATCGACGCCGCGCTCCGGTCCGCGGAATCGGACGAGCGGCCGAGCCTGATCGCGGTCCGGACGCATATCGGCTTCGGCAGTCCGAACAAGCACGACAGCCACCGGGCCCATGGGTCGCCACTCGGGCCCGATGAGGTCCGGCTGACCAAGGAAGCGTATGGCTGGGATCCGGACCGGTCGTTCTATGTCCCGCCGGAGGTGGCTCGCCATCTCCGCGAGGCCATCACGACGGGCGACGAGCGCTACCAGGACTGGGAGTCCCGCTTCTATGCGTTCCAGGACGCGTATCCGGACGATGCCGCGGAGCTCCGGCGCCGGATGCTCGCCGACGGGCTGCCCGAGGGGTGGGCGAGCGACCTGAAGGTGTCCGAGACCGGGACGGAGGTCGCCACCCGGAACGCCAGCCAGGAGGCCATCGCAGCCCTCGCAGACCGGCTGCCGGAACTGTTCGGCGGCGCGGCAGACCTGTCCGAGTCGAACCTGACCGACGTCAACGGAGCGCTCGACTTCAGCGCCGACGAGGCCGGCCGGAACATCCGCTTCGGCGTACGTGAGCACGCGATGGGCGGGATCGCCAACGGCATCGCCTACCACGGCGGCTTCCTGCCCTACTGCGCCACGTTCCTCACCTTCAGCGACTACATGCGGGGAAGCGTCCGCCTGGCGGCTCTGTCCGGCCTGCACGTCGTGTACGTCTGGACGCACGACTCCGTGGGTCTCGGAGAGGATGGGCCGACCCACCAACCGGTCGAGCACTACGCCGCCCTCCGGGCGATCCCCAACCTGTGGTTCGTCCGGCCGGGCGACGCGAACGAGACGGCAGCCGCCTGGGCGATGGCCGCGGAGCGCACCGATGGCCCGGTCGCTCTGGCCCTGACCCGCCAGAAGCTCCCGACCCTGGCCGGGACGGACCGTCTCGCCCGCGACGGCGTCGCGCGCGGCGGCTACGTGCTTCGCGAAGCCGCCGGTGGCGCACCCGAGCTGATCATGATCGGGACCGGATCCGAGCTCCAGCTCGCATTTCGGGCCGCCGAGGTGCTCGAGGCCGAAGGGATCCCGACACGGGTCGTGTCACTGCCCTGTTGGGAACGGTTCGACGCCCAGGACCAGGCCTACCGGGACGCGGTCCTGCCGCCGGCCGTCCGGAAGCGGGTCAGCGTCGAGATCGGCGTGTCGCTCGGCTGGGAACGGTGGGTCGGTGACGAGGGGGCGATCGTCGGACTCGACCATTTCGGGGCCTCGGCACCGGCGGCGACCATCTTCGAGAAGTTCGGGTTCACGGCGGAGCGCGTCACCGACATCGCCCGCCAGGTCGTCCGGGACGGCTTGCATGGGCGCATCCCGACCCTGGATGGCGGCCATTTCGGCTGGATGGATCCTCGGCGGAGCTGACGCGAGTCGCGAAGCCGCGGCGGTCCGTCCCGAGGGTTTCGGCGGCAGCACGGGTATTCGGGACCTGGCAAGATTTGCATCGGGGGACCGGTAGGGTCGATCCTCGGCCCGATCCGGCGTGTCGGTGCCCCGCTTCGTCGTCGGTCCCATCGTTCTCACGCTCGGATCGTCGGTCACGGGTCGGGGTTCTGCTCCGGCTTCGGCCATAGCGGTCAGCCGGTGACCGTTGTGCCAGGTCCTCGTGGTCCGGCGCAAGGCAGGGTCCGGCGCACGGCTCGCCCGACGCTCGGCGGCCACGCCCGCACCGTATGCTTCGGGCATGCGCATCGCGTTCGCGGCCGATCATGCCGGAGCGGCCCTCAAGGACGAGCTCCTCGGTCGCCTCGCGCGAGCCGGCCTGGGATACGACCTCGTCGACCTCGGCGGTGACGGCTCCGACCCGACCGACGACTACCCGGACTTCGCCCAGCGGCTGGGCGACGCGATCGCGGGCGGGCAGGCGGACCGCGGTGTCCTGATCTGCGGATCCGGGGTCGGAGCGTCGGTCGCCGCCAACAAGATCCCGGGTATCCGCGCGGCCGTCTGCCATGACACGTACTCGGCGCACCAGGGGGTCGAGCACGATGACATGAATGTGCTCACGCTCGGTGCGCGGGTCATCGGCGTGGAACCGGCCGTCGAGTGCACCATGGCGTTCGCGACCGCGACGTTCAGCGGCGAGCCCCGCCACCGGCGACGGCTGGACAAGGTGCTCGCCATCGAGGCCGCCGCGCGCGATCGCTGATCTGCCGCCCCGAACCGCGGGCGGCGTACCATGGACCACCAGTACGGAGACACGCATGACCGACTCTGCTTCGACCGCCCTCGGTGCTCCTCGCCTGGCTCTTGGCGACGGTGCCGCGGCGTTTGCGACGGCCGATCGACCGAGCCCGCGATGCCGAGTGGGCCAACCGCCTGTTCGCGCGAGACGTCAACGCTGTGGACCAGCGACGAGCGGGTCGGCCGGGCGATCGCCGAGCGTCTCGGCTGGCTTGACGCACCCACCCACTTCGCCGACCGGACGGCCGGACTCGAAGGATTCGGCGACGCGATCGTCGATGAGGGCTACACCACCGTCGTCGTGGCCGGGATGGGCGGCAGCAGTCTCGCCCCGGACGTCCTCCATCGCACGTTCGGCGCGCTCGAGGGCTATCCGGTGATCCGCATCCTGGACTCCACCGACCCGGCCGCGGTCTCGGCCACGCTGGACGACCTCGACCCGATCCGGACGCTCGTCATCATCGCCTCGAAGTCGGGGACGACGACCGAGCCGAACGCGTTCCTGGCATACGCCTGGGCACGCGCAGATGCCGCCCTCGAGGCCGTGCCGCACAACCGCTACGAGCACCCCGGCGCGTACTTCGCGGCGATCACCGACCCCGGCCGGAGCGTCGCCGCGATCGCCCACACGGACGACTTCCGCGAAGTCTTCATCAACCCGCCCGACATCGGCGGACGGTATTCCGCTCTGAGCTACGTCGGGCTCGTGCCGGCGTCACTCATCGGGATCGACCTCGATCCCCTGCTCGCTTCGGCGTCGGCGATGCTCGGGGCGTGCCGCGAGCCGGATCCGGAGATCAACCCGGGCCTGTCGCTCGGGATCGCGATCGGGACCCTGGCGAAAGCCGGGCGCGACAAATTGACCTTCCTCACCGACGACGAGATCGTCAGCTTCGGTGCATGGGTCGAGCAGCTGATCGCCGAGAGCACCGGCAAACACGGGGTCGGGGTCGTGCCGATCGACCTCGAGCCCCTCGGAGCGGTCGACGCCTACGGGACCGACCGGGCGTTCGTCCGGATCGCCCTGGCCGGTGCGGATGGCGGCGAGCGCGATACCCTCGCGGCGGCGCTCGAGGGCGCGGGTCATCCGGTCATGCGGATCGAGATCAACGATCCGATCGACCTCGGCGCAGAATTCATCCGGTGGGAAGTGGCGACCGCGATCGCGGGCGTCGTCCTCGGTATCGACCCGTTCGATCAACCCAACGTCGAGGAAGCGAAGCAATTGACCCGGGACGTGCTCGAGGCCGTCGGCGAGCACGATGATCGATCGGCTGGGGCACCACCCGTCGAGCCGATCGCCCGAGGCGACGGACTGACCCTGTTCGGCGACGCGGTGCTGCGCCTGACGGCCGGCGCGGGCGACGTCGTCGGCGAACTGGCCCGCCATCTCGCCCGACGGCGCCCCGACGGGTACCTCTGCCTGCAGGCGTTCATCGCGCCGAGCCCCGCGCGGGACGAGGCGTTCGCCCGGATCCGGACATTGCTCCGCGACAGGACCGGGCAAGCCACGACGGCAGGCTATGGCCCCCGCTTCCTGCACTCGACCGGCCAGCTCCACAAGGGCGGAGCGCCGATCGGACTGTTCGTCCAACTCACCTCGGACCATCCGACCGACGTCGACATCCCGGACTGGCCGTACACCTTCGGGCAGCTGATCGACGCCCAGGCGGCCGGCGACTTCGGCGCGATCGAATCCCACGACCTGCCGATCCTGCGGGTCCACCTCGGGCCGGACCCGGACGCCGGCCTGGCCGCCCTGGAACGGGCTCTCGCGGCAGCCCTCGAGACGACGACGGAGGGCTGACGGGATGCGCATCGGGTTCATCGGGCTCGGCCGGATGGGGGCCAACATGGTCCGCCGGCTGGTCCGCGACGGCCACGAGATCGTCATCTACAACCGGACGCCGGAGAAGACCCGGGAGATCGCCGCAGAAGGGCCGACGGCGGCCTTCTCGATCGCGGAACTGGTCGCGGCCCTCGAGAAACCCCGCGCCGTCTGGGTCATGGTCCCGGCCGGCGATGCCACCGAGGCCCAGATCGCCGAGCTGCTCGAGCACCTGGAGCCGGGCGACACGATCATCGACGGCGGCAATACGAACTTCCATGACGATATCGGCCGCCACCGCGAACTCGCGGCCAAGGGCATCCGCTACGTCGATGCCGGCGTCTCAGGCGGGGTCTGGGGTCTCCAGGTCGGCTACTGCCTGATGGTCGGCGGCGATGCGTCAGCGGTCGAACCGCTGGTCCCGGTCTTCACCTCCCTGGCGCCCCCGGATGGCTACCTGCACGTCGGCGGCCCTGGCGCCGGCCACTACGTGAAGATGGTCCACAACGGCATCGAATACGGCCTGATGCAGGCCTATGCCGAGGGCTTCGAGATCATGCACGCAGGTGACTATGACCTCGACTTCGCCGCCATCTCCGACCTGTGGATGCAGGGATCGGTCGTCCGCTCCTGGCTGCTCGAGCTCGCCGGTCGGGCGTTCCGATCGAACGGCCAGGACCTGGACCATCTCAAGGGGTTCGTGGCCGATTCCGGTGAGGGCCGCTGGACGGTCCAGGAGGCGATCGACCACGACGTCCCGGCGCCGATCATCACCCTGTCGCTGCTGACGCGCTTCCGCTCGCGCCAGGACGACTCGTACGGGGCCAAGGTGCTGGCCGCCCTGCGCAACGAGTTCGGCGGGCACGAAGTCAAGACCGAGTAGCACTCGATGGCGGCGACCCGACCCCGGACCACGAGCGCGAAGCCACGCCACCGGGCTCCTGTCGACGTCCCGAGCGATCAACCGGTTCCGGCCCGCCCGGCGCCCCGCACGAAGGAAACGCCGGCGACGATGAAGGAGCTGCGTGCGTCGCGGGAGGGTCGCCGACCATCACGGGCCAAGCCGGCCCAGAACGTCCTTCGCGAGGGCCTTCGCCTGGAGCGGGTCCCTGACCCGTCGATCCTCGTCCTGTTCGGCGCGACCGGCGACCTCGCCCATCGCAAGGTCATCCCGGCGCTCTACCAGCTGTGGCGCAACAACCTCCTGCCCCACGAGTTCACCCTCGTCGCCATCGGTCGGCGACCGTACGACGACCAGACGTTCCGGGCAGAGCTCCGGGCTGCTCTCGAGAAGTTCAGCCGGGTCCTCCCGATCGATGTCGATGCCTGGGAATCGTTCGCCGAGCGGATCGAGTATCACCGGCTCGACTTCGACGACACCGACGGCTTCGACGAGCTGGCCGTTGCCCTCGACGCGTACGACGAGGAGCACGGGACCCGTGGCAATCGGCTCTACTACCTCGCTACGCAACCGGCCCAGTTCGCCGAGATCGTGGCGCAGCTCGGGCGGGCGGGCCTGGACCACGAGCGGCACGACGGTGGCTGGCGCCGGATCGTCATCGAGAAGCCGTTCGGCCACGATCTCGACTCGGCGCGCCGCCTGAACCGCGAGGTCGGCAAGGTCTTCCGCGAGACGCAGGTCTATCGCATCGATCACTACCTGGGGAAGGAGACCGTCCGCAACCTCCTGGTCTTCCGCTTCGGGAACGGGATCTTCGAGCCACTCTGGAATCGCCGCTACGTCGATCACGTCCAGATCACGGTGGCGGAGTCGATCGGGATCGAAAGCCGGGGCGCGTTCTACGAGCAGACCGGCGCGTCACGCGACGTCCTCCAGAACCATCTCCTCCAGCTGGTCAGCCTGATCGCCATGGAACCGCCGGCCACGTTCCAGGCCGACGCCCTGCGCGACGAGAAGGTCAAGGTGCTCCGGGCGATCTCGACCGACCCGGCGAGCGACGTGGTCCGCGGCCAGTACGGGCCGGGCTGGGTCTCCGCCACCCAGGTCGTCGGCTATCGCGAGGAAGAGGCGGTCGACCCCGTATCCGAGACCGAGACGTACGTGGCGGCGAAGCTGACGATCGACGACTGGCGCTGGTCCGGGGTCCCGTTCTACGTCCGGACCGGGAAGCGCTTGCCGAAGCGGGCGACCGAGATCGCCATCCAGTACCGAGAGGTCCCGCACCGCCTGTTCGAAGATCAGGGCGTCGCGCCGGACGCGAACCTGCTGGCGATCAGGATCCAGCCGGATGAGGGGATCATGCTTCGCTTCGGAGCCAAGGTCCCGGGCCTCGGCCTCGACGTCCGTTCGGTGGCGATGGACTTCACCTACGGATCGGCATTCAGCGTCGATTCCCCCGACGCCTACGAAACGCTCATACTCGACGCGCTGCAGGGTGACGCCTCGCTGTTCACGCGAGCGGACGAGGTCGAGGAGGCCTGGGGGATCGTCGACCCGATCGTCGAGACCTGGGCGAACGCATCGGGGCCACACTTCCCGAACTACGATGCCGGCACCTGGGGCCCGGAAGCGGCCGATCGGTTGCTCGACCGCGATGGGCGCGCCTGGCGCCGCATCTGAGGACGGAATGATGACGACCGAGGCGCCTGCCAGCATCGCGGAGCCGGCCCTGCGCTGGTCGGCACGGGCGCACAGCATCGCCGAGATCGAGACGGAGATCAGCCGGATGTGGGTCGCCCAGGATCATCCGGGCCACACGGACGGCGACCTGACCGGGACCGTGGCGGCCAGGACGAACGTGATGAACCTCATCGTCATCGCAGCCGGCCCGGAACTGGCCGAGCGGAGCGCCGCCACGATCCAGGCACTCACGGGCCGACTTCCGTCGCGGACCGTGGTCATCCAGTCAGCTGATCCGGACGGGCCTTCCTGGCTCGACGCGCGGATCGAGGCCCACTGCGTCCTGCCGAATGCCGGCGTTGCGGAGACCTGTGCAGAAACGATCCACATCCGCTCCGGTGGCGAAGCCGGTCGGCATCTGACGGCCATCGCCACGCCGCTGATCATCCATGACCTGCCGGTCACGGTCTGGTGGCCGGGCGAACCGGCCCTGACCAGCACGGCGGCCGGGCGGCTCCTCGGCGGGGCCGATCGCCTCGTCGTCGACGGGTCGACCTGGAGCCCGGATGGCCTCACCCGGCTCCGCCAGATGGCCCGACTCCTCGACACGTCGAACCTGGCCATCAGCGACTTCGCCCTCGAGCGTCAGTCCCGCTGGCGCGAAGCGATCGCATCGATCTTCGACGACCAGGATTTCCTCCCCTACCTGCGCTCGCTCCGGCGGATCGCGGTCACCTATGCGACCCACGACGAGACCGATGATCCAAGCTCGACCAACCTCGTCAAACCGATCTACCACGTCGGTTGGCTCGCCTCGCGTCTCGGCCTCTCGGTCGTGAAGCCACTGACGGTGGCCGGGCGGCCGCCGAGCACCGCACGCTCGGCGAACGTGCGGCCGGCCGCGGGCCGGCCCACCACCGGCCGGGGCCAGGTCGCGACGCTGTCGGATGGTCGCGGCGACGTCGCCGTGGTCATCCGGCCACTCCTGTCGGCGATGCCGGCCGGCACGACCCTGCGCGTCGAATTGCTGGCCGAACGACGAGGATCGGAACTGCGCGCCGACGTGACGGCCGAGGCCGAGACGGTCCGGTCGCGGGTCTGGCTCGATGGCGTCGAGGCCCTCGATCGCCGTTTCCGGGCACCTCGCCGGGGCGAGGTCGACCTCCTCGCCGACGCGATCGAATCCGGGCGGCGCGATCCAGTGGCGGTGGGTGCCCTGCGCGCGGCCGCCTCCCTGGTCGACAAGGATCCACCGGAGGGGGGCCGACGATGATGACCGGACCGGCGGCCTCGGGCGAGCCCGAGATCATCATCGTGCCCGATCCCGCGGCATGCGAAGCCGTGGCATCGGACCGCATCGCCGCACAACTCCGTGCCACCGTTTCGGAGCGCGGTCGGGCCGACTGGGCCACGACCGGGGGCTCCAGCCCGACCGGGATCTATCGGAATCTCGCGTCGACCCCCCTGGTGGACGCGGTCCCCTGGAGCAACGTCCACGTCTGGTGGGGTGACGACCGGTTCGTCCCGCGCGACCACCCCGAGTCGAACGTCAAGCCGTTCGACGACATCATGCTCGCCATCGGGCGAGCCGAGGAAGGGACCGAGGGCGTGATGCGGGCCGTGCCGATCCCGCTCACCCAGGTCCATCCGTTCCCGACGGCGGAGGCGATCGGTCGTGGCTCGGGCGCGACCTGGTGCGCATGGTCGCTGGCCCAAACCCTCCGCGACGTCACGCCGAAGCAGCCCGGCGGCTGGCCGGCCCTCGATCTCATCCTGCTCGGTGTCGGGCCAGACGGCCACATCCTGTCGGTCTTTCCGGACTCGCCCGCGTTCGACGCGACCGAAACGGTGCTGGCCGTTCCCGCTCCCGATCCATGTCGAACCGCACCTCGAGCGGGTGACCCTCAACCCGGCACTGGTCGGAGCGGCTCGCCACGTCATCGTCGTCGCCTTCGGTGCGGATAAGGCCCCGGTCATCGGCAACATCTTCGGACCAGAACGGGACCCACGTCGCTGGCCCGCTCAGTTAGCACGCCGAGCCGGGGCGACCTGGATCCTTGATGAGGCCGCGGCGGCGGAGCTCCCACGCTGACCGGCCCTGCGCCATCGATGCGCCGGGTCATCTCGGCGGATGGGACGCCGATCGCGGTATTCGCCAGGGGGACCGGACCGCACCTCGTCCTGGTCCATGGCGCGACCGCGGATCACACCGCGTTCCGGGTCATCGAGCCGATCCTGGCCGAGACGTTCACGGTCCATGCCATCGATCGACGCGGGCGGGGGGCGTCAGGCGACGCTCCGGCGTATGCGATCGAGCGCGAATTCGAGGACCTTGCCGCGGTGGCCGATGCCATTGCCCGGCCCGGCGAACGGGTCGACGTTCTCGGTCACTCATATGGCGGCCGCTGCGCGCTAGGCGCAGCGCTGCTGACCGAACGACTGCGGCGGGTCGTCTCCTATGAAGGGGCGCCGACGCCGCCCGGCGCGTCCTACCACCCGGCCGGCATCGAGGACCGGCTGGAACACCGGATCGCGGCCGGCGACCTCGATGGAGCCCTTGGCCTGTTCCTGTCGGATGTCGTCGGGATGACCGACGTCGATCTCGACGCCTATCGGCGGAACCCGATCTGGCCGACGAGGGTCGCCGCGGCCGGGACGATCCTTCGGGAGCTCCGGGCGGAAATGGACCCGGCAGCCTCACTCGAGCGCCTCGGCATGGTCCGCCAACCGGTCCTGCAGGTCCTGGGCGGCGACAGCCTGGCGGTCTTCCACGACGCGACGATGGCGCTTGACGCGCGACTCGCCGATGGCGGCGTCGTGGTCATCGAAGGGGCACGTCATGCCGCCCACCACACCCATCCGGACCTCCTGATAAAGGCCGTCGCGGAGTTCCTGGACTGAGCGCGGGCCGGGCGGGCGGACTACCATCGACGGAGACAGGGGGAGATCGATCTTGACTGAAGCGAACGCTGCTGCCGCCGCCACCGCGCCGAAGCCCGAACCGGCGGAGGCTGCCCCGTACTCGCCCGGTCTCGCCGGTGTGATCGCCGGGGAGACGAGCCTGAGTCTCGTCGACGGCGAGCGAGGGCGGCTCACCTACCGGGGCTATCGGATCGGTGATCTGGTCGCCCATGGCACCTATCCGGTCGTCGCCAACATGCTCTGGACCGGTGACTGGGATCCCGGCCATCGCCTGCCGACCGGCGCGATCCCGCCCGAAGTGATGACGGTCCTGCGAACGCTGCCCGCCACGACGAAGCCGATGGACGCCCTGCGGACCGCCGTCTCGGCCTGGGGCGCCACGAAGAACCTGCCCTGGCCGCCGACGATCGACCAGGCCCGGGCGCTGACCTCGTTCTCGCCATCGGCGCTGGCTGCCTTCGCCCGGTTGCGAACCGGCAAGGAGCCGATCGACCCCGACCCGACGCTCGATCTCGTCGAAGGCTTCCTGTACCAGCTCAACGGCGAGCGGCCGGACGCGGGCACGGCTCGGGCGCTCGACGCCTACTTCATCGTCGGTGCGGAACACGGGTTCAACGCCTCGACGTTCACCGCCCGGGTCGTCACGTCCACCCGATCCGACCTCGCGTCCGCGGTCGTGGCCGCCATCGGCACGATGAAGGGACCGCTCCACGGCGGAGCGCCGTCCGAGGTGGTCGACCAGCTGAGCCAGATGGCGACGGCCGAGTCGGCCGAGATCTGGGTCCGGGAGGCACTGGACCGGGGTGAGCGCCTGATGGGCTTCGGCCACCGGGTCTATCGGGCGTACGACCCGCGGGCAGCCGCGCTGCGCACCGTCGCCGAGGGGATGGAGCATCGTCCCGACTGGCTTGAACGGGCCATCGAGGTCGAGGATGTCGTCCTGCGCGTCCTCGCCGAGAAGCACCCGGAGCGCGCGCTCAAGACAAACGTCGAGTATTACGCCGCGCCCGTGCTCATGGGCGTCGGCCTGGCGCCGGACCTCTTCCCTGCCGCGTTCTCGCTTGCCCGCCACGCCGGCTGGACGTCACACGCCCTCGAGCAGGCTGCGGCAGATCACCTCATCCGGCCGAGTGTCCGGTACGTCGGGTCACCCGAGCGCGATCTGCCGGCCTGAACTGACCTTGTTGGCGCTCGCCCGCCCCTCGAGCCGATCCACGATCCGATCCACGACGAAGGCGGCGTCTCGTCCCGCGCCGTTGACGAGCATCGAAGAGAACGAGTAGGTGAACGGAACTCCCAGGAAATAAAGCCCCGGCGCCCGCTGGACGACGCCGCGCACGTGGTTCGGCCAGCCATCAGCGTCCACGATCCCGTCGACTTCGATCCAGTCGTAGTCCAGTCGGAACCCGGTGCACCAGATCACGTTCGTCACGTCAAGGACCGTCCCATCCGCGAGTACTGGCCGGCCATCGCGCACGCCCACTGTCCGCGCTTCGGAAAGGTCGACGCCGGCCTTGGTCAGGTCGATCCGTCGGACTCGCAGCAGCGGTCCGCCGCCCTTGCGGATCTCCGTTGCCATCTTGCGGCCCATCGGGGTCCGCATCGTGAGGACATGGTTGAAGGCGAAGTTGACCAGCGGCATCAGCAGGTGAGCGCGCCACCGATCGATGACCGCGATCGGCAGCTCGCCGTGGGCCCGGCCCGACAGATGGGTAAGGTGGTTCTTGGCAGCCTCGAGGGCGAGATCCGCTCCCGAGTGGCTCAGCCCGACAACGAGGACCGGGCCGTCCTTCAGCTGTGATGGATTGCGGTACTCATTCGAGTGCAGCTGGCGGATCTCAGGGTCGAGACCACCGGCAAAATCCGGGATGGACGGGATCCGGAATGGGCCGGTGGCGACGACGACCTGCGCTGCCTCGATCTGAAGATCGCCCGCCTGAACGTCGTAGCCGCCGTCGGGCCGCGGGCGGACGCGCTCTACGGTGATCCCACTGCGTACGGGGAGGTCGAGCCGTGCGGCGTACGCTTCCAGGTAGTCGCCCATCTCACGGGCCGTCGGATAGTGATAGTTCGCCGCGGGGAAGCGCATCCCCGGCAATCCGTCGTAGCGAGCCGGGCTGTAAAGCTGGAGGGAATCCCAGCGGTCGCGCCAGTGGTCGCCGATCCGGGTGTCGGCGTCCAGGATGACGAATGGCAAACCTCGTCTGGCCAGGTGATATCCGGCCGATAGACCGGCCTGGCCGCCGCCGATGACGACCGTTTCGATGCGCTCGGTGCCACCTCGTTCGTGCATCTTGTGCCTCCCTGGGTCGTCACCGCGTGGAGTCGGAGGCGACCGATCGTCATCGGCCGCCGGATCCGACCGTACAGACAAGTGACGATCGACGCATCGGCGGAAGTACCCAATCGCTGTGTATCGCGTGATGGGTACCGGGCGAGTCAGGTCAGACCATGTTCGTAGGCGTAGGCGGTGGCCGCTGAACGGGTCGAGACACCAAGCTTTGCGAAGATGTTGCTGACGTGGCGATCGACGGTGCGTTCGCTGATCGTCAGGGCGTCGGCGATCGCTCGGTTAGTATCGCCAGCCGCGACCAAGCGCAGGATCTCAAGTTCTCGGGGACTCAGCCGGGCGGGAGTGACAGCATCGTCCTGCCCGGACGCGCGATCGAGGGCCAGGAGGTCGGGGCCGGCTCCAAGGCCCACGAACGTCTCCCGGGCTGCGTCGAACTCGAGTCGGGCTCCATCCAGATCCCCGACCAGGCGGCAGGCGCGACCGATCGCGACGCGAACTCGGGCGGCCTCATATGGTGCCTCGAGCTCGCGCCAGAGGACCCAGGCTCGTCGGAGGACCGCGAGAGCGCCCTCCGTGTCGCCTTCGGCAAGTCGAACCCATCCATCGCTCCGGGTCGCCATTGCCCGCAGGAGAGGGGCATCGAATCGCTCGGCGATGTCGACCAACTCGTGTACGGCCGCTCGGGCGCCGCCCACGTCGCCGGCGGCAAGACTGATCTCGACGACTGGCTCCAGTAGCGTCGCACGACCGATGTCATCGCCAGCCTCCGCAAGCGCACGCCGGATCGAGCGGACGGCCGTCTGGACGTCGCCCCGGGAGAGGCGCAGTAGGGCGAGCCCGGGCTCGGCCTGGCGCCCCCAATGGCTTGCTTCCCGGTACGTCACCTCAGCCTCGGCGGATGCGCCGCGAAGGCGTTCGAGCTCAGCAAGCTGATACAGCGCGTCTCCCGCAGCCGGTTCGGGTGGTGGCCGGAGAAGACGATCGCGGGCGCGTTCGGCTTCCCCTTGCGCATCCTCCCAGGCTCCGTTGAAGCGCATCAACTCGGCGCGATAGACCTGGCACTGGCCGCGAAACGCCATGAGGTCGGGCTGCGATTCGCACCACCGAGTCAGGGCGGTGGTCCATTCCTGGGCCCGGCGCAGATCAAAGAGCTCGTGACAGGCTTCGATCACGCTGCAATAGACGATGCCCGCGACGCTCGGGGAGACCTCGCCCGCCATGACCGCGACCATGGCTTCGTCGAGCAGTCGAATGCCGGGGGTCGCTTCCGACATGGCGATGAGTGACCGCCCGCGGCCCAGTCGACCCAGCGTCGCGAGGTTCTTGTCGCCGAACCGCTCCGCGATTTTGGCAAGTTCCTCGAACATCGCGAGAGCCTCCGCCGGTTGACCCTCCTCGATTCGGCCGAGGGCTTGGGGGACGAGCAGGTAGCCAGCCTCCGGGCCGTCGTAGCCGGTCTCTTCGATCAACCGCGCCGCACGGCCGATCCAGCCGCTGCCCTGCGCGATCTCGCCTCTATTGAACAGGCTGAAGGCCAGCCAGAAGGCGGTCCGAACGGCGCGGGCCACGTCGCCCGTCCGGACCGACTCGAGATGGGCCCGCGAACCGGCCGCGATCGCATCATCGACCTGCCCCAGCAGTTGGGCGGCGATGGCCAGGCGTTCCAGATCTTCGGCTCCGAGCGGCCTGTCGCGGTCGACCGCAGACAGCCCGGTGTAGGCGTCGCTCCAGGCAAACGCCTCGAATCTGGATCGAGCGATCAGCAGGCGATCATCGGCCGGCATGGCGGCGTACGCCTACAACCACCCGCGACGTCGGAAGAGGACGACGAGAGCGACCAACATCGCCGTCATCAGGGCGAGGATCAAGTAGAAGCTGATCGGATCCCGTTCTCCGGGAAGGGCAACGTTCATCCCGAAGATGCTCGCGATGAGGGTGAGCGGCAGGAGGACGACGCTCGCTGCCGTCAGGATGCGGAACGACTCGTTCAGGCGGTGCGAGATCACCGATTCGTTCGTGGACTCGAGTGCCTCGATGACTTCCTTGTAGTTCTCCAGGGTGTCCCAGATCCGCTCGGCGGCGTCGGAGATGTCATCGAAATAGATCTCGAGTTCTTCCTGGAGGTAGCGCTGCTTCGTTCGTTCGAGGTCGCGCAGGACGGCTCGCTGGGGTCGGACGATCCGCCGGAAGTTGATGATCTCCTGTTTCGCTTCGGAGATGTCGCGGACGATCTCCGAGGAGCGCCCCTCGAAGATGTCGTCCTCGATCCGGTCGAGCTTGACCGCCATCTTCCGGAGCATCGGGAACGACGCGTCGACGCAGGTGTCCGCGATCTTGTAGAGCAGGTAGCCGGACCCTTTCGAGAACGTCTCCTCGCGCAATTCCTCGCGCTCTCGGTAGCGCTCGAACATCGCCGCGAGCGGCGGCAGCGGGATGTTCGGCAACGTGATCATGAAATCCGGTCCCATGAACAGGTCCAGCTCGGCGGTCAGGATCCGGCCGGTCTCCTTCTCGAACATCGGAAAGTGCAGGACGATGAAGACGTAGTCGTCGTACTGGTCCAGCTTCGGCCGGTTGTTGCGCGAGTAGACGTCCTCGTAGTCGAGCGGGTGGAAGTCGAAGTGACTCTCGAGCCAGTCCCGATCGACCGTCCGCGGGGATTCGATGTGGATCCAGCGGATCCCAGCCGACTCGATGATGTCCGGATTCGCCTCGACGGCGGCCGAGATCGGCTCCGCGTCGAGCACGGGCCGGCGACCTCCCGGACGAGGCAAGGGGCGAGGGCGGGGCAGTCCCAGGTTCGGCACGGCACCATCCTAGCGGCCATGCCCCGATCGGGGCCGGGAATTCTTGCGATGGTCGGGGTCGCTCGAGGCGATGCGGCCGATCCGAGCATCGGGCGTCACGCCGATCTCAGAACTCGACGGGCGTCGGCGGCAGATCTTCGGCCGCCAGGCGGTGTTCGGCCGATGCCGAGGGCCGTCGCCGGTAGATCGTGATCGCGCCGAACAGGAAGACGATCGACGCGGCGACGAAGATCCCATCGACGCCGGTCATCGACGCGACGATCGCCCCGGCGATCGGGCCGATGATCCCGGCCGCATAGAGCGGCAGGTAGACGAGGTTGAGAGCCGGCGAACGGCGCTCCGGTGGGAGTTCCGTCGCCAGCAGTCCGAAGATCATCGCGCTGACCGTGGCCGTGGCGACCCCGAGGCCGACGGCCAGCAGCGCCATCGCCCCGACCGTTCCGACGAAGGGCAGCATGAGCAGCACTACGCTCGCGCCCCCGAGGGCGGCGATCAGCACCGGGCGGAAGCCGATCCGGTCGCCGAGCACCCCGCCGAGCGGAGAGACGAGCGCTCCGACCAGGGCGGCCGTCCCGACCACCAGACCGATGGCCGACGCCAGGCCGGGTCCCCGGCCGGCGACCATCTCGACGAGGACGGGGATGTACGGCCGGCTCATCTGGATACCCACGAACGAGATCCCGAAGATGAGGAAGATGCGACGAGTCGCAGGATCGGTCACGACCCCGCGAAGCGACGACGCCGCAAGGTCCACGATCCGGCCGGCGGGCACCACCTCCGGACGGACCTCACGGGAACCGAGGGCGACGAGCAGGGCGGTTCCGAGCGACAGGACCGCGGACAGGGCGAACACGGGAGGGAGCTCCCAACCGAAGCCATCGATGAGCATCCCGGCAAGCGCCGGCCCGACCGCGAAGCCGACAGGCCCGGAGGCACCGAACAGGGCGATGGTCGTGCCGATCCGCGCCCGCGGCGTCACATCGCGGATCGCGGCGAGCATGATCCCGGTATTGCCGAGCTGGAAACCGATGAGCAATATCGCCAGGCCGAGCTGCCATGGCTCGCGGGCCAGAGCGACCGCTGCGAACACGACGGCCTCGACGAGGGCGCTCCGGATGATCACGACCTTGCGGCTGTACTTGTCGGCCCACGCTCCCCACAGCGGCACGAGCGGCATCCCGACCACGAAGATGAGGGCGCTGAAAACGCCGATGAAGGTCAGGCGATCGCTGTCGGGAACGCCCATCTCGCTCAGATACGTCGGGACGAGGGCGAAGATCTGACTGACACCGAGACCTTCGACCATGGACGTCAACCAGAAGACCAGGAGCAGGACCCGCCAATCCTGGGCAGGTCGGGCCCCGGCAGGTGTCACGAGGGTGGAGGTTCCGGGCGCGGGCACGCCGACGAGCGTAGCCGATGCGCGGCCCGACCGGCGTCGCAAGATGGGCGCAGCAAAACGCCCGAAGGAACTGGTGGGGACCTCCGTTCGACGGGTCCGGCGGCTGTAAACAAGTCCACAGTCGCTGGTCGTCGCCGAGTCCCTCGCTCGCCGGCCTTGCGACCTGCGAACCTGGTTCCCGGGACCGTCCTGAGGATCGCTCCCCTGACCGGTCTGGCGGTTCAACCTGCCCCTTCGGGCAAGAGAAATATACGGCGGGGGCGATGACCACCACAACGGGGTTGTCCACGAAATCGCGGGCAGGCCCCCGAAAGTTATCCCCAATCCTCGAGCCATGTGGACGGTCTGTGGACAGAACCGGGCTGATGGCCCTGGCTACCTGCTGCGCCGATTCGCGCCGTAGAACGCGAGCGCCCTGGCGCGAGCCTCGGCGTGATCGACGATCGGGGCCGGGTAGTCGATCCCGACTCGGATCCTCGACCGCCTGGCGACCTCGGCAGGCATCGTCCACGGGGCGTGGACGTACGCCGTTGGAACGTGACGCAGCTCCGGGATCCAGCGCCGGATGTAGTCGCCTTCGGGGTCGCATCGTCGACCCTGCAGGACCGGGTTGAAGATCCGGAAATAGGGCTGTGGATCGGTCCCGGTCGAGGCAGCCCACTGCCAGCCGCCATTGTTCGAGGCAAGATCGCCGTCAACGAGGTGGCGCATGAAATGCGACTCGCCGACCCGCCAGTCGACGAGCAGGTCCTTGGTCAGGAAGGACGCGACGATCATCCGCGCCCGGTTGTGCATCCAGCCGCTCGCGGTCAGCTGACGCATCGCCGCGTCCACGACCGGGTAGCCGGTCTGGCCGGCCCGCCAGGCATCCGATGCGCTGGGATCGCGGGCCCACTCGATCCCCTCGAACTCGGTCCGGAACTCGCGCTGCCGTACATCGGGCCGATGGAACAGGACGCCGGCGTAGAACTCACGCCAGACGAGTTCAGCGAGGAATACCCGCCGACCTTCGCCGCTGCCGAGCGTACGCTCGACGACTTCCGTCGCGGACAGGAGACCGAGATGCAGATCGGCCGACAGCCGGGAGGTCCCGTCGACGAGGTCGATCCGATCCCTGGTCTCCGAGTATCGGTCGATCCTGTGCGCCAGCCAACGCTCCAGGCGCTGCCTCGCGGCGGCTTCGCCCGGGGTGGCCAGGAGCGCCGGGTCCGCGGTCGGGCCGGGGCCGAGACCGAGCTGGTCGAACGTCGGGATCGTGCCCGGGTCGACCTGGTGACCGACGAGCCTCACGGGGCGACCGAGGAGCATTCGTCGCGGCAGTCGCTCCCAGGCACGTCGGAACGGCGTGTACGTCCTGTACGGCTGCCCCTCGTTGGTGGCGATCGCCCCGGGTTCGTGGACCAGCACGCCGGGTAGCTGGTGGAGTCGTCGCGCACCGAGCTCTGCGGCCACGGCGGCGTCCCGGGCTCGTCCGTATGGGCCGTGATCGCGGGATACATAGACCGCTCCAGCTCCGGCGGCGCGGGCGACCTCGGGCACCACGGCGACGGGATCGCCAACCCGTACGACGAGCTGGGCACCGAGGGTCGCCAGGTCGGATGCGAGCTCCCGGATCGATTCGAGCAGGAACCAGGTCCGGTTCGGGCTGGCGAACCGCCCACGGATCAGGCGCGGATCGATGACGAACAGCGGGACGACCGTCCGAGATGCCGCGACGGCCGCCGCCAGCGCCGGATGATCGTGCGTTCGCAGATCGCGTCGGAACCAGACGATGGCCGTCGGTATCCGTCGTGTCCGTCATTTCAGTCATATCCGTGGTTCGCACAAGGGCGACCGACGGACGTCGAGTGGGGCATCATCGGCCGATGGACCGTCACCGCGACATCGTCGTCCCGGACCCATCCTTGATCGTCCTCGTCGGACCGGCCGGTGCCGGGAAGTCGACCTTCGCCGCACGCCACTTCGATGCAAGCGAGATCCTCTCCTCCGATCGGTTCCGCGCAGTCGTCTCCGGGGATGCGGCCGATCAATCGGCGACTCGGGAGGCCTTCCGACGCCTCCATGATGCTCTCGCGCGCCGGCTGGCCGCCCGGCTGCTGACGGTCGTCGATGCGACCAACGTCCAGTCGCGCTCCCGACGGGCGCTCGTCGCCCGCGCGAACGACGCCGGGCTTCCCGCCATGGCGCTCGTCCTGGATCTGCCGGTCGAGCTGGTCCTCGCCCGGAATGCCGAGCGGCAACGGGTCGTGGATCCAGTCGTGATCCGACGCCATCTCGATCAGCTCAGGACGTCCCTGGATGGCCCCGGCCCGACGATCGACCGGGAGGGGTTCACCGACGTGACCGTCCTCCGGGACCCGACCGAGACGGACCTGGTCAGGATCCGCCGTGTTCGCTGATCGCGAGCCGCCCGAACGGGCGAGCCCGGACCTCGACCCAGACCCCATTCGCGACGTAGATGTCGGCGCGGGCGATGTCGAGCGCGGCCGATTCATCGGTCGCCCGGACGATCAGGATCGACGCCGACGCATCGGCGAACGCACCCGCCTCGACGAGTACCCCCGCTCGCATGAGTTCGGCCAGCCGGGCCGTGTGCTGGGCACGGAACGGCATCCGCGACTCGGCCCCGTCGGGCGCGTAGGTCGCCTCGATCAGCCAGGTCGGTTCGATCGTCACGTCCGTCATCGTGCGCCCGAGTCTACCCGTCTGGACGGCCGCCGCGTTCAACCCGCCGTGCCGATCGCGATCGCGACGAGTGCGACGAGCGCGAGGACGATCCCGATCGCGTGGGTGCGGGTCACACGCTCGCGCAGGAAGACGGTGGCCAGGATGACCGTGGTCACCGGGTAGAGCGACGAGACGACGGTCGCGACCGCGAGCGAGCCGGCCTGGATGGCGAGGAGGTAGGCCCCGTTGCCCGCCAGGTCCAGAACGCCGACCGCGGCGATCGCCGGCACGAGGTCCCGGGTCGGCCGCCATGTCGCCCGGGTCGCGATCACGAAGCCGGCGATGAGGACGGTCTCGGTGGCGCGGATGAGGACGAGCGGCCCGAAGACGTGGCCCTGGCTGACCTGGGCGAGGCCGACCCCGAAGATCCCGATCCCGATCCCGGCGACGAGCGCGAACCGCAGGCCGTAGAGACCGGCCGACCCGTCGTCGACGCTCGAGACGAAGATCACGGCGATGAATGCGATCACCATGCCGGCGACCACCAGCGGCGCCGGCAGTCCGTCGGTCAGGATCCCGACGGTCACCGGGATCGACGCCGCGATGACGGCGGTCACGGGCGCCATGACGGCCATCCGTCCCTCGGCCAGCCCTCGATAGAGGGCGGCGATGCCGATCCCGCCGGCGACGCCGCACAGGCCACACCAGGCGAGATCCGTCGGCGACATCGCAGACTCGGCCGTGGTGAAGGCAAGCACAGCGGCGATCGCCAGGCCGGCAAGCTGGGAGATGAGGACGACCCCGAACAGCGCCGTGCGCCGGGTCAGGAGTCCGCCGCCGAAGTCACCGCCACCCCAGACGATCGCCGCGACCAGTCCGAAGACGACCGTCGCCGTCTGGGTCGGGTCGACCTCGTTCAGACAGGCCTCGCGGGAGGCGTCCCGGCGGGCTCCGCGCCGGTATCGACGCTCGTCGGCCCCTCGAGCACGACGACCGCATCCGCGGCCTTGTCGTAGCGCGGCGAGGTCGTCAGGTAGATGACCTGGAAGTCGGTGGCGACCGATCTGAGCAGACCGAGTGCCCGAGCCGCCCGCTCGTCGTCCAGGGTCACGAACGGATCATCGAAGACGAGTGGCGGTCGACGATCGCCGGTGACGAGCCGGACCAGGCCGAGCCGGGCGACGAGGTAGACCAGGTCCAGGGTCCCCTGGCTCAGCGACGTGACCGAGACCCAGTCGTCCTTCTCCGGCGCCCGGACCTCGATGTCCAGCGTCTTGTCGTCGACGCGCACCCGACGATAGCGGCCGTTGGTCACGGTCGCCAGGTCCCGGACCATGTGCGCCTCGAGATAGCGGGTGGCCGTCTTCATCGTGGCCTGCTCGGCGGCGTCGATCGCCGCCAATGTGGTCGCGTAGACTCGCTGCCGACGCTGGGCCGCGGCAAGCTGCTCGCGCCATGCGGCCAGGCGTTCGGCCTGTCCGGCGACCTGCTCGGCATCGACCGCATTCGCCTCGACCCTGGCGCGCGCGTTGGCCTCGTCGTCACGGGCTCGCTCCAGCGCCCCTTCCTCGTCGCGAACCTCTACCTCGAGGCGCTCGCGAGCCCGCGGCTCCTTCGCGATCGGGCCGAGCGCCTCGATCGCACTGGACTTCTGCTCGATCTCGAGCGCGGCCGCATCCCGTTGCGGGGCCAGCGCGTCGCTCGGCTCCTTTCCGACGAGACCTTCGAGCTGGCCCGACAGACGATCGATCTTGGCCACGTGCGCTTCTTCCTGGGCGAGGATATCCTCGGCCGCGGCGAGGTCGGCCAACCCGAGCGACCCGAGCTGGGCAGCTGTCTTCGCCTCCACGTCGCGGAGTTCCGCTTCGATCTCCGACCGTCCTCGTAGCCGCCGATCGATCTCGACGTCACGCAGCTGCGCATGCATCTTGTCGCTCCGTCGCAGCCACAGCGCGACCGCCGCGACCGCGACCCCGACCAGCGCGACGACCGCCCCGATCGCCTGGACGACCACCATCTGACCGGTCTGCCCGAGGAAGCTCAGGATGACGGGGCCGGCGGCGAGGACGACCCCGACGACGACCATCGCGATGGAGACCCGTGACAACGGGCGCCAGGTCGGTTCGGGTTCGACATCGAACGAGACTTCCACCTCGCCGGCGAGCGCGGCGCGGAGCTCACGAGCCCGTCCGTCGAGCGTGCGCAGGCGCTCGACGGCCGCCCGGACGACGGGCAACGGGTTGGGCGATGGGTGGGTACCAGCCAGCTTCTTCAGTTCCGCCGAGACCTCGACGGCCTGGCGGTAGCGCTCGTAGCGCTCGGTCGCGGCTGTCCGTTCGGCAACCAGACGCTCGGCCTGGCGTGCCTTCTCGAGCAGGCTGCGTCGTTCGGCCAGGGCGATCTCGACATCCGAACGCCGATCGCGCGCCGATGACGCCGCATCGCGATCTCGTCTCGAGTTGGGCAAGGGCGAGTTCACCCTGGTCGAGACCCGCCTGGGCCTGCTCGACGGCCAGCTCGGCGACCTTGAGGCGGCCGGGGTTCCGTTCGCCCTTGGTGGTCAGGTCATGGAGCGCCTTGTCGAGCTTCTTGCGCGCTCGGCTCGTGCCTCGGTCCGCGCCGCTGATCGACGCCTGGAGACGGTCGCGCAGCGCGCCCTCGTCGCGCGACAGGTCACTCAACTCGAAATGGCGGACCGAGGCCGTGGACCGGAAGAAGCCCTCGGTCGGGATGCCGGTCAACTCCGCGAGGACCTGATCGGCCAGGGTGGGATCCGTGATCGACTGGCCGTCATAGTCGAGCCGGACCGTGCCGCGAGCGCCGGCGAACGTCTTCTCGAGCGTCCCGGATCTGCGGCCGTCCTCGTCATCCTGGTCGAATTCGATGGCGATCCGGGAGCGGGCGTCTGCCGGGGCGCCCCACGGCCGGAGCGCCTCCAGTTCTGCCGCCGTACTCGTCGCCCGCCGTGTGAGAGCGAGTTCCAGGGCTCGCTGGATCGTCGATTTGCCCGCCTCGTTCGGCCCCCGGATGACGGTCAACCCGGGCGCGAGTTCGACATCGAATTTCGGGTACCGCCGGAACTGCTCACCGCTGATCCGCCTGACCCTCACAGGGACACCTCGTGCCCGGCGAGGAGCAGACGTCCGAGGCGCAACGCGTCACGGCATTCGGCCGCCTCCGCCGTGGATCCGGACGCCTCCAGGGCTCCGATCCGCGCCTCGAGATCCCGGATGAACGCTCCGGGGATCGTGTCCGCGGACGGCAACGGACCCTCGGTCAGCGCCGGGACCGAGGTATCGCGGACGCGGACCTTGAGGAACGATGGCGCCAGTGCGGCTTCCACCTCGGCCGGGTCCAGGTCGAGGTCATCCGGCCGGACACCGACCAGTCGGACGTCGAGGACCAGGTCCTCGTTGGCCTGGGCGGACAGCGAGGTGATCAGGGCCGGCTGGCTGGCCACGGTCGTCGCATCGAGCTCTTCCTTGAGGAACCGGGTCCGGCCGACCTGTCGTTCCTCGACGGTGACCGACCGCTTCCCGTTCTGCTCGTCGAGCTCGACGAGCAGGACCTTGCCGGCACGGTCCTGATCGAGGGCGACCGCTTCCGGGGCTCCCGAATAGGCGTACGTCACCGAGCCGAGCTTGCCGACCTGGGCAGAATGCCAGTGGCCGAGGGCGAGGTAATCGAGGCCGCTGGCGGAGATCTCCTCGGACGTGATCACGACCTCGTCGCGATCCGTCTTGCCCGGGATCGAGATCGAGCCGTGGACCATCCCGATCCGCCAGGTGGCGGGAGGATCCGCTGTCTCGCCGAGATCGAGGAGCGGACTCGACGGCGCACGTTTGGTGGCGAAGACCTTGCCGATCACGACAGCGCCGAGCGCCGCCAGGTGGACCGACGACCGATCCGGTCGCAGGATGGTGATCAGATCCGAGTCAGGGTCCAGCCCAGCCATCGCGGGCAGGTCATAGGCCCGATAGATCGATGCCCGGTCATAGACGTCATGGGTCCCCGGGATGATCACCGTCCGGATCCGAACGCCGGCCAGCCGTTTGAGCTCGGCCGCGACCCGTTCGACCGAGCGGCGCGGCTGGACATTCGAGTCGAACAGATCGCCCGCGATCAGGAATAGATCCACCCGTTCGGTGATCGCGAGGTCGACGGCGGTCTGGAAGGCGGCGAACTGGCGTTCCCGCTGGGCGGCGGCCTGCTCGCCGAGGTCGTCGTGGCGCGCCCCGAGATGGACGTCTGCCGTATGGATGATCCTGAGCATCAGGTAGCGGGGTCCTCCTCGCGGCCCGAGGCGAACGTGCGAGCGAGGCGCCCCCATGACTCCCCGCTCGCCGGCGCAAAGGTCCGCCGACATTGTGACAGGTACGGTGTCACGGCTGCAGCCGGAGCCGAGTCGACGCTCCGACAGCCCGTTTCGTCGACTCCCTGTATCCTCGCGGTCAACGAACCGGTGCGCCCCGAGCGACAGGGACCCAACATCGGCACCTGGGCGCGCGTCCCGGCCAACTCCGCGAGACACGCACGACCCGACTGCTGATGCGGCCGCCCGCGACTGGCGCACCTCCGACCTGTACCGCCTCTCGGAGGAGCAACGTGACCTACGTCGATCGGACCCTGAACTGCGTCGACTGCGGCGTGGAATTCATCCATTCCGCGGCCGATCAGGAGTATTACCAGCAGAAGGGTTTCGTCAGCGACCCCAAGCGGTGCACGAGTTGCCGGGCGAGCCGGCGCGCGAGCCGTGATGGCGGCTATGACGCGCGCGAGATCGGCGGCCCACGCGGCTACGAGCGCGGTGACGATCGTGCGAGTCGCGAATACTTCGCGGTGATCTGCTCGTCCTGCGGCAACCAGGCCCAGGTCCCGTTCAAGCCCCGGATGGACCGTCCGGTCTATTGCTCGGACTGCTTCCGGACCGTCCGACCGGACTGATCGGGCGCATTCAGAGCCGGAACCGATCACCGGCCCGATAGCGATCACGGCGCCGGCCGCGCCAGACCGTCACCCGGGACCTGCCGTGGACCTGCCACATCCCGTCACGGCCGACGACCCCCGTCTCCTCGTCGATCCCGAGCACGACCGATGCCCGCGGCGCCTGGAGCGCGATGAACGCGGACAGGGCCTCCGGCCAGGCGTCGTAATGGGGCACGACCGACACCCCCGGCACGACGCCAAGGCCTTCGCGCCAGCGAAGCGGCCACGGGACGGCGCGCACCCGGAGCTCGAACGTCCGACCGGCGAGCGCCATCGCACCGGCCGAGCAACCGACCAGGATCGCGCCCCTGGCATGGGCATCATGGAGGGCCGCCGCGACCGGGCTCCCGTGCAGCGCCGCCAGCAGATAGGACGGCTTCCCGCCCGAGAGGTAGATGAGATCGGCTTCGCCGACAGCCTGGGCTGCGGCCGGATCGTCGGCATCGGTCCGGTCGCGGACCAGGACGGGCTCGACGTCGGCGCCGAGCTGGCTGAAGTGGGCCACGCCACGCGCCGCCCAGTCCTCGAAGACCGACGGGCCATCCGGGTACGACGCAGTCGGCAGGATGGCGACCCGCGGGCGGGCCACGCCGGTCGACCTGAGCAACGAATCGTCGAACCCGAGCATCGCGGGAAGGAACTCACCGGCGCCGACGAGCGCCACGGGTCCGGGCATGGGCCGAGTCTAGCGGTCCCTTGCCCGAACGCAGCGGACGCTGCGAAACTGCCCCGGCACACCCTCGCGCTTTCGGGCGCCTCGCCGGAGCCTGCATGACCCGACGCCAACGCTGGACGCTCATCTGCACCGTCATCGGCTCGGGAGCGGTCTTCCTCGATGGGACCATCGTCAACGTCGCCCTCCGGCACATCGGCGAGGACCTGCCCGGCTCGATGATCGGGGTCCTGGAGGGCCAGGCCTACATCGTCGGCGGCTATCTGGCGGTGCTGGCCGCGTTGCTCATCCTGGCCGGTGCCCTGTCCGACTACTACGGCAGGCGCCGTGTCTACGCCCTCGGACTGATGGGCTTCGGCCTGACCTCCGCCTTGTGTGGTCTGGCCCCGACCCTCGAGATCCTGGTCGTGTTCCGCCTCTTTCAGGGGGCGGCCGGAGCCCTGCTCATCCCGGGCTCCCTGGCGTTGATCACCCATGCCTTCGACGGCGTGCAGCGCGCTCGCGCCTTCGGGATCTGGGCGGCGGCGACGTCGGCGCTGATCGTGCTCGGGCCGATCATCGGGGGGACCATCGTGGATACGGTCGGCTGGCGGGTCGCCTTCCTGATCAACGTCCCGCTCCTCGCCTTCGCGCTGTGGGCCACGCTCACCCACGTGTCCGAATCGCGGGACGAGGAGGCGACCGGTCGGTTCGACTGGCTCGGAGCCTTCGTCGCCGCCCTGGCCGTCGGTGGACTGGCCTTCGGCGTGATCCGCGGCGGAGCCGATGCGTGGACCGATCCGGCGGCGTGGATCGCCATCGCGATCGGCGTGATCGCGATGGTCGCGTTCCCGATCCTGATGGCTCGCCGGCCCCACCCGCTCGTGCCGCTGGACCTCTTCCGATCGAGGGTGTTCGCCTCGGTCAACCTCGCCACGTTCTTCATCTACGGCGGCCTGTACGTCACCCTCTTCTACCAGGCTGTCGTCCTCCAGGGTGCCCTCGGCTACACCGCGCTCGGGGCCGGCATCGTCGGCCTGCCGACCGGCCTCATGTTGGCCCTGCTCTCGACCCGGGTAGGGACGATCGCGGGCCGGATCGGATCGCGACCGTTCCTGATCGCCGGCCCGCTGCTGATGGCCGCCGGGGTGCTCTGGTACACGCGTCTGCCGTTCGACTCGGCGCCCTGGCCGGCCTCGCTTGCGGATCCGGCCAGCCTCATCCCGCCGACGTCCGTGCTCACGGACGTCCTGCCATACGCCTTGCTGTTCGGGGTGGGGATCTCGCTGGTCGTGGCGCCGCTCACGAACGCGCTGATGGGTTCGATCTCGGGTCGCTTCTCCGGGATCGGCTCGGCGGTCAACAATTCGATCTCGCGCGTCGGCCAGCCACTGCTCGGTGCGGTCATCTTCATCCCGATCAGCGCGGTCTATTACGCATCACTCGGCGCGGCGACGGGGATCGACACGGCCGATGCCTCGGTCCGCAAGGCCTTCCAGCCGCTCAACCCCCCAGGTGCGGCCGCCACGCCGGCGCAGGTGGCCGCATCGAACCAGGCCTCCATCGAGGCGTTCCACCTGGCGATGCTGGTGTGTGCCGCCCTGCTCGTGGTGGGGGCCGTCATCTCCTGGTACGGGTTGCGCGAGTCCTCGGATCAGCGGGTCGCGCCTGCCGGCCACCCCGGTCCATCGATGTCGGGCGACTGACCGATGGTCCGCGAGTGGGATGGACGTGCCTACGATCGGGTCGCGGATCCGGCGACGCAGTGGGGGGCGGCCATCCTCGACCGGCTGCCGCTGGCCGGAGACGAGCGGGTCCTCGACGCCGGCTGCGGGAGCGGCCGGGTCACCGAGCTGCTCGCGGAGCGACTGCCGCGGGGCGAGGTCATCGCCGTCGATGCTTCGCCAGCCATGCTCGAGGTGGCGCGCGAGCGTCTCTCCGGACACGGAGACCGGGTCCGATTCATCGAGGCGGATCTGCGAGCACCACTCGACCTCGACGGGACGGTCGACGCCGTCCTCTCGACCGCCACGTTCCACTGGATCGCCGATCACGACGCCCTGTTCCGTCACCTGGCGGCCGTCATCCGCCCTGGCGGCTGGCTGGTCGCCCAGTGCGGCGGAGGCGACAACATCGCGTCGGTCCAGCACGTCCTCGCGACCATCGGTGACGGCTGGGTCGGCGACGTGAACTTCCAGGACCCGATGGCGACGACCCTGCGGCTCGATGCGGCGGGGTTCGTCGACATCGAGTGCTGGCTGCATGACGAGCCGACCTGGTTCGAGCCGGGTGAGCCATTCGAGGCATATCTCCGAACGGTCATCCTCGGCGCCCACCTCGAGCGCCTGCCCGAGACCGAGCGTGACGCCTTCGTCCGCGACGTGGCGAGCCGGCTTCCGGAGCCGATGATCGACTATGTCCGACTGAATATCGTGGCGCGCCGCGCGGCGGACTGACGAGACGGTCAGTCGCGGACCCGGAACGGTGCCCCGTGGCCTGGGATGACGATATCGGCAGCGGCGAGCACCCGCGCCCGGCCACGTTCGATCGCCGCCTGGTCCGACCCGAGCGGATCGATCTCGGGGGTCCGATCCTGGTACCACCACAGGTGGGTCAACGCGTAGACGGCATCGTCCGCGGTGACGACGAGGCTGGCGTCCTCCTCGGTGTGCCCGGGGGTGAGCCATAGTTCGCTGTTCGGACCCAGCCGATGGCCATCGCCGTCGTGATCGAGCCACAGGTCGTCGCGGTAGCGCGCCCAGAAGTCGACCACCTCGGCATTCGGGAACAAGGCGATGTTGACGGTGTGATCCGGGTGGTGATGGCTCAGGAATACGTGGGTCACGGCTTCGGGGACGACGCCCGCCGCGGCGAGAGGATCGAGGATCAGCGACCGGTGAGCGACCATCCCCGGGTCGGCCACGATGACAGCATCGCCGTCGCGGACGAGGACGATGCTGCTGCCGACATGTCCGTCAGGTCGGGCATACCCGGCGTGGAGGAGCTGGACACTGGTCATCCGCCGATGCTAGCCCGTCGCGACGGGCGGGATGCGCCGGCCCGCGCGACGGGCGACACCTGCCATGCTCGGACGATGCCATCCGATCAGCCGGCCGACCTGGTCTTCGTGAACGGCCGGGTCGCCACGATGGACGACCAGCGCCGCTTCGTCACCGCGGTCGCGGTGCGAGCCGGCCGGATCGTGGGGGTCGGTCGTGACGCCGAGATCCGGGCCGCCATCGGACCGGCCACGCGCGTGATCGATCTGCACGGGCGGACGATGACCCCGGGTTTCGGCGACGCGCACACCCACCCCGTGGAGGCGGGGCTCGGGCGCCTGCAGTGCAGCCTGGAAGGCCGCCACGGCCTGTCCGATTACCTGGACGCGGTCGGGGCGTACGCGCTGAGCCATCCCGACGTCGCGTGGGTCCTCGGGGATGGCTGGGCGATGGCCGACTTCCCGGGCGGAAAGCCCCATCGATCGGACCTGGATCGGATGGTCCCGGACCGGCCGGTCATGCTGTTCAGCGCCGACGGGCACACCGCCTGGGTCAATTCGGTCGGCGCTCGAGGCGGCCGGGATCGACGCGGACACACCGGATCCGGTCGGCGGCCGGATCGAGCGAGACGCCGACGGCCGACCGTCGGGAGCGCTCCAGGAGGCTGCCTACGGCATGGTCGAACGCGTCGCACCGCGACCCGATCCGACCGATCTCGTCGACCGGCCTTCGGGCCGCGCAGACGGAACTGTTCGGACTGGGGATCACCCACTGGCAGGACGCCAACGTCTGGCCCCATGAGGGGGAGATCGCCTACACGACGCTGGCCGGAGCCGGCGAACTCACGGCCCGGGTGATCGGCTCCCTGGGTTGGGACGAGACACGCGGCCCCGAGCAGATCGAAGAACTGGTCGAGCGCCGAGATCGGACGGCTGATGGGCCGGTACGCCCCGACGAGCGTGAAGTTCTTCGTGGACGGCATCATCGATAGCCGGACCGCGGCGATGCTCGAGCCATACCTCGACGCCGACGGCCGCCCGACCGACGACCGCGGGATGAGCCTGATCGACCCGGTCCGACTCGGCGAGTACGTGACCGCTCTGGATGCCCTCGGCTTCCAGCCGCACTTCCACGCCATCGGCGATCGGGCCGTGCGCGAGGCGCTTGACGCCGTCGCGGTCGCTCGACGGACGAACGGGCGATCCGACGCGCGACCCCACATCGCGCACATCCAGGTCATCCACCCCGACGACCTCGGGCGCTTCGCCACGCTCGACGTGACCGCCAACGCGCAGGCGTACTGGGCCTGCCACGAGGATCAGCTGGACACCCTGAACATCCCGCTCCTCGGCCCGGAACGGTCCGGCCGGTTGTATCCGTTCGGCTCCCTCCTGCGCGCGGGGGCGAGGCTGGCCATGGGCTCCGACTGGAGCGTCTCCACCGCGAACCCGCTGCTCCAGATGGAGGTCGCGGTCACCCGGGTCAGCGAGGAGGGCCGGGATGAGGATCCGCTGCTTCCCGCCGAGCGTCTCGATCTGCTCGACGCGCTGGCCGGCTTCACGACCGGAAGCGCCTGGGTGAACCACCTCGATCACGAGCTCGGGTCGATCGAGGTCGGCAAGTCGGCCGACCTCGTCGTGCTCGACCGGGACCTGTTCGACCGCGCGGCGGGCGCGATCGGCGAAGCGCGGGTCGTGGCCACGTTCATCGACGGTGCTGCCGTCCACGAGGATCCCGGCCTCGACGGCTGAGCCGCCCGACCTGCGATTCCACCGAGGGCTCAGTCGAGGTCGGCCACCGTGTCGATGTCGCGCATGGTCCGGCCATCCGGATCCGCCGATCGCCAATCCGCTTCGCCGATGACGACCGCACCCAGCCCTTCGACCAGGGCCCGCAGGCTCCGTTCACCGCGGTCCAGGAGCCGATCCGCCATCTCCAGCGCGCGATCCCGACGAACGATCGCTGGGAGCGGACGCGGTCGGCCGTCATGTTCGAGGACGACGGCATCGGTGTCGGGGTCGACCATCCGGGCGATCAGCAGGGTGACGACCGCATCCGCGATCCACGGCATGTCGCCCCCGATCACGAGCGCGACCGGCTCCCGGCACGCGCGGAGCCCGGCCGACAGCCCGGCCAGCGGCCCCTGGTAGGCGACCGTGTCGTGCACCACCCGAACGCCCGGCGGCAGCGCCGGCGTCACCCCCGGCGGAGCCACGACCACGGTCTCGGTCGCCTGGCCACGGACGGCTTCGATGGCATGGAAGAGCAGGGGTCGGCCATCGATCGGTTCCGCCAGCTTGTCACGGCCGAACCGCTCGGAGCGCCCCCCTGCCAGGACGACGGCGCTGACTCGCGCGGCGGTCATCGGCCGCCCGGGACGATCGTCGGCGCGATGGACCTCGGACCGGGAACGTGGCCGTCGGGCGTCCGTCGGAGGACCGCCCGCCGATCCAGGTCGGTCAGGATCGCCAGCACGTAGCGCCGACTCGTCCCGGTCGCGTCGCGCAGTGCCGCCGGCGTGAGCGGCGCCTGCGAGGCAAGGGCGAGCGCCGTCTCCACCAGCGATCGGTACGCCCCCGCGGCGTAGGCGAGATCGGGCTCGAGGATCACGATCCGACCGGTTCGCTCGAGCTCGCGGATGTCGGCGTCGGAGCAACCCGCGGCCCGGGCCGCCGCCTCAAGGCCCGGCGGCGACGGCACATCGAGCGACCGCTCCAGCCGACCCATCGCGGCCGCGATGCGTGGATCGGACGACGATGGCGGCACGGATACCGCGCCCGCGGAACGCAGCATCGCGCCATCCCGGACGAGCCGACCGCCCGCGATCAGCTCCTTGACGATCGCCTCGGCCGCGGTCGCGGCCACCGAGCGATCCGCCGTGACGATCCGACGCAACGTCCGCGCGGCCAGCGTCCGGGCATCGGCCAGCGCGACGGACCCGGCGACGGACCCGCGACCGACGACGTCCGCAACGGATCCGGCGACGTCGGGCGCGATCGATGGTCCGCCACCAGGCCCGGAATCGAGGACGCCGTGCAGATCCAGTCGCGCCCGGAAGATCGAACCGGCGTCACCGCTGGCCACCGCCACCGCCAGCCGGTCGACCCGTTCGGCCGTCTGACGTCGCCGGGAGATGCCCCGGGCGGGGCGCGGATCGAGCACGATCCCCCCGACGATCCGTTCCTCGGCGGATCCGCGGCGAAGCACGAGATGATCGCCGATCGCGACGGCCACGGGCCCGGACAGGCGCAGGATCGCCGCGACCCGGCCGTCCAGGAGGTCGATCGCATCGCGCCCACTCCGTCCGACGCTCGCGTCGACTGCGGACGTGCCGAGGTGGAGGCGGGCGCGGGTCCGGTCCGGCAGGGGCCCGGCCAGGGCGACCAACAGCCGTTCGCTCGCCACCACGGCGGGGTCGTCGGCCAGGACGTGACCGCGATGGAGTCCGATGGCGTCCGGTCCGGCCAGGTTGAGCGCGGTCCTGCCCGGTCCGGCGGGACCGACCGGCACGCCGTGGACCTGGACCTCGCGCACGCGCACGGACCGATCGCCCGGAACGACCCGGAGCGTGGCCCCGGCCGTCAGCCGGCCACCGCGCAGGGTGCCCGTCACGACCACGCCGCGACCCTTGACCGTGAACACGCGGTCGATCGACAGCCGCGGACCGGGCATGGCCGGCAGCGTTGCTCGATCTGCCTCGACGCGATCGCGCAACTGCTCGAGGGCCGTGCGAACCGCATCGAGCCCGTCGCCCGTCACCGCCGAGACCGGGATCACGGCCGATCCTCCAAGCGTCGTGCCCTCGAGCAACGCCTCGACCTCGGCGACGATCGCCGTGGTCCGTTCCGCTCCGGCCACATCGGCCTTTGTCACCACCGCGATCCCGTGGCGGATCGAAAGCGCATCGAGCAACGCCAGGTGTTCGCGGGTCTGGGCTCGTGGGCCGTCGTCCGCGGCGACGACCAGCAGCGCGGCGTCGATCTCGCCCGCGCCGACGAGCATGTTGCCGACCAGCCGGTCATGCCCCGGGACATCGATGAAGTCGAGCTCCGTGCCATCGGCGAATGCCAGGTGGGCATACCCGACGTCGATCGTCATGCCTCGCCGGCGTTCCTCCGGGAGCCTGTCGGCATCGATGCCGGTGAGGGCCTGGAGCAGGGTCGTCTTGCCGTGATCGATATGGCCGGCCGTGCCGACGACGACGGTCATCGGCGGTCAGGCGCCGCGCAACGCTCGGGTCACCGCGACCTCGAGTCCCCGATCATCAGCCGGGTCGATCGTCCGCAGGTCCAGGAGGACGGCGCCGTCCGCGATCCGTCCGATCACGGCCGGATCCCCCGCCCGAAGTTGGGCGGTCAGCGCCGCGGGCGCAGGACCCGCGAGCCGGATCCCGACCGACGGCAGGGTCTCGCCGGGGAGCGAACCGCCGCCCACCGTCGAGTCCAGCGCGGTGATCGACACCCGGGCCATGAGGTCTGGCGGCAGTGCGACCGAGAGTCCCGCGACGACCGCCTCCGCGCGGGCGGTCAGGACCGCCTCCGTCATGGCGATCATCCGCCAGACCGGGATCTCCATCGTGGCGCGGCCCGCACGATACAGGCCAAGCGTCGCCGCGAGCGCGGCGAGGATCGTCTTCTCCGGCCGGACGGCACGGGCGAACGGATCCTTCCGCAACCGGGCGATCAGGTCGGCTCGACCGGCGATCAACCCCGCCTGCGGCCCACCGACCAGCTTGTCGCCGCTGAACGTGACCAGGTCCGCGCCGGCGGCCAGCCGCTCGGACGGCATCGGCTCATGGCTGAGGCCGAAGGCGGTGGTGTCGAGCAGCGCGCCGCTGCCGAGATCATCGACCACGATGGCCCCGTGCGCGTGGGCGAGGGTGGCCAGCTCGCCCGGATCGGGCGCCTCGACAAACCCAAGCTGGGCGAAATTGGAGGGGTGGACCCGCAGGACGACGGTCGCCCGCCCCTCGGCCAACGGTGCCTCGAAGTCCGCGACCCTCGTCCGGTTGGTCGTCCCGACCTCGACCAGCCGAGCGCCCGTTCGCCGGATGATCTCCGGGATCCGGACGCCACCGCCGATCTCGACGAGTTCGCCACGGGACACGGCCACACCATGCTTCCCGGCCAGCCCGACGGCCAGCACGACGGCGGCGGCGTTGTTGACGGTGACCAGGGCGTCGTCGGCACCGGTCAGCGCGATGAGATGCGCCTCCGCGATCCGGAAGCGCGGTCCACGTCGGCCGGAATCGCGATCGAGTTCGAGGAGCGAGTAGGCGATGGCGGCGCGGTCCGCGGCGACGATGGCGGCCTGCGGCCAAGGCGCTCGGCCGAGGTTCGTGTGGAGGACGACACCGGTCGCATTGAGGACGGCGCTCAGGCCGCTCGCCTCGCCGAGCGGGTCGGCAAAGGCGTCCATCCGCCGAGCGAGGTCGTCGGCCAGGCGTTCGACGGTCGTTGGCGGTTCGCCCGATCGGATGCGCGCTCGCTCGTCCGCGACCACCGCCCGGGCCGCCAGCGTCAGCGCGCCGGGATCGGTGGCGTCGGGCACCCGCGGCCGGACGACGGCGAGGAGCCGCTCGACGCTGGGTGGACGCGGGTGGACGGGCGGCATCGGTCCTCCTGGCGGGAACGCGTGGGAGTCGAACCCACCGCGCCGCGCCGAGCGCCGCGCCACTGGTTTTGAAGACCAGGGGACCCACCGGGACCCGACCGCTCCCACTGCGGATGGTAGCGCGAGGCGGCGCTCTATCATCGGCGGATGACGACGAGCGACCGCCCATTCCGGCTGACCGGGCTGACCGACTGTGGTGGCTGCGCGGCCAAGCTCGGGGCGGACCTGCTGGCCGAGGCGCTGGCCGGACTCGGAGCGGCGGCGGCGATCGACGCTCCCGACGCGCTGATCGCCGGCCTCACGCCACCGGACGATGGCGCCGTCTACCGGGTCACTGACGACCTCGCGATCATCGGGACCCTCGATTTCTTCCCGCCGCTCGTCGACGACCCGCGGACCTTCGGCGAGATCGCCGCGGCGAACGCGTTGTCCGATGTCTTCGCGATGGGCGGCCGGGTCCTGTTCGCGCTCTCGATCGCGGCGTTCCCGGAGGATCTCCCGCACGGCGTCATGACCGAGATCTTCGCCGGGGCATCGGCCAAGGTCCGCGAGGCCGGAGGTACGCTCGCCGGCGGGCACACCATCCGCGACGCAGAACCCAAGTACGGTCTCGCGGTCATCGGAGCCGCCCATCCCGACCGGCTCCTGCGCAAGGGCGGGGCTTCCCCGGGCGACCGGTTGGTGCTGACCAAGCCCCTCGGCACCGGCCTGCTCGTGTCCGGCGCGCGTCAGGGAAAGGCGAGCGCGACCGACCTGGCCGGGGCGATCGACAGCATGCGCGGCCTGAACCGCGTCGCCGCCGATGCGCTCGTCGGGCGCGGGATCCGGGCCGCCACCGACGTGACCGGGTTCGGGTTGCTGGGTCACGGCCTGGAGATGGCCCGTGCGTCCCGGACAAGCTTCGTCTTCGAGGCGGCGACGCTCCCGGCCCTGGCCGGGGCGATCGAGGCGGCCGCGGCGGGTGTCGAGACAGACGGCGCGGCCCATAACCGCAGGTACGTCGCCGGATCGCTCCAGCTGGGGCCCGACGCAGGCGCTGCAGCCGTGGCCCTTGCGCACGACCCACAGACCTCGGGAGGGCTGCTGGCGAGTGTGCCGGCCGACCTCGTCGAAGTGGTCGACACGGCCCTCGAAGCGGCCGGCGTGGGACATCGGTGGATCGGCCGAGTCGTGGCCGATCGGACGGGAACGGGCACGGTCGCGCTCGTCTGACCCATCCGCGGCGCTGCGTCAGGAGCCCGCATGTCCGACAATAGGGTTCCGTCACGCTACGTCGCCATCGACTCGCGAGCGGCTCACCCCGGAGGCCCGGATGCGACGTTTCCTCGTCGAGGTCGTCCTCGATGCCATCGTGCTCGCGTTCATCGTCCTGCTGCTCGGCGTCGTCTCCGTCGGGCAGCCATTCCCGTTCGGGTCCTCATCGGCCCCGATCATCGGGCTGCGGGACGCCGGGATCGTCGGCTTCCTGACCTGGGCTGCGATCCTGGTCCTGGTCAACCGGTTCGCCCGCCCCGTCCTTGTCGCCCTGACCGGTCGACTCCTGCTGTCGTCGATGGGCCTCTTCGTGGTGATCATCAACGCCGCCGCGATCTGGATCACCGGGGTCATCGCCCCGATCAAGATCGCGACCGTGGCTGAGCCGACCATCGTCTGGGTCGTCGTCGCGGCCGCCCTCTACACCGCGCTGTCGACGCTCCTTGACGCGGGCCTCGGTCTGAGCCGGCCGGATCTGCGATCGGAGACCGGGCGCGGCATGTGGGCATTCCTCGAATCGCTGCCGACGCCACGGCGCAATGCGATCCTCGAGAACCTGCGCCTCCAGCAGGTCTACAACCTGATCTATGCGACCGGACTGGACATCGCCCTGGCCGACACCCCGGTCGGCGCGGTCCGCCGCTGGTTCGACCGGGTGGTCATCGGGAACAAGGACCATCTGCTGGAGGCGAGCGGCCCCGAGCGGATCGCGGCGATGCTCCAGCAACTCGGGCCGACCTACGTGAAGATCGGCCAGATGATGGCCAGCCGGAGCGACATCCTGCCGGCCGAATGGATCGACGCGCTGTCGAAGCTCCAGAACGAGGCTGCGCCGTTCGCCTACGACGACGTCGTCGCCATCATCACCAAGGAACTCGGGGCTTCCCCGGAGGAGCTGTACGAGACCTTCGATCCGGTGCCCTTCGCGGCCGCCTCGACCGCGCAGGTCCACCAGGCCCGGCTCCACGACGGCACCGTCGTCGCGGTCAAGGTCCAGCGTCCCAGGATCGTGGCCAAGACCCAGGCCGACCTCGGGGTCATGCAGGAGCTGGCCGGGGTCGCCGAGAAGCGCCTGTCGATCGCCCGCAAGGTCGGGCTGCGCGACATCGTGGCCGAGTTCGCCCAGGGCGTCCTCAAGGAACTGGACTATCGGAACGAGGCGTACCACGCCCGACGCCTCGCCGACGGGATGACCAGGTTCCCGTCGATCCATGTCCCGCTCGTCTGGGACGACCTGTCCGGTCAGCGGGTCATCACGATGGAGTTCGTCAAGGGGATCAAGATCTCGAAGGCGGACGAGCTGCGCGCGGCGGGCTTCGATACGACCGAGCTCGGTACGGTCTTCATCCGGGCGATCATCAAGCAGGTCCTGATCGACGGCTTCTTCCACGGCGATCCGCATCCCGGCAACATCCTGGCCGATCCGGACTCGAAGCAGATCATCTTCCTCGACCTGGGCCTCGTCGGGAAACTGGACTCCCAGCAGCGGATCGATCTGCTCGGCCTCATCTACGCGATCAAGGACGTGGACATCCCGGGCATCGGCGACGGGCTGCTGGCACTCAGTAAGCCGTCACGCCAGTACGACGAGGCCGGGTTCCGCGACGACATCGACCGGCTCGCCCGCCAGTACCTCATCTACGGCAAGGCGACGTCGTTCGGCTCGGCCATCGGTGCCTTCCTGAGCGCGGTACTGAACAACGGCCTGCGCATGGACAGCCAGCTGACGCTGGCGATCAAGTCGGTCATCCAGGCCGAGGAGACGGCCAGGGCCCTGTCCTTCGACATCGATCTGGGCGAGGCGGCCGTGACCGAGGCCAGGGCGGCGCTGCTCGAGTCGTTCACGCCGGAGAAGATCCAGAAGCAGCTCCAGAGCAGCGCAGTTCGAGTCGGCAAGGAACTCGCCCGGAGGGCGCCGTCGATGGAGGACGCAGCGCTCAAGTGGATCGACCAGTTCAACAAGGGCAAGTTCGTCGTCGAGGTCGACACCAAGGGCCTGGAACGCTCGATCGCGAGCGTCAGCGACATCGGCCGCCAGGCGACGGTCGGGGTCATCGTCGTCGGCCAGCTCATCGGCACCGCGATCGTGATGGCCATCCTGCTCCAGCCGTCGCTCACCCAGTTCCAGGGCGTCGCCTACCTGGCGATGATCGCGTTCGCGGTGACCCTCGTCGTGAGCTTCGTCGTCCTGTTCCGGGTCTTCTTCTCACCAGCGGGCCGCGACGAGGACTAGGCGCCGAGCGCGCGCTACACTCGGGGGGTCGTCGAACCGCAGGAGGCTACCCTTGGCGAAGCCCTACGTGAGACTGACCCAGCCCCTCGTCCGCGATACGAAGGGCGGCGAGCTTCGACCAGCGAGCTGGGACGAGGCGCTCGATCGGACCGTTGCCGGGTTCCAGGCCGCGAAGGCGGCCCACGGCCCGACGACCTTCGGCACCTTCAGCTGCAGCAAGGCGACCAACGAGGTCAACTTCGCGGCACAGAAGTTCAGCCGGGCGGTCCTGGGCAGCAACAATATCGACAGCTGCAACCGGACGTGACACGCCCCTAGCGTCGCCGGTCTGGCGACAGTGTTCGGTGCCGGGGGCGGCACATCCTCATATCGGGAGATCGAAGACACGGACCTGATCGTCCTGTGGGGCAGCAACGCCCGCGAGACGCATCCGATCTTCTTCCACCACCTGCTCAAGGGTGTCCACAAGGGCGCCCGTCTGTACGCGATCGATCCGCGCCGGACGTCAAGCGCGGAGTGGGCGGACAGCTGGCTCGGTCTTGACGTCGGCAGCGACATCGCCCTGGCGAACGCGGTCGGCCGCGAGATCATCGCCGCCGGACTGGAGAACCGCGAGTTCATCGACCGGGCGACGATGGATTTCGATGCCTACAAGGCGAAGGTCGAGCCGTACACCCTCGACTACGCCGAACGCGAGACCGGCGTTTCAGCCGAAGCGATCCGGGATCTGGCCCACGCGTTCGCCACCGCGCCCCGCGCGATCCTGTGCTGGACGCTCGGGATCACCGAGCACCACAACGCGGTCGACAACGTCCTCGCGCTCATCTCGCTCGTCCTGCTGACCGGGCACGTCGGCCGCTATGGCAGCGGCGTCAACCCGCTGCGCGGCCAGAACAACGTCCAGGGCGGTGGCGACATGGGCGCCCTGCCCGACCGCCTGCCCGGGTTCCAGCACGTCGAGAACGACGCACTGCGGGCGCCGTTCGACGCCGCCTGGGGCGTGACGGTGCCGCCGAAGCGCGGCTGGCATCTGTCCGGGATGTTCGATGCGATGGAGCGAGGCGACCTGACCGCGATCTACTGCATCGGCGAGAACCCCGTCCAGTCGGAGGCGGACCAGAAGCGGACGATCCATCTCCTCTCGAACCTCGACTTCCTCGTCGTCCAGGACCTGTTCCTGACCAGGACCGCTGCGCTTGCTGACGTGGTCCTGCCGGCCACCGCGGCCTGGGCCGAAGCGGAGGGGACCGTCACCAATTCCGAGCGGCGCGTCCAGCGGGTCCGCAAGGCGGTCGAGCCGCCGCCGGGAGCCCGGGACGACCTCGCCATCGTGTTCGACCTCGCAAACCGGATGGGTGCCGGCTGGGGCGAGCCGGATCCCGAGGCGGTCTGGGATGAGGTCCGCCGGCTGGCCCCCGCCTTCGCCGGGATGAGCTACGCCCGGCTCGAGGCACTCGGCGGGATCCAGTGGCCGTGCTGGGACGAGAACCACCCGGGCGAGCTGTTCCTGCACTCACGGTTGTGGGAGGATCCGATGCCCGGCAATCGGGTGCCGTTCGTCCCGGTCGACCACGATCCGCCCGTCGACCGGTTGGACGAGGACCTTCCCGATCCGACTCACGACCGGACGCCGACTCGACTCGTACAACACCGGCGTCCAATCCGGCGGGTACACCTCCCCACTCCGTCGCGGCGAGAGCCTCGACACCAGCCCGGAGGATGCCGCGACCTACGATCTCGCCGACGGCGAGATCGTCCGGGTCGTGTCCCGTCGCGGCCAGGTCGAGGTGCCGGTCCGGATCGACCCCAGCCTGCGCCCGGGTCTGACCTTCATGACGATGCACTTCCAGGACGACGTCGCGGTCAACCTGCTGACCATCGACGCGACCGACCCCAAGTCCGGCACGGCCGAATTCAAGGCCACCGCCATCCGGATCGAAAAGCTCGGCCAGACCGAGCCGGTCGCGCCGCCCGCCTAGGGCGCCGCCCGCCTAGAACCCGACGTTCTGGGGCAGTGAGAATTCGACGACCAGACCGATCGCGAAGATCAGCATCCCGACCCCGAGCATCGCCCAGCGGAGCCATTGCGGCCGCAAGCGGGCGGCGATCCCGGCGAAGAACAGGACCGACGCGAACAGGACCGCGGTCAGGACGAAGTCGTCCCCGGTCTGGTTCGCTTTCTGGGCATCCGAGAGCGCCCGCTCGGCCTCGACGGTCTTCGCGTCGGCCGCCTGTTGTTCCGCAAGGACGTACTCGGGTCGTTCGAATGGTGTGCCGATCGGGATCAACGCGATGTCCGGCGGGCGCTCACCAAGCCACGCCTCGAAGGCGACGAGGAACTCCGTCCGGAAACGGTCCTCGATGTACTTTGCCAACGTCTCGTCCCCACCCAGGGCGGCGTCAGACCAGGCAAGGTACGTGGCGACATCGATCTGGATCTGGCGAGATGCCACCGTGGCATGGCTTGCCGCCTCTGAGCGGAGTTCCGCTGCCTCCGCGTAGCTATTCGCCTGGTTGCCGCCCCACCGTGTCGCCTGGTAGGCCCCCCATGCGGACAACACGGTCGCCAGTGACAGCAGGACCGCCGCGACGACCTCGACGCGTTCGTCCCGCCATGCGTCACGGGCCGCACTGGCCATCCCGCGAAGCGTCGCATCGCCCTGGGCATCGTCCGTCGTGCCAGCCGGCTCGGCTTCGGTCACCGAGCTACGCCTCGGCGGTGGGCGTCGCGTCGTCAGCCGAGCCCGACGACAGCGCCCGTGCGATGAGCTCGAGTCCGGCGACGAGCGCGACCCCGAGCAACGCGATCTCCGGCCCGACGGCGAGCCAGATCACGACGAACGCGATCGCGACCAGGCCGATCCGCTCGATCGAGGCGCGGTCCCTCGGGATCGTGGCTCCGCTGGATCGGAAGACGCCCACGCCGGCGACGACGACCAGGACGACCGTCCCGATCAGGACGACCGCCGTGATCCGTCGCAGATCGGCGAGGGTCACATCGACCACGGCCCGGATCGCCCCGATCAAGTCCGCGTCAGCCACGCCCGCAAGCGCCGCGTTCTCGATCGCGCCGATCGCGAGGCGGGCCAGCACGAACGCGACGATCGTCCCCAGACCCAGGTAGATGACCATCCGCAGGCGGTGGGTCGCGAGCCAAACGGCCAGGACGATGAGGAGCACCGTCAGGATCAACAACCCGACGACGATCAGGTCGAAGGCGCGGACCGCAGACCGAGCGGCAAGCAGCCGATCGGCCTTCATCAGCTGGATCGTCCCGAACCCGTCGGGAAGGGTGATCCCGAGCACGCTCTCGAGTCGCTGGGCAAGCACATCCGGCGCTTCAGGCGATGACAGGTCCGGGATCTGGATGCCCGCCGGGATCAGCCCGACGTCCTGCAGCTCCACGAGGGCGGCCTCGACGACCGGGAAGGCCGAGATGACGATGTACCCGTCCACGACGGACACCGCGGCCGGATCGTCACGCAACAGCTGCATGATCCCGGCATGGGTGACCGAGACGACCTTGGTCAGACCGGCCTGGACGCTGCGGTCGCGCCAGGGCGATCTGGAGACGCTTGTCGAGCGCGTCGCGGATCGCCAGCGTGATGGGCGCGGCCAGCGGCTGGGCCGCGGTCGGCAGCTTCTCGGCGATCCGTCCCTGGACGTCGACGGCGGTGACGACCTGCGTGCTGATCCGGTTCGCCAGTGGGTCGATGACGGCCGGGTCGGCAAGCACGCCGCTGGCCAGCGCGGTGAACCGCTCCGTGTTGAACGCGACCTGGTGGGTCCAGACGGCGACGGTGGACACCAGAATGGACACACAGGCGAGGACGAGCGCCAGGCCGGCGAGACCGCTCCGACGGCGGCTCGCCGGGCGATCCTGGGTCGCCTCCACCGCGTCCTGCGCCATCGTCCCCCCACCTCCAGCTGTCTGTGAAATCACGATGAACAGTAGCAGGCGCGTGGTCGCGTTATCCTCAGCGTCGGCACGTGGACGACCTCGTCGCCGGAGGAGGATCGAACGACCATGCGAATGACCGTGGGACTGGCCAGCATCTCGCTGGCGGCCGTCCTGTCGGGCTGCGTCACGAGCAGTGGCGGGAGCGGGGGCCAGCTCGAAGGTGACTGGCAGCTCACCACCCAGAACGACGGCAGCACGATGGTGGACATCCCCGATACGGTGACCGTGGACGCCACGATCAAGGGCGGGTCGATGAGCGGATCCACCGGTTGCAACCGGTACGCCGCCACCTACACGGTCGACGGGAACGCCCTCAAGATCAACGTTGGTCCGATGACCCTGATCGGGTGCCCACCTCCGGTGGCCGGGATCGAGACGGCCTATATCACGAACCTCGGCAACGTCCGGACGTTCACCGCCACGAGCGACACCCTGACGATGTATGACTCGGGCGGGAACGGGATCCTGATCTACATGGCGATCCCACCGGCGACGCTGGACGGCGTGACCTGGCACGTGACCGGATACAACAACGGGACCGGCGGCGTGACCAGCGTCGTGACAGGGTCGGATCCGACGGCGATCTTCGACAGCGCCGGCACGGTCAGCGGCGACGGCTCGTGCAACACGTTCCACGGTGCTGTGACCGTCGACGGTGCCTCGATCAAGATCGGTCCGCTGGCTGCGACCAGGCGAGCCTGTGCGGACGACGCGTTGAACACCCAGGAGATGCAGTACCTGGCGGCGCTCGAGGCGGCCACGACCTACGCGGCCCGAGGGACGAAGCTCGAGCTGCGGGATGCTGGCGGGACCTTGATGGTCTCCTTCGAGCAGCGCTAGGCGGCGGTCGCTTCGGCCGCCGAGTCCGTGGCCTGGTACTCCGCCAGCAGCCGCTTCTCGTCATCCATCTTGGGGAAGAAGCGGAATACGATCGCGGCCCCGAGGAGGACGGCCACGATCCCCGCGCCGTAGGCCCACTGCGCTCCATCGAGGAAGGATGCCTTCGCCCCCGCCGTGATGGCGCTCGCGTACTGCGGATACTGGGCGGCCACCGCCTCGGCGCTGCTGAACGACTTGGTCAACTGCTGCTGGACGCTGTCGGTGATCTGACTCGCGTTCGGGGCGGCGGCCATGGCCGCCGACACCGCGGTGGCGTAGCCAGCCGTCAGCAGCGCACCGAAGATCGACTGCATGAACGCACCGCCAAGATCGCGCTGGAGGTCCGCCGTCCCGGACGCCATCCCGGCGCGCTTGACCGGCACCGATCCAGTCAGCGAATGCGAAGCGGGCGTGCCTGCGAACCCGACCCCGATGCCGACGAACGAATAGCCGAGGGCGACCTGCCAGTACGGGCTGCCCTCCTGCCACAGCACGAACATCGTGACGAAGCCAGCCAGAACGAAGACGTAGCCCAGCAACAAGGTGAACCGGGCGCCGCGCGCCTCGACCAGCTTGGCCGACCGCGGTGCCACGATGACCATGAACAATGCCGCCGGGATGATCGAGGCACCCGCCTCCAACGTCGAGTACGCGAGCACGTTCTGGAGGTATTGCTGACCGATGAACATCGCGCCCATCAGCGACCCGAAGACGATGATCCCCGCGCACGCCGCCACCCAGAAGACCCGTCGCGATGCGATCTTGAGATCGTACAGCGGGTTCCGTGCTCGCTGCTGTCGGAGGACGAATGTGACGCCGGCGACCACGGCGATCGCGGCCAGGCCAAGCGCCAGCGTCTGCTCGCCCGAGACGGGCGCGAAGTTGATGGCCAGGATCGCCGCGCCGACCATCACCGCGGACAGGACACCGCCCAGGTTGTCGACGGTCTCGGTCGTCTCGTTGATGTGCGCAGGTACGAATCGGATGGCCATGACCAGCGCCACGGCCGCGAGCGGGAGCGTCACGAGGAACACCGAGCCCCACTCGAAATGCTCGAGAAGGAACCCGGACACGAGTGGCCCGAGCGCCGCGATCGCGCCACCGAGGGCTGACCACAGCGCGATCGAGCGAGTCCTCGCCGGTCCGGACCAGAGCGCCGCGATCAGGGCCAGGGTCGTCGGGTAGGCCATGCCGGCCGACAATCCGCCGACGATCCGGGCAACGATCAGGACCTCGATCGACGGAGCAAAGGCGGCGACCAGACAGGCCGGGATCGAAAGCAGGATCCCGAGGATGAGCATCAGCTTGCGGCCGTAGCGATCGCCCAGCGCGCCGAGCCACAGGACCGAGGCCGCCAGCCCAAGGGAGTAGCCGACGGCCACCAGGTCGAGTGCCGTCTGTGACGCGGTGAACGCCGCTCCGATGTCGGGCAACGCCACGTTCGCCACCGACAGATTCAGATTGGCGACCGCGGCGACCAGGATGAGCGACAGCAGGACGAGCTGGCCCTTGTCCGGCCCGGTGCCGGCGTCCGCAGGAGGCGCGACGGGTGCGGCGGTGGTGCGGTCAGCGGTCGTCATGGCGGCTCCTGGAGCTGGTCGACCGAGGACACCCGGTTCGCGATGGGCGGATCCGGCCCATCCGGCAGAACGTACCATCGGTCCCGATGCGCACGCAATGGGCTCCCATCGCGATCCTGGCTCCTGCCCAGTTCGTGGTGGTCCTCGACAGCAGCGTGATGAACGTCTCGATCACCCAGATCGTGGCCGATCTGGATACGACCGTCTCTGTTCGCCGTCCTGGGTTCGTGGTTCACCCGACGTCTCCCCGGGGGCTCGTCGGACATCGCTGCGATCGAAACACCTGGATCGCCCGCCTCGCCACCGGTCTCCGCCCCGGCCTGACCGCGCCCGCACTACACTCGGGGCGATGGATCTGCACGTCATCGGGCCGCTCGCCTCGCCGGTGGAGCGAGCGGCAGTCGATGCCATCCTTGGCCCACCCGAGTCCCGCTGGGTCGGCGGCCCGCGTGATCCCGGGCCGGACGGGCATGTCGCCCGCGGTGGGCATGCGATCCGGTCTCGGCGATCCCAGCTCCTGCCGGCACTCCATGCGGTCCAGTCCCGGATGGGCTGGATCAGCACCCCGGCCCTGAACTACATCTGCAAGCGCCTGGCGGTGGCCCCGGCCGAGGCCTACGGGGTCGCAACGTTCTACTCGCTGTTCGCCACGACGCCCCGGCCACCCGTCGTGGCCCACGTCTGCGACGACATCGCCTGCCGGCTCGCCGGCGCGGAATCGCTCTGCGCGGATCTGACCCGGAGCGTCGGGCCGGCCGGGGAGCCGATCCGCGACGGCCGCGCGACGTGGCTGCGCAGCCCGTGTCTGGGGTTGTGTGACCGGGCGCCGGCGCTCCTGCTGACCGTCGCCGGCGAGCGTTCCGGAGCCGCCGCCACAGGCCCGGTCGACGCGGCGGACATCGTTCGCCTGCTCGAGACGGACCACGCGCCCCGGTCGGATGCGGCTCACGGAACCCCGCGATCCTGCCTCGAGCTCCGTCCGGTCTCCTCGGCCGGGTCGGCGTCGTCGATCCAGGTTCGCTCGATGACTACCGTGACCACGGTGGCTATGCCGCCCTGGCTCGTGCCATGGAGATCGGCCCGGCCGGGGTCGTCGCCGAGGTGACGGCGTCGAAACTGATGGGCCGCGGCGGCGCGGCATTCCCGACCGGACGCAAATGGGCCGCGGTGGCGGCGCAGTCGGCCCAACCCCACTACCTGGTGTGCAACGCGGACGAGTCGGAGCCCGGCACGTTCAAGGACCGGGTCCTCCTCGAGGGCGATCCCTTCGCGACGGTGGAGGCGATGACGATCGCGGCCTATGCGAGCGGTGCCTCCACGGGGTACCTCTACATCCGCGGCGAGTACCCCGAGGCCGAGGCGCGGATCCTTGGCGCGCTCGACCAGGCTCGGGCGGCGGGCCTCCTCGGCGACGACATCCTCGGCTCGGGCTTCGCCTTCGACATCGAGCTCCGCCGTGGCGCCGGCGCCTACATCTGCGGTGAGGAGACCGCGCTCTTCGAATCGATCGAGGGCAAGCGCGGCGAGCCTCGCAACAAGCCGCCCTTCCCGGTCGAGGTCGGCCTGTTCGGCAAGCCGACGGTCGTCAACAACGTGGAGACCCTGGCCAACGTGCTCCCGATCCTGCTCGAGGGTGGTGAGGCGTTCGCCCGGATCGGGACCGAAGGGTCGACCGGGACGAAGCTGTTCTGCCTGTCCGGGCACGTCGCCCGACCGGGGGTCTACGAAGTCGCGTTCGGGGCGACGCTGCGCGACCTGATCGCGATGGCCGGCGGCGTCCCCGGCGATCGACCCATCCGGACGATCCTGCTGGGCGGCGCGGCCGGGGTCTTCGTCGGCCCGGATGCGCTGGACCTGCCGCTGACCTTCGAGGCGACAAGGGCGGCGGGGGCCACCCTCGGGTCGGGCGTGATCATGGTCTTCGACGAGACGGCGGACCTGGTCGACACGCTCCGTCGGATCGCCCAGTTCTTCCGCGATGAGTCGTGCGGCCAGTGCGTCCCGTGCCGGGTCGGCAGCGTGCGTCAGGAGGAGCTCCTGGCGCGACTGGCGGCCGGGTCGTCGATCCGATCGCGCGATGATGAGCTCGCGCTCCTGCGTGAGATCGGCCAGGCCATGCGCGACGCATCGATCTGCGGCCTGGGCCAGACGGCCTCGTCGGCGATCGAGTCGGCCTTCCGTCAGCCGGGTATGGTGGCCCTGTGACCGATCACCCGACCCACGGCGCGACCTCCGATCCGGAGATCCTGTCGGCCATCCTGATGTCCTCGCCAGCGAGGGCGTCGGTGCCGCCCGGGCCACCACCCATCCAGGCGGTGCCATCGGTGGGGCTCACGATCGACGGGGCCTCCGTGTCCGTCCCGGCCGGGACGACGATCCTCGACGCCTGCCGCGACCTGGGCATCGATACGCCGACACTCTGCTACGCCGAGAACCTGACCCCGGTCAACGTGTGCCGGGTCTGTGTCGTCGAGGTCACCGGCTCGAGGGTCCTCGTGCCAGCCTGTTCGCGCAAGGTGGAGGACGGGATGGAGGTCCAGACCGACTCCGAGCGCGTTCGCCTGTCGCGCAAGCTGGTCCTGGAGTTCCTCGGATCCAGCGTCGATCTGTCGCTCACCGGGCCGATCGCGCCGGATGGGTCCGTCGCCGCATACTCCGAACGCTATGGAGCGGACGCCACCCGCTTCGGGCCGCCGGCGCCGGCGGCCGAGGCCGGCGACCGGGACCGCCGCGAGAGCGGCCATCACCACGCCCCGGCCGGCGACGCCACTGCCGCCACGGTCGCCCAGCCGACCAAGGTCGACAACGACCTGTACGTCCGCGATTACTCCAAGTGCATCCTCTGCTACAAGTGCGTCGACGCCTGCGGCGAGGAGGCCCAGAACACCTTCGCGATCGCGGTCGCCGGGCGCGGGTTCGACGCCCGGATCTCCACGGAGTCGGCGGTCCCCCTGCCCGAGTCGGCGTGCGTCTATTGCGGTAACTGCATCGGGGTCTGTCCGACCGGCGCGCTCATGTTCAAATCCGAGTACGACATGCGCGAGGCGGGTACGTGGGACGAGTCCGCCCAGACCGTCACCGATACGATCTGCCCGTACTGCGGCGTCGGGTGCGCGGTCTCGCTCCACGCGCAGGACGACCGGATCGTGAAGGTCACCTCACCGAGCGACTCATCGGTCACGGACGGCCACCTGTGCATCAAGGGCCGGTTCGGCTTCGAGTTCGTCAACAACCGCCCGAAACCGTCGAGCTGACCAACCGGTCGGCGTATCGTTCTGGACGTGGCGACCACCCACGAGCCATGTGCATCGTGTGAGGAGGAGACGGCCATCGGGTCGATCTTCTATTCCGATCGGCGAGTGATCGAGACCGAGGACGACGCGGGTCGGGTCTACCTGTGCTCCACCTGCAATGCCCGGATCCGCAACGCTCGCCAAGGCCGCCCACTGAGCGACGACGAAGCGCGCCGGCTCGCGGAGAACGGGTCGATGGCCTTCCTGACCTTCACCGGCGGCGGACCGATCCTCTAGTCGGGGTCGGATGGTGCGGGGGCGGCTCGGTCGAGGTCAACCCAGACCGCTCAGGTCGCGCAGATCGATCCTGGCGTCGTGGGCGTAGACGTTGAAGCCGGTCCCGCGCAGGAAGCCGACGAGCGTCACGCCGAGTCGCTCGGCCGTCTCGATCGCGAGATCCGATGGCGCCGAGACCGCGCAGACGATCGGGATGCCGGCGACGGCGGCCTTCTGGACGATCTCGAAGCTGACCCGGCCCGACACCATCAGGATCCGATCGTGCAGGGGCATCGCCCCCTCGAGGACCTGCGATCCGACCAGTTTGTCGAGCGCATTGTGGCGGCCGACGTCCTCGCGCAACGCGAGCAACTCTCCCCGCGGGCTGAACAGGCCCGCGGCATGGAGACCACCCGTTTCGTCGAAGGCGCGCTGGGCCGCGCGCAGGAGGTCCGGCAGGGCGAGGATGACCGATCGGGCGACGACCGGCCCATCGGGCAGGCGTTCGACCCGCAGGGCGACCTCGTCGATGGATGCCTTGCCGCAGATCCCGCACGACGCCGTGGCGACGAAGTGCCGTTCCGCGACCGCCGAATTGTCGAACGGCTCCGACAACCGGACCACGATCGTGTCGTCAGGCTGGCTGAGCGTCCCCGGATCCCCGCCCGAGGTTCGCAGGACCGTCTGGCCCTGGAGCAGGCCCTCGGTCGTCAGGAAGCCGATCGCGAGTTCTGCTTCGTTACCGGGTGTCCGCATCGTGACCGCGACGGCGACCGGATCCTGTCGGGGCCCCGCCGCCCGGATCTCGAGTGGCGCCTCGCCGACCACCCGGTCGTCGCGGACCTCGAGCGACTCCCCGCGGACGGCCACGATCCGGTGGCTGGTCACGTGCCGGACCGGCGGGATCCCGTCTGTCGTCATCTCCGGGCCATCATATGGCCGCACCTTCGCGGTCGCTCCCGATCCGTCCTAGCGATCAAGGAAGATCGCCTGAGCCATCGGCCGCAGGCAGTGGGTCGAACTCATCGCCTGGTGGTACCCGCCGGCATTGAGCAGCGCGACCATGTCGCCCTCGACGACCGCCGGCATCGGGTAGTCCTCGGCGAAGACGTCGCTCGCCTCGTTGATGTGACCGGCGACCGTGACCGTCTCGGTCCGTGGCGCATCGGCGGCCCGACAGGCGACGATCTCCTGCGCAAATCGGTAGATGAAGTACGAGCAGTTGACGTTCCAGCCGATATCGAGTCCGACGAAGGTCACGCCCCGCCGCCGCTCCACGGTGACGACCTCGCCGAGCAGGATGGCGGCGTCCTTGGTCAGTGCGTCCCCGGGCTCGCAGCCGACGGTCACTCCGAGCGGCCCGAGGTGTCGAGCCAGGACCGCCGCATACGCGTCGAGATCGACCGACCGCTCATCCTCGCGGGCGGGGACGCCAAGACCGCCGCCGACGTTGACCTCGGCGATCTCATGGCCGGCGGCACGCAGTCGATCGACGGCGAGGACGGCCTCGGGCAGCGCGGACTCGAACCCGGCCAGCCCGCCCGCCAGCCAACCCGATCCGGCATGGAAGTGGACGGTATCGATCGCCAGGCCGTGGTTCTCGGCGGCGGCCACGGCATCCGGGAGACGATCGATCCCGATCCCGAACTTCGTCGGCCGATCGCCCGCGTATTCGAGATGCTCGTTGTAGCCGACCCCGACGCCCGGATCGATCCGGATGCCGATCGCGGTCCCGGGCGCCCGCCGGCCGTATCGTTCGATCTGGCTGATCGCGTCGAGGTTCAGGTGCACCCCGCGGGCGAGCAGGACGTCGAGATCGCGTTCGGAGACGTTCGTCCCGGTGTAGCTGATCTCGTCCGTCCGCCAGCCGCACTCGATCGCCCGTTCCACCTCGCCCGGCGAACAGGCGTCGATCCCCACGCTCGTGGCCGATCCGGCCGGTCCGAGCCCGCGAAAGACCTCGAGGACCTCCGGGATCGGGTTGGCCTTGAGCGCGAGCCGAAGACGATACGGGATGCCGGCGCCATCGAGCGCGTGCTGCAGCCGCCGGGCGTTCTCCGCGAAGCGGACGCGGTCGTAGATGAACAGTGGCGTCCGGTGCGTCCGCGCCAGCGCCTCGGCATCCTGGCCGGCGATCTGCAACCGGCCGGCCACGACCTCCAGGCCGGGCCGCACCCACCAGGGCCGTGCGGTCATGCCCGGGTCTGCGACCGATCGTCAGCCGCCGCCCGCGGGCGCGGTGTCCAGCGATCCGGACCCGCTTCCACCTCGACCCCGAGCAGTTCCATCAGGCGCGCGGACGTCGCCGCGATCTCACTGATGGCGCCCTCGAACGCCTCGGCATTTCGGGCGCTCGGCACACGATAGCCGCTGATCTTGCGGACGAACTGGCGGGCGGCGGCCTCCAGTTCACCCGTCGTCGCCGCCTCGTCGGCTCGACGCAGGGTCTTGATGCTTCGGCACATGTGCCTACGGTACGTCGGCGACGAGATCCGGGCGAGTCTCGGGCAACAGGAAGGAGAAGACGAGGCCGAGGATCACGAAGGCGAAGGCGACGAAACCGGCATATCGCGTCGCGTCGACGAAGGCACGTTCGATCGGCTCGACGACCGGAGCATAGGCCGGGTCCTCCCGGATCGTGGTCAGGGCCTGCCCTGCGGACCCGTCGATCGCGTCGACGATCCCGGCCTGGGCGGCGGGCGGCAATCCCGGGACCTCCGCGAGATTGGCCGCCGTTTCATGGGCGAGCGAGGTGAACAGGACGGTCCCCAGGATCGCGATCCCGAGCGCCGAACCGATCTGCCGGGCCGTCGAGTTCGTTCCGGAAGCCAGTCCGGATCGTTCGGCCGGCACGTCCGACAGGGTGACGCTGGCGAGCTGCGCGGTCGCGAACCCGACGCCGATGCCGTAGACGAACAACGGGAGCAGCAGCAACCGCGCATCAAGGTCCGCCGAGATCAGCAGGGTCGTCGCGATGATCCCGACCGCCTCGAGCGCCATGCCCGAAGTGACCACCCGGCGCGGCCCGATCCGCGGCGCCAGGGCGCCCGCCATCGGCGCGGCGACGAACGCCCCGATCGCCAGGGCCAGGAACACGACCCCTGTCTCGAACGCGGTCAGGCCCAGGACGGCCTGCAGGAAGAGCGGAAGGACGAAGAGGAGCCCGAATTCACCGAGTGACACGATGGTGCCGGCGAGATTGCCGAAGCGGAAGGCGCGATAGCTCCACAGCGTCACGTCGAACAGGAAGAACTTGCCCGCTCGCTCGCGACGAGATTCGAGCCACCAGAACCAGGCGAGCAGCAGGAGGCCGCCGCCGATCGCGAACGGGATGATCGAGATCGAATTCGAGCGGCCACGTCCAGCCGAGCACGGTGAACGGCTGGTTCGGCGTCAGCCAGCCATAGGTCCGACCTTCGATGAGTCCGAAGACGATCGCGGACAGGCCGATCGTGATGAGCACGAAGCCGGGCAGGTCGAACCCTCGTTTCCCCTCCGGATCTCGCGATTCGCGGATGTAGATCAACGTTCCGATGATCGCGAGCAGGCCGATCGGCAGGTTGATGTAGAACGCCCAGCGCCAGCTCAGATTGGTCGTCAGCCAGCCGCCCAGCAACGGGCCCAGGGCCGCCATCCCGCCGATGACCGATCCCCAGATCGCGAAGGCGATGGCCCGATCCCGACCGCGAAAGTTCGTGTTGAGGATGGATTGGGTGGACGGCAGGATCATCGCCGCCCCGACGCCCTGGAGGATGCGCGCCGCGATCAGCAGTTCGCCCGTCGGAGCCAGCCCGGCCAGCACGGAAGCGCCCATGAAGATGACGAGCCCGAGGAGGTAGAGCCGTCGACGGCCGGATACGTCGCCGATACGCCCGAGCGTGATCAGGAGCGCGGCGAACACCAGCGCGTACGACGAGTTGATCCACTCGGCGGCCGTCCCGTCCACGTTCAGTTCGGTGATGATCGACGGGACGGCGACGTTCACGATCGTCGCGTCGACGATGATCATGGCGACACCGACGCTGAGCAGGGCGAGGCCGATCCAGCGGCCGCGACCTTCGGTATCCATCGATGGTGACGACGTGTGCTCGGTCATCCTGCCGGGTATCTCCTGCTACTAGCGGCGGTTCGCGCGATGACGCAAGACGGATGGGTCAGGGCGGGCAGTGGCTATCCTCACAGCATGCACCGAGTCAGCCGGGCGGAACGGGTGATCGCGACGTATGGGCTGATCGCCCACCCCGAGGGTGGCTGGTATCGCGAAACGTGGCGAGGCGCAGTCCATCGAGGGCGCTCGCCCGGTCGGCAGCGCGATCCTGTATCTGCTCGCCGCCGGGGAGCGATCCCACTGGCACCGGGTGGACGCGGACGAGATCTGGCAGTTCTCCGCCGGTGACCCACTCGAGCTGCGGGTGTGGGCGGAAGGTGATGCGGACGTGACGATCCATCGGCTGCGGGGGGACGCGACCGACGACGGCGTCGTCCAGGCGGTCGTTCCGGCCGGGGCGTGGCAGGCGGCTCGTCCGCTGGGAACGTGGACGCTCGTCGGGTGCATCGTCACGCCGGGCTTCCGGTTCGAGGGCTTCGAGCTCGCGCCTCCGGGATGGGAGCCACCCATCTGACCGATCGGTCAGTGACTCGAGGCGAACCGCCATTCGATCGTGCCGGTGTAGCAGTGATCGATGATGGCGCACGCACCGCGGGTCAGATCCCAGGTCCGGCCGGAGACGTAGGGCCCCCGGTCGACGACCGGGACCGTGATCGAGGCGCCGGTCTTCACGTTGCGGAAGGTGACCATCGTCCCGCACGGCAGGGTCCGGTGGGCGACCCCGACGAGCGCCTTGGTCATCTTGAATCCGCAGGCCGTCCCGTTCCCGTACAGGCCGGGCCCGTACCACGAGATATCCGGGTCGAACCGCCAGTAGTTCTTCGCGACGGACTTTGCCGCCGCGTCCTTCTGGGTGGGTCGAACCAGAGCCGGGAGTGGCTCGTTTCGCAGGTCCGGTTCGACCAGGGTCGAACCGTGATCCAGGGCTCCAGCGGAGTTCGCCCCCGGATCGAGGGGCTGGATCGTCATCGTCGTCCCACGCACGAGCGTCGCGACCTCGACTCGATGGAAGAGGCCGGGGTCCACCGTGGCGGCCGGGCTGGGGACCCGAGAACCGACTGGACCAGGGACGGCTACCGTGGCGAGGATGGCGATGAGCGCCACGCTCGCGACGACCTTCTTCAGGTGCACGTCTAGCGCCAAGCTACCACGGATCCGTGGTTCTGGCTGGGTTTCGACGCACCTCGTGACGTAATGGGATCCGTGCGAGCATCCGCTGTGTGGTGGTCCGGACCTTTCCCGTCAACGGCGACCTCGATCTTCGACGCACGCTGGCGCCGCTCTCGCACGGCCCAGGCGATGCGACCGTCCGGGTGGCCGTCGGCCAAGCGTGGCGGGCGACGCGGACGGTCGACGGTCCCGCGGCGATCGCGCTCACCCACGAAGATGGCCGGATCGTGGCGGAGGCGCATGGACCCGGTGCCGATCGAGCGCTGGCCGATGTGCCGCGACTGCTGGGCCTGTCCGACGAACTCGCACCGATCCCCGTCGGACACCCGCTCGTCGCCAGCCTGGCCCGCCGCTTCCCGGGGGTCCGGATCCCACGCACCGGGGCCGTCCTCGAATCGCTCATCCCGGCCATCCTCGAACAGAAGGTCACCGGACTCGAGGCATCGCTCGCCTGGCGCCGGCTCATTCGTGCCCACGGCGAAACCGCCCCCGGACCTCCGGAATGGCGGCTTCGCCTCGGCCCGAGCCCGGCGACGCTGGCCGCGCTCCCCTACTACCGCTACCACCCGTTCGGGGTCGAACGACGACGGGCCGATCTCATCCGCCGGGTGGCTGCCCGCGCGCCGCGGTTCGAGGCGATCGTCGGTCTGCCGTTGACGGATGGGTACGCGCGGCTGACGGCCATCCCCGGGATCGGGCCGTGGACGGCCGCTGAAGTCGGGGCCCGGGCCCTGGGCGATCCCGATGCCGTCAGCGTCGGCGACTTCCACCTCCCGCACCTCGTGGCGTTCGCCCTGGCTGGCGAGTCGCGCGGCACGGATGAACGGATGCTGGAGTTGCTGGAGCCCTACCGCGGCCAGCGCGCCAGGGTCATGCGGCTGCTCGAGCTGGGTGGGATCCGCCGGCCACGACGCGGGCCCCGCCTGTCGATCCGCGGGATCGAAGACCGCTAGACCGACCCCGTCGCCGCTCGATCGGCTGGGTCGGGCCGACCGGCCCGGAACCGCTCGACCGCCTCGGCGAAGGCGGCCACGGTCTCCGGAGTGCATGGCTCGAGGACGGCGATGGCGTGGTCCGCGCCCGCCTCGGCGTGCGCCGCCAGCCCGGCAGCGATCTCATCCGGCGAGCCGGTCAGGGCCGGGCCGGCTGACGCCTCGGACCCGCCCGCTCCCTCCGACGTCGGGGTCGGATAGCGCACCGTGATCCCGACGGTGATCGCCAGGCTCGACGGATCCCGTCCGACCCGTCGGCACGCGTCCAGCAGTTCTCCACGGACTCGCGCCAGTCGCTCGTCCGGGAGCCCGAACCAGGCGAGATTCCAGGCATCGGCATGCCGTGCGGTCAGCTCGAGCATGCGCGGTCGTTTCGCCGCGACCAGGATCGGGAGATCGGGCCGTGCCGGCGGGCGAAGGACGACATCGCGAACCGTGACATAGCTGCCGTCGAGATCGGCTCGACCGTCCCGGATCAATCCGGTGATGACGGCCAGCGCCTCCTCGAATCGACCGACCCGATGATCGGTCGGATAGCCGAAGGCTTCGTACTCGGGATCGTGCCAGCCGGCCCCGATGCCCAGGATGAGCCGCCCATCGCTGAGGTGGTCGAGCGTGGCCGCCATCTTGGCCAGCAGCGCGGGGTTCCGAAAGGCGGTGCACATGACGATGGTGCCGAGCCGACCCGCCTGGTCGCCTCGGCGATGGCGGCAAGGATCGTCCAGCATTCATGGATCCCGGTCGTCTCGCCGTCGAACCGGAACAGCAGGTGATCGAATACCCAGACCGAGTCCAGCCCGGCCCGCTCGGCGGCCAGGGCCACGTCGCGGATCTGGCCGATAGCTGAGGATCCCCGCATCCGCGTCGTCCTCGGCGATGGGGAGCACGATCCCGATCTGCATGTGGCCGCCTCCTATCGTTCGCCGCGGCCGTCGTCGGCGATCATGACCGTCGGTGTCGGCGAGTTCAGCCAGCCGCACCTGGACGATCCTGGTCACCAGCTCGGGCGGGATCGGGTCATCGGTCGTGAAGCGGATCGTCGCCTTCTCGGCCAGGAACGGTTCCAGCTCCTTGCCGACGGCCGCGACGACGGCGTCGCTTGCCGGGAACAGGCTGAGATGGCGCTTGAACGCGGCGAAGGAGACGAGAAAGCGCCCATCGGCGCGGTACGCGGGCATCTGGTAGGCGATCAATTCCGCCGCGTCGGGAGCCGCCGCCCGGATCGTCGCCCGGATGCCCTCGAGGACCGCCCGGCGTTCGTCGGGCAGGGCGGCGAGATACTCGTCGACAGTGGTCGCCGTCGTCACGGTCCGTCCTCCTTGGCAAGCGTTGACTCGGTTCGCGGATGTTCCTCGCCGATCGGCATCCCGGTCAAGCGGCGACGCCATCACGTGCCGGCGCGGTCAGGTGGCGGCCGGACGGAACGTGTCCGTCCCGATGCGTTCGATCTCGCCGATGGCGTATGCGACCAACGACCGGGCCTCGGTCCGCAGGTCGTCCCATCGATCGTCCTCGTCACCCAGATAGACGGCCCGAGCGCGGATCAGGACCGGCCGATGCTCCTCCGGCAGTCGATCGAGGACCCACTCGGCGGCAGCATCCTTGGATCGGATCTCGCCGGTGGCAAGGGTCACCCAGATCCGGGCGAAGGTCAGGCTGACATTGGCGGTATCGGAGTCGAGGTCGTCGAGCAGACCCGGGATCCCGACCACGATCGCCCGGTCGAGGTCGGCCCGCGGGACGGGATCGAAGTAGCTCCCGGGTGGCGGCCCGAACAGCGCCCGGTCACCAAGGCGAGCCATCGTGATGATGATCGCCAGATCCGGGTTCGGCGTCTCCCACGGCGTCAATCTGCCGGCCTCGAAGTCGGACCGCAGCCAGTCGCCGTACTGGAGATCGATCCGCGGCGGGTAGCGCCACGGTCGGATCTCGGCGTCGACGACGATGGTCAGTTCGATCGACCGGGCGTGCCCGCCTGGATCGCCGCGCCCGGACATCCGGAGCAGTCGATCGATCAGGATCCGCTTCTCGTCCGGTGTCGTGGGGCGCGCCGACGCGACGAGGACATCGAGATCGCTGTGCGGTCGGAGTTCGCCGCGGGCGGTCGAGCCATGGAGGTACGCCCCGATCGCATCGGCACCGAGGACATCGCGCACGAGGCTGACGATCCGGTCGATCTGGTCCGCGTCGGACCTCGATGACCTCACCCGGCCGGCGGGTCGGCCTGACCGTGGCGATAGAACGGCGTCTCCTGCGGTGGCAGCGGCGTGTTCCCCAGGATCAGGTCGGCGGCCTTCTCCGCGAGCATCATCACCGGCGCGTAGATGTTGCCGTTGGTCACATACGGCATCGCCGAGGCATCGACCACCCGCAGACCATCCACGCTGTGGACCCGCATCGTGGTCGGATCGAGGACGGAGTCGGCATCGACACCCAGCCGCGCCGTGCACGAGGGGTGCAACGCGGTCTCGCCATCGCGCGCGACCCAGTCCCGGATCTCGTCATCGGTCGTCACGGACGCTCCGGGCGAGGTCTCGCCTCCATTGAACGGCGCGAGGGCGGGCTGATTCAGGATCCGCCGTGCGACCCGGACCGCCTCGACCCACTCCTGGCGGTCCTGTTCCGTCGACAGGTAGTTGAACCGCAGCGCCGGATGGTCATGCGGGTCGGTCGTCTTGAGTGAGACCGAGCCCCGAGCGTCCGAGTACATCGGGCCGACATGGACCTGATACCCATGGCCGGCCGATCCGGCGCTCCCGTCGTAGCGGATCGCGAGCGGCAGGAAGTGGAACATCAGGTTGGGATACGCGACCTGGTCATTCGAGCGGGCGAAACCGCCCCCCTCGAAATGGTTGGTCGCCCCGGGACCACGGCGCAGGAACAGCCACTCTGCACCGATGAACGGCCGTCGCCACCTCTGGGTCGCCGTCGGCTGCATCGATACGGGCTGGAGTGACCTGTACTGGATGTAGACCTCGAGGTGGTCCTGCAGATTGGCCCCGACGCCGGGCAGGTCGGCCACGACGGGGATTCCGAGCGCCGCCAGGTCCGCCGCCGCCCCGACCCCGGACAATTGCAGGAGTTGTGGCGTGTTGATCGCGCCGCCGGCCAGGATGATCTCGCCGCCCTCGATCCGCTCGGTCCCGCCACCGCGTCGCTCGATGTCGACCGCGACCGCCCGCGGGCCGTCGAAGACGACCCCGGTGACGAACGTTCGCGTCCGGACCGTGAGGTTCTTCCGACCGCGGATGGGACGCAGGTAGGCCTGCGAGGCCGACAACCGGCGGCCGTTGTGGATGTTCCGGTCGAACGGGGCGAAGCCCTCCTGCCGGTACCCGTTGACATCCTCGGTCAGGTGGTAGCCGGCCTCCTGGCAGGCCGCGAAGAAGGCCGTGAACAACGGGTTCGTCGCCGGACCGCGCTCGAGGATCAACGGGCCGTCGTGCCCACGCCAGGGATCGTCCGGTGCCGCGGCGAGGCATGTCTCCATCTTCTTGAAGTACGGCAGGCAATGGGCGTAGTCCCACGACCCCATGCCTGGATCCGCCGCCCAGCGCTCGTAATCGAGTGGATTGCCGCGCTGGAAGATCTGGCCGTTGATGCTCGACGAGCCACCCAGCACCTTGCCCCGGGCGTGGTAGATCCGGCGACCGCCCATGAACGGCTCCGGTTCGGACTCGTATTGCCAGTCGTAATAACGGCTGCCGATCGGGAAGGTCAGGGCCGCCGGCATGTGGATGAAGACATCGAAGCGATAGTCCGGCCGTCCGGCCTCGATGACGAGCACCTGCGTCCCCGGATCCACCGACAACCGATTGGCGAGCACACAGCCAGCCGACCCACCGCCGACGATGATGAAGTCGTACCGCTTGCGCTGCCATCAGCCCGGATGCTAGCAGCGTCCGTGCACCGCCGGCCGGGTATCGGCAAGATAGGACGATGACAGGCATCGACTACGGGCGATTCGACGCCCTCACCTTCGATTGCTACGGGACGCTCATCGACTGGGAGGCCGGGATCCTCGCCGGACTTCGGGCGGTCCTGTCGCCCCGCGGGATCGAGGCGTCGGACGACCGCTTGCTCGAGGAATACGCGACGCTGGAAGCTCGGGCAGAGGCCGGGCCGTACCTGCGCTATCGGGACATCCTGGCATTCGCCCTGCTGGGGGTGACGGCCAGGTTCGGCGTGGTCCCGAAACCGGACGAGGTGCACGCGTTCTCCGATTCCGTGGGTCAGTGGCCCGCATTCCCCGACTCGACCGAAGCCCTCCAGCGGCTCAAGTCGCGCTTCCGTTTGGGCGTCATCACCAACTGCGACGACGACCTGTTCGCCCGGATCGGCGACCCGTCTGGAGGTCGACTTCGACTGGGTCGTGACCGCGCAGCAGGTCGGTGCGTACAAGCCGGATGAACGTGGTTTCGAGGTCGCCTTCGAGCGCATCGGGTTACCCCGGGACCGGATCCTCCATGTCGCCCAGAGCCTGTTCCACGATCACGTCACGGCCAAACGCCTGGGGCTGACCACCGTCTGGATCGATCGGCGTCACGGACGTCCCGGGACCGGGGCGACGCCGGCGGCGGAGGTCACACCGGACGCGACGTTCCCGGACATGGCCTCGTTCGCGGCGGCCGCGACGGCCGGTGCCGGCTAGCGCGACGGCCAGTTCCTGCCGAACGCGCCGTGCCGGCTCAGCGCGCCCGCATCCGGTTGTTCTTCGGATCGTGGGTGACCTCAGCCAGCCCGAGCGCCTCGAGCAACGGGGGCATGTACACGCCGAACCGGCCGCGGAGACCCTTCTTGAGCCCATACCAGCCGCCGACCGGGTTGTCGGCGGCACGACCCCAGGCCTCGACCGTGCCTTCCTGCGGTGTCTTCTGCTCGTCCGCCCCGCCGAGTGGCATCCAGTCGCCGTGGGCCTTGAGCATCGCGTGCAGGTCGTCGATCGCGCGCCGGTCGTACTTGAGCTGCGTCCCACCGACCTGGCAGACGATCACCGGCGGGTCAGCCGCCTCGTCGATGTACATGTGGTAGTCCGACGTGCCCGGAGGCGTCTTGAGCAACCACGGGTCTGCCTTGGTTCCGGTCCCCGGATACTGCACCACGATCTCCTCCCTTCGATGCGCCGGATCGATCTGGTTCCGGTCACGGTAGCAGCAGTGTCCGGCCGGGACGACCTAGGATGTGCCGATGGCGCACGACCCCGAAGCTGAGCCTTCGTTCATCCCGTACCGGCCGCGCCGGCTGGCACCGAGCGAGATGGTCGAGCGAGCCACGGCGACCCATGCCGGATTCGCGTCGAGGCGGAGCGTGCGCGCCTTCTCGACCGACGCGGTACCCCGCGAACTCATCGAGCTGGCGATCCGGAGCGCCGGGACCGCTCCATCCGGGGCGCACCAGCAGCCGTGGACCTTCGTGGCCATCGCCGATCCCGCCATCAAACGACAGATCCGCGAAGCCGCCGAGGACGAGGAACGGCGCAGTTATGAGGGTGGACGCATGCCCGATGAATGGCGGACCGCGCTTGCCCCACTCGGGACTGACTGGCACAAGCCCTACCTCGAGACAGCACCGTGGCTCGTCGTGATCTTCGAGCAGGTCCATGGATCGTTCGCCGACGGTCGGGTCCGCAAGCACTACTACGCTCGAGAAAGCGTGGGCATCGCCTGCGGTCTGTTCATCGTCGCCATCCACCAGATGGGCCTCGCGACGCTGACCCACACGCCATCCCCGATGGGCTTCCTGTCGAGGATCCTCGAACGTCCGGCGAACGAGCGCCCGTTCGTGCTCCTGCCGGTGGGCTATCCGGCCGATGACGCCCGCGTACCGGATCTTCGGCGGAAGTCGCTCGATGAGATCGCCGTCTTCCGTGAGTGACGCGACGGGTCCGGCGACTGTCATCCGACCAGTCACGGGAACGTCACGAGGCCGGGTCATGCTGGGCCATCCACTGAAGTGAGGAGCTCATGACCGACCACCACCGACTGGCCGGCCTTGCCGTGACCGTCGCCGCCCTGTCTCTCGTCCTGTCAGCGTGCAGCAGCGCCGGCGAGGCCGCGACCATGGAGTCGTCACCCGCCGCCCCGAGCGCCGCCCCATCGACGGATCCCGCGCCGTCCTCCCAAACAGCGACCCCCGCCGCGGTGGGGACGGCGACAGCGACGGCGATGGCCAGCGAAGGCGCCGGCAGCACCCCGGTCCTGGACCAGGCGTGGGCGACGGCCGAGCTCGTCGATGTGACGACGGGCGAGACGTTCCGGATCGCCGACCACGCCGGCAAGGTCATCATCATCGAGACGATGGCCATCTGGTGCCCGACCTGTCGCGCCCAGCAGGGCGACGTCCGTTCGGCACTCGGACGGCTCCCCGCCGACTCGGTCGTCTACGTCGTCCTGGATATCGATCCGAGCGAGAACGCGACGAGTCTCGCCCAGTACCGCAAGAGCAACAGCTTCCCCGGCCAGTACGCCATCGCCGGTGCAAAGGTCGCCCGTGCGCTCGCCGGCGAGTTCGGCGACCAGGTCCTCAACCCGCCATCGACGCCGATCGTCGTGGTCGGGACGGACGGACAGGTGACCCTGACCGACTTCGGGCGCAAGAGCGCCGGCGACATCGTCGATCTCGCCCAGGCGAACGGGGCCTAGTCCTGGAGGGTCTCTGGCTGGCGTTCACGCTCGGGCTCGCCAGCGCCGCCAGCCCGTGCCTCCTCCCGCTCTACCCGAGCTTCCTCGCCTACCTGTCGGCCAATACCGCCGCGCTCGCCGGCCGGCGCGGCACCGGGCTGCTCGGGTTGATCATCCTGGCCGGCGTCCTGACGACGATGCTCGCCGTGGCCGTCGTGCTGGTGATCGTCGCCGTGCCGATCGGATCGGTGCTGGCCTTCCTGATCCCAGCTGTGGACTTCGTCCTGATCACCCTCGGCTTGTTGCTGCTGTCCGGGCGCAACCCGTTCGAGCGACTGCCCGGCACGACGGTCCCGATCGTGGCGAACCCGTTCGGCCAGGCCTACCTGTACGGCGTGATGCTCGGACCACTGGCGCTGCCGTGCGCCGGGGTCTTCGCCATCTCGCTCATCGCCTATTCGGTGGGTCTGACCGAGACGCTCCCACGGATCGTCACCTTCCTCGCCTACGGTCTCGGCTTCGGACTGCCGCTCGTCCTCCTGTCGCTGCTTGCCGGGGCTCGGCGCGTCCAGGTCGTCCGCTTCATCACCAGCCATCACCGGGCGATCGAGATCACCGGCGGCCTCCTGCTGGTGGCCGTCGGGATCGGCGACCTGATCCTCAACTGGGACAGCATCCGGCTCACGTTCGGCCTCGCCTGATGCCAGACTGGACCCCATGAGCGACGACGACTTCCGCGACCCCGCCATCACCGTCATCTACGGCCTCGACACGTGCGAGGACACGACTCGAGCGCGCGATCGCTTCGAGGCCGCCGGACGGGCGTTCCGCTACGTCCGGCTCGACCAGGACACGGCGGTCCGGGGGCGGCTGCACGAGGCTGGGTACCGCTCGACGCCGGTCGTCGTGACCCCCGACGGGACCCTTGCGATGGAGCCGTCGGACGAGGTCCTGGCAAAGCTCATCGCCGCCACGGCCTGAGCGCGCGTGACCCGGCGACCAGGCCCGGTCGACCCGAGCCCGAAGCCACGGCGGTGAGTCCACGACGAGTAGAAGGCGACATACGCGTAGGCCATCCCGGCGATGACGTCGATCAGCCAGTGATCGCCCGTGTAGATCACCGAGAAGGCCACAAGGACGGCGTACCCGAAGGCCAGCCAACCGACCCGTCCGAAGGCTCGACGCAGGGCCAGGAAGGTCAGGAACGGGTAGGCGACATGGAGTGACGGGAACGCCGCCACCAGGTTCGGGTTCACGCTCCCGAATGCCATCGAGTACAGGTACTTGCCGTCGAACCCGAGCGCTCTCGCGATCTCCTCGAAGGCCGCGGGTTTGAGGTATTGGATCAGTGGGGCGCCGTCCGGTCCGGCCAGCCCGCCGGCCCTCGCGACGTACCACGGGCGGCGCCGCCGGGATGAGCAGGTAGGTCACGAACCCGGCCAGGCTGAGGACGATGAGGCCGGCGACGAAATCGTAGAACTGCGGCCGGCGCCAGACCCACAGGACGTAGCCGGTCGCCAGCGGCAATGCGAAGTGGAGCATGTACACGGTGGTCGCGAGGATGGCGAATGGGTCGGTCCCGGTCGCCGGGCGAAGGGCGGACTGGAGGATCTGGGTCGGGAGCGCTCCGAAGGTCAGGAGGCGCTCGGCGATGGCCATGTCCTGCACATGGACGGACAGGCCCGTGTCGTCGGCGATCCCGCGCATCAACTCGTAGGCGAGGAGCAGGGCGATGAACGGGATCCAGTCCCGGAGGAAGAGCCGGCCCCGACCGAGGATGACCGCCGACAGGCCGAACGCCACCGCCAGGACATCCGGCGTGAGCGCCAGCCCGCGCTCGAACATGATCACGACGACCAGCAGCGCGTAGCCGAGCATGGCGACCATCAGCAGACGGTCGTTCCGCCGGCCGAGTGCTGGGAGATGATCCGGATCGGTCTCGGTCGTGGCTGGCCCTCCCTGTCGCCCGACACAGTAGCGTGGACGCGGGGGAAGCCCCTTGGCTACGCTACGCTTCGAACACAGGAGGGTTCGGCCACGGCGATCTGTTCGAATTGCGGTACCGAGAACAAGCCGGGACGGAAGTTCTGTGTCGGGCTGTGCGAGCCCGCTCGCGAACAGCTGTCCGAATTGCGGCGCCGCGGTCGACCCCGGTGACCGCTTCTGCGGTGAATGTGCCACCCAGCTGACACCCGGGGTCTCACCTGCCACGGCTCCACGGGTGCCGGCGGCCGGGCCTGCCACCGCGCCGACGACGGCGCCCGTCGCCGAGCGGCGCCTCGTCACGATCCTGTTCGCCGACCTGGTCGGGTTCACGACCTACTCGGAGAGCCGCGACGCCGAAGAGGTCCGCGAGACGCTGACCCGCTACTTCGATCTTGCCCGCGACATCATCGAACGCTACGGAGGCACGGTCGAGAAGTTCATCGGCGATGCGGTCATGGCCGTCTGGGGCGCCCCGGTCGCCCGGGAGGATGATGCCGAGCGCGGTGTCCGGGCCGGACTGGAACTGGTCGACGCCGTGCGAACGCTCGGCCCGTCGATCGAGGCGAGAGCCGGCGTCCTGACCGGCGAGGCGGCCGTGACCCTGGACGCCGTCGGCCAGGGTATGGTGGCCGGCGACCTGGTGAATACGGCCTCCCGATTGCAGTCGGTCGCGCCGACGGGCGCCGTGCTGGTCGGTGAATCGACCCAGCGCGCCGCGTCCAAGGCGATCGCGTTCGAGGCCGCGGGTGAGCAGGTCCTAAAGGGCAAGACGAGCCCGATCCCGGCGTGGCACGCCCTGCGCGTCGTCTCGGAACGAGGCGGCCGCAATCGCTCGGACGCACTCGAGGCGCCGTTCGTCGGACGCTCGGACGAATTGCGCCTGCTCAAGGACCTCTACCACGCGACGAGCCGGGAGCGGCGACCGCGCCTGGTCAGCGTCATCGGGGCAGCCGGCATCGGCAAGACCCGCCTGGCCTGGGAGTTCCTCAAGTACGTCGATGGCCTGCTCGAGTCGGTGGCGTGGCACGACGGCCGCAGCCCGGCGTACGGCGACGGGATCACGTTCTGGGCACTCGGCGAGATGGTCCGCGGACGCTGCGGCCTGCTCGAGACCGACGACGAGGCCACGACCCGGACGAAGGTCGCGGAAACGGTCGCGATCTACGTCCCCGATCCCGACGAACGGCGATGGGTCGAATCGGCGCTGCTCACCCTGCTGGGCATCGAGTCGGGCGTCGGATCCGAACAGCTCTTCGGCGCCTGGCGGACCTTCTTCGAGCGCCTGGCCGCGACGGGCCCGGTGGTCATGGTCTTCGAGGACTTCCATCTCGCGGACACCGGGCTCATGGACTTCGTCGACCACCTCCTGGAGTGGAGCCGCAACGTCCCGATCTACGTCGTCACGCTGTCGCGCCCCGAACTCATCGATCGACGTTCCGACTGGGGCGTCGGGAAACGGGCGTTCAACTCGCTCTATCTCGAGCCCCTGGACGCCGCTTCGATGCGGGAGCTCCTGGCTGGTCTCGTGCCCGGCCTGCCGGAGACCGCCGCTCGGGCGATCGTCGTCCGGGCCGACGGCATCCCGCTCTATGCGGTCGAGACCGTTCGGATGCTCCTGGCCGAGGGTCGGCTGACCATCGAGAACGGTGCCTACCGCCCGGTCGGCGACCTCAGCTCGCTTGCCGTGCCGGACACGCTCACGGCCCTGATCGCGTCCCGCCTGGACGCGCTCGACCCCGCTGAACGGACGCTGGTTTCCGATGCGGCGGTCCTCGGCCAGAGCTTCACCGTCGACGGCCTGGCGGCGGTCTCCGGCCACGACACGGGGACACTCGAGACGAGCCTTCACGACCTCGTCCGCCGCGAGATCCTGGAACTCGAGGTGGATCCGCGATCCCCCGAGCGCGGGCAATACGCGTTCGTCCAGGCCCTCATCCGTGAGGTGGCCTACGCGACCCTCGCCCGACCCGATCGGAAGGTGCGCCACCTGGCCGCCGCTCGGTTCTTCGAGTCGCTCGGGTCGGATGAACTCGCGGGCGCCTTGGCGGGCCACTACCTTGCCGCTCACGCGAACGCTCCCGAGGGCCCGGAGCGCGAGGCGCTCGGCACGCAGGCACGGATCGCCTTGCGGGCCGGGGCGGAACGTGCGGCCGGACTGGGCGCACACGATCAAGCGATCGCGCTGAGCGAGCAGGCCCTGAGCATCACCTCGGATCCTGCCGACGAGGCATCACTCCACGACCGAGCAGCAGCCTCGGCGGCCTCGCTCCAGCGCGTCGACATCGCCCGATCGCATTACGAGGCAGCACTCGCGCTTTGGTCCGAACTCGGGGATCGCAGGGCGGAAGCCCGCACGACGGCCGAATTCGGTTGGGCGCTCCTGAGTTTCTTCCATTTCGAACCGGCGCTCGCCCTGCTGACCGAGGCGTCGGAGCAATTCAGCGACCTCGGCGACGATGCCATCCTCGCGAAGCTCGACGGTCAGCTGTCGCGAGCCTTGTTCCTCAACGGCGACCTGACCGGCGCGGTCGCCGTCGCCGATCGAGTCCTCGCCTCGGCTGAGCGGGTCGATCTCGTCGAGGTCGTCGCGGACACATTGATCACACGGGGTTCCGCCCTGACCCACCTGGGTCGACCGTACGAGGGGATCGGCGCGGTCGAGACGGGACAGCGACTGGCCGCCGAGCACGGGTTCCCGGTGCCGGAGAACCGCGCGCCTCAACAACCTGTCCGCCCTTCAGGGCGACCACGATCCTCGTGCCTCGCTCGAGGCCGCCCGCGCCGGCCTCGCCATCGCGCGGCGTTTCGGCATCCGGTCGTTCCACCTCTTCGAGAATGCCCGGGACGGGGCCATGCGGTTGGGTGAGTGGGATTGGATCGCCGCTGAATTCTCGACGCTGCTCGATGACGAGGTGGATCCACTCGATCGGATGACGGCGCTGGCGGGCCTGATCACGCTCCTGGCCTACCGCGGCGAACCAACGTCGGATCTGGTCGCGAGACTCGAAGCGGTCGCTGTAAGTGACGACGATACCGTCAAGGGGACAGCGATCGCGAACGTCATGGCCAGCGAGGCGTTCGCATCGGCCGAGTACGCGCTCGCCCGGTCACGAACGCTCGCCTACGGACAGCTCCTGACCCAGACGCACGTTGAGGTTCATCTGCGTGCCGCGCATTGTGGGGTCCTGGCCCGCGACGCCTGCGGCCGCACGCGAGGACCTCGCCTCGGTCGAAGCCATCGGTCGGCGCGGCCGGGTGATCGACGCTGACGTGATGACCATCCGGGCCGGGATCGATGCGCTCGAAGGGCGCCCGCGTGAGGCCCTCGATCTGTATCGCTCGGGGTTGCGGCTGTGGCGCGACCTCGGGACGGTCTGGGACGAGGCGCTTTGCGCGATCGAGATGGTGACCCTGCTCGGCCCAGGCGAGCCGGAAGTCCGTGCGGCGGCGGAGCGAGCCCGCGAGATCCTGGCACGTCTCGGGGCCAGGCCATTCCTGGAGCGACTCGACGCGGCGATGGCGGACGTCGACCCCGGTCGCCCCGGTGACGCCCACGGAGATCCAGCAGCGAACCCCGGCCGGCTGATCCGCTTCGATCGCCTCGACTCTCGTCTAGAGTTCGCCGTACCGCGGTGCCGCAGAACCATCGACCCGTCGGCCGACGGCCGACCGTCGCGGGTCGAAGCTCTGGGCCAGGTCCGGCCGGTCGCCGCCGAGAACCCAGGCGGCGCCGAGTTCGCCGGCCGCGGCGGCCATCATCGTCCCGAACCCCGCCATCCCGCCGACGATGAACGCGCCGTCGGGCCCGAGCGGGCCGATCAACGGAAGGCCGTCGGGCGTACGGGCATAGAAGCCGCCATCGTGCGCCAGAAGGTCGGGCGCTCGGGCAACGTAGGCTTCAAGGCCCGGCACCATCGTTGCGGCCCGAGCCAGGACCGCGGCCGGAAAGTCTGGTGGACAGGCTGGGTCGGCGGATGGTTCGGAAGGCGTCTGATCGCGGGCCCACCCGAGCTTGATCGCATCCGGGCCAATCGAAGCGTCCGGCTTGATATGGACTCCGGCCGGGAGTCCATCGGTCTCGTCGAGGCCGATCGTGAATGGCGCATCGCGGGGAACGATCGCGAGCGGATCTCGGAAGACGACCTTCTGACGAAGAACGGTCTCGAGCTGGAGATCCACTCCGACCAGCCGTGCGACCGCCAGTGCGAACGGCCCGGCCGCGTTGACGAAACGATCCGTGTGGATCCGGCGATGCCCATCGGCTGTCGTCACCGTCACGCGTTCGACGTGGCCGTTCGCCGTGCCGACCGCCACGACGGTCCCTCGCTCCACCCGAACCCCGCGAAGCTGTGCCGCCGCCAGCATCGTTCGCCCCAACCCGACCGTGTCGAGGCTGCCTGCCCTCCGAGCGTGGATCGCGCCCAGCGACACTCGGCCCAGGTGCGGGAACCGCGCCGTCAGGTCATCCCGACCGAGCCACAGGTCCGCGTCGGTCCGCGCGACCCCCGCCGCGACGTGCCGCTCGATGATCGACGGCAACGTCTCGGCGACCGACGGATCGGCGGTCACGTACAGGTAGCCGCGACGATCCATCGCGACTGCGGCCCCCGCAGCGACCAGGCGCTCGACGGATCCGATGCTGCGTTGGGCCAGTTCGACCATCGTTCGCTGTGGCCACCAATCACGGTAGTTGGCACCCGGCCGGTCGCTGGTGAGCGACAGCGGCGGACGCGGATCGACCAGGACGGCGGTCGTCGCACCAAGCTGTTCGGCCACCTGCCAGGCGGTGGCGATGCCGGCGATCCCCGACCCGGCGATGACGACATCCGCGCTATCCATCGACCCGCCTCGCGCCAGCCCAATCGGGTACAGTCGGCCCGATGCCCCAGACCCACGCCGGACATCGCGCACAGCGAATCACGCGCATTCCCGTTTCGATGGCCATGAGAGCCATCTTGGCGGCGCCACCGTCCGCGCGCCGGGCCATGGCGACGAGCGTGGCAGCGTGATCCGGTCTGCCGAGCGCCTATCGGTATCGCCCGTCGTCGTCGCCTCCCTCCTCTATTGCGGCGCGGCGTTCGGCGGGTCGTTCCTGTTCATGCGTCTCGCCGCGCCGGAGCTCCCCGCCCTGGTCGTCGCCTTCGTTCGGGTCCTCATCGCCGCCGTCATCCTCCTGCCGTTCGTGGGTCGGACGCGGCTCGCAGCGATGCGCGCGTCGTGGCGCGACTACGTCATCGTCGGCCTGTTCATGGCGGCGCTTCCGTTCGCGTTGTTCGCGTTCGCGGAGCGCTCGATCACGGCCGGGCTGGGGTCGATCATCAACGCGACGACGCCGTTCTGGACGGCCATCATCCTCGCGATCTGGCTCCGGCAGGCGCCGACCCGGCGACGGATCGCAGCGATCGTCATCGGCTTCCTCGGGGTCGGCGTCATCGTCGGCCTCGAGGGCATCCAGCTGGCACCGGATGCCCTGATCGGCGTTGTGGCGGCGACGCTCGCCGCGGCGTCATATGGCATCGCGCTCACCTACATCCGGCGTCGGATGGGTCCCCAGCCGCCGGTCCAGCTCGCGGCAGGGCAGCTCATCGCGGCTGCATTCATGCTCTTGCCGTTCGCTGCCGTCACGGCCGGGGATGCGACGATCACGTCTGAGGCGGTCGTGGCCATGCTCGGGATCGGCATCCTCTCGACGGCGATCGCCTGGCCGATCCTGTTCCGCCTGAATCGCGACGTCGGCCCGATGGCGACGAGTACCGTGACATTCCTCAATCCGGTCTTCGGCACGGTCTGGGGCGCCATCTTCCTGTCGGAATCGATCTCGCCGACGTTCCTCTTCGGATCGTTGCTGGTGTTCGTCGCCCTCGGCCTCATCCTCGACGTCCGGCCGATGGCAGTGCTCCGCGGTTCGCTGCGGCCAGCGCGTCTGGCCACGGCGCCGGCGACGCCGGACGAACCGGCAGAGGTCGACCGCTAGGTCGATCTGCGGGCTCGAGCCGCGAGTACTTTCGGGGCGTGGTCCAGGTCGTGGGCCGCTCGTATGGTGGGTGGACCATGCGACCGGCTCACCCCAAGGCGCTCCTTCACCGGCTGCCCGGGCGTGCCGTCCTGCGGAGGATCGCGATGGCCGGCGTCCTGGGCGGCGCGTTGGCCTTCGTCGCGCTCCCTCGCGCGGCCGCCGCCGCGGATCCGTCACCGAGCCCGACACCGACCTTCTCGCCGTCGCCGTCCCCGACCCCGACCCCGAATCCGACCCCAAGTCCGAGTCCGAGTCCGAATCCGACCCCCACGCCCACGCCAACCCCGACACCGACACCGACGCCCACGCCAACTCCGACGCCCACGCCTACGCCAACCCCGACGCCGACACCGACGCCCACGCCGACGCCGAAACCCGTAGCACCCAGGTCCATGGACCTCTTCGTCGCCACCAGTTTCCGGTTCCAGGACCCCGACTGGCGGGCGTGCACCGCGGCCTCGGCGCGGAGCATGCTCAACTTCACCGCCGCGATCGGGACGGGTGGCGACGGGTTCATCTGGCGGCCGACGAACGCACGATCGGTCCAGGACGAGATCCTCTCCTGGGAACGCCGGCATGACACGCTCGTCGGTGGCTATGGTTCCGACCCACATGGCTGGCGGAACGCCCTGAACTACTACGGTTGGGGCGCCGCCACGCTCCAGGCAGGGTCGCGCATCTATGACGATCGGTCCTACGGCTCGTACGACCGGGCGATGAAGGCCGCAGTCCGGGCGCTCATCACGAAAGGCAAGCCGGTCGGGCTCATGGGTTGGCGCGGGCGGCACGCCCAGATGGTCACCGGCTACTACGGCCTCAAGGGCGACCCGTGGGCGCGGGATGCGTCCGGCCACCTGACCAACGCGTTCACGGTACGCGGGTTCTACCTGACCGACCCGCTGCGCAGATCGCACGCGGTCGATCGCCGGATGACCTACAAGGCGCTGCGGTACACGACGACCTACAAGTGGCGGTTCCAGCGCTACTACGAACGGGACAGCCGCCTCGACGACCCGTACACGCCCGGCTTCGCGAAGGCCCGCAAGGAATGGTACGGGCGGTACGTCCTGATCCTGCCGATCCGCTGACGGCGCGGGCCCGGTCAGGGAAGGGTCAGGACCAGACGGTCCGCTGGCGCGCGGCCGGGGTCATCTCCAGCTCCCCGCGTTCGGTCACCCACCAGGCGGCGAGGCCGCGGCTCCGCGCCTCCGGACCGATGGTGCGGGACCCTGCCAGGAACAGGACCTTGCTCCAGATCTCAGCCCAGGCGGGATCGGCGGTCGCCACCGTCACCGACATGAGTCCCTCTCCGCCGGGTCGCCCGGTCTGCGGGTCGATGAGGTGATGGACGACGTTACCTTCCGATGTCACCCAGGTCGACACCTCGATGGACGAGGTGCATAGACCGCCGGATCCGAGCTCGACGACGGCCACCGGATCGGCAGCCCCGTCCGGTGAATCGATCCGGATGTGCCAGGCGTCGCCGGCCGGTCCCGGGCCGTGGCCGACGAGATCCCCACCGGCTTCGATGAACCCACCGCGGCCGGGCCGGTCCACGATCGGGGCCAGGCGACGCCACGCCCAGCGCAACGCGAGGCCCTTGCCGAGACCGCCGAGGTCGACCGGTGCCGAGACCGAGATCGACCGTCCGCGAGGGTCGCGCCGGATCCCGGAGTCGGTCGGCGAAGAGATCCGGTCAGGAACGTCGACACGCTGGACCCCGGGCCGGCCCAGGTCGAGCAGGACCGCGAGGACCCGACTGTCGAAGCGCCCGCCGGTCTGCCTCCACGCCCGGTCCGCGAGGGCCAGCCCCGAATACAGACGTCGCTCGACCCGGATGGCGTCCTGACCTCCGGCCCGCTCGTTGAGTTCCGTGACCTCGCTGTCGGCCCGATAGGCAGACATCGCCCGGTCCACGGCGTCGAATTCGTCCACGACCGCCTTCCAGGCAACCTCGGCGTCGGCAAGGGGCACGTTCCGCAGGACCAGCCGCAGCGGGGATCCCAGGGCGCGGCCCGTGAAGACACGTTCGCTGGCCACCGATGACGCTGCGGTCGATACCGTCCCGACGGTCAAGGCTTGCCCGAACCCCCGGTCCCGCCGCTCGCGGGCGGCGGCGTCGCCCTGGGAGCTGGCGGCGGCGGAAGCTTGATCGCCTGATGACCGGTCCCGCCCGACGAGCCGCCACCGGACGACCGGCTGCGCGAGACCGTGGTCGGCACGCTCCCAAGCGACAGGCTGCTGGGCAGCGAGTCGCTCAGCCGCTCGACGCGGCCGACGGTCTTGCCCACAGCGGCCAGGCGGGCCTCCAGCATCGCGAGTCGCTCGGCCACGGCCTCGTACCCGGCGGACCCATCCTGGTAGCGGAGCCGGGCCTCGAGGAGCCGGGCCTCCTGCAGGTCATGATGCTGATCAAGCGCATCGATGGCCGCCTGGACCGGCGCCCGGTCTGTGATCAACAACCGGTCGGTCGCGACCTGCATCTGGGTCGTGACGAGCAGGCTCATCGCGTAGATACCCGGTCGTCAGTCCGACGGCGACGCCGACGTGATATGGCCGCTTCGGGTCCGGAGTCGGCGGGACGCGGTCGTTCGTTCGACATCTCTGGCCTCACGGTACGGAGATCTGCACGGTGGATGTCGACGCGCTCGTGCGAGTCTCGCCGCCGCTCCGGGTGAGGCAGTAGAGCCGGTACCAGAGCGTGCCGGAACGGGCGGCGCTGTCGGTCGCGGTGAGCGTCGAGCTCGACGTCACCTGGGCGACCAGGGTGTCCCTGTCCTCGGGCGGGTAGTGGATCTCGTGGTCGGTCGAGCGGACCAGCGCGTAGGCGAAGAAGTTGTTCGCCGTGCAAGCCGTCCATGTCGCGCGCACACCACCGCCACCCAGACTCAGGGCGAGGCTGAAGGTCGCCGGCGGCGGGGATGTCGGCGCCGGGGTCGTTGCGGCGCCACCACCGCCGCCACCGCCGCCTCCGCCGCCACCGCCGCTCCCCGACGATGAACCACTGCCGGCAGACAGGCCTGCGGTCGTCGCGCCGAGCGTGGCCAGGCGAGCCTTCGCCTTCCTGAGCAATCCATTGACGAGCGTGAGCTTCGCTTCAGCCGCCTTCAGTCGCTTTCGAAGGTCGGTCGCCGACAGGCCGTCGTCGTTGACCTGCGTCTGAGTGGCGTCCAGCGCGTCGGTCAGCTGGCCGGTGACCCCGAGCAGATCCTCGAGCTGTTGCTGCAGCCCGCCTGCGCGATCCTGCTCGGCGGCAAGCTGGCGCTTCAGCGTTTCGAGCGACACGGGCGGGGCAGGCGGCGGGGCGGCTGCCGCGGCAAGGTCGGCGGCGACCTGGATCGACAGCACGCCAACGATGAGGCTCGCGATCACCGCGGCGATCACGGCACCGCGGCGCACGCGGCCGTTCACGAGCGACCCTCAGCTGATCCAAGCGTCGCCGGAGCAGCCGGCGAGGGTCCGGCAGGCCCGCGACCCGACTCGGTGAGCGGGAGGCTCGAGGCAAAGGTCGGCCTGCCCAGCTTGCCGACCCAGTAGCGGTATGCGGCGGATGCCAGGATCAGCGACCCGGTCAGGACGTACAGCGGGGCGAACCCACCGGTGTCCGTCCCGGACAGGATGCCGTGACTCCAGCTGAGACCCCAGACGACGATGCTGAGGCGGTGGATCTTCAGCCACATGCCCCGTGGCAGGAGTTGGGTGTATCGCGCGGTCAGGCCGGTCAGGAGCAAGCCGTACAGGGCCAGCGTGCCGAGCGCGACCGGCACGCTCCGGAAGCTCGACAGGCCCGGGATGAACGCGCCGAAGACGCCGACACCGGCCCACGGGTCGAGCAGGATGGTCACGATGTGGACCGCCGTGAACGCGATCGTGAAGACGAGCAGGTTCTCGTGCCACGGGAAGATCCACTTCGACAGCTTCCAGGTCGACTTGTTGACCGGGTGGCTGAGGACCAGGCCGATCGCGATGACGAAGGTCAGGATCAGGTAGGCCGTGACGCCGGCCGCACGGGCAAAGAGCCAGATCCGCATCTGGGCCTGGTACTCCGACGTAGCCGGCAGGATCTGATCCGACGACCAGACGATGACGATCCCAAGCAGGGCACCGAGTACGGCGATCGTCCGGGAGGTCAAGCGCATCGATCATCCTTCACGTGTAGCCGGCTCCGCCGGATGCCTCGTGACGGTGCGCTGGATCGCGCTCCGCATCGGGTGCAGGGCACCTTCCGGCCAGACTACGCGGGCCCCGCCCGCACCCGGCTCATCCGATGGTCCCGTCCGTGGACGTGGAGGTACCGGTCGTGCGGGCCATCTATTCTGTCTATTGCGCAATCACGCAACTAGTTGTACGCTGAGGTCATGCCTGAGAACCACGATCCAGAGACGGAGCGCTATCGGCTCCATGCCGAGCTATGCAAAGTGCTGACCGACCCAAAGCGACTGATGATGCTGGACGCCCTGCGCGACGGAGAACGATCCGTGTCCGAGCTGGCGGACCGCATCGGGGTGACCCTGCCGAATGCCAGCCAGCACCTCGCGGTCATGCGTCACGCGGACCTCGTGGAGAGCCGTCGGGCCGGCAACGCGATCCTCTACCGGATCGCCGAACCGACCATCCTCGATGCCTGTGACATCGTCCACCGGATCGTCGAGCGACGATCGACGGCCCATGCCCGGGCCTATGCCTCGGCCGCGACGGGGACCAGTCAGGACGCGCGAGCGGGGCTGACCGGATGACGATCACCCAGCGTTTCACCTTCGGGACCCGCGTCCACGGAACCGTGGCCGAGCTGCGGCCACGCGTCGAAGCCGCCCTCCGAGCCGAGGGGTTCGGCGTGCTGACCGAGATCGACGTCCAGGCCACGATGCGAGCCAAGCTCGGGATCGAGCAAGCGCCGTATCTGATCCTCGGCGCATGTAACCCGCCACTCGCCCACCGTGCGATCGAGGCCGATCCGTCGGTCGGTGCGCTCCTGCCCTGCAACGTCGTCCTCCGCGAGGAGGGCGGCGAGACGATCATCGAGGCCATGGACCCCATGGCCGCCCTCGGCATCGTCGGCAGCCCCGCCATCCAGACCGTGGCGCGGGACGCGAAGGCCCGCCTCGAGCGGGTCGTCCAGTCCATCCGATGATCGTCGCGGATCCGCGACAGAACGCCAGGAGTCGAACGTGACCGCCAAGACCGCCACCATCACCCTCGAAGGCGAGGGACTCCGGTTCGTCGCACGCTCCGGAAGCGGGCATGCCGTCACGCTCGACGATGGTCGTGGCGATGCGGGGATGCGCCCGTCCGAGCTGGTCCCGATCGCGCTGGCGAGCTGCACCGCGATGGATGTCATCTCGATCCTGCGCAAGAAGCGCCAGCCGGTATCCGGGTACCGGGTCGAAGCCTCGGGCGATCAGCAGGCTGGCCACCCGAACGCGTTCACCCGGATCGAGGTGACCCACGTCGTGGAGGGCGACGGCATCGACGTCGACGCGGTCCGCCGGGCGATCGAACTGTCGGCGACCAAGTACTGCTCGGTCGGGGCCACCCTGTCGAGCGGGATGACGACCGTCCACCACGCCTACGTCGTCCGGGACGCGAGTGGCCGGGAACAGGCCGCCGAGGTCATCATCACCGGCCCGTACGAGCCGGCAGGGTCGCCCGAGACCGGCCAAGTCCCCGTAGCCATCACCGCCTGACGCCCGTCCGGACGATCACCGACTACGGGCCGAACGGCCCTTTCCTGTCATCCGCGCTGTTCACAGACTCACCTGAGGACAGCACATCCCGCTCGTTCGATATCGGAGCAGAAGGACAGCCCATGCGGTCGTTGCCAGGAACGTCCCACGAACACAGCGAGCTGATCGAGCCGCACGTCGACCGCCTGCCGGAGCTCGCCGAGATGCTCGGCAACGTCAGTCCGGAGGAGTTCTCCGCGACCTTCCAGGAAGAGTGCAGCTTCATCATCGGCCAGCTCGTCCCGCACATCGAGGCGATCGAGACCAACCTCTACGCCCGGCTGGAGCAGGTGATGGACAAGCGCCACTCCATGGCTCCGATGCGCCTGGAGCATGAGCGACTACGCGGTCTGTTCGGATCGTTGTGCGGATACAGCGTGCTCGTCGCGGAGGAGCGCCTGACGGAGGTCGATGAGATCGGCCTGCGGCGGGTCCTGTATCGGCTCTATGCGATGCTCAAGGTCCACCTTGCCGAAGAGGAGCTCTACCTGGGCGTGCTGGACCGGAACCTCAGCCCGGAGGAGAAGGACACCCTGGCTCGTGGCATCGATCACGCCAGCGCCGAACCCGTCTAGCTGACGATCACGTTCGCCGGCGAGGGGTCGTCACGGCTTCAAGGTAGCGGGCATTGAACTCGCCGATGAGCCTCGCGCGCTCCTTCATGACCGCGGCCCAGGCGTCGATCGCGGCATACCCGGCCTCGGTCAATTCGTAGTCACGGTGTTGCGGACCGACGGGTTCAGCCGACCAGGAAGAGGTGACCTGACCGGTCGCCTCGAGTTCGCGGAGGGTTCGATAGACCTGCCCGATATCCACCGGACCGCCGGTGATCCCCATGTCCTCCAGCTGGGCGGTCATGGCATAGCCGTGGGAGCTGCCGCCAGCGAGCAGGACGAGCACGAATGGTTCCATCCAGCGATGGCGCCCACTCAGCGGGGCCCAGCCTCGATGGACCGGGGCCCCGGCATCGTCCCGGTCCGATGCGAGGCGACCCGACCCGTCCTTGCCGGCGCCTCGGCGGTTGCTCGGTCCATCATCCATAGGCCTCAAGAGCATAGGCGCTTCGAGTCCGTATCGGGCGGCTGACCTCAGAAGGCGCCGATGCCGCTGTGGTCCATCGCGGCAGCCAGCTTCTCGGCCGCCTCGGCCGACACGCCATGCTCGATGATCCCCTCGTACAGGCGCTCCTCCGCGAGGTGGACCTTGAGCAGCGCGTACAGCCGGAAGATCACTCGCCGCAGTGCGATCGTCTGACTCGTCGTCAGTGACGCATCCTTGAGCTGGCCCTGGATCTTGACGAGATCGGCAAGCAGCTGGCGGATCTCGCCGTGCTCTCGCCGCATCGGGGTCATCGAGTGACGGTTCTGGAGCATCCGCTCGAGTTCCGGGTAGAGGGTGTGTTCGGCGGCCTCGAGATGCGGGATGAGCAGGCCGTCGAGGAACGCGACCATCTCGTCGACGCGGCGGCCGCAATTCGGCGACGGGGACCGTCCCGACGAGGTCGCCGGCGGCCGGCATCGTGTCGACGCGGCGCATCAGTCGATCGTGGTGTTCGAGGGAGACTTGGGGAAGGCTTGCGGTCATGTCGTTGCTCCTTGTGGGTCGGTGGTTGTCGTTGCTGTCGATGGCAGGATCATTCAGGCCTTGTCAGGCGCGGTCGGCACGGGCGTCCCGGCAAGGGCCAGGAAGAACAGGGCCACCGGTCGATAGACCGCGTGGGCCAGCTTCATGAACGGGGCGAGGATGACAAGCTCCATCGCGATCGCAACATGGAACAGGAAGACCCAGTAGCCCCAGGCGGGCGCGCTCGGCAGGTACAGGGCAAGCTCAAGGGCGAACCCGGTCACGCCGGTGATCCAGACGAGGGCCAGTAGCGTCCAGTCGGCCGCAGTCGAGTGGCGGACCGAGCGCTCCGTCCCCCGGTAGCGCTGCACGATCAACATCGTGGCGCCGTACACGAGCATCAGCCCGGCGACCGTGCCGAGGAGCCGGACCGGATACCAGATCGGCACCGGCGTGCCCGTCGCCTTGATCCCGACGATGGCCAGGCCGTAGTCGAGGATCGTCGCGGCCAGGAGGCCCAGGAAGCCCCACATCGTCGCGGCGTGGAGGAACCAGCGCCGCAGGTACCAGGGTTGCTCGGCCGCATCCGTATCGCAGTCGTCGCGATACCGGCGCTGGCCGAGGGTCTCGATGGCGAGGGACGTCCACAGGGCGCTCGCGGTTCGCCGGAGGGCGACGCGCCCACCGAACATCGAGCGCAGGCCGACCCCGCCGTCTCGACTGACGGCTCGAGCCATCGTGGCGACGCCGACCAGGCCGGCGCCGAAGACGAGGATCATGACCCCGATCCCGATGTTGTGGATGAGTTCCTCGGGGATGAACCCGAAGATGTCGAGCGACTCCGTGCTCTGCGCGCCGTGGCCGGCATACATGAACAGGGCGAAGAACGCGGCCAGGACGACGGCGAAGATGGTCCCGATGACCGGCCGCGTGTACATCGTCCGGGCAAGACCGGTCCGGTCGTAATTGGCGATCGCGTACCGCCGCGCAGCGGCCATGAATTCGCTCGGCTCGGCCTGCGTCGGGCACGTCTCCGAGCACTCGCCGCAGGCGTAGCACGTCCACAGTTCCTTGCTCGAAAGCAGTCGGTCGCGCATGCCGACCTGCGCATAACGGATCATCCGGCGCGGGAAGGTGGCGTCGTTGCTGACCAGCGGACAGGAGGCGGTGCACGTCCCGCAGCTGAAGCAGGCCGACACATCGGCCGCGCCGTAGCGCTGCAGGTCATCGAGCAGGTTGGTGTCGACGAGCGTGGTCATGACGGATCCTTCCCGATGGCTTCGTAGCGGAAATAGCCCTCGTCGGTCACGCCCTTGACCTCGCGGACCCGACCGTAGCGGCGCATGCCCATGATCCAGAAGAGGACCTCGTGGGTCGGGCAATCCATCGCGGTGGCGATCTCGGGAACGGTCTTCGGCTCGGCTTCGAGCAACTCGAGGATCCGCGCCCGCATGACCGGTTCCTCGCGGATGACTTCGCGGAACTCGCGATTCGGGGCGTTCATGCGACCGGGACCTCCAGGAGCTTGTCGATCATCGAGGTGATCTGGGCGTCGGTGTAGCCGAGCAGGTCGATCGCGTTCTCCGGACAGACCGGGACGCACCCGCCGCAACCCTTGCAGCCGGTCTCGCTGATGGCTGCCACGGACGATCCGCCGTCGGCGTGCATCTCGATCGCGCCGTACGGGCACGCCTCGAGGCACAGGCCGCAGGCGGTGCAGGCATCGGCATCGACGATCGCGACCAGCGGGTCGAGCTCGGCGAAGCCCTTCTTGAGGATGACCGCGCTCTGGGTCACTGCTGCCAGTCCGGACGCGACGCTTTCGCTCGAGTTCTTCGGACCCTGGCAGGCCCCGGCGATGAACACGCCGTCGACGACCGTTTCGACCGGCCGGAGCTTCGGGTGGATCTCGTTGAAGAACCCGTCCTTGTCGACCGGCAGCTTGAGGATGCTGTTCAGCTCCTCGTTCTGGCGCGGGATCATGCCCGTGACGAGGACGACGAGGTCGACCGGGATCGTCAGCTCCTCGCCACCCGTGAGCACATCCGTGACGGTCACGAGCAGGTTGCCGGACGCGTCGCTGGCAACGCTCGGCGGGGCGTCATCGGCGAACTTGAGATAGACGGACCCAAGCTTGCGCGAATCGGTGTACATGGTCTCGAACTTGCCGTAGGTCCGCATGTCCCGGTACAGGTGGTACTGGTGCACGGCGGCGTCGCGTGAGGCGATCTGGACGGATGCGGCGACGGTCGCGGCGCAGCAATAGCGCGAGCAGTATTCGTGCGCACCCGGCTCGCCCGCCGGTTCGCGACTGCCGACGCAGTAGATGTAGGCGATGCTCCGGACGGGCCGGCCGGCATGGGTGAGTGGCCCGTCGGTCGCGTCCATCTTGGCCTTGAACTCGGGCAGGGTCAGGACGCCCTCGATGCCGTAGCCGTACTCCCCCACCTCGGGGGAATAGGTATCGACGCCGGTCGTGATGACGACCGAGCCGACCTCGACGGTCAGCGTCTCCGGATGCTCCCCACCGACCCGGATCCCGACCTCGTAGTTCCCGAACGTCCCGGACTTGCTGGTCATCTCCGCCTCGGTGAAGACGCGGATCGACGGCCGCTGCCGGATGCCCTCGACCAGCTCGGCGATGAGCTCGCGGCCGTCCTTGCCGGTCGGATACATCGCGCCGAAGGTCCCGACCCGACCGCCGAGGACCGGCTCGCGCTCGACGAGGAAGACCCCGAGGCCGATGTCGGCCAGGCCGATCGCCGCCCGCAGTCCGGCCACGCCCCCGCCGACCACGAGGGTCCGCTGGGTCGTTTCGACCACGATCGGTTCGAGCGGCTCGGTCAGGAGGGTCCGGGCGATCCCGGCCTTGACCAGATGGATGGCCTTGTCAGTGGTCTGCTGGGCATCGTCCGAATGGATCCATGACGCCTGTTCGCGGACGTTGACCTGGGTGTATTCATAGGGATTGAGGCCGGCACGCTTGGCCACGCCACGGAACGTCACGACGTGGAGCTTCGGGGAACACGAGGCGACGACCATGCCGTCGAGCTGCTGCTCCTCGATGTCGCGCTCCATCTCCTGCTGGCCCGAGTCGGAGCAGGCGAACATCATCTGGCGGGCGACGACGACGCCGGGCTCCCCCTGGGCCGCCGCCACCACCTGGTCGACATCGACGTAGTCGGAGATGTTGCCGCCGCAATGGCAGACGTAGACCCCGATCCGTCGTTCCTGCTCGGTCATGCCGGCACCTTCGTCCTCTCCAGGTAGGCCGCTACCTGGGCTACGGTCGAGCCTGCGTGCAGGATCGAGTCGGCGATGTCCTTGGCGCCGGACGCGGCGCCGGCGACGTACACGCCGGGGATGCTGGTCTGTCCGGGGTTCGAGTCCTCGTCGGTCTCCGCGACGTAGCGGTATTCGTCCGTCGCCAGGCCGCCTTCGGGGAAGAGGGCCTGGGCGTCGCTGTTGGGCTGGACCCCGACGGCCAGCACGACCAGGTCGTACTCCGCTTCCACGAGCTGTCCGCCGTGTTCGATGTCCTCGTAGCGCAGGATGAGGTCGCCGTTGTCCTTCTCGGTGATCTTGGCGACCCGGCCCTTGACGTAGTTCGCGCCCATGGACTTGGCCTGTTCGTAGAACTCGTCGTAGCGCTTGCCGGGAGCACGGATGTCCATGTAGTGGACCGTCACGTCGGCGATCGGCAGGGCACCCATGATCAGCTGGTTCTGCTTGATCGAGTACATGCAGCAGAACCTCGAGCAGAGCGGGTTCCCGACGGTCTCGTCCCTCGAGCCCGTGCACAGGACGTAGGCGATCCGGTCCGGGACCTTGCCGTCACCCGGCCGCAGGATCGTGTTGAACGGGCGGGTCGGTGCGAGCAGCCGGTCCATCTGCATGCCGGTGATCACGTTCTTGAAGGTGCCGAAACCGTATTGCGGTTTGAGGTCGGCGGCGAACAACTTGAAGCCGGTGGCCACGACGACGGCACCGACGTCGACATCCATCGTCTCGTCGCGCGCCCGCAGGTCGATGCAGTCGTCGACCGGGCAGGCGTCGACGCACTCGCCACATTCGGAGCACACGCCGCAGTCGAGGCACAGGCCGGCGCCGTAGCGCGCCTCGGCCTCGGTCATCGGCAGTTCCACTTCGCGGAAGTCCGTCGGCGCGGGGCTGATGACTTCGCTGGGATCGGCCGGCAGCGCCAGCCGGTAGGCCTGCTGTCGGGCCAGGACCGCTTCCTTGTCGACGACCGGAAGACGAAGGTCGAAGTCCTCGGTCCCGTCGAGGGTGCGATCCTGGACCCAGCGGTCGATCATGAACGCCGCGCGCCGGCCCTGGCCGGTCGCTCGGGTGATGTCCGAGGCGCCGGAGACGACATCCCCGGCGGCGAACAGCCAGGGCACGTCGGTCTGGAGGGTTCGCTCGTCCACGACGATCGACCCATTCGCGTTCGACCGGACCTGGCCACCGAATGCGGCCGCGTCGGGCGCCATCCCGATGGCGGTGATGATCACATCACAGTCGATCTCGAACTCGCTGCCCGGGATCGGTTCCGGCCGGCTCCGGCCGGAGGCATCCTTGGCGCCGGCTGCCATCCTGGTGCAGCGGAGGGCGCGCGTCGCTCCGTTGCCGTCGTCGATCACGGCGACGGGTGCGGCCTGGAAGACGAACCCGGCGCCCTCCTTCTCGGTGTCGTCCGCCTCGACATGGTGGGCGGGCATCTCGGCCCGGGTCCGCCGGTAGACGACCGTGACATCTCGGGCACCCATCCGCCGCGCGGTCCGGGCGGTATCCATCGCGACGTTGCCGCCACCGATGACGACGACCCGGCGATCGCGCAGGTCGACGCCCTCGCCGAGCTTCACGGCCCGGAGGAATGAGACGCCACTCAGGACGCCATCGAGCTGGTCGCCGGGTACGCCCATCCGGGTCGACAGCGGCGTACCGGTCGCCACGAGCACGGCGTCATACCCGTCGTCGTGTAGATGCTCGAGGTCCTCGACCGGGGAGTCCACGACGATCTCGACGCCGAGCGCGGTCACGTTGGAGATGTCTCGCTCCACGACCTCGGTCGGGAGTCGGTAGGCCGGGATGGCGAGGCGGAGGAAGCCGCCAGGCTTGGGCGCCGATTCGAGGATCTTCACGGCATAGCCCTTGCGGGCCAGCTGCCAGGCCGCGGTCAGGCCGGCCGGTCCCGAACCGATGATCGCGATCCGGTGGCCGTTCGGCTCCGGGATCTCGACCCCGGGTCCGTCGTACCGATCGTAGTGCTCGTCGGCGATGAAGCGCTTGAGCCGACGGATCGGCAGCGGCCCCTCGAGCGAACCGCGGGTGCAATCGACCTCGCACGGCGCATAGCAGGCGCGCCCGAGCGTACCGACCAGAGGCGTAGCATCGAGCACGAGCTGGAACGCCTTCTCGTATTCGCCACTTCGGATGAGCGACACGTAGCCGTGGGCCTGGATCCCGGCGGGGCAGGTGAACGAGCATGGCGACGATCCGGCCCGCTCGATGACCGCCTTCTTGGGCACGGCCTGCGGGAACGCGATGTAGGCCGCGTGGCGGGCGACCAGGTCGGCATTGAACTGATCGGGCACCGAAACGGTGCAGGCCGTCTCGCACTTCTGGCAGCCGGTGCAGGCCACCTCGTCGACGAACCGCGCCTTCCGGGTGATCTTGGCCTGGAAGTGCCCGTCGCCGGCGGGCGTGATGCCGTCGACCTCGCTGTAGGTGAAGGTGGTCACGTTGGGATGGTGGATGGAGGCCGCCATCTTCGGCGTCGAGATGCAGCTGGCGCAGTCGAGGGTCGGGAAGACCTTGCTCAGCAGGATCATCTTCCCGCCGACACTGGCCTCCTTCTCGACGAGCAGGACCTTGTAGCCCATGTCGCCGAGCTTGAGCGCCGACTCCATACCGCCGATACCGGCACCGACGACGAGAACGTCGTAATCCGTCATGACGTCACCACTGATGGGCCGAGCTCTGCGAGGGCCTGGCCGAATTGCTGGACATGTCTGGTGAAGGGCTCCGCGCACACGGAGCAGATGGCGGCCATCTTCAGCCGTGAGGACTGATGGCCATCCTTGACGAGGAGCTCCTGCGCCTGCGCGACGATCCGCGAGGCCCGACTGGAGCAATCGGTGAGGTAGGCGCATTCGTCGCCGTCGGAGGCGATGAAGACGCCGTCGAACCCGTGAGAAATGGCGTGGACGATCCAGCTGGGTCGGATCCCGCTGGTGCAAGGCATGCTGATGACCACGACGCCCGGTGAATAGGTCATGTGGGCGCTTCCGGCCAGGTCGATGCCCGGGTCGGAGATGTTGTTGGTCGAGAAGACGAGGATCCGCGGGACGAAGGTCCGTTCCGCCGCCTGCGGCGTCTCCGGCACGAGCGTGGTCATCGCAGCCTTACTCCTTCGTCGCTACTTCTGGCGGACGACGAACGTTCGCTCGTAGCCTTCGGCCGGCAGGGACCCGAGATACGTGTGGCCGACTTTCCCGGACCAGGCGCCGATATCGCTCTTGGTTCCCGGATCACTCGACCAGATCTCGATGACCTGCCCGATCTGGACCGTGTTCATGGCCTTCTTGGCCTCGAGAAGCGGGCCTGGGCAGGCGCTGCCACGGGCATCGACGACCTTGGCGCTCTCGAGCGCGAGGAGGTCGCTGTCGCTCAGCGGGGTCGTCATGGTGGTCATCGGGGGACTCTCCTTCTTGGTTGGACGGGCGGTCGATCGACCGACCTCGTGTCGTTGTTCAGTAGGTCAGCGTGCTGGTGGCGGACATCACCTCTGCGACGAACCGGCCGGCGGCAACAACCTCGGCTGCGGGCACCAGGGCGTCGGCCATGTCGCGGCTCTTGACGCACGGTCCGCACACCAGCAGCGTGCCGCCGAGCTCCTTGTAGTCCGCCATCAGCTTTGTGAGCGGCGGGAACCCCGGCGCCTCGACCGTCTCTGCCTCGCCCTGATGGGCCAGGCAGACGCCGTCCGCCTGCAAGCCCATCACGACCTCGACATCCGAGGCGAGGGCGGCGCAGGCCATCACGAACGGGATGGTCGCCTGCTCCGGGTCATCCGGGCCGTGGGTGGCCATGATCACCAACTTCTCGTGTTGTTCCTGATCGACCATGTCGAGAGTCCTTTCCGTGGCGGGGGCCACTAGATGAACAGGATCTGAGCGCCTTGGGCATCGGCCAGGAAGGAGGCGATGCCGCCGGCGTCATCGACCAGTGGGTCCAACGTGGTCGCATCGAGCCCGAGGGTCGCAAGCGAGCCTGAGCAGGCACGGATCGTCACGTCGCCGAGCTCCTTGGCCTGCCGGAACGTCTCGAGCCAGGGGATATTGCCGACGTGCTCGACCGGTTCGTTCCAGCGGGGTCGCGACGCGTCGTAGGCGAGCCCGTGATCGTTGTCGATGCGGTCGGCCCGGAAGGCGTCGAGGGCCCAGTACATCAACAGGATGCTGACCGGGGTCCCCATGGCGGCGGCTCCGGCGGCGATGGTCGCCGCGGCATGGAGCTTGTCGTCCGTGCCGGAAAACAGGACGATGGACAGGTTGTCGCTCACAGGTGGCTCCTCCTGACTGTTGGACGTAAGGACGAGACTCGGGTCATGGACGGCCGCCGCGAGATCGCCGAGATGCGACAGTCGACGGACGAGGAAGGCGCGCATGAGCGCGCAGGCCGCGAGGATCTGCGGGTCGCTGAGCTGGTACGTCACCGTTCGGCCATCTCGGATCGCCTCGACCAGACCGGCGCCGCGCATCGCGCCGAGATGCTGGGAGGCCGAGGCCTGGGTCATCCCGAGTTCACGAGCGACCTCGTTGACCTCGCAGGACCGCTCGCCGAGCAAGCCGAGGATGCGCAATCGATGGACGCTCGCCAGCGATCGCAGGAGCGATGCCTGGAGTTCATCGATGTCGCTCATCGCGTCTGGCACGCACTGCTCCTTGCTTTCGGGTCGGGTGGCGTCCCGTTCCGGGACCGCTGGATGTCTTTGCCTTGTATCGGGTTGAGATGAATATATGTCTTAGGCGCATATATCCAACGAGCCATACGTCACGCAGAGACGTGCCAAGCGGACGGAAACGGCGGCGACAGCCCATGGAGCCCGGTCGTCAGATGACCGGGCCCGGCTATCAGACGGTTCTCAAGGACGAGTGGCAAGGTCGACTGACCGCGGTGTCCGACGGGATATGGATATGGCCCGGCGCCGCGACGAGTCGGATCGAGGCGTGACGATGACAAGTCGAACACCAGCCGCTCCCCCGCCAACGCATGATCCCCGCCTGGCCGTCGCCTGGATCGAAGGGACCGGCTACCCTGCCGGTTCCGTGGTCGCCATGCTCCCCAGTCGACTCGACGCCGAGATGACCGCGGCGAGCCTCGTCGAGATCGGCGTACCCGGTGAATCGATCGAGCTGGTCGACTCGACCGGCTATGGCGGCGTCGGCGGGCCGGTCGCCTGGATCCTGGTCGTTCGGCGGCCACGAAGCGACACCCTGACCGACATCCGCCGCGTGCTCCGTGGGGCGCGGGTCGATCGAGCGCGTCGGTATCGCCCGGCGGCGGTGGAGGAGATCGTCCGCCTGGCCGCTCGACGGTCCGCGCTGGCGTAGGGGCGCGTCCGCAGGCACACTGTCACCGCTCGGTACCCGCGGCCGCGACGGGGAGCAAGACCGAGGAGGTGGATCATGCAGATGCCGAAGCCGTCCGAGGCCGACAAGGCTCGCTTCCGGTCGGTCGTGCCGGACGATCCCCGGGTCGAGGTCAAGCCGATGTTCGGCAATCTCGGCGCGTTCGTGAACGGGAACATCTTCATGGGCCTGTTCGGTGCCGATATCGGGCTGAAGCTGAGCGCGGATGACCTCGTGACGCTTGGTGCGGTGGATGGTGCCGGCACATTCGGCCCGGCCGAACGCCCGATTGGTGGGTACGTGACGCTGCCGCCATCGCTCGTCGGGACGGCCGACGGCGACCGGTGGATCGCCCGGGCGCTCGACCACATCGCGGCCAGGCCACCGAAGCCGTCGACCCCGGCGAAGCGTTGAGCGAGACACCGACGATCGCCACGGAGCCGGCCCCGGCACTCGACGACGACATCCACGACGCGCTCCTGGCCCTCCGGTCGAAGGCATCGGACTGGGTCGCCACCGGACCCGGCCAGCGAGTCCGCCTCCTGGAACGCTTGATCGCCGATACCGCTGCGGTCGCCGAGCGATGGGCGGCGGCGTGCATCTCCGCCGAGGGTCTCGACCCGCTCGATCCGTCCTCGGGCGAGGAGGCGATGGTCGGGCCGTACATCCTCATCCGGGACCTGCGACTCTTGCGGGACGCGATCGACGACATCGAACGGTACGGCACGCCCCGGATCGCCGGACCGGTCCGGACCCGTCCGGGACGGGCAGGTCACCGCCCGGGTCTTCCCGGCCTCGACGTACGATCGGCTGTTCTACCGCCGCATCACCGCCGACGTCTGGATGGAGCCCGGGGTCGGGGCGGATGACCTGGCCAGGACCCAGGCGGTCGCCTATCGGCGCGACGGTCCGACCACTGGACGGATCTGCCTCGTCCTCGCGGCCGGCAACGTCTCGTCGATCGGACCGATGGACATCCTCACCAAGCTGTTCGTGGAGGACAGCGTCGTCATCGCGAAGCTGCACCCGGTCAACAGCTACCTTCGGCCGATCTTCGAGCAAGCGCTTCGATCGCTCGTCGAGATCGGCGTCGTCCGCTTCGTCGAGGGTGGCGCTGCGACCGGCGCCGCCCTATGTCGCCACCGGGAGGTTGATGACATCCACGTGACCGGCTCGATCCGGACCTATGACGCGATCGTGTTCGGCACCGGGCCGGACGGCCGTGACCGAAGGGCGCGTGGTGAGACCCTCCTCCCCAAGAAGGTCACCGCGGAGCTCGGGAACGTGAGCCCGGTGATCGTCGTGCCCGGTCGCTGGAAGCCTGCGGACCTGGCCAGGCAGGCCGAGAACATCGCGACGATGCTGACCAACAACGGGGGGTTCAACTGCAATGCGGCCCGCGTCATCATCACCCATGCGGACTGGCCACAGCGGGAGGCATTCCTCGCGGCCATTCGGGATCGGCTTGCCCGGACCCCGACCCGCGATGCCTTCTACCCGGGCGCGATCGACCGCTTCGAGGCCGTTGCGACGGCCCATCCAGAGATGCACCAGATCGGTCAGCGAACGGACGACCGACTCCCCTGGGCGCTCGTCGAAGGCGTCGATCCGCAACGGTCCGACGACATCTGCTTCACGACCGAGGCGTTCTGCAGTGTCGTGGCCGAAACGGCCCTCGGCGGCGGATCGACCGCGGCGTTCATCGATCGTGCGGTCGCCTTCGCCAACGACACCCTGTGGGGAACGCTCAACGCCACCTTGATCGTCGACCCGGTCGCGCGACGGGAGCCGAGCGTGGCAGCCGCGATCGATCGGGCGCTGGCCGATCTGCGCTACGGGACCGTCGCCGTGAACGTCTGGGCCGCACTCGGGTTCGCCCTCGGGGTCACCCCGTGGGGAGCGTTCCCGGGCCACACCCCGACCGCGATCGGGTCCGGGGTCGGCTTCGTCCACAACACGCTGATGTTCGACCGGCCGCAGAAGACGGTCATCCGCGGGCCGTTCCGGCCGCTGCTCAAGCCGGTCTGGTTCGCCAGCCACCGGACCGCACACCGGCTCGCGCCGCGACTGGTCCGGTTCGACGCCGAGCCGTCCATCGCAGCGCTGCCGGCGATCCTGGCCCTGGCCATCCGCGGGTAGCGTCGACCGTCTGCCTGCGCGCTAGCCCTCGTCGACTCCGGTCCGATCAGTGGGGGGGACGTTCAGGACCAGTTTGCCGACGTGCCGCTTCGCCTCGAACGCACGCTGGGCGTCGGAGATCTTCGCGAGCGGATACGTTGCGGCAACCGTCGGGACGAGTTCACCGCGTTCCAGGTACCCGATCAGGTTCGCGAAGACAGCGTCGTCCTGGGCGGTGCAACCCAGGAGGGTCAAGTCCTTGAGATAGAGCGTGCGCAGGTCGAGCGAGACATGCGGGCCTCCGATGGCACCCGACACCGCGTAGCGGCCATGCGGTCGGAGGACCGCCAGCAGCCCTGGCCAGCGCGACCCACCAACGAGGTCGATGACGACATCGACCTGCTCACGACCGACCACCTCCTCGAGATTCGCGGCACGCGGCACGACGAGGTCGGCACCGAGCAGACGCAGCGCCGCCGCCTTGGCATCGCTCGCCACGGCGATCACCCGTGCCCGGCGACGACGCGCGAGTGCGACCGCCGCGGACCCGACCCCACCCGACGCTCCGGTCACCAGGACGACCTCGCCGGCCTCGACCCGGGCGCGGTGCAACAGGTTCTCGGCCGTGCCGTACGAGCATGGGACAGCCGCCAACTGCACGTCCGAGAGCTCGCTCTCGATGCGATAGGTGTCGGCCGACGGTGCGCGGACGAACTGGGCGAAACCGCCGTCGACTTCGGATCCCAACCACGGGTCGCGGCCGTCGCGCCGGAGCGAGCGAAGGCAGCTCTGGACGATCACCCGCTCGCCGATCCTCGCCTCCGACACTGCTTCACCGACCGCGACGACGATGCCGCAGACGTCGGCCCCCTGGATCCGCGGGAACTCGATGCCGGCGCCGGACCAGCCCCCATCCGTCGGGGCCCGGCCCATGGACGCGTCCGGAGTCGGGGTGCCGAACGACGACGAATACCAACCGATGCGGGTGTTGATGTCCGTGTTGTTCAGGCCGGCCGCCCGGACCGCGATGAGGACGTCAGCCGGCCCGGGAACCGGGATCGGGACGTCGTCCCGATATACGAGCATCTCCGGGCCGCCGTGACCGACCAGGACCACGGCTTGCATCGTCGCGACGGCGGGAGGTGTCGCCACCCCTGGTGTCGATCAGCGGTAGTAGGACTGGACCTTGTCCTTGTTGCCCAGCGCGCCTCCACCATAGGTCCCGATGTCGGCCACGACGGCGGCCGCCACGAACAACCAGCCGACCAGGTCGAGCCCGCCCGTCGTCCAGAACAGGACGTACATGATCGTCGTCCACGGCAGGAAGAGGAAGCCGAGCGCGGGAACGAGGGCGCCTCCGAAGACCAGGTTCCAGCGGGCCGGATCCGTGAGCCACCAGAAGACGATGAAGATCCTCGGGCCGAGGATCCCAAGGATGCCGATCGCACAACACATGGGGCAACTCCCTCACACGGTCCTGGCCATTGGCCGGCTGGCACATGCCCCGACGTCGGTAGTTCGATGGGCAACGTCGGCGCACGGTCGATGATACGGCGGCGCCACGGGCCTCGTGCCATCATCCGGGACGGTGCGCGGTCGCGCCCGGCGGCCACCCTGGTTCGTCGCCGTGCGATCGGTCTTCGTCGGCTGAGGCCGGATACGCGAACCTCAGGATGGCCCGCTGCTTTCCTTGCACCGTCGGCGTTGCTGCCGCCCGCGCGCCATACTCGTGCCCTGCACGCGGCCGATCCCGGCGCCACGGGATGCGACGGAGGACTTGCCATGACCGACCCATCCATCGATCCGAACGTGCCGCCCAGCGGACCGGGTTGCGTCGAGTGCCTTGACGCCGACGGCTGGTGGCTCCACCTGCGGCGGTGCGCCGCCTGCGGCCACATCGGCTGCTGCGATTCATCGCCATCGCAGCATGCGAGCCGTCACGCGGCCGAGGCCGGCCATACGATCGTGCGCAGCTTCGAACCCGGCGAGGATTGGTTCTGGGATTACGCACGCCAGGAGAGTGTGGCCGGCCCGGATCTGGCGCCGCCGCATGCCCACCCTGTCGACCAGCCAACGCCGGGTCCGGCCGGCCGAGTCCCGCCTGATTGGCAGGCTCACCTGCACTGATCCGATGCCCGGTCGCGGCGCCGGTCGCGGCGCTCAGCCCGCGGTGCTCCCGATCGCGGCCGCGAGTTCCCGGATGGATGGCTCGATCAGAACGGTCCCGTCCGTCGTCACCACGATCGGGACGGCGCGATAGCCAGCCTCACTGAGCAATGACTGGGCCGCCCGGTCCATCCCAAGGTCCACGTAGCGGTAGGTCACGCCGGCCATATCGAGGTAGCGCTGGGTGATGCGACAGTCGCCGCACCAGTTCGCGCCATAGACGGTGAGGACATCGGGCCTCGGGAGCGAACTTGTCATGGGGCATCACTCCGATCGGCGTAGAACGCTCCATCGATCTCGGCAAACGGGATCCCACGGGCGAGACCGGCGAATGTGCCGTCCTCGGCGATCTCCGTGGCGGCATCCAGGAACGCGCCCCAGGCGACCCGGGCGAGGCCCCCGCCGACGCTGATCCTGCGGACGCCGAGATCGGCCAAACCCGCCACGGTGGTGAAGTCGCCCCCGACGAGGGCGTTCACGGGCTTCGGGGCCACCGCCGCGACGACCGCCGCGATCTCGTCGAGGGTGCCCAACCGCGGCGCATACAGGCAGTCGGCGCCGGCCTCCGCATATGCCTCCAATCGGCGGATCGTCTCGGCCAAGTCCGGGCGACCGACGACGAACGACTCACATCGACCGGTCAGGACCACTCGACCGCCGTGCGCGTCGATCGCCGTCCTGGCCGCACGGATCCGGGCGACCGACAGGTCGTAGTCGAACAATGGTTCCGCCTGATCACCACTCGAATCCTCGATCGACAACCCCGCGATGCCGGTCTCGATGGCTCGCCCGACGTTCACGGCGACCTGATCCGGCTCGATCGCGAACCCTCCCTCGAAGTCGGCATTGACCGGTACGCCGACCGATCCTGCGACGACCCGAAGGTGCTCGAGCGCCTCGTCGAGCGTCACCCGATTGTCGGCCTTGCCCAGCGTCCAGGCGAAGCCGGAGCTGGTCGTCGCCAGGGCCTTGAAGCCGAGCCCGGCCAACAGCCGGGCGCTGCCGACGTCCCACGGGTTCGGGATCACGAAGCAGCCCGTTTCGTGGAGCGCCCGGAACGCGTCGGTGCGGTCGCTTGGCCCTGGCATGGGCCGGAGCGTACCAGTGCGACCGATGGACCGTGCGCCGGCCGGTCTCCACGTGCGAACGACAGGCAGGCGTAGTTGGATTCAGGCCGCCACAATCTCCATGAGCAGCCCACCGGCTCGCGAGCGCTCCTCGATGACCGTGAAGCCCGCCTCCCGCACGGCGCGAAGCACATCGTGGGCGAGGCGACACCCACCGCTCGCCCGTGCCCAGGCGGATGCTGATCGGTCCTGGAGGGCGCCGATCGCCGGGTGCCGGGAACGGGCATGCTCAAGAAGGCGGAGGGTGCCACCGGGCCGCAGGACCCTCCTTGCCTCGCCGAGACTTCGACCGACATCGCCGACGGAACACAGCGCGAAGGTCGCGACGACCGTGTCGAAGCTGGCGTCGCCGAACGGGAGGGCCGGCCGCGTCACCCTCGACCAGGGTCACCCGGCGCCCGATCCGATGCGCGCGCCCGGCCGCGACCGAGAGCGCGGGAGCGCTGACATCGATGCCCTGAACGGCCGCGCCGGCCGGGTAGACCTCCAGGTTCAGCCGGTCCCGATGCCGATCTCAAGCGATGTCGCCACGGGCGCGCCCGGCCACCCGACGTCGGGCAGCGCCGCAAGCCGAGCCGGTCTGCGGCACGCATGCCCGACGTCGAGCAGTCTGGCCGTGCGCAGGTCTCCGACCTGCACGCGGGATTTGACCGCCCGGCGCGGCAGGAAGCGGTTGCCGGAGAGGTTCGCGAGCTCCATGAGGATCGCGACCCCAGCAGTTCGCGCTGGTGCCGGTCGCGCATGGCTGCCGGCGCCCGCGCGGCCCACGGGCCCGTGACGGCGACTCGCTGCCCGAACGCGTATGCCGCCCGCCTCTTCGATCGAGAAGGCGTCCCGGCGGAGACCGACGCGCCTGCGCCCATCGGCCGTGAAAGGCCTGGCACGCATCGCACCGATTGATCGACGTGACCCCGAGCATCGCTGCCTCGCGCACGGGCGGTGCCACGCGACCGGGCAGGAGATACGCCGAGGCGATCGCCGGGAGGTGCCGGACGAGCGGCGGGACCCAGCGCCGGAGCGCGCCGCTCGTCAGCCTGGGGCGAGTGAACGGCGCAACGTGCACGCTCTCGGCCTCCGGGTGTCGGCCACGACATCATGCCGTGCTACTCGAATCTTTGACGTGAACCAAGGGGCTGGCGATACATGCCCTGTGGCTCGCCGCGCGATTGGTCGATCCGATCGCGCGATCATGGGATGGTCGATCTATGCCGTCGTCGATCTCCACCGGGACGAATCTGCCAACCCTGTGACCTTCGCGTGCATCTCACCCAAGACACGATCACCTGAGGATCGTCGCAGTGGAGAGAGATAGATGATGGATCGACTGCGTCCAGGTCGGCTCACCGCCGCCGCGGTAGCTCTGTCGATGGTCGCCTGGGCATGCTCGTCCCCAGCCGCAGGAACGGCAGTACCGTCGATATCACCTACGATCGCCGTGTCACCCGCGATCGCCGCGACACCGACGGCCGCGGCGACCATCACGCCGATCGTGGCCACTCCCTCGCCGGTAGCGCTCGACGCGCTCGACCTGGCATGGACCGGCAGCGGGCCGACGGAGCCAGGCGCGTGCTGCCAGACATGGTGGCCCGCGATCGACCCGCAGACCGGCGAGATCTGGGTCGCGAACTCCTTCGCGAGCGTGTATTGGATCTTCAAGCCGGACGGGACGTTCAAGGAGAGCTGGGGCAAGCCGGGGACGGGCAAGGGACAGTTCGATTTCAGTGCGCATCGTCCGAACCCGCAGGCGGTCGGTGCGATCGCGTTCGCACCCGACGGAAGCTTCTTCGTTGCCGACAACGGCAATCGACGGATCCAGCACTTCGATTCGCATCGCAAGTACATCGGCGAGTGGGGCTCCTTCGGGACGGACGATGGTCAGTTCGCGTCCCCGTTCGGGATCGCTACCGACGGGAAAACGGTCTATGTCGCCGACGACGACCGTGGCGACGTGCAGGCCTTCACGACTGACGGGACCTACCTGCGCACGCTCGGCGAGATCGTGACCGACGCGGGCATCTTCATCGCCGTCGATCCTGCCGGCGATCTCTACCGATCGGAAGGACCCGCAAGGGTCATCTCCAAGTACGGCCCCGACGGCACGCCGCTCGGCACCTTCGATGTCGGCATCGCGGATGGACTGGTCGCGGGGCTGGCGGTGGACAAAGCGGGCGATATCTACGCCAACACCTACGGCACGGTCCCGCAGCTCGTGGAGCTGGGACCGTCCGGCAGCCGCCTGGCAGCGTGGAGCACGTCAGACGAGACGCTGGCCGTCGACCCGGCGGGCACGGTCGTCTACCAGGCAGGACCCGATTCGCCCGCATCCCTGCGCGCCTACGCCCTGCCGTAGTTGTATCCATTCGCGTCGTGGTCTCGTCCTACCAGATAGGAGCGGGCAGGTCGCCCGACATCGCGAGGACACGACCATGAAGCTGACCAACAACGAATCGCCGCTCGACCGCATCATCAGGATCGTCCTGGGGATCGCGCTCGCCGGCGCTGCCATCGCGGGTGTCGTGACGGCACCCATCCTCTACGTCGTGTGGCTCGTCGCCGCGATCCTGGTCGTCACCGGTATCGTTGGGTTCTGCCCGCTGTACGCCATCCTCCACGTCGGCACGCGGCGGGCCACCCACTGATCGCACGAGTCCTGCCTTGACCAACGACCACACCGATCCGGCGGCGAAGGCCGACACCGGGGCGGACGCATTCGCCGAAGCGCTGGTCGGTGAGCTCCCGAAGCTCGTCCGGCTGGCGACTCGCCTGGTCCGCGACGCGGACCAGGCCGAGGATTGCGCGCAGGAGACGATCGTCGGGGCATGGCGCCGGCAGGACCAGTTGCGCGATCCGGCGGCGCTCTCGGCCTGGCTGCGGCGAAGCCTCGTCAATCGCGTCATCGATCGCTCACGCGTCCACCACGACGAACTCGATATCGATGCGGTCGAGGCCGATTGGCGGGACGATCGATACTCCGTCGCACCCGAGCGGGTCCTTGAGCGGGCGGAACTGCACGATGAGCTCGAGGACGCCCTGGCGCGTCTGCCGGTCATCTACCGGGTCCCGGTCGTCCTCCACGACGTCGTCGGCTGGACAGCAGCGGAGATCGCGCATGCCATGGACACCGGTCTGGCGGCCACGAAACAGCGACTGCGGAGGGGACGGATGATGTTGGTGAGCGCGCTGGCCGAGGGAGATGAGCGACGAGTCGCGAGCCTCGCCCAACCGCTCCGCTGCTGGCGTGCGCGCCGGCACGTCTCCGCCTACCTCGACGGTGAGCTCGACGCTGGCACGCGTGCAGCCGTCGAGGGCCACCTCGAGACCTGTCCAACCTGTCCGCCGCTGTATGCCGGCCTGGTGGGCGTCAAGGCCGGTCTAGGTGGCCTTCGCGATCCGGACACGGTCGTCGAAGCCGCGATCGCCGAACGGATCCGAGGTACCTGGCGATGACTCGACCCGGCGCGAACGCGGCGCCCGGGCCGTTGCGACCCTGGCGTTCGTGACTCGCGGCACTACGGACACCGACCCGGTCCAGGGGATGATGGACGGGATCGACATGACGACCGCACCCAGGCAACAGCCGGCGCCACCCACCGGGATCGTCCGGTGGCTCCTCCGTCTACCCGCATACCTGTACCGGGCCCACTTCGGATTCCTGTTCGGTCACCAATTCCTGGTCCTCGTCAACGAGGGACGCCGAACCGGCCAGCGCCACGAGACCCCGCTCGAGGTCATCCGCTACGACGCCTCGACACGGGAGGCCATCGTGGCCGCCGGCTGGGGGCAGAAGACCCAATGGCTGCACAATGTCGAGGCGGGTCTGGCCCTCGAGATCTGGATCGGCCGCGAGCGCTACGTCCCCACGTATCGACTTCTCGACACGACGGAGGCTGCGGCAGCGTTTGCATGGTATGAGGGACATAGCGGGATGCCGAAGTCCGTCATCCGGAGCGTGCTGAGCCGGCTGCTCGGCTGGCGTTACGACGGGTCGGCGGAGGCACGAAAACGAGCCGTCGGGCAGGTGCCACTCCTGGGGTTCCGGCCCCCCAGCGCCGAGTCGCCGCCGGGCTGAGACCGGGTCCGACCGATCACCGCGTGGCGCCCCCTGCTGCCCGTGCCGCCTGGCGGGCGGCGATGGCGGCGAGCACGTACGGCTGGACGATCAGCACGGCCGCGACCGCCAACACGATCAGGGCGGTGAGCTCCGGCGTGGCCTGGAGCATGACGGCGGTCAACAGGATGACCATGAACGGCGCCTTGAACAGGACGACCAGGAAACCGGCCATGACCCCGCCGATGATCACGTCGCTCCGCACCCCCGGCAGGAGGAGACTCAACGCGAGCGCGACGCAGGTGGTGGCGAAGATGGAGGGGAACGTCGGGCCGCCCAGGAAGCCGCTCTTGAAGGCCACGGCAAGAAGCGCCAACTTCACGAATGCCATCGCGACCAGCACGGGTGCGCCGTACTTCGCCGGGTCGGCGACGACCGTCTGGATCTGGGTCTCGCCCGAGAAGAGCAGGATCGGCGCCACGACGCCGACCACGCTGAACACGACGCCGGCGATCAGCGCTCGCTCCACGGGGCGATCCGCGAACGCGCCAAGGGATCGGGCCGCCAACCGGAAGAACAGGCCGGTGATGATGGCGAGCACGAGACCGAGCAACCCAAAGAGGACAACGAGGACCAGATCGATCGGCTCCAATGCCTGAGTCGACGTCAGGTGAAGATAGTTCTCCAGGCCAGTGCTGCCGGCCGCGAAGAAGATGAGGAACCCGATCGACCCGCCGACGAGGTTGGCCGGGAGGTTCTGGCTCCGGACCTGCGGGTCCTTGATCATTTCGGTTCCGAGAACGCCGGTGAACAGCGGGTTCGCGACAAGACCGTTGAAGGCGGAGGCGAGCGTCGAGAAGACGAGGCGAGAGCGCTGCTCGATCGGGATCCCGACCTTTTCGCTGTACAGCATGGCGAGGCGCGATGAGATCCCGCCGATCCCCCCCTCCGGACCGAGGACGGCGCCCGAGAACAATGAGACCAGAGGCATGACGACCGCGATCGGAAGGGTCCTCCAGTCGATGCCGGATGTGTCACCCGACATGCTGTCCAGGATCGACTCGTCGAGCGACGTCGGCGCGCGGCGGTACTTGACGAGCAGGCCGACCACGAGGCAGAAGGGCAGGCAGATGACCGGGAACATCCACGGATTGGAAGAGACGAAGTCGTTCTCCCAGAGAAGCCGGTTCACCGTCTCGTAGAACGTGAGCCATACGAGCACCGATGCCGCCCCGATGACAGCGACGACGACGACGTGGATGTACGGGTGAACGGGTCGATCCGGCCCGACCGAGATCTCAGGGTCATCCCGTTCGCTGCCTGACCCGGTCACCGACGGAGCGTTGCCGCCGTGTCGCTCCCGTCTGGTTCCACTGCGCTCTCCTGTCCATCCTGCGACGGTCGTGGGGAAGGCACATTGTGCCATCCGTTGATCGGCGCCCGTCGTCGTTGCCCGCGGTGTGTACCGAGCGTGGCAGACTCCGGCGCATGGCACGCAGCCGGTCACGATCCCTCCCGACAGGGACCGTGACCTTCCTGTTCACCGATATCGAGGGATCGACGCGCCTCCTCCAGTCGATCGGTGAGCGCTATCCAGCCGTGCTGGGGGCGCATGCGGACGTCGTTCGGGCCGCGCTCCGGGATCATCAGGGCGTTGAAGTCAACACCGAGGGCGATGCCTTCTTCGCCGTCTTCTCATCCGCCACCGATGGGCTGCTCGCCGCGATCGATTGCCAGCGCGCGCTGGCTGCCGAACGATGGCCGGACGGGCTTCCCGTGAAAGTCCGGATGGGGTTGCACACGGGTGTCGGGCAACTCGGCGGCGACGACTACGTCGGGCTCGACGTCCATCGGGCGGCCCGGATCGCATCGGCTGCCCACGGCGGACAGATCCTGACGTCAGCGACGACCCATGCGCTGTCCGAGGGAGCGATGCCGGAGGGCGTCACGGCGCGCGACCTGGGGTTGCACCGGCTCAAGGACCTAGACCGACCGGAACGTCTCTTCGAGATCGTCGTACCGGGGTCCGCGACGCACTTCCCGGCCCCGCGGACCGTCGAGGGGCCAGGGATGGAGATCCCGACCCCACTCTCCTCCATCGTCGGTCGTGCTGACGACATCGATGCGGTGCTGGGGCTGCTCCGCGATAGCCGGCTCGTGACCCTGACTGGTCCCGGCGGGATGGGCAAGACCCGCCTTGCGATGGAGGTGGCCGGCCGTAGCCAGGCCGCGCTTGGCCACGGCGCCTCGTTCGTGGCGCTCGATGCGGTGAGCGATCCGAGCCTCGTTGGATCGACGATCACCCACGGGCTCGGCCTGCGCGAGGAAGATCGACCGGCGGAGGAACTGCTCGCGAACCACCTTGGGGAGCGTCGACTCCTGCTCGTTCTCGATAACTTCGAGCAGGTCCTGTCCGCCGCGGGCCTTGTCGATCGGATGCTCCGACACGTGCCCGGACTACGGGTGCTCGTTACGAGTCGCACCCCGCTCCAGATCACCGGCGAGCAGGAATACCCGCTCGACCCGCTCCGCCTGCCGGATCCGCGGGCCTGCCACCACTCGCGGAACTCGAGCAGTTCGAAGCCGTCCAGCTCTTCGTCGAACGGGCCAGGGCGGTCCGGCCGGCCTTCTCGATGAACGCCCAGAATGCCGCGTCGGTCGTCGCGATCTGCAACCGCCTCGACGGCCTGCCCCTCGCCATCGAACTCGCGGCAGCGCGGATCAAGTTGCTCCCACCGGACGCCATCCTTGATCGACTCGAACAGCATCTCGACGTGCTATCGAGCCGTTCGCCGAGTCTGCCGCTTCGGCAGCGCTCGATCCTCGGCACCATCGTCTGGAGCCTGGACCTCCTCGAGGAGCCGGAACGCCACCTGTTCGACCGACTATCGGCATTCTCCGGGAGCTGGCATCTTGCCGCGGCGGACGCTGTCTGCCAGCCGGCCGATCTCGGGATCGACGTTCTCGACGGCGTGTCTTCGCTGGTCGATCAGAGCCTCGTCCGGCGGATCGCCGATGACGGACCCCGGTTCGCGATGCTCCGGACCATCCAGGATGTCGGCCGCGACGATCTCGCGGCGCGAGGCGAAACCGACTCGATCGCTCGCCGTCATGCGGCCTACTTCCTGGAGGTGGCGAAGGCGGCCGAGCCGCACCTGGCGGACGACCCACACGATGCGGTCGAGGCGCTGCTCGTCGACCAGGACAACCTGCGATCCGCGCTCGAATGGGCGATCGAGCATCGGGATGCTGAACTCGGTGTTCGCCTGGCGGCCTCGATCTGGCGGTTCTGGCAATTGCGGGGCCAGCTGACCGAGGGCCGGCGCTGGCTTGACCGTCTCCTCGCGCTACCCGGCGCCTCGGCGACCGTGCGCGCTCTCGGGCTGACTGCGACCGGCGGGATCGCCTACTGGCAAGGCGACGGGACTGCCCAGGGTCTCTACGAGGAGGCGCTGGCCGTCCTTCGCTCGATCGGCGACGATCGGGGGATCGCCGACGGGCTCCAGAACCTCGCGTTCACCTTCATGGGCACCGACACCAGCCGAGCGATCGACTTGTTCAAGGAGAGTCTGGCCATCTACCGGGCGCTGGACGACCGACGGAACATCGCAAGTGTCGTCGAAGCGATCGGCTTTGCCGAGGTGACGTCCGGTCGGTTTGCGGAATCCTCGGCGGCTCTCACCGAGGCGCTCGCCCTGAACGTGGCCGTCGGCTCCCGGGGGCGCGCCAACGACAACCGGATGGCGCTCGGTCACGTGTACCGGATGACCGGCGATCTCGATCGGGCCGCCGCTTTCTATCTGGAGGCCATGGCCGACACGAAGGCGATCGGCGACGCATCGCGCCTTCTGGTGCAGCTTGATCTGATCTGCACCTGGGCGTCGGTCGTCGGTCGGCACGCCGACGCCATCCGCCTGTCGGCCGCCGTCGAGCGCGCGCGCGACGAGCACGGCGGCTCGATCTCGTACTCATACCCTGGCCTCCGGGTCGATCCGGTGCGCGCGGCCCTGGACTCCGGGCAGATCGACGAGGCCGAGATGGCTCACGTCCAGGCGCAGGGCCGGGAACTCCAGCTCGAGGAGGCCGTCGACGAGGCGCTGGCGATGCTGATGGAGGCGGACGGAGGCAGGGATCCCAAGACCCGATGAGCGTCCTCGGGCAACCCAATTCCGGGTCGTGCGCAGCGTTCAGGTCGCCGGGGCGATGACCGTGCCCTGGTGATAGACGAGCACCCAGTCGTCTCCGGTCTGCCGCCACACGGAAGCTCGTCGCGTGTCCCGCTCGCCCTGCCGAAGCTGATAGGTCGCCAGCCACACCCCGCCGGCCAGTTCCCGGACCGCGAAGTCACTGACCGCCAACCCGGCCATCGGGTCGTAGGCAGGATCGGCATACCTGCGATCCAGCACGTCCAGGCACGTCTGGCGGTCGTAGACGGCGCCGGACGCGCCGACCTCCCAATAGTCGACCACGGTCATCGCCTCGAAGGCGGCCCGAGTCACGCCATGCTCTGGGCGGTGGAAGATCGGTTCACGATCGCGTAGCGCGTTGGCGACCTGCGTTGCATCGGCACCCATGCCTTGACTTTGGCGGGAATGCCCGACGCTCGTCAATCCTCGGGGAGGGCGGCGAACGCCTTCCTGGTGTTCAGGTACCAGCGCATCCCGGAAACAGGATTCTTCCACCTGCCCTGCATGCTCTTCAGCGCGCCTTGGTGCGTCTCATCACCCCCGGCGACCATCTCCTTCAGATGGCTGTCTTCCGCCTTGATGACCTCATCGGCCGTCTTTCCCTGGAATGGGGCATCACATGGCCCACCCATCTGCCTGCAGGTCATCGTCTTCATGTCCATCTCCTCTTTGTCGTTCTGTGTCGTCGTGCCAGGTCGTGGTGCAGGGCCGGGACGCGGCCGTCAGCCAGCGGCGAGCCGCTTCAGCATCGCGTCCAGGCGAGCCCAACCACCGACCGCGCCCTTCTCGGCGCCATAGGCGAGGATGCCGTCCCGCTCCTCCGTCGTGTCGAACCGGGACGTGATCGCGAGGCGTGTTCCGTCGCCGACCCGCTCGAGCTCGATGGTCTGGATGAACGGCTTGCCGTACGGACCTTCCATCCCGAACGTCTGGACGAGACGGTCCGGCGGGCTGACCTCGAGGAAGTCGCCGCTCACGGCGGTCTCCTTGTCCGTGCCGGGGTTCGAGACGAACCGCCAGCTTGCCACCCGTTCGGAGGTCGAGGCGATCGACGGTCGTGCCCTGGCCCCACCACTGGGGGATCAGCGTGGGATCGGTATAGGCCGCCCAGACCCGTTCGATCGGATGATCGAACGTCCGCTCCACCCGGAACTCGAGCTCGCTCGGCTTCGTCAGGTTGACGGCGTGGGGCCCCTTCTCATCGACGGTCACTGCAATTCTCCTTTCGTGCGGTCGAGGAGGTCCCCGAACCGATCCAACTGCTCATTCACCATCTGCCGGTAGACGTCGACCCACTCCCGGACGTCGTCCAGCCGTCGCGGTCCGCGGTAGCAGCGACGGGTCCGGCCGACCTTGACGGTCGACACGAGCTGGGCCTCCTCGAGGACCCGGATGTGCTTCTTCATCCCCGTGAGCGACATGCCGAACGGTTCGGCCAGCTCGCTGATCGTCGCGCTCCCCTGCCCCAAGCGCTCAAGCACGACTCGTCGAGTGGGGTCGGCAAGCGCGGCGAACGTTTGGTCGACCGGTGCATACTGAACCATCGAGTTCAGTATTAGGTCGTCAGTGAACGCTGTCAAGCGTGTAACGGCGACGGCTGCTAGGAGCCTGCCGACAGGCCCGCGAGGACACCGTCCGGTCGCGGCTCCGGCAGGTCGGGTTCCGCGCCGGCGTCCCGCTCGTGACGTGCGAGCTCGACGTCGAGTTGCGCGGTCAGGCTCGCGACACTGGTCCGTATCGCCTCGTCAAGGAACGACTTCATCCCCTCTGCGATGGCACGCTCCTTGGCGTCCGTCGGGGCGGCCATCCGCATGTGGATGAGGGTGCCCGTGGCCGTGGGCTCGAACTCGGTCGTATCGATCATGTGGATCGCACCCATCGGCGTCGGGACCGTGTTCCGGAAGGTGAAGTAGTCGTACGGACGCCAGTCGAGGAGTTCCTCGACGCTCGCCTCCTTGCCGTGCAGGCAATGGGTCGTGGCGCCGACACCCCGGCGGTTGCCGGTCGCGATCACCTCGACGCCGGTCACCCCTGTCTGCCAGGCGACCCGCCGACCCGGCGTCGTCATGAACTCCCAGGCGACCTGCGGCGGGGCGAGCGTGGGCACGTCCGTCTGGTAGAACGCCTGCCCTTCGTCGACCCGGATCCGCGTCCGGGACTCCTCGTCTTCCCAGCGGCTGGCCAGGTCGTGGACCCACGCCTCGACGGTGCCGATGTGCTCGTACGTCTCGCTCGTCGCTCGCATGCCGAGCGCGGCCACGTCCACGTCCATCGCGTCGACGCAAGGCTGGCTGAAGAGCGCGTACGCCTCGATGCCGGTGGATGCCACCACCTCGTTCTTGAGCAGGCGGTGAACGACGATCACGTCCGAGCCGAGCAACTCCTCATGGCCGGCGACGCGCTGGCGCAGGATCGTACCGTGGTGGACGACGAACTTGAGATCGAGATCGGGGATCCGCACGCAGGCATTGCATTCGCACGACGATGCCTGGCGGACGTCGCGGCGTCGCCTCCGGAAGCCGAAGTAGCACCGCTCGATCGTATCGAGAAGCAACGATCCGTCGATCCGCTCGGCGATCGCATACGTGAAGGCAGCATCACCCTCGAGCTTGGCGAGCCGGAAGCCCGGCCGGAGCGCGCTGACGATGGTGCCCGTCAGGTCTGCGAGGATGTCCTGCGCGTGATCGAGTTCGACGCCCGCGAGGTACTCGGTGTAGCCCGAGATGTCGGCGATCAGGAGACAGGCAGACTCAGTGGCCATCGGCGGTCACGGTAACAGACCGCGATCCTCCCCTCGCCGTCGTCCCCCCTTTCTCGGCGGTACCCGGATCAGGGATACGCACCGTCGGACGCCAACGCAAACGGCCCAATTCCTAGCACCTGGTGAGGTCGCGTGGGTCACGCGCGCGCCAGCGCGATGACATCCTCGCCCCACCGGGCCGCGTACCATGCCGCGATGTACCTGGACGCACTCGAATTCCTCGACGAGGAGCGCGACGCCTGGCGCCCGTTCGAGGCCCTCGCCGACCTCACGGACGAACAGCTCAGCCTCCCGGTCGCCGGCGCACACGACTGGTCAGGCCGCCAGCTGATGGGGCATCTGCTGTCCGGGCACGAGATCGCATTGGCCGTGGCGACGGAGCTGGCGGTGAACGAGATGAGCCCCGCCAAGGAGCAAGCGGACGCCGATTGGGACGCGCCGCGGGGGAGAGGTCGTCAATGCCGAGATCGACGAGCGCTGGGCGGCGCTCTCGATGGACGACCTGCGTGCGAGGTTCGCCACCCTGCCGGGGCAGCTCCGCGGCCACCTCACGGTGGTGCCGGAGAGTCGCTGGCTCAAGCACGGCGATCACCAGCGCTTCTTCCGGGCCGAGACGACGGCGCACTACGAGGACCACGTCGCCGATCTGGCGGCGATCCTGGCCGCGGCGGGTCGATGATGCCGCGCGACCCCTGGTCGAACGCGAGTGTCCAGCCTCGATGGACGATCCGTGGCCCGGGCGCCGCCCGAGGGAGCGGCTACGACAGCGCCCGCTCCAGCCACTCATGACGACCCGTCATCTGGTGGCAGACATGCCGCGTCGGTCGCCCTAGTTGCCCGGGGCGTCGTCTCCGGCGGGCTCTGCGCGCCAGCCAAGGTTGGTGAACGTCGGGATGAACCGATAGCCCTCACCCGCCACCGTCGCGATGAAGCGCGGCTCACGGTAGTCGTCGTCCAATTTGACTCGGAGGCTCCGGATGTGGCGATCGACGATGTTGCTCTCGGCCACGTAGTCCGTTCCCCAGATGGCGTCGAGGATCTCGTCTCGGGTCACGACCCGCCCGCCGCGACTGGCGAGCACGTAGAGCAGGCTCTGTTCGATGCCACTGAGGCGGATCACCGATGACCCAGTACGGACTTCGCGATGGAGGATGTCCACCTCCATCGAGCCGAGCTTGATCGTCGGCACGATGGTTCGATCGATCCCCGACGATCGACGGGTGATGACGATCGAGCGAGCCAGCAACTCCTCGGGCGAGAACGGCATCGCCAGGATGTCGTCTACCCCGAGATCGAACGCCCGAAGCTTCGTCTTGAGGTCGCCACGCGGGGTGAGGCCGAGCACAGGCGTCGTCCCTCGCCGCATCGTCTGCGAGGTCCCGAGACGCGCCAGTAGCTCCGCACTGTCGACGTGGTCCATGTCGACGACCGCGAGGTCAGGCCCCCAGGTGCCAAGGATCTCGTCCGCTTGCGACATCGTCGCCGCCGACCGGACGACGAACATGCCATGGTTCAGTGTCAGTTCGATGAGGTCTACAACCAGAGGCCGATCGAGCAGCACCAAGGCTCGCCACGTTTCCCGTTTTCCCGCATCCAAACGGCAGTTCGGTCCCTTCGCGTTCGAATTCCCGACGGTTGATTGTCCCACACGGCGCAACAGGGCCAGCGCTGCAACCTCGACGAGCGACCGCATCCGGGGCGGCCCGTTATCAATTCGTGATCGGACTCACAGGCGCACGCTGGCCCGTCGCCGGGCGATGGCACCGGCCCATCGAGGGTATGGAATGACAGAGACTCCCATCTCGGTCGGTGAAGGCGTCATCGTCATCACCAGGCGCGCGTTCACTGAGGATGAGCGTCGCCATTTCATCGGCCGGGTCACCGCGTGGACGGGCTCATTGATCAGAGTCGAAGGTCACGCATGGATCGCCAATTCGATCGGGAACTACGAACAGCGGCGTTGGCGGCGGCCGCGATCGTGTCGGTCGTCGCGACGCTCCCGTGGATCGGCCCTGCGCTCGTCGTGGCCGGCTGACCCGGCCCGCGGCAGAGATGCCGTATGCGGAAGCGGACACCCAGAGCCGGATGGGCACCAAGGGCACCGGCCGGACGGTCCGCGTTCGGTGGGTTCCTGGCGTTCCAGATCCGGGCAGGTCGACATGCCCCAGACACCATCCTCGACGCGCACCGCGGGAGGCGTCAGGACTGCGGACCGAGATCCAACCCCAGCATCGCCTGCTGCCCGGGCTTCTCGAGCGGGCCGACCTGGAGTGTGGCCCGCTCCGCCAGGACCGGGATATCGAACACGAGCATGACGTCCGCGAACGTGCTGGCGTTCAGGATCGGGCTCGAGGTCACGGCGGCGGAAGCCGTGTATGGCAGGCCGTCGACGAACAGGCGGGCGGACCCGGTCTGGTCGAGGACGCCGCCCTTGCACGCGCACTTGTCGACGTCCACGCGAGCGACGATCCCGACCCACCGGTGTCCACTCTCGGCGCGGGCTCGAGAGACCAGCGTGCCGCCCTTGAACCCGATCGGCAGCGGCCAGTCGTCGGCCGATCAGGACCTTGTCCACGGTCCAGTGCATCTCGATACCCGGGATCGGAACCGGCTTCTCCAGGTGCATGTCGATCGCAACGTCCGCTTCGACCTCCGGGGCCGGACCGCTGAGCGGCAGGTCGACGGAGGGCTCGCGACCCGGATCCTCGATCCGCAGCAGCAACTCCTCGAAGCCGGTTCCCGCCGGAACGTCGAACGCGTAACGCCCCTGGGCGGACGAGACCGGCGGCAGGCCGGAGCGCTTGAACTCCTTGCCCGGGACGACGGAGCCATCCTGGAGCACGGCGACCAGGCGGGCAGAGGTAGAGACGAAGGAGACGTGGACGTCGTCGTTGCGGATGTCGAGGTCGACGATCAGCGACGTCTTCGTCAGTGGGCGGACCGGCGGCGCCGGCGATGTACGACTCCGGGTCCTGGTTCGTGATGGCGGCGTCGGTCACGGTCCAGCTCAGGATCGCGTAGGACATCGATCGGGGGAGGACGCCCGAGTCGGGCGCGACCGTCGACGCCGAGGCCGACGCCGATAGGCCCGCCGATGGCGAGGCGGAGCCCGCGCCCGGGACCACCGACTCGGCCGACGGCACGCCGGGCGAGAGCTCAGCCGAGGCGGGCGGGGCATCGACCGGGCTATCGGCGCCAGGGGTGCCACATCCCGCGGCGATGACCGACGCTGCGGCCGCGAGGGTCAGGATCCGAAACCGGCGACCCATGCTACGAGCTGAAGCGCAGCCGCGTGACCCGACGGACCAGTGCGGCGATCGAGATGCGGATCGCCAGGGGCTCACGCGCTGGAGCGGGCGGCAGGGGCGGGGCATCGGGCCGGCGATGCATGGCCCTCCACTCCTCGTCCTGGGCGCGGCGGGCGTCGGTGATCATGTCGCCGGTGTTTGCGTAGCGGAACAGGACACGAGACATCGAGGTCACCTCCTAGTGGTGAGGCGAGGTATAGCGATCGGCGCTCGCGCGTCCATCGCACGCGTGACCCGCCCGACCGAGTCTTGTGACATCGCAGCCACGCCGGCCTGCCGGATCAGTCCGGCGGGTGCCCTCCGCCTGTCCGCGATCTGCGCCGCGTCTCGAGCGGTCGGCCGTGTCGCGCCGCATCCTGGGCGTCGCGGAGGATCGTCCGCCGGCTCACCCCGAGTGCCGTCGCGAGGTCCTGGTCCGTGGCCGAGGCTCCCTGCGCGGCGGCCTCGGAGAGTAGGCGCGCGATGACCCGCCGGCGTCGCTCCGCGGCGTCGTTCACGAGCGCATCGGCCGGGTCAGCGACCGTCCAGGTGACGGTCACCAGCGCCTCGTCCGGGGCACGTCGGCCGAGCGATGCATCCGCGCGCGGCAGGGCGACCTCGACCCGTCGTGCAGCGGCCCGCCGAGCGGCCGCTGTCAGGCGATTGATCGGGACGCGCGCGAGCACGCGGGCCTGAGCATCGCGCGGGAGCGAAGCGACGAACTCGTCCATGGCCGCCGCGGCGAACGCGAGCTGCTCGGCGGCGATGGTCCGATCGCCGGTGGCGTCCGCGAGACGCCACGCCGCGAACCTGACCCACTGGCGAAGGCTCGCTCGATCGCGCGGCTCGAGGATCTCGATCGCCGCATCGGCGGCAGACCGTGCGGCGGCCGTGTCGCCCAGGGCGAGGCAGGTCATCGCGAGCGCGGCCTGCGTGTCGGCCAGGTTGTCATGGTCGCCGAGATCCAGGTGGATCGCGATCGAGGCCTCGAGGATCGGTCGAGCCTGGCCGGGACGGTCCGCATCGAGCAAGCTCTTGCCCTTGCCCTGGAGCGCCGTCGCCAGGTTGCGCAGGACGCCGACGGTCCGGTCGACCTGTATCGCCTCGTCGAACTGCGCGAGTGCCGCGTCGGTCTCGCCCATCAACGCGTAGGTGTCCCCGAGATTGATCAGGCTGATCGCGATCCCGCGTGGGTCCCGGGATTCGCGCCGAATCGCCAGCGCCTCGCGATACAGCTCGATCGCCTGCTCGAAATCGGCGAGGACCCAGGCCACGCCGCCCAGGTTGTCGAGGTTGTCGCTCTCGCCGCGCCGATCGCCAAGGTCCCGGCAGGTCGCGAGGGAGCGCTCGTGGACCGCCCTCGCGCCTTCATAGTCGCCGAGGCTCCACAGCGCCGTGCCAACGCTGTTGAGCGAATTCGCGGCGCGCCGGAGGTCGCCGGTCCGCTCGAAGAGCTCGGCTGCCTCGGCATGCTGCCTGGCCGCCGCCGCGTGGTCGCCGAGCCGCCATGCGATGCCCCCGAGTAGCTCGAGCGCCGTCGCCGCGCCATGGACGTCGTCCAGCCGCGCGTACAGCGCCTGGGCACGGTTCAGCGCATCACCTGCGTCCGCGAGCCGTCCCTGTTCCCGGAGGATCCGGCCCGAGATCGTCAGCAGCGCGGCCTGTCCGTCGAGGTCGCCCGCCTCGACCGCCAGGGCGAGGACGCGCGATGCGACAGCCTCCCCACTGGCGTACTCGCCGACCGCTCCATGGAACGTCGCCAACTGACGGGCCGTCTCGATCCGGCGGTCGGTCCCGCCGAGCGCCATCGCGAGGTCCTCGAGCTCACTCAGGTCGGCCCGCTGCGCGTCACGGTCGGCGAGCACGTCGAGCGCGCGGACCCGGCCGAGCAGCGCCTGGTACCGGGCGACCTGGTCGTCCGCCGGAAGGACCTCGAGCGCGCGGCTGAAATGGCGTGCCGCGGCGTCGAACGAAAGGCCGGCGAGCGCCTGATCGCCCGCCCGCATCGCCCAATTCGCGACCTCGGCCCTGTCGCCGGCTTGCTCCGCATGGAACAGCAGCCCGACGACATCGCCCGGTGAGTACCGCTGGATGGCGCGAAATGCGGCTGAGCTCAGCTGCCGGCGCCGCTCCGCTGACAGGCCCCAGGCAACGAGGCTGCGCAGGGTGTCGTGGGCGAAGACATAGCCGTCTGCCTCGAGCCTGATCAGGCGGGATCGTTCCAGCTCGCTTGCCACGGCCGACACGTCGAGGTCGCCAGCCACCTCCTGCCACAGGTTGAACGAAAACCGTTGACCGACGACGGCCGCTGCCTCGAGTGCAGCGCGGGCGCCGCCGGACAGGGCGGCCAGCCGATGCTCGAACAGGCGATCAAGACTCGCCCGAACGTCTCCCGGTCTTGCGGCTGCGTGCGCGGACTCGACGACTTCGCCGGACTGGAGGAGCGCCATGGCGAGCAGCGGGTTGCCACCCGAGGCGCTCTCGAGCGCGGCCAGCTCCCTTGGACTGCGACTCCGGCCGTCGAGGCCGCTCGACAGGAACGCAAGCCCATCGGCGTCGAGGCCGCGGAGACGGACGAACGGGACGTTGGCTCGATCCCACTCCTCGAGGCGGACCCAGGCGACCGGCTGTTCGCGCAGTTCGTCGATCCGGCCGCTCACCACGATGAGCACAGGCATCCGCGAGAGGGCGCGTCGCAGGCCATCGAGCAGCGCCCAGCTCGCCTCGTCGGCCCACTGGACGTCGTCGAGCAGGATCAGCTGCGGCGCGAGCCGGCCGAGCCCGGCCAGCACCTGCTCGACCGCGCGCCCGAGACGCGCCACGCTGGCAGCGGCGGGCCAACTCTGATCCGACCGGGCGAGACCGGGTACGAGGGTCTCCGCGGCCGCCAGCCAGCGCGGCCCGACGACCTGCTGCAGCTGCTCGCGTCTCGGCCGGGTGGCGGCGGCACGCAGCGCGTCGCCGAACGGCGCGAACGGAGCCGGCGACCCGTATTGCTCGCCTCGCCCGTAGGCGATCTGCCAGCCGCGCCACTCCGCCGACATTTCGACCTCCTGGAGCAGCCGTGACTTGCCGATACCGGCCTCGCCCAGGACGACTGCGAGGGCGCCCTGCCCGGCGGCCGCCCGGTCGAGCAGCGTGAGCAGCATCGTCCGTTCTTCGTCCCGGCCGACGAGCGGCGAAGAGCTGGCGGCCGCCTGACCGGCCAGGGCAAGCTCCGATCGGATCCGCTCGGCGAGGCTGCGGGTCGCCGGCTGCGGCTCGACGCCCAGATCGGCCTCCAGGCGACCGACGAGGCTGCCGAAGTGGTCGAGCGCAGCGGCGTGGCGGTCCAGCAGGGCGTACAAGCGCATGACCGCCTGGTGGGCCGGTTCGTCGAGAGGATCGGCGGCGGACCAGCGCCGGGCCCAGCGGAGCGCGACGGTGAGATCGCCGGCGGCCTCGCGCTCGGCGGTCACCGTCGACAGCAGTGCCACGAAGCGCTCCCGGAGGATGGCTCGGGGGCGGTCCGCCCATTCGGCGTCGACGGATGGCAGGAGGTCGCCGGCGTACAGGTCCAGCGCCGCTCGCCAATCCGCCGGGTCGCCGGATCCTGCCAAGGCCACGAACGCGTCCGTGTCAAGCCAGGCGTCCCGGATGGTGAGCGACTCGCGGTCGGCGACAAGCCAGGAGGCGCCCCCAGGGATCAGTCGGCGCATCCGGTAGAGCGCGTCGGCCAGCGCCCGCCGGGCGCCCTCCTCTGCACGGTCGGGCCAGAGGTTGAAGGCGACGTCGTCGCGACGGACCGACCGGCCGCGTGGTCCGGCCATCGCGACGAACCCCACGAGCTCGCCGAAGGCACGCGGCACGTCTTGCGCGTGACCCTGAACCTCGACGCGGAGCGAGCCGAGCAGGTGGACTCGGGCGTCCGCTGGCACGCTCGTGCCAGAAACGTCCCCCCGTCCGGCGCCCGGTGCCTGGTCCATCGCCTCGCTGCCCCCGCAGGCGGGTGCTCCCCGCGTTTGGGGAGGCTACAACACTGAGGGGAAACAGCAACCTCCTCGAGCCGGGAGGGCGCCGAGCGCGACCCGGAGAGCTAGGCCGGAGCTGCGTCGGCGATCCGGGCGAGGTCGAGGGCTTGCTTGATGGTGAGTCGGCGGCCGATCTCCGTGGCTCGGGCGACATCGACATCCGACAGTGAAGCGCGTGCCTGCTCGACGAAGTCGCGACCCGGGTTCTCGTCGGAGTAGATGACGACGATGCCCTCCTGGTTGGCGTAGACCTCGGCCGCGGCTGCGATCTGTACGGCGCGGTCTGGTCGGAGCTCGGCCGCTTCGGTGGCGGCAAGCCCGATCAAGGACAGACCCACCCCGCGGACACTCGCCACGTCGGTATGCGCCTGCACCGACTCGAAGAAGTAGTGGCGCGCGAGCGTGGGGTCGCCGTTCCGGAGGTGCGTCCAGGCGATCTCCGAGAGGACCCGGGCTTCCTCGCCGCGATCGCCGACCGCTTCGAACGCCTCGAGCGACTGCCCGTACAGGTCGATGGCGGCGGCCGTGTCACCGCGACCGGAGGCCAACCCGGCAAGGCCGCCGAGCGCCATGCCCACACCCTCCCAGTCGCCGAGTCGCTGCTGGACCGCGAGCGCATCGGAATACCTCGTCGCCGCCGCGGCGAGATCGCCTGCCATCGCCTGGAACATCCCGTTGACGGTCGATGCCATCGCCTGGGCCCACGTGAGGCCGCGCGCGCCGGCTCGCTCGGCGCTTTCATTCGACAGCGTGAGCCCCGCATCGACGTCGGACCCGAGGGCTGCGAGAGCCCGGCAGAATCCGGCAAGGCAAAGTTCACGCCCGGCATCGAGCTCTGCCGCGATGCGATACGCCTCGCCGAATTCCTCGCTCGACCGCTCGAACTGCCCCGACATCCACGACCCGAGTCCCACTGTCAGCAGGGCGCCCGCCCGCCCCACGGTGGGAGCGCCGACAGGATCGAGATCGAGAAAGGCGGTCGCGTACTCCCTTGAGCTGAGGTTCTTGCCGCGGATATGCCAGTACATCCACAGGTCGCCGGTCAGCTGCAGGCCCTGTTCGAGCGCCGTCGTTTCACCCCGCTTCGCGGACGCCAGGAGCGTGTCCAGGGCGGCCTGGAGATTGCCCTCCTCGGCGATCCCGCGTTCGACGGCGCCGACCTGGTCGGTGCCCTCGATGCCGTCGCGGATGTCCCGCGCGATCGCGGCATACCGCCGGGCATGGCGCAGCGCGATCGCACCAGCCTCGCCAGAGTCCTCGAGACGCTCCCGAGCGTACTCGCCGATGGTCTGGAGCATCCGGAGCCGATCGCCTTGGCCGTCTGCCTGCACGAGCGCCTTGTCGACGAGCGACTCCAGCGCTTCGAGGCTCGTCTCGCCCGGCTCTGCGCAGACAGCGTCGACATCAGCGAGGGTGCACCCTCCGACGAACACGGCCATCCGCCGGAAGAGACGCTGCTCCGACTCCGTCAGCAGCGCGTGGCTCCAGTCGATCGTGGCGCGCAGCGTCTGGTGCCGTTCGGCTGTGTCGCGTGGACCGGAGGTGAGCACGTTCAAGGCGTGGTCGAGCCGCTCGAGGAGCGCCTCCGGTGACAGGATCCGCAGCCGCGCGGCAGCGAGCTCCAGCGCAAGGGGCAGACCGTCCAGGCGCCGGCACACCTCGGTGACGGCAGCCGCGTTCTGCGGCGTCAGGGCGAAGCTGCCCTTCGAGGCGCGGGCTCGCTCGACGAAGAATGCGACGGCTGGGTAGTCGAGGAGCGACTCGAACGAGCCCGCATCGGACGACGCGGGGAGTGCGAGCGGGGCAAGCGGAAACTCCCGTTCCGCGGCGATCCGCAGCAGGGTCCGGCTGGTGATCACGATCCGAAGCCCTGGGCAGGCTGCCACCAGCCGGGCGATCTCCGGAGCAGCCGACACGATCTGCTCGAGGTTGTCCAGGAGCAGGAGCGCCTTCTTGTCGCCGATCAGCGAAATGACGCCGTCGCCGAGCGGCCGCTCGTCGGCCTCCTTGACGTCCAAGGCAGCGGCAAGCGCGGGCACGAAGGCATCGGCCTCGACGATGTCGGCAAGCGGGATGAACGCGACACCGTCCAGGAACTCGGGGGCAAGCAGGCGGCCGAGCTCGACCATGAAGCGCGTCTTTCCCACCCCACCCGGGCCGGTGATCGTGACCACCCGATGGTCTCGGACCGATGCGACGAGCGAGTCGAGCTCCGCGGCCCGACCGAGCAGTGGCCCGGGCGGCTCGGGGAGGTTGCTGGGCAGGCTCGCAAACCGCTCGCCCTTGCCTTCAAGCGCCCGAGGATCCGGCACGACGATGCCATCAGCGGAAACGGCGAAAAGCTCCAGCGGACGACCGACGTTCTTGAGCCGGAACCGTCCCAGGCCGACGACGGCCACATCCGTTCGGTTCCTGAGATGGTCGCGCGCGGTGTCGGACAGCATCACCCCGCCGGGCACCGCGAAGGATTCGATCCTGGAGGCGATGTTCACCGCCTCACCCGTGAGCCGCTCTGGTTCGACCGCCACCTCGCCGACGTGGATGCCGATGCGGACAGGGATCTCGTCAACCGCAAGCTGGCGCTGGATCTCGACGGCGGCCTGGACGGCCGCCAGCGCACTCGGGAACATGCTCATGCTGCCGTCGCCGAGCCGCTGGACGATCGTCCCGCCGAATGCCTGATGCTGACGGTCGACCGCCCGCCAGTACCGGTCGCGCCTGTCGACGGCCTCGCGCTCGTCCGCCTGGAGCAACGTCGTGTAGCCGACCATGTCGGTGAAGGCCACCGCAACGAGCCGGCGGTCGAGCTCCTGCTTCAAACGTTCTTCCTCGGCACATGGGGACGGGCTGGACCAGTACGCACGAGGACCATAGCCTCTGCGCCACTGGTGGCGCATCGATGTCGGTCCGCGGCCGGATCGCCGCGATATGGCGCGTCACTTCGTCTCCCTCCCGCGATCCGCCTCCTGCTCCTCGGGCGCGAAGTCGAACAGACGGGACGGCCTCGACTGACCCGACCGACCGACTAGCCAGACACCCACTTGACATCCAGCGACCCCGTCTCTATTCTGCGACCAGTCCAGCTATCTGGAATGGTCGCACTAGTGAGAGAGGAGTTCGAGCGAAATGACCGAGGCAAGCCTGACGTCTGCCGCGCTGATCCTCAATCCCGTGCGGATGCGGATCATCCTCGCCTTCGGGCGGGGGATCCCGCTCACCACCCAGGGATTGGCCGACCTGCTCCCCGACGTTGCGCGGGCGACGCTCTACCGGCACCTCTCGATCCTCGTCGAGGGCGGGATCATCGAGGTCGTGGGAGAGCAACGCGTGCGAGGCGCCGTTGAGCGTACCTACACGCTGCGGCATGGGTCCGCGTCCCTACTGAAGGAGGACCTCGAGGCTGCCAGCCGCGAGGACCACCTCCGCTTCTTCGCGACGTTCGTCGCTTCCTTGTTGGACGAGTACGCGCGCTACCTCCGTCGTGACCAGATCGACCTCAAGGCCGATGGCGTCATGTACCGCGAGGGCGCCGTGTACCTGTCCGACGCGGAAGCCGCGGACGTCGCGCGCGAGATGTGGGCATCGCTCACGAGCCGGGTGGGCAACGAGCCTGCCCCGGGACGATCTGCTCGCACCTTCGCCGTCATCAGCATCCCCGGCTTGCCCGCCGGAGACAACCTAGGAGGTTCTCAGTGAACACGCCCCAGCTCTTGCTCCTCGTCCTTCCCCTCATCGTCCTCCAGCTTGGACTCATGGCGTTCGCGCTGCGTGACCTGCTCTCTCCGGATCGCGCCGTCCGCGGCGGGAGCAAGCCCGTGTGGGCGGCCGTGATCGTACTCGGTGAGTTCCTGGGGCCTGTGGCCTATTTCCTCGCCGGCCGGCGCGACGCCTGAAGCGAACGATGAACGTCCCAGGCTCCCGCGGAAGCGGGCCACTTCCCCTCGACACACCGATCCCCGCCCCCGAAATGAGCTCCACGAAGGAGCTCGACGTCACCGTTGGTGTCCGTCCCTGGGAGCTACCCGGGACCCTCAGCCTGCCCGGCGCGGATCGCCCGGTCGCTGGCGTGGTCATCGTCCATGGCTCCGGTCCCCACGACCGCGACGGCACGATCGGGCCCAACAAGCCGTACCAGGATCTTGCCGAGGGCCTGGCGGCCGCGGGGATCGCCGTCCTCCGCTACGACAAGCGGACGCTCGTCCACGGGGCGGAACTCGCCTCGCTCGGCACGGACTTCACGGTGGACGACGAGGTGGTCGACGACGCGGTCGCGGCCGTCGATCTCCTCCGCGGGACGCCGGGCGTCGACCCGAACGCCGTGTTCGTGCTCGGCCACAGCCTCGGCGGCTACCTTGGGCCCCGGATCGTCTCCCGCTCCGGGGCCGTGCGTGGACTGATCGTCCTCGCGGGCAACTCGCGCGGGCTCGCGGAGGTCATCCTGGACCAGACCGAGACCATCGCCTCCGTCGGCGGCGCGCCGACTCCCGAGGCTGCGACGGCGATCGAGTTGCTCCGCAAGCAAGTCGAGCTCGTCGCCTCGCCCGCGCTCAACGCTGAGACGCCCGTGGCCGACCTGCCGTTCGGGGTCCCGGCCGCCTACTGGCTCGACCTTCGGGCGTACGACCCCGTGGCGACGGCCGCTGCCGTTGGCGGGCCTGTCCTGATCCTGCAGGGCGGGCGGGACTACCAGGTCACGTCGGCAGACTTCGAGGGCTGGCGCGCCGGCCTCGGATCCGGCGCCGATGCCACGTTCCATTGGTTCCCCGAGATGAGCCACCTGTTCATCGCGGGCGAGGGGCCGGCCGGCCCTGGGGACTACGCGATCCCGGGACATGTCGCTGCCGTCGTCATCGAGACCATCGCCGCCTGGATCGGCGGCATCATCGAGCCAGCCTGACGTCCTGGCCACGTTGCCGAGGTCGCGCGTCCCCAGAAACCCACAGGGAGAACGAGCCGCGGCGATGTCCGGGGTCCTCCTACCCTCAGCGGAAGTCGAAGCTCTCGGGGTGAAGGCGGCTCGGCGCGATCCCCAGCCCTTCGAAGTCCGCTGAAGGCAGGGCAGGACACCCAGGTCATGCGTCCGCTGGTCGTTACCCGGTGACAGCGGCCGCGCAGTCGAATACCGACGTCGTGGCCCCATCGACCGTCACTGGTGTGCATGCCGAGGCCACCCAGGAAGTGACCTCGGAAGAGCCGGCCTGGCCGCCCGGTCCCCCACCACTAGCCGTCGAGACGAACCGGAGCTCGCCCGAGGCGACCAGGGCCCGGAATCGATCCAGGGTCAGCGCGTTATCGCTACCGCTGAAGCCGCCCATGGCCATGGCGGCCCGGCCGGTAGAGAGCTCGATCGTGGCTCGCGTTCGACGCATCGGCTACAGCGATGATCCACGTCGCCGAGCCCTGGTTGGCGACGAGGTAGTCCAGCGTGGCAGCGTCGAGCGAACCTCCCGGGCCTCCACCGAATCCCGGGCCGTCACCGAGTCCTCCGTCACCGGGACCCCCACCGGCGCCACCGCTCGGTGGCAGGCTCAACGGGCCGCGTCCGCCCGCGATGCCGTTGATCGGGGCGCCGTCGGTAGCGGTCGAGGCTGGCCCAGCCGACGGGTCGCCGCCGGAGTAGGCGGTCGCCATCGTGTCGGCGGCGTAGGCGGCCGGTCCCGCGAGGAGCATCGCAAGGGCAAGCGTCGCTGCCGCGGCCTGCACCCGGCCCCGGGCGGCGGAGGCCGGGAGCGCCAGGATCGGCAGGACGACCGCCGTCGCGACGAGGACGACGAGTCCGAGCCCCGGCATGAAGGTCGGGGTCCGGTCGAGCAGCATCAGGGCGACGCCGGCCGATCCAAGGATGGCGATACCCAGCACGGCCCCGACCCACGGGTGCCGCTCGCGCGCACGCCACATGGCGACGACGCCGCCGCCGACGAGCGCGCCGACCGCAGGCGCCATCGCCACCACGTAGTAGCTGTGGATCACGCCGGACATGAAGCTGAAGACGATCGCGTGGACCGCCAACCACCCGCCCCACATGAGGAACGCGGCTCGGGCGAGGTCCGTGCGCGGGGCGCGGATCCGGGAGATCAGGCCGGCTGCCATGCCGACCACGGACAACGGGAGGAACCAGGCGATCTGGCCACCGAGCTGGCTGTTGAACAGACGCAGGATCCCGGGAGTGCCGGAGAACCCCTGGCCACCCCCGCCGGGCGCCCCGCCGCCGCCGCCGGGCGCCCCGCCACCTTGGCCGAAGATGCGGCCGAGGCCGTCGTAGCCGAGGACGAGATCCAGCGCGGAGTTGTTGGTGCTGCCGCCGATGTAGGCGCGCGACGCGGCCGGGATCAGCTCCATGCCCACGACCCACCATGCAGCGGCGACGATGACGGAGACCGCGGCGACGGCGAGGCCGGCGATGCGGCGGCGGATCGAACCCGGGGCGGCGACCGCATAGACGATGGCAAAGACCGGCAGCACCAAGAGGGCCTGGAGGAGCTTGGTCTCGAACCCAAGGCCCACGAGGATCCCGGCGAACGCGACCCAGCGAAGGCTGTTGTGCTCGAGCGCTCGAATGAACGCGTACGCAGACCCGACGAGGAGCAGCGTGAGCAGGGCGTCCGGGTTGTTGTAGCGGAAGATCAGGACGGCGGCGGGGGTCAAGGCCATGACGAGGCCGGCGATGATCGAGGCCGGCGAGCCGAACGTCCGGCGCACGGTCGCCATCAACAGGGCCACTGTCCCGACGCCCATGAGGGCCTGGGGCAGGAGGATGGAGGCTGAGCTGAGGCCGAAGAGCCGCACCGAAAGGCCCATCACCATCGTGGCGAGCGGCGGCTTGTCCACCGTGATGAAGTTCGCAGGGTCGATCGAACCCATGAACCATGCGGACCAGCTCTGCGAGGCCGCCCACGCGGCGCCCGAGTAGTACACGTTGGCGTAGCCGCTCACGGTGAGATTGACGATGTACAGGAACGCGGCCAGGGCGAGCACGCCGGCGGTCGCAGGGAGAACCCAGGCAGCTTCGCCTGCGCGGCTCCGGGCCAGGAGCCGCATGAGTCGCGCGCCCGAAACCGGAGCGGGACCGACGCGCGGCTCGGCGCTGGGCGGGGCGAGAGGGATCATGATCGACTCCTGTTCGAGGGCTGGGGGTGTTGGGGCGAAGGCCGTGGCTCGGTCCGGATCCATGCCCTGAGAAGGACGAAACGAGCCACCGTGGCGATGGCGTTCGCGACGACGAGAACCGCCAGCTCCACGAGCCTCCCGGCGTCTGGGACGAGTGCGTCCAGGAGTCGCACGGAAACGGTGGTGATGGCCAGGGCGACGCCGAGCGCGACCAGGCCACCGGCCTGGTCGCGGAGCATCGAGCGTCGGTCGCGGACGCCGAAGGTGAGGCGCCGGTTCGCGGCGGTGTTGCCGATCGCGGTGACGACGAGGGCCACCGCGTTGGCGGCCAGCGGGCCGAGGACGGTGCGAAGCGCCAGGTACAGGACCGCGTACACGGCGGTGCTGACGATCCCGATGGCGGCGAACGCGATGATCTCGCGCCCGAGCCCGAGCCGGAGCCGCGCGGTGGTCGAGCCGGCCGGGGCGACAGTCGTCGTGCGATGCCGAACTCGGGCGGAGGCAGTCATCGCGAGCCGCCGGTGGACGCGTGGCCGGGACTATCAGCGCGAATGCGGGGTGCCCGGCGGCGAGCCCAGGTCGCGTTCGGAGAGGGTGTCGTATCCATGCCCCGGAGTCTCGGGGCAGGATCCTTTCGGACCGATTACGTGCGGGCGGCCACGCAGCCGGGTGGTCCCGGCCGTCTCAGCCCAGGGAGGCTCGACTCCAGGTCACCGCGAACCGGGCCCCGCCCGAGGGAGATCGACCCACAGCCCAGCGGCCGGACGTCGCCCGCACGATCGCGTCGCCGATCGCCAGGCCCAGCCCGGCGCCCTCCGCCTCGGACGAGGTCTTCACCGAGCGGTGGAACCGGTCGAAGATGCTGGCCTCGTCGTCGGCAGGGATGCCGGGCCCGGAGTCGTCCACGGTGACGCTGGCCCGCGAGCCTTCGAGGGCCACGGTGAGATCCACGGTCCCCCCTCCGGTGCGTACTTGCAGGCATTGTCCAGCAGCACGCCGATAAGGCGGTCCACGAGGTCCGGTGGCGCGGCGATCAGCGACCTGCTCCCCCGGCACGTGGGTCCCGAGCCGGAGGCTGCGCGTCTCCGCCACGACCGCGAAGCGGTCGGCGGCGTGCGCGGCCAGGACGCCAAGGTCCACCGGCTCCGCCGCCGCGGGCGTGGCGGCGGAGTCGAAGCGTGCCAGCCAGAGCATGTCCTCCAGGAGCCGGCGCATCCGCTTCGATTCGAGGTCGATGCGCCCGAAGGCGCCGCGGTACCAGGCGGCCTCGCGCTCCTGCGCGAGCGCGAGGCTGGTGTGGGCCTCGATGACCGACAGCGGTGTGCGCAGCTCGTGCGAGGCGTCCGCGGTGAACTCGAGCTGCCGCCGGCGGGCGGCCTCGATCGGCTCGGCCACCCGTCGTCCGATCACCACCGCGCCGAAGAACACGAACCCGAGCAGGAACGGGGCGAGCACGAGGACGCCCAGCATGATCGTCCTCTGGGTGTCACCGACTTGCTCCATCGACTGGGCGACCACGAGCCGGCCGTCGGCGACATCCACGCCCGTCACCCGCATGGTCGTGCCGTCGATGGTCGCGGTGACGGGCGTGGTGACGTCCTGGAGCTCGGCGGGGAGGGACGGCGTGGTGTTGCCGGCGACGACGGTGCCGTCGTCGCGAACGTTCCAGACCAGGAACGGTGCGCCGTACGGGCGCCCGGGGTCGAGGCCCGGGGACGGGGGTTGCGCGCCGGGCTGATCGCCCGGCAGGCCGATCGGCGGCACCCGAGACAGGGCGTCCGTGAGCCGCTGGTCGACCTGCGCGGTCAGGTCGCGCGTCGCGAAGGCGATGACGCCCGCGGCGATCATCAGGTACACCACCGTCACCACCAGCGTCGCAGCCAGCGCGACCCGGATGGACCGGCGACGGACCCCGGGCGCGCTGTCCATCGTCACGCCGGCTCCACCCGGTAGCCGGCGCCGCGCACCGTGATCACGCGGATGCCGGCGTCGGGCAGCTTGGCCCGGAGTCGGCTGAGCTGGACATCGATGGCGTTGGATCCGAGGGGGTCGGTCTCGTCGGCCCAGGCGTGCTCCGCGATCGCTTTGCGGTCCACCACCGCCGGCATCCGACGCAAGAGGAGCTCCAGGATCCGGTACTCGGTGGCGGTGAGCTGCCGCTCCGACCCGTTGACCGTGACGACGAGGCGTGATCGGGTCCAGGGCGAGATGTCCGGCACGCAGGACGGGGGCGTCCACGCCGCGCGGGCCGCCGCTGCAGGGCTCGGACACGCGCGAGCAGCTCCCCGAAATCGAAGGGCTTGACGAGGTAGTCGTCCGCGCCCATGTCCAGGCCCCGGATCCGATCCGCGGGCGTATCACGAGCCGTCAGCATCAGGAGTCCAGTCGGGCGGTCGTGCGTTCGCGCCCAGGCCACGACGTCGATGCCCTCCGCGCCTGGCATCCGCCAGTCGATCACCGCCACGTCGTACTCGTACCAGCGGAGCTGGTCGATGGCATCGTCGCCCCGATCCACGGCGTCCACGTGGTAGCCGGCATCGGTCAGACCCAGGACGAGGACCTCGCGCAGGCCCTTGTCGTCCTCGGCCACCAGGATCCGCATGCCGTCAGCCTCCGTTGCCCGTCGTCAGCCGGGACGTCCCCGCCGCATTGATCGTGCCACGGGGAAGGATGCGCCACGCGCGGGTGCGAGCGCATCGCGGGCAGTCTTGTCTCGTGATCCTTGCGATCCGGTTACGCGCGACCCGCGGCGGAGGCGGACTCGTCGACGTGATGTGCAGCGCGGCCGCTGACCTCGATCCAGAAGCGGGCGCCACCCGCGGCCACGTTCTCGACCCCGGCCGAGCCCCCGTGCGCATCCACGAGCGCCTTGACGATCGCGAGCCCGAGTCCAGAGGTGCCCGTCGACCGGTCCCTCGCCGGATCCGCCTGGTACAGCCGGTCGAACAGGTGGGGCAGATCCTCGGCAGCGACCCCCGGTCCGGTGTCGCGAACGCCGACCCTCACGTTGGGCATGGACGACCTGGCCTCGATGACCACCGAGCCCCCGGGGGGCGTGTGGCGGATGGCGTTGTCGAGCAGAGCGCCGAGGACCTGCTTCAGGCGAACCGCATCCCCCCGGATGACCAGGCCAGGCGTGACGTCGCGGTCGAGCTGAAGGCCGGCAGCATCGGCACGCGCCGCGAACGCCCGCGCCGCCTCGCCGGTCAGATCGTCGACGGCGAGCAATTCCAGGTGCAGCGGGAGCTCGCCGGCCTCGGCGAGGCTGATCGTGCGCAGGTCGTCGACGATCCGGGCGAGCAGGCGCGACTGATCCCGGATCGTCTGGAGATGGTGATCCTCGTGCGAGTACACCCCGTCAAGGACGGCCGTCGTCGTCGCATCGATGACAGCAAGCGGCGTCTTGAGCTCATGGACGGCGTCCTGGAAGAACCGTCGCCGTGATGCCTCTCCCCGCTCGAGCACGGACGCCATCGCATCGAACGACCGGCCCAGCGACCCGATCTCGTCGGATCGATCAGCCAGCCCGGAACGGCGCTCCAGGTCGCCGCGGGCGACGGCCGAAGCTGCGGCTCCGAGCCTCCCCAGGGGCGCGACCAGGCGTCCCGCGAGGAAGATCCCGATGAGCGAGGCGCCTGCCGCCGAGGCGAGCGCAACGACGACGATGGTGATCGTCGTCTCCTGCTGGACCTGTTGGGCGTGCGATCCGAGCCTCGGACTCGGGGCTCGACCGTTGCCCGGGCCAGGCCCACCGGCGTCGCCGGCTTCGACCTGGGCGAAGCCCCGGCCGACGATGACCGGGGTCGCGAGCGCGACGGCGACCGCCGTCATCAGCGCGACGAAGGCGAATGCCGCAGCCAGGCGGAGGCGCAGCGTCACGGCCGGGCCGCCCGGTAGCCGATACCGCGGACGGTCTCGATGTATTGCTCGCCGTCCGGACGCGGACCGAGCTTGCGGCGGAGGTTCTTGACGTGGCTGTCGATCGTCCGGTCGTAGGCGTCGAACAATTCGCCGAAGACGAGGTCGCCGAGTTGCTCGCGGCTGAGCACGTTCCCGGGCCGCTCGGTCAGGACGGCGAACAGGTCGAACTCGACGCGCGTCAACCCGATGGGCGCGCCATCGCGGCCGATCTCACGAGCCTCGCTATCGACGACGAGGTCGAAGTAGTCTCGGGCAGCGGATGCGAGGGCGGGCCCTTCGAGGCGGCGGAGCACGGCACCGATGCGGGCGACAAGTTCGCGCGGCTCGAACGGCTTGGTGACGTAGTCGTCGGCGCCGATCTCGAGTCCGGCGACCCGGTCGATGACGTCGTCACGAGCGGTGAGCATGATCACGGCCACCGGCGAACCGTCCGCGCGAAGCTGGCGGAGGACATCAAAGCCCGAGCGCCGCGGGAGCATGACATCGAGGACGATGAGATCGGGACTGTCTGCCCGGGCTCGCTCGAGCGCACGCTCGCCGTCGGAAGCCGTCGAGACCTCGTAGCCCTCCCGCGCGAGGTAGGCGCGGACGACTTCGAGGATGTGGGGCTCGTCGTCGACGATGAGGATCCGCGTCATGGCGCGAGCATAGGCGGACGGCCGGACCTGCGAACAGGCCGGCCGTCCCGTGGGCTTCAGCGTCCGTCAGCGTCCGGTGCCGTCACAAGTGCCGGTTCCGGGCCCCGTCCCGCGAGCGCCTGTCCCGGCTCCGATCGGGCCTCGGCCGGCGCCCGTACCGGCTCCGTCCATCGGACCCGCACCGACCGCGGCGCCCTGCATCCGGCTCATGGTCGTCGTGTTGACCTTGTTCCGCGCCTGCAGTTCAACCTGGCTCTTCAGCTGGTTGGCCTCGCTGGCGGTGATGGCGCCGTTGGCGACCCGCGCTTCGATGCGCGTGGTCCACTGGTCCTGCATGGCAGCGACGACCGCCTGCGGGTCGACGTTCTGGCGCTCGGCGATCTGGGCAAGGGACAGCCCGTCCTGGCGGAGTTCCATCACCTGCGCCTGGGTGAGCCCAAGGACCGCCGGGGTCGCGTCGCGGTCGCGCTCGCGGACCTGATCGCCGGCGGGACCCGAGCGCGGTCCGACTGCCGCGACCGTGGCGACAAGGGCGAGGATCGCGAGCGAGGCGATCCCGAGCGAGAGGATGAGCTTCTTCATGGGTTTGTCTCCAGGCATCGATCCGGCGACCCGGGTTCTCCGGGATCAACGGCTGATCGGTGACTCCCCGAAGTCTCGCGGTCCCCCGTGGAGACCCGATGGAGCCGAGGTGGAGACTCGATGGACGAGGGGGCGAGATGCCGGGGCGCCCGGAGGCCATGACCGAGGCGACCGTGCTACGGTCGGGCGATGGACCACACTCGACTGATGGCGATCGGCACCTTTGTCGGTATCGGCCTGGTGGTCGGGATCGTCATCGGCGCGGTTGTTGGCAACATCGGCGTTGGGGTCGCCCTGGGGCTCATCTTCGGTGCTGGCATCGGCGCTGTAAGGACGAGACGAGGCGCGGAATAGCCACCAACGAGTGTCGCGCGCCGCGATCGATGCTCGAATCGAAGGGTGGGTCTGAACCTCCGCGGTGCATGGGCGCCACAGGGGCTCCACCTCGACGCAGACGGTCTGGCTGTCGTTGACCAGCGTTGTATGGTGGGCGCCGAGTTCCCCGTGGTTGTTCCCTTTGCAGGTCCTCAGCGCATGACCTCGGAGGTCGGTCCGACTTCATCGTATGGAGGCCCCTGCCATGCACGTGACCTGGATCGACAGCGATCGCAAGCTCGATGCAGGTCGCGGTATGCGCAGGGTCATCGCCAGACGTCCTGAGCTTGGTCGGCGCCTCACGGCACTCGCGTTCGTGGTTGCGTTGATCGCCAGCGCGTGCGGGTCGAGCGATCCAGGTGTCGGCTCGGGGACTGTGGACGCGAGCCCGACGCACGGTGGCGCCGGCGATGCAACGACGCTCGACAAGCAGCAGCTGGACTGCGAACGAGATGGATACCCGTGCTCGTGGGCGGAGGCGGATCCCGCAGCTGCCATCCGGACGGACCAGCTGCTTGCGTTCTCATCGCTGCTTCTGGCCGATGGCGCAACCGCCGATGAGCTTGCCGGTCGGCTGAAGGCGGCGCCTGGTGTGGCGGAGGTGATCGCTGACGCGATCACGGTGTCATTCCGAGTCGAAGGAGCGATCCCCGTGTTCGTCTACGTCGATCCGACGGACGGGGGGCTGATCGAAGGGGCCGTGCCGCCGATCGACGACGGTGACCCGGTGCCGGTTCCACCCCGTCCGATCGCGGAGGCTGCGACATCGCAGTTCACGGGTTGCCCGGCGATGACCGACGCTCGATCTGACGGACAACCGGGCCCGGTCGGCAAGACCGGTGAGCCGAAGCGGGCGCTCATCCTGGGCCCGTGGAGGTGGCAGATGGATTGGGACGTGGACAATCTGACCAGCCTGCTCCAGCTCGGAAACAGCGACTATGAACGCTCCGGCGGCGGCGTCACGACGATCATGACCGATGACGGGGATCCGCGGACGGATGATCGTCCGTCGGCATTCATCTCGACCGCCGAGCCGGCCGTGCGTCTTGAGGACTTCTGCGGGTGGCAGCGCTACGACACGATCATCGTCAAGACCCACGGGCGCACCGTCTGCGAAGAGGCGCGGTGCCACACGAGCCTCTCGGTCGGCCGATTCGCCGAGACCGAGGAAGCGCTGCGCGCCTATGCAGGCGGCGCCACAGGAGTGACCTTCGGGACGAGCGAGTACGGCAACTTGAAGCACGGGCTGACCCGGGCAGCGGTCCAGGATTGCATCGCGCGTCTTGAGGCGGACGAGCCCGGCACGCAGGCCGAGGACGACTGCCTGGTCAAGCTGGTCAGTGCCGGACACCTCCTGATCACGCCGGACTTCTTTCGGGCGAACTACCGCGGCGGACTGAAGGACCGGCTCATCTTCCTGAGCGCCTGCCAGGGAATGAAGGAAGGCGAGCTGGCCAGGGCGATCCGGGGATCGGGTGGGTCAACTGGCGCGATCCTCGGATTCGACAGGATCATCCAGACGTCCGTGTCGAACAGGGTCCTGGAGCTGTTCGCCGAATGGGTGGCAACAGGGAGGGCGATCAACGAGGATGCCCTGCGCGAACTCAACTCCAAGGTTGACGAGTGGGGCGGAAGCGCCGACGTGGCCGGTCAGATCGAGGGCGAGTTCACGAGCGAGGAGATGGCAGACGTCGTGCCCGATGGGTCCGAGGTGACCCGCGGCGCGGACATCGTGTCGCTGCACACGGAGCGAGGTGGCCCCGAGCTCGTCGACAACGGCAGGGTGCATGTCGCCGGACGGCCGGGAGACAACGATCCCGACAAGCTGCTGCTCGGCGCCCGTCTCACCGGCGTCGGGGAGGAAGGTCCGGACGCCTACGAGATCGAGATCTGGCTCGACGACCGCCGGCTCAGCCTCGAGCGCTTCGCCTGGACCGCCACCGACCAGGTTGGCGAGTTCGATGCCCAGGTCGTGGCCAACGTCGGGCAGGATCTTGTTGCCGACGAGCCGGTCGACCTGGAGATCCGCACGGTGCTGCCGGACGCGGGCGGTGCCGTCAGCCGATGGGCGTACGCGAACCTCGAGGTCGGCGGTGAAGGAACGGCGGTGATCACGGTCGGCGGGCAGACCTGGGAGTTCGTCCTGGGTGATGGGTCGATGGGATGCGGTGTCTCCGGCGACGGCTCTGGGCTGACCGCCTACGGCACCGTTGACGACACCTACGAAGTGACGTTCAGCGCCGGTCTGCATCCGTATGGCGTCGGGACCACCCAACGGTTGTCGGGCCCCGCTCCGGCCGCGATCCAGGTGATGGATGACACCAGCCACGAGGTGTGGATGGCCGATCCGACAAACCCCGTGGGAATGGAAGCAGCCATCGAAGCCATTCCGGGTGGTGCAAGCCAGGTCGATTCCCTGACCATCGAGGGCAGTCACGCCTGGGGGACGGCGACCTTCATCGAGCGGCAGGCCGTCAGGAAGGCCTGGGGCACGCACGGGCCGCTCCCGCCAAGCGTCCCCGGCACCTTCGACATCCAGTGCGTGGGCTAGGACGCAGCGTGCCGGCTGCCCCCGTCAGGTCCCTGGCCGCGGCATTCGCATGACCGCCCGCCGAGCGGGCCTCCCACCAGGTGATCTCTCCACGCGCCCACGAACGCCCGAGGCCGATCGCCCGACATGCCGATCGTCCTCCGGCCGTCCCGCTCGAAGTGGTGGAGCACGTGCTCTGCGCACGCGGCGGCCCACATCGCGAGGAGATGATGATCGTCGTCCTCGAGGGTCCCGCCGCGGCGCACGGTGACGAACCGCGGATCACGGACCTTCGGGAGGATCACAGGCTGTCCCGTTAGGCTCAGGAGCCGGCGGCCCGGCGGATGCGCTCGAACTCGCGCCGGACGCGCTTGCTGGGCCGGCCCTCCCCGCGCATGGGCTTGATCTCTGGCCTGGCGCGGGCAGGACCGGCGGGCTGTGGTCCACGTAACAGGTCGCGGCGACGGCGGCCCCGACTCGCGACTCGATCGGCCGCACGACCTCGAGGATGCGCTCGCGATCCGCGATGAGCCCTCGACCCGATCGCCCGCACGAACCTTCGTCGAGGGCTTGGCCGGAGATCCGTTCACGAGGACGTGGCCGCCCTCGCACAACCTGGTCCCAAGCGGTCGGGTCTTCACCAGGCGGACCGCGCTCAGCCAGCGATCGATACGCGTCTCCTCGGGGGCGTGGCGATCAGTCACGCGCCCGAGGATGGCACGCCCCGAGTGGCGTCGCCGCGCGTCGAACTCTCCGTCTGCGACGGCTCAGGCGGGCTGCGACAGGATCTTGCAGAAGACGCCGAAGTCCATGTCGTAGACGAGATCGTGCTTTCCGGCCTGCCAGATGGCCAAGGTCTGCTGGAGATCGGCGTAGACGATCCGCCCGACCTCCTGGACCTCTACCCCGTGACCAGGCTCGTTGATCAGGTAGCGGAAGCCGGAGATGGTCTTGGTGAACTCGTCGGTGCCGGGGATCCGCTGGATGACCTCCTGGAAGTTGCCGCGGACCACCATCTGGCGCCCCGTCTTGAGGTTCGTGAAGACGTCGTGCGGCGCCCGTTCCCGATCGATGGCCTTCTGGACGTCGCCGTTCTCGTCCGCCCAGAGCGTGAAGGCCTGCCATCCGTGCGTCTCGAGCGTGACCTCCATGGGCGTCCCGGCTTCGGCGCAGAAGTCCGGAAAGTAGATGGTCTCGTCCCAGGTATACGGCCCGTCGTGCAGCGGCCCTGCGGCGAGCGCACTCGGCACGAGCAACAGGCTGGACGCCATCGTCATCAGCGTCGCCAGCGAGATGCGCCGGATGGATCGGGATCGCATGTCGAACTCCTTGACCTGCCACGGCGCCTCGAGGGGAGTGGGCGTCGCCTGCGATCCACGCTAGGTCGTTACCGGGGGAACGTCATCGTGGGTCACCCCAGAAGGGAGGGACACCGGCCTGTGGCCAGCACGGAGGATCAGTGCTCACGCAGGAAGGCGAGCGTGGCGAGGACCCGACGATGCACGTCGCGGCTCGGCTCGAGTCCGAGCTTCAAGAAGATCTGGGTCGTGTGGGCCTCGACCGTGCGCTCGGTGACGACCAGCCGCTCGGCGATGGCCGCGTTCGACAGGCCCTGCGCGACGAGGCCCAGCACTTCGCGTTCGCGCTCCGTCAATTCAGCCAGCGGGTCGTTCCGGCGTTTCCGCTGCATCAACCGCGACACGATGGTCGGGTCGATCACGCACTCGCGCTCGGCGATCCGGCGCACGGCGTCCGTGAGCACTGCGGGGTCGAAGATCCGCTCTTTCAGCAGGTACCCGAAGCCCTCCGGGTATTCGGCGAGCAGGGACGTGGCGTACTCCGGCTCGATGTACTGCGACAGGATCAGGATGCCGATGCCGGGGTGATCGGCGGCGATCCGTTCGGCGGCCACGATCCCCTCGGTGGTGTGCGTCGGCGGCATCCGGATGTCGATGATCGCGAGATCGGGCTCGTGGGCGTCCACCAGCGCGAGCAGCCCGGGGACATCGACTGCGTGCCCGACCACCTCGTGGCCGCTTTCCTCGAGCACGCGGATGATCCCCTCCCGCACTAGCAGGACATCGTCGGCCACCACTACGCGCATGGGATCGACACCCGCAGCGTTCCACCTTCCCGTTCCATCCGGCCGTCCGCGGCCGCTACCCGGTCGCTCATCTCCTGCAGGGTATCGAAGTCGAGCCCCTCCACTTCCATCATCAGGGCATCCCCACGCCGGGCCGCCTCGACCACCACCTCGGGAGAGCCCGCCCGGGCCGCCCCCTCGATCGCGACCGCGACCACGGCATACGCGGCCCGCTCGACGGGATCGGGCAAGCGATCGACCCGTACGCCGCGGACGTCGACCGGGATCGGTGCTCGGTCGGCAAGCGACCGGAGAGCAGGAACGAGCCCGCCGTGCTCGAGGATCACCGGGTGGATGCCGTGAGCGATCTCCCGCAGCTCGGAGAGCATCGCCTCGGCCTCGCGCACGGCTGCGCCGATGGCGCCGTGGACCCCGGGTCCGCCGGTCGGGACGGCGGCAGCTGCCAGCCGAAGCTCGGATGCGACAGCCAACAGCCCCTGCTGCGCTCCGTCGAGCAGGTTGCGCTCCAAACGAGCCCGCGCTGCATCCTCCGCGGCGACGATGCGCACCCTGGAGGCGCGGACGTCGGCGAGCTTCGCGACGATCTCGGCGCGCAGCCGCTCGTTGTCCAGGGCGAGCGTGGCGGCCGGCCCGAGGATCCGGTCCAGATCGACCCGGCCGACGACGGATGGGTCGTGGGCCACGACTCCGACGTGCCGGCCGCCGTTCGAGACGCGCGTCACCGCTCGGTCAGGACCCGGCACGGGGAGCTCGCGGGATCGGCCCGTCCCATCGACGTACCCGTCCCGGTGCGGCACCCAGTACAGGACCTCCAGGCTGGGATCGCCGGTGGCCGACGCGAGTGCCGGCGCCACGCTTCCGGGCGCCGGAGCATCGGCGAATTCGGCGGCCAACCGGAGCACGGCCGACCGGCGCCGCACGGTACGGATGACCGTCCAGCCGAGGCCCAGCGCCAGGAGCGCGGCGGCCCAGGCTCGCGCCTGGAAGAGGGCGAGGTGCAGCACGAAGCGGGGCCCTTCGTGCGGGTCGGCGAGCAGGGCGAGGCCGTGGCTCACACCACCCACCCCGACGAGGACTGCCGGGACGGCGATCACGGCGACGGCGCGACGGCGCGCCGGAGGGCAGCTCAGGAGCCATCGGATGGCCAGGAAAGCGATGACCCCGCCGGCCGCGAGCTCGAAGGTCGGGATGGCCCCGCTGACGATGCCGGCGATCACCGGCTGGTTGGCGATGAGCAGGACGTCATCGGTGCAGTTGCTCCAGCAGTGGAGATCCATCCGGGGGTCCCGGAACAGGAGGAGCGCCAGGGCGAGCGCCGACGCGACGAGATATGCCGGGCGCACGACCGCCCGGAGGACCCGCGCTGGGTCACGCTGCTGCAGCGCCAACAGGTGGACGACCAGGGGCAGGAAGCAGAGCGCGATCCCCATGGCCAATGTCCGCGGCAGCGCCGGGCCGCCCTGCCAACCCGCCCAATCCGCGGCCAGCCAGGTGATGCCGGCCAGGCCCGCGGTCACGCCGACGGCCGGGCGGAGGCGGGTCAGCACGAGCGCCGTGCCTGCCGCCAGGAGGCCGATCCCGGCGCTCAGGTCGGCGACGGCGGCCATCACCGAGACGCCCGCATATGTGGTCCGCCAGGCGCTCGTCTGGAGGATGATCGCGATGGTCGCCGCGGCCAGCGCTATCTCCGCGAGGATGGCCCACGACCGAGGTCTGTAGGACGCCACGTCGGGCATTCTCCCACGCGTCTCGGTGCCTGCGGATCGTGGCTGGCCACAATGGCGCGGCGGGAGAACAGCGTGGCGCCCCCGATGACAAGTCGGTCGGTGTGAAAGACCATGGTCGGGCCATGCAAGACAGCTGAGAGGTGGTCCAGATGCGCGGACTGGTCATCGGCCTTGCGATCGCGTTGCTCGTCTCGGCGTGCAGTGCCGACGGGATCGCGACGGATCAGGCGACGCCCGTCTCCTCCCGGGCGCCATCCGCAACGCCCTCCGTTGCATCCCCGCAGCCGGCCACATCCCCGGAGGCATCCGCCGCGAGCGAGCTCGAAGGGGTCTGGCATACCGGGGTCACCCCGGACGCCGCGATGGCAGCCCTCCAGGTGGCGGATCTGCAGCAAGCGGCCCAGCCCTTCTTCGAATTCTGGAAGATCGGGAACGAGAACGACTTGACGCTCCGCGTGAGTCGCGGGCACTGGGGCTGCTATGTGTCACGGGACGGCGGGGTTTCCGTCGAGGAGGACTCAGGGTCGTACACGATCGATGGCAACCTCGTGACGATCCGCCACAACGACGATGGGGCCGACACGCTCCGTTGGTCGGTCGACGGCGACACGCTCACCATCTCCTACGTTTCGGACACGATGCCGAGCGACTTCCCCCGAGGCGAGGAGGTCTTTCAGCGGGTCCTGTACATGTCAGCATCGTGGACGCGAGGTGTGTAGTGACGGTGCATGACGGGCATGCGCCCCGGGCGTTCGCGCTTCTCCTGCTCGTGCTGGCGATCGCCGGCTGTGGCGCGACCGCAGTGGGGGACAAGGCGGGCGCGGGCGAGCCGCCGGTCACGCTGACGGCGGGGAGCCCGGACGCCGAGGGGACGCCCGGCACGGACGCACTGCGGCATTTCGCGGCGGCGGTCAGCGATCTGACGGGCGGCCGGGTCACGGTGAGGCTCTTGTGGAACGTGACCGATGGTGCCGACGCCGAAGCCGATGTCATCCGACGGGTACGCGACGGCGAGCTCGACCTCGGGTGGGTCGGCTCGCGCGCGTGGGACGGCCAGGGGATCGTGGGATTCTCGGCGCTCCAGGCCCCATTCCTCGTGAGCGATTACGGGGTCATGGACGCGGTGATGACGAGCGAGCTCCCAGACGAGATGCTCGGCGAGCTCGACCGCATCGGGCTGAAAGGGGTGGGCCTCTACCCGGATCAGCTCCGGCATCCGTTCGGGTTTCGCGCGCCGTTCCTGACGCTGAATGATTTCTCGGGAGCGGCGCTCCGGGTCCCGACGTCGCAGGTATCCGACGCCGTGATCCGCGCCCTTGGTGCGACGCCGCTCCATCTCGACGGCAACGCCTTCGGCGAGGCGGTCGACAGTGGCGCGGTGGTGGGTGCGGAGTCGTCGATCGGCAACGTCATGGCGGGCAACGCCGGGATCCTCCCGACGGGCGCCTACATGACGATGAACCTCACCTTCTATCCCAAGCTCCAAACCTTGTTCGCCGCGTCCGACCGCTACGACTCGCTGAGCACGGACACCCGGTCGGCGCTGGAGAGCGCAAGCAGCAGCACGCTCGACTTCCTACTCGCCCAGGATGTCGAGCAGGGCGATGTCGAGGCGTTCTGCGAGGTTGGCGGAAGCCTCGTGAATTCCTCACCCGCGGATCTCGATGAGGTCGCCGCGGCGGCCGAGCCGGTCACCCGTTCGCTCGAAGCCGACACGACCATTGCCGACTACATCGCCAGGATCCGGGAGCTCAAGGCCTCGACGACACCGGCGCCTCTGACGGTCTGTCCGACCTGACGACCGCTCCGTCGGACGGCATCGGCAGCGGGATGTCGGCGCGCAGGCGTGTGCCCACGCCGGCCTCACTCCGGATCGTCACGCGACCGCCGAGTGCCTCGACCCGGTCCTGGATGCCGCGCAGCCCGGTCCCCGCGGCCGGGTCGGCCCCGCCGGCGCCATCGTCGGTGACCGTGAGCCACACCTCGTCGTCGCTGCTTCCGACCCGGACCGAGACGTTGGTCGCCCTCGCATGCTTCGCCGCGTTGGCGATGGCCTCGGCGCATGCGTAGAAGACGGCAAGCCTGATCGGCTCCGGTATTTCGCCGGCCTCGTACGCCAGCTCCACGTGCAGGGGCGACCTGTCCGCAAGTGACCGAAGGGCCGCCGCGAGTCCAGCGGTGATGGCGACAGGGTGGAGCCCCTGCGCCAGCCGCTCGAGATCCGCTTCGACATCGGCGAGGGCGATGCGGGCATGTTCGAGATGTTCGGCGACGCCCGATTCCTCGCTCTTCGTCGCGACCAGGGCCATCTCGTCGAGGGTGGTGGCGAGGGCGTGGCCACGTCGCATGGGGCCGTCGTGGAGCTGCCGCTCCAGGCGGTGCCGCTCGCCGTCCTCCGCCAGGATCAAGCGCTGCCGTGAGGCCCGCAGGTCCGCCAGCTGATCCAGGACGTCGCCGCGCAATCGCACGTTTGCGGCGGCAAGCATGGCGGTGGTGTCGACGGCGGCCCTGAGCGCACTGCTCTCGAGCACCGCCGGATCATGGACGAGCACTGCGATCGCCTGTCCGTCGACGTCGACCCGTGTGCTCGTCCGTGGGTCGCGGGCGCTCGGCGGCAAGACCGGCTCCCCGGAGGAGTCCAGATAGGTGCCGGACGGGTGATGCCAGTAGCCGACCTCCAGCGACGGGTCGCCGAGGGCCGCGGCCAAAGCGTCTCGGACATGGCCGGCGCGCCGCCCCGCGACCTCGACCATCAGGTCGGTCATCCGGCCCGCCTCCCACTCGGGTCGGAGGGTCGCGGCGACAAGCCCGAGCGCGACGACGACGATCGTGGCTTCATCGAAGAGCAGGACGAACCGGTCGGCAGCCCCGCTCGGGACCAGGGCGTGGACGACACTGCCGACGGTGAAGGCCATGCCGAGGAGGGTCGCCGCAGCGAGAGCGACGAGGCGGGTCGCGCGGGTCGGTGCCGGCCCGGCGCGCAGGCGGACGAGCGCGACAGCGATCATGGCGACGCTCAGGCCCGCGGTGACAAAGAGCGCTGTCGGCAATGACGCCGATGCTCCAGGCGCCGTAGCCGACCATGATCACGGCCCGCTGCAGCCACCAGTCGGTGCGGCCGGTCGGCAGCGTCATCGTGGCGTGCAGGAGCACCGCCCGGTGCAGCAGCGTCAGCTGCGTGGCCACCGTCGCCAGCGGCACGACAGGGACTGCGCTGAAGTTGCCGATGAACCACGTGAACCCGGCGGCGATGATGAGCGGGCCGGTCCGGGATCCCGGGCGCCGGGATGTGGCGAGCGACCCACTTCCGATGCACGTCCATCCGACGATCAGGTCCGGGATCCATCGGGCCGGGTCGGCAAGACCGAAGTAGACCGCCTCCGCCACAAGCCCGACGATGATCCCCGCGGCGGCGACAAGCAGCAGCCCCCATCGCGACCGGCCACGGGCAGCCTGGTGTGTCTCCACGGGGTGAGTCTGGGGTCCACGGTGGGAGCCGTAAAGAGCGGGGGTCACTGCGAGGCCTATGGGCGAAGACCTCGGACGCCGGTCGGTACCGGCGGGATGGGCAAGACCCGCCTGTCGCTGGAAGTGGCCCATCACTCCCAACAACAAGAGGAAGCCCCCGGCGGACTGATGTCCGGCCCGGGGGCTTGGTGATCCCGAAGGGACCTGGCTAGGGCAGCTCGTTGACCCGGTCGGTGCTCGGTGGAGCGACCGGGCTGTAGGCACCGAGATAGTTGACGAACGCCTGGAGATCGTTGCCGCCATCCAGGCGCGGGGCCGCGATGGTCCCGAAGGTGGTGAAGTTGTCCCCGCCGTCGGCGAGGAAGTTGTTGACGGTCACGTTGTAGCTGGCGCCCGGATCGAGCGCCACCCCGTTGAGCTTCACGTTGTTCACCGAGACCGACGTGCAGTCGCCCGCGGCACTGATCGTCCTGGAGAGGTCGTAGGTGAAGCCCTCGGAGACGCCCAGGTGCAAGAACGGGCGGCTCGACCCGAGCGGCTGGCACTGCTCCTCGAGGACCGAGATGACCTGGGCACCGGTCATCGGGTAGGTGACCAGGGTGTTGCCGAACGGCTGGAAGGTGAATGCCTCGCCGAAGGTGATCACGCCGTCGCCCTCGGGGGGAGTCTGGGATTGCGCGTACGTCAGGTCCGAGCGGAGTCCGCCGGGATTCATGAACGCCACTTGGGCGCCACTCGAGGACGTCGACCACAGCTGGGCGTCAGCCACGAGGTTCCCGGCCGCAGATTCGACACCACGGTCCGAACCTCCGACGCCGCCACGGTTGATGTCAGCCGTGATGGAGCCGACGGGGGTCGTGCCGGCCGCATCGTAGAGCGGCTGCCACTTGGCGATGACCGAGGTGAGCGCCGGGTCCGGGGTCAGCTTCGACTGGTCGACGACGTGGTTGGTGGCGGTGCTTGCCTTGCGGACGACGTCGTGAGTCTTCTTGGAGAGCACGAGGTTGACCTCGGACACGACGCGTCCGTAGGAGTAGGCGCTCGTGACGATGCGGTCCTTTCCGGCAGGATCGGCCAGCCGGCAGTTGTACGGCAGGTGGGTGTGGCCCGTGATGATGGCGTCGATCTCGGGGTCGAGAGCGTCGTTGATCGCCACGATCGGGCCGGAGATGCCAACACACGCATCGACGTCACCAGGAGGCGGCGTCTGCGAGCCACCCTCGTGCAGCAGCACGACGATCGCCTCGACGCCCTTCCTCTTGAGCTTCGGGACGAGCTTGTTCGCGGTCTCGGCCTCATCCTTGAAGTCCCAGCCCTTGATCCCGGCCGCCGCGACCAGGGTGTCGGTGGCCTCGAGGGTCATGCCGATGAAGCCGATCTTGACGTTGTTGAACTTCTTGATCCAGTAGGGCGGCAGGGCCGTCTTGCCGGTGGCCTCGTTGACGACGTTGGCCGCCAGCCACGGGAAGTCGGCTCCGGCATAGGGGGCATCGGGGAAGTAGCAGCCGTCGACCGGGTGGCAGCCGCCGTTCTGCATCCGGAGCAGTTCCGTGACGCCTTCGTCGAACTCGTGGTTGCCAACGCTCGAAACGTCGAGGTGCATCGCGTTGAGCGATTCCACTGAAGGCTCGTCATGGAACAGGCCGGAGAAGGCGGGCGAGCCACCGATCAGGTCGCCAGCCGCGACGGTCAGGCTGAACTTCTTTCCCTGGCGCAGCTTGGCGAGCTCGGCGGCGAGGTACTCAGAGCCACCTGCGGGAACGCCATCGATCGTCCCGGGCGTGGAAGCCTGGAGATGGCCGTGGTAGTCGTTGAAGGCCAGGAGCTGGACTGCGATCTTCTGGCCGGGAGGGTTGGGACGGTTCCCGTGGCCGGGAGGGTTGGGGCGGTTGTCGGGCTGTTTGCCGACCGCGGTGGCGACCATGGTCGCCGTCAAGGCAACCGCGGCAAGAACCGATAACAGCCTGCGGGGTCCGGGAGTCAAGGGCACGATCTCCTCCGTCTCCTTGCTGGGTTGACGCTTCGGGGGGGAGCCCCAGCATCTAAAGAGGGTACCCGCACCCCACAAGACCGCACCATTCCATGCGTCCATAACGTTGACAGTTGGCAACGCTGCTGCGCGGACCTGGGGGCGTCGCGTTATCGCCCGGTGGCGGGCGCCATCTTCTAGGTGCTCGCCGTCCCCGGTTTCCAGGTGAAGGCAGGCGCTTCCTGCGTCGTTGGATCGGCCTCCTCCTCGGCGGCCTGTTCGGCGAACTGCGTTTCATAGAGCTCGGCATACAGGCCGTCGGCAGCCAGCAATTCGGCATGCCGGCCGCGCTCCACGATCCGCCCTTCCAGCAGGACCAGGATCTGGGCAGCCTCGCGAACCGTGGACAGCCGGTGTGCGATGACGAGCGACGTGCGGCCCACCAGTGCCGTCCGGAAGGCCATCTGCACGGCGTGCTCAGACTCCGAATCCAGGTGGGCGGTCGCCTCGTCCAGGACGACGATGTCCGGCGCCTTCAGGAGCAGGCGGGCGATCGCGATCCGCTGCTTCTCCCCGCCGGAGAACCTGAACCCACGGTCGCCCGCGATGGTTTCCAACCCATCGGGCAGCGAGTCGATGAGCGGCAGGATCTGCGCCGCTCGCAGGGCGTCCCGGATCTCCTCCTCGGTTGCATCGCTCTTCGCGTACATCAGGTTCTCGCGGATCGTCGCGTGGAACAGATGCGCATCCTGGGTCACGACGCCGATCGCCTGTCGGAGCGACGGGAGGGTCGCGTCGCGAACGTCAACGCCATTGATCCGGACCGCGCCACCGGTCACGTCGTAGAGGCGCGGCAAGAGCGTGCTGATCGTCGTCTTGCCGGCTCCCGAGGGACCGACGAGCGCGATCATGTCGCCCGGATGCGCAACGAAGCTGACGTCGTGCAGGACCTGCTGCGAGGGAGCCTGGTCGAGGATCGCGACCGACTCGAGCGACGCGAGGGAGATCTCGGCTGCTGACGGATAGCTGAAGTCAACGTGCTCGAACTCGACCTTCGCGGGGCCACGAGGGATCGTCACCGCTTCCGGGCTCTCCGTGACCATGGGTTTGAGGTCCAGGACTTCGAAGATCCGCTCGAAGGACACCAGGGCGGTGAGGATGTTGACCTGCACGTTCGAAAGCGCGGCAAGCGGTTGGTAGAGCCGACCGAGGTAGGCACTCAGCGCCACCAGCGTTCCCAGCTGGATCGCGCCCTGGGTCGCGAGCACGCCACCCCAGCCGTAGACGATCGCGGTGGTGAGCGACGCGGTCACCAGGAGTCCGGCGCCAAAGAACGCCATGTACATCGCCCGGACCACGTTGATGTCGCGGACCCGCCCGGCCTTCTCGTCGAACAGGCGGGTTTCCATGTCCGGTTGGCCGAACAGCTTGACCAGCATCGCTCCGGCCACGTTGAAGCGCTCGCTCATCATCGACGTCATGTCCGAGTTCAGGTTGTAGCTCTCGAGCGTCAGCCTCTGGATGCGCTTGCCCATCCACCGGACCGGGAGGAGGAAGAGCGGGAAGATCACGAGGGCCACGACCGTGATCTGCCAATTCAGCAGCAGCATCGCAATCAGGGTCACGGTCACGGTGATCAAGTTGCCCACCACGGACGACAGGACGTTGGTGAACGCACCCTGGGCATCCGATACGTCGTTGTTCAGGCGGCTGATGAGCGCCCCCGTCTGGGTGCGGCTGAAGAAGGCCAGCGGCATCGTCTGGAAATGCGCGAAGACCTTCGTGCGCATGTCGAACACGAGGCCCTGGCTGATCCGGGATGCGATCCACCGTTCGGTCAGCAGCAATAGCGCGTCCATCACGGCGAACATGGCCAACAACAGCGCCAGCTGGATCACGACCTGCAAATCCCCGGGATGATGCCTTGGTCGATGATCCCCTTGTAGATGAGCGGCGTGAGCGCACCGATCCCTGCATCGATGCCGACCAGGATCAGAAACACCAGCAGCTTCCATCGGTACTGCGCGCCAAACCTGGCGATCCGACGGACGAGCCCGGACGAGAGCTCCGTCGTGGTCGGCGGGCCGTCGCGCCGAGGCTTGGCGCGCATGGACTTGAATCCGCCGGCGCGGAATCCGCCCGGGAGGCTCATCGTCGGTCCCCGCGGCGACCCGCCCGCCGCATGAGGGCAGCGCTACGCTCGCAACCATCCACCACGTCGGTGGCGTTGGACGGCATGAGGGTGAGTCGCACCGGATGCCGAGTCTTGCCATGGAATGGGTCGGCCGGGTCCGTCGCGAACTCCAGCGAGGCGTCGGCCTCCGAGCTTGTGATGTTCATGACTCTTTCGTGCTGCACGTCCGCCGGGCTCACCGAAGGACCGGCCGCGATGATACAGAGGTTGACGCGATAGGCGGGCTGGGCACCACGCTGCCGGTAGTACCGTGCTGGGTCAGGATGATCTACGCGGCCAAGACCCACGGATCGCCACCCGGCTGCCCGATCGGGCTGCGTGACGGGCGGAAGTCTGCGCGAACCGGATGAGTCGACGCACGTGCCGGCTGTCCGTCACCTCGCCGCTCAAGCCGTCAGCGGGTCGGCAGGCGCCGGGTCGGCAACGCCGTCTCCAGGCGCGTCCTCCCCTGCAGCCACCTTCGTGGGCAGGTCCTTCGTGAACGCGAGCGAGACGAGCGCGATCAGTGCCGCAGCCAGCAGGCCGGCCTTGAGCGCCCGGAGCTGCGCCTGCTCGTAGTCATCCACGATCGCCGCGGTCGTGGCCGGGTCGATCCCGGCCGCCTTGGCCGCCGACTCGACGGCGGCGGCGGCGACGAAATCCCCGCCGCCCGCAACGGCGGTGCTCACCTGGGCCGCGACCTCGGCGCTCACCCGCACGTCCCCCTCGACCGTGGACAGGAACGAGACCGTCAGGCCGGCCAGCACCAGCGCCCCGATGAGGGCGACACCGAGCGAGGAGCCCAGTTGCTGCCCGGTGTATTGCAGCCCGCCGGCCTCGCCGCGGCCAGACGCGTCGACCGACGACTGGACCACGAGACCGAGCTGCGACGCGATGAGGCCCATGCCGACGCCGAGGATGCCCATCGCCGCCGCGAAGCCGAGCTCGCCGAGATCCGGCTTGATGGTGGCGAGGAGGAGCAGGCACGCCAGGGCGGTGGTCGCGAGGCCCGCCCGCGTGACTCCACGGACGGAGAACCGGGTCGCCAGGCGCGACCCGACCGCCGCCGCGACGAACATCGCGATGGACGTGGGCAGCATCTTGATGCCCGTTTGGAGGGCATCGAGGCCGAGGACGAGTTGCAGGTAGAGCGGGATCGTGAAGAAGATGCCCATGAGGATCAGGTTCTGGGAGAAGAGGCCGACCAGCCCGGCCCGCAGGGTCGCGATCTTCATGAGGTCGAGGTGGACGAGCGGATCGCTGCCGATGGCCTCCCGGCGTCGCTGCCAGACCACGAACGCCCACAGCAGGATGCCGCCCAGCGCGATCACGAACGGGGTCAGCGACAGGCCGAACGGCGTGACCGGGGAGTCCTTGGGCGCGATCAGCCCCCAGGTGCTCGACTGGAGGATGCCCAGGACGACCGTCCCGAGACCGGTGGCTGCCAGGATGGAGCCGACGACATCCAGCTTGGGTTTCGAACCGGTGCGCAGCGCGTCACCGACGAACCTGCTCATGGCGAGGATGCCGAGCACAAGGATGACCTCGCCGACGAAGACGATCCGCCAGGAGAGCTCGGTCGTCGCCCAGCCGCCGACGATCGGGCCGATCGCGATCCCCGCGCCGGCCACGCCACCGATGATCGCGTAGGCGCCCTTGCGCTCCTTGCCTTCGAAGTTGCCCGCGATCAGGGCGGCCATCGCCGGCAGCACGAGCGCAGCGCCGATGCCTTCCAGGATCGACCAGCCGAGCGTCAGCTGCCAGACCGTCTGCGACACCGCGGTGAGGCCCGAGCCGCAGGCGTAGATGACGAGGCCGATCCCGAACGCCCGGCGTCGGCCGATGATGTCGCCGATCTTGCCGCCCGTGAGCATGAGCATGGCCATCACGAGGCAGTAGAGCGTGATGACCGCCTGGATCGTCGTGACGGTCGTGTTGAAGTCGATGACGAGCTGGCTGATCGACACGTTCATGACCGACTGGTCGAGGACCATGACGAACTGGGCGCCGGCGAGCGCCACCAGCGGCCGCTTCGACTTCATGCCACCCTCCTGGTGTCCCACACTCTCGCCTGGCGGCACGCCGTCCGCAGGGCGGAGGCCCCATCATCGCAGGTCGGGGAGCACGCTGGACTACTCGATGCGGCCGGCCCACGGATCGGTCGATCGGGTCAAGTGAGCGTCACAGGGGGGCCCTAGGCCATTGCGGTGGCCACCCGCGTGGGTCGAAGCCTGAGTAGCCCCACGAGGCCCCACGCGGAGGTCGCGATCGCCACGTTGAGCAGGTCGACCTCCCAGGCCACAGTGGGCAGCAGTGCTGCGATCAACCACGAGGCACTCGCGATCGCTCCGGCCGCGAGGAGCACGAGGCCCGCAGGGCGGTCTCGATGCGCAAGGACGATGCGGAGCCCCACCAGACCCGTGACGACAGCAAAGCCTGGGAACAGGATGGCGATGCCGCCGACGGCGCCGGGGCTCCCGAAGTACAGCTCGAGGAGCGAAAGCGCGATCCCTGCTCCGAAGGCACTCACCACGAGTCCCAGTCCCCGGCCAGTGGCGTCGCGGCTCAGCCAGCCGAGCGACAGGCCGGCGATCCCCGCGGAGATGGCGGCCATGGCGATCGGGAAGCCCCAGAGCCAGGCGGGGTAGACGGGGCTGTTCTCTGCGGGAGGATCAAGCGCCACCACGACGATGAGCCCCGTGAAGAGGATCCCGCCGGCGGCGGTCAGCAGCGCGGAAAGACGATCAACCATGGGTCGCCGGACCTTTCTGTCGTCGCCCGCGGCGGCCGGGTAGTCGCCGCTCCACCGCGCGTCGAGCGCGGCGACGACGATATCCAGCACCATCGCGGGCGTAGGCGCGACATCCGCGAGGAGCGAGACGAACTCGTCGGCATAGCGTGCTCGCCATGCCCGCGGATAGAGGCGCAGGAGGATGGAGACAAGCGTGGGATGGTCGGGGGACGCGGTCATCGGATCAGGCCTCGCTTCCCGATCGGACGCGCCCGTTGAGGCGGACCAGGCCCGTCTGCACGAAACGGTCGAGCTGGTCCAGATGGGTGCGCAGGGCGGTGGCACCGAGCCCGGTCAGCCGGTACGGGCGGCGCCGATCGTCGGTCGGCAGGGGCTCGATGAGACCCCGCCGCTCGAGCCGCCCGAGGGCCGCATAGAGGGTGCCGGGACCGAGGGGCTGACCCGTGGTCAATTCAACATCGGCCATGATCGCGTAGCCGTGCTTGGGCTCATCGCTCAGGGACACGAGGATCGCGACCGACGGTTCGGTGAACCGGCCGAGGTCGCTGAGTTCGGATGACATGCTCGATGGCCTCCGGGGTCGGTGGCCGGTCCCGTCGGATCGGTCACTAGATCGTGCGACGATATATCGTGCGCCGATATTCACACACCGAGCGATCGCCTGTCAAGAGCCCTACCCGATCGATCCCGTGGTCGCCGTCTGACCAGCCCAGCGAAGCGGTTCGCGGATGAAGGTTGACCGCGTGACGAACAGCCGAACTCGCATCTATGCTCCGCGCCATGGTCGCCGCCTCGTTCGTCTCGCTCCACCTGGCACGGTTCGATCAGCTGCGGGCGGCCGGGCTGGCCGATCCCGGTGACCGGCCGGGGCTCCTGTTCTGCGAAGTGGGCGCCGACTGCCGAGCGGCGGGCACGGACCCGGCCTCCCGCGAGGCGTTCACGTTCCTGGTGGTGGGGCTGCACGACAGCAGGGAGTCAGCGGACCGCCTGGTCGAGGAGGTCCTGACCGTCGCCCCGTGGTTCGCCGATGCGGGGGAGCGCTGGAGCGCCGTCCTCGCGCCGTTCCGCACGAAGGGCGAGTCAAATCTCATCCACACCGCGGCCCCAGCACGGCTGTTCGATCCGCTCGCAGCCGCGCCAGCGCGTGGGGCGCCGGTGGTCGTGTTCACCACCGCCGGCTGGAACCGCGACGGCCTCGACATGGCACGGGTGCAGGACTTCGGGACTGGCGTAGCCGCGGTCAGGATCTCGATGACAGCGGTCCCGGGCCTGCGGTCCCAGCAGACGTTCTTCTTCCCCGGGATCATCGCCATCGACCCGCCGACCCTTTCGTTCTGGGACGACGAGGCATCGCTCGTCGCGTGGGCGCACCGGCAGGCGACCCACAAGCGCCAGATGGACCGCTACCGGACGACGGGCAACGCCGACCGAGCGTCGTTCACGCGCCTCACCGCCCTCCGCAGCAGCGGGACGTGGTACGGCGCAGACCCGGTCGCCATGGCGGGTGCGCACGGGCCGGACGGGTCGGGCTCGTAGGCTGCCGCCCACTGGTTCGGCCTGTCACGCTCGACCGTGAAGCACCACCTGACGACTGAGGTTGAGCCGTCCGCGCTTCTTGTCGTCGGTTCGCGAGGTACCGAGGCCACCGCGGCGTGTCGGTCGGCGCGAACATGGCATCGCAGGCGCGCGAAGCGACCGCCTCCGGTGGATGGGGCTGGAGGCGGCGTCAGCGGGCGATCTGGCGGAATCGGGCGTCGGCTGCGCTGGTCGCCGCCGGCGGCTCAGCCGTCAGGCCACCACCGAGCCGCGCC
>CAWGNI010000009.1:0-15000 GCA_963823925.1 uncultured Chloroflexia bacterium
CGGCGGGTTTGCTAGGCTGCCTCGACCGACCGAGGCAGGGGGTGATCGAGTGCAGCTTCGTCCGAGCGATCGACGCGTCGTGGTCCGCGGCGACCCGTTCAACGCCGAGGCACCACCGGAGGCGTTGGACTCCTTCATCACCCCGATCGATGACTTCTACGTGCGGAGCAACTTCGCGGTCCCGCGGATCGACCACCAGACCTGGGCGCTGACCATCGATGGCCTCGTCGAGCGGCCGCTGCGGGTCTCGCTCGAGGAACTCGGCGCTCGGTCCCTCCTGTCGGTGACCTGCACGCTGGAGTGCGCCGGCAACAATCGGACCCGCCTGGCCCCCATTCCCGAAGGCGAACCGTGGGGACTCGGGGCCATCTCGACCGGGATGTTCACCGGCGTTCGCCTGTCCGAGCTCCTCGATGAGGCCGGAGTCCGTCCCGAGGCGGTCGAGGTCCGCTTCGAGGGCGCCGATCGCGGCACTCCGCGCGGGCAGATCGAGGAGATCTCTTTCGAGCGTTCATTGCCGATCGATACGGCCCGCCGCGAAGACATCCTCCTCGTGCTGGGCATGGATGATCGGCCGCTCACGCCGGACCACGGCGCGCCCGTCCGGCTGCTCGTCCCGGGCTGGTATGGCATGGCATCCGTCAAGTGGTTGCACAGGATCGAGGTCCTCGACCATCCGCTCCAGGCGCACTTCCAGACACGCCAATACCGGTTCCACGATGTCGATGGGGATGCCGTCGGGACGGCGCCTGCGGTCACGACCGCGCGGGTCAACTCGATGATCACGGGTGTCGGATCCGGCGCGTCACTCGGGCCGGGTGCCCACGAGATCCGGGGTGCCGCCTGGTCGGGGGCCGCCCCGGTCGCAGCGGTCGAGGTGAGCGTGGACACGGGCCCATGGCAGCCTGCGACCATGGTCGGGGAGGCGTTGCCGTTCACCTGGAGGCGATGGCGGTTCGACTGGGCAGGCGCGCCGGTCGGTCGACATTCGCTCCGGAGTCGGGCGACCGCGGCAGACGGGTCGACCCAGCCGGATCGGCCCGTCTGGAATCGACTCGGGTACGGCAGCAACGCGATCGCCGTCACCCTGGTCACGATCGTCAGCGCATCCGTGACCGACCGTTGCGGGTCGACCCGGTCCGGGCGTCAGCCCCAGTCCACCGACACCACCTCGACCGGCACGCGAAGACCCTTCAGCGTCAACGTGCGGCGGCCGCGTTCGGCGACGGTCGTCCGCGCCGTCACCAACGTCGACGCGCTGACCAGGATCTCACCGCCCTCGGCTGCCGCCGCGATGCGTGCCGCCTGGTTCACGCCGGTCCCGATGTAGTCGAGGCCAGTGCGTCTGGCCTCCGCTCGATGGACGCCGATCCGGAGTGACGGCGCGAACCCCTCCGTCTGGCGTTGGGCGGCGAACCGGCCCTGGATCGCGACGGCGGCGCTGACTGCTGCGTCGGTGGATTCGAACGCGACGAAGAAGCCATCGCCGGTGCCCTTGATCTCTTCGCCACCATGTTCGGACACGGCGGTCCGAACGGTCTGGTCGTGCCAGCGGATGAGCGAACCCCAGGCATCGTCACCGAGGAGTTCGCCCAGCTTCGTCGAGTCGACGATATCGGTGAACATGAACGCGCGGGTCATCGACGAGTCCGGCAGCCCGGCAGGGCCCCGATCCACGCCTGGGCCGGGTCGTTCGAGCGCGGCCGCGGTCCGACGAGCGTCGATGGCGGCGCCAAGTCGTTCGAACGCCTCGTGCGCGGCGCGCCGCTCGATGGCCCCTCGCTCGGTGTCGCCGGTGGCGTCCGCGGCTGCAGCGAGCGTTTCGCGGGCGCGGGCCGTCTCGTACGGTGCCTCGAGGTCGGTCCAGGCCTGGATCGCGAGCCGCGCAGCCGCGATCGCTCCGGATGGGTCACCCTCGGCGAACAGGATCGCGGCTCGGGCGGCGGCCGCCTCGGCCAGGGCGTGGGGGCTGCCAAAGCGTTGTGCGAGTGTCCCGAGCTCGTCGGCAGCCTGCCGGGCGCCCGCGATGTCCCCGGCAGCGATCGCCGTTTCCACGCGGGCGGGCAGGAACCTGAGTCGACCAAGATCGCTGTTCGTCGGCCCCAGCCAGCTCGGGAGCGTGGACGGCTCCTCGAGCGCGCGCTTGATCGACGCGGCCGCAGCCTCCGGTCGTCCCTGGGCCAGGCGCACCAATGACAGCATCGGCTCCGGGTCGCGCCCGAGTGCGTGAGCACGCAACAGGGCGGCTTCCGCGGCCTCCAGGTCACCCCGGTGCAGCCTGACCTCGCCGATCTGGTAGTACGCCTGCCCGACGGCCGCCGGGATGAAACCGACGAGCTCCTCGGACGCGTGTCGCGCCTCGGCCTCGGCCTCGAGCCACGACCCGCGGTGTTGCTTGATATCGGCGCGGAAGAGGCGGCACATCCCCGGGAAACCCATGATCCCTTCCCGCTTGCACCACCGGTCCTGCGCCTCGGTCCACTCGGATGCACGGCGCCAGTCGCCAAGCGCCGCACACGCCTCGATGGTCGTGCAGCACACGCCTCCGGCGGCATCGGGGGTCAGCCCGCCGCCGACCGCGGCGATCGTGGCTTCATCGGCCAGCGCCATGCCCTCCTCGACGCGTCCCATCGTGACGAGGGTCATCCCCTGTTGGCTGAGCGCGACCGCCTCGAGGTCGCGATCGTGGAACCGTCGAGCGATGGCGACCGCCCGAGTGGCACCTTCGAGGGAGGCGTCCGGTCTGCCGGACAGGCCGGCATGGAACGCCCGGGTCGCGGCGAGCCATCCGTGCCCCGGGTGCTCCGGCTGATCGCCCAGGAGTCGCTGGGCCCGGTTGAGCCAGGCGTTCGCGACCGCGAGGTTGTTGCGGAACAGGTTGTCGCGGGCGAGCCGGACCGCGGTCGCGGCCGCGAGCCCATCATCCCCAGCCTGAGAGGCCGCCGCGAAGCCTCGTTCCCTGGCCGAGATCGCCTCCGGCAGCCGCCCGATCCACCACGCCGCCTGGGCGAACAACTCGAGCTCCTCCGGCGTCAGGATCCGCCCGGCATCGCCGTCGGCACCGCTGAGTCGGTCGTACGCATCGCGCCACGCGTGACGCGCCAGGTCCGCCCTGGCCGCATCGGCGAGCGACGGCTCGGCGGGCCCACCGCTCGGTCCTGCTTCCATGAGTACCACCATACCGCGGCCTGGGAGCCGAACGGCCGTCCGGATACGAGGCGATCGGCCGCCGCCTTCCGGACGATGTTCGACGGGTTCCCTGCTACGCTTTGGCGGACGCGTGAGCCTGGCGAACATGGCTCGTGTCGCCCCACATCCGAGGTCAGCCGTGTCATCGTCACGCCCCCGTCTTCGTCGGTACGGACTGCTCGGGGCAGTCGCTGCCCTCCTGAGCGTCGCCTTCGCGGTCCCGACCGCAGCGGCCGACGTGTCGATCACCGGTTCGCTGACGTATCTCGAGCGGGTGGCACTGAGCCCGGAGGCGGTCGCGATCGTCACGATCGTCGACACCACGGCCAGCCCGGACGCCGGCGCCGTCATCGGCCAGCAACGGATCGATGCGCCCACGGGCGTGCCCATCGACTTCTCGGTCGCCGTCGACCAGGACACGATCGACCAAACGCATGCGTATGCGCTGTTCGCGACGATCTCCGATGGCTCGACCGTTTGGCAGAACCGGTTCGGTGAGCCGGTCATCACCGGTGGGCCGACCAATGCCATCGATCTCACCCTTCCGATGGTCGCCCCGGACCCCGCGGCGACCGTGGCGGGGACGATCGTGCCGCCCGACGGGACGGTGCTCGACACGTCGGCTGTGGCCATCGCCGCACTGATCAAGGTCGATACCGGAACGCTCATCGCGCGGCAGGTCCGGCCGGTCACGGACGCGGCCGACCTGTCGTTCTCGATCGGGATCGAACCCGCACTCATCGATCCGACGTCGAGCTACGTGGTCAAGGGCGGGATCGTCGACGGGGCGAGCGTCTGGCAGAACCGCGACGGCGTGGCGGCCATCGATGGCGGGACCGTCGCCCCAGCCATCAGCCTCCCCGTGACGCTCGCACCCACCGGCCTCCCCGGAGCGAGCCCACTGCCCACGCCACCACCGAGCTCGGCGCCCACGGTCCCACCGACCGCGGAACCGAGTCCAGCGCAGGAGCATCGGCCGCCCCGACCGCGGAACCGACAGCCACCCCGACCGCGACCCCAACCGAGACCCCGACCCCGACGCCGACCCCGACCCCCACCCCGACGGCCATTCCGACCCCAACCCCATCGGGGGCTTCCTCGCCCTCGCCCATCACCGGGCCGGTGACGGGAACGCTCACGTATCGTGAGCCCTATCAGCTGACCGGTGATGCATTCGCGGTCATCGCGCTGGTCCAGGGCATGGCCCGGGCGACCGAGAGTTCGGTCGTCGCCTCGCAGATCGACCGTGGCATCACCACGGTGCCGTATTCGTTCTCCCTCGACCTGGCGGGGACGACCATCGATCCATCGCGGACCTACACCATCCAGGCGACCATCGTCGATGGTCAGAATGCCTGGGTCACCGGCCGCGGTATCCCGGTGCTGACCAAGGGCAATCCCAGCGATGTCAAGATCACGCTCGACTATCGGCCTGACCTGCTGAAGGGTGCGGTCACCGGCCAGATCACCGGCGTCGGCGTCCAGCCCTCGACCGACGCCTATTCGATGGCGATCCTGGTCGATCCGGCGACGGGCGAATTCGCTCGGGATCGACGTCCAATCGGTGACCGACGGGCTGCCGGTCGCGTTCGCGGTCCCATATGCGATCACGGACATCCAGCCGACCTCGGACTATGTGGTGACCGCTGAGGTCGGTGATCAGGGCGCCACCTGGCGGAACGTCGCCGGCGTCCCGGTCATCACCAAGGGCAACCCGAAGACCGGCGTCCAGGTCGTCGTCACCGAGGTGGCCGTCGCGACCCCGACCCCGACGGCGACCCCGACCCCCAGCCCGGAAGCGACGCCGGTGCCGGCACCCGAGCCGACCAGGCCGGGGAGTGGCGGACTCCTGGCGATCATCGCCATCATCGCGGTCGTGGCCGCGCTGGCAGCATTCTTCATCGCCCGCGGCCGCAGCGCCACGGACACGCCGCCGGAGGATCCGGCCCGACCCGATGAGCCGGAGCGCCGCCGGCGGTACCGACGGCGAGGCCGGTGACGGCTCGGTGGCCGGGGACGGCCCCACGACCGGGACGACCGGGACGACCGGGGCCGGCTCGTCCGGTACGGCGTCATGACCGATCGCCCGGCTGCGGACCGCGGCCGGCTCGCGTTCCTCGGTCTCGGCACGATGGGAGCGCCGATGGCGGCCAATCTCGCTCGGGCCGGGTTTGCCGTGACCGCCTGGAACCGGACGCCCGGTCGCGGGAGCGAGCTTGCCGACGTCGGGGTGGATGTCGTCGCGAGTCCGGCGCTCGCGGTCCAGGATGCCGAGTTCGCCGTCATCTGCGTCTCGGACACGCCGGACGTCGAGGCCGTCCTGTTCGGCCCGGACGGCGTCGCCGACGGGGCCCGGTCCGGCACCCTGGTGATCGACTGTTCGACCATCGCCCCGTCGGGGAGTTGGGACTTCGCGGCACGGTTGGCGGAGCGCGAGATCCGGATGATCGATGCCCCGGTCTCGGGTGGAAGCGAAGGGGCCCGAAACGCGACGCTATCGATCTTCGTCGGTGGCGACGCGGCGGACGTGGAACACGCTCGGCCGGTCCTGGCGGCCCTTGGCCGGACGGTCACCCACGTCGGACCGATCGGCGCGGGCCAGGCGGTCAAGGCGGTCAACCAGGTCATCCTGGCCGCGACCTACGTCGGCGTGGCCGAGGGCATCGTGCTTGCGATCAAGGCCGGGCTCGATGTCGAACAGGTCGTCGAAGCGCTCGGTGGCGGAGCGGCCCAGAGCTGGGTCCTCGCCAATCGAAGCGGTCGCATGCTCGACAACGACTACCCACTCGGCTTCAAGGTCGCCCTCCACCGCAAGGACCTCGGCATCGCGATGGACCTTGCCGAGCGCCTCGGCGTGGTCCTGCCGATCACGGCCCTCACCGCCCAACTCGAGACCGGGCTGATCGCGGCCGGCCACGGCGATGAGGACATCTCGACCGTCGCGCGTTCGATCCGGATGCTGGCGGGGCTCGAGTCCTAGCTCAAGGACGGACGGGCGTCCGGGTCAGTCGAGGCCGACCAGCAACATCGGGTCGCCGAGCTTGCCGTCGTATCGAGGCCGGAAGCGCTCCACGTTGTACATCTCCGGGACGTCCACCTTCCGGGGTCCGAGGGCGGGATCGGGCAGGTCGGTGTGGGCGTACTTGCCGTCCTGGATCGCGACCATCCGGCCGGTGACGCCATCCTCGACCAGATCCATGGCGACATTCGCGAACGTCGTCGCCACCATCGAGTCGACCGAATCCGGTTCTCCACTGCGCAGGTCGTAGGTCAACTCCGAGGCGAGGGTCTCGATCCCGGTCCGTTCGCGTAGTTCGGTGGCCAGGGCGTCACCGACGTTCGCCTTGTGGCGATGGCCGAATGCATCGACGCCACCGACACCGGCCATCTCCGCGCCTTGCCAGATCGCGCCCTCGGCGGTGATCACGAACGCGTAGTGGCTCGGGTTCGATCCGTGGTCCGCGGCCATCAGCGCCGAGAGCGCGTCGAGGTCGTACGGCGCCTCCGGGATGACGCACCGGGCAGACGTCACGTAGGCGGTGTAGAGCGCGGAGAAGCCGGCGTCACGCCCGAAGATCCGGAAGACGCCGATCCGTTCGTGACTCCCGAGCGTCGTCCGCTGGCGGTTGATCGCCTCCTTGGCCCTGGTGATCGCGGTCGAGAAGCCGATGCAGTACTCGGTCCCCTGGACGTCGTTGTCCATCGTCTTGGGGATGGCCACCAGCGGGACGCCGGCGTTGACCAGGACCTGCGAGTACGACAGGGTGTCGTCGCCGCCGATCGTCACCAGCACGTCCACGCCGAGGTCATCGAGGTTTTCGAGGACCCTCGGCGTCAGGTCGTACAGGTCTGCCCCCACCTGGTACCCGGCCCGCTCTGCCTTCGTCATCCGTGGCGGGAGGCCGGCGGCCGGCATCTTGCGCGGGTTCGTCCGCGACGTGTGCAGGATCGTCCCGCCGGTCCGTTCGATCGTTCGCGTATTGGTCCGATCGAGGGGCAGGACATACGTCGGGTCGAGGTCACGGCCCGGCCGCAGATGGGTCAGACCCTCCCAGCCGCGTCGGATGCCGATGGCGTCGAACCCAGCCTGGGTGGCCCGGTAGACGACACTCTTGATGACGGCGTTGAGGCCCGGGACGTCGCCGCCGCCGGTGAGGATGGCGATCCGTCGCGGATCGGTCATGTTGGATCAGTCATATCGCCCGAATGCTACCGCTCCGCCGGACATCGGGCTGGCGGGGATCCACGGGACGAGCACTCGGATCGGGGCGGAGGAGCCCGGGCCGTCTGCTAGCATCGACCCATGAACTACGAGTTGTTCATGGATGAGGCGCTCGAGGAGGCAAAGCTCGCCCTTGCCGCCGGCGAACGACCGATCGCCGCGGTCGCCGTCGTCGACGAAGCGATGGTGGTCAGAGCCCACGACCGGGTCCAGGAGACCAACGACCCGACGGCCCACGCCGTCATCGTCGCCCTTCGTGAGACGGCCCGCAAGCTCGGCTCGGCGCGCCTTGCCGATGCCACGATCTTCGCCACCCAGGAACCGTGCGCCATGTGCGTCGGGGCGCTCCTCGAGAGCGAGATCGAGGCCCTCGTCTTCGCCCTGGCCGATCCGCTCGATGGCGCGGCAGGGACCGTCATCCAGCTGGCCCAGCATCCGGACCTGCGTCGCCGGGTCAAGGTCGTCAGCGGGATCCGCCAGGATCAGGCCGAAGCGTTGTTCGACCGTCTCGTCCCCAGCTGACCGCGCGGGCTCCGGGGTCGGCCGCGGCTTGTTTGGTATCCTCTGCCGCGGAGAGGTGTCCGAGTGGTTGATGGTGCCGCTCTCGAAAAGCGGTGTGCGAAAGCACCGCGGGTTCGAATCCCGCCCTCTCCGCCACCTTCGTTCGCTCCTCGCTCACCCACCGTCGGGCGAGCGCGCGGCGGCACTCGGCGCTTCCTGCCCAGGGATCGCCAGGTCGAGGGACGCCGTCTCTTGGAGAGGTCGCCTAGTGGACTATGGCGCCGCACTGGAAATGCGGTTCGGGGCAACCCGTCGCGGGTTCGAATCCCGCCCTCTCCGCCACGCTGATCCGGGGCATGCCTCGCCTCGTCGCGACATCCGCGTCCGGATGGTCGAAGGCAGCGACACCACCCGGTGATCGAGCCCGAGGACATCCTGACCCTCGACCTGGCCCGATTCCGATTCGCGGCCGACGAGCCGCTCGCCGGCGAGGTCGGCGCCGTCGTCGCCTACGCCATCCGCCATCCGGAGGGCATCCTCCTGTTCGACACGGGGTTCGGCTTCGGCGACGACGGACTGGACGCTCGCTACCGGATCGAGGCGAGACGGATCGGCGACGCGCTCGCCGACGTCGGCCTCACGACAGCCGACGTGACGACCGTCGTGAACTGCCACCTGCACGTCGACCACGCCGGTCAGAACGGCGCATTCCCGGGGATCCCGATCTATGTCCAACCGGCCGAGTGGGAGGTCGCGCACACGACGGACCACACGATCCTCGAGTGGATCGACACGCCCGGCGCCGACTATCACCTGGTGGCCGGTGACCATGAACCGGTCGAGGGGATCCGGATCGTTGCCACGCCGGGTCACACGCCGGGGCATCAATCGCTCGTCGTGCGAACGTCGACAGGACCGATCGTCCTGGCCGGTCAGGCGATCTACTCGGCCGGCGAGTGGCTCGGTGCGCCCGGCGGCGCGCGAAGGCCGTTCGCGCGCCCCGGATGCGGCTGCCTACGATCGTTCGATCGATCGTCTTCGGACGGTCACACCGGCCGGCGTCCGGTTCGCCCACGACCGGGAGACCTGGGGTCGATGAACCGCCGATGCGGATCGGTCCTGCTATCCTTCCCGAGCCGTGCTAGGCGGGGAACTAGCGGTGCCCTGTACCTGCAATCCGCTCCAGCAGGGCTGAATCCCCTCTCGAGGTCTCCGTTCTCGAACGCCGCCCGACGGCGCGACGTTGAGGACCGGGTCCCGCGCAGCGGCGAACCGCGAACCGTGTCAGGTCCGGAAGGAAGCAGCACTAAGCGATCATCGTCGGGTGCCGCGGAACGGCCTGGTCCGAGCCGCCCGTCACGGTGGGCACGGGAGCGTTCTGGTCGACGGAGGGTGCACGGCAAATCGCACTCCCATGCCCTCGACCGGAGGAGGTCGTGACGTCGACCGTTCCGCACCAGGCGCTCTATCGGCGCTGGCGTGCCCAGACATTCGCCGAGATCGTCGGGCAGGAAGCTGTCGTCGAGACCTTGCGGAATGCGGTCCGAACCGATCGGGTCAGCCATGCGGTCCTGTTCGTCGGACCCCGGGGGACGGGCAAGACGTCGCTGGCCCGGATCCTGGCCAAGGCGGTCAACTGCACGAACCTGCAGGACGGCGACGCCTGCGATCGATGTCCGGAATGCGTGTCGATCCGAGAGGGGACCACGCTCGACCTCGTCGAGATCGATGCTGCCAGTAACCGTGGCATCGACGATGTGCGCGGGTTACGGGAGCGCCTGGCCTACCCGCCCGGCCAGCTCCGGCGAAAGGTCTACATCCTCGACGAGGCGCATCAGATCACCGGGCCGGCCTGGAACGCCCTGCTCAAGTCGATCGAGGAGCCGCCGGACTTCGTCATCTTCATGTTCGCCTCGACCGAGCCGTCGGCCTTCCCGGCCGCCATCCTCTCCCGCCTCCAGCGCTTCGACGTCCGGCGCCTCACGGTCACCGAGATCGAGGGCAAGCTCGACCGCATCCTGGCCGCGGACGGCCGGGATGCGGATCCAGAGGCCGTCCACCTGATCGCCCGGTTGGCGGCGGGCGGGATGCGCGACGCGGAGTCGATGCTCGACCAGCTCCTGTCCGCGGCACCCGACCGGATCGATGAGGCGACGGTCCGGGATCTCCTCGGGCTCGCCGATGCCGACGCGGTGGACGCGTTCGTCGATCACCTGGTCCGCGGTGACGGAGCCGCAGGCGTCGGCCTGCTCGACACGCTCGAGGAGCGCGGCCGGGACCTCCGGGCATTCCTCGACCAGGTCGTCGAGGTCATCCGGGAAGGGATGACTTCGGGCACCGGGGATGCGGCCGGTCGAGGTCGCGATGCGGCCACCCTTGCCCGGGCGGGTCGCCGGTTGGCCGCCATCGACCCCAATCGGGCCGGGATCGGTGGACTTCGCTTCCAACTCGAACTGGCCATGTTCGCCGCCGACCCCGTTGAGCCGCCGATGCAGCCGCCCGGACCGCCTGCGACCTCGATCGCACCCGGAGCCCGATCCGCCGCAGGCCGCTCCATCGGATGCCCGCTTCGACGTCGCCCAAGGCCGCGCCGACGACCTCGCCGGAGCCCGAGCCAACATCCGCACCCGACGCCGCGCCCGCACCCGACGCCGCGCCCGCACCCGACGCCGCGCCCGCACCCGCGCGCGTGCCCGCGCCCGTGCGCGCGCGTCCGCCAAGTGTCGCAGCGAGCCAGCCGGTCGCTCCGAGTACCGCGGTGCCGACGGCCGGCCCCGAGGCATCCGAGACGCCGGCGGGCTCGCCGGGCCTCGATGGGATCCTTGCCGCCTGGCCCTCGATCGTGGATCGGCTCAGCGCCCATCCGCCGACCAAGCCACTGATCATCGCGTGCCGCCCCGTCGCGGTCGACGGGGCGATCGTCACCCTCGGGTTCCCGGAGGAGCAGGCGTTCCTCAAGGACGCCGCGGAGCGGCGCAAGCCGGCCATCGAGGCGGGGATCTCGGGGGTCCTCGGCCAGCCCGTGTCGGTTCGGTGCGTCGTCGCGAACATCGAGCTGCCGGCCCCCGGGCCGGACGACCTCGTCGCCGAGGCAAGGCGCATCTTCGCCGACGAACTCGCCGAGGTCGACGAGGTCAGCTGACCAGTCGCCGCCGCCGGCGGTGCATTCCTCGGTCGGTTCCGGCAGACTGACCAGCACGATATCGACGAGAGGAGACAAGCCCATGGGGATGGCCAACCTGCAACGGATGGCACAGCAGATGCAGCAGGAGATGGTTCGGATCCAGGCCGAGCTCGAGAGCACCCTCGTCGACGGATCGGCGGGCGGTGGCGTCGTCAGCGCCACGGTGACCGGGAAGCAGGAACTGGTGAGCGTCACCATCGACCCGACCGCCGTCGACCCCGACGACGTCGAGATGCTCCAGGACCTGATCGTGGCGGCGGTCAACGACGCCCTCCGGAGCTCCCGGGAACTCGCCGAAGGAAAGATGGCCGCGGTCACCGGCGGGCTTCGCCTGCCGGGGATGTAGGCGTCCGCCATCGGGATGGTCGACCCCGTCATCGAGCCTGTCGCCCGGCTGATCGAGTCGTTCGCGCGCCTGCCCGGGATCGGGCCGAAGACTGCCCAGCGACTGACGTTCCATTTGCTTCGCGCGCAGGATGCCGAGGCGCGCACGCTGGCAGCCGCTTTGATCGACGTCCGCGATCGGGTCGTCTTCTGCGAGCGCTGCTTCAATATCAGCGACCAACCGCTTTGTCCGATCTGCCGCAGTGCGAGCCGCGATGAGACGAGGCTGTGCGTCGTCGAGGAGCCACTCGATGTCCTCGCCCTGGAGCGCACCGGTGAGTTCAAGGGGCTCTACCACGTGCTCCATGGAGCGATCTCGCCGATCGACGGGATCGGGCCGGATCGGCTGCGGGTCCGTGAACTGCTCGAACGCGCCGATGCGGCCGCCCGTGACGGTCAGCCGTTCGTGGAAGTGATCATGGCGACGAACCCGACGCTCGAAGGCGAGGCAACGGCGATGTACCTTGCCGAGCGACTGACGTCGGTGGTCGGATCGATCACCCGGATCGCCCGCGGCCTACCGGTCGGCGGCGACCTCGAGTACGCCGACGAGGTGACCCTCATCCGGGCGCTGCAAGGCCGGCGGGCGGTGTGAGGCCGGCATGAGCAACCTCGTCATCGAGCTCGTCCTGCGCCTGGCCAAAGCCGGCATCGCGGCAGTCCTGGGGATCGTCCTGTACGTCATCCTTGTCGGCCCGCTGGGGGTCTCCGGCTCGGCCGAACTGGGCTTGCTGTGCTGGCTCAGCGGAGCCGCCTTCGTCCTGCTCGTGGAGACCGGGATGATCTGAGTGGTGTCGTTTGACACCTTGGCCGCCAAGCCTCATCATCCGACGTCTGCGCCGCGGGCCTCTGTGCCTCGGCCGCTGCACCTTAACAACTGAAGAGTGACAGGAAATCCGTGATAAGGATGTGCGAGTGGTCAAACCCTCGGACAAAAGTCGCGACCGCAAGGCCGCGCATCTTTTTGGAGAGTTTGATCCTGGCTCAGGATAAACGCTGGCGGCGTGCATGAGACATGCAAGTCGAACGGACGATCGGGGCTTGCTTCGATCGTTAGTGGCGGACGGCTGAGTAACGCGTAGGTGACCTGCCCCGAAGTGGGGAATAACTGCCCGAAAGGGTGGCTAATACCGCATGTGGTGGTGTGTTCGATCACACCAGTAAAGCCGCAAGGCGCTTCGGGAGGGGCCTGCGTCCGATTAGCTCGTTGGTGGGGTAACGGCTCACCAAGGCGACGATCGGTAGGTGGTCTGAGAGGACGATCACCCAGACTGGGACTGAGACACGGCCCAGACTCCTACGGGAGGCAGCAGTCGGGAATTTTGCGCAATGGACGAAAGTCTGACGCAGCAACGCCGCGTGAGGGATGACGGCCTTCGGGTTGTAAACCTCTTTTATCAGGGACGATAATGACGGTACCTGACGAATAAGTCACGGCTAACTACGTGCCAGCAGCCGCGGTAATACGTAGGTGACAAGCGTTGTCCGGATTTACTGGGCGTAAAGAGCGCGCAGGCGGTCGTTCAAGTCGAGTGTGAAAGCCCCCGGCTCAACTGGGGAGGGTCATTCGATACTGATCGACTCGAAGGCAGGAGAGGGTAGTGGAATTCCCGGTGTAGTGGTGAAATGCGTAGATATCGGGAGGAACACCAGTGGCGAAGGCGACTACCTGGCCTGTTCTTGACGCTGAGGCGCGAAAGCTAGGGGAGCAAACGGGATTAGATACCCCGGTAGTCCTAGCCGTAAACGATGGACACTAGGTGTTGGTGGTATCAACCCCGCCAGTGCCGAAGCTAACGCATTAAGTGTCCCGCCTGGGGAGTACGGCCGCAAGGCTAAAACTCAAAGGAATTGACGGGGGCCCGCACAAGCAGCGGAGCGTGGGGTTTAATTCGACGCAACGCGAAGAACCTTACCAGGGCTTGACATGACCAGGATCCCGGCGGAAACGTCGGTTCCCCGCAAGGGGCCTGGCCACAGGTGTTGCATGGCTGTCGTCAGCTCGTGTCGTGAGATGTTGGGTTAAGTCCCGCAACGAGCGCAACCCCTACTGTGTGTTGTATCACTCACACGGGACTGCCGAGAGAAACTCGGAGGAAGGTGGGGATGACGTCAAGTCAGCATGGCCCTTACGTCCTGGGCTACACCCACGCTACAATGGCCGGTACAACGGGCTGCAAAACCGCGAGGTGGAGCTAATCCCTTAAAGCCGGTCTCAGTTCGGATTGTAGGCTGCAACTCGCCTGCATGAAGCCGGAGTTGCTAGTAACCGCCGGTCAGCATACGGCGGTGAATATGTTCCCGGGCCTTGTACACACCGCCCGTCACGTCATGAAAGCTGGCAACACCCGAAGCCGGTGGGCCAACCCGCAAGGGAGGCAGCCGTCGAAGGTGGGGTTGGTGATTGGGACGAAGTCGTAACAAGGTAGCCGTACCGGAAGGTGCGGCTGGATCACCTCCTTTCTAGGGAGATCCGAGTCTCGACTCTTGGTGGGGTCGAGGCGTTGATGGCTCCTAGGGTTGATCGCACGGTCGTTCGAGTCTCCCCGCCAGGTGGAGCTCGCCGGTCTCGGTCCGCAAGGATCGGGCGCCGGAGGCCGATACGCGACCTGGAAAGAACACCGAACCCACTCGATCATCCGGTTCTGGAGTTCCTGTCACTCTTCATGGGTCAAGGTGCAGCCATCCGCGACGACGACCGTGTCGTCAACGCAAGGCACGGCGACCATCCGCGGAGGGCGATTAGCTCAGCTGGTTAGAGCGCTGCCCTGATAAGGCAGAGGTCTCTGGTTCGAGTCCAGAATCGCCCACCATCCCCCAGCTCTGGCGCGGGGACGTAGCTCAGCTGGCAGAGCATCTCCTTTGCAAGGAGAGGGTCAGGAGTTCGAGTCTCCTCGTCTCCACCACCCGCTCGAGCCGTCCGCCAGAGAGAATTGAACAGATCGGGTCCCATCCCCGAATCTCCGGTCATAGCCCTGGGACGATCGTGTCCCGAACCGAGCCCCTGATCCGTGTCCTGTGCGCGTGCGCAGGCCACCGACCAGCGGATCGCTGGGCGACGTATCGACTTCGGTCGTGCCGTCGAGAGGCGCATCTTTCGGGACGCGTCGCACCTTAACAACTGGATATGTTTCGGCAGATTGAATGAATCTTCGATTTCGCCGAGTAGTCAAAACGAAATGATCCCGATCCGATCTCGTTCAGCGACTGACCACCTGGTCAGAGGCTGGAGGGGGTCAAGCTACAAAGGGCACGGGGTGGATGCCTTGGCGCCAAGAGCCGATGAAGGACGTGGCAGGCTGCGAAATGCTCCGGGGAGTCGCGAGCAGACTTTGATCCGGAGATGTCCGAATGGGGAAACCCGGCTGGGGTAATGCCCAGTCACTCCCGGTTGAATAAAATAGGCCGGGAAGAGGTAAGCCAGCGAACTGAAACATCTCAGTAGCTGGAGGAAAAGAGATGATTCCCCGAGTAGTGGCGAGCGAAAAGGGAACAGTCCAAACTCACTCAGCGCGATAGG
>CAWGNI010000009.1:20000-456606 GCA_963823925.1 uncultured Chloroflexia bacterium
ATTCTCGGGCGCAAATCCACCATAGGAGTGACCACCACCTTGACCGAAGAGCAGTCGGGCGGGACCGCACCGGAGCCGGAAGCCACCGCATCCGTCGCCGACCAGGCGTCCGAAGGATCCGTCGCGGCGGTCGCCGTCGCAGACGAGCCCGCCACCAGTACCGTCGACCCGGAGACCCCAGAACCGGAGACCGACCCAGGCGTGGCCAGCGATGCTGACGACGGAGCAGCCGTCGAACCGGCGGAGCCTGCCACGGCGGCGGAGCCTGCCACGGCGGCGGAGCCTGCCACGGCGGCGGAGCCTGCCACGGCGGCGGCGCCTGTCGAGGCCGCGGCGGATGCAGAGCCAGCGGCGACCGACACCGCGCTGGATGCGACGGGAACTGACGACGCCCCCACTGCGGCGGATGACGCGTCTGCCGACGGCGATCATCCGGAACCCGCGCCCGAGGAGCCCGCGCCGGTGCGCGACCTCGGACCGGAACCGACGACGATGGAGGAACTCCTCGCCGAACAGGATTCCGATATCAAGAGTTTCAAGCACGGCGACGTGGTCGAGGGCCAGGTCGTCCGCATCGACAAGGACGAGATCCTCGTCGATATCGGCGCCAAGAGCGAAGGCGTCGTCAGCAACCGGGAACTGTTCGGGCGCCACGGCGAGGGCCAACCCGAGCTCGCGATCGGCGATACGGTCCTCGTCTACGTCCTCCAGCCGGAGTCGCCCGAGGGTCATGTCGTCCTGTCCCTGCGCCGGGCCGGCCTCGAGCGCAAGTGGCGGGCGATGCAGGAGCAGTTCGAGGCGGGCGTCATCATCGAGGCGCCGGTCATCGACCACAACAAGGGCGGCCTCATCGTCGACTGCGGCATCCGCGGTTTCGTCCCGATCAGCCAGATCGTCGACTTCCCGCGCCGCCCCCAGAACGACCAGCCGCGCGATGCCGCCCAGGAGATCGCCGAGAAGCTGATGCCGTTCGTCGGCCGCAAGCTGCGCCTCAAGATCCTCGAGGTGAACCGCAAGGCCAACCGCCTCATCCTTTCGGAGAAGGTCGCCCTCTACGAGGAGCGGCGCGAGAAGCGGGATGAACTGTTCAGCAGCCTGCAGGTCGGCCAGAAGGTGACCGGCACGGTCCGCTCGATCGCGCCATTCGGCGTGTTCATCGACCTCGGCGGGATCGACGGGCTCGTCCACAAGAGCGAGCTGTCGTGGAACAAGGTCAACAACCCGGAGGCCGGCTACGAGGTCGGCGAAGAGGTCGAGGCCGAAGTCATCGACATCAATCACGAGCGGGGCCGGATCAGCCTGTCGATCCGCCGGCTGCAGCCGGACCCGTGGCATTCCACGGTCGCTGACTTCAACGTCGGCGACATCATCGACGGGACGGTCACCAAGCTCGTCAACTTCGGCGCGTTCGTGCGCGTCCGCGACGGGCTCGAAGGACTGATCCACATCAGCGAACTGTCGCATCAGCGCGTCGCCCACCCCGGCGACGTCGTCCACGAGGGGCAGTCGCTCAAGTTGAAGATCATCTCGCTCGATTCCGAACGGCATCGCCTGGGCCTGAGTCTCAAGCAGGCCGAGGAGCCCCCGGCTCGACCTGCCGTCGAGGCGGGCTCGCCGTCGGCGCCTGGCGCGCCGCGGCAGGAGCGCCGGCCGCGACCGGAGCGTAGCTACTCGATGTCGGATGCCGTCCAGGAGCCCGAGGGCGGGATCGACAACACCCTGGCCTCGGCGTTCGCCCAGGTTCGCCAGCAACTCGCGGCCGCCGAAGTCGACGAGGTCGTCGCGACCGTGGCCGAGGACGAGGCCACGGAAGAGGCTGCCGCCGTCGAGCAGGTCGACGCGGTCCTGACCAACGTCGCCGAGGATGAGGTGGTCGAGGAAGCCTTTGCCGCCCAGAAGATCGACGCGATCGCCGACGCGGTGGTCGAGGACGAGGCCGGCGAGGAAGCCATCGCGGCCGAGTCGGTCGAGACGATCGTCGCCAATGTCGCCGAAGACGAGGCGGTCGAGGAAGCCTTCGCCGCCGAGAAGGTCGAAGCGATCGCGGACGCCGTCGCCAGTGACGAAGCGGCCCTTGAACAGGCTGCGTCGGCCGAGGTGGATCGCCTGGCCGATGTGGCCGCCGCCAACGACGACAATGCTGCTGCCGCGACCGACGCGGCTGTGGACGTCGTCGAAACCGTTGCCGCTCTCGAAGAGGCTGAGGAGCAGGCGGCCGCGGCTGAGATCGAGACGATCGTCGCCAGCGTCAACGAGGACGAGGCGGCCGAAGAGGCGATCGCCGCCGAGACGATCGAGACGATCGTCGCCAACGTCGCCGAGGACGAAGCAGTCGAGGAAGCCGCAGCGGCCGCCGAGATCGACGAGGTGGTAGCGACCGTCGCCGAGGACGAGGCAGCCGAAGAGGCGATCGCCGCCGAGACGATCGAGACCGTGGTCGCCGATGTGGCGGCGGACGAGGCGGTCGAAGAAGCGGCCGCCGCCGAAGTCGTTGAAGAGATCGCCCGGAAGACGATGGAGGCCAACACCGAGGGCTAGCCTGCCGTCGGCCGATCCACGACCCGCCGGTATCCGGCGGGTCGTTTCGAATTCCTTACCCGTTCGCTATGCGCAGGTACGTCGCACCCTCCGATCGAATGGGTGACACTGGCGGTACGTCCGGCGTTAGCCTCGGGTGACAGGTGCCGTGCTAGCATGGCCGGAGCGCCGCTTCATGGCGCTGAGAAGGGAACAGGCGTTCGACTCGATGGATCGCTTCGACAAGTTCACGGATCGCGCGCGCAAGGTCCTGACCCTGGCTCAGGACGAGGCGCAGCGGTTCAATCACAACTACATCGGCACGGAGCATCTCCTGCTCGGCCTCGTCCGGGAAGGCGAGGGAGTGGCCGCGCGCGTCCTCGAGAACATGAATGTCGAGCTGCCCAAGGTCCGCACGGCCGTGGAATTCATCATCGGCCGGGGCGACCGACCGGTCGTCGGCGAGGTCGGGCTGACGCCGCGAGCCAAACGGGTCATCGAGCTCGCGATCGACGAGGCTCGGCGTCTGGGCCACAACTACATCGGCACGGAGCACCTGCTGCTCGGCCTCGTCCGCGAGGGAGAGGGGATCGCGGCGGGCGTCCTCGAGTCGCTCGGCGTCAATCTCGACAAGGTCCGCCACGAGGTCATCCGCGTCCTGTCGCAGAGCTCATCGGCCGGTCCGACACCGGAAGCCAAGCGAGCCAGCAAGACGCCGACGGTGGACCAGCTCGGCATCAATCTCACCGACGCGGCCCGTGCAGGAAAGCTGGATCCCGTCATCGGCAGAGAGAAGGAGATCGAGCGGGTCATCCAGATCCTCTCGAGGCGCACCAAGAACAATCCCGCCCTCATCGGCGAGCCCGGCGTCGGCAAGACGGCCATCGCCGAAGGCCTGGCCCACAGGATCGTCGCCGGTGACGTGCCGGAGACCTTGCTCAACAAGCGGGTCCTGACCCTCGATATCGGTTCGCTCGTGGCCGGCACGAAGTACCGCGGCGAATTCGAGGAGCGGCTCAAGAAGATCATCGAGGAGCTTCGCAACACGAACGACGCCGTCCTGTTCATCGACGAGCTCCACACCCTCGTCGGCGCAGGGGCCGCGGAAGGTGCGATCGATGCCGCGAACATCCTGAAACCGCCACTCGCCCGCGGCGAACTGCAGTGCATCGGCGCGACCACGCTGGACGAGTATCGGAAGTACATCGAGCGGGATGCCGCCCTGGAGCGGCGGTTCCAGCCGGTCATGGTGGAGGAGCCGACCCTCGAGCAGACGGTCGACATCCTGCTCGGGATCCGCGAACGATACGAAGAGCACCACAAGGTCACGATCACCGACGAAGCGGTCAAGGCCGCCGCGGACCTGTCGACTCGCTACATCACGGACCGACACCTCCCGGACAAGGCGATCGATCTCATCGACGAGGCCGCCTCGCGCGTCCGTCTGCGCCATGCGTCCGCACCGCCCGCGTTACGCGAGGCGCAGAAGGAGCTGGAGCGGATCACCAAGGAGAAGGACGCCGCGATCAACAACCAGGAGTACGAGGAGGCGGCCACCCTGCGCGAGGCGGAGGCGACCGCCCGGGAGAGCGTCGACACCCAGCGGGCGGACTGGCAGGCCCAGGTCTCCGCTGAGCAGCCCACGGTCGGTGAAGAAGAGATCGCCCAGGTCGTCGCGATGTGGACGGGCATCCCGGTGACCCGCATCGCACAGGAAGAGTCGGAGCGGCTGCTCAAGATGGAGGAGGTCCTCCACGGCCGGGTGATCGGCCAGGAGGAGGCGATCGGCATCGTCTCCAAGGCGGTTCGCCGCGCCCGCGCCGGCCTCAAGGATCCGAAGCGGCCGATCGGCTCGTTCATCTTCCTCGGCCCGACCGGCGTCGGGAAGACCGAGTTGGCGAAGGCCCTCGCCGAGTTCATGTTCGGCAGCGAGGATGCCCTCATCAAGATCGACATGAGCGAGTTCATGGAGCGGCATAACGTCAGCCGGCTCGTCGGGGCCCCTCCGGGCTACGTCGGGTTCGATGAGGGTGGCCAGCTGACCGAGGCCGTCCGACGCAAGAATTACTGCGTCGTCCTGCTCGACGAGGTCGAGAAGGCGCACCCGGAGGTGTTCAATATCCTGCTCCAGATCCTGGAGGACGGGCACCTCTCGGACGCAAAGGGTCGGCGGGTCGACTTCCGCAACGCGATCATCATCATGACCTCGAACCTGGGGGCCAAACAGCTTCAGACGAATTCGAGCCTCGGCTTCCGGGCGATGGGCTCGACCGATGCCAACCGCGCCGAGAGCTCATACGAGTTGATGCGTGAGAAGGTCGCGGCTGAGCTCAAGTCGAACTTCCGGCCCGAATTCCTCAACCGGATCGATGCGACCGTCGTCTTCCGCTCGCTGACGATCGAGGAGATCGCCCAGATCGTCGACCTGATGCTCGCCCGTGTTCGCGACCAGCTTCGAGCGCAGGACATGGCACTCGAGGTCACGCCGGCGGCCAAGGAGCACATCATCAAGCTCGGCTACGACGTCGCCTACGGGGCGAGGCCGTTGCGCCGGGTCATCCAGAACATGGTTGAGGATGTCCTGGCGGAGCATCTGCTCCTCGGCAAGTACGAACCGGGCTCGACGATCATCGTCGATCGCGACCCGGACGCCGGTCTCGATATCCGCCTCGCCGAGCCCCGGACGCCGGTCGAGGCGCTGTGATCCGCGCCGCCAGCCCCGTCGTCTAGCGATGGCGCGGCCGAAGAGCCGCTTCGTTTGTCAGTCCTGCGCGGAGTCGTTCCTCCGCTGGGAAGGGCAGTGCCCCGCCTGCGGCCAGTGGAATTCGCTCGTCGAAACGGTGGTCCGTGAGCCCTCGCGGACCGTGCGCTCGGTCGGTCGGGTCGATCCGTCGGGCCTGCCCGGTCCGATCGGCCTCGGGTCGATCGCCGACACGGACGTGCCCCGCCATCGATCCGGGATGGCCGAGCTCGACCGCGTCCTGGGTGGGGGACTCGTGCCGGGATCGCTCATCCTCGTCGGCGGCGAGCCCGGGATCGGCAAGTCGACCCTGCTGCTCCAGGCGGCGGCGTGCCTGACCCATGGCCCGGATGGCGATCTGCGCATCCTGTACGCCACCGGCGAGGAGTCACCCGGCCAGGTCCGGCTGCGGGCAGCTCGCCTCGATCTGCTCGGCGGTCCGTCGGCGGATGGCGTCCAGGTCCTCGCTGAACACGACGTGAGCCGGATCGTCGAGGCTGCCCGCGCCACCCGGCCGGGTCTGGTCGTCGTCGATTCGATCCAGACCGCCACGGTCGATGAGCTCGACGGCGCGGCCGGCAGCGTCGGCCAGGTTCGAGAGGCGGCCCTCAGGCTGATGGATCTGGCAAAGGGCGATGGCATCTCGGTGATCCTGGTCGGCCACGTGACCAAGGACGGTTCGATCGCAGGCCCGAAGACCCTGGAGCACCTCGTCGACGCGGTCATCAGCCTGGAGGGCGAGCGGTACGCGGCCCTGCGACTGCTCCGCGCGACCAAGAACCGGTTCGGGTCGACCGATGAGGTCGGCGTGTTCGAGATGGCCGAGAACGGCTTGCGCGAGGTGGCCGATCCCGCGCGGGCGTTCCTCACCGATTCGGATGGGTCGGCGCCTGGCAGTGTCATCGCGCCGACGCTCGAAGGGAGCCGGCCGCTCCTGATCGAAGTCCAGGCGCTGGTCAGCCCGACCGGATACGGCAACCCGTCCCGGCGAGCGAGCGGCGTCGATCCGAATCGTCTCAACCTGTTGATCGCGGTGCTCGGGCGACGGGCGGGGATCGCCCTCGGGACGCACGATGTCTACGCGAACCTGGCGGGTGGTCTGTCCGTCGCGGAACCCGCCATCGACCTCCCGTTGGCGCTCGCCCTGGCCTCGTCCGTGCGCGACCGGGCGATCCCGCGGGGCACGATCGCGATCGGGGAGGTCGGTCTGCTCGGCGAGCTGCGGAGCGTGGTCGGGCTCGAGCGCCGGCTCCGTGAGGCTGCCCGACTCGGGTTCGATACCGCCATCATCCCGGGCGTTCGCGGCGAGGCCGGGCCGGGTCCGATCGAGGGCCTGGCCATCCGTCCAGCTGGAACGATCCGGGAAGCGATCGAGATCGGACTTGCCGACCAGCCGGCCGTTCGTGGCGACGCGCTCCCGGCGATGCTAGGCTGACCGTCCGTCAGGCTGCCACGAGAACGTGACGCCGGTCGTTTCCGAGGGTTCCTGTTGATCCGCTATATCCGCCTCCTAGGCGCCGCGCTCGGAGCCGCTGTCGGGTTGGCCCTGGGCGCTTCGGGCCTGTTCGCCAACAGCGCCTACGAGGGTGCGTTCCTGGCCGCCTGGGTCGTCGCCTGGATCGTCGTCGGGTTCGCCATCCTGCCGTACCTCACGATCGTGCCTGCCCAGTGGCTGATCAGGCAGGTCGAGGCGCTATCGACCGCCGAGTTCGTGGCCGCCGTCATCGGCCTGCTCATCGGTCTCCTGATGGGCCTGCTCCTGGCCGTCCCGCTGTCGGGACTGGCGGCTCCGTGGGGTCGCTGGCTACCGCTCGGCGTCTCCATCCTGTTCGGACTGGGGATGCTCGGTCTGACCGTGGCCAAACGGAAGGATCTGCTCCTCGCGGCGCAGACGGTCGGGCTCTTCCGGCAAGCCGGGACGGATGGAGCCGGGTCGGCCGCCGGCGAGCCAAGGATCGTCGTCGACACCAGCGCGATCATCGACGGCCGGATCGCCGAGATCGTCGAGTCCGGCTTCATCTACGGGACCCTCGTCATCCCGCGCTTCGTCCTCGAGGAGCTCCAGCACATCGCCGACAGCTCCGACGCGCTCCGGCGGAACCGCGGCCGTCGCGGTCTGGAGATCTTGAATCGGATGCAGAAGGAACCCGGGACGCCGGTCGAGATCGTCGAGGACGACGTCCCCGCGATCGCGGAGGTGGATGCCAAGCTCGTCGCCCTCGCGATCGCTCGCAGCCGGGTCATCCTCACCAACGACTTCAATCTCAACCGGGTCGCCGAGCTGCAGGGTGTCCGGGTCATGAACATCAACTCGCTCGCCAATGCCGTCAAGCCGGCTGTGCTCCCGGGCGAGGAGCTCAAGGTCAGGGTCATCCAGGAGGGCAAGGAGGCGGGTCAGGGGGTCGGCTTCCTCGACGACGGCACGATGATCGTGATCGAAGGCGGCGCTCGCCATATCGACACGGAACTCGACGTGTCGGTCACCCGGGTGTTGCAGACCGTGGCAGGCCGGATGATCTTCGCCCAGCCGCACCTCGATTGAGCCGGCAGGACGCCATGCTTCGGTCGGACGTGATCGTCGTCGCGGCCGGGCGGTCGACCCGGATGGCCGGCAGCGACAAGCTCGCGGCCGAGATCGGCGGGCGGCCGCTCCTGGCCTGGACCCTGGCCGCCGTCGCGGCGGCTCCGGTGGTCGAACGGATCGTCGTCGTGGCCGCGTCCGAGCGACGGTCGGCCGTGGCCAGCGCGGCCTGGTTGCCGGCCAAGGTCATCGATGTCGTCGAGGGCGGTGCCCGTCGGCAGGAATCGGTCTATGCAGGGTTCGCGGCGTTCGACCGACACGCCATCGATGAGACCGGTGTCGTCCTCGTCCACGATGCCGCTCGTCCACTCGTCGATCGTGCCGTGATCGAGGCAGTCGCCAGGACCGCCGCGGCGCGGGGTGCCGCCGTCCCGATCGTCCCCGTCGTCGAGACCCTCAAGCGCATCGACGGCGATTTCGTCGGGGAGACCGTCGATCGGGCCGGGCTCGGGGCGGCCCAGACGCCGCAGGGGGCGCGTCGCGACCTGTTCCGGGCGGCGTGGACCGAATTCCGGGCGGACGGGCCGCGGACGTTCACCGACGAGGCGTCGCTCCTCGAAGCCTGTAGCATTCCCGTCCATGTCGTCGCGGGTGATCCAGTAAATCGCAAGGTGACCGTGCCCGGCGACCTCCGGGGCGCGGCGGTCGCACTGCTCGGGATCCACTCGACGCGGACGGGGATCGGCCACGACAGCCACCCATTCGGGCCCGATGTGCCGCTCGTCCTCGGCGGCGTCGAGATCGCCGGCGCGCCTGCATTGAGCGGGCATTCGGACGGTGACGTCGTCCTCCACGCGGTGGCTGACGCCCTGCTGGGCGCGGCCGGGCTTGGTGATCTCGGCCGGCTCTTCCCGGCCGACGCCCGGACGCCCCGGGGGATCGCCGGCTCGACCCTCATCGCCGAGGTCCGCCGGCAGCTCGACCTGACCGGCTGGCGACCGTCCACGATCGACCTGACGGTGGTCGCTGCGCGTCCGCGGCTCAGCGGCTACCTCGATCCGATGCGCGATCGCATCGCGGCCCTGCTCGGCATGGACCCGTCCGCCGTGAACGTGAAGGCGTCGACCGGGAATCTCGATGGAGCCGATGGTGCGGGTCGGTCGATCTCGGCGCTCGCCATCGCCACGCTGGAGCCGGCCGGATGACGATCCGCCTGCACGACACCCTGTCGGGCGAGACGCGCCCGTTGATCCCCCTCGAACCGGACCGGGTCCGCGTCTACACGTGCGGACCGACGGTCTACGGTCCGGCACACATCGGGAACTTTCGGACGTTCCTGGCCGCGGATGTGCTCGTGCGCTACCTCCGTTGGCGAGGTCTGACCGTGACCTGGGTCATGAACATCACCGACGTCGACGACAAGATCATCCGGGGCGCGGCAGCGACCGGCGAGACGATCGAGGCCCTGGCTGACCGCTACATCGCCACCTTCCAGGCCGACGCCGCGACCCTGCGGATGACGACGCCCGATGTCCTGCCGCGGGCCACGCGACACATCACCGAGATCGTCGCGCTCATCAGCACGCTCCTCGAGCGGGGCCATGCGTACCGGACGGACGATGGGTCGATCTTCTTTCGGATCGCGTCCTGGCCGCGCTACGGACGGCTGGCCAGGCTGGATCCCGAGGGACAACGGGTCGGGGAGCGGGTCGAAGCCGACGAGTACGGCAAGGACGACGTCCGCGACTTCGTGCTCTGGAAGGCCCCGAAGCCGGGCGAGCCGGTCTGGGAGACGGCGATCGGTCCGGGCCGACCGGGTTGGCACATCGAATGCTCGGCGATGAGCATGGCCCATCTCGGACCGTCGTTCGACATCCATACCGGCGGGGTGGACCTCACGTTCCCGCACCACGAGGACGAGATCGCCCAGAGCGAAGCATCGACCGGGCTGCCGTTCGTCACGACGTGGCTCCACAGCGCCATGCTCCGGATGAGCGGCGCGAAGATGGCCAGGTCGGTCGGCAACATCGCCCGGGTCGACGAGATCGTCGCGGGGGGCATCTCACCCCGGGCACTCCGTCTGGCCCTCATCTCGGTCCACTACCGGACCAGTCTCAACCAGTCGGATGCGTCGCTCGCGGCGGCCGGGGCCGCGCTCGACCGGCTCGACGCGGCGGTGGCGGGCCTCGAGACCTACCGTCGACCGGCCGGTGACGATGACCCTGCCCTCACGACAAGCCTGACCGCGGCCAAGGATGCGTTCACGGCCGCGCTCGACGACGACCTGAACATCTCGGCCGGTCTGGCTGCGGTCTTCGACCTCGTCCGCGACCTCAACCGGCGGATGGAGCAACGCTCGCTGTCGACGGCCGATGCCGAGCGAGCGCTCGGGGTGCTGCGGGACCTGGATCAGGTGCTCGGGATCCTGCCCGAGGCCGCCCAGGAGCTCGAGCCGGAGTTGGCGGCGATGCTCGACGACCGCCTGGCCGCCAGGGCCGCCCGCGACTTCGCCGAATCCGATCGGCTTCGGGATGCCCTGGCGGCCCGAGGCGTGACCGTCGAAGACACCCGTGATGGGCAGCGCTGGCGCCGGACGGGGGAGATCGAACGTGGCTGACCGGCCCCATGACCGTGACCGCCGGCCGCCGGGCCGTCATGGCAAGAAGGCTGGACACGAGCCGGATGGGAGGCCGTCCGGGACCGCCGGCGGAGGTCGGCCGAACCAGGGTGGGAAGGCCGGTCGACCGGGTCCGGCCGGTCGACCCGGTCCTGCCGGTCGGTGGGATGCGCCCGGGTCCCACGAGTCGCACCGTCCGGGCCGACCGCATCCGGATCGGCCCCCCTGGGATCGGCCCCCGTGGGATCGGCCTGGCTGGGATCGACCTGGCTACCGACCGCCGGACCAGCCCGCGTCTCGTCGCTGGCCGGCGCCACGCGGATCCGGGGTCCGCGATGCACGGCCGCCGGCCGACCGCCGGCCGGATCGACCGCCTGCCGGCCAGGACGCCTCGCGACCGCCGGGTCGCGGCCGACCGCCTGGCCCAGCCGGCCAGCGAGGCGGGATCCATCCGGTGCGTCCGGGGACCCCATGGGCCCGTCCGCCGGTCGCACTCCCGGCCCCCGACCTGCTGGAGCCGGACGAAGCGCTCGTGGCCGGACGCCGACCGGTCGAGGAGGTCTTCGCGTCAGGCCGCACCGCCCTCCGCCTCCTGGTCGTACCCCAGCGGCGCCAGGCGCTCGAGCGGCTCGTCCTGCACGCGACCAGGCTCCGGATCCCGATCGTCGAAGTCGAAGGCGGCTCGCTGACGGCCATCGCCGGCTTCGACGGCCACCAGGGTGTCGCCGTCGTCGTCGAGCCCCGCAGTTTCGCCACCATCGATGACGTCCTCGGCCGGGCGGAACAGCGTGGGGAGCCTCCGTTCATCCTCGTCCTCGATTCGCTCGAGGATCCGCAGAATGTCGGAACGCTCCTCCGGAGCGCCGAGGCGGCCGGCGTCCATGGCGTGCTGTTCCCGACGCGCCGTCAGGCGCCGCTGTCGCCCGCCGCGGTGAAGGCATCGGCCGGTGCCACGGAACATCTCCTGCTCTGTCCGGTCGATGATCTGCCGGGAGCGCTCGCCGACCTGCGGGTCCACGGCCTGCGGATCGCGGGATCCGAAGCCGACGCACCGCTGACCGCACGCCAGACCGACCTGCGCGGGCCGCTGGCGATCGTCGTCGGGAGCGAGGGCCAGGGCCTGGGGCCGGCCGTCCGGCGCCGATGCGACCTGCTGATGCGGATCCCGATGCGGGGCGCGATCGGGTCGCTCAACGCTGCCGTCGCGGGCTCGGTCCTGTTGTTCGAAGCCGTGGCGCAACGAGAGACGGAGCCAGGGGTCGGCTCGCGGAGCACGGCCGACGTCCCGGTCACGATCGATCGATCGACGCCCCGGCGCGGCCGCCCGGCAGCGTCTCGAAGGAAGGTGGCAGCGGACGAGGCGTCCCCGTCGCCCGGGTCCGCTGACGAGGACGACCGTGAAGCGGATGTCGAGCAGGAGCTGTTGCCGGGTGGTCCGACAGCCGTCGTCGAGCCGGAGGAGCCGTGATCCGGAAGGACCGGAGCAACCACGCTTGACCCATCCACCCGGCGGGCCCTATCATTCCCCGGCGCCGGAAGGGTCATCTGCGGTATGGCCCTGCCTGTCGTGCCGACGTAGCTCAATTGGTAGAGCAGCGGTTTTGTAAACCGCAGGTTCCGGGTTCGAGTCCCGTCGTCGGCTCCAGAGCGAACAGATCCGGTGGCGGATCGCCCGGGCCGCAGGCCGGACGCCAAGACGCTGCCACAGTGGGTAGGTTGAGCAGGTGGTGAGCTCCGCTGGCTGTAGACCAGCCGCCTTCGGCTGTGGGGGTTCAATTCCCTCCCTGCCCACCAAATACAGCGAAGTGATCGGTCCCGGGCCCACATAGCTCAGCTGGCAGAGCACTTCCTTGGTAAGGAAGAGGTCATCGGTTCGAGTCCGATTGTGGGCTCCACGCCCAGGCGGCCCACAAGCCCCCTGAAGTCGACACAGCGGCGAAGCCGCGCCTGGTAAGGAGTGAAACGGTCTCGTGGCCAAGAAGAAGTTCGAGCGCACCAAGCCGCACGTCAATATCGGCACGATCGGCCACATCGACCATGGCAAGACGAGCCTGACTGCGGCGATCACCAAGTACCTCGCCCTCAAGGGCGAGGCGGAGTACCGCGCCTTCGATTCGATCGACAACGCGCCCGAGGAGCGCGAGCGCGGGATCACCATCGCGATCGCCCACGTCGAGTACGAGACCGACGCTCGCCACTACGCCCACGTCGACTGCCCCGGGCACGCGGACTACATCAAGAACATGATCACCGGGGCGGCCCAGATGGACGGCGCCATCCTGGTCGTGGCCGCGACCGATGGCCCGATGCCCCAGACCCGCGAGCACATCCTGCTGGCCCGCCAGGTCGAGGTCCCGTTCATCGTCGTCTTCCTCAACAAGGTCGACATGGTCGATGACGAGGAGCTCCTCGATCTGGTCGAGCTCGAGGTCCGCGAGCTGCTCACCAAGTACAACTTCCCGGGCGACGACATCCCGGTCATCCGCGGTTCCGCGTTGAAGGCCCTCGAGGCCGGCGACGATCCGTCCGATCCGGCCTACGCCCCGATCCAGGCGCTGATGGATGCGGTCGACTCGTACATCCCGACCCCCGAGCGCGATGTCGACAAGCCGTTCCTCATGCCGGTCGAGGATGTCTTCGGGATCAAGGGCCGGGGCACGGTCGCCACCGGCCGGATCGAGCGCGGCATCGTCAAGGTCGGCGACGAGGTCGAGCTGGTCGGGGTCAAGGCCACCCGCAAGATCGTGGTCACCGGCGTCGAGATGTTCAAGAAGCTGCTCGACGAGGGCCGCGCCGGCGACAACGTCGGCTGCCTCATCCGGGGGATCGAGCGCGAGGAGATCGAGCGTGGCCAGGTCCTGGCCAAGACCGGCTCGGTCAAGCCCCACACCAAGTTCACCGCCCAGGTCTACGTCCTGACCAAGGAGGAGGGCGGCCGCCATACCCCGTTCTACAACGGCTACCGGCCGCAGTTCTACCTGCGCACGACCGACGTGACCGGCGCCATCGGCCTGCCCGACGGGGCCGAGATGATCATGCCCGGCGACAACGTCGAGATGAGCGTCGAGCTGATCACCCCGATCGCCATCGAGATCGGCCAGCGGTTCGCCATCCGCGAGGGTGGCCGGACCGTCGGTGCCGGCGCCATCGTCAGCATCGTCGAGTAGGGACGACATGGCAAAGGTAGAAGCCCGACCATCGATCCAGCTCGCCTGCACGGAGTGCAAGGAGCGGACCTACACGACCCGCAAGAACAAGCGGAACGATCCAAACCGACTGGAGCTCCAGAAATATTGTCCACGCTGCCGACGACATACACTTCACCGTGAGTCGAAGTAGGCAGGCCAACCCCACAGGGGTGTAGCTCAATTGGCAGAGCACTGGTCTCCAAAACCAGCGGTTGTAGGTTCGAGTCCTATCGCCCCTGCCACTTCACTTCCGTAGCCCGAGAGAAGAACCACAGACGTGACCCGCATCCGCCGCTATTTCGACGAAGTCTGGTCCGAGCTCCGCAAGGTCTCGTGGCCGACGCGCGAGCATGTCCGGAACCTCACGGTCCTGGTCTTCGCGATCAGCCTGGTCGTCGGTATCTACATCGCGTTCTGGGACGCCATCTTCCAGAACGTCATCGCGTTCATCGCGGGCTAGGGGCGAAACGATGACGGAGACGACGATCGAAACCAAGGCCGAGAAGCGCTGGTATGTCATCCATACCTATTCGGGTTACGAGAACAAGGTGAAGGCCAACCTCGAGCACCGCATCGAGTCGATGGGGATGGAGGACAAGATCTTCCAGGTCCTCGTCCCGATGGAGGACGAGATCGAGATCCGGCAGGGTCAGCGGCACACCGTCCAGAAGAAGGTCTATCCGGGCTACGTCCTCGTCGAGATGATCCTGGACCCCGACAGCTGGTTCGTCGTCCGCAATACCCCGGGCGTGACGAGCTTCGTCGGCGGCGCCAACATCCCGGGCGTTCGGAGCGAGCCGATCCCGCTCGACGAGAACGAAGTCAAGCAGATCCTCCGGCACATGGGCGTGGAAACGCCGAAGTACCGTGTCGCATTCACCAAGGGCCAGAGCGTCCGGGTCACCGACGGGCCGTTCGCCGAATTCATCGGCACGGTCGACGAGGTCAACCCCGAGCGCAACAAGGTCAAGGTCCTGGTGAGCATCTTCGGCCGCGAGACCCCGGTCGAACTCGACTTCCTCCAGGTCGAGAAGCTCTAAGAAAGGAACCCTGACACCCGTGGCCAAGAAGATCCGCATCGTCCTGACCCTGCAGCTGCCGGCCGGCAAGGCGACCCCCGCCCCGCCCGTCGGTACGGCGCTCGGGCCGCATGGCATCAACATCGTCGAATTCACGAAGTCGTACAACGAGAAGACCGCCGACAAGGCCGGCCAGATCATCCCCGCCCAGATCACGATCTTCGAGGACCGCTCCTTCTCGTTCATCCTCAAGACGCCGCCGGCGGCCGACCTGCTGCGCAAGGCAGCCGGCGTCGAGAAGGGCGCGATCGCGCCCCGGCGCGAGACCGTCGGTCGGGTCACCCGTGACCAGGTCCGCGAGATCGCGGGTATCAAGATGGCCGACCTCAACGCCAACGACGTCGACGCAGCGATGCGCCAGATCGAGGGGACGGCCCGGAGCATGGGCATCGAAGTCGTCGGCTGACCGATCAGATCGCGCTGCGGCGGCGCTCGTTTCGCCGAACGATGACCCCACGACACGGGGGAGATCGAGCCTGGCTCGACCGCAAGAAGGGAATGTGGACATGGCACACGGGAAGAAGTACGCCGAAGCCGCGAAGCTCATCGATCGCGAGCAGATCTACGAACCGCTCGCGGCGGCCGAGCTGGTCAAGCAGACGACCTACGTCGCGTTCGATGCCACCGTCGAGGCGCACCTGAAGCTCGGGGTCGATCCTCGCCACGCCGACCAGATGGTCCGGGGCACCGTCGTGCTGCCCCACGGCACCGGCAAGGTCGTTCGGGTCGCGGTGTTCGCCCAGGGCGAGAAGGCGCAGGAAGCGCTTCGGGCGGGCGCGGACGAGGTCGGAGGCGAAGACCTGGTCAAGAAGATCGAAGCCGGCTGGCTCGAGTTCGATGTCGCCATCGCCACGCCGGACTCGATGGGCATGGTCGGCAAGCTCGGCAAGATCCTCGGCCGGCGTGGCCTGATGCCGAACCCGAAGGCCGGGACGATCACCTTCGACGTGGATCGGGCCGTCCGCGAGGTCAAGGGTGGCCGGGTCGAGTTCCGGGTCGACAAGAGCGCCATCGTCCACGCCCCCGTCGGCAAGAGCAGTTTCGAACCGACGGCCCTCGTCGACAACCTGGCCGCGCTCGTCGACGCGATCAACCGGGCCAAGCCCGCCGGATCGAAGGGTCAGTACATCCGAGGCCTGACGATCGCGAGCACGATGGGGCCCGGGATCCGGGTGGACGTACCGGCGGTCCTTGCGGCTGCGGTCGCCTAAGTCAACATCCATGACCGGCAGCCGCCGGTCCCATCCGTGGTGGCGGTCGAGAGGCGCGTCACCTGACCATAGAGAGACGAAACCGCCGCAGACAGCCTGCGCCCGCGGGTCCGCCAGCGCCGAATATCGCTGACGACCGGGGCTTGATCCGCCGGACCGGATCGATCGCTGACCCGATCTGGGTCATCGGTCGGGGACGCCGACGAGCACGCCGAGGCAGACGCGCTGCTCCACCGGGTGGTGGGACACGCTCCTGCGAGTGGGGGACGTCGCAGGGGCCGGCCGGTCGACTGATCGGACACCCACCGCCGCACGCCGGTCGCGTGCCGTAGAAGGAGCAGGCATATGCCGACGGAGGCCAAACGAGCGACCGTCGCCGAGCTGCGCGAGGAACTCGCCAACGCCCGGACGATGATCGTCTCCGAGTACCGCGGCCTCGACGTGAAGGAGATCGCCGAGATCCGGCGAGCCCTGCGCAAGCAGGACGTGACCTATCGGGTCGTCAAGAACCGGCTGATGCGGATCGCCGCCGAGGATTCGGTCGGTGATGCGCTGAGCCCATTGCTGATCGGCCCGACCGCGATCGCGTTCGGCACCGACGAGGCCGGCACGGCCAAGGCGGTCCTCGATGCCACCCGGCCGTACGCTCGGATCGTCCGGATCACCGGCGGCGTGCTCGGCGACCGAGCCATCGGCGCCGACGACGTCGACCCGCCTGGCCGCCCTGCCGTCGCGCGAGTCCTGCTGGCCAAGCTGGCCGGTGGGATGCAGGCGCCGGTCGGCACCCTGGCCGGTCTGTTCGCCGCCCCGCTGCGCAATCTGGGCTACGCCCTGCAGCAGGTCGCCGATCGGAAGGCCGCGGAGTCCGGCGCCGCGGAGTCCGGCGCATAGGCCGTTCGCGGCCGTACCAGAACATCCCATCAGCAACGACACAAGGAGAACCACCATGGCAGTGCTGACCCAGGACGACCTGCTCGAGGCGATCGACAAGATGACCGTCCTCGAGCTGTCCGAATTCATCAAGCGCTTCGAGGAGCGGTATGGCGTGACCGCGGCCGCACCGGCCGCCGCGGCCGCACCGGCCGCCGCCGCAGGAGCCTCGGAGGCCGTTGCGGCTCCCGAGGAGCAGACCGAGTTCACCGTGACCCTGACGGAGATCGGACCGAACAAGATCCCGGTCATCAAGGTCGTCCGCGAACTGACCGGTCTCGGCCTCAAGGAAGCCAAGGACGTGGTCGACGCTGCGCCCAAGGCCGTCAAGGAAGGCGTCACCAAGGACGAGGCAGAGAAGATCAAGGCAGCCCTGGAAGAGCAGGGAGCCAAGGTCGAGATCAAGTAGCGCCGGCGCCGGGCGGCGCATCCGCGCGTTGCCCGGCTCCGCTCCGTCGTTCACGCACCTTCGGGTGCGCTCGCGGCGGTGCTCGCCCGGCGCCTTCGGCTGGACCCACCCAGCGCCGGCTTCGGATCCACCCTCGCGGGTCAACTTGGTTGCGGGACGGATCCAAGGCCCTACCATCTTTGGAGGCGTTTGACAAGACACGAAATCGCGGTATCCTACTCCTTCTGTGAGCCCGGCCTCTCTTTTCCCTTTCTACCTCCGTCAAGGAGTGGTGCTTCATGCTGTCTGCTGAGTCTTTGACTCGCGCCCGGACCCCATCGGGTCGCATCTCGTACGCCCACATCGATCGAAAGGTCGACGGGATCAGCTACGAGAAGTTCGAGATCCCCAACCTGATCGAGCTGCAGCTCGACTCGTTCGCCTGGTTCGTCGAGCATGGTCTCCGCGACCTGCTCGATGAGATCAGTCCGATCAAGGACTTCACGGGCAAGGTCATGGAGCTCGAATTCCTCGACTACGAGTTCGGTGCCCCGAAGTACTCCGAAGAGGAGTGCCGGACGAAGGACCTGACCTTCAGCAAGCCGCTCTATGTCAATGTCGAACTCCTGATCAAGGAGACCGGCGAGATCCAGCGCCAGCGCGTGTACATGGGCGACTACCCGTGGATGACCGATCAGGGGACCTTCGTCATCAACGGGGCGGAGCGCGTCGTCGTCAGCCAGCTGGTCCGCTCCCCGGGCGTCTACTACAGCGAGACCGAGGACCCCGCGTCCGGCCGGATGCTGTTCAGCGCGAAGGTCATCCCGAACCGTGGTGCCTGGCTGGAGTTCGAGACCAACAACAAGGACCAGCTCTGGGTCAAGGTCGATCGCAAGCGCAAGATCGCGGCGACGACCCTGCTCCGTGCGGTCGGCTACGAAGAGAACGACGAGATCGCCGCGCTGTTCAGCCCGGTCGACATCGACCTGGAGCACCCGTACATCGCCGCGACGCTCGACAAGGACCTGACCCACACGCAGGCAGAGGCCCTGATCGAGGTCTACAAGAAGCTTCGCCCCGGGGATCCGCCCACCGGCGACAACGCCCGACAGCTGGTCGAGAGCCTGTTCTTCAATTTCCGGCGCTACGACCTCGGCCGGGTCGGCCGCTACAAGTTCAACAAGAAGCTGGATTCGGTGGCGGCGCGGCTCTCCGTCGAACTGCCACGGGAGGGCCGGACGATCACCCGCGAGGACATCGCGGCCATCGTCGGCCATCTCATCGAGTGCAACCGCGGCCTGCATCCGAAGGACGACATCGACCATCTCGGCAATCGCCGGATCCGGGCCAACGGCGAACTGATCCAGAACGCCTTCCGGATCGGCCTGCTCCGGATGGAGCGCGTCGTCCGCGAGCGGATGACGATCCAGGAACTGGACAAGGCCACCCCGAACGCCCTCATCAACATCCGGCCGGTCGTCGCCGCGATGAAGGAGTTCTTCGGCGGCAGCCAGCTCAGCCAGTTCATGGATCAGACCAACCCGCTCGCGGAGCTGACCAGCAAGCGACGCCTGTCGGCCCTCGGGCCGGGTGGCCTGTCGCGCGAACGGGCCGGCTTCGACGTCCGCGACGTCCATCACAGCCACTACGGCCGGATCTGCCCGATCGAGACACCGGAGGGTCCGAACATCGGGCTGATCGGTTCGCTCGCGACCTACGGCCGGATCAACAGCTACGGGTTCATCGAGACGCCGTATCGGCGGGTGAAGCGAACCATCAGCTACGAGGACGGGGACCTGTCGCACTACGAGGCCGGGGCCGACCTGGTGTCGAAGAGCGGCGACGTGATCCTGGCCGCCGGCAAGCCGTTCGACGCGAAGGCCACGGCCGAGCTCAAGAAGCAGAAGGCCCGGGCATTCCCGATCCGTCCGGTCGTGACCGACGACATCCACTACATGCCCGCCGACGAGGAGGAAGAGCACGTCGTCGCACAGGCCAACGCGCCGCTCGATGCCGAAGGCCACTTCACCGCGGAGCGGATCCCGTCGCGTTACCGCGACACGTTCCCGGAGGCGCGCGCCAGCCAGATCGAGTACATGGATGTGTCCCCGAAGCAGGTCGTCTCGGTCGCCACGGCGCTCATCCCGTTCCTCGAGCATGACGATGCCAACCGAGCCCTGATGGGTTCGAACATGCAGCGCCAGGCCGTCCCGTTGCTCGAACCCGAGTCACCGATCGTCGGTACGGGGATGGAGGAGCGCGCGGCTCGCGACTCCGGCCAGGTCCTCGTTGCCAAGCGTGGCGGCCTGGTCACCAGCGTCACCGCGGAGCGCATCCACATCGAGACCGATGCCGGGGAGCTCGACGAGTACAAGTTGCTCAAGTTCGTCCGGAGCAACCAGGGCACCTGCATCAACCAGCGTCCGATCGTCAATGTCGGGGACCGGGTCGCCGATGGTCAGCCGCTGGCCGACTCCAGTTCCACCCAGCTCGGAGAACTCGCCCTCGGCCGCAACATCCTGGTCGCGTTCATGAGCTGGGAAGGCGGCAACTACGAGGACGCGATCGTCATCAGCGACCGCCTCGTCCGTGACGACCTGTTCACCAGCATCCACATCGAAAAGCACGAGATGGAGTCGCGCGACACCAAGCTCGGCCCGGAGGAGATCACCCGCGACATCCCGAATGTCGGCGAGGAGTCCCTCAAGGACCTCGACGAGGAAGGGATCGTCTACATCGGCGCGGAGGTCCGGCCCGGCGACATCCTGGTCGGCAAGATCACGCCGAAGGGCGAGACCGAACTGACCGCCGAGGAGCGCCTCCTGCGGGCCATCTTCGGCGAGAAGGCTCGCGAAGTGAAGGACAGCTCGCTGCGGCTGCCCCACGGCGAGCGCGGCAAGGTCGTCGAGGTCCGCGAGTTCCGTCGGGAGCTCAATGACGACCTGCAGCCGGGTGTCAACCGACTCGTCCGGGTATCCGTCGCCCAGAAGCGCAAGATCAGCGTCGGCGACAAGATGGCCGGCCGGCATGGCAACAAGGGGGTCATCGCCAAGATCCTGCCGGCGGAGGACATGCCGTTCCTGCCGGACGGGACCCCGGTCGACATCATCCTCAACCCGCTCGGCGTGCCGAGCCGGATGAACATCGGCCAGATCCTCGAGACCCACCTTGGCTGGGCGCTCCACGCCAAGGGTCTGAAGGCGGCCACCGCCGTCTTCGACGGGGCGACCGAGCACGACATCCGCATCGAACTGCAGGAAGCCGGCCTGCCCGAGAACGGCAAGACCGAACTCCGCGACGGCCGGACCGGCGAATCGTTCGACCGGCCGATCACGGTCGGCTACATCTACATGCTCAAGCTCCACCACCTCGTCGAGGACAAGATCCACGCCCGGTCGACCGGCCCGTACAGCCTCATCACCCAGCAGCCGCTCGGTGGCAAGGCCCAGTTCGGCGGCCAGCGGTTCGGCGAGATGGAAGTCTGGGCACTGGAGGCCTACGGCGCGGCCAACATCCTCCAGGAACTGCTGACGGTGAAGTCGGACGACGTCCTTGGCCGAGTCCAGACGTATGAAGCGATCGTCAAGGGCGAAGAGATCCAGCCGCCACGTGTCCCGGAATCGTTCAAGGTCCTCATCAAGGAATTGCGGAGCCTCGGTCTCAACGCCGAGATCCTCGATCCGAACGACGAGGAGATCCCGCTCGCGGAGGACGACGCCTCCGGCTATCTGTTGCCAGACCTCGGCGGGATCAATCTCGCCGGGTTCGAGGACTGATCGTCTGTCACTGAAACCTTCCCCGACCCGACACCCGCAGGCTCGCGTCATGGCCGTCGCGTCCCTGCCCGCTCACGGTCCGCATCGCATCGCCGAGCCAGACGGCGACGCGGAGGAGAACCATGCTCGAAGTCAATAACTTCAGCGCGATCCGTATCTCGCTTGCCAGCCCGGACCAGATCCGGGAGTGGTCGAAGGGCGAGGTCACGAAGCCCGAGACCATCAACTACCGGACGCTCAAGCCGGAGAAGGATGGCCTGTTCGACGAGCGCATCTTCGGCCCGACGAAGGACTGGGAGTGCTATTGCGGGAAGTACAAGCGGATCCGCTACAAGGGCATCATCTGCGACAAGTGCGGCGTCGAGGTCACCCGTTCGAAGGTGCGGCGCGAGCGGATGGGTCACATCCAGCTGGCCAGCCCGGTCAGCCACATCTGGTATTTCAAGGGCACCCCGAGCCGTCTGGGGATCCTGCTCGACATCAGCCCACGCAATCTCGAACGGATCCTGTACTTCGCCCTGTACATCGTCACCCACGTCGATGAGGACGCACGCAAGCGCGCCCTGGCGGCGCTCGAGGAGGAGGCCGAGGGTCGAGGCGGCAAGGCCGGCGAGGCGCTGTCCGCGCGCGAGGACGAACTGCGCGCTGCGCTGGATCGGACCAGGGACGAGCTGACTGCGGAACTGGCCGTGAAGAAGGCGGACCTGGAAACCCAGCGGGCGGCCAAGACCGAGGAGATCGCGGCCATCGCGCAGGTCACCCAGGCGGCCCTTGCCGAACTCAAGAGCGGCGTGGCCGAGGCCACGATCGCCTTCGAGCCGACCGGCGAAGTCGTCGTCGCTGCCGGCGACAAGGGTGGCAAGGAGGCGACGGCTCGCCTGCGCAAGATCGTCGGCGAGTACACCGAACAGGTCAACGCCGACCTCCAGCAGCGCGGTGCCGATGAGACACGCGCGGTCGAGCAGAAGGTCGAAGACCTCCGCGCGGCCATGGACGACACCCTCCGCCAGGAGCGCGAGCAGCTCCAGGAGCAGGCCCAGGGCACGAAGGACGAGTTGCGCAAGCTGCGCGACGAGCTCGAATCCCTGAAGCCGATGCAGACACTCGGGGAACTCGAGTACCGGAACCTCGACGAGCGCTACGGCGCGGGCGCCAAGGGTGGCCGCGTGTTCGGCGCCGGGATGGGTGCCGAGGCCGTCCGCGAGATCATCAGCCGGATGGACCTCGAGGAGCTGGCCCGCTCGCTCCATGTCGAGGTCCGGACGAGCTCGGGCCAGCGGCGCAAGAAGGCGATCAAGCGGCTCCGGCTCATCGAGGCATTCCGCCGGTCGGGCACCCGCCCGGACTGGATGATCCTGTCGGTGCTTCCGGTCATCCCACCGGACCTGCGCCCCATGGTCCAGCTCGACGGCGGCCGCTTCGCGACCTCCGACCTCAACGACCTGTACCGTCGCGTCATCAACCGCAACAATCGGCTCAAGCGCCTGCTCGAGCTGGGCGCCCCGGAGATCATCATCCGCAACGAGAAGCGGATGCTCCAGGAAGCCTGCGACGCGCTGATCGACAACGGCCGTCGCGGACGGGCCATCGCCGGGACCGGCAACCATCGTCTGAAGTCCCTGTCCGACATGCTCAAGGGCAAGCAGGGTCGGTTCCGTCAGAACCTGCTGGGCAAGCGCGTCGACTATTCCGGCCGGTCTGTGATCGTCGTCGGTCCGGAGCTCAAGCTCCACCAGTGCGGCTTGCCCAAGAAGATGGCCCTCGAGCTGTTCAAGCCGTTCGTCATGCGCCAGCTTGTCGAGAAGGGCTTCGCCCACAACATCAAGAGTGCCAAGCGGATCGTCGAGCGCGTGCGTCCTGAAGTCTGGGATGTGCTCGAAGAGGTCATCAAGGACCATCCGGTCCTGCTCAACCGCGCCCCGACCCTCCATCGCCTCGGCATCCAGGCGTTCATGCCGGTCCTCGTCGAGGGTTCGGCCATCCAGATCCATCCGCTGGTCTGCACCGCGTTCAACGCCGACTTCGACGGCGACCAGATGGCGGTCCACGTGCCGCTTTCGACGGCCGCCCAGGAAGAGGCCCGGACGATGATGCTGTCGACCGCGAACCTCCTGTCGCCAGCCGACGGGAGCCCGGTCGTGGCGCCGACCCAGGACATGGTCCTCGGTTGCTACTACCTCACGATGGATGCGGAGGTCACCAAGGGCAAGGCCAAGCCGGTCCACATCTACGCTTCCGAAGACGAGGCGATCCTTGGCTACCGTCTTCGCGAGAAGACCGGCGCCACGCTCCACCAGTTGATCGACGTCGAGGTCAAGGTCTGGGATCCGGAGAGCGAGACGCTCCGCCCGGAACGCCGGCGAACGACCATCGGTCGAGTCATCTTCAACCAGATCCTGCCCGACCCGCTTCGGTTCCACGACACCGTCATGCGTCGTGTCGATCTCAAGGAGCTCGTCGATGTCTGCTATCGCCAGCTCGGCCCGGAGGAGACGGCGCATCTGGTCGACGGGATCAAGAGCGTCGGTTTCGAGTTCGCCACCCGCGGTGGGATGACGATCGGCCTGTTCGACATCGAGATCCCGGCAGACAAGCCGGCCCGGCTTGCGGCAGCGGACGACTCGGTATTGGCGATCGATCGCCAGTTCCAGCGCGGCCTCATCACCGAGGACGAACGCTACGAGCAGGTCGTCGGCGTGTGGCAGGAGACGAGTTCGGCCATGTCCGAGCAGATGATGCAGTCGCTCGACCCGAACGGGCCGGTCACGATGATGACCGCGTCCGGTGCGCGAGGGAACAAGGGCAACATCGGCCAGCTGGGCGCCATGCGCGGCCTGATGGCCGACCCGTCCGGTCGGATCATCGACGTCCCGGTCCGGAGCAACTTCCGCGAGGGCATGACCGTCCTCGAGTACTTCATCTCCACCCACGGTGCCCGAAAGGGCCTCGCCGATACCGCGCTTCGCACGGCCGACTCCGGGTACCTGACCCGCCGCCTGGTCGACGTCGCGCAGGATGTCATCACTCGTGAGGAAGATTGCGGCACCGAGGAAGGCAGCTGGATCATCCGAAGCGAATCGAGCGATGAGAAGGGCGCCTTCCAGAAGCGTCTCGTCGGTCGCCTCGCCGCAGCGCCGCTACCCGATCCGGGGGTGAGCACCAAGAAGGGCAAGGAGCCGACGCTCCTGGTCGATCGCAACGAACTGATCATGGAAGACGCCGCCGCCCGGATCGACGAAGCCGGCGTCGACGAGGTCCTCGTTCGCTCACCACTCACCTGCGAGGCTCGCCACGGCGTCTGCCGTGCCTGCTACGGCCGGAACCTCGCCACCGGCGAGATGGTCGCGTCGGGTGAAGCCGTCGGGATCATCGCGGCCCAGTCGATCGGTGAGCCGGGGACGCAGCTGACGATGCGGACCTTCCACACCGGCGGCGTCGCCGCCGGTGTGGACATCACGGCGGGCCTGCCACGGGTCGAGGAGCTGTTCGAGGCCCGGATCCCGAAGGGCAAGGCGGAGATCAGTCATATCGATGGGATCGTGGAGATCGTCCGGGGCGACGGCCCGACCAAGGTCAAGGTCGTGTCCCGGGAGGTCTATGACACGTCCATGGCCCTGCCGGCCGATGTCGAGATGCTGGTCGCCCCTGGCGACAGCGTCGAGCTCGGTCAGGCGCTCGCTCGCACCGAGGCCGACGGGACGACATCCGATGTCACCGCACCGGTGGCGGGGCATCTGGTCAAGGGTGACGACGGCCTCGTCATCCGGGCCGAGGATGTCGTCGAGCGTGAGTACCTCATCCCGCACAATGCCAAGATCCTGGTCGAGAACGGCGCGGAGATCCGGGCCGGTGACGCGATCACGGACGGCCCGATCAACCCGCAGGAATTCCTCGACACTCGGGGCAAGGATGCGGTCCAGCGCTACCTGGTGAAGGAAGTCCAGAAGGTCTACAAGAGCCAGGGCGTCACGATCAACGACAAGCACATCGAGATCATCGTCCGGCAGATGCTCCGCAAGGTCCGCATCGATCAGCCCGGCGACGTCGATCTGCTCCCGACCGAGCTCGTCGACCGACTCGAATTCGAGGAGCACAACAACCGCGTCCTGGCCGAGGGCGGTGAGCCGGCGACAGCCCAGACCGTGCTGCTGGGGGTGACCAAGGCGTCGCTCAACACCTCGAGCTTCCTGGCGGCCGCGTCCTTCCAGGAGACGACCCGGGTGCTGACCGAGGCCGCCATCAACGGCGCCAAGGATCACCTCATCGGGCTCAAGGAGAACGTCATCATCGGCAAGCTCATCCCCGCCGGGACGGGTGCGCCGGCGAACGTCGCGGCCCGCAAGGAGCGCGAGCGTCGAGCCGCCATCGAGGCGCTCGCGGGCGAAGCCCTCGAGGATCTCGGCTACCGAGTTCAACCCGTTCCTCGAGGACGGGGAGACGCGGACGGTCGACGACGATGCAGCCGGTCTCGCCCTGGCGGCGACGATCGCCGGCGGCGGCGATGACGAGGCGGCCAATCCGTTCACCGACGAAGCCGCCGGGGATGGGGCGGGGGAGGCCGGGGCGAACCCGTTCCTCGAGGACGCGTCGGAGCTGGCCAAGAGCGGCGAGGAGGCCTGACCGGCCGACTCCCGGACCACTCGTTTTCGCGGCTCGCCGAGCGTTTGACACGCTCGTCGAGCCGCTGCTAGACTCCGCGTTCGTGGCCTCGGGAGGGGTCCGCCCTCCACGCGTGCGCCACGCCTGATCTTGACCCCAGATATGCCCGGCCGACGACCGCCGATGAACCGGCGGCGAGCACCGACCCGCCCCGGTCGGTGACGACCGACCAACCGACGATCCGACCGAAAGGAGCAGCGACTTCGTGCCGACGATCAGCCAGCTCGTACGCCATGGCCGCCAGCGCAAGATCTCGAAGATCAAGGCGCCGGCCATGCGCAAGAACTGGAACAGCCTGCGGCAGCGCCAGGTTTCGATCCCGGGCGCCCCACAGAAGCGTGGGGTCTGCCTCCAGGTCCGGACGATGACGCCCAAGAAGCCGAACTCCGCGTTGCGCAAGATCGCCCGCGTGCGCCTGACCAACCAGATGGAGGTCACGGCCTACATCCCGGGCATCGGCCACAACCTGCAGGAGCACTCGGTCGTGCTCGTTCGCGGCGGCCGGGTCAAGGACCTGCCCTCGGTCAAGTACCACATCATCCGGGGCACCCTGGATGCCGCTGGCGTGCGCGATCGGAAACAGGGCCGCAGCAAGTACGGCGCCAAGTCCGCCGGCAAGGCCGGGATCCGCTAGATGCCACGCCGCACGAGCATCCCGCGCAAGTCCAAGTACGAGAAGATCCCGGCCAACCGGATGACCGCCCGGTTCTCGGCGAAGCTGATGAAGGGCGGCAAGCAGAACCTCGCCGAACGGATCCTTCGTCAGGCACTCGCCCGAGCCGAAGCCCAGGCTGGACGGCCGGGCCTGGAGATCCTCGAGGCGGCGATGCGCAATGCCACGCCCATCATCGAAGTCAAGCCCCGCCGAGTCGGCGGTGCGACGTATCAGGTCCCGGTCGAGATCCGGGGCGATCGCCGGATGTCGCTCGGTGTCCGCTGGCTGGTCCAGTCGGCCCGGAAGCGCAATGGCAAGAGCATGAGCGAGAAGCTCGCCGCCGAACTCGTGGACGCCATGAACGGCCTCGGAGCGGCGGTGAAGCGACGAGAAGACACGCACAAGATGGCGGAGGCCAACCGGGCCTTCAGCCATTTCAAGTGGTAGATCCGGGAGCGTAGGCAGACCGTGGCACGACAGGTTCCGCTCGAACGAACGCGGAACATCGGGATCATCGCGCATATCGACGCCGGCAAGACGACCGTCACCGAGCGGATCCTCTTCTACACGAAGAAGATCTACAAGATCGGCGAGGTCCATGAGGGCGCGGCCACGATGGACTGGATGCCCCAGGAGCAGGAGCGGGGGATCACCATCACGGCCGCTGCAACGACGGCGTTCTGGGGCGACCATCGCATCAACATCATCGATACGCCCGGGCACGTGGACTTCACGGTCGAGGTCGAGCGGAGCCTCCGCGTCCTCGACGGCGCGGTCGTCGTGTTCGACGGTGTGGCGGGGGTCGAGCCGCAGTCCGAGACGGTCTGGCGCCAGGCCGACCGCTATGGCGTGCCGCGGTTCTGCTTCATCAACAAGCTTGACCGCACCGGGGCTGACTTCTGGCGCTGCGTCGAGTCGATCAAGGATCGCCTGGGCGCGAATGCCGTGCCGATCCAGATCCCGATCGGTCGCGAGGATCAGTTCCAGGGCGTCATCGACCTGGTCGAGATGAAGGCCGTCTACTACCGCGACGACCTCGGCAACAACATCGACGTCGTGGACATCCCGGCAGAGCTGATCGCCGAAGCCGAGCAGCATCGGCACACGCTCGTCGAGGCTGTGGCCGAGATGGACGACGAGCTGACCCACAAGTATCTCGAAGGCGAGGAGTTGACCGTCGCCGAGATCAAGCGCGGGCTCCGCCTCGGGACGCTGACCACCAGGATCATCCCGGTCCTGACCGGCTCGGCACTCAAGAACAAGGGCGTCCAGAAGATGCTCGATGCGGTCGTCGACTACCTGCCGTCGCCGCTCGACGTCCCCCCGATGATCGGGTTCGATCCGGCGACCGGCGCCGACCTGCTGCGCAAGCCGGACGACAGCGAGCCGTTCAGCGCGCTCGCCTTCAAGATCGCGGCCGACCCGTTCGTCGGCAAGCTGGCCTTCTTCCGGGTCTACTCCGGGACACTCAAGGCGGGGTCATATGTCCTGAACCCGACCAAGGGCAAGAAGGAGCGGATCGGGCGGATCCTCCAGATGCACGCCAACCACCGCGAGGAGATCGAGATCGTCTACGCCGGCGACATCGCGGCGGCGGTCGGGCTCAAGGACACCTTCACCGGCGACACCCTGACCGATCCGGAGCACCCGGTCCTGCTCGAGTCGATGACCTTCCCCGAGCCGGTCATCGAGGTCAAGATCGAACCGAAGACGAAGGCCGACCAGGACAAGCTCGCGATCGCCCTCCAGCGTCTTGCCGAGGAGGACCCGACCTTCCGCGTCAAGACCGACCCGGAGACGGCGGAGACATTGATCGCCGGGATGGGCGAGCTGCACCTTGACGTCCTCGTGGACCGGATGATCCGGGAGTTCAAGGTCGCCGCCAACATCGGCAAGCCCCAGGTCTCCTATCGCGAGACCATCCGACGCGCGGCCGAGGGCAACGGCCGGTTCGTCCGCCAGACCGGTGGCAAGGGTCAGTACGGCCATGCCGTGATCAAGCTCGAGCCCGCCGAGAAGGGCGCCGGCTACGAATTCATCGACAAGATCGTCGGCGGGACCATCCCGCGCGAGTACATCAAACCGGTCGACCAGGGCATCCGCGAGACACTGGCGACCGGGATCTACGCCGGGTTCCCGGTGGTGGACGTCAAGGTGACCCTGTTCGACGGCTCCTACCATGACGTCGACTCGTCGGAGATGGCGTTCAAGATCGCCGGTTCGATGGCGGTCAAGGACGCGTTCGCCAAGGCCGACCCGGCCATCCTCGAGCCGATCATGCGGGTCGAGGTGACGATGCCCGAGGAATTCATGGGTGACGTCATCGGCGACCTGAACAGCCGGCGCGGCCAGATCGAGGGGATGGAGTCGCGCGGCACGACGCAGGTCGTCCGCTCGTTCGTCCCGCTCGCCCAGATGTTCGGGTATGTCACGGACCTGCGCAGCATGACGCAGGGCCGGGCGACCTCATCGATGGAATTCAGCCACTACGCCGAGGTTCCAGCCAATCTGGCCTCGGAACTCGTCCAGAAATCCAAGGTCTAGCAGGAAGCCGGGAGCAGCCCAGATGGCCAAGAAGAAGTTCGAGCGCACCAAGCCGCACGTCAATATCGGCACGATCGGCCACATCGACCATGGCAAGACGAGCCTGACTGCGGCGATCACCAAGTACCTCGCCCTCAAGGGCGAGGCGGAGTACCGCGCCTTCGATTCGATCGACAACGCGCCCGAGGAGCGCGAGCGCGGGATCACCATCGCGATCGCCCACGTCGAGTACGAGACCGACGCTCGCCACTACGCCCACGTCGACTGCCCCGGGCACGCGGACTACATCAAGAACATGATCACCGGGGCGGCCCAGATGGACGGCGCCATCCTGGTCGTGGCCGCGACCGATGGCCCGATGCCCCAGACCCGCGAGCACATCCTGCTGGCCCGCCAGGTCGAGGTCCCGTTCATCGTCGTCTTCCTCAACAAGGTCGACATGGTCGATGACGAGGAGCTCCTCGATCTGGTCGAGCTCGAGGTCCGCGAGCTGCTCACCAAGTACAACTTCCCGGGCGACGACATCCCGGTCATCCGCGGTTCCGCGTTGAAGGCCCTCGAGGCCGGCGACGATCCGTCCGATCCGGCCTACGCCCCGATCCAGGCGCTGATGGACGCGGTCGACTCGTACATCCCGACCCCCGAGCGCGATGTCGACAAGCCGTTCCTCATGCCGGTCGAGGATGTCTTCGGGATCAAGGGCCGGGGCACGGTCGCCACCGGCCGGATCGAGCGCGGCATCGTCAAGGTCGGCGACGAGGTCGAGCTGGTCGGGGTCAAGGCCACCCGCAAGATCGTGGTCACCGGCGTCGAGATGTTCAAGAAGCTGCTCGACGAGGGCCGCGCCGGCGACAACGTCGGCTGCCTCATCCGCGGGATCGAGCGCGAGGAGATCGAGCGCGGCCAGGTCCTGGCCAAGACCGGCTCGGTCAAGCCCCACACCAAGTTCACCGCCCAGGTCTACGTCCTGACCAAGGAGGAGGGCGGCCGCCATACCCCGTTCTACAACGGCTACCGGCCGCAGTTCTACCTGCGCACGACCGACGTGACCGGCGCCATCGGCCTGCCCGACGGGGCCGAGATGATCATGCCCGGCGACAACGTCGAGATGAGCGTCGAGCTGATCACCCCGATCGCCATCGAGATCGGCCAGCGGTTCGCCATCCGCGAGGGTGGCCGGACCGTCGGTGCCGGCGCCATCGTCAGCATCGTCGAGTAGGGACGACATGGCAAAGCAGCGGATCAGGATCCGCCTCAAGGCGTACGACCATCGACTGCTCGATCAGTCGGCGGCGCAGATCGTGGAGACGGCCCAGCGCACCGGCGCTGACGTCGTCGGCCCGGTGCCGTTGCCGACCCGGATCGAGAAGTTCACCGTCCTTCGCTCCCCGTTCATCGACAAGGACAGCCGCGAGCAGTTCGAGATCCGCACACACAAGCGGCTCGTCGACATCCTCGATCCGTCGTCGAAGACCGTGGACGCCCTGATGCGACTCTCGCTGGCAGCGGGTGTCGACATCGAGATCAAGATGTGATGGAGTTCGGACTGATCGGCCGCAAGGTCGGCATGACCCAGGTCTTCCAGGACGACGGCACGATGGTCGCCGTGTCGGTGCTCGCCATCGAGCCCAATACGGTCACCCGGCTGCGCACGTCCGAGCGCGACGGCTACACGGCCGTCCAGCTCGGGACCGAGGTATCGAAGAAGCTCAACAAGCCGGATTCCGGCCAGCTCAAGGACCTGCCCAAGGTCGCCACGATCCGCGAGTTCCGCGTCGACAGCGTCGCCGACGTGACGGTCGGCCAGACCTTCTCGATCGCCGACCTCTTCGCCGCGGGCGACCTGGTCGACGTGACCGGGGTCTCGAAGGGCAAGGGGTTCGCCGGGCACATCAAGCGTCACAACTTCCACCGTGGACCGAAGACCCACGGCTCGGATCATCACCGTGCCCCCGGCTCGATCGGACCGGGCACCACACCGGGTCGCGTCTACCGCGGCCTGAAGATGGCCGGCCACATGGGTGACGAGCGGGTCACGATCAAGAAGGTCCGCGTCGTGCGGGCCGACCCGGATCGCAACCTGCTGCTGGTCAAGGGCAGCCTGCCCGGCGCCCGCGGCGGGCTGATCCTCGTGAAGAAGGCCTGACCGATGCCCCAGACCAACGTCTATGACAAGACCGGCAAGGCGGTCGGCAGCGTGGATCTCAGCGATGCAGCTGTTCGCCGCGCCGGTCAATGCCGCCGTGCTCCACCAGGTCGTGACCGCGCAGCTGGCCGGCCGACGGACCGGCACCGCACGACACCAAGACCCGCGGCGAGGTCCGCGGCGGTGGGAAGAAGCCGTACCGTCAGAAGGGCACCGGCCGGGCGCGCCAGGGCACGACCAGTGCGCCGCACTATCGTGGCGGCGGAGCCGTCTTCGGGCCGCATCCCCGCTCGTACGAGCAGCGGCTGCCCGCGCAAGATGAAGCGGCTCGCGCTGCGCGGCGCCCTGACCGCCAAGTTCGGTGACGAGGCGATCAAGGTCATCGACACGTTCGGCCTCGACGCGATCCGGACCCGCGATCTCGTCAACGTCCTGAGCGCGCTCGAAGCGAGCGGACGCGTGCTGGTGGTCGCCCCGGGTCGCGACGAGCGGCTCGAGCTGTCCGCGCGCAATCTGCCGACCGTCGAGATCATCCTCGCCGACTCGCTCAACGTCGTCGACCTGCTCAAGGCCGACATCGTGCTGATCGAGCAGCCCTCGCTGGCTCGGATGCAGGAGGTCTACGCATGAGCGCCCTGACGGCGCCGGAGATCATCCTTCGGCCGGTCATCAGTGAGAAGTCGATCGATGAGTCCGCGCGCGGCAAGTACACGTTCGCGGTCCACGACGAGGCCAACAAGATCCAGATCAAGGCCGCGATCGAGGAGCTCTACAAGAAGGAGAACGTGACCGTCGTGTCGGTCCACGTCCTGACCACCAAGGCCAAGGAGAAGCGCCGCGGCAACCGCCGCGGGCAGACCGTGGGTCACACCACACCCTGGCGCAAGGCGATCGTCACGCTGGCCCCCGGCCAGAAGATCGAATTCTTCGAGGGGGTCTGACCGATGCCGCTACGCAGTTACAAGCCCACCTCGCCCGGGCTCCGGCAGATGACTCGCTCGACCTTCGAGGAGATCACGACCAAGCAGCCGCACAAGCCCCTGCTCGAACCGCAGGTCCGCGGCTCCGGTCGCAACAATGCCGGCCGCCTGACGGTCCGCCATCGCGGTGGTGGCGAGAAGCAGCACTACCGCAAGATCGATTTCAAGCGCGACAAGCTCAGCGTCCCGGCGCGACTGGCGACGATCGAGTACGACCCGAATCGTTCCGCCCGGATCGGGCTCTTGCACTACCGCGACGGCGAGAAGCGCTACATGCTCCTGCCCCACGGGCTCAAGGTCGGTGACGTCGTCGTCGCCGGACCCGATGCCGAAGCGCGCGTCGGCAATGCACTGCCCCTCGCCAACATCCCGCTCGGCACGACGATCCACAACATCGAGCTCGTGCCCGGGAAGGGCGGCCAGATCGTCCGGTCCGCCGGCGTGTCGGCCCAGCTCCTGGCCAAGGAGGGCGACTTCGCCACCGTCCGCCTGCCGTCGGGCGAGATGCGCCGCGTCCCGCTGCGCTGCATGGCGACCGTCGGGCAGGTCAGCAACCTCGACCACGAGAACCAGAACCTCGGCAAGGCCGGACGGGCCCGGCATATGGGTCAGCGGCCCGAGGTCCGGGGCGTCGTCATGAATCCGCGCGACCATCCGCACGGCGGTGGTGAGGGCAAGTCCCCGACCGGGATGCCGCCCAAGACCCCGTGGGGCAAGCCCGCCATGGGCTATCGCACCCGGCGGTCGAAGACGACCGGACGACTCATCGTCCGATCACGGCATCGCAAGTAGCAGGGGAGGAGGTCACCGATGTCCCGCTCGATCAAGAAAGGCCCGTTCGTCGAGGCCCGTCTCCTCGGCCGGATCGAGGCGATGAACAAGCGCAACGAGAAGAAGGTCGTGAAGTCGTGGTCGCGCGCGTCGGTGATCTTCCCGACCTTCATCGGCCACACCATCGCCGTCTACAACGGCAAGAAGCACATCCCGGTCTACGTGACCGAGAACATGGTCGGACATCGCCTCGGTGAGTTCAGCCCGACCCGCAACTATCGCGGGCACGGCCGACACACCGACCGGTCGACGGCGCTGAAGTAGGTGCCGAGCATGCGCGTCTCCGCCACCGCCAAGTACCTGCGAGCTTCGACTCGCAAGACCCGCCTCGTGACCGAGGCGATCAAGGGCAAGCCCGTCGAAGAAGCCGCCGCCCTGCTCCGGTTCATGCCGCAGAAGGCCGCAGCCGATGTCGCCCGCGTGCTCAAGAGCGCCACGGCGAACGCGGAGAACAACCACAACCTGTCCGCCGAGGACCTGTACATCGCCGACGCCGTCGCCAACGAGGGTCCGACGATCAAGCGCTTCCAGCCGCGGGCACAGGGTCGGGCGTTCCCCATCCACAAGCCCATGACCCACATCACCATCACCGTCGCGGACCAGGAGGCCTGACATGGGACACAAGGTCCATCCGTACGGCTTCCGGCTCGGTGTCTCGCGCACCTGGACCGCGAAGTGGTACGCGGATAAGAAGGAATACACCGCCTCCCTCCAGGAGGACATCAAGATCCGACGGCTCATCGACAAGCGACTGGCCAACGCCAGCGTCAGCGGTGTCGAGATCGAGCGCGGTATCAACCACGTGACCGTCACGATCCACACGGCCAAGCCCGGGATCGTCATCGGCAAGGGCGGTGCCAACGTCGAGGTCCTGCGCCAGCAGATCGGGGCCATGACCACCCGCAAGGTCAAGCTGGAGATCAAGGAGATCCGCCAGCCGGAGCTCGACGCCTACCTGGTCGCGATGAACATCGCCGGACAGCTGAGCCGTCGGATCGCGTTCAAGAAGGCGATGAAGCAGGCCATCCAGCGATCGATGAAGGCCGGGGCCAAGGGCGTCAAGATCGCCGTCGCCGGCCGGCTCGGCGGTTCCGAGATGGGCCGCCGCGAGTGGGACAAGGAAGGGCGGATCCCGCTCGGGACGCTGCGCGCCGACATCAGCTACGGCCAGGTCCACGCCCACACCACGTACGGACGGATCGGCGTGAAGGTCTGGATCTACCGCGGCGACATCACCCCGGAGCGCGCAGCGCGCGACGCCGGGGTCCCGACCGCCATCGGGACGGGGGTCTGACCGATGTTGATGCCGAAACGAGTCAAGCACCGGAAGGTCATGCGCGGACGCATGTCGGGGATGGCCAAGGGTGGCCACACGGTCGCCTTCGGTGAGTACGGTCTTGCCACGCAGGAGCCGGCCTGGATCACCAGCCGCCAGATCGAGGCTGCCCGACGAGCGATGACCCGATCGGTCAAGCGTGGCGGCAAGATCTGGATCCGCGTCTTCCCCGACAAGCCGGCGACCAAGAAGCCGGCCGAGACCCGGATGGGCTCCGGCAAGGGCGCCCCCGACCACTGGGTCGCGGTCGTCAAGCCTGGCCGGATCCTGTTCGAGATGGCCGGCGTCGACCACGAATCGGCGATCGAGGCGATGCGCCTCGCCAGTCACAAGTTGCCTGTCGCTACTCGCGTCGTCGTGCGCGAGTCGGCGAAGGAGGCGAATTGATGGATATCGAGAAGGTTCGCCAGCTTTCGGATCCTGAACTCGAGGTCGCCCTCCGGGAGGCCAAGCAGGACCTGTGGGGAGCGCGCTTCGCGCTGTCCACTCGACAACTCAAGGACTACAGCACGATCCCGCAGACGCGGCGAACGATCGCGCGGATCCTGACCGTCCAGCGTGAGCGCGCAGCTCAGCCGGCCGGTTCGAAGGAGATCACGCGATGACAGGAGCAGACACCCAGGTGCAAGGCAAGCGCAAGACGAAGGTCGGGCGTGTCGTGAGCGACCGGATGGACAAGACGATCGTCGTGTCCGTCGAGCGTCTGGCGCGCCACCGGCTGTACAAGCGGGTGATCCGCTTGAGCACGAAGTTCAAGGCTCATGACGAGACCAACGATGCTCGCATCGGCGACACGGTCCTCATCGAGGAGTCGCGGCCGTTGTCCGCGACGAAGCGTTGGCGGCTCGTGTCGGTCGTCCAGCGGGCCGGTGACCAGGGGCTGCCCGGCGAGGTCGTGACCGACGAGGCCGACACCTCCGAGGCGATCCATGCCGCCGCCCACCCCGGGCGGACCCGGGAGACCGACACCGAGACGGCGGACGAGCCTGCCGAGGAGACCGCCTCGTGATCCAGTCCCAGACTCGTCTCAAGGTCGCCGACAACACCGGCGCCCGGACGATCCAGTGCATCCGGGTGATGGGTCGCTCGCTCAAGACCGACGCGGGTGTCGGCGATGTGATCGTGGCCAGCGTCAAGCAGGCGATCCCGAACGCAGCCGTCAAGAAGGGCGACGTCGTCCGGGCGGTCATCGTTCGTACCGCCAAGGAATACGGCCGGCCCGACGGCAGCTACATCCGGTTCGATGAGAACGCCGCGGTCCTCATCAACAACCAGGGCAATCCGCGCGGGACCCGCATCTTCGGACCGGTCGCCCGCGAGCTTCGCGACCGCAACTACATGAAGATCGTCTCGCTCGCCCCGGAGGTGCTGTGATGGCCGTCCGGGCTGCGCAGCCACGTGCGCCGAAGGTTCCCGAGATCCGCAAGGGCGACACGGTCGTCGTCCTGGCCGGCAAGGATGCCGGCAAGCGGGGCACGGTCGAGCGGGTCATCCGCCGGACGGCCGCCCCGTCGGCGGCACGAAGCGTCTTCCGGCGTGGATCGCCAGCCGGTGGCAACTTCGTCGTCGTGGAAGGCCTCAACATCGCGAAGCGCCACACCAAGCCGCGCCAGGCGGCCGGAACCAATGACCAGCGTCCCCAAGATGCAGCAGGGCGGGATCCTGGAGATCGCCCAGCCACTGCCGGTCAGTCGGGTCATGCTCGTCTGCCCGAGCTGCTCGAAGCCGACCAGGATCGCCCACGCGACCCTCGAGACGGGCCGTCGCGTCCGCATCTGCCGGCACTGCGGCCAGCAGCTGGAGGTGAAGGGATGACCAGTCGTCTCCACGAGCGCTACACGGCCGAGGTCGTCCCCGCGCTCCAGAAGCAGTTCGACTACGGGAATCCGATGGAGATCCCGCGCCTGTCCAAGATCGTGGTGAACATCGGTCTTGGCGAGGCACTGGCCAACGCCAAGGCGCTCGACGCCGCCCTCGGCGACATGACCATCATCACCGGCCAGAAGCCGATCGTGACGAAGGCCAAGCGCTCGATCGCGCAGTTCCGCGTTCGGACCGGCAACTCCATCGGAGCCAAGGTCACCCTTCGGGGGGACCGGATGTGGGACTTCATGGATCGCCTGACCACGCTCGCCCTGCCCCGGATCCGCGACTTCCGCGGCATCCCCGGCCGGTCGTTCGATGGACGAGGCAACTATTCACTCGGCCTCCGGGAGCAACTCGCATTCCCGGAGATCGACTACGACAAGGTGGATCGTCTCCGCGGGCTGGAGATCAGCATCGTGACGACGGCGAAGACCGACGAGGAATCGAAGAAGCTTCTCGAACTCCTCGGCATGCCCTTCGCCTCGTAGGCGCGGGGAGGGAGACTCATGGCTAAGAAATCGATGATCGCCAAGGCGAAGCGGACCCCGAAGCACAAGGTGCAGGCGTATCACCGCTGCACCGTGTGTGGACGGCCGCGTGCCTTCATCCGGCGGTTCGCACTGTGCCGCATCTGCTTCCGGGAGCGTGCGCTCCTGGGCGAGCTGCCGGGCGTCACCAAGTCGAGCTGGTAGGGGACCGATGAACATCTCCGACCCCATCGCGGACATGCTCACGCGCGTCCGGAACGCGTCCCGGGCACGCCACACGGACGTGGTCATCCCGGCGTCCCGGACGAAGCGTGAGATCGCGCGCATCCTCAAGGCGGAGGGCTTCATCGCCGACGTCGCCGAGGAGCAGGATGGGCCGACCGCGACCCTCCGCATCACGCTCAAGTACGTCGACGGGAAGGTCCCGGTCGTCTCCGGTCTCAAGCGCATCAGCAAGCCCGGTCTGCGGGTCTATGCGCGCAAGACCGACATCCCACGCGTGCTCGGCGGCCTGGGCATCGTCATCGTCAGCACGAGCCAGGGGATCATGACCGGCCAGGAGGCGCGACAAGCGCAACTGGGCGGCGAAGTCCTCGCGTTCGTCTGGTAGGCGGGACGACATGTCGCGAATCGGACGCCTCCCAATCACCGTTCCGCCGGGTGTCGACGTGACGATCGACGGCCGTCTCGTCACGGTCACCGGTCCGAAGGGCAGCCTCAGCCGCTCCCTGCATCCGGACATGACCATCAGTCGAGAGGACGAGACGCTCGTCGTCACCCGCCCGACCGAGCAGAAGATGCATCGCCAGCTTCACGGCCTCACCCGGACCCTCGTCAACAACATGGTGGTCGGCGTGACCGACGGCTATCGCAAGGGCCTTGAGATCACCGGTGTCGGCTATCGAGCCGCGCTGAACGGTCGCAAGCTGACCCTGAACCTGGGGTACAGCCACCCGATCGAGATCGACCCGCCCGAAGGCATCAGCTTCGAGGTGGAGAACCCGACCCGCCTGGCGGTCATCGGGATCGACAAGGAGCTGGTCGGCCAGGTGGCGGCAAGCGTCCGTTCGACGCGCAAGCCGGAGCCATACAAGGGCAAGGGTGTCCGCTACTCCGGCGAGTACATCCGCCGCAAGGCCGGCAAGGCCGGCAAGATCGGCGGCAAGAAATGACCGTGACTGACGAGGAACGAACACGATGACGCAGGTCGCTACCCGCGGCGCCGCCCGGCGCAAGCGCCATGCCCGGATCCGCCTTCGCCTGGCCGGTTCCGGGGAGCGGCCGCGCCTGGCCGTGTTCCGCAGCCTCAACCATATCTACGCGCAGGTCATCGACGACGCGTCGGGAACGACGCTGGCCGCTGCCTCGACCGTCGAGAAGGGACTCAAGGGTTCCACGAAGACCAAGTCGGAGGAAGCGGCCGCCGTCGGGAAACTGATCGCCGAGCGGGCCAAAGCCGCTGGCGTGGACCGCGTGGTCTTCGATCGCGCCGGGTTCCGGTACCACGGGCGGATCAAGTCGCTCGCCGATGCCGCCCGCGAAGCCGGCCTCGAGTTCTGATCGGAAGGAGCCCCCGTGGCACGAATCGACCCGAATAAGCTTGCGCTCGAGGAGCGCGTCGTCCAGATCAATCGTGTGGCCAAGGTCGTCAAGGGCGGCCGTCGGTTCAGCTTCAGCGCGGTCGTCGTCGTCGGCGATGGCGCGGGGCACGTCGGCGTCGGCCTGGGCAAGGCGGGCGAGGTCCCCGAATCGATCCGCAAGGGCGTCGAGGACGCCAAGAAGAACCTGATCCGTATCCCGATGGTCGGCACGACGATCCCGCATGAGGTCCAGGTCGTCTTCGGCGCCAGCAGCGTCCTGCTCAAGCCGGCATCGCAAGGGACCGGCGTCATCGCCGGCGGATCGGTCCGCGCCGTCCTCGAGGCTGCCGGCGTGCGCGACATCCTGTCCAAGATCCACGGTTCGACCAACCCGGTGAACGTGACCCGGGCCACGATCGAAGCCCTCCGCAGCCTGCATTCCGCCGAGGAACTCGGCGCCCGGCGCGGGGTCAAGCTGGTCAGCCGGATCGCCGGCCAGCCGGCTCCGGTCGCCACGGAGGTGTCCGGTGGCCGCTAAGCTCAAGGTGACCCAGATCAGGAGCACGATCGGTCACATCGCACGCAACCGCGCCACGGCCCGGGCGCTCGGGCTGCACGGGATCGGCAGCACGAGCATCGTGACCGACAACCCGGCGACCCGGGGCATGGTCCGCCAGGTCCGCTTCCTCGTCAGCGTCGAGGAGATCGCGGAAACCGCAGGATCCGATTCCGGAGAGAAGGCATGAAGCTCCACGATCTCCAACCCGCCGAGGGTTCCCGCAAGGCGCGGATGCGCGTCGGCCGCGGGATCGCTGCCGGCAAGGGCAAGACCGCCGGTCGCGGCACGAAGGGCCAGAAGGCGCGAGCCGGCGGCTCGATCCCGCCGTGGTTCGAGGGCGGGCAGACGCCGCTCCACATCCGGATCCCCAAGTTGCGCGGGTTCAAGAACCGGTTCAAGGTCGAGTACGAGGTCGTCAACGTCGGGGCGATCGGCGCCCTGGCCGACCGTGGCGCCCTCACCTTCGAGGGAGACAAGAAGCCATCGGCCAAGTCGCCGATCACGGTCAACCAGGACATCCTCCGCGCCGTCGGCCTCGTTCGGACCCTCAACAAGCCGCTCAAGATCCTCGGTGCCGGCGAACTGTCGGTCCCGCTGTTCGTGGTCGCGGATGCCTTCACGGCGTCGGCTCGGGCCAAGATCGAGGCGGCCGGCGGGACGGTCTCGGTGCTCGAGCTGCCGACGACCCCGCTTGCCGCCCTGGGCGTGACCGTCCCGTCCGAAGCGGACGAGTCGAAGGTCGCATCGGCACCTGTCGAGGAAGCCCCGCCGCTCGACAAGCCGGCTAAGGCGAAGTCCCGATCCAGGTCGTCCGCGACGGTGGCTGCCGACGACGCCGACGAGGCCCCGGCGCCGGCCGAGGATGGCGCACCGCCCTCCGGCGACGACGCCTGACCCGTGTTCGACTCGCTCCTCAATGCCTTCCGGGCGCCGGACATCCGGCGCCGGATCCTCTATGTCCTGGCGCTCCTGATCGTCTTCAGGCTGCTTGCCTCGGTGCCCATCCCGGGCGTCGACAAGGCCCAGCTGAAGGTCTTCGTGGAGGGCAATGCGCTCGCCGGACTGCTCGACCTCTTCTCGGGCGGCGGGTTGTCGCATTTCTCGGTCGTGGCACTGGGGATGAACCCGTACATCAACGCGTCGATCATCATGCAGTTGATGACGGGCGTCGTGCCCTCGCTCCAGGCACTCAGCCGGGAAGGTGAGTTCGGCCGCAACAAGATCAACCAGTACACCCGCTATCTGACCGTTCCGATGGCGATGCTGCAGGCCTACGGCGTGCTCGCCCTGCTCAACTCGCAGAGCGTCCTGACCGGCGCGTTCGACCTGTCGAGTTTCGAGACGCTGACCCAGATCGCGACCCTCACCGCCGGTGCCATCGTGCTGATGTGGGTCGGTGAGTTGATCACCGAACGTGGGATCGGCAACGGCATCAGCTTCATCATCTTCGCGGGCATCGTCAGCCGCGCGCCCGGCGCGCTCAACTCGTTCCGGCTCAACCCGAACATCGGGCTGGCCGTCGCCTTCGGGATCGTGGCCATCGCCGCGGTCGGCGTGATCATCTACATCCAGGAAGGCCAGCGCCGGATCCCGATCCAGTACGCCAGCCGCGTCCGCGGACGGCGGATGTATTCGGGTGGCCAGACGTTCCTTCCGCTGCGGGTCAACCAGGCCGGCGTCATCCCGATCATCTTCGCGGTGAGCATCCTGCTCTTCCCGCATCAGCTGGCGACCTACTTCTCGACGTCGGATATCCCGATCATCAAGGGGATCTCCGAGTTCATCGTGACCATCTTCAGCTCGACCTCACCGCTGTACATCGTCATGTACTTCCTGCTCACGATGGGGTTCACCTACTTCTACACGGCGTTCACCTTCAAGCCCGATGAGACGGCCGAGCAACTGCGCAAGAACGGTGGGTTCATCCCGGGCATCCGGCCGGGCCGGCCGACCCAGGACTACCTGGCCAGGGTGGTGACCAGGATCACCTTCGCCGGCGCCCTCTTCCTGGCCATCGTGGCGGTCTCGCCGTCGGTCGTGGCGCTCGCGGTCCCGGACCTGGCGACGCTGGGTCTCGGTGGCACGAGCCTGCTCATCGTCGTGTCCGTGGTCGTCGAGACGATGAAGCAGATCGAGGCCCAGTTGATGATGCGCAACTACGAAGGCTTCATCCGATGACCCCAGTCGGCGCCGACCCGATCGCATGACCGTCCTCGTCCTGCTCGGTGCCCCAGGGGCCGGGAAGGGGACCCAGGCGCCGGCCCTCGCCGCTCACCTTCACGTGCCGATCCTGGCCTCCGGCGACCTGCTTCGCGAAGCGGTCGCCGCGGGAACCGCGCTGGGCCGCGAGGCCGACCGCTACATGAGCCGTGGCCAGCTGGTGCCCGACGACACGATCGTTCGCGTCTTCCTCCATCGCCTCGATGCGGCCGACGCCGTCGATGGGGCGATCCTCGACGGCTTCCCTCGGACCAAGGTCCAGGCTGCGGCGCTCGACATGGCCCTCGCGGAGGCCGGGCGTCGGGTCGATCTTGCCGCCTATATCGACGTTCCCCTGGAGGATCTCGTCCGGCGGATGGCTGATCGGCGGATCTGCAGCGCGAACGGCCACGTCTTCAATCTCGTGTCCAACCCGCCGGCCGTCGACGGTGTCTGTGACATCGACGGGTCGGACCTCGGGCAGCGCGCCGACGATGAGGAGGCCACGGTCCGAATGCGGATGGCCCAGCAGTTGCCGCCGCTGCTCGAAGTCGTCGAGCACTATCGGTCGAGGGGCATCCTGACGACGGTCGATGGCCGGGCCGGGATCGAGGACGTCAGCCGCGCGCTCATCGCCGCCCTCGGCACCGTCATGGGGTCCTGACATGGTCACTCGCAAATCGGCGGCGGAGATCGAGCGGATGCGCCGCGCCGGGCGCGTCGTCGGGGAAGTCCTCGACCTCCTGGGTGCGACGCTGCGGCCGGGCGTTTCCACCGCCGAACTCGACGTCCTTGCGGAGCGGCACATCCGCGGCGCCGGGGCGACCCCGTCATTCAAGGGGTATCCCGGGATCAATCCGCGTCGGCCGTTCCCGGCCAGCGTGTGCATCTCGATCGACGACGAGATCGTCCATGGCATCCCCGGCGATCGTGAGATCAAGGAGCGGCCAGATCGTTTCGATCGACGCCGGCGCGATCGTCGACGGCTGGCACGGTGACGCAGCCCGGACCTACTTCGTCGGTGAGCCGCCGGCCCGGATCCGCGCACTGATCGACCTGACCCGCGACGCGATGATGGCCGGCATCGCCGCATCGATCCCCGGCAACCACATCGACGATATCTCGGCCGCGGTCGAGGCGGTCGCGAAGGCGGCCGATCTCGGCGTCATCCGGCAATTCGTCGGACACGGGATCGGCACCGCCATGCATGAAGAGCCGCAGGTCCCGAACTACCGCACGGGGCGACCCGGGCGCAAGCTCGAGCCCGGTCTTTGCCTCGCCATCGAGCCGATGTTCACCCTTGGCGGCCACGACACCCGGATCGAGTCGGATGACTGGACCGTCGTCACCGCGGATGGGTCGATGGCCGCGCATTTCGAGCATTCGATCGCCATCACCGATGACGGTCCGCAGATCCTGACCGTCGCATGACCGACCGGTTGCCGGGCGCGGCCATCTTTGGTACGCTACGCGTTCGTGTGTCGGCCCAGTCGGGCCGACACTGCGCGTGAGAAAGGGAAGCACGCAAGCCTGTGGCCAAGCGAGACGCGATCGAAGTCGAGGGGACGGTCATCGAGCCGCTCCCGAACACCATGTTCGCGGTCGAGCTGGAGAACGGCCACCGGGTGCTCGCCCACATCAGCGGCAAGCTGCGCATGAACTTCATCCGCATCCTGCCCGGTGACCGTGTCCGGGTCGAGTTGTCCCCATACGACCTGACCCGGGGCCGGATCACCTATCGTCTCAAGTGACGTTGCAACCAAGAACACCGAGGATCCGTTGAAAGTCAGAGCTTCCGTCAAGGCGCGCTGCGACAACTGCAAGGTCATCCGTCGCCATGGCACCGTGATGGTCATCTGCACCAACCCGAAGCACAAGCAGCGGCAGGGGTAACCGATGGCACGTATCGCCGGCGTCGACATCCCCCGCGAGAAGCGGGTGGAGGTCGCCCTCACCTACGTCTTCGGGATCGGCCTGCCGACAAGCCAGAAGATCCTCGCCCAGACCAACGTCAACCCGGACACCCGGGTGCGCGATCTGACCGAGGAGCAGGTCAACCGACTGCGCGAACTCATCGACCGCCGCTACAAGGTCGAAGGCGACCTTCGTCGCGAGGTGGCGCTCAACATCAAACGGCTGATCGAGATCGGCTCGTATCGCGGCCTTCGCCACCGGCGCAACCTGCCGGTCCGCGGCCAGCGCACCAAGACGAACGCTCGCCAGCGTCGCGGACCGAAGAAGACGGTCGGCGTCAGGCGCAAGAAGTGACGAAGGACTGACCAGGCATGGCAGAACGCAAGCGAGCGGTCAAGACACGACGGCGTGAGAAGAAGAACGTCCCGCAGGGTCACGTTCACATCCAGGCCACGTTCAACAACACGATCATCACGATCACCGACCTCAACGGGGCCGTCATCAGCTGGGGCTCTGCCGGCGTCGCCGGGTTCAAGGGCTCCCGCAAGAGCACCCCGTATGCGGCGGCGCTTTCGGCCGATGGCGCGGCGAAGCGCGCGATGGAGCACGGCATGCGCCAGGTCGAGGTCTACGTGAAGGGACCGGGCGCCGGGCGCGAGCAGGCGATCCGGTCACTCCAGGCGGCCGGCCTCGAGGTCAGCGCCATCACTGATGTCACGCCCATCCCGCACAACGGCTGCCGCCCGCCCAAGCGGCGCCGAGTCTAAGAGTTCGAGGACCCATGGCCCGTTACACCGGATCCGTCTGCCGCCTCTGCCGTCGAGAGGGCGCCAAGCTCTTTCTGAAGGGCAGTCGCTGCTATTCCAAGAAATGCTCGTTCGAGCGCCGACCGACGCCTCCGGGCCAACACGGTGTCCGGCGCCGCAAGGTCGGCGAGTACGGCCTCCAGCTCCGCGAGAAGCAGAAGGTGCGCCGCACCTACGGCGTCCTGGAGCGACAGTTCCGGAACTACTTCATCGACGCCGAGAATCATCCGGGCGTGACCGGCGAGAACCTGCTCCGCTCCCTGGAGTTGCGACTGGACAACGTGGTCTACCGGCTGGGCATCGCGTCGTCGCGCGCACAGGCTCGCCATTTCGTCGGCCACGGACACTTCGCGGTCAACGGCCGGCCCACGAACATCTCGTCGTATCAGCTCAAGCCCGGCGACCGGATCGAGGTTCGCGAGACACATCGCGCGCGTGAGCCGTTCAAGATCGCCAAGGAGACCCTCCGGTCGCATCAAGCTCCGGAGTGGCTGACGATCGACGCGGCCAACCTGTCCGGGGCCGTCGTCGCGCCACCATCCCGCGACCAGATGCCGCTCGATCTCAACGAGCAGCTCGTGGTCGAGTACTACTCGAGGTAACCCCAACCCATGATCGAACTCGAGAGCCCGCAGATCGAGCCAGTAGAGGAAGCCGGCACGTACGCCAAGTACGAAGCCGGGCCACTTCAGGCCGGCTACGGCGTCACCCTCGGCAATGCCCTCCGACGGGTGCTCCTGTCGTCGCTCGAGGGTGCTGCCGTCACCAGCATCCAGATCCGCGACATCTACCAGGAGTTCTCGACGATCCCGGGCGTCAAGGAAGACGTCACCCAGATCGTCCTGAACGTCAAGAAGCTGCGGCTCAAGAGCTATGCCGGGCACCCGGTCCAGCTTCGGCTGATCAAGAGCGGAGCAGGGGCGGTCACCGCCGCTGACATCGCCGAGTCGGCCGATGTCGAGATCGTCAATCCGGACCTCGTCCTGATGACCCTCGACACGGATGACGTCACGATCGAGATGGACCTCACCGTCGAGCGCGGTGTCGGGTATCTGGGCGCGGAGCGCGCGGAGGCCCTGCCGATCGGAGTCATCGCCGTCGACGCGATCTTCACGCCGGTCCGCAAGATCAACTACTGGATCGAGAGCATGCGCGTCGGTCAGATGACCAACTACGACAAGCTCACGCTCGAGATCGAAACGGACGGGACGATCAGCCCGGAAGAGGCCCTGAGCCGTTCGGCCGAGATCCTGGTCAACCAGTTCCGGCCGTTCGTGACCGTCGGCGTGCCGACCGCACCACCGGCGCCGGTGACCGGTGCGGCTGCCCTGCCCGCGAACATGCTCGACATGCCGATCGAAGAGCTCGATCTCCCGATGCGTGCCTACAACTCACTCAAGCGCAACAACATCGTCAAGGTCGGTCAGCTGCTCCAGCTGAAGGACGAGGACCTGTTGCGGATGCGCAACTTCGGCAAGAAGTCGCTCGACGAGATGAAGGAGCGACTGCGCATGCGCGGCTTCATCGTCCCCGAGACCGAAGGGGACGACCTCGACGGGATCGACGCGCTCGAGGCCGATGAGCCGTTCGAGGACGAGGCGGAGAGCTGACGATGGCGCATCGGATCGGCGGCAGCAAACTCAGCCGCAAGCAGGGACCGCGCCTCAGCCTGTTCAAGAACCTGACCGTCTCCGTCATCCGCTATGAGAAGGTCAAGACGACCGAGGCGAAGGCGAAGGAGATCAGCGGTCGCGTCGAGAAAGTCATCACGCTCGCGAAGCGTGGGGACCTGTCGGCCCGCCGCGCGGTCGTCGCCCAGTTCCCGAACGAGCCGCTCGTCGTGGCCAAGTTGTTCGACGAGATCGCGCCGAAATATGCCGACCGAACATCGGGTTTCACCCGTATCGTGCGACTCGGACAGCGCCGCGGTGACGCGGCGGAGATCGTCCAGATCGAGTTGGTCTGAACGAAGCCAGCAAGGACACGCTGCGACAGCGGACCCGGCCCGAGACGAACGAGGGCATGGGTCGCCAGAGCGGCAAGTCAGGTGCCCGAGAGGGCACACCCCGGCGCTTCCGCGCCAGGGTGGAATACGACGGAACGGACTTCGCCGGGTTCCAGGTCAACCCTGGGAAACGGACGGTCCAGGGGGTCCTGGAGACCGCACTGGCCCATCTCGGAGACGGGATGGACGAGCGGGTCGACGGGGCTGGCCGAACGGATGCCGGCGTCCACGCCAGCGGCCAGGTGATCGCATTCACCTACCGCGGGAGATCGTCGGCGACGGAGTTGGGTCGGGCGCTTGACGCGCTCCTCCCACGGGATGTCGCCGTCAGGGACATCCGACCCGTGCCGGACGGCTACAACCCTCGCTATGCGGCGCGGTACCGGGAGTACCGCTATACCGTCTGGAACGGGCCGCGCAGTCCGCTTCGCGAGCGCAGTGCGCTCGGGGTGCGGGCCCCGCTCGATACCGCCGCGATGGAGCGGGCCGGGTCGGCCTTCATCGGTCGACACGACTTTCGTCCGTTCGGGGCGGCGGGCCGAACGTCGGTCCGGACCGTGACGTCGGTCCGGGTCAGGCGGGAGGGCCGGCTGGTGACGATCGACGTCCGTGCCGATGCCTTCCTGCGCGGGATGGTCCGCCGGATGGTGGCCGCCCTCCTGGAGGTCGGTCTGGGCAAGTTGGAAGAGACGGCGGTCGCGGTGGCACTCGCTACCGGAGACCGGGCCTTCGACGGGGCATCGGCACCGGCGAAGGGGTTGTGTCTCAGGCATGTCGCCCTCGGGCGGATGCCGAGACGATCGAACGGAGATGACGAGGAACGATGAACGCGAAGACCTATTCGGTCCGAGAAGGTGAGATCGAGCGACGCTGGTACGTCGTCGACGCGACGGACGAGACGCTCGGCCGCCTTGCCTCGCGCATCGCGCCGGTCCTCGAGGGCAAGCACAAGCCGACCTACCAGCCGAGCCTTGACTCGGGCGACCACGTGATCGTCCTCAATGCCGGCCGCATCGCCGTCACCAGCGACAAGCTCGAGACCAAGATGTACAACCGCCACAGCGGGTATCCCGGCGGTTTCAAGCAGGAGACGCTCGGTCATCTCCTGGAGCGGCGACCGGAGGAAGTGATCCGACGGGCCGTCAAGGGGATGCTTCCACACAATCGACTCGGGACCCAGCAGCTCCGCAAGCTGAAGGTCTATCCCGGATCGGATCACCCGCATCAGGCCCAGCGGCCTGAGCCGCTCGCCTGATCAGGAGCCTGCCGACCATGACCATACCCGCGTTCTACTCAGGTACCGGTCGCCGAAAGACGGCCATCGCCCGCGTCCGCCTGCTGCCCGGCGAGGGCGAGATCGTCGTCAACGGTCGAACCCTCGAGGAGCACTTCGGCAACGCGATCAACGAATCCGATGTCCGGATGCCATTTCGGGTGACCGGGACGGAAGGTCGATTCAACGTGATGGTCAAGGTCGAGGGCGGCGGCGTGACCGGTCAGGCGGGAGCGATCCGTCACGGTATCGCTCGGGCCCTGCTCGAGATCGATCCTGAAGGTCATCGTCTGCCGCTGCGCCAGGCCGGGCTGCTCACCCGCGATCCGCGGATGAAGGAGCGCAAGAAGTACGGCCTCAAGCGGGCCCGCAAGGCGCCCCAGTACACGAAGCGATAACAGCCCCGGCTGCCAGCCTGTCGCGATGACGTCGGCTTCGCTGCGCGGACGGGATCTGCTCAGCGTCGCCGACCTGTCCGCCGCCGAGGTCGGACAGGTCTTCGAGACGGCGACGGCGCTCAAGTCGGAGTTCCGGACGACCCGGCGGCATGCCGAGCCACCGCTCGCGGGGCGTACCCTGGCCATGCTCTTCCAGAAGCCGAGCCTCCGAACGCGGGTCACCTTCGAGGCCGGCATGGCCCAGCTCGGCGGCCACGCCATCTACCTGACCCACGACGTCGTGCTGGGAGCGCGTGAGAGCGTCCGCGACGTTGCCAGGAACCTTGAACGGTTCGTCGACGGGATCGTCGTCCGGACCGGCCCGCACGAGGTCGCGGTCGAGCTCGCTGCCCAGGCCGACATCCCGGTGATCAACGGTCTGACCTTGCGCGAGCACCCGTGTCAGGCGCTGGCGGATGTGTTCACGATGCGGGAGCGGTTCGGGCGGCTCGATGGCCTGGTCGTCGCGTTCGTCGGCGATGGGAACAACGTGTATCACTCGCTGGCGCTACTCGGCGGCGCACTGGGCCTGGAGATCCGGCTGGCCCATCCACCCGGCTACGGGCCGAACGAGCGGATCGTGGCCCGGGCGGCGGAGGTCGCGGCGGCCGGTGGTGGCCGGCTGACCTTCGGACACGACCCGGTCGAGGCCGTCCGGGGTGCCTCGGTCGTCTACACGGACGCCTGGACCTCCATGGGCCAGGAGGCGGAGACCGAGGAGCGACGCGACGCGTTCGCCGCGTACCAGGTGGACGACGCCCTCCTGGACGCCGCGTCCCCGGACGTCGTCGCCATGCACTGCCTGCCCGCACATCGAGGCGAGGAGATCACCTCGGCCGTGATGGATGGACGGCGTACCCTGATCTGGGAACAATCGGAGAACCGTCTCCACGTCCAGAAGGCCCTGCTGGTCGAGCTGCTGCGAGGCTGATCGAATGTTGCAAGACGCGCCGCTTGAGCTCTACAAGGAAGCCCTCCGGCGCGGCCACGTCGCGGCGCTCCAGGGACGACTGGATGCCGCCGCGGCAGCCTATCGCGAGGCTTCGCGGATCGCACCCGACCGCAGCCTGCCGTATGTCGGTCTTGGCGGCGTCCTGGCTCGGATCGGTCGATCCGACGATTCCCTGCGCGCCTTCGCCGCCGCCCTCGACCGTTCCCCGGGCGACGAGGGAGCGATGCGCGGCCGGGCCGATGTCCTGATCGCGCTGGGGCGACGCGCGGACGCTGCCGAGACCCTCGATCACCTGGCCGAAACGATGGAGCGAGACGAGCGTCTCGCCGAGGCATGCGACGTGGCGCGGACGGCGCTCGAACTCGCCGAGTCGCGTGGTCGCCGGCAGCACGTCGAGCGACTCGTGGCCAGGCTCCAGACGACCGTGCCGCTGGACGCAGCCGCGGAGGAAGCGCTTACGCGCGCCGCGGCCGTGCTCGAGTCGGTCCCGGGCGTCGACGCGCCACTCAGCCCGGCGCTCATGGACCTGCCCGCCCGAGCCCCGGTCGAAGCGCCGGACCCGACCAGCCTGACGCTCGCCGTCGAGGAGGCGCTCGAGGCCGGCGATCTCGACCAGGCCCGCCGGAGGGCGTTCGTCGCGGCCGGGGCTCATCGAGCGGTCGGCCAGTTCCACGCTGCCATGGATGCCTGCTATCAGGCACTGGCGATCCAGCCCGCGGATCCCGACATCCACCTCCTGCTCGCTGAGCTGTACCTCGACCGTGGCTGGAATGGGCTGGCCGCAGACAAGCTCGTCCTGCTTGGGCGTCTGTCGAAGTTGACCGGTGACGGTGCGACTCGAGGACGGTTGTGTTACCTCGCTGCGGCCAAGTTCCCGGACGATCCGAGGCTCGCCGCCGTCTGCAGCTGATCGCCCTGGCCGATCAGGCCGTTTGACCGGTCTGCGGTTCGGCGCCAGTCGGCTGCGCCGCCGGGTGGCTGGGTGGCGCGATGCTACACTCGGTCGCGATGCCCCTCTTCGGCTCGATCCTCGAGCAGATCCGCCTGACGACGGTCGTCGACATCGGGATCACCGCGCTCCTGATCTACTGGCTGTTCATCCTCATCCGGGGGACGCGGGCGGTCCGACTGGTGATCGGCGTCAGTGTGCTCGCCCTGGTGTATGGGCTGGCTGTCGCGTTCGATCTCCGACTGCTGACGCGGATCCTCGAGACGGGGGCGGTCGTCGGGCTGTTCGCGCTGGTCGTGATCTTCCAGCCTGAGCTTCGGCGGGCGCTCGAGCGCATCGGCAGCGTCGGATCGTTCGGCTGGCTCCTCTCGCCGGCCGAATCTCGGGCGGTCGAACATGTCGCGACGGAGGTCGCGCACGCTGCCGCCGAGATGTCCGCGGATGGTCATGGTGCCCTCATCGTCCTCCAGCGCAAGACGGGCCTCGAGGAAGTCGCAGAGACCGGGGTGATGATCCACGGCGATGTCTCCGCCGACCTGCTGCGGACGATCTTCATGCCCAAGTCCGCGTTGCACGACGGGGCCGTGATCATCCGCGACGAACGCGTGGTCGCCGCCGGGGCGCTCCTGCCGCTGGCCGAGATGTCGATCCATACCGAGCGGTTCGGGACGCGACATCGGGCCGCCCTCGGCATCACCGAGCAGACGGATGCCGTGGTCGTCGTGGTCTCCGAGGAGAACGGCCAGATCAGCCTCGTCGAGCGTGCTCGGATCGTCCGCAACCTGACCGAGGTCGGACTCGCCCGGGCGATCCGGATGCTGCTTGATCCGGGTGGCGGACGGCGAACGCCATTTGCCTGGTGGTCGACCGGTCCACGGACGGGAGATGCCGGGCGATCGCCCCGGCTGCGGGACCTCGGTCGCCTTGTCGGACGCCCCGCGACGGCGATCCCGAAGCCGGCCCCGCCGCCGACGACCCCAGCCGCGCCATCGTCGACCAGCACGTCGGCGCCGGCCCCGCCCACGGCCCCTCCGGCGGTCGAGGACCATGGCCCGTCCACGGCTCCTACCCGACAGTGAGACGGATCTTCGGACGGATCGTCCACAACTGGCCCCTCAAGCTCGCCGCCGTCGGCGTCGCCACGCTCCTCTATGGCGGGCTTGCGCTCTCCCAGAACACCCAGACGTATCAAGGGGTCATCCCCGTCCGCCAGGTCAACGACCCGCCGGACACGTATGTCCTGACACCGCCGCCGCCGGTGACCCTGATCCGATACTTCGCTTCGAACGGCGTGCCGGTCGCGGCGAGTTCGTTCATCGCCACCATCGATCTCGAGACCTATGCGGATACGGTCGGTGTCGTGAGCGTCCCGATCGTGGTCAGCAGCCCCGACCCCCGGATCCGGATCCTCGGTTTCGAGCCGAGTTACGCGACGATCGAGCTGGACCAGCTCGTCTCGGTCAGCGATATCCCGGTGCGCGTGGTCCATGGCCCGGTCCCGGATGGTCTGACCCTCGGGGAGACATCGGTCGAGCCGTCCACGGTGACCGTCTCCGGGGCGGCATCGATCGTCTCGAAGGTCGACTCGGTCCGTGCCGATGTGGCCATCGGCTCGACCGGGATCGACGTCGATGAGGATGTCACGCTGGTGCCGGTCGACAAGCTCGGCAACGCCCTCCGGCCACTCGACGTCACGCCGCCGACGGCCCGAGTCCAGATCGCGGTGTTCTCCGATCGTCAGAGCCGGGCCCTGCCGGTCAACCCGGTCATCTCCGGACAGCCGGCAGCTGGCTTCGAGATCGCCTCGGTCACGCCCACCCCGCAGATCGTGCTGGTCGCCGGAGACGCGAACCAACTGGCCAGCCTGACGAGCGTGGACACGGACCCCATCTCGATGGCCGGGGTGTCCGGAAGCGAGACGGTCACGATCGGCCTCGCCCTGCCTGATGGGATCGTGGCCGTCGATGGCGAGACGATCACGGTCACGATAGCCATCCGGCCGGTCACGGCGACCCGGACCTTCGAGTCGGGGCTCCGGCTCGTCGGCGCCAGCAGCGATCTCACCTACACGTTGTCGGTCGATCGGGTGCTCGTCACGATCGGCGGATCGACCGCCGACCTTGATCGACTGTCGGGTGCAAGCCTGGTGATGGATCTCGACGTCGCCGGACTCGATCCCGGTGTCTACGAGCTCGCACCGACCGCGACCCTGCCTGCCGGCACCGCCGTCGTGGCCGTCAGTCCCGCCACCGTGCAGGTGACGATCGCTGGGCCGGCCGCCAGTCCCGCCAGTCCCGCCGGATCCGCGACTCCGTCGTCATCTCCGGCACCGTCGGCAGGCTGAGACGAGGATGGCTCGCCTGTTCGGCACCGACGGGATCCGCGGGGTCGCGAATGTCGACCTCAAGCCGACGATGGCGTACGCCCTCGGGCGAGCCGTCGCGCACCGATTGGTCGGGCCGGGCGGCGCGGTCGTCGTCGGCCAGGACACGCGCCGGTCCGGCGACATGTTCGTGGCCGCGATCGTCGCCGGGGCCACGAGTCTGGGGGCCGATGTCCATGTGGTCGGGATCGTGCCGACCCCGGCCCTCGCGTTCATCACGAGCCACGGCCCGTTCGCGGCCGGGATCATGGTTTCCGCATCCCACAACCCGGCCGCCGACAACGGACTCAAGGTCCTTGACCGGGACGGCCTGAAGCTCGATGACGACGTCGAGAACGAGCTCGAAGCGCTCATCTGGCGGACCGAGGAGCTCGCCGGACACCAGAACGACGAGCTGGGTCGGGTCGTGGAGGCGGGCGACCGGCTCGATGACTATCGGGCGCATCGGATCGGTCTGGCGCGTACGGTCGATGCATCCGGGTTGCGGCTCGTCCTCGATGCCGCCAACGGATCCGGATCGGCGGTCGGGCCGACCATCCTGACGGCGACCGGCGCGACGGTGGAGGTCATCCATGCCGAACCGGACGGCACGAACATCAACGTCCGATCCGGCGCCACCGCTCCCGCTTCGCTGGCCGAGGCCGTCCTCGCCTCTGGTGCCGACGCCGGGTTCGCCCTCGACGGCGATGCCGATCGGCTGATCTGTGTCGATGCCGACGGTCGGGTCGTGGACGGGGATCAGGTTCTCGGGATCCTCGCCCTGGATCGGCTGGCCCGCGGCGTCCTGACCGGTGGCGGCCTGGTCGTGTCCGTGCTGTCGAACGGCGGATTGCAGTCGGTCGTCGAGGCGGCTGGTGGGCAGGTCGTGCGAACGCCCGTCGGCGACAAGTACATCCTCGAAGGCATGCAGGTGTCCGGCGCCGTCCTCGGCGGTGAGAAGAGTGGACACGTGATCGTGCTCGAACACACCACCTCCGGTGACGGCGTCGTGACGGCGCTCGAAGTCCTCCGGGTGATGGCCCGCCGGCACGCGACGCTGGCCGAGCTGGCGGACGAGATCCCCCTCCTGCCGCAGCAACAGCGGGCCGTCAGGGCGCGTCACAAGGACCAGTGGGAAGGCGACCCCATCCTCCAGCGGGCGATCGCAGATGCGACCAGCCGACTGGGCGAGCACGGGCGCATCCTGGTCCGGCCGTCCGGGACCGAACCAGCACTGCGGGTCATGGTCGAGGGGCCGGATCCGGCCCTGGTCGAGTCCGTGGCCGACACGATCGCGACCGTTGCCGGGGAGCGACTAGACTAAGCGGCGGTGCCCATCATCGATCGGAGTCACCACTGCCGAGCGGCCACGGGTCGTTCGGCACGAACGGAGGACTTGACGGCATGTGTGGCATCGTCGGATACACCGGCCCGCGAGCGGCTGGGCCGATCCTGCTCGAAGGTCTCAGGCGGCTGGAATATCGCGGCTACGATTCGGCCGGGATCGCGCTGGTCGACAATTCGGGCGACCTGTTCGTCGAGAAGCGGGCCGGCAAGCTGGTCAATCTCCAGACCGCGATCGCCGACCGGACCCCTCATGCGGCCCTCGGGCTGGCGCATACCCGTTGGGCGACGCACGGACGTCCGAACGACCTCAATGCGCATCCCCATCGCGACTGTACCGGTCGGATCACGGTCATCCACAACGGGATCATCGAGAACTTCCGGGAGCTGCGGGACGGGCTCGAGGCGCGCGGTCACGTCCTCGTGTCGGAGACGGACACTGAGGCGATCGCCCATCTCATCGAGGAGTCGTACGAAGGCGATCTCGCCGAAGCCGTCCGGGCAACCCTGCGGCAACTCGAGGGAGCCTATGCCATCGCGGTGATGCACGTGGATGAGGGGGACAGGCTCGTCGGGGCGCGTCAGGACGTGCCGCTGGTGGTGGGTCTCGGCGATGGCGAAACCTTCCTTGCCTCGGACGTCGCCGCCATCCTGGCGCACACGGATCGGATCATCTTCCTCGAGGACGGCGATGTCGCCGACCTGCGACCCGCGGGCGTGACGATCACCGACGTCGCGGGCGTGGCCCTTGAGCGAACGGCGGTCACGATCGACTGGACGCTCGAAGCGGCCGAGAAGGGTGGCTTCGAACACTTCATGCTCAAGGAGATCCACGAGCAGCCGGCTTCGCTCCATCAGTCGATCATGGGTCGGGTCGACCATTCCGATCGGATCCGGGTCGAGGAGCTGGCAGGTCTCGAGGCGGTCCTGGCGGGTGTGACCAGGATCGAACTGGTCGCCTGTGGCAGCGCCTACTACGCGGCGATGATCGGAGCGGCTGCGCTCCAGGACTGGACGGGCATCCCGGTCCGGGCGGCGATCGGCTCCGAATTCAGGTACGCGCCGCCGCCGCTCGACGACAAGACCCTCGTGATCGCGGTCACCCAGTCGGGGGAGACGGCCGACACGATCGCGCCGACGCGATTGGCGCGCCAACGGGGCTGTCCGATCATCGCCGTGACCAATACGGTCGGTTCGGCGATCACCCGCGAGGCTGATGCCGTCCTGTACCTGCAGGCCGGCCCTGAGGTGGCCGTGGCCGCCTCCAAGACGTTCGTCACCCAGGTGACGACGCTGGTGATCCTGGCTGCCGCGATCGCCAAGATCCGCGGTGCCCTCGGCGACGCGGATGAGCTGGCCATCGGATCCGCGCTGCGGGCGCTGCCGAGCCAGGCCGCGCTCGCCGTGGAGGCGGCCTCGGTCGCCTCCCCGGAGCTTGCCCGCCGCTACGTCAATTCTCGCGGGTTCATGTTCGTCGGTCGCGGCACGACCTACCCAGCCGCGCTCGAAGGGGCATTGAAGCTGAAGGAGGTGAGCTACGTTCACGCCGAAGGCTACGCGGCGGGTGAACTCAAGCATGGCCCCATCTCGCTCCTCGACGCCGAATGTCCCCTGGTCGCGATCGCGGTCCGATCGCCCGTCTACGACAAGGTCGTCAGCAACGTCATGGAGGGCCGGGCCAGGGACGCCCGGGTGATCGCCGTCGCCACCGAGGGCGACACGACGATCGGCCGGATCGCCGATGACGTGTACTGGGTGCCTGACACCCACGACGCCCTCGCCCCGGTCCTGGCGATCATCCCGCTGCAGCTATTCGCCTACCACGTCGCCGTCGCCCGTGGGACCGACGTGGACCAACCGCGCAACCTGGCCAAGTCGGTCACGGTCGAGTAGGTCACCGAGGCCGATGACGGACCGTTCGGATCCCGGCACAGTCGCCCTGCCACCCGGTCTCGTCCCGCCCGGGACGACGGAGCTGGGGATCGACATCATCAAGGTGGACCGGATCGCGGGGTCGCTCGAGCGGTTCGGCGAACGTTTCACGAAGCGCGTCCTCACCGACTCGGAGCGCAGGTACGTGCGCGACCGGCCCGAGACGATGGCGGGTCGCTGGGCTGCCAAGGAAGCCGTCTCCAAGGTCCTCGGGCTGGGGGTTCGTGGGATCGGCTGGCGCGACATCGAGATCGAGCGCCTGCCGACCGGCCAGCCGAGTGTCCGTCTCCATGGCCGTGCCGCGGCCCGTGCGGAACAATTGGGGATGGGCCGGGTCGCCGTTTCGATCTCGCATGAGTCGGACTACGCCGTGGCCATCGCGTTCGGGGTTCGGACCATGGGTGGGCGCTACGTGTTCCCACCGGATATCGACGACCGACTCGACGATCGCGAGCGCCAGATCCTCGCTCGGATCGAGCGCCTGCGAGCGACAGCCGTGGCCGGCGGCGTCGAACGGCTGGCCGCCGACGCCCCCGAGCCACGACCAGCGATCGAGGAATCGGTCGATGGCTGACCGCAGCTCGGTCGGGTTCGGGCGCCGTGATGACCGCGTGGATGATCCGGCCGGGTCGGACGGTCCGTTCCCGGCCGGGGCGACCGTGCTCGACGAGGCCATCGCATCGGGGCTCCTCCCGGATCGCTCGATCCGGGGTCACAAGGGCTCCTTCGGCAAACTGCTGGTCATCGCGGGCTCACTGGACTACGCGGGAGCCGCCCTGCTCGTCTGCCGCGCCGCGGCTCGGACGGGGGTCGGTCTCGTCACGCTCGCGGTCCCGGAATCGCTCCAGCCACTGTTCGCGGCCAAGGTCGTCGAGGCCACGACCATGGCCCTGCCCGAGGATGACGTCGAGGAGGTCGATCCAGAGCCGGCACTCGCCCGGATCCTCGATCACGAGCACGATGCGATCGTCCTTGGTCCCGGCCTTCGACCGGGGCTCGCGACGACGGAACTCGTCCGGTCGCTCCTGTCCATGTCCAGTGATGCCGATACGGTGCCGATCGTGCTCGACGCGGAGGCGCTCCGGGCGATGGCCACGATCGACGGTTGGTGGACCGGCGAGCGGCGCCCGGCCGTCCTGACGCCGCATGCGGGCGAGTTCGCACGGCTGCGGGCGGGGAGTGGCGACCATCCGACCGATGACGGCGATGTGGCCATCGACGACGAGGCACGGCTCGCCGCCGCGCTCGACGCCGCCGCACAGTGGGGCTCCATCGTGGTCCTCAAGGGAGCCCGAACGATCGTCGCGACCGCCCAGGGCGAGGCCTCGATCGCGCCGTTCGCGAACTCGGCCCTGGCGACCGGTGGGACCGGCGATGTCCTGTCGGGCGCGATCGGCTCGCTGCTGGCCCAGGGTCTGTCGCCGTACGCAGCGGCCCGCCTGGGGGTCTACCTCCACGGGCTGGCAGGCGACGCCGGGCGAGAACGGTTCGGTGAGGCCGGGATGATCGCATCCGACCTGCCCGACGCGATCGCCCACGCACACAAGCGGCTGGCGGCGGTGGCTGAACGGCGGGCGGCCGGCAAGCGTCTCGGGTTCGGCGCACGCAACCCCGCGTCTGGCTCCGAGGACCGGTCCTGAGCGCGCTCCGAGTCCCGTGACCGGACCTCCGCCTCCTCGCCGACCCATCGAGCGGCGGCTGGCCGACGCCGGTCTGCCACCCTTGCCCCGGACCGCGTGGCTCGAGATCGACCTCGTCGCTCTGTCCGGCAACCTGGGACTCCTGCGCGAGCTGGTCGGTGCCGATGTGCCGGTGTGGCCGGTCGTCAAGGCGGACGCGTATGGGCATGGCGCGGTCCCGGTAGCGCTCGCGCTCGAGGCGCAGGGCGCCGATGGCTTCTGTGTCGCCGCGATGGACGAAGCCCTCGAACTCCGCGGTGCCGGCGTTCGCGGGCCGATCGTCGTTCTCTATCCGGTGCCGCCCAGCTGGGCCGGTGAAGCTGCCCGGCGGGAGATCTCCATCGCGGCCGGGGACCCGACGGCCCTCGCCGCGACGATCCGGGCGGCCGAGATCGCCGGGCAGGAACGGCCCCTCCGGATCCATCTGGAGGTCGAGACCGGTCTCGGGCGTGGCGGTTTCAGCGGGACGCAGATCGTCGCCGCGGCTCGCAGCGTCGCTGCAACGCCGAGGGTCGTCCTGGCCGGGTTATGGACCCACCTCCAGGCGGTCGAGGATGCGGCCATCACGGCCGCGCAGGTGGCCCGTTTCGACGCGGCCGCGGAGGCCATCGCGGCCGCCGGCGTCGACCTTCCGCCACGCCATCTGGCGGCCAGCGCCGCGATCGTCACCGGTGGCGTGGTCGCGCACGATGCCATCCGACCTGGGCTGGCCGTCTATGGGCTCGCCCCCGACGAGCTGGATGGATCGGCGGTCGATTCCAGGGTATGGACCGGGCTTCGACCCGTGATGTCGCTGATCGCCCGACCGGTCCGCGTCGCCGACCTGCCGGCTGGTCATGGCATCAGCTACGGACCGACCTTCCGAACGTCTCGTCCGAGCCGGATCGCCACCCTGCCCGTCGGGTATGGCGACGGTTGGTCGAGGCAGCTCTCGAATCGGGCCAGCGCCATCGTTCGTGGCGTTCGCGTGCCCCTCGTCGGCAATGTCGCGATGGATGCGCTGATGGCCGATGTGACCGATGTGCCGGGGGCGCCGGTCGACGCCGCCGACGAGTTCGTGCTGATCGGCGGGTCCGGCGCCGAGCGGATCACCGTCGCAGCCCTGGCGCAAGCGCGCACCACCAATCGATGGGAGGTCGTGACAACGATGTCCCACCGCCTGCCTCGGGTGTACGATGCCGCCTCTGGTCCGGTCGGTCTGCGGACGTTGACCGTGAGGAAAGGGTAGGCATGGTTCGGATCGAGCTCTGGAATGGCGATATCTGCGATCTGGAGGTCGACGCGATCGTGAACGCGGCGAACCCGTCGATGTGGATGTCGACCGGCGTCGGCGGGGCGCTGAAGCGGGCCGGTGGCGATGCCATCGAGTTCGCGGCGGTCCGGCAAGCCCCCGTGCCACTGGGCGGCGCGATCGTCACCCCGGGCGGCACGCTTGCCTGCAAGGTGGTCATCCATGCGGTCTCGCTCGATCGCGATCGACGGACGAGCGGCCCGGTCATCGAGGCTGCCATCCGAAGCGCCATGGCCCGCGCCCGTGAGCTTGGGACGACGAGCATCGCGTTCCCGGCGCTCGGGACGGGCGTCGGCGGATTCCCGCTGGACGAGGCGGCCAGGATCACGGTCGAGACGATCCGGGACGAGGCGGAATCGAGTCCCACCATCGAGCACGTCATCCTCGCCTTGCGCGGGGTCGCCGCCTATCACGCCTTCGGCGCAGCGCTCGAGCCGGTCGCGCAAGGGGCCGGTGAGCCGTCGTGAGCGCGCTCTACGAAGCCGAGGCACAGCGCGACGAGCTGGTCGAGCTCGTCGCGCGCGAGATCCAACTCCTTGGCCTGACCGGGCCGGCCGTCCACTTCCTCGAGGCAAGCCGGCCGTACCGGGAACTGGGTGCCAATGCGATGCTCTTCTTCGACCCGGTCCTGCGCGGGATCTTCGGCGGAGACCTGGCGTCCGCGAGCGAGCTGCTGGCCGACGACATGGGGATCGAACTGCTCATCGCCCGTCTCGAGTCCGTGGACGACGAGATGATCTGGGACGCCTGACCGAGCCGGTCTGAACCAGCGCCCGGTCCGGCCGGGTAGCATGCACGGGTGACGAGCGAGCCCCGAGCCTTCCTCGCCCTCGATATGGGCGCAGCCACGATCGCCGCGACCCTGATCGGCCGGGTCGAGGGGCATTGGCGTCTCGTCGGGGCCACCGCGATGCCGGCCGAGGCCGACGTCGAAGCGGTCGTCGCCCTGCTCGGTGACCGGGCGATGGAAGCCGACCCGAAGCTGGCGAACGCACTGGCCCTGCGTCGTGGTGGCGCGGTCGGCCTGCCCCGCCTCGAGGTGGAGAGCCACCCGCCCCGGAAGCTCGCGGTCCTGGCCGCCTCGGAGCGTGCGCTGGGCCCACTCGTCGCCTCCGCGGCGCGAAGCGGCTGGCGAACGGTTGCCGGAAGCACCGAGTCGGTCGACCCCCTGGCGATGTCCACGATGCTCCTCGAGCCGAGCGTGGCGGGCATCCTGGTCGGCGCTGGTGATCCGCCCGGCGCCGACGAACGACGAGCCCTCGGCGAGCTGTCAGCCCTCGTATCGGCGGTCGCGAGCCGGCGTCCGGACCTGATCGTCATCCTCGCCGGTGGGATGACCGATCGACTTGAGGCGTTCGGCGACGCGGACCAGCGACCCGGCGAGATCGTCCTGGCGCCGGCCGGGATCCGGGGCGAGCCCGGCGGTCCGCTGGCGGACCTGCTGATGGAACTCGCGCTGCCGGCGGGCGATTCGCACCGTGCCCTCGGCGCGGCGGCCACTGCGCTGGCTGAGGTCCTCGACCGGCGGGTCGACATCGTGGAGATCGGGTTTGACGCCGGCACCCGCGCGGCAGCCAGTCCGAGCGTGGGAGGCGGTCCGGCGACGATCGATCTCGCCGTCGTTCCGGCCGCTGCCCTCGCCCACGAAGATCCGGATGACGGGGTCATCGATCGGGTCGGGGCGTGGTCGACATGGGGAGCGGATCGCCACCGCTTGCGCGATCGCCTCAGGGAATTGCGGATCGCACCGTGGAGTGACACGACCGGAGACGGCACCACCCTCCGGATGGCTTCGGCCCGGGCGGCGCTCGGCCGGCTGGCCGAGTGGACGCCGGAATGGGATGCGCGGCCGCCCGCCGACCTCATCGTCGCCGCAGGTGGGGTCTGGGCGGTCGCCCCGGCTCCCGTTGCGGCACTCGCGATCGCGGACGTCCTGCGCCGGCCCGGGGCCAGTCAATTCGCGATCGACCACGCGCGATTGCTGGCTCCGCTCGGATCGATCCCGGACGCCGACGAGCGGCGAGCGATGATCGCCGACCTCGTCGAAGACCTGCTCGCTCCCCTCGGCACGTTCGTCACGCCTGCCGGTCTGCGCCCTGGACGGAGCGCCGGCTCGGTGGTCGTCCACGGCCCGAATGGGGAGACCCGCCGCGACCTGGCGCCGGGCGGGCTGGCCGTCGTCGACCTGGCGCCCGGCGCCTCGGCCAGCGCCGAATTCCAGTTCCGGGACAACGTCCGGCTGGGTGCGCGCGGCCGACATTTCCTGGTCGACGTCACCGGCGGTCTGGGCGGCCTGGTCGTGGACCTGCGCGATGTCCCGCTTCGGCTTCCCGAGCGCGCCGACCTGCGCGGGGAGCTTCTCGACTCGTGGCAGCGCACACTTCTCACCGGGCGCACGGAATGACCGGCTCGGGTATCCGGCTGATCCCGGCCCGGCAGCTCGTCTCCTCGCCGGTCGACGCCAGGTTTCGTCTCTCGCCGGGCGACCGACCGCTCGTGACCGCCGGTGACTCGGTCGTCCTGGGGGCGCCCATCGCCGAGCGCCTTCGCGATCCGCGGCTGGCCGAGGTCGACATCCCACCGGAAGCGCCCGAACCGCGGCCCGGGGCACGCTGGGCCGGACGGTCGCGTCACGGGACCGATCACCTGCCGACCGGTGAGTACCTGTTCGCCTGGCACGGGCGCTGGCGGGTGGCGGTCGGCGATATCGCCGATCCGATCGAGACGCCGTTCGCCGGGATCGTTCGCGAGGTCCGGCCAGGGACCGACATCGTCATCCGGGCCGCGGGTCGCGGGATCCGCGGGGTCGCAGCGTTCGGGACGTCGACCCGCGGTCGACTCCAGGCCGGCGCCGACGGTGAGCTGCGTTCGGGTGGGCTCGATGTGGGATCGGCCGGGACGATCCTCGTGGTCGGGGCACGCGTCGATGCCGAGACGCTGACGAGAGCGCGCGCGATGGGCGTCCGGGGTGTCGTCGTGGCCGGCATGTCGAGCAAGGAACGCCGCGATTTCCAGGGTTCGGAGGCCCGCCAGCGGGCGGCCCTGCACCGCCTTCCGCCGTTCGCCGTGCTCGTCCTCGATGGCGCCGTCCGACGCCCCCTCGCCGGAGCGGTCCAGGCGGTCCTGGGCGCCCTCGCCGGCCATCAGGTGGCGATCGTCACGGATCCCCCGATGTTGGTCTTCGATCAGCCGAACCTCGCCATCGAGCCTCCACCAGCCGATCTGGTCCGGATCCGGGCCGGGGCGCTGGCGGGACGGGAAGGACGTTTCGTGTCAGCCATCGGCCCACGCCGGTTCGCAGGCGGCGTCCATCTCGAGGCGGGCATCGTCCTCCTTCCGGATGGGACCGAGGCAGCCATCCCGATCGGCGATCTCGAACGGTTCGTCTGAGCCACCGATGCCGTCCGCCATCCGGCCCGAGCGCCGGTTCACCTGCCCGGATCCAGCCGCGACGACTGCCCTCGGAGCGGCCCTCGCCCGGCTGGCGGAGCCGGGCGACGTGATCTGCCTGTGGGGTGACCTCGGTGCCGGCAAGACACACCTTGCCAAGGCCGTCGGGCCAGGCACTCGGCGTGCGCGAGACGATCACCTCGCCGACGTTCATCCTGATGGCCGAGTACCGAGGTCGCCTGCCCTTGTTCCACATCGATCTGTACCGATTGGCCGACGCGACCGACGCGTTCGCCGGTGGCCTGATCGACGATCGACAGGCAGGTGGTCTGACCCTGATCGAATGGCCCGACCGACTCGGGTCCGCCCTGCCCGCCCAGCGAGTCGATGTCCACATCGATGGTTCGGGCGACGAGCCTCGGGTCGTGACGATCCGCCCGGTCGGTGGGGCGACCCAGCGCTACCTTGCGGTGGCGCCGTGACCGTCGATGTCGGAGAGCCATGGCCTGATCCTTGCCATCGATACCGCCACGACCCGGGTGATCGTGGCCCTCGGGACGGGGGACGGAGCCGTGGTCGACGGGGCCGAATGGCCCGCCGGCTATCGCCACGGCGAGACGCTCATGCCGGCGATCGATTCGCTGCTCGGTGGATCGGCGAGTGCACACACCCAACTCGAGGCGATCGTCGTCGGGACCGGCCCGGGCGCGTTCACCGGCCTCCGCGTCGGGATCGCCACGGCCAAGGGGCTCGCTGTCGGTCTCGGGCTTCCGCTCATCGGGATCTCGACCGCAGGCGCGATCCTCATGGCCGCACCGGCCCGCTCCGTGCTCCTCCTGCCCGCCGGGCCGGCCGATCGGCTGCTCGTCCGTCCGGATGACCGAGCTCGCCTGCTGCCGGCGGGAACGGAACCGGATCTCGACGATGACGAGACGCTGCTCGCCGTCGATCTCGCAGGACCGGGCGCCGGCCGACGCGATCGACCGGGGCGAGGCGGCACGGCGCTTGCTCGGTCGGTCGATGCTCGCGCTCGGGGCGGCGCGACTCGCGCGCGGCGAAGTCGAGGACCCGGCCGGACTCGTGCCCGACTACATCACGCTGCCCCGGGGCGTTCACGCGGATGGCGGGGAGGTGGCATGGTCGCACGACCGCCGATGATCCTCCGGATCGAGCCGATGAGTGTCGATGACCTGCCGGCCGTCCACGCCATCGAAGCGGCCAGTTTCGACGCTCCCTGGCCACCCGAGGCGTATCGCAACGACCTCGAGACGAATCGCCTGGCCCAGTACCTGGTCGCGCGGATCGGGGACGAGGTCGCGGCGTTCGGCGGGATGTGGTTGATGGTCGACGAAGGCCACATCATCACCTTCGCCGTCCATCCGGCCTGGCGGCGACAGAACGTGGGAGGACGTCTGCTGCTGTCCTTCCTCGATCTGGCCCACCAGCGCGGTGCCCACGAGGCGACGCTCGAGGTGCGCCTGTCGAACCTGCCCGCGCGCCGCCTGTACGAGAAATACGGGTTCCGGCCGGTCGGCCTTCGGCCACGCTATTACAGCGATAACGGCGAGGACGCGTTGATCATGACGACCGAACCGCTGGCCGACCCCGTGATGCGCGACCGGCTCGCCCGGCTGCGGGCAGCGATCGATGCTGCGCCGGACCCCACCCGACGGGGCGTGCCGTGAGCGGGGGCCTCATCCTCTCGATCGAATCGTCCTGCGACGAGACCGGCATCGCCGTGATCGAGGGCGGCTCGCTGATCCGCTCCAACGTCGTCGCCTCGCAGGTCGCCCTGCATGCCCCGTCCGGCGGGATCGTGCCCGAGGTGGCCGCCCGTGCCCACCTGCGCTGGATCGTGCCCGTGCTCGAAGACGCACTTGGCGACGCGGATGCCTCGTGGGACGACATCGACGCGATCGCGGTCACCTATGGTCCGGGTCTCGCCGGTTCGCTGCTCGTCGGGGTCAACTTCGCCAAGGCCCTCGCCTGGGTCCACGACCTGCCCCTCGTCGGGGTCAATCATCTCGAGGGTCACATCTACGCCGCCTGGCTGCGCGATCCCGGCGAAGGCGACCGCCCGGACCCGGTCTTTCCGCTCGTGGCCCTGGTCGTCTCCGGTGGGCATACCTTCCTCGCGGAGATGCCGGAGCACCTCACCTATCGGTTGCTCGGGTCGACGCTCGACGATGCCGCGGGCGAGGCGTTCGACAAGGTCGGCCGGCTGCTCGGTCTCGGGTATCCAGGCGGACCGGCGATCGGCCGGGCAGCGGCATCGGCGACGGCCCGTGACCGGGTCTTTCCCCGAGCCTGGCTCGGCGATTCCTACGACCTGAGCTTCTCCGGACTCAAGACGGCGGCCCGCCGGATCATCACCGCGGCGCGGGCCGACGCCGATCCGACGGGTGACCCGGACGGACCGTTGCCGGACCAGGTCATCGCCGAACTGGCCTGGGGGTTCCAGGATGCGGTCGTCGATGTGCTCGTGACCAAGACCATCCGGGCGGCGGCCGCGACCGGGGCCCGGTCCATCGTGATGGGCGGCGGCGTGGCTGCCAACGGGGAACTGCGGTCGCGGCTGGCTACCGAGGCCGAGGCGCTCGGGCTCCCGCTGATCGTCCCGCGCCCGGCGCTGTGTACCGACAATGGGGCGATGATCGGAGGGGCCGGGGCGCGCCGGTTCGCGGCGGGGGAGCGAGCCGGCCTGGATCTCGATGCCCGCCCATCGTTGCCCCTGGCGGTCCGTTGACGAAGGTCGACCCGGCGTCGGTCCGCGCCACGCTCAAGGCCGCCGGCCTGCGCGCGCGCCATCGCCTGTCCCAGAACTTCCTGGCGGACACGGATGTCCTCGACGCGATCCTGGCCGAGGCCGATCGGGGACCGGGACGGCGGATCCTCGAGATCGGTCCCGGTCTTGGCCTCCTGACCGGAGGATTGCTCGCGTCGGGCGCGACGGTGACCGCGGTGGAACTCGATCATGGTCTGGCCGTCTTCCTGCAAGACCGTTTCGGCGAGGATCACGCCCTTCGACTGATCGAGGGGGACGCACTCGACCAGGATCTCGTCCATCTGGTCGAGCCCCCGTACGACGTCGTCGCGAACCTGCCCTACCACATCACGAGTCCGATCCTGCATGCTCTCCTCGGTGCGCCGCCGCGCCCGGATCGCCTCGTCCTGATGGTCCAACGCGAAGTCGCCGAGCGGATCGCAGCGCCGCCCGGGAAGATGAGCTACCTGTCCGTCTTCGTCCAGTACCACGCGAGGGTGCGGATCGCCATGCACGTTCCCGCCTCGGCCTTCGAGCCTGAGCCGGCAGTCGAATCGGCGGTCATCGTCGTGGAACCGTTCGCCGCCGACGATCGCCTCGACCCCGAGGCCGAGGACGAACTATGGCGGTTGGTGCAGGCAGCCTTCCGTGAGCGTCGCAAGATGATCCACAACGTCCTGAGCCGACAGCTGCCGGTCGATGCCGGACGGGTCGACGACGCCCTGGAGCGGGCCGGCATCGAGCCCGATCGACGACCGCAGACGCTCGCGGTCGGGGAGTGGCTGGCGTTGCATGACGCCCTCGGTCCGATCGGGCCTGACGGTCGTGGCCGGCGAGCCGCTTCGTGACCGACGGCGAGCCGATCCGGCGCCTCACGCCGGTCGTCCGAGTCGCTCCGGCGAAACTCAACCTGAGCCTGGCGGTCGCCGCCCGGCGAGCCGACGGCTACCACTCGCTCCACTCGGTCTTCGTCCCCCTCGGGCTCGCCGACCGGCTGAGCCTTGCGCCACTCGGCGGCGGGCGCGACACCCTCCACGTCAGCGGGCTCGACGCCGGTCCACCGGCCGACAATCTCGTGTTCCGCGCGCTCGCGGCGGCCCGCGCTGCGGTCGGTGGCGACCGATCGGGCAGGCAGGACCGCGCGCCGGCGCTCGCGGTGCGGCTGGACAAGCGGATCCCCGTCGCTGCCGGCCTGGCCGGGGGCTCGTCGGATGCCGCAGCGACCCTCCTCGGGGCCCTCGAAGCATGGGCCGCCGACCTCGATCGCGACGCAGTCCGGGCGACCGCTGCTCGGATCGGGTCCGACGTGCCCTTCTTCCTGGCGGGTGGGCCGGCGCTGGTCGAGGGTCGCGGCGAGCTCGTCGCGCCGCTGCATGGCCTTCGCGGGACGCCCGGTGTCCTCCTCGTCACTCCACGCATCGCGGTCTCGACGACGGACGTCTTCGCCGCATTCGACGCCATCCGGTCCCACGGCGACGCTGCCATCCGGATGTCGTCGGCGCACATCGCCGAGGAACTCCGATCGGGACTCACGACCCAGGATCTCATCGCCCGGGCGGGTGTCCTGGCCTCGGCTAACGATCTGCTGCCGGCCACCGCGCTTGTCGTCCCGGACCTGGTCCCGTTCAAGCGGGCGCTCAGCCGGCTGCTCAGGCTCCCGATCGGGCTGTCGGGCTCGGGTCCGACCCTCTGGGCGCTCTATCCTTCCGAGATGGACGCCCGACAGGCCGCAGACGTCGTCCGGTCCGCACTGGACACCGGCGAGATCAGCGCGCCCGGGATCGGACGACCGATGATCATCCCGACCTCGGTCGTCGGCCACCAGGACGAGGGGAGCGAATCATGACCCGCCACGCGATCTCCACGAACGGAGCGCCCGCCGCGATCGGGCCGTACAGCCAGGCGATCGTCGCCGACGGATTCCTGTTCAGCGCGGGGCAGGCCGCCCTCGATCCAGCCTCCGGCGTCCTCGTCGAGGGTGGGATCGAGCCGGAGACCGAGCGGGTGATGGCGAACCTCAACGCAGTCCTCGATGCCGCCGGGGCATCGTGGGGCGACGTCGTCAAGACCACCATCTTCCTCGTCGACATGGCCGACTTCGCCGCCGTCAACGCGATCTACGGTCGGTTCGTCGGCGATCCACCGCCGGCTCGCTCGACCGTCGGCGTGGCGGCATTGCCGAAGGGAGCCCGGGTCGAGATCGAAGTCGTCGCCCGCCTCGGTTGACACTCCTGAACGACCGACCCTACGATGCCCCGACCCACTGATGACTGCTGACGCACCGGCGCCGGGCCCCGAACGGGTCGGGAGCGATGACCGCTCCCGCACCCTCGCCCGACGGCACCCCTCGTGACCCCTCCGAGTACCGAGCCGGGCCACGGCACGGTCGCCGTCGTGCTGGCCGCTGGGCTGGGCACGCGGATGAAGTCGTTCGTCCCGAAGGTCCTGCACCCGCTGTGCGGACGACCCATGCTCGCCTACGTCCTCGATGCCTGGGCGAGTACCGACGACGGAGCCGCCGGCGGCCACCCGGTCGTCGTCTTCTCGCCGTCGGTCGCGGCGATCATCGATGCGTTCGCGGACCGGGCGGTCTTCGCGCTCCAGGACGAGCCGCGGGGGACCGGCGACGCCGTCGCTGCGGCCCTGGCGATCGTCCATCAGGAGGCTTCCGAGGTCCTCGTCCTGTCCGGGGATGTCCCGCTCGTGACCGGGGCGGATCTCGATGCGGTGGTCGCCGCTCGACGTGAGGACGACGCCGCCATCGCCCTGGCCAGCGTCTTTGCGGCAGACCCGGCCCAGCTCGGCCGGGTCGTCCGGGGGGAATTCGGGACGGTCGAGCGGATCGTCGAGGCGAAGGACGCGACACCGGAGGAGCTCGCCGGCAACGAGGCGAACGTCGGTCTCTACGCGTTCGATGCCGAGTGGCTCCGGCGGCGGATCGCTGGACTGACGCCGTCGAGCGCGACCGGTGAGCTGTACCTGACCGATCTCGTCCGGCTGGCCCGCGAGGACGGCCGGATCGTGAGTGCCGTCGCCTTCGAGGATGATGGGCGCTTCGACGGCATCAACGATCGATCGCAGTTGGCTGCGGCCGAATGGAGCATGCGGGTCCGGCTCAACGAGGCGCACATGCGCAACGGGGTCACGATGCGCGACCCTTCCACGGTCTACCTCGATTGGACGGTCGACCTGGGTGCGGACGTCACGATCGAGCCGAACGTCATCCTCCGCGGTGCGACCTCGGTCGGGGACGGGGCGGTCATCGGCGCGGGCAGCCAGCTCATCGATGCCACGATCGGGCCCAACGCCCGGATCTGGGCGAGCATCATCGAGTCGTCCGTCGTCGAGGAAGGGGCGACGGTCGGACCGTTCAGCCACCTGCGCCCCGGTAGCGTGGTCGGCCGAGGTGCCGAGGTCGGCAACTTCGCCGAGCTCAAGAACACCCAGCTCGGTCCCGGGTCGAAGCAGCACCACATGAGCTACCTGGGCGATGCCGAGGTCGGCAGCGGTGTCAACATCGGTGCCGGCTCGATCACCGCCAACTACGACGGAACGCGCAAGCATCCGACGACGATCGGGGCCGGAGCGTTCATCGGGGTCGACACCATGATCGTCGCGCCCCGGGTGATCGGCGCGGGTGCCCGGACCGGCGCCGGCGCGGTCGTGACCCGGGACGTACCGGCCGGCAAGCTCGCCGTCGGCGTGCCCGCCCGGATCCGCGAGCCACGGGCAGCAGCCGGATCGACCGCTCCGGCCGAGGAGCCCGAGGCGTCACCCGAGTCACCCGAACCGCCCGAGCCTGCCGATCCCTAGATGGACACGATCCTGCAGCTGCTCGTCATCGGCGCCCTGACCCTCCTCGAGGCCGTCTTCGTGGCCAGCGAGATCGCCCTCGTGACCGTGCGGCGGACCAGGATCGATCAGCTCGTCGACGAGGGCGATCGGCGCGCCGATCGGGTCAGGCGATTGGTGGCCCAACCGGGTCGGTTCCTGGCGGTCACCCAGATCGGCCTGACATTCATCGGCTTCCTCGCCTCGGCCTATGCCGCGGTCAACCTGACGACGAGCCTGCAGACCTTCTTCGTGTCGACCGGCATGCCCATCCTGTCGACCTCGTCCGAGGCGATCGCATTGATCGTCGTGACCCTGCTCCTCAGCCTGTTCACGATCGTCTTCGGCGAGCTCGTGCCAAAGAGCCTCGCACTCGCGCATACCGAGGCTTTTGCGCTCAGACTGAGTGGGTTCATCACCTTCCTGCTGCGGCTCTTCGGACCCCTCGTGGGGGCCCTCACCGCGGTCACGACGGGGATCTCACGGATGCTCGGCGCCGGTGACCAGAGCGAGGGCGTGATGAGCACGGAAGAACTCAAGATCCTCGTGGAACGCGGCGGCGAGCAGGGCATCCTCGAGGCCGAGGAGGAACAGATGATCCATGCGGTCATCGAGCTCGGCGATCAACGCGTCCACGAGGTGATGGTTCCGCGGACGTCGATGGTCACCCTGCCCGTGACCGCGTCGCTGGGCGAGGCGATCGACACGGTCATCGACGGAGGCCACAGCCGCATCCCGGTCTACGGGGAGTCGATCGACGAAGTCGTCGGGCTCCTCTATGCCAAGGATCTGCTGCCGTTCCTCAAGGAACCGGCCGAGGAGCGGCCGAGCCTTCGCTCCATCCTCCGCACACCGGTCTTCATCCCCGAGTCGATGAGCGTCGACGACCTCCTTCATGAATTCCAGCGGCGGAAGGTGCACATCGCGATCGTCCTCGACGAGTACGGCGGCACGGCCGGCATCGCGACGATCGAAGACCTGCTCGAGGAGATCGTCGGCGAGATCCAGGACGAATACGACGTCGAGGAACCGCTCATCGTCCGGCTGTCCGATGATGAGGCCCGGCTCGACGGACGGATCGACGTCGATGACCTCGCCGACCTGTTCGACATGAAGCTCGGGTTGGAGGACGCCGACGAGTACGACACGCTCGGTGGTCTGATCTATCACCGCATCGGCGGGGTGCCGAAGCCGGGCGATCAGGTCCAGGTCGACGGGCTGACCCTGACCGTCGAGACGACCGACGGTCGACGGGTCGGCAAGGTCCTGGCGGTCAGGGATCGCGACCGACACGAGCCCGGGGACGACGAAGTCGATCGCTGATGGGGTGGGACGCGCCGCCGACCGGCGTCGGTGTCAGGCGCTGATGACCGAGACGATGATCTGCTCCAGCCGGGCCCGTGCCTCGGGCCGGACGACGCCGGCGCCATCGAGTTCGGCGAGCGCCTCATCCCGATACCGGCGAGCCTGGTCGCGGGTGTAGTCGCGGGCACCGGCTCGTTCGAGGATCGCCACGATCTCGGCGACCGTGTCCTGCGTCCGGATCCGGGGTCGCGTAGAGTTGGCCGAGCCGCTCGCGGTCCTCGGGTCCGGCATGTTCCCAGGCGTAGATGACCGGCAGGGTCTTCTTGCGGTGGGCGACATCCGAGGGCTTCTTGCCGGTCGCCTGCTCCGGCCCCCAGATCCCGAGCAGGTCGTCGTTGAGCTGGAAGGCCAGGCCGAGCGCCCAGCCGAACCCTCGATAGCGGGCGATGACCTCGTCGTCGTCGGTCGCGAGCAGCGCTCCAGCCTCGATCGAGGCCGCGATCAGCGACGCGGTCTTGCGCCCGATCATGTCGAAATAGAGGTCCACGCTGCCGAATTCAGGCGCATTGCCCACAGCGATGTCGATGTACTGACCCTCGCACAGTGCCAGACACGTCTCGTCGTACAGGCGCATCAACCGGAGGACGGTGTGATCCGGGAACCCCAGGTCGGTGAGGCGGTGGAGGGCGACCCGGGACAGGCTGAAGAGGGTATCGCCGGCGTTGATCGCCTGCGGGATGCCGTGGACGGCCCACAGGGTCGGCCGGTGGCGGCGCTCGACATCGCCGTCCTCGATATCGTCGTGGACGAGGCTGAAGTTGTGGCCGAGTTCGACCGCTGCGGCCCCCGGCAAGGCCCGCTGATGTTCCCCGGTGATGCTCGCGTACGCGAGCAGGCCAAGAAGCGGCCGCATCCGCTTGCCGCCAGAGGCACCCGTCCCGTCCAGGGCGAGGTGGTAGCGGACCATCTCGTACAGGCCGTGGGTGGAGGGATCGCGGTCCTGGACGAGGCGGACGATCTCGTCCTCCGTGTCCGCGATGAGGGTGGCGAGGTCGATCTCCGGGGAGGCGGTGGTCATGGTCGCCGGAGTGTACACGAAACGTGCGCGGCGCAGGTAGCCTGATTGGGCGTCGCCTCCGCCCGGCAAGTGGTACCGTCGCCTCAGATGCCAACACCGCGCCGCTACACGACCGACGCGATCGTCCTGTCCAGATTCGACCTTGGCGAGGCCGACCGGGTCCTGACCCTGATCACGCCCGATGGGGGCAAGCTCAAGGCGATCGCCAAAGGGGTCCGGCGGCCCACGTCCCGGCTTGGCGGCAGTCTGGAACCGTTCGCCGAACTGACGGTCGCCCTGGCCCGCGGTCGAACGTTCGACGTCGTGACCCAGGTCAGCGTCGGGCACGCCTGGCTCGGTCTGCGCGATTCGCTCGAATCGGCTGCGACGGCCTGGTATCTGGCAGAACTCGCCGATCGATCGCTCGAGGAGCGTCACCCGGCCCAGCCGCTCTACGCGCTGTTGCGTCGCGCCTACGAACTGCTCGATGCCGCGATGGCGCCGGGTCGCGTCGCCCGTTGGTACGAGATGCACCTGCTCGACGAACTCGGGCAGCGGCCTGAAGTGGATCGCTGCGTCGAGTGCGACCGGATGCTCGAACCCGATGAGCGGTATCGCTGGGTCCCGCCGCTCGGGGGCGTCCTGTGTCAGCGCTGCCCGGGCCCGCCCCACGACCGCGCCGGGATCTCGCTCGAGGCGCTCAAGCTCCTCAAGGCGTATCAGCGTCTCGACATCGAGGCGATCGCAGCGCTCCGCCTGGCACCCGAGGTCGAGCGTGAGACGGAGTCAGCGATGCGAACCTTCACCCGCGACGCCCTCGAACGCGATGCCCGTTCCCTGGCCTTCCTCGACGAGGTCCGGACCCCACTCCGTGCCGGTCTGGGCGGACGATGAGCGCGCCCCGCCGGCTGGCTGCGGTGGGCCTCGCCGCGACCGCGGGCGTCGCGACCGCCCTGGCCGCGCGCGCCGGCGGGCGGGCGATCGTCGGCCGGATCGAGGCGCGCGAATGCCGGACGACGAAGCCGCCGCCATACCCGGCTTCCGACGAGGCCGTGGCCCTGCATCGCCACCTGTGGGTCGCCGACCTCCATGCCGATTCGCTGTTGTGGGGTCGCGACCTGCTCCAGCGCTCGACGCACGGGCAGGTCGACATCCCGCGCCTGGTCGAGGGGAACGTCGCGCTCCAGGTCTTCGCCGCCACGACCAAGTCGCCTCGCCACCTCAACATCGAGCGCAACGACGATCGATCCGATGACATCACCATGCTCGCGATCGCCCTGGGCTGGCCGCCCGCGACCTGGCGACACCTGCTGCCGCGAGCGCTCCATCTGGCAGCGCGCGCGGATGCGCTGGCGGCACGATCGGACGGGCGACTCACGATCATCCGGTCGCGGGCGGACCTCGCTGCCTACATCGAGGCCCGCGAGGCGCGACCGGACATCACCGCCGGTCTGCTCGCGATCGAGGGGGCCCACGCGCTCGACGGAGATCCGTCGAACGTCGAGGTCGTCGCCGATGCCGGGTTCCGGATGATGTCGCCGAGCCACTTCTTCGACAATGCCTTCGGCGGTTCCGCCCACGGGCTCGTCAAGGGCGGTCTGACCCCCGACGGCGCGGAGATGGTGCGCCGGATGGAGGCCCGCGGGATGCTCGTCGACGTCGCCCACGCCTCGGCACCCACGATCGACGACATCCTGCAGATGGCCGCTCGACCCGTGGTCGCCTCGCACACCGGAGTGCGCGGCATCGCCGACAACGCACGCAACCTCACCGACACGCAGGTCCGGGGCATCGCCGAGACCGGCGGCGTGATCGGGATCGGGTTCTGGCCGACCGCGTCGGGCGGCGACGACGCAGCCTCGATCGCCCACTCGATCTGCTACGCCGTCGATCTCGCCGGCGTCGACCATGTCGGGCTGGGCTCGGACTTCGACGGAGCGGTCCCGGTGCCATTCGATGCGACCGGTCTCGCCCAGGTGACCGATGCGCTGCTGGCATCCGGGTTCGATGCGGACTCGATCGCCATGATCATGGGCGGCAACGTCCGACGGTTGCTGATGGAGGCGTTGCCCGCGTGACCCCGTCGCCTTGATCGGCGGTGGCCTCTGCTAGCATCGACGCCCAGCGCCTGCCGCAGACCGTCCATGCCACGGTCGGTCGCCCACCGGAGTCTCCCGTGACCGATACCCGAACCGTCGACCCGGCCGACATCGAGCCCGCCGTCCGCGATCTCGACACGATCGTGTCGCTGTCGAAGCGACGTGGGTTCGTCTTCCCGTCGAGTGAGATCTATGGCGGGATCAATGCCGTCTGGGATTACGGACCGCTCGGCGTCGAGCTCAAGAACAACGTGAAGCGCGCCTGGTGGCGCTCGATGGTCCAGGAGCGGGACGATATCGTCGGGCTCGATGCGGGGATCCTCATGCACCCGCAGGTCTGGGTGACGTCGGGACACGTCGGATCGTTCAGCGATCCACTCGTCGAATGCCAGACGGACCATCGCCGCTTTCGCCTCGACGAATTGCCGGGCGCGGAGGGGCTGACCGCGACCCAGCTCCAGGATCCGGGGATCGTCGAGCGACTCGGGCTGCGCTGCCCGGTCGACGGCGGTCCGCTGTCCGCGCCTCGACGCTTCAACCTGATGTTCAAGACGTTCATGGGGCCGATCGAGGAGGACGCTTCGGTCGTCTACCTGCGCCCCGAGACGGCGCAAGGCAGCTACGTCAACTTCAAGAACGTGCAGCAGGCATCGCGGAAGAAGTTGCCATTCGGCATCGCCCAGATCGGCAAGTCATTCCGCAACGAGATCAGCCCCGGCAACTTCGTCTTCCGGATGCGCGAGTTCGAGCAGATGGAGATGCAGTACTTCGTCCGCCCGGAGGCCGCGGCCGCGGCCGCGTTCGAGGAGTGGCTGCCGAAGCGCCGCGCCTGGTATGAGCGCTACGGCGTGACGCCCGAGCGCCTGCGCCTGCGCGAGCACGCGCCCGACGAGCTGGCCCACTACGCCAAGAAGGCCGTGGACGTCGAATACCGCTTCCCGTTCGGCTGGAAGGAGCTGGAGGGCGTCCACAATCGCGGCGACTTCGACCTGTCACGCCATTCGGAGGCATCGGGCGAGAAGCTCGAGTACTTCGACCAGGCCACCGACGAACATGTGATCCCGTGGATCGTCGAAACCGCAGCGGGTGCGGACCGGGCCGCGTTCACGTTCCTGATCGACGCCTACCGTGAGGAGGAGGTCCGCGGCGAGAAGCGGGTCTCGCTGGCGTTCCACCCCGACCTCGCTCCATACAAGGTGGCGGTCCTGCCGCTGCTCAAGAAGCGTCCCGAGATCGTCGAGCTGTGCCACCGGATCAAGTCGGATCTGCAGCGCCACACGATGGCGGTATACGACGACACCGCGGCCATCGGCAAGCTCTATCGCCGGCAGGACGAGATCGGCACGCCCGTGGTGCGTGACGGTCGACGTCGACTCGCTCGACGACGGCGCGGTGACCGTCCGGGACCGCGACTCGATGACCCAGGAGCGGGTCCCCGTCGAAGGGGTCACCCGGCTCATCGTCGACCGGTTGGAGGCTGCTCGGGCCGGTTGATCGCCGGCCGATCAGGCCGGCGTTGCCTCGCCCTCGACGTCCGCCGGCTCCCCGAACCCGAGGTAGGTGTTGATCGCGCCAGCCGCACGCTTGCCGTCGCCCATCGCCAGGATGACCGTGGCTGCGCCGCGAACGATGTCGCCACCGGCAAAGACACCGTCCATGCTGGTCATCCCGGCGTCGTCGGTCTCGATATAGCCGTATTCGCTGACCCGCAGGTCCGGCGCGGTCGAGGTCAAGAGCGGGTTGGAACGGGTCCCGATCGCGACCACGACCATCTCGCACGGGATCTCGAATTCGGACCCGGGGATGGCCACTGGCCGGGCTCGTCCTGACGCGTCGGGCTCACCGAGCTCCATCCGGACGCAGCGAAGGGCGCGGACCCAGCCGTCTTCGCCGCCGAGGACCTCGATCGGGGCGACCTGCAGGTCGAACCGGATCCCTTCTGCTTCGGCATGGTGGACTTCCTCGGCCCGGGCCGGAAGTTCGTCCCGACCACGCCGATAGACGATCACCGCCTCATCCGCACCGAGGCGGCGGGCGGTTCGCACCGAGTCCATCGCGACGTTCCCGCCCCCGACCACGGCGACTCGCTGGCCATGGAGGACCGGCGTCTCCGAATTGGGATTCCAGGCACCCATCAAGTTGACCCGGGTCAGGTATTCGTTGGCCGAATAGACGCCCTTGAGGTTCTCGCCGGGAACGTCCATGAACACCGGGAGCCCGGCCCCGACCGCGAGGAAGACCGCATCGAACCGGTCTCGAAGTTCGGGCAGGGTGTACGTCTTGCCGATGATCGAATTCGGCACGATCTTGACGCCGTCGGCGACCAGCCGATCAACCTCGGCCTGGACGATGTCCTTGGGCAGCCTGAATTCCGGGATCCCGTAGACGAGCACGCCGCCGGCGGCATGGAACGCCTCGAAGATGGTCACGTCGTGACCGCGCTTGACCAGTTCCCCGGCGGCCGTCAGGCCGGCCGGGCCGGAACCGACGATCGCGACCGTCTTCCCGGTCCCTTCCGGCTTGGCATGGACGAGCTCATCCGGGTGGGCCTGGGCCCAGTCGGCGACGAATCGCTCGAGATGGCCGATCGCGACCGAGTTGCCCTTCTTGGCCCGGAGGCACACGCCTTCACACTGGTTCTCCTGCGGACAGACCCGGCCGGTCACGCAGGGCAGCGCGTTGTCGTCGAGGAGCGAATCCGCCGCTCCCGGAAGGTCGCCCTCACGCAGCAACTTCAGGAACCGCGGGATGTTCACGCTGACCGGGCAACCGCCGACGCAATACGGCTTCGGGCACTGGAGGCACCGCTCCGCTTCGAGCATCGCGATCTGCTGGGTCAGCCCGAGGTTGACCTCCCGGAAGTTGACGGCACGGACGTCGGGATCCTGCTCCGGCATGGCGACTCGCTCGATGGCCATCCGCTCCTTGGCCGTGAGCAGGTGGATCGGCTCGACGGGCGGGTCCTGGTCGGTCATCGGGCGGCCCCTTCGGCGGTCGAGGCGGTCGAACTCGCGCCCGAGTTCGCGCCAGCGTGTTCGGCCAGGCCGGGGATGAGGCAGGCCTCGCGTCTCGCCAGCGTCTGCTGTTCGAACGCCTTGTAGGTCGTGAGCCGGTCGGCGAGGCTCTTGAAGTCGACGGTGTGGCCATCGAATTCAGGGCCGTCCACGCAGGCGTACTTCGTGGCGCCGTCGACCGATACGCGGCAACCGCCGCACATCCCGGTCCCGTCGACCATGATCGCGTTGAGTGACACCGTGGTCCGGATCCCATATGGACGGGTCAACTCCGAGACGGCCCGCATCATCGGGACGGGACCGACGGCGAAGATCTCATCGATCCCGCCGATCTCGCAACGGTCCTTGAGCGCTTCGGTGACGAAGCCGTGGCGTCCGTAGCTGCCATCGTCCGTGCAGACGACGACGTCGCCGGCCGACCGCAATTCGTCCTCCAGGATCACCCATTCGCGGGAGCGGCCCCCGATGATGCTCGTCACCTCGACCCCGCGTCGGTGGAGTTCCTGGGCGATGGGATAGACCACGGCCGTGCCCACGCCGCCGCCAACGCACACTGCGTGTCCGCTGTCGATCAGGTCCGTCGCCCGCCCGAGCGGTCCGGCCACGTCCCGGATCGCGTCACCAGGCTGGAGAGCGACGAGGTCCATCGTGCTCGCGCCGATCGACTGGATGATCAGGCTGATCGTGCCCGCCACCGGGTCGGCGTCGGCGATCGTCAACGGGATCCGTTCGGCCCCCTCGCCGAGCCGGACGATGACGAACTGTCCCGGGCGACGGATCTCGGCGATCCGCGGTGCCTCGAGGACGAGTCTGGTGACGTTCGGTGATAGTTGTTCTCGCGCGATGATCGGATGCATGGACCGCCTGCGTGCTTCGAGGGCTCATCTGGCCGCATCCCGATGCTACGGTCCGGCCGACGCTCACCATATGCGTCAGGCGGCCCGTTCCACGAGGGCCGAATGTCACGTGCGGGCGGTGGGTTCGCTGCCGGTCAGCCGCGAAGGAGGGTCGCGTCCTTGCCCTTCGGCCAGTACAGCTCCTTCTTGACATGGAACTCCGGGAATCCGAGATCCATCAGCAGCGACTCACTGTTCAGGATCATGTCCGGATTGCCGCAGATGTAGACGACGGTCCGATCCGCTCGCAGGTGGAGGTCCTTGCAGACACTCCGGACGACCTGTTCGACCCGTCCGGTCCGCCCAGTCCAGCCGACGTTGCGCGGATCGTCCGGCCGGCTGATGGTCGGGATGTAGGTGACCGGATACGTCCCGTCTCGCTGCCAGCCTTCGAGCTCATCCCGATAGCCGAGTTCGTCCACGTAGGAACATCCGTGGAGGACGACCGTCTTGCGGGGCTGCCCATCCGCCAGCGTCTGGCGGATCATCGAGATGAACGGGGCGATGCCGGTGCCCGTCGAGATGAACAGGTGGGTCCGGGTGTCATTCGGCTCGAGCAGGAACTTGCCCTTCGGTCCGATCATCCGCATCCCATGGCCGACCGGCAGCCGCCACAGGAGCGTGGTGAACCGGATGATCGGCACGAGGCGAACGTAGAACTCGTATCCGCCGTCCCCTGACTCGCGCGGGGCGGACGCCACGGAGTAGGGTCGCTGCCACAGCTTGCCGTCGGCGAACACGCCGATCGTCATGTACTGGCCCGGTCCGAAGACGATCGGCTCGCCGTCGAGCTTCACCCAGAAGTAGGCCAGGTCGTCCGTGTGGTCGACCCGTCGCACGAGGGTGGCGTTGTACTGGGGCGCGCTCGCCTCGATGACGCGTTCGTCGTTCGGCAGGTCCATGTGGTCGGTCTCCATCGCCGTGGGCTACGTCCACGGCGATGGTACCCGGCTGGCCGATCATCCAGTCGTTTCAGGCGGCGTCGCCCGTCCCACGGCAACTCACCTTTGGGTTCCAGTCCTCATACATGCCCGACGGGTTGTTCTGCCACAGCCAAACATGACGCTGGTAGAACGGCGGCAGGCCGTAGCGGTTCGGAGCGCCGACCGCCGTGAGGGAGTGGCCGAGCACGGTCGGGGTGGTGCCCGGATGAACCTCCTGCCAGGCTGATTGGATCACGACGTACTCGACGCCGACGAGGCGCCACCCACCGGCGGGCTTGGGGGCGTAGATCAGCACATCGGGTCGTAGCGGATCGGTCTCGGGATCGCCGACCAGATCGCCATTGGCGAAGTGTTGTCCCATGGCGCCGACGCCCGGGGTTTCATTGTCCGTGCACTCGTAGAACTTGCCGTATCCGGCCGCAAAGGCAACATCGATGTCATGGAATCTCGCCGTCGCGGCGCGAACGTCGGCCAGCGACGGGCCGTCCTGCCGGGCCACCACCGCCGAAGCCATGGTCAACAGGGAGGCCACCGCGATCACGGAAAGCAGCAGCCTCAGGGTCCTTGGGGTTCCGGCGGATCGTGTCTTGTCCATCTCAGACCACCCGCGGGCGTACGTCGTTGAAGGTAGCCATGGAGTCCTCCCTTGTCGGGTCGTGCGAGCACGTTGTGCAGACCCTGGACAAGAAACTCGACCCTTCGCCGGCCGACGTCATCGGTCGAATGACCGATGACGACCTTCGGGCCGCGCCTACACTGCGGTTGTCATGGTTGCCAGTGGACCGTTGCTCTGCCCCGTCATGGTCGGCCGCGATGAACTCCTGCGCCTCGCGGATCTTCGTCTCGCCGATGTCCTGGCGGGCCATGGTCATTGCCTCCTGATCGGTGGCGAAGCCGGTCTGGGGAAGACGCGGCTCGTCGGCGCGATCGCGGAGCGTGCAGCGGCCGTCGGTGTCCGAGCGGCGACCGGTTGGGTGGCCCCGCAGGACCAGGATCTCCCGGCCGCCAGCGTTCTCGATCTGGCTCGCTCGATGCTCCGGAACCCGGCCCTCGCCTCCCTTGGTGAGGATCTCCTCCGGCTCCGCGACGACGCTGTCAACGCGGAGCGGGTCGGCCGGCGGTTGCTGGTGCTGGAGATGGTCGATCGCGTCCGGGCTGGTCTCGATGCCCCGACCCTGCTCGTCTTCGAGGATCTCCAATGGGCGGATGATCTGAGCCTTGAGATCATCGGTCAGTTGGCGAAGGCGGCCGGCGAGGTGCCGCTCATGCTCGTCGGTGCCTATCGAACGGAGGAAGTCCCGCCTGGCACCAATCTTCGGGCGTGGCGGACGCGCCTTATCACCCAACGCGCCGCGGAAGAGATCCGACTCGAGCCATTGACGATCGAGCAGACGGCGACGATGACGACGATGCTCCTGGCCATGGGGCTCCCCGCGCCACGAGACGTCGTCGAGGCGCTCCACGTCAGGACTGATGGCGTCCCGCTCCACATCGAGGAATTGCTCGGCGCGATCGCCTTGCCGGCCCGCCTTGATGCCGATGTCATCAAGGCGGCGGCCGTCCCGGAGACCCTCGAGGATGCCGTGCTGACCCGCCTCCATGAGCGATCTCCGGCGGCTCAGGCGACAGCGCGGGCCGGAGCGGTCCTCGGCCGTTGCTTCGTTGCCGATGTGCTAGCCGGGATCATGGACCTGCCGGTCGATGCCCTCGACGAGCCGCTCCGCGAGCTGGTCGACTACGCCATCCTTGAGCCGCCGGGACCGCGAGGGATGTTCGACTTCCGCCATCAGGTCCTCCGGGATGTCCTCTATCGAGACACGCCAGATCGGGATCGGCGCCGGTTCCACGCCAGAGCGGGCGAGTTTGGAGCACGGCTCGAGGGAGCCTCGGAAGTCCATGCCTCGCTCCATTACGAGCAGGCGGGCATGCGCGATCGCGCCTACGCCAGCGCGCTCGAGGGGGCCTGTCAAGCCTCTCGACTCCACGCCCACCGAGAGGCGTACGAGCTGCTCCGGCGAGCAGTCGACAATGCCCCGGAAGACCTGCCGCCCCGCGAGCGTGGCGACCTGTTGGCGAATTTCGCCGAAGAGGCGGCCAGCGTCGAGGAGAATCACCTCGCGCTCCGGATGGCGTTCGCTGCCGAGGCCACGTTCCGCGATGCCGCGATGACGATCGATGCCAGCCGCGCGCTGCTCATCGTGCTCTCGATGTGGCGCCGGATCGGGAAGTCGACGTCGGATCGTCTCGCTCTTGCCGAGCGTGTCCTGGTCGATCTGGACGCCGAGCCCGCGACGGCTGCGCGAGACCGTGTCCGGGTGGAGCTGCTCTGTCGCCTGGCGATCGTCCACCTCGATCGAAGCTCGGTCGGTGCGGCGCGCGAGGCGATCCGCGCGGCAAGCGCCGATGCGTTGGCGCGGGAGGACACCGAACAGGTCCTCGCCACCGATTGGATCGCCGGGTCCGCAGACATCCTGGCCGGTGACGTGGGCCGAGGGCTGGCGGCTATCGAGCGATCGGCGGTGGCCATGGAGCGATTCGGATATGAGGATAGCGTCTCCGCCTACCGGGACGGTTCGGAGCTGGCGATCCGCCATCTTGAATACGGGGTCGCCGCTCAATTCATCGCCGAAGGATCCCGACACGCGGACGAGATCCAGCAGTCACACTGCGGGCACGTCCTTCTGGCCAACCGGGCGCTGCTGGCCTGGACGGATGGCAGCTGGGACCAGGCCCAGGCGCGCGGCGAGCGAGCGGTCGCGGATCGGGGATGCGAGCGAGCCAGCTCGATGGCACGCTGGTCGCTCGGGTATGTCGCGATGGGTCGTGGCCGGTTCGATCAGGCCCGCGAGATCCTCTCGGACGCCCTGGCGTACGGGACCCGAAGCGAAGCCGTCGACCTCAGCATGCCGCCAGCGTGGGGCCTTGCCGAGACGGCCCTCCTTTCCGGCGACGCCGAGGATGCCGTCCGCTACTGCGAGGATGCCGCCACGGCAGCGGCCGTTGTCGGTCAGCAGAGTCTGCTTATCTCGTTCGTGGTGACGGGAGTGCGCGCCTATCAAGGGAGCGGCAGACCGCAGGAGGCAAGCCGCTGGCTTGAGCACTGTCGGGTCCTCCTCGCCGATATCGGCACCGTAGCCCGACCGTCGATCGACCATGGCCAGGGACTCGTCGAGCTGGCCTCCGGTGCCGTCGGGCATGCCCGCCGCGACCTTGAATCAGCAGTCCGCGGCTGGACCGAACGAGGGCGCGTCTGGGAGGCTGACTGGTGCCGACTCGACCTCGCCAGCAGTCTCATCCGGTCGAATCGGTTCGCGATGGCGGCGGGACTCGCGAGCGACGTCCGCGAGTCGGCCGTCCGGCTCGAGAGCCCGGCACTGCTGGCGCGCGCGGATGAGCTCGTCCGCCAGGCACGTGGGCATGTCGCCGTCGACGAGCCGTGGCGGCCGCTGACCGCCCGGGAGTACGAGGTGGCCCGACTCGTGAGTGAAGGTCGGACGAACCCCGAGATCGCCGGCACGCTAGGGATCGCGCCGAAGACCGCCAGCAGCCACGTCGAGCACATCCTGGCCAAGCTCGGGGCGACTCGCCGAGCGGAGATCGCGTCCTGGGCGAGCAACATCCGGGTAGACGCGCAACGCTGAGACCCATCCCCCGAGCGAGAACCTGGCAAGCCCCGTGCGCACGCGGGCGGAGACGGAGGGTCCCCGGGGGACGCCGCCGGCTCGGGCCATCCGGTGCGCGCCTTCGACCTCTCGGTCGAGGTCTCGTCGATGACTGGCGGCGATCATCTCGTAGTCGATGGGGTGCATCGTGTTTTGCCTCCTGTGGTCGATCCGATAGCCCCACGATGTCGGCCAGCGTCCGCGTCGTCATCGGTCCGTTGACCGACGACGCGCACCGAGTGTAGGGTCGATGCGACTGATGCGGCGCGGACGACCGATGCGATCGGCCCGGGACGACCGATGCGAATGACCGAGGCGGCGGATCGCAACCATCCGGCAACCGGAGCCCGATCGGCGGCGACGGTACAATCGGCGGACCACCCCGATCCCCACGGCGGCCGCCGAATGCCCGCCCGTCCCGGAGGACACGATCCGATGACCTCGACCGTCCCGCCCACAGGTGACCGCGCGCACGAAGCCGCCAAGCGCTACATCTACGCGTGGGGCGACGGCAAGGCCGAAGGTGACTCGTCGATGCGTGACCTGTTGGGCGGGAAGGGTGCCGGCCTCGCCGAGATGACCAATGCCGGTCTGCCCGTGCCCCCGGGCTTCACCATCACGACGGAGGCCTGCAACGACTTCTTCGCGGCAGGCCAACAGCTGCCGGATGGCCTCTGGGCGGACGTCCTCGTGGCGGTGGGTGAGGTCGAGTCCCTGACCGGCAAGGGTTTCGGTGACGCCGCCGACCCACTCCTGGTCAGCGTGCGGTCGGGCGCCAAGTTCTCCATGCCCGGGATGATGGACACGGTCCTGAACCTGGGGCTGAACGAGGAGACGCTCCAGGGTCTCGTGGCCCTGACCGGCAACGAGCGATTCGGCTGGGACGCGTACCGGCGGTTCATCCAGATGTTCGGCCGGATCGTCATGGACGTGAACGGGGAGCGCTTCGATCACGCCCTTGATGCCGCGAAAGCCGCCAACGGGGCCGCCCAGGACACCGACCTCGACGCGGCGGCGCTGAAAGCCCTGACCGGCACGTACAAGGACATCGTTCGGGAGGACACCGGTCGCGAGTTCCCGAGCGATCCGTACGACCAGCTCGATCTCGCCATCAAGGCCGTGTTCGCGAGCTGGTTCGGCAAGCGGGCGACGGATTACCGGAACAACCAGAAGATCGCCCACGACCTCGGTACCGCGGTCAACGTCGTGACCATGGTCTTCGGCAACATGGGTGACGACTCGGGGACCGGTGTCGCCTTCACCCGTGACCCGAACACGGGTGAAAAGGTCCTGTTCGGCGAGTACCTGACCAACGCCCAGGGTGAAGACGTGGTCGCCGGCATCCGGACCGCCCCGAAGATCAGCCAGATGGAGACGGAGATGCCGGCCGTCTACACCGAGTTCCTGCGGATCGGTGAGCAGCTCGAGCGGCATTACCGCGACGTCCAGGATCTCGAATTCACGATCGAGCGCGGCAAGCTGTACATGCTCCAGACACGCTCGGCCAAGCGCACCGCCGCGGCGGCGGTCAAGATCGCGGCGGACTTCGTTGACGAGGGTGTGCTCACCCGCGACGAGGCGCTGATGCGGATCGAGCCGGCGCATGTCGATCAGCTGCTGCGCGACCAGTTCGATCCTGCGGCGCGGGCAAGTGCCGCCCGGATCGCGAAGGGGTTGAACGCATCCCCGGGTGCCGCGGTCGGTCGAGCCGTCTTCGATGCCGACACGGCCGTCGAGTGGGTCGGACGCGGTGAACGTGTCGTGCTCGTCCGAGTGGAGACATCGCCCGATGATTTCCACGGCATGGCCGTCGCCCAGGGCATCCTGACGGCTCGCGGTGGCGCGACAAGCCACGCCGCCGTCGTCGCCCGCCAGATCGGCAAGCCGTGTGTCGCCGGTTGTCACGACCTGGCCGTCGACTACGGGACGAAGACCGCGACCGCCGACGGCATCTCGTTCGCCGAGGGCGACTGGATCAGTGTCGATGGCAGCACCGGCGAGGTGTTCGTCGGAGCGCTGCCTACGGTCTCGGCCCGATTCGAGGACCAGCCCGAACTCCAGCGCATCCTGGATTGGGCCGACGAGGTCCGACGGATGGAGGTCTGGACCAACGCCGACAAGCCCGAAGAGGCGGCCATGGCGCGCAGCTACGGCGCCCAGGGGATCGGCCTGTGCCGGACGGAGCACATGTTCCGCGAAGGGGAGCGGCTGGAGATCGTCCGCGCGGCGATCCTCGTCGCCAACGTCGCCACTCGAGCCAAGGCGCGGCGGGCGACCGGGGCTACCCTGGACGCCGACGAGGCCGAAGCGGTTGCCACCTTCGACGCGGCGATGGCCAAGCTGGAGGTCCTCCAGCAGGGCGATTTCGAGGGGATCTTCCGGGCGATGGACGGGCTGCCGGTGGTCGTCCGCCTCATCGATCCGCCACTCCACGAGTTCCTGCCCAATCTCGAGGAGCAGCTGGTCAAGGTCACCCGAGCCGAGGCGACCGGCGGCGCGTCCGACGAGGACAAGGAGCTGCTCGCGACGATCCAGAGCATGCACGAGCAGAACCCGATGCTCGGTCTCCGCGGCTGCCGGCTTGGGCCTGATGATCCCGGACTTCGTCAAGGTCCAGACGCGGGCGATCCTCAATGCCCTGATCGCGGTCAAGGCATCCGGCGGTCACCCGAAGGCCAAGATCATGATCCCCCTGGTCGGGCACGTGAACGAGCTGAAGGCGACGAAGGACCTGCTGGAAGCCGAGGCGAAGGCGGTCGAATCGGCCGCAGGCGTCGATGTCGAGTACGTCTTCGGGACGATGATCGAGGTGCCGCGCGGCGCGCTCACCGCCGATGAGATCGCGCGGCACGCGGCGTTCTTCAGCTTCGGCACGAACGACCTGACCCAGATGACCTTCGGCTACAGCCGCGACGACGCGGAGGGCGGGTTCCTGCTCAAGTACGTCGAGGATGGGATCCTGCCGGTCAACCCGTTCCAGACGCTCGATGATGCGGTGGCCGGCCTGATGCGGACCGCGGTCGAGAAGGGCCGATCGACCCGCCCCGACCTGGAGCTCGGCATCTGTGGCGAGCATGGCGGCGACCCCGAGTCGATCCACAAGTGCGAGCGGATCGGACTCGACTACGTGTCGTGTTCGCCGTTCAGGGTCCCGGTCGCCAGGCTCGCCGCCGCCCAGGCGGTGCTCGCGGACGTGGAACGCGATCGCTAGGTCTCGGCCCGGTCGGGCCCGCAGCCGATGACCGGTCGGGCTCGCAGCCTCTTCCTCGATACCACGCCGCTGCGGCGTGATCGGGACTACCGCTGGCTGTGGTCCGGGCAGGTCGTCAACGGCATCGGCAACCAGGTCACCAGGATCGCCCTGCCGTATCAGGTCTACGTACTGACTGGTTCGACGCTGGCCATCGCGGCGCTGACCCTCTTCCAGCTCGTGCCGATCCTGTTGTTCGCCCTTGGCGCCGGTTCACTGGCGGACGCCGTCGATCGGCGCCGTCTGCTCATGCTCACCCAGGCGGGACTCGCAGCCTCCAGTCTTGTCCTTGTGCTTCTTGCGGCTGGCGGCGCGCCCCCGGTGATGGCGTTGTTCCTGGTCGCGTTCGTCGCTGCGGGACTGGGAGCCGTCGACCAACCCGCCCGATCGTCGGCGATCCCCCGATTGGTCCCGCCCGATCGGCTGCCATCGGCGATCGCCCTCAACCAGCTCAACTTCCAGATGGCGTCCATCGTCGGCCCCGCGATCGGCGGGCTGCTCATCGCGACGGTCGGGCTCGCAGGTGCGTACACGGTCGATCTGCTGACCTTCATCGCCTCGTTCGTGGCCCTCCTGGCGATCCATCCGTTGCCGCCCATCGGGGTCGTGAGCCGTCCGGGACTGGCGGCCATCCGCGAAGGACTCGGGTTCGCCCGCCGACGGCGGGCGATCCTCGGATCGTTCGTCATCGACCTCAACGCGATGATCTTCGGCATGCCGACATCGCTCTTCCCGGTGCTGGCGCTCGACGTGTTCGGGACGGGCGCGGCGGGGTTCGGATTGATGGCCGCGGCCCCGGCTGCCGGGGCGTTCCTCGGGGCGCTGCTGTCGGGTTGGGTCAAGGCCGTCGACAGGATCGGTCGGGCGATCCTCATCGCCGTCGCCGCGTGGGGGTTGGCGATCACCGGGTTCGGGCTGGTCACCGTGTCGTTCCCGCTCGCGCTCTTCTTCCTGGCTGTCGCGGGAGCGGCCGACGTCTTCTCGGCGGTGTTCCGGTCGACCCTCGTCCAACTCGCGACACCGGACAACCTGCGCGGCCGGGTCTCCTCGATCCACACGCTGGTCGTGACCAGCGGCCCGCGGCTGGGTGATATCGAGGCGGCGGTCGTCGCGAGCCTGACCAGCCCGCAGTTCGCGGTCGTGTCCGGCGGGCTCCTGTGCGTCGCCGGCGTCGGCGTCGTCGCTCGCCGGTTCCCGGAACTCGCCGATCACGTCATCCGGCGGCCGGCGCCACCATGAGTGTCCGGTTCCGGACCGCACCAGTTCCCGGGCGGCGGGACTTGACCCGGATGGGTGGATGCCCAATGGTACGAAGGTCATCATCACACCCGCGTATCTGGACGGTCCTCGCTTCATGATCCCCGTTCGGCGATGGTCGGGCCGACGGCCGGCGCTCGCCTCGCTCGTGTTCGCGTTTCTCGCCTCGATGCTCTCGTTCGGGGTCTCGCCCGTGCTCGCCGATTCACCCGCCAGCGTTCCGGCGGGCTTCGCCGACCAGCTGGTCTTCGGCGGCCTGGACAACCCGATGGCCATCGCCATCGCGCCGAATGGCGAGGTCTTCGTGGCCGAGAAGCGAGGGGTGATCCTGAGGTACTCGAGCCTCGCGGACACGACACCCACGGTATTCGCCGATCTCAATACCAACGTCCACAACTACTGGGACCGGGGCATGATGGGCCTGGCCGTCGACCCGGCCTACCCGACGAAGCCGTACGTCTACGTCCTGTACGCGTACAACCACGTCCTCGGCGACCCAGCGGCGGCACCCAAGTGGCCGTCCAACGGGGGATCGGGGTACTACGGCGACCGATGTCCATCGCCGCCCGGGGCGATGACGGACGGGTGCGTGATCTCCGGGCGTCTGTCGCGTCTGACGGCGTCGGGCGGGGTCATGACCGGATCCGAGCACGTCCTGATCGAGGATTGGTGCCAGCAGTTCCCGAGCCACTCCGTCGGGAACCTCATGTTCGGTGCCGATGGCGCGCTGTATGTCTCCGCTGGGGAAGGCGCCGGGTTCAGTGGCGTCGACTACGGCCAATTCGGCGGGTCCCTGTCAGGAACGCCGACCCCCGCCAATCCGTGCGGCGATCCGCCCGGTGGCGTCGGGGTCGCCCTCAGTCCGCCGACCGCCGAGGGAGGTTCCCTGCGCGCCCAGGATCTTCGGACGTCGGGCGATCCGGTCGGCCTCGACGGGGCCGTCCTTCGCATCGATCCGACGACAGCGGGCCGGCTGGCCGACGAACGCACTCGCCGGTTCGACCGACCCGAATGCTCGCCGGATCATCGGCTACGGGCTTCGGAACCCCTTCCGGTTCACCATCCGACCAGGGACGAACGAGATCTGGCTGGCTGATGTCGGCTTCTCGACCTGGGAGGAGATCGACCGATTGACGGATCCAACGGCCTCTCCACGGAACTTCGGCTGGCCGTGCTGGGAAGGCGATGCGACCTTCCCCGCCTTCCAGGCCCTCGGCACATCGATCTGCGCTGGACTCAGTGCGGGAGAGGTCACGAAGCCGTACTACCAGTACCACCATGGCGTCGACGTGGCCAGCGGCGACGGGTGCGGCACCGCGAACGGCGGGTCGATCTCCGGTGTCACGTTCCTGCCGCCATCGACCACCTACCCGGGCGCCTACGACGGGGCGTTGTTCTTCGCCGACTATGTCCGGCGCTGTATCTGGTACCTCCCGGGTGGGGCAGGGGGCCTCCCCACGGCGGGGCCCGCCAAGCTGTTCGCGAACCTGGATCGGATCGACGCAGGCGCGAGCGATGGCGGCGCCGTCTTCCTGACGACCGACCCGAACGGCGAGGTGCTGTACGTGGATTACGATCGCGGCGAGATCCGCCGGATCCACTACTACGGTCTCGCCAACCCGCCGGTCGCGAAGTTCACGAGAACGCCTTCATCCGGTCCGGCGCCCCTCCAGGTGTCCTTCGATGCGAGTGCCTCGACGAGCTCACACGGCCAGCTGACGTACGCCTGGGACCTGAACGGGGATGGCCAGTTCGACGACGCGACCGGGGTCACCGCCCAGCGGACGTACCCCACGGTCGGCCAGGTGACCGTAGGGCTGAAGGTGACCGATCCCGCCAAGCTGACCGGGGCGACGACGCATGTCATCTCCGTGGATGAATCACCGCCGACGGTGACCATCGACCTGCCCGATCCCGACCTGCACTGGAAGGTCGGTGACACGATCGACTTCAGCGGCTCGGCGACTGACCTCCAGGATGGGACCCTGCCTGCCTCGGCGTTCACCTGGACGGTGACCATGCGGCACTGTCCCTCGGCTTGTCATTCGCACATCATCGAAACGGAAAGCGGAGTGGCGTCGGGGAGTTTCGTGGCACCGGATCACGAGGTGCCCTCACACATCCAGCTGAGCGTCACCGTCACGGATTCGGCCGGCCTGACCGGATCCGCATCGATCGACCTGGACCCGCTCACGGGGACGGTGACCACGAAGTCGTCGCCGGCCGGGATCGCGACGACCGCCGGCGTTGACACCGACCTGACCGCGTCCGCCACCGCGATCGTCAAGTCCAGCGCCAGCGTCAGCGCACCCGCGACGAGCTTCATCGGGGAGGACATCTGGTCCTTCGAGTCGTGGTCGGACGGTGGCGCCCGGACGCACCAGGTCCCCGTCGTCAACGGGACCACGGCGCTGACGGCGACGTACACGCGGACCGGGACCGTCGACGCATCTGACACGTGCTCGGGGGCGGCTCCGCCCGTCGACCCGACCGGGAGATGGCAGGCGGCGACGTTCGGGGCGCCCGACGACGTCGACTGGTACCGGTTCAAGCTCACCGCGACCAAGCGGGTCCGGATCGTCCTCGGGGACCTCACGGTCCCGGGGAAGCTCGAGCTCTTCCAGGGCTGCAGCAAGCTGCTCAAGGTCTCGGATCGCGGCGGGCTTGGCGCCGAGGAGATCGTCCGGAAGCTCGTGGCGGGCAACTACGCGATCCGGCTGAGTGGTGGCGGGAGTCCCTCGACCGGCCAGCACGTCTTCCTCATCAAGAAGCTACCGGCTGCGGTGCGGGTCCTGACATCCAACGCGCTGATCAGCGGCGGCACGCTCCGCCTGGTCGGTGAGGTCTACAACAACACCTCGAGGACCGTTGGTCCGGTCACGGTCACGGCCCGGCTGTATGACGCGACCGGCAAGCTCCTCGCGACCCGGTCACACCACGTCGACCTGAAGTTCGTCAAGCCTCTGACTCGGGCGCCGTTCAGCATCGTGGGCAGCCTGCCCGCCGGGTTCGACCACGTCAGCTGGAGCGTCAGCGCACCGAAGACCTCCAAGCGCATCGTCAGGCCCGCATCCACGATCGCCAGCGCGGCGGCAGACGCAGCCGGACACTGGGTCGTCACCGGCACGATCAGGAACACCAAGTCGTATACGGTCCGCCACATGCGCTTCGCGGTCACGCTGTACGACTCGCGCGGGAACGTCCTCGACGTCGTGCGCGCACACGTCGACCGGCGGACGCTCGGGCCCGGGGCATCGACGACGTTCGTGGCGACATTCGGTTCGACCGGGATCACGCCGGATCGGATCTATCGCCGGGCGATGGCCGTCCACTGACCGGCTCCGCGATCTGCTTCAAGGGCGGGCCGATGGGATCTCGATCACGAACGTCGTACCGTCCGGCCCCGTTCGATCGACCCGGATCCGGCCGCCGCTTGCGGCCAGGAGATCGCGTGCGATCGTTAGCCCGAGTCCAAGGCCGGTCGGTCGGCCAGTCAGCGGATCGGGCGCGCGTGACGTGTCAGCCCGGTAGAAGCGCTCGAAGACATGCTCGACATCGTCGGGGGCCATGCCCGAGCCCTGGTCGCTGACCCGGATCGCGGCCATCTCGCCGGTCGTATCGGCGCGGATCGAGATCACGCCGCCCTCCGGGCTGTGAGCGATGGCGTTGGCGACGACGTTTCGCAACGCGCGCGCGAGATGACCTGGATCTGCCCACGCGATCCTCCCACCGGGTACGTCGACGTCGATCCGGACCGATCGGGCCCGTCCCGCACCGTCGAGCGAACGGACGATATCGGTCACGGCCGCGGCGAGCTCGATTCGCGCGGGCCTGGCCTGCAGGGGGGCGGCTTCTGCACTCGCGAGGTCGCCGATGTCGGCGATGACCCGGCCAAGGGCCGCGGCGGTCGATCGCGCCGCCTCGAGTCCGGCCGGGTCGACCTCGACGACGCCATCGACCATCGCCTGGAGCTGCGATTTAAGGACGGTGGCCGGTGTCGCCAGGTCATGGGCCACATCGCTGGCGGCGCGTCTCCGCAGCATCTCTGAGCGTTCCAGCCGGTCGGCCATGGCATTGAATGCCTCGGCGAGTTCGGTCGACTCACGGTCGTCACCCCCGGTCGCGCGAGCCCCGGACTCGCCGGCCTCGATCCGGCGCGCCGCCGCGGCGACATCGTGCAGTGGCCGGGTCAGCCGCGCCGCCACCGACGTGGAGACGGCCACGATGGCAAGGACGCTGACCAGGCCGGCCGCCGCAAGGGTGATGTCGAACAACGGCAGGAACCCGCGATCGACGCCCTGCGCTGGAAGATCCGCCGTCAAGGTCCCCGCGATCACCCCGTCCACCTCGATCGGGACCGCATAGTGGACCGAGTCGGCCGAGGGCGTCTTGCCGAATGCCGCGAGGATCGTCCCGTCCGGCGCGATCACCTGGATCTGCCCATCGAGCCCATTCGCCAGCCGCGCGATCAGGACCTGGGCGCGGGCGAGCCCGGCCGGCCGCTGGAGGCGGTCGGCCAGGGTCACCGCCGCGTCATCAAGGCGCTGCTGCTGCACGTCGGTCAGGACCGTCTCGTACCCACGGCTGACGACCCGATTGACGACGACCCCCACGAGGAGCAGGACGATGACGACCGTGACCCCGAGCAACAACCCGAGCCGCCACGCCAGCGACCGGCGAGGCCGGGTCGAGCCGACGTGGGTCGATCCGCTCACCGAGGATCCTTCGATGCCACGAGTCGGTAGCCGGTCTGCGGGATCGTCTCGATGAGCCACGGCGCCGCTGGGTCATCGCCGAGCTTGCGACGGAGGTTGGCGACATGGACGTCGATCACTCGCTCGAAGACATCGTCCGGACGCCGGGTCACCGATTCGAGGAGCTGGTCCCGGGTCAGCACGCTGCCCGGCCGACGGGCAAGCGCATCCAGCAGGCCGAACTCTCCTGGGGTCAGCCGGCCGGCGAGCTCTCCCGTCGTCGAGTCCCTGGCCAGCGTATATCGCCGCGTGGCCGGGTCGACGATCAGCCTGCCATCGGCGAAGGCCAACGGCGGCGCATCGTCGGTCGCCGTCCCGCTCGGGCTCGTCGGGCCGCTCGACGCTGTCTGGGTCCGCCGCAGGATCGCCGCCACTCTCGCCGTCAACTCGTTCGGGTTGTACGGCTTGACGAGGTAGTCGTCGGCACCCATCCGCAGCCCGGCGATCCGATCGAAGTCACTCCGCTTGGCCGAGGCGATCAGGACCGGCGTGTCGCCCCGGTCCCGGATCGCCGCGAGGACGGCCTCTCCAGCAAGGCCCGGGAGCATGAGGTCGAGAACGACGAGATCGTACCGATCGGCCTCGTAGGCATCGATCGCCGCGCGACCATCGCCGATGACTCGGACGTGGTGACCGTCCCGTTCCAGGTAAAGACGAATGAGCTCGCCGAGGCGGGGCTCGTCCTCGACGACCAGGATGCGGGCGCGGTCGACCATCGAAGGCATCCTATCCGGGCGGCGATCAAGAAGTCATGAAGGGAGTCGGGACCGTCTACACACGTCCTTGACGCGAGGGTCCGACGATGCGTTGGAAGGCGCGGTCGATCTGATCGCGCGATACCGAAGGATGGACATGATGTCGAAGACGCGACTCGCCGGATCCGCCGGCCTCATCGCCGTCGTCGTGCTCGGCGGCGCAGCCATCGGGTCCGTGGCGGCGTCGACCACGTCCCGAACGACGGCAACGTCCACTGCGGCGACCGCACCGGGTCCGGCAGACCCTTCCGGCGCCGCGAACGTCGACACCTATTGCACGGCGTTCCGGAGTGCGTTGGCCGCCCGGCTCGGCGTTGATCCAGCGGCCCTGTCGGCTGCCGCCAGGGCGGCTGCGGCGTCGACCATCGACGCCGCCGTGGCCGATGGAGCGCTGTCGAATGCGGTCGGGGATCGGCTCAAGGCGAGGCTCGAGGCCTCGGACGCCGATCAATGCGCACGCCTCACCGCCCGTCTCCGGCACTTGCGCATGACCGCCGGACCTTCCGTCGGGGTTGCCGCGGATGTGCGTGCCGCTGCCGCCGACGCGCTCGGCTTGACGACCGGCGAGCTGGCGATCCGGCTGCGATCCGGCCTGACGCTCCAGGAGATCGCGACCGAACAGGGCGTCGCGTACCCGTCGGTCAGCGCTGCGGTGGTGACCGCCGCGAAGCAAGGGCTCGACGCGGCCGTCGCCGCCGGCAAGGTCGACCAGGTTCGCGCAGACCGGATCCTGGCCCGCCTTGAGCAGGCGCTGGCACAAGGCCGATTCCGGGCCATTCCCGGTGGCGCGATGTCTCCGGCACCACGAGCGCGTGGCAGCAGCGCACCAGGCTAGTGCAGGCCGGCAGCACGACCTGTCGCAGGCCGTCGCCGTCTCGCAGGCGACCGAATGCCGTTTCGAGGTCGTCGAGTCCGATCCGCCGGTCGATGAGGCGCTCGATCGGAAGACGACCAGCCAGGTGAAGGGCCGCGTAGCGAGGGAAATCCACGGATGGGTCGGCGAAGCCGTAGTTCGATCCGAGGATCCGGCGGCTGCCGTCGACGAACGGGTACACCGCGAGCGACGCCCGCGCATCGACCGGGGTCATCCCGACGAGCACGGCGGTCCCGCCGATCGGCAGCGCTTCGAGCGCGACCTCGACGGTCGTCACGCGACCGATGGCCTCGAAGATGAAGTCCGGGCCACCGTCGGTCAGGTCGCGCAGGGCCTCGACGGTCGAAGCTGCGTCGCCGGCGAGGATCCCGTCGGTGGCGCCCAGGACGATCGCTGCCGCGAGCTTCTCCTGGACCCGGTCGATCGCCACGATCCGCGATGCCCCGGCCAGGACGGCGCCCATCACGCAGGACAGCCCGACGCCACCGAGCCCGATGATCGCGACGCTGGCGCCGGCCGGCACGACCGCGGTCTTCAGCACCGCCCCGACCCCCGTCGTGACGCAACAGCCGATCAGGGCGGCGACCGCGGGGTCGACGCCATCGGGGATCGGGATCGCGGCCGCTGCAGGCACGACGACCGCCTCGGCCATCGTCCCGAGCCCGCTGTATGACAGGACGGGCGTACCGTCCCGCGACGCGAAGACCGTCGCCCCGTCGAGCATCCGATGACGGAACGAGGGCGACGCCGGACATGCCCACGGTCGTCCGCCACGGCACGCCCGGCAGGTCCCGCACGGGACGAGCCAGGACAATGCGACCGGCTGGCCGACGGTGCGATCCGTGACGCCACTACCGACCGCGTCGACGATCCCGGCACCCTCATGGCCCATGACGATCGGCGTCGGCCGCGGCCATTCGCCGTCGCGGACATGGAGGTCGGAATGGCAGACGCCCGAGGCGAGGATGCGGACCCGGACCTCACCGGCGCGGGGCTCCGCGAGCGCGAGGGCCTCGATCGTGGCGGGCTGGCCACTCGCACGGAGGACTGCCCCGCGCGTTTCGATCACGGCGTCCGGCGACGTTCGACCGAGCGCACGGGTCGATACGGCACGTAGTCCGGCCACCACGTCGCCGCGTCGATGACGGCCTCCACATCGGTCGATGCATCGATCCCGGCCAGGCCGGCCTCGATCGCCTCGCCAGCGACGATGATCGCGATCGAGCGCGACACCCGGCGCAGGTCGTCGACCGGCGGATAGATGACGCCCGCGGCCAGTCGTTCGTCCGTGACCGCGGACGCGAGGGCCCGGGCGGCGAGCAGGAACATCCGGTCCGTGATCATGCTGGTCTCGGCTGCGATCGCTCCCAACCCGAGACCCGGGAAGATGAACACGTTGTTGGCCTGGCCGATGATCTGCCGCCGGCCATTCGTGTCGACCGGGTCGAAGGGCGAACCGGTCGCGACCACCGCCCGACCCTCGGACCAGCGCAGAACGTCGTCCGGGGTCGCCTCGGCGGCCGACGTCGGGTTGGAGAGCGGCAGGACGACGGGCCTGGGGGTGCCCGCGGCCAGGGCCCGGATCGTCGGCTCGAGGAACGTGCCACCCACGCCGGTCGCCCCGACCAGGACGGTCGGTCGGACCCGCTCGATGGTCTCGATCAGCCCTGGGAATTCGGTCGTGAAGCCATAGTCGGTGAACGCCCCGGCCGGAAGCGCGAGTTCGCGCTTGGTCGGATCGAGATCCTCGCGCCGGTCGTGGACCTGACCCTTCGAATCGACCAGGACGAGCGCTCGCCGGACGTCCGCTTCAGGGATCCCGTCTTCGAGCATGGCCAGTCGAAGCAGTCGCGCGATGCCGATCCCGGCGGCACCGGCGCCGGCCAGGACGACTCGCGTCTCGGCCAGGGACGAGCCCAGGTGCCGGAGCGCGGCGAGCAGCCCGCCGAGGACGACTGCCGAGGTCCCCTGGACATCGTCGTTGAATGACGGCACCCGATGCCGGTATCGATCCAGGATCCGCAAGGCGTTGGCCTGCTTGAAGTCCTCCCACTGGATCACGCAACCGGGCCACACCTCCGCGACGCCCTCCACGAACGCCTCGACGAGGTCGTCATAGTCGGCGCCACGCAGGCGAGGCTTTCGGTACCCGACGTAGAGCGGGTCTTCCAGCAGTGCCGGATTGTCCGTGCCCACATCCAGCGAGACGGGCAGCGTGAGCACCGGGCTGATGCCACTCCCGGCCGTGTACAGGGCGAGCTTGCCGATCGGGATCGGCATCCCGCCAGCACCCTGGTCGCCGAGCCCGAGGATCCGCTCGTTGTCGGTCACGACGATCAGCCGGACGTCTCGGTACGGCCCCTGCCGAAGGAGGGTCGGGATCCGGTCGCGGTCGGCCGGCGTGATCCAGGTGCCCCGGGTCCGGCGCAGGATGTGGCTGAACTGCTGACACGCCCGGCCCACGGTCGGCGTGTAGACGATCGGCAGGAATTCCTCGAGGTGTTCGGCCAGAAGCCGGTAGAACAGGGTCGCGTTGCGATCCTGGAGGGCGGCCATCCCGATATACCGCTCGAGCGCATCGTCCTTTCGGCGCAGATGTTCGAGCTCGAGGTCGACCTGGTCCTCGATCTCGAGGACGGCGTCGGGCAGGAGACCGCGCAGCCCGAACGCGTCGCGTTCATCCGGTGAGAACGCGAGATCCTTGGTCAGCAGGCGGCTGCCCAGCAGCGCCGGCCCGGCCACGCCGATCGGCGCGGTCCGACCAGCAGCGATATCGTCGAACGGCGCAGGCAGCGGTCGCACGTCCTCGAGCATAGCGCCGTCGGGCACCAGAATCTCGGCCGGCTGGTCCCGGCCACGACTGGCCCCATCCGGGGGGTGACAGAACGGGCCGTCGTCGGTGATGCTGTGCGAATGCGACGTCGCGCCGCCTTCGTGCTCGCCCTCAGCCCGTTCATGGCGTTGTGGACGAGCCCCATCGCCCGTGCTGCCGATTTCCCGGCCAAGGATTCGGGCTATCACACGTATCCCGAGATGGTCGCCGAGATCAAGGCGACGGCCGAGGCCCACCCGGACATCGTCGCGCTGTCGTCGATCGGGCAAAGCTACAAGGGCCGCGACCTGTGGGTGGCGAAGGTCTCGGACAACGTCGCCACGGACGAGTCCGAACCGGAAGTCCTGTTCGACGCGCTGCACCACGCCCGGGAGCACCTGTCCCTCGAGCAGAACCTGGCGATCCTGCGCTGGCTGACGGACGGCTACGGCACGGACAGTCAGATCACGAACCTGGTCGACACGCGAGAGATCTGGATCATCTTCGCGGTCAATCCGGATGGAGCCCAGTACGACCTGACCGGTTCGCCGTATCGCGCCTGGCGCAAGAGCCGGCAGCCGAATCCCGGATACAAGGCGATCGGAACGGACCTCAATCGCAACTACGGCTATCACTGGGGCTGCTGTGGCGGCTCATCCAGTCACCCCGCGTCGGACACGTATCGCGGCCCCTCCGCCTTCTCTGCCCCGGAGACGCGGGCGGTCCGCGACTTCATCAACAGCCGCCGGATCGGGGGTCGCCAGCAGATCCGGACGGCCATCACCTTCCATACCGCCGGACAGCAGATCCTGTGGCCGTACGGCTACACGAAGCAGGCAGTGCCCGCCGACATGACCACGGCCGACCACCGAGCCCTCGTCGCGCTCGGCAGGGAGATGGCGACGACGAATGGCTACACCGCGATGCAGTCGAGTGGTCTGTACGTCACGGACGGCGACGAGATCGATTGGGCCTACGGGATCCAGCACATCTTCATGTACACGTTCGAGCTGTATCCGAGCCACGCCAAGGTGTCGTCGACCGCCCGGTTCTACCCGCCCGATGAAGTCATCGGTCCACAGACCGAACGGAACAAGGCGGCGATCCTGATGCTCATCGAGGCGGCCGGATGCCCCTACGACTACGCGGGAACGGCCAGGAAGAACTGCGGCCCGCTCTATGACGCGTTCGAAACGGCCGGCGGCTGGAAGGCGGATCCGCTCGGGACCGACACGGCGACGGGCGGATCATGGCAGCGCGCGGACCCAAAGGCGACAGCCAGGCAGTCCGGGACCGTCCCGTCCGGGTCCAGGGCGCTGGTGACGGGGGCCAGGGCCGGCTCGACCGCCCATTCCTACGACGTCGACGGTGGCGTCACGACCGTTCGCTCACCGGTCGTCGAGCTGTCGGATACGGTCGGCAAGCTGACCTTCCACTACTACTTCGCCCACAGCGCGAACGCCACGAAGAGCGACTACTTCAGGGTGTACGTCGAGACCGCCGATGGCGGCCGGACGCGCGTGTACCAGGAGCGAGGCGCCCCGAACAAGGACCTGCCCCGCTGGTCCAGCGTCTCGATCCCGATGACGCCGTGGGCCGGGCAGGCCATCCGGATCGTGTTCGCCGCCGCCGATCGCGGTCGTCCGAGCACCATCGAAGCGGCGGTCGACGACGTCAGGATCACCCGCCCGTGATGTCTCGGGCACCCGACAGGACCATCCTCGGCTGACCGGATCACGCCGGCGCGACCGGGCGTTCCGTGTGTCGAGGCCTGTATAGTCCGCTCGGAGGGCGTCCGAACAAGTCTGTCTGTGCCCGGCAGCGGACGCCGAGTGGGATGGAGGATATCGATGTCACTCGAGGGGATCGTCATCGGCCTGCTGGCCATCGTCATCGGCCTGGCGTGGGCCACCTACGGACTCAAGTTGTTCACGATCCTGCTCCCGCTGTGGGCGTTCCTGTTCGGACTCGTATCCGGGGCCCAGTGGGGGCAGGACGTGTTCGGTGAAGGGTTCTTCGCGACCACGCTGTCGTGGGGGATCGGCATCGTCTTCGGCATCGTCCTCGCGGCGATCTCGTTCTTCTGGTACTACGCGGCGATCGTGCTCCTGGCCGGCGCAGCGGGCTACGCGTTGGCCGTCGGCCTGTTCGTGACCCTCGGGACGGGCACTGGTCTCATCGTCACCCTCATCGGCCTGATCGTCGGGGCGATCTTCGCCATCGGCACGTTCATGCTGGGGGTCCCGATCCTGCTCGTGATGATCTTCTCGGCAGCGACCGGCGCGGCGGCCGTGGTGAACGGGGTGTTCATCTTCCTGGGCCAGGTCAAGGTCGAGGACCTGTACGCGGGGATCTTCGGATCGCTGCTCCATTCCGGGTTCGTCGCGACGTCGTCTGGATCGTCCTCGCGATCGGCGCGCTGATGTACCAGGTCCGCGACGTCGGGTCGTCCGTCTCGACGGTCGACCGGAGCTCGTACCGCTACTAACCCGACGTGCAAGCACGGTCGCTCGTCGCCGCCATCGACCAGGGGACGACGAGCAGCCGCTGCATCCTGTTCGACCGGGCCGGACAGCCGGTCGCCAGTCACCAGCTGGAGCACGCCCAGATCACGCCACGGCCCGGCTGGGTCGAACACGACGCGGACGAGATCCTCGAACGCGTCCTGACCTGCATGCGGGTCGCCCTGCGTGACCACGGTGCCGACGCCCGCGCGCTTGCCGCGATCGGGATCAGCGATCAGCGCGAGACGACGGTCGTCTGGGATCGGCGGACCGGGCGACCCGTTCATCCGGCGGTCGTCTGGCAGGACACGCGGACGGCCGACGTGGCCCGAGAACTCGCGGCCGGCGATCGGCGCGGGGTGGACCGCTTCCGCGACCTGACCGGCCTGCCGATCTCGACGTATTCCTCGGCACTCAAGCTCGCCTGGATCCTCGACGAGGGGGGGCCGGAGGTCCGGACCGCCGCGGCCGCGGGCGACCTCCTGTTCGGGACGATCGATACCTGGCTCATCTGGAACCTGACCGGCGGCGTCAACGGCGGGGTCCACGTGACCGACGTCACGAACGCCTCCCGGACGATGCTCATGGGTCTGGACTCGCTGGCCTGGGAACCGGCGCTCCTCGATGCGCTCCGGATCCCGGCCGCCATGCTCCCGGCGATCCGCTCGTCGTCCGAGGTCTACGGCCTCGGGGTCGGGGACATCGCGGGCGTGCCGATCGCCGGAGACCTCGGCGATCAGCAGGCGGCCCTGTTCGGGCAGGCCTGTTTCGACGTCGGCCAGATCAAGTGCACCTACGGCACCGGCTGCTTCATGCTGATGCATACCGGCCGGCGACCTGTCCAGTCGAAGCACGGCCTGATCACGACCGTCGCTGCCCGTCTCGGCGATGGCCCCGCGACCTACGCGCTCGAGGGGTCGGTCGCGGTCGCCGGGTCACTGGTCCAGTGGCTCCGTGACAACCTGGGGATCATCGGTGATGCCGCCGAAGTGGAGCAGCTGGCGCGCTCCGTGCCGGACAGCGGCGATGTCGTGTTCGTGCCGGCCTTCTCCGGCCTCTACGCGCCGCACTGGCGGAGCGACGCACGCGGGATCATCGCCGGCCTGACCCGCTATGCGTCGCGCGGCAACATCGCCCGGGCCGCCCTCGAATCGACCGCCTACCAGGTGTACGACCTCGGGGTGGCGATGGCGGCGGATCTCGGCGAGCCACTGCCCGACGAACTCCGGGTCGATGGCGGGATGATCAGCAATGGGCTGCTGATGCAGTTCCAGGCCGACATCCTCGACCGCCCGGTCGTCGCTCCGCCGATCGCCGAGACCAGTGCCCTCGGTGCCGCCTACGCGGCGGGGCTTGCCGTCGGATTCTGGGCAGGGCTGGACGACCTGCGCGCGATGGATCGCGCCGATCAGCGGTGGGAGCCGGCGATGGACGAGTCGACCCGCGCGGCAGGGATCGCCAGGTGGCACAAGGGTGTCGAGCGCACCCTGGGCTGGGTCGAACCGGGCGGCTAGCGTCAGGCGGCCGACGATCCTGCGGCCTTCGCCGCTGCACGGGCTCTGCTCGGCGCGCCTCGCCGGAAGATACAAGAGGGGCGGCGACCGCACAGATGATGCCGCCGACGATCATCGCCGTCGAGACCGATGTGGCATCGGCCAGGGCGGACAGGACGATCGCCCCGATGGCCCCGGCCGGCTGGCTGACCATCGAATTGAGTGACAGAACGGTCGCCCGGTGGGGTCCGTCGACCTCTCGGTGCAGCAGGGTCATGTGCATCGGGTTCGACGCGCCGTGGGCCGCATAGTTGGCAAGGAAGGCGATCACGATACCGATCGGGCCAGCCAGCACGCCCATCAGGACGATCGCGGCTCCCTGGACGAGACGCATGATCGCCGCGGATCGGGCGACGCCGATCCTGGCGCTGACCACGACGATCCCGGCGGCTCCGGCGGCGGCGACGAACCAGGCGAGTGAGCTGACCGGCCCCATCAATGCAGCCGCCTGGTTCGTATCGCCGATCGTCTCGGACAGGCGAACGGGGAACAGGTTCTCGAACGTGACCATCGAGAAGCCCCAGAACAATTCGACGGCCACCAGCGAGAGCAGCACGCGCGACCCACGCAGGAGACCGATGCCATCCCCGATCACCGTCGGGACGGCTCGGACCGACCGGCCGACGGCCCCGAGCCCACGGGCGACCCGCACCTCAGACATCAGCGCGACGATCGCGACCACGTTGACGACCCCGAAGACCAGGGCCACGAGGAGGGGCACCGCGAGGGCTTCGACGCCCGGGAGCGGGTCGAGCGCGACGAGTCCGCCGGCGACCAGCGCGCCCACGGCGATCGCGACACTCAGCACGGCGCTGCCCGCGCTGAGGCCCTTCTCGATCTGCGCATCCGGATCCGCCGCCAGGGTCGCATCCACATACCAGGCTTCGAGCGGTCCGCTGTCGAGCGCTCGGAACACGCCCTGTGACACCATCGCCGCCGCGAACAGTCCGACCGAGTCGGCGACGTACAGCAGTCCGACCGACAACAGGTAGACGAGGCTGGCGAGGATCAGCACGGGCCGCCGTCCGAGTGCGTCGGACAGGCCGCCGGTCGGCAACTCGAGGAACATGACCGTCAGCCCCTGGAGGCCGAAGACCAGTCCGATCTCGGTCAGGCTGAGGCCTCGCGAGAGCACCAGCAGCACCATGACCGGGACCAGCAGCCCGGTCGGCAACCAGCGAAGACCGACCAGGACCAGGAACCGCCGGCGTGCCGAGCCAGCGTCGAGTGGCTTCATGAGCGATGGTCGGTGATCGGGAGACTGAGACCTGCTCTGCGCATAGGTGGATGGTCCCACGACATTGACGTCTCGATGTAGCATCCGACACGCGCCGCGCGATGGAGTCGCGGCCCAAGGAGGGCTTCAGCCACTGTGGCAAAACGCAAGCGAAAGACCGTCTACCCCCCGGCGCGGACCGACACCAAACCATCCCAGCGACCAGGGGCCGGACCCGAGCCGTACGTTCGCCCGACGGTGGCGACGATCGACCTCACGGCCGGCAGCGGCCGCGCAGGGCTGGCGGTCGGGGATCGAGTCAGGATCTCGGGAGGCGGTCTCTACGCCGGCGAGGCGGCGGTGATCGAAAAGCTGACGTCCGGCGCCATCCCGGCGGCCCTCGTTCGCACCGAGGCCGGGCGCTCCCGCCAGGTGCGCACGATCGATCTGGAGCCCATCGCCCGCGACGCCTGACCACCGGTCGTACCGGGGGCCAGCGGTACCTTCGGACCGTGGCTGCCGCGTTGCCCGGATGGCACCTTATCGCCAACGATCACCGTCCCTGTGGACGGACCGGCTGGGGGCCCGGACGATCGTTGCCGGAGGGTTCACGATGGGTGGAGCACGGTCATCCGTAGGTGGTGGACCGGACGGATGGGCGTGGGAGCCCCTGTGACGGCTCAAGGACAGCAGTCGGCCGAATCCTGGGATGAGGCCGTCCGGTTCGAGCGCAGTGCGAGCGGCTCGACCCCCCTCCTGTTCGTGTTCACGGCGGTCGAGATCGTCGCGGGCCTGGTCGCGCTCGTCTGGGCGTCGTTCGCGTTCGACATCTGGCCCGGGATCTCGCTGACATCGGCCGGCGGCGACGAAGGGATCCTCCTCGGCCTCATCTTCTGGATCCTGCTCGGCCTGCTCGGTGGGATGCGTGTCCAGCATCTGCACGGATACGGCGTCCTGACCTTCCACCTGCCGTTCATCATCGCGGCCACGGCCCTCGGCGGCCCGGCGGCCGGTGGCTGGGTGGCGATGATCTCGACGATCGAGACCCGGGAGATCCGCGAAGTCCCGTGGTACGGCACGTTCGCCAATCACGCTGCGATGGCGCTGTCGGCGGTGGTCGCCGGTGTCGTCTTCGATGTCGTCAGGAACCACGCATTGGTGACCGTGACCGACCAGCCCCAGGCCGTCGAATTGATCGCGATCGTGCTCGCAACGTTCGTCATGGCCGGGCTGTCGTCGGGCCTCGCCACGGTCACCCGGATGCTCCGCGACGGCCTGACCCTGCACCAGGCGACCAGGCTCATGGATACGGCCTTCCGCGCGACATCGGCCAGCGAGATGATCCTGGGCTGGGTGTTGATCATCGCCTACAGCACGATCGGCTGGTGGGCGGCGCTGCTCTGCTCGTCGCTCGTGCTCATCATCTGGCAGGCGCATGACTACCGCGAGATGGTCAGACACGATGAGATGACCGGTCTGCTCAGTCGTTCAGGGTTTGACGCCCGTCTCGAGGAAGTAGCGGATCGGATCCATCGCGGGGGTGGCCGGGCGGCGCTGCTGGCGATCGATCTGGACGGGTTCAAGGCGGTCAACGACACCTTCGGCCACGAGACCGGCGACGACGTGATCCGGGAGGTCGGCAGGCGACTGCGCGACTCCGGTCGATTGACCGACTCCGCGGTCCGTCGCGGTGGCGACGAGTTCGGCGTCCTGCTTGCGGGTGTCTCCGACGCCGCGGCGGCGGAACATCTCGCGACTCGGATCTGGGAGCAGTTGTGCAAGCCCATCGACACGGTCGCCGGCGAACTTTCGGTCGGAGCGTCCGTGGGGGTGACCCTGATCGAAGCCGGCGGTCCCTCGATGACCGTGGACCGGCTGCACGCCCTTGCCGATCGTCAGATGTACCTGGCCAAGGACGGAGGCGGGGGCGTGCGCATCCGGCAGCCAGGTCCCGCCCAGCCGGCGATGTCGCGAAGACCCGCAAGCCGCGGTCAGGCGGCCAAGCGCCAACGGAAGACAGCTGCAGCGTCCGAACCCTCCGCGTCGTCGGTCACCCGTCGAGCCGAGGGTTCCAACTGACGGTATCCTGACGCGGTGCCGAATAGTTTCGTCGATGTCCCCGGGGGCCGCCTCATGGTCGCGGAGGAAGGGACCGGCCCGCCGATCGTCCTGCTCCATGCGGGCGTCGCCGACCTTCGCGCCTGGGACGACATGGCGCCGCTCCTCGCGGCGGCGGGGTACCGGGTTGTCCGATACGACGCCCGCGGGTTCGGCGGATCCACGTCCGAGGACGTGGCCTTTTCGCCTCGAGCCGACCTGCTCGCGGTCCTCGATGCCGCCGGCGTCGGTCGGGCCGCCCTGGTCGGGAACTCCCTCGGCGGTATGGTCGCGTTCGATACCGCGATCGAATCACCGGACCGCGTCGTCGCGGTCGTCGGTGTCGGAGCGGGCCTGGGTGGTTTCGACACCGAGCCATCGGCCGAGGACCAGGCCATCTTCGCGGCGTACCAACGGGTCGACAAGGCGGAGCCCTTCGATGCCGCCGCACTGACCGACTTCGAAGTCCAGGTCTGGGGTAACGGTCCGGGCCAGCCGACCCGATCGTCTGGCCCCGACGATCCGCCAGAAACTGTATGCGATGGGTCTGCCCCTCAATCAGCCTGGCTGGGTGTCCGGCCGGAAGTCCATCCCGCTCGATCCACCGGCCGAGGCACGCCTGGGCGAGTTACGACACCCGGTCCTGGCGGTGGCCGGGCGGCTCGACTTCGGGGAGGTCGTCGCCACTGCTCGTCACCTCGAGGCCGAAGCACCGGATGCCCGGACATTGATCTGGGACGACGTTGCCCACATGATCGGGATGGAGCAGCCGGAGCGCCTTGCGGCGGCGATCGTCGACTTCCTTCGTCCGTTCGGCCAGTGGACCTGACCGGGAGGTCGCGGACGATCACCGGCCTGGCTACATCGCCGGATACACCTCCGCCAGCTCGATGTCGGAGCCGCCGTCGAGGACCGGGCAACCCTTCGCCAGGGTGACTGCGGACTCGACATCGTCGGCCCGGATGATGAGGTAGCCGTTGACCGTCCGCCCGTCACCGTTCGCGACCGTGCCATCCGGTGCGATCGTCCGCTGGACCGAGATCGGATTCCCCCGGTCGACCACCGCGTCACCAAGGTCGGCGTACCAATCCGTCCATGCCTGCATGAACTTGGCGCCGGCTTCGGGGCCGTCGGGCATCGTGCCGCCGTGACTCAGGATCAGGAAGTTGGGCATGGTGCGCCTCCGAATCGTTCGGCGCGCCGCCCACGTTCTGTCGACGATCCACGCCACCTATCTGAACGACGAACACCATCCTCGCAAATCGACAAGTCGCGGCCCGATTTCTCAGTATCTTCTCAGGGTTCGAGCCCAATATCGGTCGTGTTCTCTCCTCCGTAACGAACGCCGAAGGCTCTTGGATCATGGTGACGATCTCCTCCCTGTCACCATCGATCGACCGCCTTCCGGCGTTCGTTGATTCCTGGCGACTGCGGTCCGCTTGACCGCTGTCGCCGTCTCCACCACGCTACCGTCATGACCCGGCGGCCACTGCTCGGTGTCGGTGTCGTCGTTGTCGCCGTCGCTCTGTCCCTCACCATCGGTTACGGCTTAGTGTCGGCGCCGGTCCAGCCCTCGCCCGACCCCTCGGCCGACGCCCATCGGCAACCAGTCCACGGCCGACCCGACCGCATCACCGACCGCCCGGCCCGAGCCAGGCCACGAGTTGTACGGGTTCGTGCCGTACTGGGAGATGACCCCGGGCATCGCCGAAGACCTGCGGGGGGCCTCGTTGACGACGGTCGCGCTGTTCTCCGTGACCCACACGAAGAAGGGTGCGATCAACACCTCGCAGAGCGGCTATCAGCGGATCACCGGTCCGCTGGGCGCACAATTGATCCGCGAGGCGCACGATCGAGGATCCACCGTCCAGCTCGTCTACACCAGTTTCGGGACCGACCGCAACGAGCGGTTGTTCACGAGGCTCTCGCTCCAGGACTCGACGATCGCATCGCTCGTGGCGCTCGTCGCGGACCTGGGCGTCGACGGCGTGAACGTGGACGTGGAGCAGGTGCGCTCGGATGTCATCCCGGCCTACGGCGCCTTCGTCGGTCGACTCCGCGAGGCGCTCCGGGCAGTCGACCCAGCGGCCCAGGTGTCGGTCGCGACCACGGCCGGACGGACCGGCGCGGCGATGGCGCTGGCGGCGTCCACGGCCGGGGCGGATCGGATCTTCCTCATGGGATATGACTATCACTACGGATCGGGCCAGGTCGGCGCGTCGGCACCCATGGACCGCCGCGACGGTGCCGAGGCGGATCTGGTCTGGTCACTCGACCTCTACGAGGCGATCGGCGTCCCGGTCGACCGGACGATCCTGGGCCTGCCGCTGTACGGGTATCGCTGGCGCGTCGCCGGGCCGGAGATCGGCGCACCCAGGCTTGGTGACGGTGTCGATTGGGTACCGGGCGACAATCCGAACTTCCTGGCCGACCCGCCGCTCCCGCCCGAACTCGACCCGATCGAGATAGTGGAGTTCTACGCTGTGCCGCCGACGGTCAGTCCCAAGCCCGGAGATTCGCGCGCGACCGCCGGATGGCAGGCGATCTATGTCGATTCGCCGCGCACCCTTACCCCGAAACTGGTCATGGCCGACACTCGCGGCCTCGCCGGGGCCGGGTTCTGGGCGATGGGCTACGAGCGAGGATTGCCCGGGTACCCCGAGCTGTTCGCCCGCTTTGCGGCCGGTGAGCTGCAGTAGGGCCGGTCACGCCATCCTGAGCAGCTGGCCGCAGATGGCGCAGAACGCGACCACGACGATCGGCGGGATCCGACCCGTGATGAGGAGGGCGAGGCCGGCGGCCGCCACAGCCACATCGGCGATCGAGCCGATGGCGCTCGTCCAGACCGGAGTATAGAGCGCAGCCAGGAGGATCCCGACGACCGCCGCGTTCGTCCCGACCAGCGCTCGTCGCACATCGACCGAACGACGCAGTCGATCCCACGACGGCAGCGCCGCGAAGATCATCAGGAACGACGGAAGAAAGATCGCGACGACGGCGATCGCGGCTCCCGGCACTCCATTCGGCGCCGGTCCGGAGACGGCCCCGAGGAAGGCCGAGAACGAGAACAACGGTCCCGGCACCGCCTGGGCTGCCCCGTATCCGGCGAGGAACTGCCCGTCGGTCACCCAGCCCGGCTCGACGACCGTGGCATGCAGGAGCGGCAGGACGACGTGTCCGCCGCCGAAGACGAGCGCGCCGGATCGGTAGAACGCATCGAACATGGCGACCGGCTGGCCACCCGGACCCTGCGCGAGCGGCAGGCCGACGAGCAGCAGGACGAACACGACCAGGGCGACGAAGCCGGTCCGCCGCGAGATCGGACTTGCTTCCGGTCCGGCAGACGGGCCGGTCGGTGCCCGGAGGACGAACCGGCCGAGGACGGCACCGCCGGCGATGATCGCGACCTGTGCGAACGGCGTCGACCAGGCGAGGGCCACGAGTGTCGCGGCGACGGCTACGCCTCTCCGCGGCCAGTCGGGTGTCAGCGCCCCGGCCATCATCCAGACGGCCTGAGCGACGACGGCGACCGCGGCCAGCTGGAGTCCGTGGACCCATCCAGCGTCCACCAGGTCGACCGATCCGGCCACCAGCCCGAGACAGGTGAGGGCGATGACCGAGGGCAACGTGAACCCAAGCCATGCGGCCACGCCGCCACCCGGTCCCGCCCGACGCGTTCCGATCGCGATCCCGAGCTGACTGCTGGCCGGTCCTGGGAGCATCTGGCTCAGGGCGACGAGATCCCCGAACGAGGCTTCATCGAGCCACTCGCGCCGGGTCACGTATTCACGTCGGAAATAGCCGAGGTGGGCGACCGGCCCACCGAACGACGTCAAGCCGAGTCCGAGTGCGGCCCGGAAGACCTCAGCGAAGGTTCCCGTCATCAGGCGGGTCGGTCGCGAGATCACGACTTCGCGGTCCAGCGCCGCCGAGATGCGGGCCAGGAGGCGGGCGCCTTCCTGATCCAGGCGCATTCAGGGCAGCGGAGCGGTCACGCCGGGTGGCTTTGGCTGGATGATCGACAGGGCGTTCCCGCTCGGGTCGATGAACCATGCCGCCCAGGCGAAGCCCATGTCCGCGATGCCGTCCGTCGTCTTCGGGTCCGGTTCCTCGTACTCCTCGATCCGGATGCCGCGTGCCCGCAGGTCCGCGATCTCCGCCCGGATATCCGGCACGCGCCACGCGAGCTGGGTCTGACTGTCGGCCGTCCCGACCGTCGATCTGGTCACGCTGAGCTGCGAGCCGGAACCACAGCGGAAGATGACGCGCTCGTCGTCCTCTCGAAGGATCTCGAGACCGAGCGTGTCGCGGTACCACAACCGGTCCCGGTCGAGGTCCCTGGAGAGGAGGATGGGGAAGACGAGATGATCGGCGAGCATCGGCGGGACTCCTCTGGTCGGATCGGAAGCGATCGGCGCTAGTCTGGCTCACCTTGGGTCGCGGCGTCGTCCTCTCTGCCGTCGTCTAAGCTGGCGACGTCAACCGGGCCCGGTTGACCCTGGAGGTAGGCCACGTGGGCGATCGACGGAACGTCAACGACTTGCTCGCGGCGGCGCGCTCCAAGATCGAGCGACTCGATCCAGACGCGGTGCTCCCCGCCACGCGAGCCGGCGCGATCGTCATCGACACGCGGTGCGCCGAACAACGACGAGAAATGGGCATCATCCCCGGCTCGATCCACGTCCCGCTGTCCGTCCTGTTCTGGCGACTCGATCCGGCGTCAGGCTTCGAAGACGCGCGGCTCGCCAATCTCGATCGGCAGGTGATCCTGGTTTGCGCGCATGGCTATTCGTCCAGCATCGCCGCCGCCACGCTCCACGACCTCGGGTTCGCCCGGGCCTCGGACCTCGACGGTGGGTTCGAGGCATGGCAGGCCGCCGGCCTCCCGATCGAGGCGGCCGCTGACTGACCCGGGCATCAGGTTCTGACGAGGGTTTCCCGCATCCTGGCCAGGACGAGAACGCCCGATCCAGCGGTCAGGACCGCGACGGCGACGATCGCAGCCGGCATACCGAAACGATCGGCGATCAGGCCCGCCATGAGCGCCCCGAACGCGAACCCAAGATCGCGCCAGAGCCGGTAGACCCGATCGCCGAACCGCGCCAGGCTGGGTCGGCGGCGTCGGCGACGGCCGCCAGCAGTGTCGGGTAGACCATCGCCGTCCCGAGGCCGAGGGCCGCCGATGCGATCAGCCAGACCGCGAACGTCGACCCAAGGGCGATGACCGCGATCGCACCGGCCTGGATAAGCATCCCCCCGACGATCAACGGCTTGCGTCCAATTCGATCCGACAGACCCCCGGTCCCGACCTGGGCGACCGCCCAGACTGCCGGATAGACGGCTGCAAGGACGCCCACCTCCCCGATGGACAGGCCCGCGGCGACGTAATAGAGCGGGAGGAGGCCCCAGGCCATTCCGTCGTTGAGGTTGTTGACCAGGCCGGCCTGTGAGGCGGCCGAGAGACTTCGGTCGCGGAGCGTGGTCCTCCAGAAAACGTCGCGCCACGGCGGGGCGTCCGGACGATCGATCATCCGCTGCTCGAGGTCGACGTGAGCCCGGGTCTCGTGGATCAGGAACACGGACATGCCCAGGCCGAAGATGGCGTAGGCGAGTCCGAGGAGGAAGGGCCCTGGTCGAAGGCCGTACTCGGCCGCGATCCATCCGGTGGCCAGCGCCGTCAACGCGACCGCGCCGTAGCCCGCGGCCTCGTTGAGACCCGTGGCCAGGCCGCGACGAACCGGCCCGACGAGGTCGATCTTCATGATCACGGTCGTGGACCAGGTCAGCCCCTGGTTGATGCCGAGCAGCACGTTCGCCACGATCACCCAAGACCATGCCGGCGCAAGGATGATCAGGAGAGGGACCGGAGGCCCGACGAGCCATCCGGAGACGAGGACCGGCTTGCGGCCGAATCGGTCGGCGAGTGCCCCTGCCGCGAGGTTCGTGAAGGCCTTGGCGATCCCGAACGCGACGACGAACGTGAGGGCGGCTGCGAACCCCGTGAGCCCGAAGACATCCGTCGCGAGGAGCGGGCCGACGGTGCGCTCCTGGCCGATCATCCCGCCGACCAGGGCGTTCACGACGATGAGCAGGGCAAACTGGCGGGCGTTGGCGCGCAGCCCCAGGACGACGCTCACCGGCGCCGGGCCAGGACGGTCGGGATCACCGGATCGAAGAGCACGGGCGGAGCGTACGCCTCCACGACCGGTGGCTCGCCGGGCCGTCCGCGACCACGCCGGGTCCACCGGAAGTACGCCCTCGGGACTGGACCATTGGCCGGTGGGTCGAGCCAACGCATCCAGTCAAGCTCGAACGACCGTCATTATTGCTGGAGCCATGCCCCGATCAAGCCGACACCGTGTCGCCGTCGAAGGCGCTCGACGGTCCGAGGACAGTCGAGCCGAGCAGGACGATGCCCTGCGCGTCCAGTCTGCGATCCTGGCCGCGATCCCGGACGCGGTCGTCGTCGCCGACGTCGACGGCAGGATCACGTATTGGAACGACGGCGCCGTGTCGCTGTTCGGATATACCGCAGAGGAGATGCTGGGACGCCCGGCCGATGTCGTGTACCCACCGGAGGACCCCGATCTCTCCTCTCGGGTCGGCAATTCGTTCACGGGCGAATGGCGCGGTCTCGACAAGGATGGCAAGAGCGTCTGGATCCAACTCCACGCGCAGCCGCTGTTCGATGAGGACGGCGTCGTCGTCGGCGGCATCGGGATCGCAACCGATGTCACCGAGCGTAAGCGGAAGGACGAGGAGCGCCAGTGGCTGGCGACCGCCGTCGCGCAGGCCGCCGAATCCGTGGTCATCACCGATCGCGACGCCCATATCGTCTACGTGAATCCGGCTTTTGAGCGCCTGACCGGATACAGCAGCGCGGATGTCCTTGGGCAGAACCCGCAAATCCTCAAGAGCGGCGTGCAATCGGCCACCTTCTACCGCGCGATGTGGGCCGCCCTGTCGAGTGGGATGCCGTGGATCGCGGACATGACCAATCGGCGAAAGGACGGCTCGCTGTTCCAGGAGTCCGGCGTCTTCACGCCCCTGAAGGACGAGGCGGGCACCATCACCGGATATGTCGCCGTCAAACGAGACGTCACCCGGGAGCGCGCCCTCGAGGCGGAAGGAGCAGCCGCCGGCCGCGAGCGAGCGCTCATCGCGGAAACGCTTCGTGGCCTGCCCACCGGGATGTCACCGGAAGCGACCGGATCGGCGGTCTGCCGCCAGGTGCTGAGCATGGCCGGGCTGACCCACGCCCACCTGTTCCTGTTCGCGGGCGATGGTCACGCGGTGCCGATCGGTCTGGCCACGATCGACGATCACCCTGGCGATGCTCGTCGCCTCCCGTTGGGGCGGAGCCGCGTCCTGCATGCCAAAGCCTCGGCCGGCCCGTGGATCGAGGCATGGTCGGCACGGGATGGTCACCCGTTCAACCAGATGATCAACGATCTGAAGGTCGGATCGGCAGCCTACGTGCCGGTCAGGTCGGGCGATCAACTTATCGGGCTCCTGATCGCCGGGGCGCTGGCGGAGGAGGCGACGATCACCCTATCTGCTGCATTGCCGGGTCTGATGGAGTTCGCGAGTGTCGCCGGCACCCTCCTGGATCCGGCAGTGACGGCGATCGCCGCGGCCACGAGCGAGTATGAGCGGGTCGCTCGCGTGATCGACGAGCGAGCGTTCGCCACGGTCTTCCAGCCGATCGTCGACCTCGAGACCGATCGGCCGGTCGGGTTCGAGGCATTGTCCCGATTCGGCGACGGGACGCGACCTGATCTGGTATTTCAGGCTGCCCGGCGAGTCAACCTCGGGCGTGAGCTCGAGTTGGCCGCGATCGACAGTGCCCTGGGAGCGGCGCGCGTCCTGCCGGAAGCCGCGTTCCTGAGCCTCAACGCATCGCCCGACCTGATCCTGTCAGGTTCGGAGCTGTCTGACCTGATCTCCGGTCGCGCGGGAGCGGTTGTGCTTGAGATCACCGAACACCAGCCGATCGCCGACTACGACCGCCTGCATACGGCGCTCGATGCCCTCGGACCCGCGATCCGGCTCGCAGTCGACGATGTCGGCGCCGGGATCGCGAATTTCGACCACCTCATCGGCGTTCGACCGCAGTTCATCAAGGTCGATATCGGTCTGGTCCGAGCCGTCGACGCTGACCTCGCCCGACAGGCCCTGATCGTCGCGCTTCTTCATTTTGCCAACGCGACTGGCTCCCAGGTCATCGCCGAAGGGATCGAAACAGTCGCGGAACTGGCGACGCTGCGCAGACTCGGCGTGCGACTCGGACAGGGCTTCTTGCTCGGCCGGCCCGCGGAGGCTGGCACGTTCACGCGGTCACCCACTGCGCACTCGCGGGCTCGTCGGGCACGTCGGGTCGGTGTGCCCGCCGGCTGACGACCGCCGGTCAAGAGGGGCCGATCGGCCCGATGCCGATGACACTCGGCATCTGTGACATCTCAGCGTTCAGTGTGATGTCGCTCGCATGAGCCAGCCTCTCCCGATGTTGCCGGAGCCGCGCCTCGATCTGACTGCCCCTGACGTGACCGATGCCGCTGCGATCGCCGCGATCCTGGCGACCCCATCCGGGCCAGCATCCTCCGACTCCTTGCCGACAGGCCCCACTGCGTCTGCGAGATGGCAGCCGCCCTGGGTGCCCGCGACAACAACGTGAGTAACCTTCCGACGCTCAGCGGCCGCGACCGATCGGCTCGATGTTGCCCCATCCAGCCGTCGACTCATACCCACCAGGGGTATTGACAAAGTATTGACAACTAGCTGCCCAGTGTGGCAAGATATCGGGACTTGGGCTTGTCAAGACTTGACAGGCCCACAGGCATGTCCGGGTCCAGGAGGCGCTGTTTGGCGGTCGGTGTCGCAGCCGAAGTGAAGAGCAAGTTGTCGGTCGTCGATGTCGTCGGCGAGTCGGTCAGCTTGAAGAAGGCCGGCACCACCTACAAGGGTCTCTGCCCGTTCCACGGCGAGAAGACGCCATCGTTCGTGGTCACCCCGCATCGGGAGACCTGGCACTGCTTCGGATGCGGGCTGGGAGGTGACATCTTCAGCTTCGTGATGCAGCGCGACAGCGTCACGCTTTCCGGAGGCGTTGCGGACGCTCGCACAGCGCGCCGGTGTGGAGATCGATGCACGAACCAAGCGCGAGGATGCGCATCAGGCCCGGCTTCGCCAGGTCCTCGACAGCGCGATCGCCTTCTACCACGCGGTCCTGACTTCTTCGAAGGCCGGCACGGTGGCGCTCGAGTACCTCCACGGACGCGGCTTCACCGATCAGACCATCGCCGCGTATCAGCTCGGCTGGGCGCCGGGTGGCTGGGATCAGATGACCCGGACGCTTGGCACGAAACGCGATGTCCGCCCGGAGGAACTCGTGGAAGTCGGTCTCGCCTCGCCCCGCCAGGGTGGCCGGAACGGCGTCTACGACAGGTTCCGCTCGCGGGTGACCTTCCCGATCCGTGACCAGAATGGTCATGCCGTCGGACTTGGGGGACGACTCCTGGAGGGCGACGGACCGAAATACCTGAACTCACCCGCGACCCCGCTCTTCGACAAGAGCCGGACGCTCTATCTCATCGACAAGGCCAAGGGCCCGATCCGCAAGTCCGGCCAGGCGGTCATCGTCGAGGGCTACACGGACGCGCTGATGGCGCATCAGGCCGGGTTCGACAACGTCGTCGCGAGCCTGGGTACGGCCCTGACCGCGGGTCAGGTCGCCCTGCTGACCCGATACGCCACCCGGATCGTGCTCGCCTACGACGTCGACGCGGCGGGCGAGAAGGCCGGCCAGCTCGGTGTCACGGCACTGACCGGACTGATCGGCCAACTGCAGGCCGATACGTCCGGGGTCAAGCTCGAGGACGTGCGGGTCGCCCGACTGCCGGACGGCAAGGACCCGGATGACGTCCTCCGATCCGATCCGGCCGAATGGGCGTCGGCGGTGGCCGCGGCGAAGCCGCTGGTCGAATACCTGATCGAGCATCACGCCGGACGCTTCGACCTCAAGACCTCGTCCGGCCGGATCGGGTTCGTCGAGGCCGTCATGCCGGCCATCCGCGACATCGCCGATCCGCTCCGGCGCGATGAGGCGCTCGGCGAGGTCCGGCGTGTATCCGGGGTGGAGGACCGCGTCCTGCGCCAGGTCCTGGAACGGCCGGCCCGCAATCCGATCAGTCAGGGCCAAACAGGGAACGGCCGCGCCGGCGACTCGCGGATGAGCGCGGACGCGGTCATCCAATCGCCCGATGCGCTGCCCATCCACGACATCCTGCGAGCGATCACGCCGGTCGAGTCCGAGTTGCTCCGTCTCCTCCTGCTCGTCCCGGATCAGCAGTTGCGGGTCGTGGACGAACTCGGTCCGGACCGCCTGCCGAGCACGGTCGCCCGTGAATTGTTCCGGGCGATCGTCCTGCAGCGGGCCCCCGACGACGCCGGCGTCCATCCACCGTTCGATGGCGCTGCGCTCCTCCTCGCGGTCGATGACGAAACGGCAGCGCTGGCCCGAGCGTTGTATGCGAAGGCGGGCCCTGATCCTCGTGGGCTGGACGCGTCCCAGCTCGACTACGAGGTCGCCCGCCTGCTCCTGGAGCTGGAGGATGACCAGTTGCGCGAACGGAGTGACTACAACGAGGCCGCCCAGGGGGAGGCCGAACGGGCCGGTGATCACGACGCGATGACCCGGCTGATGCTTGAACGACGTCAGATCAACGAGATGCGCCTGTCGCTCGACCGGCGCCGAGACCAGACCCGGCTGCTCGCCAGCCACCGGAGGTAACCGAATGTCCGCCGATCCCCTAGACAAGCAACTCGTGGAAGCCGTGCTGTCACGGCCGCGCCGTGGCAAGGCGGACATGGAGGAGGCCAAGCTTGCCGGCCTCCGCCCGTCTCGGGCCACGAGCGTCGCCGTCGCCGACGATGATGAAGATGACGAGGATCTCGCGGTCGAGACCGAGGCCATCGACGACAGCGAGACCGAGGTCGTCCTTGTCGAGGGCAGCGCGATCGCGGGTCCGGCGGCGAAGCTGCCCGCCGACGCCCCGGCCAAGATCGACCCGAAGGACGTCGAGGAGCCCTCTGCGGAGGAGCTCGAAGCGATCTCGGCCGACATGATCGGGATCGACGATCCCGTTCGGATGTACCTCAAGGAGATCGGGAAGGTCGCCCTCCTGACCGCCGAGGAGGAGGTCGTCCTGGCCAAGGCCATCGAGCTCGGCGAGTGGATGGTGGAAGCTCCGTGGAAGGCGATGGTCTCCCTCCACGAATGGACCCTCCATGACACGGAGCACAAGACGCGGACGACGAAGACCCAGCACCGGCTGCCGTTCGGCGACGAAGCCCACGACCTGGTCTGGCGCGGTCTGTCCGACGAGGGGGCGCGGGATCTGCTCGTCACCTCGCCCGACTTCCATCTGGTCAAGGCTGGCCGCGATGCCCAGTCGGACGGGACGAAGGAGCGCCTCAGGGAGGCCAAGAAGCTCGTCCACACATACAACGAGACGCTGTCGCCGGAATCGTTCCTGGAGATCCTCGACTGGTCATTCCTGTCCGTCCATAACGGCGACCTGGACTCGCGCGACAACGTCGGATTGCGCGCGATCTGGGACTGGTCCCGCGAGGAGATCGCGTACGTCGGGCTCGAGCGGTGGATCCTGGCCGGGAACGATGCCGAGTTCCTCAAGATGTTGGGCTATGACCCGGAAGTGCCGCTCAACACGAAGCTGCGTGACCGCAAGGGGACGATCGTGGTGATCGGCCGCGACGCGCGTGAGCAACTCACGTCGGCCAACCTTCGGCTGGTCGTATCGATCGCCAAGAAGTACATCGGCCGGGGGATGTCGTTCCTGGACCTCATCCAGGAGGGCAACATCGGCCTGATCCGGGCGGTCGAGAAGTTCGACTACGAAAAGGGATTCAAGTTCTCGACGTATGCCACCTGGTGGATCCGGCAGGCGATCACCCGTGCCATCGCCGATCAGGCCCGGACCATCCGGATCCCGGTCCACATGGTGGAGACGATCAACCGGCTCATCCGCGTCTCCCGTGGGCTGCTCCAGGAGCTCGGGCGCGAGCCGACGGTCGAGGAGATCGCGGAGGCGATGTCCAAGGGCCAGGAGGTCCAGGTCACGCCGGAGAAGGTCCGCGAGATCATCAAGGTCTCGCAGGAGCCGGTCTCACTCGAGACCCCGATCGGCGAGGAGGAAGACTCCCACCTCGGCGACTTCATCGAGGACCGGGGGGCGCTGGCTCCGGCGGAGGCCGCCTCGCATCAGCTGCTCAAGGAGCAGGTCGAGGCGGTCCTGGATTCACTGACCGGTCGCGAGCGCCGGGTCCTGCAACTGCGCTTCGGGCTCGAGGACGGCCGGGCGCGGACGCTGGAGGAGGTCGGCAAGGAGTTCAACGTGACTCGCGAGCGGATCCGCCAGATCGAGGCCAAGGCGCTGCGCAAGCTGCGTCACCCGTCGCGCAGCCGGAAGCTCAAGGACTACCTGGAGTAGGGGAGTCGGGCGACCACGATCGGCCTGCGCCGCTCCATGTCTGCGCTCCGAGGGTGGGCCATCCCGGGGCCACGAAGGTGACTCATGGCCCTACGCGCCAGGGCCGTATGGGGCGACAGTCAGGGTCGGATCGCGGCGCGATGTGGCGCCGCGCATGATGCCGATGACGCAAGGCAGGGACCTGCCGAACGAGGGGTGTGGTGGCTACGATGATGACCGTTCGCGATGTGATGACGAGCCCGGTGGTGTCGGTCCTGCCGACCACGCCGCTCAAGGAGGTGGCCATCCTCCTGATCGACAACCGGATCAGCGGCCTGCCGGTCGTGGATGCCGATGGCAAGCTCATGGGGATCGTCTCGGAAGCCGATTTCCTGATGAAGGAGCAGGGCGCCGAAGCGATCCGCCACCGGCGCCTCGCGCGGTTCATCGGCGAGTCACGCGAATCGCGTGAACGGAGCGACAAGGTCGCGGCGATCACCGCGGCCGACGCGATGACCGCCCCCGCCGTCACGATCGGTTCGAAGCGCCGGATCAGCGAGGCGGCCGCGTTGATGACGTCGCGCAAGGTGAACCGTCTCCCGGTGGTGGACGGCGGAACCCTCGTCGGCATCGTCACCCGGGCCGATCTCGTGCGAGCCTACGTCCGATCCGACGACGAACTGGCGACGACCATCCGCGAGGAGGTCCTGCTTCGGGTCCTGTGGCTCGATCCCAACTCGTTCAAGGTCTCTGTCCGAAATGGCCTGGCCTCGATCAGCGGGCACGTCGAGCGTCACTCGACGGCGGGCATGGTCGAGCAGCTCACGTCGATGGTCCCGGGCATCATCGGCGTCAACGCCGACGTGACCTGGGCGGTCGACGACAGCCGCGTCGAACCGGTCTCGATCGACCCGGTCTTCCCGTTCGGACCACGCTGATCGGGGTATCGAGCCACCCGGGGTTCAGCGGAGGTGCGGCCGACCGCTGCCCGTGGCGTTCGAGGCCGCGATCCTGCCGGGCTCGGGTCCCGTCGTGATGGGCATGCCCGCCTGGGTCCAATCGGAATACGAGCCGGGATAGAGGATCGGATCCGGCGATCCGGCGAGTCGCATCGCCAGGCTGTTGAAGCAGGCGGTCACGCCGCTGCCGCACGACGTCACGACCGGCGCTGACCCGTCCACGCCGGCCGCCTCGAAACGCACCGCCAGGTCGGAGGCTCCGAGGATCCGGCCGCCGGGACCCAGGCTAGCTGCCGTCGGCAGGTTCACCGCGGTCGGGATGTGGCCCGGCACGCGGTCGATCGGTTCCGTCTCCCCCCGGTAGCGAGGGCCGGCGCGCGCATCGAGCAGCACGACCGAGCCGAGGGCGTTCGCCAGACCCTCGCGATCGATCACCTTCGACCATCGATCGCGCACTCGGAGGTTCCCGCGGGCCGCGACTCCGGGCACGCTCGTTTCGAGCGGGAACCCGGCTGCGACCCAACCCTGGATCCCGCCATCGAGCACGGCGACCCGATCGTGCCCGAGGTCGTCGAGCATCCACCACAGGCGGGCTGCGATCGTGCCGCCGGCGTCGTCGTACGCCACGACCATGTCCTCGCTGCCGATGCCCGCCGCCTCGAGGCGATCACGGAACTCGGCCGGGGTCGGCAAGGGATGGCGCCCCGGTCCAGTGGGCGAAGCGAGATCGTTGTCGATGTCAAGGAAGATGGCGCCCGGCAGATGACCGGCCGCATGGGCAGCCCGGCCGCCGCCGGGTGTTCCCAGCACCCAGCGGACATCGACGAGTCGAAGGTCCGGGACGCTCGAGCTCGGCGAACAGGGCCTCGGGCGAGATGATCGGGGAGCGTGGCGACATCGAGACCTCGAGTATGACCCACTGGTGAGACCGCGACCGGGATCCTCGGCCTGACCTTCGGACGCTGCGTGCTATCCTTCGCGCGGCACCTGACAAGGGTGCACGTGACGCTCGCGATCCGGCCGGAGCCGTGATCCAGCGCCTCTCCGCTCCGGCGTAGCTCAGTGGTAGAGCGGGCGGCTGTTAACCGCTTGGTCGTAGGTTCGAGTCCTACCGCCGGAGCCAACTTCCCCTCGTGGAGTCCCGGACGATCGGGAAGCAGGCGTCGGCTGCCCCAAGTCGCGGGCCTTCGGGTACCGTGACCCGATGCACCAGCCGCAGCCTTCGGTGTCCCCGCCCGGCCTGACCGGCGGGCCGCCGGCGTTCCACATGCTGGCCAAGCCCACCGGCGCGACCTGCAACCTGGATTGCGCCTACTGCTTCTTCCTGTCCAAGGAGATGCTCTACCCGGGCAGTCGCTTCCGGATGGCCGACGAGTTGCTCGAGACGTACATCCGCCAGCTCATCGAAGCGCATCGGACGCCGCATGTCTCGGTTTCCTGGCAGGGCGGCGAGCCGACCCTGATGGGTGTCGACTTCTTCCGGCGTGCCCACGCCTACGTCGAGAAGTACCGCCGGCCCGGGATGCAGATCGAATACACGATCCAGACCAACGGGACGCTCGTCGACGACGAGCTCGCCGCGCTCTTCAAGGAGCACGACTACCTGGTCGGGATCAGCATCGATGGGCCGCCGGCGATGCACGACGCGTACCGCGTCGACCGCGGTGGTGCGCCCACCTCGGAGCGGGTCCTGCGCGGTCTCGAGACGCTGAAGCGGCACGGCGTCGAGTTCAACACGCTGACCACGCTCCACCGGGCGAATGCCGATCATCCACTCGAGGTCTACCGCTACCTGCGCGACGACCTCGGATCGCGGTTCCTCCAGTTCATCCCGATCATCGAGCGCCTGCCGTCGCCGCGGATCGACGTGACCCTCGACCAGGTCGAGCTGGCCCCGGGACTGGTCCGCGAGGCACCATGGCGGTCGTGGCGTGACCGCCCGCTCTATCGCCAGGCGGGCGACCTCGTGACCGATCGGTCGGTCACCCCGGATCAGTACGGCACGTTCCTCAACACGGTCTTCGACGAATGGGTGCGCTCGGACATCGGGACCGTCTATGTCCAGATGTTCGATGTCGCGCTGGCCAACTGGTACGGCGAGCCGGCCGGGCTGTGTGTCTTCGAGCCGACGTGCGGCGGCGCCCTGGCCATGGAGCACAACGGCGACGTCTACTCGTGCGATCACTTCGTCGAGGAGGGCTACAAGCTCGGCAACATCACCGAGACGCCGATGGCCGAGCTGGTGGCGTCTCCGGCCCAGCGCAAGTTCGGGCAGGACAAGCTCGACACCCTGCCGCAGTTCTGCCTGGACTGCGACGTCCGGTTCGCCTGCCACGGCGCGTGCCCGAAGGACCGGTTCATCCGGACGCCGGACGGCGAACCGGGGCTCAACTACCTGTGCAGTGGCTACAAGGCGTTCTTCCATCACATCGACGAGCCGATGCGGGCGATGTCGGCGTTGCTTCGCGAGGACCGGGCCCCGGCCGAGCTGATGGCCGTCTACGCGGCGCGCGACGCGGAACTCCGGGTGGCGGTCGCCAGGGCCGGGCGCAACGATCGGTGCCCGTGCGGCAGTGGCCGGAAGGTCAAGCATTGCCACGGGGCGACGGAGGGTAGCGGAGAGCGACCGTCAGCGGCGCGTCCTGCCCCAGGCTGACCGCAGCGATCGGCTCGCTGCCGAAGCCGCTCAGTCGTCGTCGATCTCCACCCAGATCGCCTGCTCGTCGTGCTCCTCCCAGTCGGCGCCGGGCATCGCGATGGCCCAGCGCGTCCATGTGCCGACGGGCTTGGCGGGTGCGGTCCTCACCCTGATGCGGACATCCATGCCCGGTGTGAGCACGACGGGCGCGAAGAGCGGGGCTGTCGTCATCCCCCAGTGGGTCGGTGGGTCTCCCGGGCCGATAGAGAGTTGGACGCCGGGCGCGAGTTCGGCGCTGAACCACAACGCAAGCGCATTGGCCGAGCCGTGGTCGCGAACGCGCAGCTCCGTCTCGACTTCCTGAGCAGCTCCCGCCTCCTCGAGCGTGATCGACGCAGTGTCGGTCGTCCACAAGCGGCTCGGCTCGGAGCGTCGGTCGTTCGTCGCCAGGTGGCGGAAGGTGCCGGAGTACGAGATCTCGTTGGCGGTCCTGTCGATCAGATCGCCGAGCTCCAGGCCGTAGGGGTTGTCGCGCAGGAAATCGACCGTCTCGCCGAGATAGCGATCGTGCACCAGCGCCACCCACGCTGTGACCGACCGGGGGATCATGGTCCCGCCGGGCTTGAGCCAGCGGTCACGTGCGGCGATGACCGGGACGAGCATCCCTTCGTCGATCCCGAACCCTCCGAGCCACTCCGACACGATCACGTCGACTCGCTCCGCCGGCTCGATTTCCATGACATCGCCCTGGATCACCCGAACGATGTCCTCCACCCCGTTGGCGACGGCCAGCTCCTGGGCCAGGACGGCGATGGAAGTCTGCTCCACGGCGTAGACGCGGGCAGCCCCTGCCCGGGCGGCGAAGATGCTCAGGATCCCGCTTCCCGCGCCGACGTCGAGGACGGTGTCGCCGGGACGCACGACCGACTCGATCGCACGCTTGAATGCCTCGGTGCGAATCTGGTCCCGGATCATCGTCCGATGTACCTCGAACTCCGCATACATCGGGTCGGGCGAGATCCTGATTGGCGTGCGCATCAGACGACTATAGGCAGCATTCCGACGCCGCACTCCCTGGATGGCACGGTCGCCGTCGTCGGCGAGTAGGTGCCGACGTTCAACCGTTCGGGGTGATGCCGGCTTGCCGCCATGTCGATATGATGAGCGAAAGCACCTCGGCCAAGGAGATTTCCATGGGAATGAGACGACGAACACGACGCCGTGCGCTTGTTGCGGGAGCAGCGGTCGCGCATCACCGCAGCAATGTGATGGCAAACCAGCAGCAGGCCGGCTATGACGAAGGCATGGCCGATGCCCAGCAGGCCGCCCCCGCCCCCCAGTATCAAGCGCCTGTGGCGCCAGTCGCACCTGCGCCACCCCCGCCGGACCCCTACGACCAGATCGAGCATCTCGCACAGTTGCATGCCTCTGGTGCGCTGACGGACCAGGAGTTCGCGGACGCAAAGGCCAAGGTCCTCGCGTCATGAGGGCGACATATGTCGCCCGAGACGTCGGATGGATGTTTGCGATGGGAGTAGAGGCCCGCAATGACTAGATCACGCAAGGACACGCTCGCCAGGGCGCTCGAGGCGGAGGTCGGCGGCGAGGCAGCCGATCCCGGCACCCTGTTCACCGACGATGTCGTCGGCTGGTCGCCGATCGCGTCTGTTTCGGGGTTGCCGGCGCTCACGGCGCTGGAGGCCATCCACGAGCTGGCGTTCTCCAACGTCGTGATCCTGTTCCGGGGACTCGATGAAGTCGGTAACAAGGCGTTCGCCGAATGGGTCATCGAGGCGGATCACACTGGACCGTTCATCCTCAGTGAAGACTCGGTCCTTGAAGCAACGGGTCGGCATATCCAGCTGGCCGGCACCACCGTGGCCGATTTCCGCGATGGCAAGATCCGGTCATTCCGGTCCTACTTCGACGATATCTCAATCATCGAGCAGCTCGTCGGCGCCTGACGTAGGACCACGCGATGGACTTCGACGTCGAGCGCGACCCTGATCCGCTCGACGTCGAGTTCCTTGAGATGCAGATCCGCCGCGAGGCGGATCTCGCCATGAACCTCGGTGATGAGGTCGAGCTGGCGATCTTCGTGCGAGAAGGCGACAGGATCGTCGCCGGCATCAGCGGCTGGACCTGGGGCGATTGCTGCGAGTTGTCGAGTCTGTGGGTCAATTCGAGCTTGAAGGGTCGATGGCTCGCGCCGCGGTTGATCGCCGCCGCCGAAGCTGAGGCGGCCGCTCGCGGATGTACACAGACCGTCCACTTCTCGTACGGATTCCAGGCACGCCGCCTCTACGAACGGGCAGGATACGAAGTCGTCGGTCGGGTCGAGGACTTTCCGTCGGGGACGGACGCCCTCTGGTTTCGGAAGCGTCTGCGCGCCGCCGGATGAACCGGATCGCCGGGCTGGCGGTCTAGGCCCGGGTCGTTACCGCGCTCCTGACGGGACCGCTGGCTGGCCGTAGCCGCGTTCGGCGATCTCACCGGCGCGGGCTCGATAGGCCTCCGGGCTCGGAGCCGTCTGGGCGCGGAGCCCATCGACCATCCGGTTGTACATCGAGAAGGCCGCAGCGATCAGCACCGCGAGCTGGACATCGGCATCGGTCGCGCCCGCGGCGATGGCCGCATCGACGTCGGCGGGGGTCAGATCGCGAGGATCGCGTTGCACGGTCCGGGCGATGTGGAGGAGCGCGCGCATCTTGGCGTCGAACCCCTCCGATGAGCCGACTTTGATCACGTCGATGAGCGGCGTCCGCTCGGTCGCGCCTGTCCGCTCGAGCAGGGCTGTCGCGAACGCGCCATGCGAATCCATGCAGAAGAAGCAATCGTTGGCCGCCGACACCGCGGTCGCGAGCATCTCCCGTTCGGCGCGTTCGAGCGTGGCCCCCGGAAAGTCCTTGACCAACAGTTCGTCGGCCAGGCCCCGCAGATGGACACCGAGCCCGGGGGTCAATCGCATCGCCACGTTGATCCCGGGCGCGTCGGGCAAGCTGCCGACGATCGGGGCTTCCTGGGAGCGGGTCAGGCGCTCTTCGTCACGTGCCATCTCGGCCATCTCCTGTCGTACATCAAGCGTACTGGACCAGTATGGCGCACCAGTGGACGTCGGTCCGCTCAGCCACCGGTCCCAGGAGGCAGGACCGCGACATTGAGCCAGCGATCGCCGGTGGCGCGGCGCAAGGCGAAGGTGAGGTCGAACGGGATCTTCCGGCTCGACTGGAGCGTTCCCGACGCGTCGTAGGTCTCCTGGGTCAGCGTTCCCTTGGAGGCGAATCCGAGGCTTAGGCCGTCCTGCTTCCCGAACGGGACGAGCAGGGAAACGTCCATCGTGTCGAACTGGTAGCGACCGATGACCGTGGTCCCGGTCTCGACGGCTCGCTGGAGTCGATCCTGCATCTCGGCCAGTCGGTCGCCGTGATCGACCGCCGTCAGGATCGACGGGTCGTGCCGGAGCAGCGCCTGGTTCTCAAGATCGAGGTTTTCTCCGAGCGTGAGTACGATCTCCTGCATCCCGGGCCCCGCGATCTCGTGGTCCCAATCGGCGACACCCTGGTCGACGGTGATGGTGGGGAACGTCGAAGGATCGAGATTGTGCGGGACCCGCTCGAGGATGGCGGCGGTGTCGATGGCGGCGACACCCCGGGCCGGCGTCCCGGCCGCCACGATGCCGACACCGACCATCAGGACGGCGGCGCCGATGATGCCGACCCGCAGCGCTCCGCGGACGATGCCGGCCCCGGCCCCGCTGGTAGCTCGGCCGGTCGTCAATCCGGTGGCGAACCGACGGATGTCGTCCGCTGCGGATCGAGGCTCGGGCAGCAGCCGGTCCAGGATCGGCCGAGCGGCGCACACGACGATCAGACCAGCCAGCAGCCCGACCTTGGCGCCGTACTCGTCGGTCTGTGGTGCCATCAGGAGCGTGCTGGCGACGGCGACGAGGATGCCGAACGCGATCCGGCCGACGCGCCCGGCAGGCACGGTCTTCGGGTCGGTGATCATGAAGAACAGGAAGATCAGCACCTCGGGCGAGATGATGATCACCCGCCAGAAGTCGAACCCGCAGACGGGTGCGAACGCCCAGCGTGCGGTCATGCAATGGCCCGAGCCCGCGAGGATCCCGACCCCGATCGCGAGGGCGACCCAGAACGTCGCAGCCAGGGCCAGGAGATGGAGGCGCCGGGTGATGAGCAATCCGCCGGTGATGATCCAGGCGTACGCCGCGATCATCCAGACGTCGCTGAGCGGCGCCCACCAGAAATCGAGCGGCTCGACCCGCGAGCTGCCGAGGACGACGAAGGCGATGACCAGCCCAAGGTTGGACGGGTTGAAGACGTGGGAGCCGCGGTAGCGGATGAGATATTTGGTCAGGAGTGAGAAGCCCGCGACGCCCGCGAACACGTACCACCCATAGGTGGTCCAGTGGTCATCGAGTGGCGTTCCCACCACCCGCAGGATGAGCGCGACGCCGCTACCGGTGAGCATCGCGCTGGCCGGCCACACGAAGGACCGAGTCTGGTGAAAGGTGATCGCGACCTCGATGACGGCGCAGGTGAGGATCGCCGCGAGGATCTGCGGGACGCTCACCTCGAATCCCAGGCCCACCTGTCCGAGGATGTGGATGGTGATGATGACCGCCGCCACGTGGAGGCGAGGATCGCGGATATTCGGGAGGACCAGCGGATACTGGCTGGCCCCGAACGTGACCGACCGGCTAGTCACATCGGTTCAGAGTCGCGAAACCGCGGGCGTACGAAACCCGCCTCAGACCTGACCATCGCCGAAGTGTAGCCGGACCCGTGATTCCGGCACCCTGAGCCCTCCGGACGGCCACATCGACGAACGTCAGCCGGTGTTGGCCTGCCCGGTCGATCCTACGAGTCGCAGGTCACGTTCCACGACTCGACGACGCGTTCGGCCCGGTCCCACCCCAGGATGGAGACGGTCGCGGTCCCGAGCGCGAACAGCCCGCCCGACGTCGCGGGCAGTCCGAGCCAGCGCGCCGCCAGGATGCGCAGCAGGTGTCCATGGGCGAACGCGAGCACGTCACGGTCGACAGCGGCGATCCGCTCGAGGACCCGATCGGCCCTTGCCCCGACCTCGTCGATCGACTCGCCTCCGGGCCACGGCCCACGCCAGATCGCCCAATCCGGGTAGCGCGTCCGGATCTCGTCCGTCGTCAGCCCTTCCAGCGCACCGTAGTCCCACTCCTGGAGGTCCGGGTCGGCCACGACGTCCGCCAGGGGGAGGGCGATCGTTGCGGTATCCCAGGCGCGCAGCAACGGACTGCTGAGGACCAGTGTGAACGCGCGTCCCGACAGCCGCGTCCCGAGGGTCCGCGCCTGCGCCCGCCCGGTCTCGGTCAATGGCACGTCCGTCCGTCCGGTGTGTCGGCCCGTGCGTGCCCAATCGGTCTCACCGTGCCGGACGAGCCAGAGCTGCCGGGGGCGTTGGGCGAGGTCGGCGTCGCCTGCTCCGACGGTGGTCACCCGGGCGATCCGAGGTCCGTGTCCGGCCGGGTCAGATCGGCGGCGTCCGCAGCGAAGAACTCGCGCGGCTGCCAGCCGAAGACTGGTGCGACGAGGAGTCCAGGCAGCTGGCTGATGCGGGTGTTGTAGCGGTAGACCTGGTCGTTGTACAGCTCACGCCGGTCCGCGATCATCCCCTCGAGCCGCTCGATCTCGTCCTGCAGATCCAGCACATTGGCCGCCGACTTGATGTCGGGGTAGTGCTCGACGACGGCGAACAGCGAGCGAACGGCCGCCGTCGTCGCCTCCGACGTCGCGGCCTGGTCGTGGACCGACGCGTTCGGTGCGTAGGCTGCCCGCGCCTCGGTGACCCTCACCAGGACGTCACGCTCGTACGCCATCAGATCGCGCACGGCGGCGACCAGGTTCGGGAGCTGATCGTGGCGTTGGCGCAGGACGACGCCGATGTTCGACCATGCCTTGTCGATCCGTTGGCGGAGATCGATGACGGCGTTGTACGTGACGAGCCCGACGTACGCCGCGACGACCACCAGCAGCCCGACGGCGAAGACCGCCGCGGCTCCAGCCGGGCTCACTGGGTCATCCGTTCGCTCAGGCTGAGCGCAAGGACCATCGCGGACACGATCGCGAGTACGGCACCCAGCAGCCCGACGGTGAAGGTCGTCTGGCCGCGCCCGGCCACCGCCCCCGGCACCCCGTGGGCGATCAGCAGCGGCACCTCGGCGGATGCCGCCAGGACGAGCGTTTCGGGCTCGATCTCGAACGTCCGCTCGGCCCTGGCGGCCTCGTCGGGACTCGCCATCGGCATGGGGTGGGCGGCTGGGTCGATGACCGGCTGCGTGACCGGGCGGCCGATCCCGAAGCCGGGGATCGCCGCATTCCCCCAGGCGGTCGCCGGATCCGCGGCCAGCGTGCCGGCTGCCCGGGCTGCTGCGATATCCGCCGCGATCTCCGGGTCGTCGAGCAACGGGTCCGAGCCTGTACCGATGTCGGCCGACGTCGGGTCGGCCAGGTCGGAGAAGGGGAGTGCCCGACCGACGATGGTGACGGCATCGCCAGGTTCCAGGCGAGACTCCCGGTAGTGGTGCCGATCGTGCCGTTCCCTGGAGGACAGGCCGAAGTCCGGGGGCGCTTCGTCGTGGACCTGGAGCAGCGCGGCGATCGACAGGTCGCGATCGAGCTGGCTGACCTGGGTCGAGCCCCCGCGCCGGATGGCCAGGCCGGTCGGTTCATCGCCGCCCATGCTCGTCTCCCCCTCGTAGCGGACGGGGGCATCGAACCGGGCGCCACGCGGGAACACGCGGAGGCTGCCCGTCTCGTCGCGGATCCGAAAGCCGATCGATCGCTCCTCCGAGTAGGCGGGATCGTCCCCCAGGCCCTCGAAGCGAGCGTCGATCGTCGAGCGGTAGTACACGCACGGCATGCTCTGGAGAAGCGACACGAGGGTCATCTCGGCCGGCTCGATGACGCCGCTCACCCGGACCTCGCCCGCCGCCAGCGATCCGATCCTCGATGTCGAGATCCCCGAAACGCGGATGAGGCGCCGGTATCCGGCCATGCCTCGGAACAGGAGGAAGAGGCCCGCGGCCACGCCCAGGCCGGCCAGGATCGTGACGGTCGGGTCGGCGAACGAGTCCACCCGGCCATCCTACGTGACCGGGGTCAGGCGATGGTCATGACCATGTCGGGACGAAGCAGGAACGGCGGCAGATAGGCCGGGATGTTCGAGAAGGGCAGGACGTCCGGGTGCAGCTCGATGCCGAGGCGCTCGGCCATGAATCGCCGCCGGCCCATGATCCGGGCCCATGCCGCTGGGTAGCGGGCCGCGAAGACCGCCCGGAGGCGCTCGTCGGCGAGGGCGATCCCGTCTTCGATGTTCGTCGTGAAGTACGGGCTCCCGGTGGCGGGGATGATGTCGACCTGGAGCGCCATCCCGGAGCGCAGCTCGATCGTCGAGCCGGGCCCGACCGGGGAGTTGACCCACTCGTCGAGATGGAGCTGGTGTCCGGGGTTGAGGAAGATCCCGAAGAACGGGTCACCAAGGTGGCGGTCGACGATCGCCTGGAGGGTCCCGCCCGTCTGGCCGATGTGGAGCGCCTGGTACCAGTCGGCGACCGCGCTGAAATACGGACCGACGAGCCGCTCCACGTAGTCGCGGATCGGCTCTGGCAGACCGGCGGCGTCTTCGACCACGAACCCTGCCCGGCAGTTCAGGGCACCCCAGATCCCGAACGCGACCGTGAACGGGTCGCCTCGTTCGATCCGCCGATCCCCGGGGCTCAGCAGGCCGAGCGCGGCACGTGGCCCGGCTGTCAGCATGAGATGGCATGACAGCGGCGTCCCGTCCCAGCCGAGCAATCGCACCGCTTCGGACTCGCGCATCCCCGGTCGCAACCCGCTGAGCAATCGGGAGACCCCTGACGAGGTCTGGCACGATGCGAATTCGAATGCGGCCAACTGGTCGACATCGTTGATGACCCGAAGACCGTCGGCGGCATCGATCATCAGGTCGCTGGCGTTCTCGACCAGCGCCCGTGCCGCCGACGAGCTCGCGGAGCTCGTCGACGAGATAGGAGGGCACGTCCATGGCGGCCCGCGTCGCGTAGGTCTTCCAGCCGATGACCCCGACTCGGCCGCCGCGGTCGATGCCCTGGTCGCCGAGGATCTCCGTGAAGGGGTCGGGATCGGTCCCGCGGCTGACCCGGCAGGCTGAAGTCCTGGAACCGGTGGCGCTCCATCGGCAGCGGTGCGGCGCCCGCCATCCCCCAGCACTCGTTGCCCACGAGGATGCCAGGGCGGCCCGTCCGGCGGAGGACGAGCAGCGCCTCCTCGAAGCGTGGATCGAACCCGGACAGGAACGACAGGTTCGCGCTGTGCTCGCGATCGGCATACACGAGGAGGTGGTCGTAGCCTCGTTCGTCCGCCCGGGCGCGCAGGGCCTCCACTCTCGCCGCGTACGTCTCGGCCGGCAGTTCGGGCCGGACGTCCGGCAGGCCGAAGTCGGGCAGCTCGACCTCGGCTAGGCGGGCCTCCGGCGATCCCGTCCGACCGGACCGCGCTCACGGTCTGCGGGACCCAGGGCTGGATCTCGGCGGGGTCGCGCGACACGATCGCGTACTCGTTGGCGGCGATGTCCTGCCAGGGCCCGAACGATCCATCGGGCCACTGCACGCGAACCTGGGCGGTCGAGGCGGGACCAAGCCCGAAATGGATCCAGCCGAGCTGGCCGCCGGCGTGACCACCGCCGATCGTCACCTCGCGCACGACGACGCGATCCCCCGTCTTGACCTGGATCCACGATCCGATGGCGTCACGATTCGCTCCCGGCTGGACGAGTCGGAGGCCGATCCAGCCACCCATCGACGCCGGAGCGGCGGGATCGCCCCAACCGATATCGCGCCAGAGCTTGACGTGCGACATCCGCTTCACTTCGACGAGATCCACCATCCCGTCCATGTTGAGGTCGACCAGGGCCGCACCGCGGCCGCGTTCGAAGTCGACGATCCCGGCTTGCTGGGCCACTTCGACGAACGAACCGTCGGCCTGGCCCAGGAACAGGTTGCTGGGGTCCTTGGCGGCGAAGTCGGGCATCGCCTCGACGTTGCCCTTCGAGATGTACAGGTCCATGTACGTGTCGTTGTTCACGTCCTCGAACTCCGGGTGCCAACCGGTGGACCCGAGGGTCGTGTCGCCGACGAACGGTCGATTGGCGGTCACGCCATCGCGCAGGGCGATGTCCTGATAGGTCGGGCCGGTCGCCCCGCTCGAGAGCGTCTGGAGCTTGTTGTCGTTCTGGCTGGTGAGGAAGATCTCCGGACGTCCGTCCCCGTTCAGGTCCTGGCTCGCGATCCCCATGCCCCAGATCTTGACGGGCTTCCACCCGTCGGCCTCCGTGTACAGCCGCGGCGGCTGTCCGGGGAGGATCTGCCACAACTGCTCCTCGCCACCGCTGTTGTCGCGGTAGTAGTGGCGATCGTTCGAGATCCGCAGGTCGGTCTGTCCGGAGTGGCTCCAATCGCTGAACAGCATCGACAGGTCGCACCAACTGGGCGACAGAGGCAACCGGCGGGCCGAAGCCGCTCCCGGTGGAGGCGGGACGGATCAGGACGTTGCCTGCGCAGCGCTCGATCCCGTCCGCGGCCACCGGCCGCTGCAGATAGTCGCCGACGGCGAGCGTCGGAAAGGTCGCCCCGTGCTCCCAGGTGGCGCTGAAGGCGGTCGTCCAGCCGTCGCCGCCATCGAAACCCCAGGCTTCATTGGCTCGTTCGAACCGGCAGTCTCCCAGGCCCCGGAGGAGGACGTTCTCGCCGTTCCGGAGCACGGCCAGATCCGTCTTGCCGTCGCCGTCGATGTCGATCGGGTATGCGCCGGTCACCGCATCCAGATCGGTGGTGGTGGCAGGCACGACCTGGAATCGGAGTGGACCGCCGACCGTGCTTTCGTTGCGATACAGCGCGGCCTGACCGTTGCCGCCCGCGAGGTAGAGGTCAGGCCGGCCGTCGTCGTTGCAGTCGAGCACGGCGACGCCGCCGCCGACGTAGTAGTCGAAGTCGCCGAGGTACTTCTGAGCGACGCCCGAAGCCGACGTTTCGTCGATGAACCGCGGCGGATCCATGGCCGACCCACCGCTTGCGATCACGCCGGTACCGACCGCGATCAGGCTGCCGCTTACGATCACCGACGGCGATGGCCACGACGAGCCAGACGACCCTCGGCACCCGGCTCGCCGCGTCGGTGACCGAACTGCGCGTCGCGGGGGTTGGGTCCGTCACGCCGGGCATTGTGCCGCAGACCCGCTCGAACCGCCGGTGGACGCCGGCTCGGGTCCGTTCCGGTGCGTCCGATCCGCGGCGCGTTCGGGTCTCAGCCGGATCCGCCGGCGGCGAAGATCCGCTCGATCACCTGCAGGTTCGCCACCGCATCCTCGGGCGGCGTCGGCGTCGGTGTCCCGTCCAGGATCGCCGCCGCGAATCGGTCGGCCTCGACCGTGTACGGATCGGCCGTCGGGAAGGTCAGGACTTCGATGCCGGGGGCGACCGGCGGGTCCCCTCCGGCGACGATCGAAACCCTGGTCGAGCGGTCGGGCGGGATATTGAACGGGATCTCGATGGAGATCCGCCCGGTCGTCCCGTAGATGTCGACCCGTTGGTCGCTCTCCATCCGGGTCGAGCAGGTGAATGTCGCCACGCCATCCGGGAAGGCGAGCATCGCACTCGTGACGATGTCGACGCCACTGGACGGGTCGCGCGTGATGGTCGCCTGCACGTCGATGGGCTCGCCCCCGAACAGCATCCGCGACAGGTTCACGTTGTAGGAGCCCACGTCATACAGGGCGCCGCCACCGGCAGTCAGGATGTTCCGGATGTTGGTCGGGTCGTCGTTGAAATACGAAAACCAGCTGTCGACGGCGACGAGCCGGCCGATCCGGCCCGATGCCAGGAGCTCGCGCACGGCGACCCAGGTCGGATGGAGGCGGTACATGAACGCCTCCATCAAGCGGACACCCTGAGCCGTACAGGCATCGACCATCCGCTGGGCGTCGGGGGCGGTCATGGCGAGCGGCTTCTCGCACAGGACGTGCTTGCCGGCCCGGGCCGCGGCGATGGTCCATTCTGCGTGGAGGTGATTGGGCAGCGGGATGTAGACCGCATCGACCTCCGGATCGGCCAACAGCGCCTCGTACGTGCCGTGCGATCGCTCGATCCCGAGCTGGTCGGCGACGCGGCCCGCCGCGACCGGATCCCGTGAGGCGATCGCGACGACCTTGAGTCGAGGCGCCTTCTGCATCCCGGGGATGACTTTCGTGATGGCGATATCGGCCGTGGACAGGATCCCCATCCGCAGGACGGTCATCGTTCGTTCACCCCCACGATGTCTCGCTCACGGGCCGCTGCGCGACTTCCAGGATCCGGAAGGTCCGCGGCCGGGTCAGGACGAACATCACGGTCTCGGCGACGTCCTCCGGGGTCATCATCCCGTCCAGGGCGGGCATGTCCGGCGTTCGACCACGGCCCATCGCGAAATCGGTCGCCACGCCGCCCGGACAGACGTTCGTGCAGCGGACGCCCTGCTCCCGCAATTCGTGGTCGAGCGCCCGGGTCAGCCCCACCTGCGCGAACTTCGACGAGCAGTAGACCGCTTCGAGGGGAAGACCCCGCCGGCCGGCTTCGCTCGCGATCATGACGATGTCGGCGGCCTCGCTGCGGATGAGGTGTGGGAGCGCGGCGCGAATGGTGTAGATCGCCCCTTTGACGTTGATGTCGATCATCTCCTCGAGATGGTCCATCGCCAGGTCAAGGAACGGCCCGTAGGCGCCGACGCCCGCGTTCACGACCAGGATATCCAGGCGCCCGAAGCGCTCGACCGTCGCGGCCACGATCGCTTCGACCGAGGCTGGATCGCGGACATCGCACGGTCGAGCGACCGCATCCGCGATCCCCAGGTCGTCGCCGCTGCGTGACGCCAAGTCCGAGGTGAACGCCCGCCTCGTCGAGGGCGCTGGCGATGGTCGCTCCGATCCCGCGGCTGGCTCCGGTGACCAGGGCGACCCGTCCATCGATGCGGTCCATCTCATCCTCCGTCGGTCGTTCGAGCTCGGTCGCCGGGGTCGGTTTCATGCGTTCTGCACTTGACATCGTGGCGCCACTGATAGAGTCTCACACCGACGTTTGGAAGAGAGGACAACAAACCATTGGTGATCGTCCTGCACGGCGCATCCGGACAGCGCAGCGAGACCGTCCGACGAACGAACCTGAGCACGATCGTCACCGAACTGCATCGGAGCGGGCCGTTGTCCCGATCCGAGCTGGTGGCGCGGACTGGGTTGTCGCGGAGCGCGATCCGAGCCTTGATCGGTGAACTCGCGGCCGGCGATCTCGTCAGCGAGACATCGTCCGCCCTGGACGGGACGCCAGGCCGGCCCTCGGCGCTGGTCCGGCCCGAGCCGCATGGCGCCATCACCCTGGCCCTCGACGTCGCGGTCGAATCCATCGGCGCGGCCACGGTCGGCCTGGGCGGCAGGGTCCTCGACAGCATGCGAGTGGGTCTTCCGGCGGATCGGTCCAGCCTGGACGACGTGGTCGAAGCGCTGGCTCGGCTTGCCAGGGCCCTGCTCGATCCCGAACGACGACCGGGCCGGCTCGTCGGCGTCGGCGTCGGCATCGTCGGCCTCGTTCGGCGGAGCGATGGGCTGGTCTCCATGGCGCCGAACCTCGGGTGGCGTGACGCCCCGCTCGGGTCCCGTCTCGCAGACGCGCTCGGCTTCGATGTCGATGTCACCGTCGCCAACGAGGCGGACCTGGCAGCGCTCGCCGAATCCCGTCGTGGTGCCGCCCGCGGTGCGGGGAACGTGATCGTGGTCTGGGGTTCTGTCGGGCTCGGCGGCGGCGTGATCGCAGGCGGGCGACCGCTTACGGGCATCGACGGATACAGCGGCGAGATCGGACACATCCCGGTGGATCCGGATGGTGATCCGTGCACATGTGGCTCGACCGGTTGCCTCGAGACGAAGGTAGGAACGCGCGCGATCCAGCGCCGTGCAGGTCGGCCGGTGGATGACAGTCCGGGGGCATTCGATGCCCTGGTGCGCGAAGCCGAGGCGGGCGTGCCGGAGGTCATCGAGGCCCTGACCGCGACCGGACGGTGGCTGGGGATCGGCCTCGCCGGCCTGATCAACGTCTTCAACCCAGGCCTCATCCTGCTCGGCGGGCGGCTGGCACAGGTCGAGCCCCACGTTCGGCCCGCGATGGCGGCCGAGTTGGACCGCCGGGCGATCGCCCCATCGCTGCAGGACGTGACCATCAAGCCGGCGACGCTCGGGTGGAACGCCCAGCTCGTTGGCGGCGCCGAGTTGGCATTCGAACCTTTCCTATCCGATCCAGCGGCCTGGCTGCGATCTCGCGACCCGAGCACCGCGCTGGCCACGGCATGACGGACTCACGAATCGAGAGGAGGATTTCGCCGATACGCACTGAGGCGGGGTGATAGCCTATGCGGTCGGGGGGCCGGGTCAACAGACCCAGTCGATATTGGAGGAGTACTGAGCATGTCCATCAAGAGGTTGACTGCGCTCTCGGTGAGCGCCGTCATCTTGCTCGCTGCGTGTAGCAGCAGCGGCTCGAGCACCGCGCCATCGGCCGCAGCCGCGACCGATTGCACCGTCGGCGTCTCGTGGAACAACTTCCAGCAGCCGCGCTGGGCCGCGGCCGACAAGCCGAACATCCAGCAGACGGTCGAAGCAGGCGGCGGCACGTACATCGATACCGACGCCAACCTCAGCAACGAGCAGCAGCTGACCGACGTCGACACCCTCATCAACAAGGGTGCCAAGGTCCTGATCCTGCTCGCCCAGGACACGAAGGCGATCCTGCCGGCCGTGAAGAAGGCGGCCGACGCGGGCATCCCGGTCATCTCCTATGACCGACTCATCGAGGACCCGAGCGCGCTGTACATCACCTTCGACAACGTCGCCGTCGGCAAGGCCGAGGCCCAAGCGGTGATCGACAAGGTCCCGACCGGCAACTACGTCCTGATCAAGGGCGACCCGGGTGATCCGAACGCGTCGACGTTCCTGCCGCAGGGCTGGGACGAGGCGGGTCTGGCCGACAAGGTCGCATCCGGTGATATCAAGATCATCGGAGACGCTCAGGGCACCTACACCGACGGCTGGGCGACGGAGAAGGCTCAGTCCAACATGGAAGCGATCATCGACCAGGCAAACGCGTCCAACCAGAAGATCGACGCGATCCTGGCCGAGAACGACAGCACGGCGCTCGGCGTCGTGGCTGCCCTCACCGCCAAGAGCTACGGCTTCCCGCCGCTCAGCGGGCAGGATGGCGACCCCGCCAACCTGAACAACGTGGCCCTGGGCAAGCAGTATGTCGATGTCTGGAAGAACGCGAACGAACTCGGCAAGGCAGCCGGCCAGTTCGCGCTCGACCTGTGCGCCGGCACGGCGATGGCTGACCTCACCCTTCCCGACGGCTTCATCAACGCCTCCGTGGCGCCGGTCGCTGGGAACCAGGTGCAGGACTTCACGACGCCCGACGGCAACACGGTCAAGTCGCTCATCCTGCAGCCGACACCGATCACCGCCGAGAACCTCGGTGATGTGATGTCGGCCGGCTGGTGGGCCACCAAGGACGACATCTGCAAGGGTGTCACCGCCTCCGACCCGGGCGCTTCCGCCTGTGGTCTGTGATCCTCCAAGCGTAGGTTAGCTAGCTGTACCATCTGCGCCCCCGGTTTACGCCGGGGGCGCAGACGAATCGCCCGCAGGACCAGGAGGGCCGCCCCGTGACCAATCTGGCGGAGGCGCCGAGTCAACCGGGTCAGCAACGTTCCGGCAGCGGCACGTCGATCCGTCGGCTGATCGCGCAGACCGAGATCGACGTTCGGCTGTTCGGCATGCTTGTGGCCCTGGCGGTGATCCTGCTCACGTTCAACGTTCTGACCGATGGCACCTTCCTCCGGCCGACCAACATGGTCACGCTATCCGTGCAGGCCGCAGGGATCGCGATCATCGCGACCGGGATGGTCCTCGTCATCGTGTCCCGGAACATCGACCTGTCCGTTGGATCACTGGTCGGCTTCGTCGCGATGTCCTACGCGCTGCTGATGACGGACTGGCTGCCCAACGTGCTGGGCATTGGCCCGGACTTCCCGTTCCGGTGGGCGATCGCCCTGGCCATCGGGATCACGATCGGCGCGGGGTTCGGCGCCCTGCAAGGGTTCATCATCGCGTACATCGGGGTGCCGTCGTTCATCGTCACCCTGGGCGGGCTGCTGTCGATCCGCGGCCTCGTCTGGTACCTGTCCAATGGGGCCGCGATCTCGGGGATCGATCGCAACTTCCAACTGCTCGGCGGCGGGGCGCAGGGGTCGATCGGGGGCACGCTGACATGGGTCGCGGCGATCATCGGCTGCCTCGCGATCGTCGCGTTACTGGTGAACGGTCGGCGTCAGCGACGACGGTTCGACTTCCCCGTTCGACCGATGTGGGCCGAGGTCCTGCTTGCCGTCGCCGGCTGCGCCGCGGTGCTCGGTCTGGCAGCGTTCGCCAATGCCAACCTCTGGCCGACGGGCCTGGCCAACCGGATCGCGATCGAGCAGGGCTGGGGCCCGACACCGGAGGGTGGGTGGCAGATCGCGACCGGCCTGCCCATCCCGATCCTGCTGGTCATCGGCGTGGGTCTCGTGATGACCTGGCTGGCCACTCGCCGACGGTTCGGCCGGTACGTCTTCGCCTACGGCGGCAATCCCGACGCCGCGGAGCTGGCCGGTATCAACACCCGCCTGACGATCCTCAAGACATACGTGGTGATGGGCATCCTGTGTTCCATCGCCGCGTCGATCTCGACGGCGCGGCTCAACGGAGCGACCCTCGACATCGGCGTCAGCTACGAGCTCTATGTGATCGCCGCGGCTGTCATCGGCGGCACCTCCTTCAGCGGCGGTATCGGGACGATCAGCGGGGCCATCCTGGGCGCCTTCGTGATGGCATCGCTCTCCTACGGCCTGAGCTACATGGGCGTCATCTCACCCGGCCAGAACGTCGCCGCCGGGATCGTCCTCATCGCCGCGGTCGGCTTCGACACCTACAACCGCCGACGCGGCTCATGAGCAGGGAGGGCTGACCCGTGACCGTCGCGGAACGCACGCCACTCGTCGAGTTGCAGCACATCAACGTCGCCTTCGGCGGCGTCCACGCCGTGCGCGACGTCTCGCTCGACCTCTACGCCGGTGAGGTGGTCGGACTCGTGGGCGGAAACGGCGCGGGGAAGACGACGCTCATGCGCGTCCTGTCGGGCGCGCACCCTGCCGATTCCGGCGAGATCCACGTGGACGGCAAGCGCGTCAAGATCGCCAATCCGAGCGACGCCAAGCGCTACAACATCGAGACGATCTATCAGACCCTCGCACTGGCCGAGAACGTCGACGCCCCCGGCAACCTGTTCCTGGGTCGTGAGCTGACGACCCGACTGGGCTCACTTGACAATTCGGCGATGGAAGCGGAAACCCGCAAGGTCATGGGTCGCCTTAATCCCAACTTCAAGAACTTCAAGCAACCGGTCCAGTCACTCTCCGGCGGCCAGCGGCAGGGCGTCGCGATCGCGAGGGCCGTCCACTTCAACGCGAAGATCCTGATCATGGACGAACCGACGGCTGCGCTCGGCCCGGCCGAGACAGCGCAGGTCCGCAACCTCATCCGGCAGCTCAAGGACGAGGGGATCGGGATCTTCCTGATCAGCCACGACATCCACGACGTGTTCGACCTCTCGGAGCGGATCGGCGTGATGTACCACGGTCAGATCGTGGACATCGCCGACAAGGCCGCGGTGACGCCGGACGACGTCCTGGGCATGATCATCCTCGGCAAGAAGCCGGGCGAGGTCACCGACACGGACAAGGCAGCGATCGACCTTCGCTGACGCGCCGCGTGTCCGCGGGCTCGCCGCGATTCTACAGGCGCGGGAAGATCGGAGCCAGGGCCGGATAGAGCCCGCGGTAGGTGTCGTGGATGTCGGCGTATGAGCGCCGCATCGGGTCCCGGTTCGGCGACCGGTGTCGCCCTGACGAGCGCGTCCGTCGCGCCCTGCACCGTCGCGAACCAACCGGCAGCGACCGTGGCCAGCAGCCCGGCACCGTAGGCCGCTCCCTCGGACGTGTTCACCGTGGCCACCTCGGCGCGGAGGACGTCGGCGAGGATCTGCCGCCACAACGGGCTGACGATCCCGCCACCGGATGCCCGGATCTGGGTCGGTGCCGCCATGCCGGCGCCGATCATCTGATCGAGGCCGTCGCGCAGGCCGAAGGCAACGCCTTCCAGCACCGCCCGGGTCAGGTGTCGCCGATCGTGCGTCGCGGTCAGCCCGACGAATGCCCCGCGGGCCAATGGGTCGGGATGTGGACTGCGCTCGCCGGTCAGGTAGGGGAGGAACAACAGGCCGTCGCTCCCGGGCGGGACTTCGGCGGCGGGAGCCACGAGATCGGCGAACTCGACCCCGGGCGCCAACGCGTCCCGGAACCAGCGAAGGCTCCCCGCGGCGGACAGCATGACCGTCATGAGATGCCAGCGATCCGGGATGGCATGACAGAACGCGTGGACCTGGCCGGCCGGGTCGCGGATCGGCCGGTTCGTCGTAGCGAAGACGACGCCCGATGTCCCGAGCGACAACGCCACGGTCCCTTCGACCGTCGCACCGACACCGACCGCATTGGCCGACTGGTCGCCGCCGCCCGCCACGACCGGGGTCCCGGCGCGCAGGCCCGTCGCTGCTTCGGCGGCACGACTGACCGTGCCGGTGATCTCCGGACCCTCGAAGGTCGGCGGCATCCAGGCCGGATCGATCTGAAGGGCCGCCAGCACCTCGGGTGACCAGTCCCTGGCGGCCAGGTCGAACAGCAGGGTGCCGGCGCCGTCGGCCTTGTCCAGGGCGTGTTCCCCGGTCAGTCGCAGGCGAAGGTAGTCCTTCGGGAGGAGGACGTGGGCGGTCCGCTGCCAGACGTCCGGCTCGTGATCGCGGACCCAGACGAGCTTCGGCGCGGTGAACCCCGTGAGGGCGTCGTTGCCCGTGAGCTCGATGAGCCGTTCCGGTCCGATGGCGGCCCGGATGGCATCGCACTCGGCCGCGGTCCGCTGGTCATTCCACAGGATGGCCGGTCGGAGGACGCGGTCGCTGGAATCGAGCAGGACGAGCCCATGCATCTGTCCCGTCAGACCGATCGCAGCGACGGTCGACGGGTCCGTCCCGGTCGAGTGGAGCACCTGACCGATGGCGTCGACTGCCGCGTTCCACCACAGGCCAGGGTCCTGCTCGCTCCACAGTGGCCGAGGCTGTTCGTACCCGTACTCCGATGCTGCGATGCCGACGACGGAGCCGTCCTCGCCGACGAGGACGGCTTTCGTGGCCGTGGTCGAAACGTCGATCCCGAGGACGGCGCTCATGCGGCTCAGCCGCGAGTGTCGCGGTCGACCGCCCAGATCCGCTGGTTGACGAGCCCCTCGAGGCGTTCCTGCTCCCCGGAGATCGGCCGTGGGTCGATCTCGCCGGCAGCGACCCGAGCTTCGAGCGAGGCGAGCGTCTCCGACCCGCCCAGGATCGCGCTCCCGAGTTCGCCACGCCAGCCCGCGTAGCGCGCCTCGACGAGGGTCGACAACGTGCCGCGCTCGAGCATGTCCGCCGCGACGAGAAGCGCTCGAGCGAGCGTGTCGATCCCGCCGATGTGCGCGTGGAACAGATCCGTTCGGTGCAGGCTCTGCCGACGCAACTTGGCATCGAAGTTGAAGCCGCCGTCGGTGAACCCGCCGGCCTTCAGGATCTCGTACAGCGGGAGGGCGAGATCCTCGACTGAATTCGGGAACTGATCCGTGTCCCAGCCGTTCTGCGGATCGCCTCGATTCGCATCGATGCTCCCGAGGATCCCATGGGCAACGGCGTACGCGACCTCGTGGTGGAAGCTATGGCCGGCCAGCGTCGCGTGGTTCGCCTCGATATTCACCCGATACTCGCCCTCGAGCCCGTTGGCCACCAGGAAGCCGTGAACGGTCGCGGTGTCGAAGTCGTATTGGTGCTTCGTCGGCTCCATCGGCTTGGGTTCGATGAGGAGTTGCCCCTTGAACCCGATCTTGTGCTTGTGCTCGGCGACCAGATGGAGGAACCGGGCGAGCTGCTGGCCCTCGCGTCGAAGGTCCGTGTTGAGGAGGGTGTCGTACCCTTCCCGGCCGCCCCACAGGACATAGTTCGTGCCACCGAGGCGCTGGGTGATCTCCAGCATGTTCTTGACCTGCGCGGCCGCGAAGGCGAAGACCTCGGGGTCCGGGTTCGTCGCGGCGCCGGCGGCGAACCGAGGATGGGTGAACAGGTTCGCGGTCCCCCAGAGGAGTCGGACGCCGGTCTGTTCCTGATACTCGGCTGCATCGTCGGCGATGGCATCGAGGTTGGCGCGGGTCTCCGCGAACGTGGCGCCCTCGGGCGAGACGTCGCGGTCGTGGAAGCAGTAGTAGGGGACGCCGAGCTTGGTGAAGAACTCGAACGCCGCCGCCAGTTTTGCCCTGGCCGCCGCCATCGGATCGCCCGATGCGGTGATCCACGGTCGATCGAGCGTTCCCGAACCGAACATGTCCGTGCCGGGCCACGCGAACGAATGCCAGAAGCAGACGCCGATCCGGAGGTGGTCCTCCATCCGCTTGCCAAGGACGAGTCGATCGGGCTCATAGACCTTGTACGCGAGCGGTTCGTCGGAACCAAGCCCGCCGAAGGGGATCGGCCCCGAAACGTCTGCGAAGAAGTCCTCGGCCATGATCCTGAGCCCTCCTGTGCGGCCGGTCGGGCCGTTCAAACGCGAATCAACCTGCAGCCTGGCTGCAGACAGCATACCGTAGTTTTGTGCGAGAGGAACACAAACCTGCCGATGGTCGGGCTGACAGCCTCAACCGGAACGCCGGCCCGGCATGAGGGCCACGACGATGAGGACGAGGCCCAGGCCGATGAGGATCAGCGGCCACCACGAACCGTAGTCGAGAGAGGGGACCAGCTGGCGCACCAGGAAGGCGGCGCCGAGGAAGATCAGGATGAGGCCACCGATCAATCCGCCCTGGCCCTGACGTGCCGGGTCGCGACGGCGCGCACGCCGGGTGGGTGGAGGCGCAGCGAACCCAGCGGCGGTGGGTGCCGGACCGCCCTGGCCCGCTTCGGAGTTCGTCCCGGCGTCGACGGGCATCGGCGGATCGACCGGTTCGCCCTCGGGCACGACGATGGCCATCACGATATAGACAAGGAGCGCGAGGCCACCGGTCAGGAAGATGAGCACCGCCCAGATGATCCGGACGATGGACGGGTCCGCGTCGAGGTGTTCAGCGAGGCCGCCCGCCACGCCGGCGATCATCCGGTCATCGGGAGAACGATAGAGACGGTCAGCCACAGCCATCCTCCGGATCGAGCTGGATCGAACCTGCATTCGCGACCGTCTCCAGGTCGATCCGCACGGTCGCGCCGTCGAAGCCCGGGGTCGTCCACGTGGTGCCATCCTGGACGAGCCCGTGGCCGGCGTAGTCGTAGCTGCCGAGGAAGCTGTCGCCGGTCCGGAATCGGAGACCGGCCCCGGGTGGGGCACAGATCGTCGCGCTGCCCGCGTTCAGCTTGATGGACCCGGACATCGACAGGTTCGGGAGGGTGACCCCGATCGAGCCTGCGTTGAGCTCGAAGTCGATCGCGTCGAGCGCCCCGACCGAAGTCAGGTCCACGGTCGCCGAGCCGGCGTTCGTCTGCAGGTCGATCGCACCGAGGGTCGCGCCGGCGAGTGCCAGCTTCGCCTCCCCGGCGTTGACCTGGACGTCCAGGTCGAGTCGCGGGGCCAAGGGGAGTGTCACCTGCCACGTCTCGCGGGTCGCATCGAGCCAGAACGGACCCTCGTGCGCGGCGCTCCGGATCCGCAGTGACGAGGCGTCCGCGGTGACATCAGGCCCGTTGCCGTCGGCACTTCGGCCCACGAGCTGCCACGTATCACCCGCGGCCGCGCCCACATCCAGGGTCCCGCAGTCGAGTTGGATATCGACCGCACCGGAGTTCGAGATCGAACCCTGGCGACCGGGGAAGTCGACGGTCCCGATCGTGGATCCGCACGATCCGACGGATGTCGTGGCGACGCCGCCGCTCAGCAGGCCGCCGACCATCAACCCGAAGGTCGCCGCGACGATCAGGCCGCCGACCGGTCCGAAGCGGGTCCGAGAGAGGATGAGCCCGACACCGATCCCGATCAGGATCAATGGCCACAGCTGCCACCAGCCAGAGACCTGCGCCTCGCTCAGGTAGCCGGCCCGGACCGCCAGGGGGATCGCCCCGGCCAGGATCAGGAAGATGCCCCACCCGAGGAACGAACGTCGTACGCGCATACCCAAAGATTAGCGGCCTCGTCGAGCCCGGGAACGGGCCGAATGGCATCCATCCGGACCGTTTCGGTGTGCTAGCCTCGAACCCTGCTGCGGAGGTTCCCGTGCGGCTCAGTGGTTGGCGAGCGAGCGCTCCGTTCAAGGAATCCGTCTCCACCAAAGTCCTTGCGGTCGTCGGCGAGACCCTGGTCGCCCTTGGGGCGGACGTCGATCCGGAGTGCTGGGTGGTCTGGGGTGACGATCCGGCGGCGCGATACCTGCTCTTCGTGCCGACCCCGAGCGGGTTGGCCCAGGTGAACGTGCGGGTCAACGTCCCTGGCGAAGGCCCCAGGGCCGGCGGCAAGATCATCCGCTGGAACCGGGTCCAGTTCGGCGAGCTCGCGGTCGAGGTCCACGGCGGGCACCGGCTGGTGACCTTCCAGGTGGAGACCCAGGCGCTCCACGGCGCGGACGCTGAAGCGGATGCGATCGCGGCGTTCGCGCAGATCCTCTTTGCGGCCGTCGACGGGAGGCCGATCGAGGCACCGACCCGCGCGCCACGACGTCGGTCGTCGACACCGAAGGCCCGATCCCTGGTGCCCGCCCGCGGCGGCCCGGCTCCAGCACGTGGCTCGACATCCAGCAAGGAGTCATGACGCCGATCGAGGCGGTGATCTTCGACCTGGACGGGGTGCTCGTCGACTCCGAGATCTGGTGGGACGAGGTTCGGATCGACTTCGCGGCACGACACGGTCGGTCGTGGGGTCCAGCTGACCAGGCGGCGGTCATGGGGGCGAACTCGGCCGCCTGGGCGCGGATCATGCGGGAGCGCCTCGGCCTTGACCTCGCCGAACCGATGATCGAGCGCGAGATCGTCGAGAGCGTCGTCGAACGCTACCGACGAGAGGGACCGCCGGTCATCCCGGGAGCGGTCGAGTCCGTCCGCCGGATCGCCCGACGATGGCCCGTAGCGCTCGCGTCGTCCGCCCATCGGGAGGTCATCGCGGCCGCCCTGGAGGCGATCGGGCTGGCGGACGCGTTCGCGGTCGTCGTGTCGTCGGACGAGGTCGCCAACGGCAAGCCCGCACCTGACGTCTATCTCGAAGCCGCGCACCAGCTCGGGGTCGATCCGGCGAGATGCCTCGTCGTCGAGGACTCGCTGAACGGCGTTCGGGCGGGGAAGGCGGCCGGCATGACGGTCGCGCTCGTGCCGAATGCGAGCGTGCCGCCGGCCCCGGGCACTGAAGCGATCGCCGACGTCACGCTCGAGCGACTTGCCGACCTGGACCCCGACTCGGTCGCCGTCGGCCTGGATCCCGTCTCGGACGGCCTCGGTCTGGCATACTTCGACCGGCCCGACTGAGCAGGAGGAACCGTGGCTGCGACCGGCCTTTCCGCCGACCCGACTGAATACCGAGCCCGCCTGGCTGGCCAGGACGACGACCAGATCGATGCCTGGACCGCGGAGCTGATGCGCGACGTCGTCATCCGGCGCGGGATCGTGAAGGTCGTCGACGATTTCCGGCGAGCCACGAAACTCGATGAGCACGGATTCGAACGCGTGTTCGCTTCCGGTGGCGGTCCGCCGGCGGTCATCGGCCATGATCCGAGCGGACGTCTCGTCGTCCCGGCCACGACCCTGTTCGCACTCGTGCCCGGGATCCGTGCCCAGCTCCCGGACGGTCGCGAGCGCCTGATCGAGTACCTGGCCGAGAATTTCGACGAGATCGTCTACGTCTGATCGGGTCGTCGGCGGGCTGTTCCGCCTGATCCACCCCTTCCCATCGATCCTGGACGGGATCGTCGTCGCTGCGGTCGCCCTGGTGGCCGGGGCCGGGGCTGGCAACGCACTCCGGCTCGCTGTCTCGATGGTGGCGTTGCAGGGCTCGATCGGCGCCCTGAACGACCTCGTCGACGCACGGACCGATGGCGATCAGAAGTCCGGCAAGCCCATCCCCGCCGGCCTGGTCCGTCCTCCGGCCGCCCGTGCCGTCGTCATCGCCGGTGGGGGACTGGGGATCGCGCTGGCGACCCCATCGGGTGGCCCGCTGGTCGCGTTGGCCCTTATCGGCCTTGGCATCGGCTACGCCTACGACCTTCAATTCAAGGGAACGGCGTGGTCGTGGGTGCCGTTTGCCGTCGGTATCCCGTTGCTGCCGATCTACGGCTGGCTCGGGGCGACCGGGACGCTGGCTCCCCTGTTCATCATCCTGGTGCCGCTCGCCATGCTGGCGGGAAGCGCCCTGGCGGTCGCGAACGCCAGGGCGGATGCTGCGGGCGACCGATCCGCCGGGCTCGACTCGGTGGCCATCCGTCTCGGGCCGGATCGATCGTGGGCAGTGAACGCGGGCCTCCTCGGGGTCGTGGTCGCCGTGGCGCTCGCGTCGGCGATCGTCAGCGGCGCACCCTGGCCGACCGTCCTCGCCGGGCTCGCCGGGGCGGCGGTCGTGGGGGCAGGCATCGTGACCGGACGTTCGACCGACCCACACCGACAAGTGGTCGCCTGGGAGATCGAGGCGGTCGGACTCGGGATCCTGGCGACCGCCTGGCTGGCCGGTGCGGTGACCGGCGGCCCTGCCTGACCGCCGACTCCTCAGTATCCGGCGTCGTCGCTCTTGACGAGGGCGATGGCATTCTCGAGGCGGAGCTTGGCGATCGTCAGGTACTTGGCGAGGTTCGCCCGGTCCGTGGTGCCGATCGCCCCCCGGACCTCCGGGCTGGCCAGGACACCGACCAGCTCTTCGACCGCATCCGCGAGACCCTGTTTCGCGACGACCAGGGAGTCGTCGCTGATCGGTCGGGTCGCGGTCTCGTCCGAGGCGGCGTAGGGCGCATCGGACGTCTCGTCGTCGCCCCGGGACAGCTCCGCCGCGTCGACCTCGACGCGGATATCGACCTCGACCGACGCGTCGGGGGTGGTGTCCGGTCGGGATCGGCGGCCCTCGATCTTGTCTCGCAGCTTGATCAGGGTCAGCTCACCGCGGGCGACCTGCTCGGCGAGGCGACGCCGCTTCTTCGGATCGGTCACCTTCATCAGCTCATAGGCGTGCGACAGGCTGTCCTTGCGCAAAGACACCAGCTCGCGCACCTCGGCCGGTGCGTCGGCCAGCCGCAGCCGGTTCTCGAGATAGCCCTTGTCCTTCCCAAGTTTGTCGGCGAGCTTCCGGATGCTGTAGCCGTGCTCGTGCACCATCCGGTCATACATGGCCGCTTCGTCGAGCGGTGACAGATCCTCGCGTTGGAGGTTCTCGATGATCGAGATCTCGAGCGCCGTGTCGTCATCGATCTCTTCGATCAGCGCCGGGATCGTGGTCAGCCCGGCCAGCCGCGACGCCCGCCAGCGACGTTCGCCGGCGACGATCTGGTAGGTGTTCGGCCCGAGTGGTCGGACCAGGATCGGCTGCAGGACGCCATGTTCGCGGATGGACGCAGACAGTTCGTCGAGTGCCTCCTGCTCGAACAGCATCCGCGGCTGTTCCGGGTTCGGCTCGATGTGATCGATCGGAACGACACGGACACCGACGGACCGGGTAGGGCTGTCGGGTGTCAGCAGGCTGACGATGGCGGGGGAGAGGGCCGTGTCCTCGGACAGGCGACGCGCGGCTGCCGCGCGGAAATCAGTGCGAGCCAATTTCGATCACCTCCCGGGCGAGTTGGCGATACGTCCGCGCCGCGTCGGTGTTGCTGGCATACGTGGTGATCGGGCGTCCGACCAGGGGCGCCTCGCCCAGCTTGACCGTATTGCGGACGATGCTCGTGAACACGTGATGATCGCCGACGGTCCGCAGCTCCTCGAGCATGTCCTTGGCCAGGTTCGTCCGGCCGTCGAAGAATGTCGGCAGCAGCCCGAGGATCCGGAGGTCGCGATTCAACTTGAGGCGGATGGCGTTGATCACCTTGACCAGGTTGTTGAGTCCCTTCATCGCGTAGTACTGCGTCTGGACCGGGATGATGACGCCGTCCGCTGCGACCAGACCGTTGACCGTCAACAGGCCAAGGTTGGGCGGGCAATCGATCAGGACGTAGTCGTAGTCCGTGATCTGCCCATCGAACGCCTCGCGCAGGATGCCCTCGCGGCCGAGGGCCGTGAACAGTTCTCCTTCGGTCGAGGCGAGATCGATATGTGCCGGTGCGACGTCGATGCCCTCGGTCCCGGACGCGAGGATGACTTCCCTGAGCGAGGAGCGCCCATCGGCGAGGACGTCGGCCATCGAACGTTCGACCGTGTTGAGGTTGATCCCGAGCCCCGCGGTGAGGTTCGCCTGGGGATCCATGTCGACGCACAGGACCCGGTAGCCCTCCTCTGCCAGCGCACCCGCCAGATTGATCGCCGTCGTGGTCTTTCCGACCCCGCCCTTCTGATTGGCGATCGCGATCACGTTCGTCACCTGGGCTGCACCTCAAGTCGTCATGGAGGCGGCACATCGGCCGTCGATCCCGGATGGAAGTCGTGCCATGGTACCCCCACGATGCACGCCCCGGGCACCCCGGTTATCCACACGGTTCGAAAGTTGTTCACCGAATTTGTGGATATCCCGACCGTCGCAAGTCGGTGCGATGCGGCGGATATGATGGTCCTGTCCTTGCGCAAAGACAGTCGATAAGGAGCGCTGAACGGGTGTCGACGAACGCTGAACGGTTCGCACGCCTTGACGCGATGCGCACGTCCTCGCGATCGGGTGGTGGCGTCGAGCGGATCAAGAGGCAACACGCTGCGGGCAAGTTGACGGCGCGCGAGCGTCTCGATTTGCTCCTCGATCCCGGGTCCTTCGTCGAACTGGATGCGTTCGTCATGAACCGGGCCACGGACCAGACCGGTTCATTCCTCGGCGACGGGGTGGTGACGGGTCACGGCGAGATCGACGGCCGGCCGGTCTTCGTGTTCAGCCAGGACTTCACGATCTTTGGTGGATCGCTGTCGGAGGCGTATGCCGAGAAGATCTGCAAGGTGATGGACCTGGCCGTTCGCGTCGGCGCACCGATCATCGGTCTCAACGATTCCGGTGGCGCCAGGATCCAGGAAGGCGTCGTGTCGCTCGGTGGGTATGCGGACATCTTCCTCCGCAACGTGCTGGCGTCCGGGGTCGTGCCGCAGATTTCGGTCGTCCTGGGGCCGTGCGCAGGCGGCGCCGTCTACTCGCCGGCGATCACGGACTTCACGATCATGGTCGAGGCCACGAGCTACATGTTCGTGACAGGCCCGGGTGTGGTGAAGACGGTGACCCACGAAGACGTCGACGCGGAATTCCTGGGCGGCGCCCTGACGCACACCACTCGGAGCGGCGTCGCCCACATCGCCGCACCCGACGAGGGGCGTGCTCTCGAGACGGTCCGCGAACTGCTTGCCTACCTGCCACAGAACAATCTCGCAGCGTCGTCGATCATGGCGACCGACGACCCAGTCGATCGGATGGACCTCGCCCTGGACTCCGTAGTTCCGGACGATCCACGAATGCCCTACGACATGCACGATGTCATCGGCCCGATCATCGATGACCGGACCTTCCTCGAGATCCAGTCGGGCTGGGCGCAGAACATCATCGTCGGGTTCGCGCGACTCGCCGGACGAAGCGTCGGCGTCGTCGCCCAGCAGCCGTCGGTGCTCGCCGGAGCGCTGGACATCGACGCGTCCGTCAAGGCCGCCAGGTTCGTCCGCACCTGCGATGCGTTCAATGTGCCGCTCGTCACCTTCGTCGACGTCCCCGGGTTCCTGCCCGGCGTCGACCAGGAGCATGGCGGGATCATCCGTCACGGCGCAAAACTGCTCTATGCCTACGCCGAAGCGACGGTGCCCAAGCTGACGGTCATCACTCGCAAGGCGTATGGCGGCGCTTACGACGTGATGAGCAGCAAGCACATCCGCGGGGACCTGAACCTGGCCTGGCCGACCGCGGAGATCGCGGTCATGGGCGCGGAGGGCGCCGTGAACATCATCCATAAGGACGCGATCTCGACCGCTGCCGATCCGGACGCGGAGCGCGCACGCTTGGTGGCCGACTATCGGGCGGAGTTCGCGAACCCGTTCATCGCGGCTGCCCGCGGGTACGTCGACGACGTGATCAAGCCCTCCGAGACCAGGCCGCGACTGATCCGTTCGCTGGTCCTCCTGGCAGACAAGCGCGACACCAACCCACGCAAGAAGCACGGCAACATCCCGCTGTGAGCTCTTCCCGGGCGGGTCGTCTTTGCGCAAAGACGGTGGTCATCAGATGACGATGCAGCGCCGGCCGTTCGAGCGCGTCCTGATCGCCAACCGGGGCGAGATCGCGGTCCGGATCATCCGCGCGTGCCGGGATCTGGGGATCGAGTCGGTCGCGGTCTACAGCGATGCGGATGCTGGAGCCCGGCATGTCCGGATGGCGGATCGGTCGGTGCGGATCGGCCCGGCCCAGCCGTCCCAGAGCTACCTGCGGATCGACGCGATCGTCGAAGCCGCTCTCGCCAACCGCGTGGATGCGATCCATCCGGGCTACGGGTTCCTGTCGGAGCGAGCCGCTTTCGCGCGGGCCGTAGAAGATGCCGGCATCGTGTTCGTCGGACCTCCGTCGGCGGTCATCGATGCCCTCGGGGACAAGCTGCATGCCCGCCGAGTCGCCCGGTCGGTCGGCGTCGACGCCGTGCCCGGGACGCTCGACCCGGTCCCGGTCGACCGACCCGACCAGGTCGATGCGATCGTCGCCACAGCTGAGGACGTCGGGTTCCCGCTGCTCGTGAAAGCCGCAGCAGGCGGTGGGGGTCGCGGTATGCGCCGGGTCGCCGATCCCGCAAGCCTGCCGGCAGCGCTCGCTGCGGGATCGGCCGAGGCACTCGCAGCTTTCGGCGACGGCTCGGTCTACCTGGAGCGCGAGCTTCGACCCGCCAGGCATGTCGAGGTCCAGCTGCTCGGCGATGCCGAGGGGCACGTGGTCGCGATCGGCGAGCGGGATTGCTCGCTGCAACGTCGCCACCAGAAGCTCGTCGAGGAGGCGCCTGCGCCGGGTCTCTCACCGGAGGATCGCCGTCGGCTGCACGAACTCGCGGTCCGGGTCGCCGGCGCGGCCGGCCTCCGGAATGCCGCCACCGCGGAATTCCTGCGAACACCGGACGGCGCGTTCTACTTCCTCGAGGTCAACACTCGACTCCAGGTCGAGCATGGCGTGACCGAGCTGGTGACCGGGCTCGATATGGTCCAGGAGCAGTTCTGGCTCGCCGCTGGATACCCGATCTCCGACGCCGTGCTCGGCGCCGCCGAGCACGCGACGGATCCCGGCAGCCACGCCATCGAGGTCCGCGTCGCGGCAGAGGATCCCGCAAACGCCTTCGCGCCCGGTCCCGGACTCGTGACCCGATGGGTCATGCCGGCCGGTCCTGGGGTTCGGGTCGACACCGGGATCGGCCCCGGGGATCGCGTGCCGACCGAGTACGACAACCTGATCGCCAAGATCCTCACCCACGCCGGTGATCGAGCGGCCGCGATCGACCGTCTCCGGCGAGTCCTCGACGAGACCGAGATCGCCGGGTTCCAGACGACCCTGCCATTCCATCGCTTCGTCGCCCGCCATGACGGGTTCCGGTCCGGCGATCTGTCGATCGATTGGGTCGCCGACCACTGGGACGGACCTGGCGAGCGGGCTCGAGTCGCCTCGGAGGCGGCAGCCTGCGCGCTGACCGCCGTCGCCGATCCCACCTCCTTCGGAGTTGCCACCGACCCACGGTTCGAGCCGGCCGTGGCGGCGTCGCCCGGCGCGGAGTGGGGGAGGGCCGGTCGATCGGAAGCCATCGACCGGTGGCCGCGATGACTCGCCTCCGCGTCACGGACCGATCGACCGGCGAGATCCTGGTCGAGGCGGACGCCCAGCCGGACGACCTGGCGACGACCCGGGAACACGGCGGTGCCATCGTCCTGCCGATCTCCCGTCAAGGCGGCCGCGGCCACTCGTTCGTCGAGGTCGTCGTCGAGGGCTGGCGCTTCGAGCTCGAGGTGGAGGATGCATCGCTGGCCGACCTCCGCGAGCGAGCCACGAGCCACCGTGCGGGGACGAGCGACCTTGGCCCGACCGTCGTTCGTGCCATCATCCCGGGACGGGTCGTGTCGATCGCCGTCGAGATCGGATCGACCGTGGACCAGGGGCAGCGGCTCCTTGCCGTGGAGGCGATGAAGATGGAGAACGAGTTGCGTGCGCCGCGGGCCGGCGTCGTCGAGCGCGTGGCCGTCGCGGTCGGGCAGACGATCGAGCTCGGCGACACCCTGGTCGTGCTCCGATGACCGGGACGTCGAGGCCGGATCGCGGAGTCGGGGAGGGATCCGATCCCGGGCGCGACCACTGGCGGGAAACCGTCCGTGCAAAGGCCCTCAAGGGCGCGCCAGAGCGGCGCGAGGCGTTCGAGACGTCCTCCGGACTGGTCATCCGCGACCTCTACACCCCGGCCGACACGGCGGCGATCGATGAGGACCGCGATCTCGGCCGGCCGGGCGGCTATCCGTTCACCCGGGGCGTCCAGCCGACGATGTATCGAAGCCGCTTCTGGACGATGCGCCAGTACGCGGGTTTCGCCACGGCGGAGGAGACCAACGAGCGGTTCCGCTACCTGCTGGCCCAGGGCCAGACCGGCCTGAGCGTCGCCTTCGACCTGCCGACCCAGATGGGGTACGACTCGGACGCACCCGACGCAGAAGGGGAAGTCGGTCGCGTCGGTGTCCCGATCTCGAGTCTCGCCGACATGGCCGTCCTGCTCGATGGGCTGCCGCTCGGTGAGGTCAGTACCTCGATGACCATCAACGCCACGGCCCCGATCCTGCTCGCACTCTACGTCGCCGCGGCCGAGGCGCAGGGCGTCCCACGGGAGGCGATCGCGGGGACGACCCAGAACGACATCCTCAAGGAGTACATCGCCCGCGGGACGTACATCTTCCCGCCGCGCCCGTCGATGCGGCTGGTCACCGATGTCTTCGAGTTCTGCGCGGCCGAGCTCCCCAAGTGGAACACCATCTCGATCTCGGGTTACCACATGCGTGAAGCCGGTGCGACCGCAGCGCAGGAGCTGGCGTTCACCCTCGCCGACGCGATCGCCTACGTCGATGCGGCCGTTGCCCGTGGGCTCGATGTCGATGCGTTCGCCGGCAGGCTTTCGTTCTTCTTCGCGGCTTGGTCGGAGCTCTTCGAGGAGGTCGCCAAGTTCCGGGCCGCCAGGCGGATGTGGGCGTTCATCATGAAGGAGCGCTTCGGAGCGACGAGCCCGCGCTCGATGGTCTGCCGGTTCCACGTCCAGACCGCCGGTTCCAGCCTGACCGCGCAGTCGGTCGACAACAACGTCGTCCGGACGACGATCCAGGCGCTCGCGGCGGTCCTCGGCGGCGCGCAGAGCCTCCACACCAACTCCAGGGATGAAGCGCTCGCGCTCCCGACCGAGGAGGCCGCCCGGCTCGCGCTCCGCACGCAGCAGATCCTCGCCCACGAGTCGGGCGTGACGGAAACCCCCGATCCGCTGGCCGGCTCGTACTACGTCGAAAGCCTCACGAATGAGCTCGAGGCCGCAGCCTGGGCATACCTCGACGAGATCGAGGAGATGGGCGGGACCCTGGCCGCGATCGAGGGCGGGTTCCAGCAGCGCCAGATCCAGGAGGCGGCATATCGGGTCCAGCGCGCGATCGAGACCGGCGACCAGGTCGTCGTCGGCGTCAACCGATACCGCGACGATGCCTTCACGACGCCGCCGATCCACCGGATCGACCCGGAAGGGGAACGCCGTCAGATCGAACGAGTGCGGCGAGTCCGGGCCGAACGGTCCGCTGCGGATTGGGCAGCGGCGATGGACCGGCTCGAGGAGATCGCCCGGACCGACGGCAACCTGATGCCACCGATCCTCGAGGCCGTCCGGACCCACGCCACGGTCGGCGAGATCAGCGACCGGCTGCGGGCCGCGTGGGGCGTGCACCGCGAACTCATCACGGTCTGACCGTCGATCACGCCGGGGCCGGCCGGGTCAGCCTCAGCGGTCGCCGAGCCGAAGACGCCAGCGCGGACGCCACAGCTCGTCGTCGCCTTCGACGAGCACCTCCAGGGTTTCGACCCGGTGGCTGAACGGGAGCGCTCATCGCCACCTCGCGGGCGACCAGGTCGAGCGGCGCTTCGTCGGAGTCGCAGATCGTCAGGTGCGGGACGATCTCGGCGAAGGCCCCGCCGTACGGCAGGAAGTCGGGGAAGCGCGCGACGACAGCATCGGTCAGGTCGACGAACGGCGTCGCGGGTTCGGGCGCCAGGTAGACCACACCCGGAAACCGCCCGACACGCCCGAACTGGACGTCGAAGGGGTCGTGGCGAGCTGCGATCGACGCCAGCTCGCGCCGGACGTCCCGCCCGAGCCGGTCGACCGGAAGGTACGGGAAGAGGATCGTGACATGTGGCGGGACGCCGGCGGCCGCCATCGGATCCCAGCGGGCACGGAGGCGCTCGAGGCGCCGGGGCAGCGGGATCCGGGCAACCACGCCGCTGCGTGGCTCGGTCGCGAGCATGCCGAGAGAGTACGCTGACCGCATGGCACCGACGCCGCCCATCCCCGCCCACCTGCGTCACCTCGGCAAGGTCCATCATGTCGCGCTGATCGTGGACTCGATCGAGTCGGCCCTGGCCCTGTGGCGCGACGCACTCGGCCTCGAGCTCGAGACGGTCATGGACATCCCGCAGGACCGGGTACGGATCGCGTTCCTCGAGGTGGGGGACTCGAAGGTCGAGCTCGTCGAGCCGACGGACGATACGACCGGTGTGGCCCGGTTCCTCGCCGAGAAGGGCGAGGGCTTCCATCACGTCTGCTTCGAGGTGGCCAACCTGGCCGAAGCCCTCCTCCATCTCGAGATCGACGGGATCGAGTTGATCGACTCCGCTCCACGCAGGGGGGCAGAAGGACCGGTCGCCTTCCTCCATCCACGTTCCTGCCGGGGCGTGCTCGTCGAGCTGATCGAGGCGCCGGGTGGGCCGGCCTGGGCGGCGCTCGGCTACTGAACTTCGTATCGACCCCGCCATCCGGCGTCAACGGCTGAGACCCTGGTGGCGCGGGGCTTCAGGTCGGCGTGCTCGGCTGGGCGCTAGGCCGGTTTGGTCGCCAGGAGCGAGAACATCAGCGGCAACTCGCCCGGTCCGCGGTCCGGCGGCAAGCGCCAGGTGCCGTCTGGCGCCTCGACCAGGAAGTCGACCTTCCAGTCGAGGAACGGGTGCTCCACGAGCGTTCGGATCTCCAATCCCGCGTCGATCAAGGCCGCGACGATCTCACCGAGGCCGTGATCCCAGGAATGCTCGGTCTGACCCGTGACTTCGGCCTCGGGGTCGGCGTATGAGCCTTTGACCTCGAATAGCAGGGGATCTGCGTGCTCCCAGTACGGATAGGCGAGCCGGAGTTCGCCTGGCGCCACGCCTTCGTTCTCGAAGGCCATGAGGATCGGGTGTGACTCGGTGATGAAGAAGGTGCCGCCGGGGGCCAGGAAGTGGGCCACCACGCGCGCCCAGGCGCGGATGTCCGGGAGCCAGCCAAGGACGCCGCGGGACGTGTAGACGATCTCGAACCGGTCGTCGAGCGCGTCGGGCAGGTCGTACAGGTTCGACCGGATGAAACGGGCTTCCGGGAATCCAAGGTCGGCGGCGAGGAGGCGAGCGAGATCGACCGCCGCGGGCGACAGGTCGGCGCCGGTGACTCGGGCTCCGAGTCGAGCCCACGACAGCGTGTCGATCCCGAAGTGGCACTGGAGGTGCAACAGGGACTTGCCGGTCACGTCGCCGATCATCTCGATCTCATACGGGCGGATCCGGATGCCCCCGGCGCGGAAGCCATCGAGGTCGTAGAAGTCACCCTCGGCATGGATGGCCGTCCAGGCGTCCCACAGGGACTCGTTGGCCGCGAACGCGTCGTGGTGCCGGTCGCTGGGCATGCTCAATGGAGTGAACAGGCGAACAGCACGTCCGGGGCCCGATCGGCCGCCTGGCAGAACGCCACGATCCGGCCCGCGAGCTCGCGGATCCAGGGCTTCTCCTCGCGGGGGAGATGCCCCAGCTCGTCCTCGAGAAGCTCGATCCAGCGTCCGGCGATCGCCGAGATATGGTGCTCCGGGATCCGGGCCACGGCGTCGATCCAGCCCATGTCCACCCGCTCGATCGTGCAGGCCCGCTCCAGCTCCGGGCCATCGATCTCGAAGCGGGCGTCGATGAAGTCGGCCGGCGCCTCGCCGCCGGTGACGGTCCGGGTGGCTTCGGAGAAGAGGTCGAGCCAGGTCGGATCGAGGCCGCTCCCCAGGGCCAGATGGGCGGTGAATCGCCGTCGATCGTCGAGCGCGGCCAGGTCGTCGACGCCGATCGCCATGAGGATCTCCGGCGCGTCGCCCGCGACGAGGTCCATGAGTCGGCTCATCCGTCGGTCGCGCTCGCGGATCCGGCGAAATCGATCAGGTCGAGGTCACCGGGGGAGCGCCCGGCAGCCGTCAGCAGCACGGCGGCCTCGGAGCGATGCTGGGTCCCGTGATTGACGACGTGGGTCAGGGCCTGCCATAGAGCGATACCGTCCTCCGTCTGGTGGAGCCAGGCGGGGTCCATGGCATCGAACCACGCGTCGTAGCCGGCCCACTCGCGCTCCCAGGCCTCGCGCAGCGCGCCAGGATCGGGCAGCGGACCGTCCTCAGGCTCAGGCGCCTCGCCGGACCCGCCGGTCAACCCATGTCGCCAGCGCTGCGACGCTCCGAGATGGTGGACCAGGATCCCGCCCAGGCCGCGGGCGTCGACGACATTCGTGGCCGACCAGGTGTCGTCGTCGATCCCGGCCGATGCGTCAAGGATCCTGGTAGTCGCCCAGCGATCGAACGCGAACAGGAACCGGATGTCAACGAGATCCATCAACGCCCTCCTAGTCCCGGTAGCCGGCGTCGCGCAACAGGGCGGGCAGTTCGGTCGGCGAGCCGGCGACCCTGAACCCGGCCGCCTCGAGGGCAGCGACCTTGGACGCGGCCGTCCCGGAACCGCCCGAGATGATCGCTCCGGCGTGACCCATGCGCTTGCCCTCCGGGGCGGTCCGTCCGGCGATGAAGGCGACCTTGGGAAGGTGGGCGAGATGCTCTGCAGCCCAGGCTGCGGCCTCTTCCTCGGCCGCCCCCCCGATCTCGCCGATCAGGACGATCGCCTCGGTCTCCGGATCCTTGGCGAACAGCTTGAGGACGTCGAGGTGGGTCGTCCCGATGATCGGGTCACCCCCGATCCCGATACAGGTCGACTGGCCGACCCCGGCATCGGTCATCGCCTGGACCGCTTCATAGGTGAGCGTTCCGGATCGGCTGACGACCCCGACCCGACCCTCGCGATGGACCGAACCCGGGATGATCCCGACCTTCGCCCTCCCCGGTGACGTGGCACCCGGGCAGTTCGGACCGATGAGCGTCGCGCCGGCTCGCTTGACCTGCTCGACGGCGGCGATCATGTCGAGGGCCGGGATGCCCTCGGTGATGCAGAAGATCGTGGCGATCCCGGCGTTCGCCGCCTCCATCACCGCGTCCGGTGCGCCGGACGCCGGGACGAAGATGCACGATGTGTTGGCGCCGGTCTCGCGGACCGCGTCGGACACCGTGTCGAAGACGGGGACGGTGCCATCGATCGCCATGCGTCCGCCCTTGCCGGGTGTCACCCCGGCGACGATCCGGGTCCCGTATTCGGCCATGGCCCGGCTGTGGAACTCACCCTCCCGGCCGGTGATGCCCTGGACGATGAGGCGGGTGTCAGTCCCGACGAGGATGCTCATGCGGTCGCTCCGTGGGTCGCGGCGACTGCCTTGGCCGCCGCGTCGTCGAGCGAGGTTGCGGTCGCGAACCTGGCTTCCTCGAGGAGGGCCGCTGCCTCCTCCGCGTTCGTCCCGACGATCCGGACGACCATCGGAACGTCGCGGGTCTGTTGCGCCCGAGCCTCGATGAGACCCAGCGCGACCTCGTCACCCCGGGTGATCCCGCCGAAGATATTCACGAGGATGGCATCCACCTTCGGGTCGGCGAGGATGATCTGCATCGCGGTCGCGACCCGGTCGGAGCGTGCCCCGCCGCCGATGTCGAGGAAGTTGGCGGGCTCGCCACCCGCCCGTTTCACCAGGTCCATCGTCGTCATCGCGAGGCCGGCCCCGTTGACCATGCAGCCGATCGTGCCGTCCAGCTTGATGAAGGTCAGGCCCGCTTCGCGTGCCTCGCGATCCGCGGGGTCCTCCTCATCGGCGTCGCGAAGCGCCTCGAGCTGCGGATGGCGGGCCAGGGCGGAGTCGTCCAGCGTCACCTTCGCATCGAGGCAGACGAGCCGCTCCACCGGCGCGCCATCCGGACCGGTCTCACGGACGATGGCCAGCGGGTTGATCTCGACCAGGTCGGCGTCGTAGGCGACCATCGTCCGGACCAGACCCTCGGCGATGCCGACCGCTGCCTTCAGGTGTGCGCCGAGGCCCATCGAGAAGACGAACTCGCGGGCCTGGAAGTCCAGCAGCCCGAGCATCGGGTCGGCGTGATGGCGGACGATCGCCTCGGGGTGGTCGGCAGCGACCTGCTCGATCTCGACGCCACCCTCTGCCGACCCCATCAGGAGGATCCGTCCGGCTGCCCGGTCGAGGACCGCGGCCATGTAGTACTCCGCGGCGATGTCTGCCGCGGCAGCGACGAGCACCTTGCGGACGGTGATCCCCTTGATCTCCATGCCGAGGATCGCTCGTGCCACGCGCTCCGCCTCGTCCGTCGACGAGGCGAGCTTCACCCCGCCCGCCTTGCCGCGACCGCCGACCAGGACCTGGGCCTTGATGACCACCGATGTCGCCCCGGTGGCCAGGATCCGCTCGGTGGCCGCCCTTGCCTGGGCGGGTGTGTGGGCGACCTCCCAGCCCGGGACCGGGAGGCCCTGGGCAACAAGGAGGGTCTTGGCGTCGGCTTCCTGGATCTTCACCTGGGTCGAGGCTCCATTCGTTCGGGCGAGGCGGTCGTCGGCCGGGGAGACGATGGTAGACCAGTGCGACCTCGTCGCGCCGCGGAGTCGAACCATCCGGACCCGTCAGGCGGCATACAATCGGGGCATGACCCACCCGATCACGCTCATCCCCGGCGACGGCATCGGGCCGGAGCTGGCGGAAGCGACCTGTCGTGTCCTCGACGCGACGGGCGTGGCCTTCGAGTGGGAGACGGTCATTGCGGGCGAGGCGGCGATCGAGCACTACGGGACGCCCCTCCCGGAGTATGTCCTCGAGTCGGTCCGCCGCAACGGGATCGCCCTCAAGGGGCCGATCACGACGCCGGTCGGCGCCGGATTCCGAAGCGTCAACGTGGCCCTTCGCCAGGCGCTGGACCTGTACGCCAACCTGCGCCCTGCCCGCTCGATGAAGGGCCTCGACACCCGGTACGAGGATGTCGACCTGATCATCGTTCGCGAGAACACCGAGGACCTGTACGCGGGCATCGAGCACATGGTCGGTCGCGATGCCGCCGAGAGCATCAAGATCATCACCCGGGCCGCCTCCGAGCGGATCGCCCGATTCGCCTTCGACTACGCGGTCGCCAACGGCCGTCGCAAGGTCACGGCGGTGCACAAGGCCAACATCATGAAGCTGTCCGACGGGCTCTTCCTCGAGAGCTGCCGGACGGTCGCCGCTGACTTTGCCGGCCGGGTGGAGTTCGAGGACCGGATCGTCGACAACATGTGCATGCAGCTCGTCCAGAAGCCGGAGCTGTACGACGTGCTCGTCCTGCCGAATCTCTACGGCGATATCGTCAGCGACCTGTGTGCCGGGCTGGTCGGTGGTCTCGGGGTCGCGCCCGGCGCCAACATCGGCACGGAAGCGGCCGTCTTCGAGCCCGTCCATGGTTCGGCGCCGAAATACGCCGGTCAGGACAAGGCCAATCCAACGGCGATGATCCTGTCGGGCGCGCTGATGCTTCGCCACCTCGGTCATCCGGACGTGGCGACCCGCCTCGAGACCGCGGTCCGCGATGTCATCGCTGAAGGCAAGGCCACGACGTACGACCTCGGCGGATCGGCCGGGACCGCCGGTTTCGCCGACGCGATCGTCGGGCGTCTCGCGACCGGGTCGCGCGCCTGATGACGGGCTTGCCGGCGAGCCTCCGCGGCGCCCGGCCGCCGGCCAAGCCGGCTGGGACCGCCGAGCTCGGGTTCGGCAGGACGAGCCGGCTCGATGGCTGGTGGTGGGCCCCCATCGGCGTCGGGTTCTGGCTGGCCGTCCTCGTCCTCTATTCGTTCTTCAGCGCGCTCTTGTGGCGCCAGTTGTTCGGGACGGACTACGAGGCGGACGGGTACACGTCTCCGTTCTTCGCCCCGTTCTTCCGCGATGCGCCACTGCCGACCTGGCTGTCGCCGGCGATCCTGACGCTCTGGATCCCGATCGGATTCCGGACGACCTGCTACTACTTCCGGCGCGCCTACTACCGCGCCTACCTGGCCGATCCGCCCGCCTGCGCCGTCGGCGAACCGACGATCCATCGCCGCTATCGGATGGAAGCGGCGCTGCCGTTCATCCTCCAGAACCTGCATCGGTTCTTCCTGTACCTCGCGGTCGTGCTCCTGGTGATCCACTGGTCCGAGGTCGTCGGGACCTTCAACGTGGATGGCCGGCTGCGGCTGGGCCTGGGGAGCGTGATCCTGTTGACCGATGTCCTGCTGCTGACCGGCTACGTCTCGTCGTGCCACTCCCTTCGGCACATGGTCGGCGGGCGGATCGACTGCTTCTCGTGCACCCGACGCAACCGGGTCCGCCATTCGGCCTGGAAGCGCCTGAGCGGCTTGAACGAGCGCCACATGGTCTGGGCCTGGGCGAGCCTGTTCTCGGTCGTCGTCGCGGACCTGTACATCCACCTGCTGGCGTCCGGGGTCGTCGTCGACCCGGCAATCTGGTTCTAGGCGCGCGGGACGGAAGCGGGATGACCACGCTCGAGACGCATGAGCACGATGTGCTCGTCATCGGCGCCGGCGGGGCGGGCCTCCGCGCTGCGATCGCTGCCAGGATGGCCGGCGCCGACGTCGGCCTGGTGTGCAAGTCCCTGCTGGGCAAGGCCCACACGGTCATGGCCGAAGGCGGGATGGCGGCGGCGCTGGGAAACGTCGCGGCGGACGATAGCTGGCAGGTCCATTTCCGCGACACGATGGTCGGCGGCAAGTTGCTCAACAACCCGCGGATGGTCCAGCTCCACGCGACGGAAGCCCCGGACCGGGTCCGCGAGCTCGAAGCGTGGGGAGCGGTCTTCGACCGGACGCCGGACGGCCGGATCCTTCAGCGGCCGTTCGGAGGTCACTCATACCCGCGGCTTGCGCACGTCGGTGACCGAACGGGCCTGGAGATGATCCGAACGCTCCAGGACCGGGCGGTCGCGCTCGGCATCAAGGTCTACATGGAGTCCACGGTCTTCCGGCTCATCAGCGGCCATACCGGGGTCACCGGGGCGTTCGGGTACTGGCGAACGACCGGGCGGCCAGTCGTCTACAGCGCTCGGTCGATCGTCCTCGCGACGGGTGGCATCGGTCGAGCGTTCGAGGTGACCTCCAACTCCTGGGAGTACAGCGGCGATGGCCAGGCGCTTGCCTACGAAGTCGGCGCCGAACTCATCGACATGGAGTTCGTCCAGTTCCACCCGACCGGGATGGTCTGGCCGCCCGGCGTTCGCGGCCTGCTGGTCACCGAGGCGGTCCGCGGCGAGGGGGGCATCCTCCGGAACAAGGACGGCGAACGGTTCATGTGGCGATACCTGCCCGAGGATCGGCGGGCCGAGTACGCCGCGACCGACGAAGAAGCGGCACGCTGGGTCACCGCGCTGTCGCAGGGTCGCGCAGACCGATGCGCGACGACCACCCGAACTGTCGACCCGGGACAACGTCGCCCGCGCCATCTACACGGAGGTCAAGGAAGGTCGCGGCAGTCCCCACGGTGGTGTCTTCCTCGACATCAGCTACCTGCCGGCCGGAGACGGTCAAGCGCAAGCTGCCGTCGATGTACGAGCAGTTCAAGGAGCTGGCCGACGTCGACATCACCAAGGGCCCGATGGAAGTCGGCCCGACGACCCACTACGTGATGGGTGGGATCCGGGTGGAGGCCGAGACCGGAGCGACGACCGTGCCCGGCCTGTACGCCGCCGGTGAGGTCGCCGGCGGGATGCATGGTTCCAACCGCCTCGGCGGGAACTCACTGTCCGATCTGCTCGTGTTCGGGGCCAGGACCGGCGCGGCTGCCGCGGCGCACGCGGTCGAGGCCGCCGACCCGTATCTCGATCCGGTCCAGGTCCAGATGGCGGCCACCGATCTTGGGGCACCACTCGAGCGACCCGACGGCGAGGACCCGTACGCGATCCAGCGCGATCTCCAGGCGATGATGGGTCGGTTGGTCGGGATCTTCCGGGAGGAGGCGGACCTCGACGCGGCCCTGGTCGCCATCGCGGACCTGCGCCGCCGCTGGTCGAACGTCCGGGCGGTCGGTGGCCGGACCTACAACCCGGGCTGGAACCTCGTCTTCGAACTCGACCATCTCCTGACCGTGTCGGAGGCGATCACCCGGAGTGCGCGGCAGCGGACCGAGAGCCGCGGCGCCCACAGCCGACTCGACCATCCGGAGACGGACGACGACCGCTGGGGCCGGGTCAACAGCGTCATCGCTCGCGGCATCGACGGTGCGATGACCGTCCGGACATCGCCGCTCATCGAGATGTCGGACGAGATGCGTGCCCTCGTCGACAGCCCCGGCCATTGAAGCGACGGAGGATCGGATGCCCGACGCACACCTGAAGGTCTTCCGCGGCAGCCCGGGCGAACAGGGCCGATTCGAGTCCTACGACGTGCCGGTCGAAGAGGGCATGGTCGTCCTCGACGCCCTGCATTGGATCCAGGGTCACGCCGCGCCCGACCTCGCCGTGCGCTGGAACTGCAAGGCGGCCAAATGCGGGTCGTGCAGTGCCGAGGTCGACGGCCGCCCGAGCCTCGCCTGCAAGACGCGTCTGTCCGACTTCGATCTGGACCAGCCGATCACGGTCGAGCCGATGCACGCCTTCCCGTTGATCCGTGACCTGGTCACCGACGTCTCGTGGAATTACGAGGTCAACAAGACGATCGAACCGTTCACGCCGCCCGAAGACGTGCCCCAGGAGGACTGGCGCTGGCAGCAGCAGGACATCGAGCGGGTCCAGGAATATCGCAAGTGCATCGAATGCTTCCTGTGCCAGGATGTCTGCCACGTCCTGCGCAACCATGAGACGGAGCGGCCGTTCATGGGCCCCCGCTTCCTGGTCCGCACGGCCGGATTGGAGATGCACCCGATCGACCAGGCCGATCGCCGGCAGTACCTCAAGGAGAGCGGCGGGATCGGCTACTGCAACATCACCAAGTGCTGCACCGAGGTCTGCCCGGAGCACATCAGGATCACCGACAACGCGATCATCCCGCTCAAGGAGCGGGTGGCCGATGCCTACTACGATCCGGTCCAGTGGGCCTGGCGGAAGTTGCGCGGCCGTGGATCGGGCTCCGGGGGAGGCACTGCGTTGCCGGTCCTCCAGGGGTCGCCGCCTCCCGTCGATCCCGACGCCCCGGATTGAGCGACCGATTGTTCCCGGACCTGGACACGGATCCCGGGGCGACGCGAACCGATCGCAAGACTGGACCCGGCTACGTCATCCGGACGGACGGGGCTGCCCGGGGCAACCCGGGTCCAGCATCGCTGGGGGCGGCGCTGTTCGATCTCAGCCGACCCGACGCCCGTGACGACCGTGCGGTCCCGGACGCATCGATCTCGGACTATCTCGGGATCCAGACCAACAACGTCGCCGAGTACACGGGTGTGGTCCGCGCGCTCGACCTTGCGGCAGAACTGGGGGCCCGCGAGGTCCACCTGCTGCTCGACTCGAAACTGATCGTGGAGCAACTCGCCGGTCGATGGCGGGTCAAGGACGCCAAGCTGATCCCGCTCTGGTCGGCCGCCCGGCGCACCCTGGCTGGGTTCGATCGCTGGTCGGCGGCTCACGTCCCTCGTGCGCGCAACACCGTCGCCGACGCGCTGGCGAACGAGGCGATCGATCGAGCCCAGGCCGGTGGTCCGGCCTCCGTGGTTCGCCGCCCCGGAGGGTAGACTCCGCAGGTCAGCGAGGCGGTCGGATGGTCGCGCGTCGTCGTGGGGCGACCCACGGTCGGCGTGAGGAAAGTCCGAGCTCCCCAGCGCAGGGTGGCGGGTAACGCCCGTCCGCCGCGAGGCGAGGACCAGTGCCACAGTGACGATGCCGATCCGCGGCGCGAGTCGTGGATCGGAGTGAAACGGGCAAACTCCACCCGGAGCAAGGCCAAATAGGAGGGCGCAACCCAGCGGCGGGCGACCGTCGATGGGGGAGAGGTGCGCTGCCCAGCCCTCGGGTCGGCCGCATGAGCCGTCGGGTGACCGGCGGCCCCAGATGGATGGCCATCCCCGCTCCACCGCGAGGCGGAGCGGGACAGAACTCGGCTTACAGACCGCCTCGCTGGCGTCTCCGCCGACGGCCGACGAGCAGGATCGCCACCCAGCCGACCGCCAGGGCGACGACGAGCGGTCCGGGGCCTGCCAGGAATCGGTCGAGATCCGTCTCCGGCGGGAGCCCCAGGGCGGCTCGGCACTGCTCCGGCGTGACGTCGAGCGGACCCAGGCACGCTTGGACGTGGCCGCCGTACGCGAACAGGAACCAGAGCGTGGCTGCCGCGGTCCAGATGCCGAGGGCGGTCGCGACGCCGCGCGTCATGCCCTCAGTCTTCGTCGGGCCGGAAGATGTGCGGAGCGACGCAGGCGTTACAGATCGGCGTGGCCGATTCGAGATCGCCGAGCGGGATCGGGACCTTTCGGTCCGGGAAGAGGCACTCCACGTCGTAGACCCGCTGGGCACCCAGCTCGACGTTGATCAGTCGGCGGAACGTGCAGCGCTTGATCCGGTGCGGCGCCAGGTGGAAGGCGTCGGATTGCGGCGGGATGACGGGCAGTGGGAGAGCCATGGTTCGGGCTGGGGATGCCTCGCTCCGGAGGTCGGTCGGTGGGTCCGGTCGACTCTGGCGGCGCAGCCTAGCACCGCTCGTTCCGATGCGGCAACCATCGAAAGGTACTAGACTCCGCGCCGATCGACCCCACCCAGGAACACGGAGCGAGCGTGCACGACGACTCACCGACGGCGATGCCGTGGCAGGCCCGCGACCCGGCCGACGATCACGCCGCAGGCGCCCCGGCCGAGCAAGCCCACCGGACGATCGCCACGGAAGTCCCGGCCCAGCCGACCCTCTGCCCGTTCCTCCGGTCCGCGTCCGGGAAGGAGGCGTTCGGGCCACCGATCACCTCCCCGGATCCGGCCAACCGCTGCGTCGCCCTCAGGGAGGCGATCCCACAATCACTCCGACAGCAGGAGCTTGTCTGCCTGACCAGCGGACACGTGAACTGCCCTCGATACCTTCGCGGCTCACCAGCCCTGGTCGGGGCCGAGGTCGGGGCCGAGGCCGAGGCGGTGGCGGGGATCAGTCTCGGTACGCCCGCGATCATCGGATCCCTGCTCGTCCTGGCGGCAGCGTTCCTGATCTCGGTGGCGTTCGTCGTGAACAATGGCGGACTGGTCTTGACTGCCTCGGGTCCATCGCCAAGCGCCTCCGATGGCGCTGTCGGCGTCGTCGGAGGCGGATCGCCCGTTCCCGTGGCGACGCCGACCCGATCGCGACCAGCGCGCCGACGCCGACGCTGACCCCGGCGGCGACCGCCAGCCCGAGTCCGGACGCCACGCCGACGCCGGCGCCGACCGTCTCCCCGACGGCCACGCCTGCAGCGACGCCGTCGGCGCAACCGACCTCCGATCGCTACGCCCTGCTGACGGCGTGCCCGAACCGATCCGACTGCTATGTCTACGTCGTCCGATCCGGCGACAACCTGTACAGCATCGCCCACTACTTCGGCGTCCCGCTCGTGACCGTCAAGGCGATGAACCCGTGGACGGCGAACGGCCTGCGGGCCGGACGAGACCTGCTGATCCCGACTCCGACGCGCTGACGCCGCCGCGCTCGACGCGCTGACGCGGTCTTCGCCTTCGCCCCCGCGCCCACGCCCCGATCCCTGACGCGCCCGAGCCGCGGCCCGACCTCGGCGCGCCTGGCGGCCTCGCGCTGCCCGCCTGCCTTGCCCGGCCATCGCCTCATTTCGTTCGCCGCTCGGCCCGTCGACCCTCGTTTCCGCCTTGACGTGGCCGGTTGCGTCGCTACAATGCAGCGAAGTGGCACAAAGTGGTGTGAAGTGGGGAATCCAGCCCCACCTGCCCGGAGCCGATTTCAGACAGGGGTAGGCCCGACTGGTGTTCACCGGCGAGTACCGGCACACGGTGGACGACAAGGGACGTATCGCCGTCCCCGTGAAGTTCCGCGCGCAGCTCGACCCAGGCTCGATGGTTTCCGGGTGGCTTGACGATTGCCTCGCCATCCACACGAAAGCCGGTTGGGAGGCGCTGTCCGAGAAGGTCGCGGCACTGCCGATCACGGACCCTCGATCCCGGAGCTTCCAGCGGTTCGTCTTCTCGACGGCCGTCGACGCCCAGATGGACAAGCAGGGCCGGATCCTGCTGCCCGCCTACCTGCGCCAGTCGGTCGGGCTCGACAGCGAGGCCGTCCTCGTCGGCTCACGGGATCACGCGGAGATCTGGGCACCCGATCGGTGGGACACCTATCGGCAGGCCCTCAACGACCCACAGGAGTTGGCCAGGGCCTTCGAAGGCCTGGGGATCTAGCTCCCGACCATATGCGCTTCCAGGGTCCGCTCGGGATCCGATTCGTCCGGGATGGAGGAGTGATGTACGAAGGGCACCTGCCGGTGCTGGTGGAGGAGGTCCTCGAGATGCTCGCCCCTGCCCCTGGCAGCCTTCACATCGACGCCACCCTGGGCGGCGGTGGGCACGCCGAGCGGGTCCTGGAGGCCACCAATCCCGATGGGCGCCTGCTCGGTCTCGATGCCGATCCGGCCGCCGGCGCGCGGGTCGGCGAGCGGCTCGGCGGGATCTACGGCGATCGCCTGGTCGTGCGCCAGGCCAACTTCCGACAGCTTGCGACGGTCGCCCCGGCGGCGGGTTTCGGCGAGGTCGACGGCTGTCTGTTCGATCTGGGGCTGTCCAGCTTCCAGTTGGCTGACCGCGAGCGGGGCTTCGGCTTTCGGACGGGCGGGCCACTCGACATGCGCTTCGATCCGACGCAGGGTGTCCCGGCCGCGGACCTCCTCGCCTCGCTCGATGCTACGGAACTCACCGCGCTCTTCCGTCGCTACGGCGAGGAGCCGAAGGCGTCGCGGATCGCCCGGGCGATCGTCGAGGCCCGTCGGACCGTGCCGGTGACCACGGCCGAGGAGCTGGCCACGCTGGTCGAGCGAGTCGCTCCGCCCAATCCACGAGTGCGCCGCCGCACTCACCCGGCGACACGCGTGTTCCAGGCGCTGCGGATCGCCGTCAATGAGGAACTCGAAGCCCTGGAAATGGGCCTGGCCGCGGCCGTCGACCTGCTGCGTCCGGGTGGCCGGCTGGTCGTCCTGAGCTACCACTCACTCGAGGATCGGATCGTCAAGCGGTTCCTCCAGGCGGAGCGCCGGGGCTGTGTCTGCCCGAAGGAGATCCCCGTGTGCGTGTGTGGACGCAACCCACGGCTCCGGCTCGTGTCGGACCCGTCGATGACGCCGACGGCGGCCGAGATCGCCACCAATCCACGAGCTCGGAGTGCCCGATTACGGGCGGCCGAGCGTCTCGCAGCCTAGCCCGGATCGGAGGAGGGACCGCATGAGCAAGCGTCACCAGGCCAGCCGGCGCAAGACCTACGGCCGACGCCAACACGAGGTTCGGGAGCGACAGGATCGCGACCAGCACGGCGAGGGGTTCGAGTTCGATCTGACCGATCGGGAACCGGCCAGTCAGGCCGACCCGCTGGGCTTCCTGGATCCGCGCAGCCCTCGCGTGCGCTTCGTGCTGGGCGACTGAGACATGGCCGTCTATCAGGGCGCTCGGCCCAGGATGATCTCGATGCCCGGCGCCGCCCGGGTCGCGAGCGGGCAGACCCTGGGTCGCCGCCGAGCCCGGACCGCGGTGCGAGCCGGACGCGGTACCAACCGGCTGGGCATCGTCCTCGGGGCGATCGTGGTCGCATTCATGCTCGCCTTCTTCTCGCTTGCCCAGCAGGTCCAGGTATCGGCGACCGGACTGGATATCGGTCGGCTGGAACTGGAGCGCCAGAGCCTCGACGACGCAGCGACCGAGCTGACGTCCGACCTGAACCGCCTCGGTCGCGAGCCGGCGATCCGGAAGCAGGCGATCGACGCCGGCCTCGGCCAGCTGTCCGCGCCGATCGTCCTTCCGGCTCGATAGCTGATCGCGCGACCGATGCTGGGCCGAACCAATTCGCGCCGCCGACTCCTCGTGTTGATGGCCATGTTCGCCATCGGCTCGATAGCGCTCACGGCTCGACTCGCGTACTGGCAGGTCATCGATCAGGGGCGATTGGCGGCCGAGGCGCTCGGTCAGATCACGATCAGCATCTCGACCCCGACCAAACGCGGTGACATCTTCGATCGATCGGGGACCGTGGTCCTGGCAACGACCGTCCAGCGCGAACGACTGGTCGGCAGTCCCGACAAGCTCACGTTGGACGAACGCCGGTCGACGGTAGCCGCGCTGACGAAGATCCTCCAGCTCGACGATGCCGAGGCGATCGCGATCCGGGACAAGCTGACCGGCAGCGCCAAGTACGTGGTCCTGCGGCATGGACTCGACCAGGTGACGAGCGACCGGATCCAGGCGGCCCTCGACGCGAAGGACGCCTTCGGGTTGTCCCTGGAGCACGAGCCAGAGCGGGTCTACCCGCAGGGTGGCGGGGGACCGGGTTCGACCCTGGCCGCCCAGCTTCTCGGCTTCGTCAATCGGGATGGAGCCGGTCAGTACGGCGTCGAGCAGCAGTACCAGACGACCCTTGCCGGGGAGCCCAGGGTCGTCGTCGCGGAGCGTGACTCCAGCGGTCAGCCGTTGCTCGACGGGGCCGCCACCAGCCAGGTCGGCCAGCCGGGGACGGATCTGACCCTGACCATCGACGCCGGTCTCCAGCTGCGGGTCGAACAGGAGTTGCTCGCCGCATGGGTCGCCGACAAGGCCAAGAGCGTCTCGGCCGTGGTGATGGATCCGTATACCGGCGAGGTATACGCGTCGGCGACGTACCCGTCCTACGACGCCAACGACTACAAGCAGATCGCCTCGGACGACCCATCCCGGTTCATCGACCCGATCGTATCGGCCGTCTACGAGCCCGGCTCGGTCTTCAAGATGATGACGGCGGCCGCGGCGCTCACCAAGGGGACCGTGACCACGACCACGAAGATCAAGGACACCGGGACACTCCGACTCGATGGCGGTCGGACAAAGATCGACGATGCCGACCACAAGCCGATGGGCTGGATGACGTTCGAGGACGGCATCGCCTTCTCCCGGAACGTCGTCGCCGCCAAGGTGGCCCTCGGCCTCGGCCCGACGACCCGACAGTCCTCGGCCACGCTGTACGACATGTGGACCCGCCTCGGGTTCGGTGTGCCGACCGGGATCGACGTCGCCGGCGAGGTCGGCGGGATCATGCGGGATCCGGCGATCACTCCGTGGCGCGAGATCGACCTGGCCAACGGCGCGTTCGGCCAGGGCGTCGCGGTCACGCCGATCCAGCTGGCGTCCGCCTTCGCATCGCTGACCAACGGCGGGACGCTGGTCCTGCCCCACGTGGTGAGGTCCGTGGGTGACCATGACGTCCAGGTCATGCCCCGAGCCCAGGGCGTGGTGGATCCGACGACCTCGGCCACCCTGGTCCACATGATGCAGCACGTGATCTCGGCGGTCCCCTTCTACCGGGATCGGACGCTGGTGCGTGGCTACGACGTCGGTGGCAAGACCGGTACTGCCCAGATCTGGGATCCGAGTGCCCGAGGTGGCCGCGGCGCCTGGAAGCGAAACCTCTTCAACTACTCGTTCGTGGGCTACATCGGCCGGCAGGCGGGCGTCCCGGACCTGATCATCGCTACCCAGATCGAGGAGGGGAAGCCGACGGTCGCGCGCCTCGGCCACCTGGAGATGCCGGTGATGTCGTTCGAGTTGTTCCGTCGCATCGCCACCGATGGCGTGAGCACGACCGACCTGCTCCCGGATCGATCGACGATCCCGGCGAGCAGCGACCGGTGACCGCAGGCTATGCGACACTCGCGCCCGTGACCGACGTCGATCCGCCGAGCGCGGGTCCTGCGGATGCCGCCGAGGCCGCTCTCACTGCCGAGGAACTCGTCCACCTGTCCGGTGGGCGCCTCCTGGTCACGTCGGACCGACCCATCCGGGGCGCGGCCGTCGACTCCCGGTTGATCGAGCCGGACAACCTGTTCGTCGCCCTGCCCGGCGCGCGGACCGACGGGCATGCGTTCATCGGTGAGGCCCTCGCCAGGGGGGCATCCGCCGTGCTCGTGACTCGACCACTCGGCGCGGATGCCGACCTGGGTCCCGTGACGGTGGTCCGTGTGGCGGATCCCGTGGCGGCTCTCGGGGCGGTCGCCGCCGGCTGGCGACGTCGGTTCACGCCACTCGTCATCGGCGTCACCGGCAGCATCGCCAAGACGTCGACGAAGGAAGCCATCGCGGCTGCGCTGGCCGGTCGTTTGCCGACCCTTCGCAACGAGGGCAACCTGAACAACGAGATCGGTCTGCCATTGACCCTGCTTCGCCTTCGAGCCGAACACCAGGCGGCCGTCCTTGAGATGGGGATGTATGTCGGCGGCGAGATCGCCGAGCTGGCGGCCATGGCGCGACCGTCGATCGGTGTCGTGACGGCGGTCCAGCCGGTCCACCTGTCGCGGATCGGTTCACTCGAGGCGATCGAGGCGGCCAAGGGTGAACTCCTCGAGGCCCTGCCGCCAGCGGGAACAGCCGTCCTCAACGCCGACGATCCGATCGTCCGGCGGATGGGGGAGCGGACGGTCGCCCGGGTCGTCACCTACGGTCTGACGTCCGACGCCGACGTCACGGCGGTGTCGATCGAATCGGCCGGACTCGACGGGATGCGCTTCACCGCGCAGGCGGAAGGCGTCCGGTTCCCGGTCATGATCCCGACCCTCGGCCGACTGTCGGTCCACAATGCGCTGGCCGCGCTCGCGGTCGGCAGGGCCGCCGGCCTCACGCTCGAGGAGATCGCCGCCGGTCTTGCATCCGGTTGGACCGCCCCGCATCGGGTCCAGGTCGTCCGCGTGGGCGGTGCGATCCTGATCGATGACACCTACAACGCCTCGCCCCGGTCGATGGTGGCCGCCCTGGACCTGCTGGCCGGGATGCCGGGTCGTCGGGCCGCCGTCCTCGGCGAGATGCTCGAGCTCGGTGCGTTGAGCGACGAGGGCCACCGAGTCGTCGGCGAAGCGGCGGCCCGGGTGGTGGACTGGCTGGTCGTCGTCGGTGTCCGGTGCGTCCGGCATCGCGGACGGCGCCGAAGCCGCCGGCCTGGATCGTTCGAGGATCCTCCGTGTCGCTGACCCCGAGGAGGCGCTCGAGGTGATCGCTCCTCGCCTTCGCGAACGGGACGTCGTGCTGTTCAAGGCATCCCGCGGTGTCGGCCTCGACCGACTGGTGGACGAGCTGCAGCAGGACGACAGCGAGGGGCCTCCCCGGTGACCGGCAACCTCGCCCAGATCGAACTGATCCAGGGACTCCTGCTGGCGTTCGCCCTGATGGTCATCCTGATGTCGCCGTACATCCGCCTGCTCCACGCGCTCGGGTTCGGCAAGCGGATCCGCCAGGAGGGGCCGGAAAGCCACTACATCAAGGAAGGGACGCCGACGATGGGCGGGCTGCTCATCGTCGCCGTGGTGATCGGGATCTACTTCTTCCTGCGCCCGGGTCCCGACGCCTCGACGTTCGCGCCGCTCGCAGCGCTGGCCGGCGTCGGCCTGCTCGGGGCGTTCGACGACTACCTGAACGCAAGGACGGGGGAAGGCATCCGCGCCCGGCAGAAGCTCATCTGGTTGACCGTCGTCGCCTTCGTCGCCGCCTGGCAGATCCAGCAGACCTACGACATCACCGCCATCGCGGTCCCCTTCGTCGGGCCGGTCAGCATCGATCCTCGTGTCTACGTGGCCTTCGCCGCGTTCGCCATCATCGCGGCCGCGAACGGGGTCAACATCACCGACGGCCTCGACGGACTGTCCGGTGGGACCCTCGCCATCGCCTTCGTCGCCTACATGCTGATCGCCCTGTTCAACTTCCCGCTGGCGCAGCCGAACCTGGCCCTGTTGTGCGCGCTGATCATCGGCGCGCTCCTCGGGTTCCTGTGGTTCAACGTCCATCCGGCCCAGATATTCATCGGGGATTCGGGTGCCCTGTCGCTCGGAGCGACCCTGGCGGTCACGGCCCTCATCACCGGCCAGATCCTGGTCCTTCCGTTGATCGGGATCATCTTCGTCATCGAGACCGCGTCGGTCATCCTGCAGGTCAGCTACTACAAGCTGTCGGGTGGCAAGCGGCTGTTCCGGATGAGTCCGATCCACCATCATTTCGAGCTTGGCGGCTGGCACGAGGAGAAGATCACGATCCGGTTCTGGATCGTGGGGATCCTCGCGGCCCTGCTCGGCGTGACCCTCTTCCTCGCGTCATTGGATCGGCTGTAGTGACGGCGATGACGACCCGTCGCCCGATCGATCTCGATCACCTCGACCTCGCGGCGATCCGGGCGGGCGCCCTGCGTGACCGACCGATCACCGTGCTCGGCCTGGCACGGACCGGGATCGCCCTGGCCCAATTCTTCGCCGACGTCGGGGCGCGCGTGACGATCCATGACGGGCGCTCGCCGGCAGCCCTTCAGGCCGCGATCGACGCCCTGGGCGACCGGCCGGTGACCCTCCGGCTCGGCCCGGAGGTCGACCCGGCGTCGACCTGGGCCAGCGCCGATCTCGTCGCGACGTCTCCATCGATCACCCCGGATCATCCGACGACCGAACCGCACCTTCGGGCGGCCCTGCTCGACCTGGTCGCGGCGCGTCGGCGTGGCGACCGGGGCGTGCCGGCGTTGGTCTCGGAGGCCGATCTCTTCCTGCGACTCTGTCCGTCGCCGACGATCGGGGTCACCGGGACCAAGGGCAAGACGACCACCTCGTCGCTGATCGCAGCGATCCTGGCGACCGATCCGCTCCATCCGGTCGTCCTCGGCGGGAACATCGGGATCCCGCTGGTCGAGCAGCTCGTGTCGCTCGGTCCGGATCATCGGGTCGTCGATGAGCTTTCCGAACTCCAGTTGCCGACCCTGTCGCGGGGCACGACGGTCGCCGTCTACACGAACGTCACGTCGGACCACCTCGATCGGCATGGAACGCTCGAGGCGTACCGACAGGTCAAACGGCGCCTGGCCGAGCTGGTCGATCCGGGCGGCGCGCTCGTCCTGAACATGGACGATCCGGTCGTGGCGAGCTACGTCGGGACCGGACCGGCCAGGTCCGTTCCGTATCGACGGAGCGCACCCGCACCCGGTGGCGTCGGGGTGGTCGACGGCTGGATCGTGGCGGATGCCGTCGAGCGACTCGAACTGGCGGGTGGGGGTATGGCCGAGACCGACGCCGGCGGTCGGGTCATGCCGCTGGGCGAACTCAGCGTCCCCGGCGATCACAACGTCTCGAACGCGCTTGCCGCGGTCGCGACCGGATTGCTCCTCGGGATCGACGCCGGAGCGATCCGGACGGCTGCCGCCACCTTCACAGGCGTCGAGCATCGACTCGAACTCGTCGCCAGCATCGATGGGGTCCGGTTCGTCAACGACTCGCAGGGGACGCAACCGGATGCGGTCCTCGCCGCCCTCCGTGCATTCGATGGTCCGATCGTCCTGATCGCCGGAGGCCGCGACAAGGGGATCGACCTTGCCGGCCTGGCTCCGGTGGTCGCCGAACGCGTGACCGCGGCCGTGCTCATCGGCGAGAGCGGCCCGACGCTGGAGACGGCCTTCCGGGACGCCGGACTCGGGCGGACCGAGCGTGCAGACGACTTCGAGACTGCCGTCCGTCGCGCCAATTCGCTGGCGCGTGACGCCCTCGGTCCCGCAGCGACCGGATCCGGCACGGCGATCGTCGAAGCCACCGTCCTGATGAGTCCGGCGGCGGCCAGCTTCGACATGTTCGAGGACTACGCCGCTCGCGGGCGGGCATTCAAGGCGATCGTCGCCGCGATCGCCGATGAGCGAGCGAGAGGACGCGACCGATGAATCTGGCTCCCCCGATCCCGCGCCTCGAACGCCCGCGTCGCGAACCGGCGGGGAACCGTCGGGACGACCGGGCGACGAACAATCGGACGCCGGTGAAGAGTCGCGCCGGGGCGCTTCGGCGCGAGCGACACCAGGCCGATTACGTGATCATCGTGGTCGTCGTGGCCCTGACCGCGATCGGCATCCTGATGGTCTATTCGTCATCGGCCATCAACGGCTACATACGGGATGCGGACACCTTCGCGACGGTCGGCCCCCAGATCCAGTGGGCATTGCTCGGTCTCGTGGCGATGGCCGTGATGATGCGAGTGGACTACCGCTACCTCAGATTGGTGTCGGTGCCGTTCTACCTGTTCGCCATCGGGTTGCTCATCCTCGTCTTCGTGCCCGGGTTCAACCGCGTCATCGGCGGTTCGGCTCGCTGGCTTCTGGTCGGGCCGCTGCCGGCGATCCACCCGGCCGAGATCGCGAAACTTGCGCTGGTCATCTACCTGGCGCACTGGTTCGCGAAGCGTGGGACCAGGATCCACGGCTTCTGGGGCGGCACGGTCCCATTCCTCATCATCCTCCTGCCGATCGTCGCGCTGGTCTTCAGGGAGCCGGACCTGGGCACGACCATGGTCATCGGCCTGACCGCGTTCACCATGTTCTTCGCGGCCGGGGCGAATCTCGTCCATCTCGCCGTCATGGGTGCCGGGGTCGGCCTGGCGATGATCACGGTCGGCCTGCGCGGCTACCAACTCGATCGGATCCGCGTCTGGCAGGATCCCTGGCTGGATCGGCTGGGCGACGGGTTCCAGACGGTCCAGGGTCTCCTCGCCCTGGGTCTCGGCGGCTTCTTCGGGACCGGGTTGGGGGCGAGCAAGGTCTCGGTCCCGAATGCCTTCAACGACTTCATCTTCGCCGAGGTCGGCCAGGAGTTCGGGATGATCGGCGCGATCGTCGTGATCACCCTGTTCCTGCTCCTCGCCTATTCGGGTGTCCGGATCGCCCTGGCCGCGCCCGATACCTTCGGGGCCCTGCTCGCTGTCGGTATCACGGCCTGGCTCTGTCTCCAGGCGTTCATCAATATCGGGGTCGTCGTGGCGCTGCTGCCGATCACCGGGATCACGCTGCCATTCATCAGCGCCGGCGGCTCATCCCTCATCATCAGCTTTGCGGCGATCGGGATCTTGCTCTCGATCTCGCGGGAGACCGTGGAAAAGGGGACGTGGAACGACGATGCGATTGCTGATCGCGGCCGGGGGCACGGGCGGGCACATCTATCCGGCGCTCGCCGTGGCCCGCTCGCTCAGCGCGACGCCTGAGGCGCCGGACCTGCGCTGGCTCGGCGGTCATCGCGGACTCGAGGCGTCGATCGTGCCGGCGAGCGGCATCCCGCTGCGCCGACTGGCCGCGCGCTCCCTCCGCACGACCGGATTCGATGCCCACATGGTGCTCGACCCGATGCGCCTCGCGGCATCCGTGCCGCAGGCAGCGGCGATTCTCATGGCCGATCGCCCGGCCGCCATCTTCACGACCGGTGGCTACGTGGCGATCCCGGTGCTGCTCGCCGCGGCGCCGCTCGGGATCCCGGTCGTGATGTGGGATGGCAACGTCGTCCCCGGTCGCGCCGTCCGGACGACCGCTCGACTGGCATCGGTCCTCGCCGTCTCGTTCGAGGCCACCCGCGGGGCCCTTGCCGCAAGCGCACCGGGCCGGCCCTGCTATCTGACCGGGACACCGATCCGCGATGTCGCGGCGATCGACCGGGCGTCGGCCCGCGAGCGGCTCGACATCGAGCCCGGCAGCCGGGTCGTCCTGATCTTCGGTGGCTCGCAGGCGGTCCGGCGCTTCAACGCCGCCGTCGCCGACGCCTTGCCACGACTCATCGAGCGCGTCACGGTCATCCACGTGGCCGGCGAAGACGGCTACGCAGCGGCGCTCTCCGCCCGCGAGGCACTGCCGGAGCCGGTCCGCGGGCGCTATCGGCCGTACCCGTTCCTTGGCGACGAGATGCTCCCGGCTCTCGTCGCGGCGGACCTCGTGGTCGGGCGAGCTGGCTCGTCGACGCTGGCCGAGGTGGCCGCGCTGGGCATCCCGATGATCGTCGTGCCGTACCCGCACGCGGCCGGCCATCAGCGAGCCAACGCCGAGAGCATCGTGACGGCTGGCGCCGCCCGGTTGATCGAGGACGAAGCGTTCGACGGGCCGTGCCCTGCTCGACGCCGTCGAGCTCGTCGATGACGCCGATCGGCACCGGGCGATGGCCACGGCAGCGCGGACCCTCGGTCGGCCGCAGGCTGCGGATGCCGTCGCAGCGCTGGTCATGGCCGCCGCGAGCCGCCGCCCGCTGCCCGAGCCCGGCCCGCTCGAGGAACAGGCTCGGGGTCGTGCTGCATGACGACGCCATTCGATGCCATCGCCACCGGAACGGAGATCCAACGCCGGATCGGGGTCAAGACGTCCCGGGACGAACCCCTCGCCCGGTTCACGACGATGCGAGTCGGCGGACCGGCGGACCTCTTCGCGACGGTCCACAACGCCCACGAGCTGCGGGCGATGGTCCGGTTCGTCCGGTCGCGCGGCCTGCCCCACCTCCTGCTCGGGCGAGGGAGCGATCTGGTCATCGCCGATGCCGGCGTTCGAGGGCTGGTCATCCAGGTCCGGGCCGAAGGTTCGCGGACGAGCGGCGAGCACTACACCGCCGAGGCAGGGGTCCAGATGGCCAGGGCCGCCACCGAGACACAGCGCGCCGGCCTGACCGGGCTCGAGTTCGGGCTGGCCATCCCCGGGACGGTCGGTGGCGCGGTCTGGGCGAACGCCGGGGCGCACGAGGCGGACATCGCCGGCGTCCTGGAAACCGCTCGCGTCCTGGCGGCAGATGGGACCGAGTCGATCGTGGCCGGGGATTCGCTCGACTTCGGCTACCGGGACAGCCGGCTCAAGCGACCGACCGACCTCGACGGGCGAGCGCTGTACGACGTCGTCATCGAGGCGACCTTCCGGCTGACCGAGGCAGCTCCCGATGTCATCAAGCAGCGGCTCGACGCGATCCGGCACTGGCGGCAGGCACACCAGCCGCTCGGCCTGCCATCGGCGGGCAGCGTCTTTCGGAACCCGCCGGGCGATTCGGCCGGTCGGCTGATCGACGCCGCCGGGCTCAAGGGGACCCGGATCGGTGGCGCGGTCGTCTCCGAGAAACACGCCAATTTCATCGTCAACGATCAGCGCGGCAGCGCCGCCGACGTCCGTCGCCTGGCGGAGCACGTCCGGACGGTCATCCTCGATCGGTACAGCATCAGCCTCGCCTTCGAGATCGAATTCGTCGGCGACTGGTCGGGCTGGGAGGCGGGAGGATGACGGCCGTGAGCGAACGTCCGCCGGTCGTCGTGCTGTTCGGCGGACCGTCGGCCGAGCACGACGTATCGATCGTTTCCGGGACCGCGATCGCCGAGGCTCTCGCCGGGGAGGGCTATCCGGTCGGGCAGGTGTTCATCGATCTGCGTGGATCGTGGTGGTGGCTGGCGGATGGTCATCGCCGCGAGGGACGACCAGCGTCCGAATACGACGAACCGGCAGCGCTCGAGGGCGAGGGGCCGATCAGCGTCGGGGCGGCGCTCGACCGCCTGGCCGGGATGCGACCGGCCCCGGTCGTGGTCATCGCGTTGCACGGGCCGTTCGGCGAGGACGGGACGGTCCAGGCCATGCTCGAGGCGGCCGGACTCGCCTACACCGGTTCCGGCGTGGCGGCCTCCGCCGTGGGCATGGACAAGACGTTATTCAAGCGGATGTGCCGCGGGATCGGGCTGCCGGTCGTCGATTGGCGCGAGATCCATGCGGCGCAGTGGACCGCAGACCGCGCCGCGGTCCGCGCGGAACTCGAGGCGTTCACCCGCTCGTCGGGCGATCCGCGACTGATGGTCAAGCCGGCTCGTCTTGGGAGTTCGGTCGGGATGACCCTCGTCCATGGACCGTCAGAACTCGACCAGGCGCTCGAGTTGGCGTTCCGCCACGACACGATCGCTCTGGTCGAGACGTATCTGCCGGATGCCCGGGATCTCGAGGTCGCACTCATCGGCGACGAGACCGGTCTCGAGTCGTACGGGCCGGGTGAGATCGTGTCCGGCCATGAGTTCTACGACTACGAGGCGAAGTACACCGCCGGCCTGTCGGAGACATCGGTCAGGGCCGAGGTCAGCGAGTCGCAGCGCGCGACGATGCGCAAGATCGCGCGTGATGCGTTCCGGGCGATCGGCGCGACCGGGTTCGCTCGGGCCGACTTCCTCCTGGTCGGGGATCGGATCGCGCTGTCGGAGATCAACACGATCCCCGGGTTCACCCCGATCAGCCTGTTCCCGACGCTGCCCGCCGAGGGCGGCTACACGTTCGGGGATGTGTGCAGCCGGATCGTCCGACTCGCCGTCGATCGACATGCCGCGCGCGCCGGCCGGCGACTCCGATCCGAGGACCTGCCGAGATGAGCGGACGGCCGATCGCCCGCCGGAGCCGCGCTCCGCTGCCGAGTCGTCGGACCAGGCCCGTCCGCCGCGCGTCTCGTGGTCTCTCGACCGTCCGTGCCGGTGCGGCGCTGGCGATGCTGGTGTCGGCGGCCGCGATCTACGGGGTCGGCGCCTCGTCAGCGTTCGCCTATACGAAGCTGCAGGTCGACGGCGTCCGGTATACCGACGCAGCCGCGATCGAATCGGCCCTTGCCGAGGCCCGCGGGACGAACCTCTTCCGGCTGACGACCGGACCGCTTCGTGCGATCGTCGAGTCGATGCCGACCGTCGCATCCGCCCGGGTGCAGGTGCGCCTGCCGGGCACGGTCGCGGTCACCGTGGATGAACGCCAGCCCATCGTCGTGTGGGCGATCGGCGACGCTCGCTTCCTGGTCGACGCCGAAGGTCTGCTGTTCGAGAAGCTGGCCGATCCGTCGGCCGGCCGGGCCGACGTCCCGGTGGTCGTCGACCGGCGGGCGCGATCCGTGGGGCTGGGCGTCGGGATGTCTCTCGAACCGGTCGATCTCGACGCGGCGACCCGCCTCGCGTCGCTGGTACCGGCGGATGTCGGAAGTGCGGCGACTTCCTTGAACGTGGTCGTCACGGACGAGAACGGTTTCGTCGTGGCTGCCCGTCCCGACGGCTGGTCCGCAGTCTTCGGCTTCTACACGCCGAACCTCCGCAGCACCGACATCATCCCGGGTCAGGTCCGTCTGCTCCGGAGCCTTCTGGACGGCCGAGAGGCCAACGTTGACCGGATCGTGCTCGCCTCGGAGACGGAGGGCACGTACATCGCTCGCCCGATGCCATCGCCGTCGTCCGAACCGAGCAAGGCGCCATGAGGCGCAGGTGGCGCGCCGGGTTCGTGTCGGGTAGCCTTGATGAAACCATCGGAGCGAGGACGAACACCCCGTGCTGCTACCCCTGCTCGGACTCCTCTTGGGCGTCCTCGCGGGTCTCGTCCTCAACGTCAATGTCGGATACGAACTCAGTCGATATTCGGCCGTCGCGATCCTCGCCGCACTCGATTCCGTCCTCGGTGCAGTCCGTGCCGAACTCGACGGGGTCTACGACAACAAGATCTTCGTCAGCGGGTTCCTGGTCAATGCGATCGTCGCGGTACTGCTCACATTCATCGGTGATCGACTCGGGCTCGATCTCTACCTGGTGGCCCTGATCACGTTCGGTCTGCGCATCTTCGATAACGTGGCTCTCATCCGGCGTCACTTCCTGTAGTCCGGATCCTGGAACGGAGACGAACCAAACGGTGGAACGAGAAGCGGTCCTGGTCGGCATCGACGTCGGCACGAGCAAGGTCTGTGCGCTCATCGGCGAGGTGAGCCACGACGGTCGGTTGACGATCATGGGCCACGGCACCGTGCCCGCATCCGGTCTGAAGAAGGGCGTCGTCATCAACATCGACCAGACGGTCCGCTCGATCGCCGACGCCGTGGAGCGGGCCGAGCGCCTGTCCGGCTGGAAGATCGACCGGGCGTTCGTCGGCGTCGGCGGTCAGCACGTCGAGAGCCTCAACTCGCGCGGGCAGGTCGCCGTCACCGCGCACCACCGCGAAGTCACCCGCGAAGATGTCAATCGGGCGATCGAGGTCGCCCGGGCCGTGTCGATCCCATCCAATCGCGACGTCCTCCACGTCGAGCGTCGCGGCTTCACGGTCGATGGCCAGGAGGGGGTCAAGGACCCGCTGGGGATGAGTGCGCTGCGACTCGAGGTCGAGACCCACATCGTCACCGCGTCGGCCACCGCGGTCCAGAACCTGACCAAGTGCGTCGCTGCCGCCGGGGTCAAGATCGACGAACTGGTGGTCGACTCGCTCGCCTCGGCCGAGGCGGTCCTGACCGATACCGAGAAGGAACTCGGGGTCGCCGTCGCTGACATCGGCGCGGGCACGATCGACCTCGCCCTGTTCCAGGATGGCTCGCCGTTCCACACCCGGGTCCTGCCAGTCGGGGGGGCGAATGTGACCAACGACGTGGCGATCGGACTCAAGACGAGCATCCAGGTCGCCGAGGAACTGAAGATCCAGCACGGCACCTGCGACCTTGCGTCGATCGGGGAGGACGAGCAGATCAACGTCTCGGTCCTCGGCGAGACCGCCGGCCGGACGGTCAGCCGCCTCGAGGTCTCGCAGATCATCGAAGCCAGGATGCGCGAGACGTTCGAACTGCTCCACAACGAGATCCGGGCGGCCGGCGTCGGGATGCTGCCGGCAGGGGTCATCCTGACCGGCGGCGCCGCGCAGCTGGCCGGGGCCGCGGAACTGGGTCGCGATGTCCTGCAGATGCCGGTACGGGTCGCCGCGCCGGCGGGTATCGGCGGGCTCGTCGACACGCTCCTCAACCCGAGCTACAGCACTTCGGTCGGTCTCCTCCGCTGGGGCGCGGCGAGCCTCACCTCAGGCGAGCCGAACCGATACGAGTCCGCGCCTGCCGGAGGCGGGCTGGGCCGCATCCGGGACGCCTTCAGGAGCATCTTCCCGTAGCCCCGGGAGGCGCCCGTTCCGTGGGTGCAGAACTGCGGTGCCTTTGCGCACCAGTCTGGGGACCCGGCCGCGAGCGCGGATGGGGATCGGCCACCCATCGCGATCGTCTGGCGCTATACTCCGGCCTACCCTGCGGCCCGAACGCCACCGGAGACACCAATCCGGACCCGCCTGAGGAAACACGTTGCGATCGCCCCTCTCGAGGGTCGCTGAGGAGAGCCCGATGCCGTTGCGTTCCGATTCCGAGAACTTCGCCCTCATCCGTGTCATCGGGGTCGGCGGTGGCGGCAGCAACGCCGTCAATCGGATGATCCGTGCCGAGATGATGGGCGTCGAGTTCATCGCCTGCAATACGGACGCGCAGGCGCTCCTCCAGGCCGATGCGCCGCACAAGATCCGGATCGGCGACAAGATCACCCGTGGACTTGGAGCGGGCGGCGACGCCAGCATCGGGCAACGGGCGGCCGAGGAGGATTTGGAGAAGATCAGCCAGGCGCTCGTCGACTCGGACATGGTCTTCATCACGGCGGGTCTCGGTGGCGGGACCGGGTCAGGGCGCGGCTCCGGTGGTCGCCCAGCTGGCCAAGGAGACCGGGGCACTCACCATCGGCGTCGTGACCAAGCCATTCGAATTCGAGGGCGCCAAGCGCAAGCTGGTCGCGGAGAAGGCGGCCGAGGAGCTCAAGGCCCAGGTCGATACCCTGATCACGATCCCGAACGACCGGCTCAAGGATGTGGTCCAGAAGAACACGAGCATCCTGGATGCCTTCCGGGTCGTGGATGACGTGCTCCGCCAGGGGGTCCAGGGGATCAGCGACATCATCACGATGCCGGGCCTCATCAACCTCGACTTCGCGGACGTCCGGGCGATCATGCGCGACGCCGGATCGGCCCTGATGGGCATCGGTCGTGCCGCGGGCGAGAACCGCGCCGTGGAGGCGGCCCGCGAGGCCATCGCGAGCCCGCTGCTCGAGGTCGATATCGCCGGCGCACAGGGCATCCTGTTCAACATCACCGGCTCATCCAGCCTCAGTCTCTACGAAGTGACCGAGGCCGCTGAGGAGATCCGGGCTGCCGCCGACCCGGAAGCGAACATCATCTTCGGGACGAGCTTCAACGAGCGTCTCGGCGACGAGGTCATGATCACGGTCATCGCCACGGGCTTCGACGGTGGCCGCAAGCGCCAGACCGCGCGGGCAGACGCATCGGCCGGTGTCATGGATCAGTCGGCGACCGGGCGACCGTCGCGCGAGCGCGATTTCCTCGAGGAACTCCAGCGCCAGCGTGACGAAGTCGCGAACGGTGGCTCCGCCTATCCGGTCTCCACGCCGTTCGACGACGCGGCCGCGGCGGTCGCCGTTCCCCGGGCAGAACGATCGGTCGGCGAGAGCCAGCCGGCGAAGCGGCCCGCCACGTCCTACGACGCGGACGACCTGGAGATCCCGAGCTTCCTCCGGCGCAAGTGACCGGCGCCGGCTCCACGCCGGCCCGGCGACGATGACCGAGACCCGATCGCGCACCGAGGCCTATCGGCTCGCCCGGAAGCACGTCCTCGATCGGATCGAGCTGGCCTGCACTCGTGCCGGTCGAGACCCGGCGGCCGTCACCCTCGTCGCCGTCTCGAAGACCGTCCCTGCCGACGCGCTGCAGGATGCGGTGGCGGCCGGGCTGGACCTGTTCGGCGAGAACCGCGTCCAGGAAGCGATGGCCAAGGCCGATCAGATTGCCGGCGTCCACTGGCAACTCATCGGGCCACTGCAATCGAACAAGGTTCGGCGCGCGCTCGAAACGTTCGAAACGATCCAGTCCGTCGATTCGGTCGACCTCGCTCAGCGCATCGACCGTCTCGTCCCCGAGGTGCGGGCCAGTGCGCGCTACCCGATCCTGCTGCAGGTCAACGTCGATCTCGATCCCGCCAAGGCAGGGTTCGCTCCGGCCGAGCTCGATCGCCGGATGGACGAGATCCTCGCCTTGCCACACCTCGATGTCCGGGGCCTGATGACCGTCGGGAGGCAGACCAGCGACCCGGACCTGATCCGTTCGACGTTCCGAGCCCTGCGAACGACGTCCGAGGAGGTCCGGCGCCGCTGGCCGGACCTCGGGTCCGAGCTGTCCATGGGGATGACCGACGACTTCGAACTCGCGGTCGAAGAAGGCGCCACGATCGTCCGGGTCGGCCGAGCCCTCTTCGGCGAACGTCAGCCAGTCGGCCCGGCGGTGGACAGACCGTAACCCCGCGGATCGGCCCGCGCCGACCCCACTGCTAGACTCGGCACGATGGCCACCGTCCTGGAACTCGTCCAATTCCTGTTGATCGCGATCTGGGTGCTCATCCTCGGGCGGATGGTCATGTCGTGGGTCGACCCCTCCGGGCGGAACCAGATCTCCGCGCTGCTGATCCAGGCCACCGAGCCGATCCTCGCCCCGGTCCGCCGGATCCTGCCGCCGACCGGTGCGATCGACTGGTCAGGGTTCGTCGTCCTGATCCTGCTCGGGTTCCTGTGGCGCGCCTTCTGACGCCATGAGCCTGCCGACCGCGCGTTTCGCCGTCCGGGTCACGCCTCGATCCGGGGTCGAGCGGGTGGAGGCCGCCGTCGACGGTGTACTCAAGGTCCGGGTGATGGCTCCGGCGGTCGAGGGAGCCGCGAATGTCGCCCTCATCCGGGTCCTTGCCGACGCCCTCGACGTTCCGCGGCGCGACGTCCACATCGTGGCGGGGGCATCCTCTCGCCAGAAGCTCGTCGTCGTGGACGGTCTCGAGCCGGCGGCGATCGTTGCCCGCTGGCCCGGGCTGCGGGTATGATCGGCCGGCACGATCGGACGTCCGGTCCGACGTCGCGACCTCCTCGGGCGATTGGCTCAGTCGGTTAGAGCGCACGGTTCACATCCGTGAGGTCACTGGTTCGAATCCAGTATCGCCCACCATCTCCTCGGTCAGCGAGCCGGTGCCGGCACCTCCCAGGCCCGTCCGGTCGCGTCGGCGTAGCTCCAGACGTCGATCTCGGGGGGCGTCCGTCCGAGGCTCGACAAGGCGGTGCAGACCTGGCTGCGGTGGTCGGTCCCGTGATGGATGACCTGCGCGAGACGGACCCCGGCTCGGGCGTGGTATTCGGAACCGTCGGGCCCGTGCTCGACGACGTCCAAGTCCGGGTCGACCCCGCCGTTCAGCAGTGCCGTCCACGCCTCGCCGTTGATGGCGTTGGCCGAGCGCAGGTCGGCGAGACTCGTGTCGTCCCCCTCGTCGATCTGGACGGTGGGTTCGACGGTGAAGAAGGACAGGTACCAGCAGTCCGCGGACACCAGGTGTCGGAGCGTGCTGATGACCGAACCGAACGTCCCAGGGACCGGCGTCGCCATCTCCTCGGCCGTGAGATCCATGCAACTGTCGATGATGCGCTCGGTCGCCCAGACATGATGGGCGAACGCGTCGGCGAGGCTGGATGTCGTCATCGGTGGACTGTATCGCGACTGGGTCGCGTCGCGTGTGGGCCGGGACCCCGACCTCGCTCATGGGTCATCGGACATGGGCCGCCCTCGGCGCGTGCACGGAGGTTCGTCCGAGGCGCATCATCTGACGATGACCGAGATGACGGATGTGATCGTCGTCGGGGCCGGCGTCCAGGGTGCCAGTCTCGCGTTCCAGCTCACCCGTCGCGGCGCTCGCGTCCGCATCGTCGAGCGGGCGACGGTCGCCGCAGGGGCAACCGGCCGGTCATCCGGCTTCGTTCGCATGCATTACGACCTTCCTTCCGATGCCCGCCTCGCGTGGACGTCGTTCCCGTACTTCCAGCACTGGTCGGAGCTCGTAGGTGAGGGCGACTGCGGGTTCGTCCGGACCGGGTTCGTCCAGCTCGTCCCGCCGGCGCTCGAAGCTGCGCTGCGCGCCAACGTGGCGATGCACCAGGAGCTCGGGATCGAGACCGATGTCGTTGACGCCGCCGATGTCGAGCGGCTCGTACCGGGCATCGTGACCGATGACATCACCAGCGCCGCCTACGAGCCGGCGTCCGGATACGCCGATCCGTCCGGGACGGCGGCTGGGTTCCTTGCCGCGGCGAGACGTGACGGCGCCACGTTCGTGCAGGGTTGTCAGGCGATCTCCGTGATCGTCGCCGGCGACGCGGTCAGCGGCGTCGACACGGACAAGGGTCGGTTCGACGCCCCTATCGTCGTGGACGTCGCCGGCGCCTGGGCGGCGGACGTAGCCAGGACCGCCGGCGTCACGGTGCCGGTCGAGCCATGGCGCCACGACACGGCCTTCTTCGGCCTGCCGGGGGGCCGGCTCGCGGACTTCCCGATCGTCATCGACGAGCCGAACCAGGTCTACTTCCGCCCTGAGGGTCGTGAGCAGATGCTTGTCGGGTCTGGAGGGAGGCAACGAAGTCGGTGGTTCTCCTGACCGGCCGATGCTCCACCTTCACGACGGCGCGGTCGAGGAGATGGTCGATCGAGTGTGCTCCCGGGTGCCCTGGATGGTGGATGGGACGCTGCGCTCCGGATACGGAGGACAGGACGGGATCACGCCGGACCAGCACGCGATCCTCGGACCGAGCCGGCCCGGATGGGTTCTACCTCGCCTGTGGATTCTCCGGCACTGGGTTCAAGACGGCGCCGGCTGTCGGGATCTGCATGACCGAGCTGATCCTCGATGGCCGTTCCACGACCGTCGACATCACCGGCTACGCACTCGACCGGTTCGCGGAGGGGCGGATCCTTGCCGGCGAGTATCCGTACGGACGTCTCTGGCGCTGACCCGTACCATCCGGCAACGCCCAAATCGCCCTCGATGAGCGAGGTTCTCGAGGCCGCGTCGTGATCTGGCCGTCGGCTACCATCGCGATGATGCTGCCCGCCCGAGAGTCCGGTCGACCGCTCCGACGCCAGGTCCGCGAGCTGCTCGCGCGGACGGATGATTTCGGTGTCGCGATGGTGATGATCCTCATGACCATCATCGTCTTCGCGGCCGAGCTCGGACCGATCGGCGAGTTCGCCAGCGTGGCCCTGAGCGGCGCGACGCTGCTGTTCGTCATGTACACCTCGGACAGCCGAGGCCGGGCATTCGGGATCATGGTCGGGTTCGTCGCGTTCGCGCTGGTGGTGACCTCGATCTCGCTCGCCCTCGACCCTGGATACGACGCGACCGCCGCCGGGGCGATCGGCCTGTTGCTCGCGGTCATCGCGCCGATCGTGATCCTGCGACGGATCATCCTGAGTCCGAGGATCACCTTCCGGCTCGTCCTCGGGGCGTTGGCCATCTACCTGCTCATCGGCCTGGCCTACGCCTACGTGTTCCCCGTGATCGGCGCCATCAGCGGCCAGTCGTTCTTTGTCGAGACGTCGAACCCCGGCGCTGCCGAATACCTGTACTTCAGCTACACGACGCTGGCCACGATCGGGTTCGGCGACTTCACCGCTGCGACGAACCTTGGTCGGATGATCTCCGTGTCGGAGGGTCTGATCGGCCAGCTCTACCTCGTCTCGGCCGTGGCGGTCCTGGTCGGCAACATCGGACGTGCCATCCTCCCGTCCGGCCCGTCAGCGCCGCCCGGCTCGGCGGTGGCGCCTAACCCGATCGACCCCGGCGTCACCGAGGTGGCCACTCCGCCCGAGGGCTGACGACCGCAAGACGTCGCGGAAGCCGGAGGCCCGTCACGCGAGCACGACTCGATCCGTCGAAGAGAGACAGAGCCCTTGCTCCTCCGCGTCGAAGCCCTCAGTCCCTCCCCTGGGGGCTTCTTCGTGCCCGTCCTGGATCACGGGTGGATCCGCCAGATCCGCTCCCCGCCGTAGTCGAGGACCCAGATGTCGCCGAAGCCAGTCTCGGCCACGAACGGGTTCTTGGCGCCATCGAGACGGTCCACGGACGCGATCGCCGTGGTTCGGAGATCGACCTCGACGAGCGTGCCCGTCTTGCCGTCCGGGATGTACGCGCGGTCGCCATCGACCGTCCCGTCGAGCGGGCCGGTGGCGCCCGCGATCGGCCGTCCGGCGGTCGTCGAGGCCGCGTTCGAGCGGGACGATGGAGCCGGTCAGGCGGTTCGCGACGAGCAGGTTCGTCCCGTCGTCGGCGAACCAACTCGCACCGCGGTCGAGCGGCACGGTCGCCACGACGGAATCCGAGACGGGGTCGATCCGCCGCACCGAACCATCGATCTCGTCGACGACCCAGACGGCATCATCGACGATGGCCAGGCCGGACCCTGACGGTCCGATGCCGATCCGCGCCGTGATGGTGGCCGTCGCCGGGTCGATCCGGTCCAGCTGAAGCGGTTGGTCCGGTCGACGACCCAGACCGATCCAAAGCCGGCCTTGAGATCCCACAGGCTCGCGCCGAGGCCGGACACGGTCGCGGTCACCTTGCTCGTTTCCGGGTCGACCGCGATCACCTGTCCGAGCGTCAGCAGGGCGACCCAGATCCGGCCATCCGGACCCACGGCGATCCCGCAGGGAGATCCGTCGGTCGGCGTCTGGGCGATGATGGCGTTCGTCGTCGGATCGATCCGGGCCAGCCTCGATGGGTTGTTGCCGGTGACCCAGACGGATGTCGAGGTCGCCGCCATCGCACAGGGTTTGACGACGCCATCGATCGTCGCGGCGAGTCGCCCGCCCAGCTCGGACGGCGCCGGCGCCGACGCATGCGGCGTCGCGGCAGGACTGGTCGTCGACGGGGCGACCGAACTCGGGACTGGCTGGGACGATGGCGGCGGGGCCGTGCCGGACCCGGGCAGCGTCGCTCCGGTCGCGGCGCACGCGGCGACGACGACCACCAGGCAGGCCAGGGCGAAGATGGATGGCAGACGCGCACGGATGACGGGTGGTGGCATCAGCGCCATACTCTGCCGATGACTGGTCGGGTAGCAAGGGCCAACAAGCGCCATGTTCGATAGGGCCACAGCGGCGCGTCCCGTCGGCGGTGACGGTCGTCGTGATCGGGACGTCGCGAACACCCTCGCTTCACCGCTCCGGCCGACCGACGGCGAACCCCTGTACCGGCAGATCGAGCGTCGATTGCGCTCCGCGATCACCGATGGACGCTTGCGACCGGGTGCCCGACTGGCCGCGACGCGGGTCTTCGCGCAGGAACTCGGGGTCGCCCGGATCACGGTCCAGACGGCTTACGACCAACTGGTCGCCGAGGGGTATCTGGAGGTCGATGGCCGGCGCGGGACTCGCGTTGCAGGCGACCTCCCCGACCGGGGATTCGCCGCGTCCCTGACCTCACCGGTGGCCGAGACCGCGCGCTTCCCGGCGCCGAATGCCTGGGCCCCAATGTGGCCCGTGACGCCGCCCGTGCCCGGCATCTCCGCCCCGATCGAACTCGGGCCGGAGTGGTTCGGCCTCGAGACGATCCAGGCGAAGGGTTGGGAGCGCTTGCTCGTCCGGGCCTGGCGGGAGCTCGTCCGGGAGCCGGACAGTCCGGCCGCGACCTACGCGGGTCCGCTTGGCGACGAGCGACTGCGGTCGGCTCTGGCCGACCGCCTCGCCGTGCGTCGTGGCGTCCGCTGCAGCGCGGAGACGGTCATCGTCACGGCCGGCGCGACGGCGGCATTCGCTGCCATCGCTCGGACATGGCTCGGTCCAGGGCGGGTCTGCGTGATGGAGGATCCCGGTGGGGAGCAACTGCGCCGAGCGCTCGGGAGCTCAGGGGCGACGATCGTGCCCGTGCCGGTCGACGCCCACGGGATCCGCGTGGACGCGCTGCCGAAGCGAGCGGATGTCGTCTTCGTGACACCCAGCTGGCAATACCCTGCGGGGGGCAGCCTGAGTCTGCCCCGCCGGTTGGCGCTGCTCCGGTGGGCGGACGCGACCGGAGCGATCCTCGTCGAGGACGATTGCGAAAGCGAGCTTCGCTATGAGGGTCAGCCCCTGCCATCCCTCCAGGGTCTCGCCCGGGACGGCCGGGTCATCTACGTCAGTACGTTCAGCAAGGTCCTGTTCCCGGGTCTGCGCACCGGCTACGTGGTCGTCCCCGACGTGCACCGCGGTCCGTTGCTTGCCGCGCTCGAGGCCGGTGGTCGGTCCGCAGGGGCACTCGAGCAGCGGCTCCTGGCGCTGTTCATGGAGAGCGGCGCGTTCGACCGCCACGTCCGACGGGCCCGGGCGACATTCGCGGCTCGCCGCGACGCGTTCGCTCGTGCGCTGGCCGCGACCGACGTCGGCCTGGAGGTCCGAAGGGCGTCGGCAGGCGGCCACCTGATCGTCGGTGTCCTCGATCCGGACTGGACCGCTACGTCCCTGGCCCGCGCCATGGGCGAGCAGGGGATCAGGGTCGAGCCGCTGGTGGCCAACCGGCTGCTTGCAGGTCTCGACGACGAACTCGTCGTCTATCTCAGCCGGCCTGACGACTCGATGCTCGCGCGAGCCGCCGAGGCCATGGCGGCAGTGGTCCGGACCGGTCGTCCGGCGACGAGATCGGGCTAGTCCGAGGCCGAGTCCGCCGCCAGCCGGCGCAGCACGGTCGGGAGGATCCCGCCTCCGCGGTAGTAGGCGACGTCGATCGGACCATCGAGCCGCGCGATCGCCTCGAATCGACGGGGCGGGTCACCGGAATCCTCGGCGGGGTCGCCCGACACGAGAACGGTCACGGTCTGGCGCGGCGTCACGCCGTCGTCCAGGCCGGTCACCGAGTAGGTCTCCCGGCCGGTCAACCCGAGCGATGCCGCAGAGTCACCGGCCTTGAACTGCAGGGGCAGGATCCCCATCCCGACGAGGTTGGACCGATGGATCCGCTCGAAGCTCTCGGCGAGGACCATCCGGACACCAAGGAGGGCCGGCCCTTTGGCTGCCCAGTCGCGCGACGACCCTGAGCCGTATTCCCGCCCCGCGATCACGGCCAGCGGCACCGCTTCGGACGCGTAGCGCATCGCGGCGTCATAGATGAAGCCTTCCTCGCCGTCCGGGAGGTGGATCGTGTACGGGCCTTCCCGGTCCGGGACCATCCGGTTGCGCAGCCGGATGTTGCCGAATGTCCCACGCATCATCACCTCGTGGTGGCCACGCCTGGCGCCATACGAGTTGAACGCGGCTGGTTCGACTCCATTCGCCTGCAACCATCGTCCGGCCGGCGACCACGAAGCGATCGAGCCCGCGGGCGAGATGTGGTCGGTCGTCACCGAATCGCCGAACATCGCGAGGATGCGCATGTCGCGCAGCTCCGGGACTGCCGCAGGCTCGGCGGACAGGCCGTCGAAGAACGGGGGCTTGGCCACATACGTCGAACCGTCGGCCCAGGCGTAGCGGTCGCCAGACGGGATCGGCAAGGCCCGCCACCGATCGTCGCCGTCGAAGACGGTCGCATACGTTCGGCGGAACAGCTCCGGGTCGATCGCGGACCCGATGACCGATCGGATCTCGTCCGGTTCGGGCCAGATGTCGGCGAGGAAGACCGGTCGGCCATCGGAGCCGGTGCCGAGCGGTTCGCTGGTCAGATCGATGTCGACACGCCCAGCCAGGGCGAAGGCGACGACCAGCGGCGGTGAGGCCAGGTAGCTCGCCCGGACCAGCGGGTGGATCCGGCCCTCGAAGTTGCGGTTGCCGGACAGGACCGCGGCCACGACCAGGTCGTTGGCCTCGATCGCGGCGGTGACCCCGTCGTCGAGCGGCCCGGAGTTGCCGATGCAGGTCGTGCACCCGTAGCCGGCCAGGGCGAACCCGAGCGCGGCGAGTGGCCGCATCAGGCCGGCGGCCTCGAGATACCCGGTGACCGCCCGCGACCCCGGGGCCAGGGACGTCTTGACCGTCGGGGCCACGGCAAGCCCTCGATCCACGGCGTTGCGCGCGAGGAGACCGGCGCCGATCATGACCGTCGGATTCGACGTGTTCGTGCATGAGGTGATGGCGGCGATCGCGACCGAGCCGTGGCGGATGATCGCGGGCCGGCCGCCGATCTCGACGGCGACGCTGCCACTGTCGGTCGCGCCGGTGGTCCCGCCTTCATCGGACAGCTGTGCGAGTGCCTCCTTCGTCGCCGGGGATGGGGCGCTCATCGGGAATGCCGCGTGGAAATTCGCGGGCAGTGCCGGCAGGTCGACGCGGTCCTGTGGACGCCGCGGCCCGGCGACGGACGGCTCGACGCTGCCGAGGTCGAGCTCCAGGAGCTCGTCGAAGACCGGGCCATCGCCCGGTTCGCGCCAGAGGCCCTGGGCCCTGGCATAGCGCTCGACCAGCTCGACGCGCTCGCTCGTCCGGCCGGTCAGGCGCAGGTAGCCGAGCGTCTCGTCATCGATCGGGAAGAGCGTGGACGTGGCACCGAACTCCGGGCTCATGTTGCTGATCGTCGTCCGGTCGGCGAGGGCGAGGCTCGCCAGTCCATCACCGGCGAACTCGACGAAGGAGCCGACGACGCCATGGGCGCGGAGCATCTCGGTCACGACCAGGACGAGGTCCGTCGCGGTCGATCCGCGCGGCAGGGCACCGTGGAGCCGGACACCGACGACGTGGGGCATCGGCAGGTACAGCGGCTGGCCCAGCAACACGGCCTCAGCTTCGATCCCGCCGACCCCGTACCCGAGGACCCCCAATCCATTGACCATCGTCGTGTGCGAATCGGTACCGACGACCGTATCCGGGAAGGCGACCCGGCCCGCTCCGGGATCGGATCGGTCGTTCACGACCGTGGCGAGGAACTCGAGATTGACCTGGTGGATGATGCCCGTCCCGGGTGGCACCACGCGCAGGCCGCGGAACGCCGTCTGCGCCCAGCGCAGAAGCTGATAGCGCTCGCCATTGCGCTCGTACTCCCGCTCGACGTTGTAGGCGAAGGCGCCCGGCGTGCCGAACCGGTCGATCTGGACGGAGTGGTCGATGACGAGGTCGGCCGGGACGAGCGGATTCACGAGTGCTGGATCACCGCCAAGATCGGCCATCGCATCGCGCATGACGGCGAGGTCCACGACCGCCGGGACGCCGGTGAAGTCCTGGAGCAGGACGCGGGCGGGCATGAACGGGATCTCCGCCTCGGCCGGCCGGCCCGGTCGCCAGGCGAGGAGCGTCTCGACGTCCTCGGCGCGGACCGTCGGGCCGCCGCGTGCCGGAGCAGGTTCTCGAGCAGCACCTTGACGGTGACCGGCAGGGTCGCCAGGTCGATCCGGTCGGCGACGGCGTCGAGCCTGTAGAGGTCCGGCAGTCCCGATCCGAGCGTTCCGCGGGCGCCGAACGGGTCGGACACCGATCTCGTGGTGGTCATCAACGCGCCTCCTTCGTCGACCGCGCCAGTGCGCGGGGTCAGTCGGCGCCGGGCGGGTGCGCCCACCCCGGGTCGAAGTTCGGGCCAAGTATACGGCGGGCCGTCACGGGTCGCCACGGGCCATCGGCGACCCGTCGACGCAGGTGCGCTCGCTACACTCGATGGGTGATGACCCGACGACACCGGACGACGATCTCGGACGACGCTCGATGAGATCCTGGGGCGATCTGCCTGGCGACGACCCGGAGCGGGACCGGTCTGAGATCAAGCGCGAGATCGAGGCAGCCGGGATCGACCTCGACCCGCCACCGCCGGGGACCCATCGTCACGGCGACGCCGTGCATACCAGTGACCATGCGCACCCCCACGTGCACTCCGGGCCGGGCGAACCACCGGTCATCGGCATCGTCGGCGCCGGTGCGGTCGGGACGGCCCTCGGGGTCGCCCTGTCGAGAGCCGGCTGGCCGATCCATGCCGTGGCGAGCCGTGACGCCGGGCGCCGGGAGCGGTTCCGGTCGCTGGTCGATGTCGGGCGAGTCTTCGCCGATCCCGAACCGATCCTCGATGAGGTCGAACTCATCATCCTGGCCGTACCAGACGATGCCATCGCTCCGCTCGCCGGCTCGCTGCGGATGTACAGCGGCCAGGCGATGGTCCACACCAGCGGTGCCCTCGGTGCCGCCGTCCTGGCGCCCGCGATGGCGGCCGGGACCCAGGTCGGCTCCTTTCACCCGCTCGTTGCGGTCGCCGACACCGAACGGGCCGTGGCGGCGTTCCGCGGGGCGACCGTCGCCATCGAAGGCGACGACCAGCTCGCCGCGATGCTTGGTGAGATGGCCGAGGCGATCGGTGCGGTCCCGGTGCGGCTGGAGCCGGGCTCGAAGGGGGCCTATCACGCGGCCGCGGTGCTCGCTGCGGGGGGGTTCGTCGCACTGCTCGACGCGATCGCCGAGCTCGGACGGGTCGCGGGTCTCGACGAGGCCGGCTCGCTGGCGATCTACGGGCCACTGATCGAGGGAACGTTGGGCAATGCGCGAGCCCTCGGGATCCGCGCGGCGCTGACCGGTCCGATGACCCGTGGCGACGTCGGGACATTGCGTGCCCACCTGGCCACGCTCCAGGCGTATGCCCCGGCTGTCGTCGACCTCTATGTCGCGGCGGCGCGCCGCGAAGTCGACCTGGCCCTGGCGCGGGGCGCGCTGGCACCGGAGGACGCCGCGGTCATGCGCCGGGCGCTCGAATCACCCTTGCATGGCGAGCCTGAACCGGTACCATAGGGCGGACATGGACCACAGCATCGCGGCCAGGTACGCGGCCCGCCCGGCGGCCAGATTCGTCCGCCCTTCCGCTCGCGTCAAGGAGCGACGTCTGGGCTTGCGACCGGCTGGGTCCTTCCGCGCGCCGGATCGGCGAGCGACCGTCCTGTATGCATCGGACAGCGCACCGCTGGTGCGTCTGCGCGCCAGCTGGCGCGCGATCCATCCAGCCGTGTCGAAGCGAGCGCAGTACGGCCCGCCGCGCCCGCAGGTGACCATGATCTGGACGCGGACCGGTCGCGCAGCCACTGCCCGCCGACCGGGCGCGGCCTCGGCGCCGTGGCCGGCCTGAGGGACTCGACGGCCACCTCTGCCGGCGGGATCGTCGTCCGATACGAGGCGGGCGAGCCATTGCTGGTCGTGGGCAGCCGTCGCCGCGAGCGAGACAGTCGGACCTGGACGTTGCCCAAGGGGACGCCCGATGCGGGCGAGACCCTCGAGGAGACGGCCCTTCGTGAAGTCCACGAGGAGACGGGTCTCGAGGTCCGGATCACGGGCCCGCTCGATTCGATCGAATACACGTTCAGCCAGTCCGGTGCACGCATCCACAAGACCGTCCACTATTTCATGATGGAACCGATCGGCGGGGACCTGTCCGGGCACGACCATGAGTTCGACGAAGTCCGCTGGATCCGCTTCGATGAGGCCCCGGCGATGCTGACGTTCGACACGGAACGCGCCCTCGTGAGCCAGGCGGCCCGACGTCTGGTCGAGGTGTCCCGGTGACCGGTGCCCAGGAGTCGACCGTCCACCTGACCCCGCTGACCGAGGTGCATCGGGCGCTTGGCGCCCGGCTCATCGAGTTCGGTGGCTGGATGATGCCGGTCCGCTATGGGTCGATCATCGACGAGCACCGGGCAGTCCGTGATCGGGTCGGGTTGTTCGACCTGTCGCACATGGGTGAGCTCTATGTCGAGGGTGATCAGGCCGGCTCGGCGCTCGCTGCGGCGCTGGTGTCCGATCCACCGAGTCTCGTTCCTGGCCGCGCCCAGTACTCGATGATCTGCGTGCCCGACGGCGGGATCATCGACGATCTCATCGTCTATCGACTCGATGACGAGCGCTTCCTCGTCGTGGCCAATGCCGGGAATGCCGGGGCCGTCTCGGATGCCCTGGTCGAGCGCCTCGCCGGTTTCCGGGCCGTGCTCGACGATCGGTCCCTGGCGATGGGCCTGCTGGCCGTCCAGGGTCCGGCGTCGCGATCGGTCCTGGCGCCGCTGACCGATGTCGATCTCGGCGCGCTGCGCTACTACGGTGCCGCGGAGGGATCGGTCGCCGGGCTCGCGGCCCTCGTCGCCAGGACGGGGTACACCGGCGAGGACGGGTTCGAGATCTTCGTCGATTCGAACGACACCGTCGATCTGTGGGACGTCTTGCTCGACGCCGTCCGGTCGCAGGACGGGCTGCCCATCGGACTGGGTGCTCGCGACACCCTCCGGCTCGAGGCAGGCATGCCCTTGTATGGCAACGAACTCGACCGTCACACGAACCCCTATGAGGCAGGGCTCGGCCGCGTCGTCAAGCTCGACAAGGAAGGGGACTTCGTCGGCCGGACGGCCCTTCGGCAGGTGGCCGATGCCGGCCCGGCACGCCGCCTCGTCGGCCTGGTCGTGGAGGGTCGCGGGATCGCCCGGCACGGCTACCCGGTCTGGTCGGGTGACCGGCAGACCGGGCACGTCACCAGCGGCACGCAGTCACCGACGCTCGACCGACCGATCGCGATGGCGTACGTCGCACCGGTCGATGCCGAGCCGGGTACCGTAGTCGAGATCGAGATCCGCGACGGGCGCGTCCCGGCGCGGGTCGTCCCATTGCCGTTCTACAGGAGGCCTGGCTGATCCGATGGTGCCAACCGATCTTCGCTATACGACCGACCATGAGTGGGTCCGGGTCGAGGGTGACCAGGCCACGATCGGGGTCACGGCCTATGCGGCCGAGCAACTGGGTGACATCGTCTTCGTCGAATTGCCCGACGTCGGTCGGGCGCTCGACGCGGCGGCGACCTTCGGCGTGGTCGAGTCGGTCAAGGCGGTCAGCGATCTGTTCGCGCCGGTCGGTGGCACCGTGACCGAGGCGAACCCCGAGCTCACCAGCAGTCCGGAACTCGTGAACAGCGACCCGTACGGATCCGGTTGGATGATCCGGCTCACGGTCGGCGACCCGACGGAGCTGGACGGGCTGCTCGATGCCGCGGCCTACGACGCACTCATCGCGGCCGGCTGACCCAGACTTCGATGCCCTACGGTCCGCACACCTCGGCCGACCGCGCCCGGATGCTGGACGCGCTTGGGCTCAATTCGGTCGACCGACTGTTCGACGACATCCCGGCCGGCCTCAGGGCCACCGCCCTCGATCTGCCCGATCCGGAACCCGAGCTCGAGCTTGCCGCCAGGCTCTCCGGTCTGGCGGCCCGCAACCGGACGGATCTCGCCTCGTTCCTTGGGGCCGGGGTCTACCGGCACTGGAGTCCACCGGCGGTCGATCAGCTCCTGCTTCGGGGTGAGTGGTACACCGCGTACACGCCGTACCAGCCGGAGGTCAGCCAGGGCACCCTCCAGAGCATCTACGAATACGAATCGTTGCTGGCGGAGCTGGTCGACCTGGACGTCGTGTCGGCATCGCACTACGACGGCGCGGCGGCGACGGCTGAAGCTGCATTGATGACGTGCCGGGCGACGAAACGGGAGCGCGTCCTCATCTCACGCGGCGTCCATCCCCACTACCGGCAGACGACCCAGACCTACTTCGAGGGTGGCCTCGACCTCGCTGAGATTCCCCTCGTCACGGACGGTCCGGCGGCCGGGACGACGGACCTGGCCGCGCTCGAGCGGATGCTTGCCGATCCCGAGCGGCCCGTCGCCGGGGTCATCGCCGCACAGCCGAACTTCCTCGGGCTCCTGGAGCCGATGCCGGAGATCGGTGCCCTGGCCCATGCCGCCGGGGCGCTGTTCGTCGCCGTCGTCGAGCCGGTCAGCCTCGCGATCCTCGCCCCGCCGGGCGCAGTACGGGGCCGATATCGCGGCGGGGGAGGGACAGCCGCTCGGGATCGCCCCGCAATACGGCGGACCGTATCTCGGGATCCTCGCCTCGACCGATGCCCTGGTCCGTCAGATCCCCGGCCGTCTTGTCGGCATGACCGCCGATCTTGATGGGCGGCGTGCCTTCGTGATGACGATGCGTGCTCGCGAGCAGGACATCCGACGCGACAAGGCGGCCAGCAACATCTGCACGAACCAGGCCCTGCTGGCGCTGGCGGCATCCATCTATCTGGCGACGATCGGGCCACGCGGTCTGCACGATGTCGCGGCGCTTGGCGCCGCCCGAGCCGCGGAGCTGGAGTCCGCGCTGGCGGCGGTCGGGGTCGAGCGATTGCACGCGGGCGCCTATCTGAACGAGTTCGTCGTTCGGGTGCCGGATGCCCGGACGGTCCATCGCCGTCTGCTCGATGTCGGCGTCCTCGCCGGTCTCGTGCTGTCCGAGGCAGAGCCGGACGATCCAAGCCTGGCCGACGGCCTCCTCGTGTGCGCGACAGAGGTCACCACGTCTGCCGAGATCGTCCGGTTCGCTACGGCCATGGCGGGCGTCCTCGGCCATTCCGACATCCCCGCGGTCGCCCGATGACGGTCGTCGGCGATCGGCTCCAGCAGACCCTGTTCGAGCGCAGCCGGCCGGGACGCGGCGGGGGCAAGATCCCGTCTCCGCCCGACGATGCCCTCGAGCGCATCCCGGCGACCGCCCGGCGAACCGCTCCGCCGCGCCTGCCGGAGCTGAGCGAAGCCGAGGTGGTCCGGCACTACGTCAACCTGTCGCAGCTCAACTATGCGATCGACACCGGGTTCTATCCGCTCGGCTCCTGCACGATGAAGTTCAACCCGAAGCTCAACGAGTGGGCCGCTCGGCTGCCAGGGTTCGCCCAGCTCCATCCGATGGCTCCCGATGCGACGGCACAGGGGACCCTGCAGCTGCTGTGGGAACTCGAACAGGCGCTCATGGCGATCTCCGGGATGCACGCCGTGACCCTCCAGCCTGCCGCAGGGGCGCAGGGGGAGTTGACCGGGATCCTGATGATCCGGGCACATCATCGGGCGACCGGCCAGGCGGACCGCGACGAAGTCCTCGTACCCGATTCGAGTCACGGGACCAACCCGGCGACGGCGTCGATGGCCGGCTACCGGACGGTCACCGTGCCGTCGGCGGCCGACGGGGGCGTCGACATCGACGCGTTCAAGGCTGCCCTGGGTCCACGCACCGCCGCAGTGATGATCACGAACCCTTCGACCCTCGGCCTGTTCGAGGCCAGGATCGGTGAACTCCTCGATGCGGTCCACGCGGCCGGTGCCCTGGCCTACATGGATGGCGCGAACCTCAACGCGATCATGGGCCGCTTCAAGCCCGGCGAAGCCGGCTTCGACGTCATGCATTTCAACGTCCACAAGACCTTCTCGACGCCCCACGGTGGCGGTGGTCCGGGCGCCGGTCCGGTGGGCGTCGGGGAGACCCTCGCCCCCTATCTGCCGACACCACGGATCCTGCGAGACGAGGATGGGACGTTCCGCCTGGAGGGTTGGGGTGAGCGCCCGACCTCGATCGGCCGGATGCGCAGCTTCGTCGGCAACACCGGTGTGCTGGTGCGCGCGTACGCCTACATCCGGGCCCACGGGGCATCGGGTCTGCGTGAAGTCAGTGACGACGCGGTCCTCGCGGCCAACTATCTGAAATCCCGGCTGGCCGGCGCGTATGACATCCCGTATGACCGGCCGTGCAAGCACGAGTTCGTGGCCTCGGCCGCGACGATCAAGGCGCAGACCGGTGTGCGCACGCTTGACATCGCCAAGCGCCTGATCGACTACGGCTACCATCCACCGACGATCTACTTCCCGCTGATCGTCGAGGAAGGGATGCTGATCGAACCGACCGAGACCGAATCGGTCGAGACCCTTGACGCCTTCGCCGACGCGCTCATCGCGATCGCCGCCGAGGCGGTCTCGGATCCAGGACTGGTCACGAGCGCTCCGCACGACGCCCCGGTCCGCCGTCTCGACGAGGCCACAGCCGCGCGTCACCCGAACCTGCGCTGGCGACCTCCAGCGGCCGAGGAGGCAGCCGCAGGCTGACGCGTCCACCTCGGACCTCGCTCCGGGGCGATCGTGGACGAACGCGCTAGGATGTCGCCGACATGAAGACATCCGCGCGCCCCGGCCGGACCCGATCGTTCGCTGCGACCAGCGCGGTGGCCGTCCTGGTGTTCCTGTTGGCGGGGTGCAGCAGTGCGCCCGCAGGCCAGTCCGGTTGGACGTTCGGCCCGACCCTCGCACCGGCCACATCATCGGCCAGCCCGACCGCGGCGGTCGCCGAGCTCCCCGGCCGCCGCGACACCTGTTCCCGCGACGCCCGGTCCCTTCCAGCCCGACCGCCACTCCGTCACCCGCCGTCTCGACCCCAGGGCCCAGGTGAGACCCCGAAGGCGTTCAGTGGGCGAATGACACCGCAGGTGCTCCTGCACGACGGCTACGTGTCGATGTATATGGACCTCGAGAATACCGGCAGCGAGCCATTGACCTTCCTGAACACCCTCTACGACATCGAACCAGACAAGCTCTACGCGCCGGTCGTCGATTTCCCCTGGACGTCCGGTGAGACCGCGGTCTACACACGGCAGGGCCGTTTCTTCCCGAGCCCAGCGATCGTCCAGCCCGGCGACCGGGCCGTCTACGTCATGGGGGGGATGGAGGCCCGCGGGAGCGGTGAGCTGGCCCAACCGGTCGCCAACATCAAGTTCTGTCCGACGCGGGGGATGGACGACACGCCGTCGCTCCCAGTGACCGTGGACGGGGTGACCTGGTCGACGACGGGCGGGGTCACTACGGTCTCCGGAACGCTGGTCCAGACGGGCGGACCGCAGCGAGTCGATCCGCCGGCCGTCGGGGTCGCCTTCTTCGACGGGAGCGGCGCATTTCTCGGCGCCGTCGTCGGATCCCGCGTCGGCGATCGGCTGGTCCCCGGCGCGACCACGACGTTCACGATGGCGGGGCGGGGCGTGGACGCCGACAAGATCGTCAGGGCGGAGGCCTACGCGTTCGTTTCGTGAGCCATACGAACGCTTGTTAGGCTGGAAGTTGACAGTCGGCGAAACGCTGTGGATAGTACCCGCAGCGCACCGACCCGACTTGTGCTGTCGTTGCTGACTCGACCGTGGGCTGCTCCGAGCGGGAGGCTCGTACCGGACCTCGGCCGACTCACTTCGATGTTCAAGGCACAGGCGAAACGCGGTAGCGAGAGAACGTCATCGGGTAAGCACCCGTTTCGGAGGAGAATCCATGCGCAAACGCCTTCTAGGCATCATGGCGAGCGCCGCGGTCATCGCGGCAGCCTGTGGCGGTTCCACCGCCACGACGGCGCCGGTCACATCGACCGAGCCCGGGGCATCGACGCCCGCTGAGACGCCGGCCGCGTCCTCGGATATGGCCGCGGACCAGATCTTCAACATCGACCTCGGCAATGAGCCGCCGACCCTGGACCCGACGCTGGCCCAGGACTCGACCTCGATCGCCGTGCTCCACGCGCTCACCCGGCCCCTCGTCTACTTCGACGCGGATCTCAAGGTGGTCCCGGAGCTGGCCGAGTCGTATGACGTCTCGACCGACGCCAAGACGATCACCTTCCATCTGCGCGACGCCAAGTACAGCGACGGCAACCCGATCGTCGCCGGCGACCTCGTCTACAGCTGGAAGCGACTGGTCGATCCCCGCACCGCGGCCCCGTACAGCTACGTGACCGAGGAGATCGAGGGCGCGCCCGACCTGCTGGCGATGGCCGGCGAGGATCCGCTCCCGTCTGACGCGGACATCGACGCCGCACTCGACAAGCTCGGTGTCGCGGCGCCGGACGACAAGACCTTCGTGGTCACCCTGAACACCCCGGCGACCTACTTCCTGTCGGCTGCGGCCCTGTGGGTCTTCGCGCCGATCGAGGAATCGTGGATCACCAGCACCGGTGCGACCGAAGCCGGCAACTACGTCAGCTCCGGCCCGTACATCCTCGACACCTGGAACCACAACAGCGAGATCGTGCTCAAGCCGAACCCGAACTGGTACGGCGAGACCAAGTCCACCCTGACCGAGATCCACATGTCGATGACCGCCGAGCCGGCACAGGCGCAGGCCGCCTTCGAGGCTGGCGAGCTTGACATGGTCGCCCCGCCGACCGAGGACATCCGGCGCATCCAGGACGATCCGATCCTGAAGCACGCAGATCCTCCAGCAGCCGACCTTCTCGATCTACTACTTCGACTACAACAACACCAAGGGCCCGACGACCAACAAGGACTTCCGGATCGCGCTTACCCAGGCCATCGACAAGCAGGGCCTGATCGACGCGACGTTCTCCGGCGTCGGAGCCGTCGCCAACAGCTTCGTGATGCCCGGTATCCCCGGCTATCAGGCTGACCTGGATCCCTATCCGTACGACGTCGCCTCCGCCAAGGAGCACATGACCACGGCCCTCGCGGCTCTGGGCGTGGCTTCGGTCGCCGACCTCGGCAAGATCTCCGTTGGCTTCAACTCGGGCTCCGGCCACGAAACCAAGGTGGCCTACATGGCCGAGGCCTGGCGACAGGCGTTCGGCATGGAGACCGAGCAGATCGGCAGCGAGTGGAGCGTCTTCCTGACCCAGCGTCAGGCCGGTGACTACACGATCGCCCGAGACGGTTGGGGTGCGGACTACCCGCATGCCAACAACCAGCTCAACGGCATCTTCACCTGCGGCGGCGGGAACAACGCCAGCCAGTACTGCAACCCCGCATTCGACGCGCTCATCGCCCAGGCGGCGAGCGAGCCGGATCAGGACAAGCAGGTTGCGCTGTACAACCAGGCCCAGACGATGCTGTTCGAAGATGCCGCGGTCCTGCCGCTGCGCTTCGGCCTGGCGACCTATGAGATCGCGCCGTACGTGGGTGGTGTCATCCCGACCGGCTCGGACTCGCAGCTGCCGGGTGACCTGTTCTACGAGAACATCTACATCAAGGCTCACTAGTCGCCACCGGCGACTGATCACTGGGTGGCCGGCCTCGGCTGGCCACCCAGTCCCTTACCTGTTCAGTCCGGAATCATCGATACCTGAGTGATGCCGTGATCACCTATATCGCTCGACGCTTCCTCTGGATCATCCCGGTCCTGTTCGTCGTGTCGGTCATCACGTTCACGCTGATGCACTCGGTTCCCGGCGGCCCCTGGGATCGCGAGAAGTCGCTTCCTGCCGCCACCGTCTCCCGCTTGAATGCCAAGTACGGGCTCGACGACCCGATCTACGTCCAGTACATCAACTGGGCCGGGAATTTCCTCCAGGGCAACCTCGGTCCCTCCTATCGGTATGTCGATCGGTCGGTCAACGACATCGTCGCTGATGGCATCTGGACCACCGTCCAGCTCGGCGTGATGGCATTCCTGCTGGCCGTGCTGGTCGGTATCCCGCTCGGGATCTTCGCCGCCCTAGGGCACAACCGCGGCCCGGATTACGTCTCCACGAGTATCTCCATCATCGGCATCTCCACGCCCAGTTTCGTCCTGTCGATCCTGCTCATCGTGTTCTTCGCCGTCCAATTACGCTGGTTCCCGACCGGAGGGTGGAAGGGTCCGGAATACTGGGTCCTGCCGACGATCGCCCTGGCCGGATTCCCGATCGCGGTCATCGCCCGGTACACCAGAGCCTCGATGCTCGAAGTGACCCGCAAGGACTACATCCGGACCGCCCAGAGCAAGGGCCTGCGCGAGCAGGCGGTCGTCACGCGGCACATGATCCGGAACGCCCTCATCCCGGTCATCACGATCCTCGGCCCGACCCTCGCCTTCCTCGTGACCGGCTCGTTCATCATCGAGACCATCTTCGGGATCCCTGGCGTCGGACGCTTCTACATCACGGCGATCGGCACCCGGGACTACGGACTGCTGATGGCGATGACGATGCTGTATGCCTTCGCAGTGGCGTTCCTCAATGTCGTGGTCGATGTCCTGTATGCGTACATCGACCCGCGCATCCGTTACAGCTAGGGAGGCCGCGAGTTGGCCACGAACACGACGGTCGTCCAGGGTCGACTGGCAGAACCCAAGGAGTCGGCCGGCCCCTGGCGCGAGGCCGCCGGCCGGTTGTTCAAGAACAAGCTCGCGATCCTCGGGCTCATCCTCGTTTCATTGCTTCTGTTCGCCGGGATCTTCGGACCGTTCCTCGCGCCGTGGCCGTATCAGGTCCAGGACCTGCAGGCGGTCTTCGCCAACGGCGGTCGGCCCCTCCCGCCGCTTTCGCCCAACCACATCCTCGGGACGGATCAGCTCGGACGTGACCTGCTGAGCCGGCTCCTCGATGGCGCCCGGATCAGTGTGACCGTCGCCTTCGTCGTCCAGATGGTCATCATCTTCATCGGCGTCCCTCTGGGCGCGCTTGCAGGCTGGTACGCAGGACTCATGGACAGCGCCGTCATGCGCTTCACCGATGTCATCTACGCATTCCCGGACCTGCTCTTCATCATCCTGCTCTCAGTCGTCTTCCGGGAGACCCCGTTCGGCCAGGCGCTGGACGGCCTGTTCCTGGTCTTCGTGGCCATCGGCCTGACGTCATGGGTCACCGTCGCCCGGCTCACCCGTGGCCAGTTACTGTCCTTGAAGGAGACTGAATACGTCGAGGCGGCGAGAGCCATCGGCGTCAGCGACCGCAAGATCGTACAGCGCCATCTCCTGCCCAATGGGATGGGCCCGATCATCGTCGCGATCACGCTCGGGATCCCGACCGCGATCCTGGCCGAAGCGACCCTCGCCTACATCGGCATCGGCGTCCAGCCACCACGTGCCTCATGGGGCAGCCTCATCGCCGAGGGACAGAAATCGATCCGGTCGGATCCGCATCTCGTTACCTTCCCGGCGATCTGCATCGCTCTTGCGCTCATCGGGTTCACCTTCCTGGGTGACGGACTCCGGGACGCCCTGGACCCGAAGCTCAAGGGAAAGCAGTAGGTGGTGAGCGCCCAGGAAGACGTGCCGGCCGGCGAACGCCCCACGATCGTCGAACTCTCGCCCGAGGACGTCCTGCGGGAGCGCAAGGCGGAGGTCGTCGAGGCAGCCGTGGGGCAGAAGGCGGACCACCTGCTCGAGGTTCGCGGCCTGTCGACCCATTTCTTCACGCCGGACGGGGTGGTCCAGGCGGTCGACGACGTCAACTTCGACGTGGGATACGGCGAGACGCTTGGCCTCGTCGGTGAATCCGGCTGCGGCAAGAGTGTCACGGCACTGTCGATCGCTCGCCTCGTCGCGGACCCGCCCGGCAAGATCGTCGCAGGCTCGATCGCGTTCGATGGGATCGATGTCCTGAAACTCAGCGGCGACGACATGCGCAAGCTCCGAGGCAAGGAGATCGGTTTCATCTTCCAGGATCCGTCTGACGAGCCTGAATCCGACGCTGACCATCGGCTATCAGATCGGTGAGTCGATCCGCGAACATCTCGGGCTGTCCACGAAGGCCGCCCGGGACCGCATCACCGACCTGCTTGCGAAAGTGGGGATCCCGAGACCGGCCGAGCGTCTGAACGATTACCCGCACCAGTTCTCCGGCGGCATGCGTCAGCGGGTGATGATCGCCATCGCCCTGTCGTGCGATCCGAAGCTGATCCTGGCCGACGAACCGACGACGGCGCTCGACGTCACGATCCAGGCGCAGATCCTCGAACTGATCCAGCGGCTGTCGTCCGAGTTCGGGACGGCGGTGCTGCTGATCACCCACGACCTTGGGATCGCTGCCGGGATGTGCGATCGGGTCAACGTGATGTACGCCGGCCGGATCGTCGAGACCGGCACAGTCGACACCCTGTTCGAGCGACCAAGGATGCCGTACGCCTGGGGCCTGCTCAATTCGCTTCCGCGGATCGACGACGTCCGCGGCGATCGGTTGCGGACGATCGAGGGTCTGCCGCCCCTGTTGATCGATCCGCCGGATGCCTGCCGATTCAATCCGCGCTGCAGCTACGCTCGCGATGTGTGCCGCGGTTCGGAGCCCAAGTTGACCGAGCGCGAACCGGGACATTGGGCCCGTTGCTGGGCGACGGAACCGGGGGGGTGGATCGAATGACCGCGACGGCGACGACGCCGACCGCGAAGCCGGTCCGACCACACGACGCGGCGAACCTCGTCGAGGTCGACGACCTCAAGGTCCACTTCCCGATCCGGTCCGGGATCTTCAAGACCGAGAAGGGCAGCGTCAAGGCGATCGATGGCATCACCCTCGACGTGCGTCGCGGCGAGACCCTCGGGCTGGTCGGTGAGTCCGGGTGCGGCAAGAGCACGATCGGCCGGGCGATGATCCGCCTTCGCGAGGCGACCAGCGGAACGGTCCGGTTCGACGGCGTGGACCTGACGGCGGTCAGCACGGACGAATTGCGGCGGATGCGTCGCCGGATGCAGATCATCTTCCAGGATCCGTACGGGTCGCTGGACCCACGGATGTCGGTCGGAGCCATCATCAGTGAGCCGCTCGACACGCACAACCTGGCCGAGGGCCAGGCCAAGACGGACCGGGTGGCCGAACTTCTCGAACTCGTCGGGCTCGACCCCAACTACGTGCGCCGGTATCCACACGAGTTCTCCGGTGGCCAGCGCCAGCGGATCGGGGTCGCCCGGGCGCTCGCGGTCGAACCGGAGTTCATCGTCTGCGACGAACCGATCTCGGCGCTCGATGTGTCGATCCAGGCGCAGGTCCTGAACCTGCTCACCGACCTCCGCTCGAGCCTTGGCCTGACCTACCTCTTCGTGGCGCACGACCTGTCGGTCGTCAAGCACATCAGTGACCGCGTCGCGGTCATGTACCTGGGCAAGATCGTCGAGGTCGGACCGCCGGACGTGCTGTACGGGGCGCCGGGCCATCCATACAGCCGGGCCCTGCTGTCGGCCGTCCCGGTGCCGGACCCGGTCGCGGAACGGCGACGGAAGCGAGTCATCCTCAAGGGGGATGTGCCGAGTCCCGTGAACCCACCGCCCGGCTGCCGCTTCCACACGCGGTGCTGGCTGTACGAGCAGCTCGGCGAGCCCGAGGAGTGTCGGACGATCGACCCGGAGCTCGCCGTCGTGGCCGGGAATACCGACCACATGGCTGCCTGCCACTACACCCACGAGGCTCTCAAGACGGACGTCGGGATCGCCCATATCGATGCGACGCTCGTCCGGCGGGGGACACCGGCCAATGCGCTGGCCATGCTGTCCGCGGCCGATGGCGGGACCGCGCCCGCACCTGCGCTCGAGTCGCCGGAATTCGGAGATATGCCGGAGTCGGCGGCAAAGACGTCCGCGACCGACGGGTTCGCCGTCGAGGATCCAGCGTCGACCTCGACCCCGACCGATCGTATCGACCCCTTCTAGGGGTCTGCGCTTGCCGGCCCGACCTCGGGAGGTGCGTCCGGGGCGATGCCAATGTATCCTGTGGCCCGTTCGGTCGCCCACTGCGGATCGATTTCGATCTCGAGTGGTGGGGGCCTTGGAGGAGGAGACTCTATGAAACGACTGCGCATCGGTGCGCTCTTCGCCGCGTCGGCGATCGCGTTCGCCGCCTGCGGTGGAAACAGCGCGACGACGGCCCCCTCGGCGGCCGCGTCCACCCCGGCGGGATCTGAAGCCCCGGCCGCCACGCCAACAGCGGATGCCAACGCGATCAAGACCGGCGGCGTGCTCGTCGTCGGGATCCCGAGCGACATCAAGTGGACCGATCCGGCCCTCGTCGATGATGGCTCGTCGATCTATGTGTGGCAGAACGTCCTCGAGACGTTGGTCACCCTCGCGCCCGGCAGCGGCAGCGACATCGTCGGCAGCCTTGCCGACAGCTGGACCGTCAGCGACGACGGCCTGACCTACACGTTCAAGCTGCATCCTGGTGTGAAGTTCCATGACGGGACCGACTTCGATGCGGCTGCGGTGAAGTACAACTTCGACCGCTGGATCAACATCCCGCAGTCCTACAGCGACCTCGGCTACACCTACTACATCGACACGGTCATCGGCCGGGGCGACGCGAGCAACATCGCATCGACCGAGGCTCCGGATGCGAGTACGTTCGTGCTGACCCTGAAGGCGCCGAACTCGGCGTTCCTCATCACCATGACCCTGCCCGTGTTCGCGATCTCCAGCCCGACCGCCCTCGAGGCCGGCGGCGCGAGTGATCCCGACTTCAAGAACAACAAGTACGCGCAGGGTGGCCCGCCCGCGGCCGTCGGCACCGGTCCATTCATGTTCAAGGAATGGGTCCTCGGTGATCACGTCACGGTCGACAAGAACCCGGACTACTGGAATGCCGCCGCCGGCGGCCCGTACCTCGACTCGCTGACCTTCAAGCCGCTGACCGACTCCACGGCGATCCTCAATGCGCTCCAGGCGGGCGACATCGACGTCACCCAGACCTTCGCGCCGGTCGACGTTCCGACGGTCAAGGCAGATCCGAACCTGCAGTTCTACGATCGCGGCAGCGCATGCAACGTGGGCGTCCTGGCCATGAACCAGACCCACAAGCCGTTCGACAATCTCAAGATCCGGCAGGCTGTCGCCTACGCGATCAACCGCCAGGCGATCGTCGATGCCTACTTCGGTGAGACCGGCGTCGTCCTCAAGAACTGGGCACCCCCGGGCACCCTGTTCGCGAACGACCTGGACGTCCCCGATTACAACCCGGATATGGCCAGGCAGCTCATCTCCGAGAGCGGCGTGACCGACCTGTCCTTCGACATGTGGTATCCGTCCGGCGTCAGTCGGCCGTACATGCCGGATCCGAAGGGCGAGTTCCAGGCCATGCAGACCGACCTCGAGGCGGTCGGCTTCAAGCCGAACCCGATGACCGCGCCATGGAACCCGGACTTCCTGGGTGCCGAGGCCAAGGGCGACTACCCGGCCTGGCTGATCGGCTGGAACTGCGACTGGCTCGGGATCGACAACTTCCTCAAGACCGCGTTCTTCGGCTACCAGAACGGCGTGCCGAACCCGGAGTACGCGTACAAGAACGACGCGATGAACCAGGCCATGAACGACGCGCTCGCCGCTTCGGACGAGGCCACCCAGCAGGCCGATTGGACTGACCGCCCAGAACTACATCGTGGCCGACATGCCGTCGGTCCCGATCGTCTCGGGCAAGACCCCAGCGGCCGGCCAGATCTACGTGAAGGGCTTCGTCCCTGCGCCGACGCAGCTGGAACTCTTCACCGACGTGTGGCTCGATAAGTGATCTCCTGAGCAGGCGCCGCTCGCGGCGCCTGCCAGACCTGTAGTCAAGGATCCCCCGGCGGCGATCGCCCCGGGGGATCCGAGTCCATCGACTAGGACGAGGCACGACCGGCGTCATGCTCCGATTCATCGTTCGGCGTCTGCTCGGCGTGATCCCGGTGCTCTTCGGCCTGTCGATCCTCCTGTTCGCGTTCGTCCACCTGTTGCCGGGTGACCCGGCGACGGCGATCCTCGGGCAGCACGCCACGGCGGAGCGGATCGCGGCGATGCGCGAGTACCTCGGTCTCGACTCGCCGCTCTGGCAGCAGTACCTCACCTACCTCAACAACGTCATCCACGGCGACCTGGGCGTCAGCATCATCAACAGCCAGCCGGTGCTGCGCGAGTTCCTGGTCCGGTTCCCGGCCACGATCGAACTGACCGTGGCGGCGATGATCTTCGCCGCCGGGATCGGGATCCCGCTCGGTCGCTACGCCGCCAGGCACGCCCAGCACTGGCCCGACGGCGCCGTGACGATCGTGTCGCTCCTCGGGATCAGCATCCCCGTCTTCGTGCTCGGACTGACACTCCAGTACGTGTTCGCCGTCCAGCTCGACCTGCTTCCCGCGTCGGGCCGGATCGACCCTCGCGCCGGGCTCGAGTACCGCACCAACTTCGTGCTCATCGACAGCATCCTGATGGGCAGTCCGCAGCTGTTCATCGACGGTCTCAGCCACCTCATCCTGCCGGCCATCGCGCTTGGGTCGATCCCGCTCGCGATCATCACCCGGATCACCCGGGCGTCGGTCCTCGACGTGACCAACGAGGACTACGTTCGGACGGCCCGCGCGAAGGGCCTGTCCGAACGCCGGATCAGCTCGCGCCACATCATGCGCAACGCCTGGCTGCCGGTGGTGACCGTGCTGGGCCTGCAGATCGGCGGTCTGCTCGGGGGCGCGGTGATCACCGAGACCGTGTTCGGCTGGGGCGGTGTCGGCACGTTCGTCGTCGACGCGATCTTCAACCGCGACTACTTCGTGATCCAGAACACGATCCTGATCTTCGCGGTGATCTTCCTCATGGTGAACCTGCTCGTCGACATCCTGTACGCGGTCCTCAATCCACGGATCCGGTACGCCTAGATGGCTGCACCCGCCATTCCTGCCGTCCAGCCCGTCGACGAGCGGGCGAGCCGCGGGCTGTGGGGCGATGCGGCCCGCCGCCTCGTCCGCAACCGACCGGCCCTGCTGGGCCTGTTCTTCATCGGGGTATTCGTCGTGGCGGCGGTCCTGGCCCCGATCATCGCCCCGTACGGGCCGCTGGAAGGCGGTCTCGCGGATCGCCTCCAGTCGCCTTCGTCGATCCACATCATGGGCACGGATGCCCAGGGCCGCGACGAATACACGCGGGTCCTGTATGGGGCCCAGGTCAGCCTCGTGGCGGGCGTGGCGTCGGTCGTGATGGGCGTCCTCATCGGCGGGACCATCGGCGCACTGGCGGGCGGTGTCGGCGGCAAGCTCAATTCGATCCTGATGCGTCTGGTCGACGCCATGCTGGCGGTCCCCGGGATCCTGCTGGCCATCGGGATCGTGGCCTTCCTCGGGCGCGGCCTTCCCCAGATCATGTTCGCCGTCGCGATCGTCAACGTGCCCATCTTCGCGCGGATCCTGCGGGGCAGCCTCCTCTCCCTGCGCGAGTCGGACTACGTCTCGGCCGCCCGATCGATCGGTGCGACCGGACCGCGGATCCTGGTCCGCCACATGCTCCCGAATTCGATGTCGCCGCTGATCGTCGCGGCCACGCTCGCCCTGGCGACGGCGATCATCGACGTCGCCGGTCTCGGCTTCCTGGGGCTCGGCCCGCCCGATCCGCGCACCCCGGAATGGGGCACGATGCTGACCGATGCCACGAAGTACATCCGGCAGGCACCCTGGCTCCTGTTGTTCCCGGGTACGGCGATCGTCATCAGTGCGATCGGCTTCAATCTGCTTGGCGACGGGTTGCGTGAATCCCTGGATCCACGGATGCGGCGATGACGAGCACGCAACCGCTCCTGTCGGTGGACGATCTCGTCGTCCGCTTCCGAACCCACGAGGGCACGATCCACGCCGTCAACGGCGTGACCTTCCAACTCGAGGAGGGCGAGCGTCTCGGGCTGGTCGGGGAGTCGGGCTGCGGCAAGAGCGTGACCAACCTGGCGGTGATGCGGCTGCTGCCGAAGCCGGCGGGCCAGATCGAAGGTGGCCACGTGGCCTTCGATGGCCAGGATCTCACGACCCTCCGCGAGGATGAGATGCGCTCCATCCGGGGCCGTGACATCGCGATGATCTTCCAGGATCCGATGACCAGCCTCAATCCGGTCCTGACCGTCGAAGAGCAGATGGTCGAGACGATCATGGCCCATCGTGAGATCGACCGGACGAAGTCTCGGGCGCGGGCGATCGAGCTCCTGTCGTTGGTCGGGATCCCGGAGCCGGAATCGCGGCTCAGCAACTTTCCCCACCAGTTCTCGGGCGGGATGCGCCAGCGGGTGATGATCGCGATGGCGCTGGCCCTCGAGCCGAAGTTGCTGATCGCCGACGAGCCGACGACCGCGCTCGACGTCACGATCCAGGCGCAGGTCCTGGAGTTGATCCAGCGCCTGTCGACGGAGTTCGGGACCGCGCTCATCCTGATCACCCATGACCTGGGCGTCGTGGCCGGGATGACGAACCGGATCAACGTCATGTATGCCGGCTACATCGTCGAATCAGCGACCACGACAACGCTCTTCGCCGAGCCGACGCATCCGTACACGGTCGGCCTCCTCCATTCCATCCCGCGGCCGGACATGGCGGAGGGCGAAGCCCTCATCCCGATCGAGGGCAGGCCGCCGGACATGCGGCACGAACCCACCGCCTGTCCGTTCGCGGCACGATGCCGCTGGCGGCTCGATGTCTGCTGGCAGGAGAACCCGTCACTGCGCCCGGTCGGCGCCGAGACGACGGTCGTGCTGACCGGCTCCGAGGCGACTCACCAGATCGCCTGCTTCAACCCGGTCACCGCGGAGGAGCGGGCTGCCGGGCGGCCGCTCCGGCCCGGGTTCCTCGCAGCGGCGGCCCCACCCGGGGTCGTCGACGAGGTCGGAGGGGAGCGGATCGGCTCGACGGAGGACGTCGACCGAGACTTCCGATCGATCGAGGCGGAGGAGGGCCCGATCTCGATGGCGCCATCAGCTGGCGGCCTTCCGCTGCCTCCGGAGCCGGAACATCACCAGGGTGGCTTCCTCGATGACGACCGCTGAGATGACTGCCGCTGTCCAGCCGTCGGGTGGGTCCGCCGACGTGGACGTCCCGCCGCTGCTGCGACTCGACGACCTGAAGGTCTATTTCCCGATCCGGGACGGCATCATCCGCCAGCGTCATGTGGGCGATATCCAGGCCGTCGACGGGGTCACGCTCGAGCTGAAACGTGGGGAGACCCTCGGTCTCGTCGGTGAGTCGGGCTGCGGCAAGAGCACCACTGGGCGAGCGATCATCCGCCTGAACCCACCGACATCGGGTCGGATCCACTTCGATGGCGTCGACGTCACCGAGTTCAAGGGTGCCGAGCTCCGGCAGCTGCGCCGGCGCATGCAGATGATCTTCCAGGATCCGTACGCGAGCCTGGATCCCCGGATGACGGCCGGCGGGATCATCGCAGAGCCGCTGGACGTCCACGACGTCGGGACGAGCGCCGAACGGCGCGAACGGGTCGGCGAGCTCCTGTCGACGGTCGGCCTCAACCCTGCCTACGCGTCGCGCTATCCCCATGAGTTCTCGGGCGGGCAACGGCAGCGGATCGGCGTCGCCCGCGCGCTGGCGCTTCGTCCGGAGCTCATCGTGGCCGACGAACCGATCAGCGCCCTGGACGTTTCGATCCAGGCCCAGATCATCAACCTCCTCGAACACCTGCAGGCAGATTTCGGGCTCACCTACCTGTTCATCGCCCACGACCTGAGCGTCGTCCGCCATATCAGCGATCGAACCGCGGTCATGTACCTGGGTCGGATCGTCGAGATCGCCAGATCGCGCGAACTCGATGTGCAGCCACTGCATCCATACACCGTCGCTCTCCTGTCGGCCGTCCCGATCCCGGACCCGACCATCGAGGCGCGTCGTCGACGGATCATCCTCAAGGGCGACGTTCCGTCGCCGGTCAACCCGCCGTCGGGCTGCCGGTTCCACACCCGCTGCTGGCTTCGCGAGAAGCTGGGTAACCCTGAGCAGTGCGCCACGGTCGATCCGGAGCTCCGGACGATGTCGACAGGCCACCAAGTCGCCTGCCATTTCCCCGATCACGTGGATGGCTCGACCGAACAGGTCCAGGCGACCGGGCGTCCCAGATCGGATGGCGCGTCCGCCCGGGGAGATGCGGCGAGCGAGGCACCCGCGCCCGGCGCAGGGTCCGCGCCGACTCCACCGACCCCACCGACGGTTCCACCGACCCCCTGACCGGCCGCCGCGCCCTAGCCGCCTGGGGCGTTGGGATGAAGGAACCCCCCGAACAGCGTCGCGAACGTGGTCGATCGGCCGACCTGGGCGGCATGGAGGGGATGGTCCGCATCCCATTGGATCGCGATGCTCAGGGCCACGTCATCGGCCTCGAGACGCGACCCATCGTGGAACGTGATGCCCTTTCGCAGGGTGCACGTCCAGACGGACAGATCCTTGTTCGGCACGCACCGCTTCGCCAGGTTCGCGACCGGTGCTGCGCTGGTCGGGACGTAGGCGTACAGGCCCTCGACCAGCTGCGAGCAGACGAGCAACGTGACCGGATCGAGCGCATCGGCGCACGACGGGCTGACTGGCTCGGACGGCGCCAGCCAGACGAATTGGCGCCGGTCGCCCGGCGTCATCCGGGCGAACCGCTCCAGACGAAGTGGTGAGGTGCTCGCTCCGCTGACGTCGGCCCGGAACGCCGCCATCGAACCGACGTGGGCGATCGGGATCATCGGCACATGGGTCCGGATCGCAGCATTCGCGGCGGCGTAGCTGGATTCGCGCTTGTCGTCGTTGGCCGTGGCAGTGCCGGCGGACAATGCCTTGGTGACATCATCGAACGGCGTCCCGAACTCGGCCGAGGCGCCGGACCCGAACTGCGGATCGAGATACGCGGCCACGTCCGGATACGGGGCGTCGCCGACCATCAGGTGGAGCCCGACGATCCGTCCTGCCGCCAGGTCCGCCAGGTATGTCTCTGCCGGCTCCGGCACGAGTTCGACGTTGATGCCGAGGTTGTCCAGGAGCTCGGTCTGGATCTCCTGGGCGATCGCCTCGGGATCGGGGAGGCCGGGCGAACCGGTGGCCGGGTAGTGCAGGCTCGTGTCGAAGCCGTCGGTGTACCCGGCCCCGGCCAGCGTTTCCTGGGCCAGCGTCGGGTCGTATTCGTACCAGCTGTCGCCCGCGCAACCGTGCGGGACGGCGCAGGGCGTGTAGTGCGATGCGACCTCGGAGCCCGATCGGCAGGAGCGCGTCGACGATGTGCTGGCGGTCGAGTCCCAGGGCGATCGCCCGCCGGACCGGCTCACTCCCGTACGGCGACTGGGTCACGTCGAACCCCAGGTAGACGGTCTCGAGACCTGCCCTCGGGACGAGGCTGAGCGATACGTCGTTGGTCGCCGTCGCAACACCCGCCGGACCCACCTCGTCGGTCCCGTCCACGGTGCCCGCCTGGAGTTCGGTGATCCGTGCCCCCGGGTTCGCATCCCAGCGCACGATGAGCCGCTCGGCATCCGTCGGGGGTCCCCAGTAGGCATCGTTCCTGGCGAGACTGACCTCCGTGCCGGAGGTCCAACGCTCCAACGTGAACGGACCCGTGCCGTTGCTGTCGACGCCTGGGTCGGTCTCGCCGCCGGGGTGTGCGCGCAACCAGCCGGCATCCTGGATCCCCAGGGCCGGCGATGCCACTTTCGAGAGGAAGGTCGCATCCGGTCGGCAGAGCTCGAACACGACGGTGGTCGGATCCTCGGCGGTGATCCGCTTGAGGTTGCCGGTGTAGGCGCCGTGGTCAGGATCCGGTGGGTCGGTCTGGCCGCATGGAGCATCGCCGCCGGGTGGATACATCATGGCGCTGAACGGGCGGTCGCCCAAGGCAACGGCGGTCGGAGTCGGCGCCGGGGTGACGAGCACCGGGACCGGCGTGGGTGGCGGGGGCGGATCGCAGGCCACGGCGATCAGCGTGACGAGGACCAGCAGGATGCGTCCGATACGGGGTCGGGCGGCTCGCGCGCGTGCTCGTGACAAGCTGCCAGGCACTCCTGTCTTCGATCGGTCCCGGTTCGGCAGCGACGTCGTTCGAGCCATCGCGGCCGACCGGAAGCCTAGCATCGGCCGCCGAAGTCGTCGAAACGGCTCCCACCCGACGTCGGTCTCCGGCGCTCGATGCGGTGAGCCGTCGCGTATGCTCGGCAACGTGCAGATGATCAAGATCGCGCTCGCCCAGATCGCCCCGCGGCTCGGGCAGCTCGAGGCGAACCTGGCGACGCACCAGCGGCTCATCGATGAGGCCCGGCAGGGTGAGGTCGACCTGATCGTCTTTCCCGAGCTCGGGCTCACCGGCTATCAGCTGCAGGACCTCTCCGCTGAGGTGGCGATGCGTCTGGACGATCCTCGCCTTGCGACGCTCGCCGCCGCGACCCACGGCATGTCGGCGATCGTGTCGTTCGTCGAAGAGTCAGCCGATCATCGCCTGTTCATCGCGGCGGCCCTGCTCGAGGACGGTGACGTCCGCCACGTCCATCGCAAGCTGTTCCTGCCCACGTACGGGCTGTTCGACGAGCGGCGGTTCTTCGCCGCCGGCGACACGCTTCGAGCGGTGCCATCCCGGCTCGGGGTCGGGTTGGGGATCGGCGTGTGCGAGGACTTCTGGCACCTTTCCGTGCCGCAGCTGCTGGCACTCGATGGTGCCCAGATCCTCGTCAACGTGTCGTCATCGCCGGGCCGGGACCTGGCCTCCACGAACGAGGTCGGACTCGGGACGGCGACCTCCTGGCGGACCCTCATGCGCACGTACGCCCAGCTGACGACCTCGTACGTCGTCTTCTGCAACCGGGTCGGCGTCGACGAGTCGATCTCGTTCTGGGGCGGTTCCGAGGTCATCGCGCCGACCGGCGAAACCCTGTTCAGCGCGCCGCTCTACGACGAGGGTTCGTTCGTGGTCGACATCCCGGCGGCGGCCATCCGACGTGAACGGATCGCGTCTCCCCTTGCTGCGCGATGAGCGCCCGGAGCTTCAGGTGCGCGAGTTGCAGCGGATCATCGCGGAGCGCGCCGGGATGGCCAGCAATTCGACCGCTGAGCCCGGCGCCGAACCGGGCCACGATCTGGGGCCGGCGGATGCGCCCTCGACGCCGATCGGGTTCGGAGCGCACGGTACGCGTGGCCATCGGTGACCGTCCCGTCGGGCGCGCCATTCGAGCTACCGCCGGAGCTGTCGATCGACACCGATGTCGCGCGTCGAGTGATCGGTGGATTCATCCGCGGCCAGCTCGAGCAGGCGGGATTCGAGCGGGCGGTCCTGGGGCTGTCGGGCGGGATCGATTCCGGACTGGTCGCCTACCTCGTGGCGGAGGCGATCGGTCCGGAGCGATTGCTGGCGGTCATGCTGCCGTACCGGAGCTCATCGCCGGCCTCGCGCGCCGACGCCGAGACGATCGTGTCCGAGCTGGGTTGTCTCAGCGAAGTGATCGAGATCAGTGCGATGGTCGACGGGTACTTCGGGACGGGACAGGCTGTGGGGGCGAGCGGGCCCGATGGTCTGGAGGCCGCTCCTCTGCGGCGGGGTAATCTCGCAGCACGGATGCGGATGGCCGTCCTGTACGACCGATCCGTGACGTTCGGCGGTCTCGTCGTCGGGACGAGCAACAAGACCGAGTCGCTCATCGGCTACACGACGATCTTCGGCGACGCGGCCTGTGCGTTCAACCCGATCGGGGACCTGTACAAGAGCCAGGTCCGGCAGCTGGCCATCGCGATGGGCGTGCCCGAGGCGATCGTGAACAAGGCGCCATCGGCCGACCTCTGGCCGGGCCAGACGGACGAAGCCGAGGGAGGCTTCAGCTACCCGGTGCTGGACCGACTGCTCTTCTGGCGAGTGGACAAGCGGCGCTCGACCGAGGAGATGATCGCCCTTGGCTTCGACGCCGGGATGGTGGAGCGCGTGGACCGGATGGTCGCTGCGGCCGAGTTCAAACGCCAGGTACCCCCGATCGCCAAACTGGGCCCGCGGACGGCTGGGGTCGACTACCTGTACCCGAGGCGGCGCCCAGGGTCCGCTCGGACGTGACACCCGCCGGGGACGGCCCGGGTCCGGGCATCCTGTACGTGGTGGCGACCCCGATCGGGAATCTCGGAGACATCTCGCTTCGCGCGATCGAGGTGCTTCGGTCGGTTCCCCTGATCGCCGCCGAAGACACCCGTCACACGCATCGCCTGCTGGCCCGCTACGAGATCAAGACGCGGATGACGAGCTATCACGCTCGCAGTCCGGTCAGTCGAGTCGCGGACCCTGCTCGAGCATCTCCGTGCCGGCTCCGATCTCGCCCTCGTCACCGATGCCGGGACCCCGGCGGTCAGCGATCCCGGCGGCGAACTGGTCGGCGCCTGGGCGGCCGAGGACGGACGGGTCGTCCCGATCCCCGGAGCGAGTGCCGTCCTGGCCGCCGTGTCCGCATCCGGGCATCGCGGGGCCGCGCTGGGCATTCGAGGGATTCCTCCCGCGGCGCGGTCGAGAGCGTCGCGAACGGCTGGCCAGGATCGCGGCCGATGAGCGGGGGACGCTGATCTTCGAGGCGCCCGATCGCGTCGCGGCGACGCTCCGTGACCTGGTCGATGTCTGTGGCCCCGAACGACCGGCCGCGATCTGTCGCGAGCTGACCAAGGTGCACGAGTCGATCGTCCGCGGGACGCTCGGAGGCCTCGAGGCGATGGCCGTGTCTTCGGAGATCCCGGCTCGCGGGGAGTTCGTCCTCGTCGTCAGCGGCGCCGACCTGCCGCCCGGCCGAGGATGCTCCGCAGGCGCTGAGCGCGGCGCGGGAGGCCGTCGAGCGTCTCGTCGAGTCAGGGGTGGCTCGAGGAGACGCCGCCCGACAGGTGGCCGCCACGACCGGACTGCCGCGACGCCTCCTGTATGGGCTCGATCACAACCGTCCGGAGCGGCCGTGAGCGTGCCGACCGCGCCGACCGCGCAGCGTCGTCCTGCCGGCCCGGTGCTCATGCGCACCGGATTCTGCGCGCCCGGCCACGGTCGTTGCATTGCGGAGGAACGGCCGCTCGCTCGACGTGCCAATATCGTCGGACCACCCTGGCCCCCGCGGTACTGGAGAACCTGTCCCGCCATACGGTGCATGGCCTCGGCCCCCTGATCCATGGCCTCGGCCTCGCCCGAGCGCGAGCAACCGGCTCCTGTCCGTACGGCTGTTCGATCGGGTGACGGAACAGCTGGAGGAGGGAGACCCGAATGAAGGTACGTTTCGGTAGGCTTCGCGTCGCCGCACTGTTGGCCGGCCTGAGCCTCATCGTCGTTGCGAGTGTCGGTCCGGTGGTCGCCCGCTCGAACCACAGCGCGAAGGCCTCGAACGAAAGCGCCAACGCGGAGCTCAAGCACATCTTCGTCATCATGCTCGAGAACCACTCCCAGTCGAGTGTCATCGATGACGTCAACGCGCCGTTCATCACCTCGCTTGCACACACGTACGGGATGGCGGCGAACTACTACGGCGTCACGCACCCGAGCCTGCCGAACTACGTCGCGGCGATCAGCGGCAGCAACTGGTTCGTCAACGATGACAACCCGGCCAACCTGTTCGACCACACCAATCTCGTCGACCAGCTCGAGGCGAGCCACCACAGCTGGGCCGCCTACATGGAGACCATGCCGAGCGCGGGTTTCACGGGGGACCAGTATCCGGCCGACGCCGCGCTCTACGTGAACAAGCACAATCCGTTCGTCCTCTTCGACAACATCCGGAACAACCCGAAGCGGATGGCCAAGGTCAAGCCGTATACGTCCTTCGCCACCGATCTCGCGAGAGGCAAAGTCGCCGACTTCGTCTGGATCAGCCCCAACCAGTGCCACGACATGCATGGCGGCGTCTACACCACGGTGGCCGGCGAGGCGATCGACGGTGCGCCGTGCCCGTACGGCTCGGCCAAGGATGATCCGAATGATGCGGCCCTGAAGCAGAAGGCCGACGATTTCGTCAAGGGCGCCGTGCAGGCGATCATGCATTCGAAGGCATGGACAGGGAACAGCGCGATCTTCATCGCGACCGACGAGAACGACTACACGGGCAACACCAGCACGGATGGCTGGGAATCCACCGCCTGGTGCTGCGACTCGCCGATCCTCCCCGATGGGTACCAGTTCCTCACCTCACACGGCGTTCCGGATGGCAACGTGTGGCATGGCCAGAACGGCGACTTCCACTACGGCGGAGGGTTGATCCCGGCCATCGTCATCGCCCGTCATGGGGTCCGCCACTACGTGAGCGACCAGCCCTACAACCACTACTCGCTGCTCCGCACGATCGAGGAGAACTGGCACCTCGGTTTCCTTGGCAACGCCTCGGACAGCTCGCAGGTGACATCGATGCGCGAGTTCTTCGTGCACTGACCCGCGCAAGGATCGCGGGTTGCGGGCTGACGCCCGCACCCCGCGAAAAGCGGCGGCGGCACGGGAGGGGACCGCGCCGCCGCCGGAGGGGAGTTGCCGGGGATCAGGCGACGGCGGCTCCTTCGAGGAGGTCGTCCTCGTCCTCGGCTCGTCGTCGGGCGTTCCGGGGTCGAAGGACGGCTCGGCGATCGGCTCCGAGGCCGGCGTCTCGTCGGCCCCGGCCTGGGCGGCCAGTGAGTCGGCCGCCTGCTGGGCCTCGTAGTCCTTCTTCCTCCGGCCGGAGAGCATCTCCACGTGGGCGGCGACGATCTCCGTCTTCCAGTGACGAGCTCCCTTGTCGTCATCCCAGGATCGCGTCTGGAGGCGGCCCTCGATGGCGACCTGTTGGCCCTTCCCGAGGTAGCGTCCCGCGATCTCGGCCAATCGATCCCAGGCGACGACCGGGTGGTATTCGGCCTTCTCCTTGCCGCCCCTGATGAACTCATTGCTCGCGACGGTGAACGTCGTGACGTTCTTCCCGGAGGCGAGGCTGCGCAACTCCGGGTCGCGCGTGAGGCGCCCCGTGAGGAGGACCTTGTTCACGGTCCGATCTCCTTCCCGGTCGGCCGGCTGCGCCGATCACGACCCTGCGTCTCCGGCGGGATGACGCCGCTCACACTAGCGAGGGCCACTGCACGGAGGCTTATCCGGCAATGATCGGCCGGGTGCGCCTCAGCCCGGGTTGGAGGCGACGCCGCGCTCGCCGGGCGGCGTGGGGGAGCTATCGGCCGTACGGGATCGTGTTCGCTTCCGGCGACCTGACTCGAGCTCGACCATCCCCGCACTGCCGGCACCGAGCGTGCCGGTCGATACGTCCGGCATCGGCGCCTTGGGGGAGCGGCGGCTGACCATGGTCTTCGGTGGGTCGGTGACGGCCAGGACGGTCGGGTCGGGACTCGGCGCACGGTCTGCGTACAGGTCGCAGAAGAGCGTGACCAGCTCGGGATCGAACTGGGTCCCGGCGTGCTCTCGAAGTTCGGCGATCGCGGCGTCATGGCTGATGGCGAGCTGGTAGGGACGATCGCGAGTCATCGCATCGTACGCATCGGCGATGGCCACGATCCGGGCGCCCAGGGGGATCTCGTTCGCACGAAGTCCGTACGGGTAGCCATGCCCGGAGAACCGCTCGTGATGGTGAAGGATGATCGGGACGGCATCGCGCAGCGCCGACGCGTGTTCCAGGATCACCTGCCCGATCCGTGGGTGCTGGATGACGGTTCGCCATTCCGCCTGGGTGAGCGCGGCGGGTTTCTCCAGGATCTCCTCGGCGACGGCCACCTTGCCGACGTCGTGGAGCAGCGCGGCAAGACGGATGCGGTCCACCTCGGCGTCGGGCAGCTGCAGGCGCCTGGCCATGTCCACCACGATGGATGCGATCAGGGCCGACGGCTGGCCGCGGTAGTGGGGGAGCGGCGCGATGAACGACGTCAGCATGTCCGTGGCCGCGTCGCGTGCCCGCCGACCGATATCGGTCGCCCGGGCTCTGCCTGCTTCGGAGATCGGAGCCCTCGGCACGCGAGCGTCCTCGTCGGGCTCCTCGAAGATGTACGTCTGATTGCGACCCAGCGCCTTCGCCGAGTACATCGCGGCGTCGGCGTCGCGGATGAGCGCCTCCAGCCTGAGCTGTGCTCCCGTGCCTCCGGCGATCCCGATCGAGATGGTCACGGACAGCGCGGGATTGCCCTCGACGTCGAATCGGAGTCGCTCGACCATCGTCCGAAGCTTCTCGCTGAGCGCGGCCCCTTCCTCGACGCCGGTCTCGGTGAGGATGAGCATGAACTCCTCGCCGCCGTAGCGTCCGATCATGTCGCTCGCTCGCAGGTTCTGGGCGAGGCATTGGGCGACCCCGCGGAGGACGATGTCTCCGACGGCGTGCCCGTACGAATCGTTGACGACCTTGAACAGGTCGATGTCCACGAACGCGACGGATAGCGGACGACCGTAGCGTCCCGCCCGCTCGATCTCCGAGAAGAGCTCGGCGAGTAGTGCGTGCCGGTTCGGGACGCCGGTCAGGCGGTCGACGGTCGCGCTTGGTATGGGTGTCGGCCATCGAATTCGAGATGTCGTTGATGGCACGGCCAAGGCGGGCCTCGAGGCCGCCACCCGTGGTCGGGACGGTGACCGTGTAGTCACCTCCGGCGATGCGTTCGGCTGCCCGGATCAGGCGGCCGTATCGGATGCGCCCGATCAGCCAGAAGATGACGGCACTCACGCTGACCGCCATCGTGACGGCCATGATCGACGCTGCGACCGGACGGTCTCCGGGCGCGACGAACGGCGCCGCGGTCTCAGGCATCGTCACGAGGAGGATCCCCACTGCCGCCGGGACGGTCACGGCAAGGATCGCGAGCAGACGTATCACCGCCTCAGGCTACGTGCCTGCGGGCGCGTGGCGGACCGACCGGACGTACCGTCGCGGCGCGCCCGGAAGTACGGTCGACACTTTGGGGCGGGTCCGCAGGGTGGCGTCCTGCTATACTCCCGCCGTCCTCGAATCGTGCGGACTCGACGCCGCGAACCAGGAGGTCAGCGATCGCGCTTTCAGGGCGCATCGGCCGTCCCGTGAGGCGCCCGAGCGACCAATCGATGGCGATCCGCCGATACGTCGGCGGCGCGACGCGGGAGATGTCTATCCGGGTCCCGGGCCGATGGCCGAGGGGCCCATTCGTTTGTCCTGGGACCGGTCGAGGGCCACGCTGATGCCGGCCACGGTGATCGTCGGCCTGCAATGGGGCGATGAGGGCAAGGGCAAGACCACGGACTTCCTGGCCGAGCAGGTCGGCATGGTCGTGCGCTACCAGGGCGGTGACAACGCCGGCCACACGGTCGTCAGCGGCGCCGAGGTATTCAAGTTGCGGCTCACGCCCGTCCGGGGTGCTGTACCCGCACATCACCTCCGTGATCGGCAACGGTGTCGTCGTCAACCCGATCACGCTGATCGCCGAACTGGACATGCTCACCTCCCGCGGGATCGATGTCTCCCGGGTCCGCGTCAGCCGGAGCGCCCACGTGATCATGCCGTACAACGTCGCACTCGATCGGGCGAATGAGTCTCGCCTCGGGGAGGCCAAGGTCGGAACGACCGGTCGGGGTATCGGTCCGACCTATGGCGATCGTGCCTGGCGGATCGGGCTCAGGATGGAGGATCTGCTCGATGACCCGGTCCTCCGCGAGCGGATCGAGCGAGTGCTGACCGACAAGAACGTCTTGCTCGCCGCCGCGGGCCTGCCGTCGTTCGAGGTGGAGCCGCTCCTGGAGACCGCCCTCGGTTGGGGCGCCCGCCTGCGTGACCACCTCGACGACACGACCTGGCTCGTGCAGGCCGCGCTCGCCCGTGGTGAGCATGTGCTCCTCGAAGGTGCCCAGGGGACGCTCCTCGACATCGACCATGGCAGCTATCCGTATGTCACGTCGTCGAACCCGGTCGCGGGCGGGGCGTGCACGGGTGGCGGGATCGGCCCGCTCCAGGTCGACGAGGTCATCGGGGTGATGAAGGCCTATTCGACCCGGGTCGGCTCGGGTCCGTATCCGACCGAACTGACCGACGAGATCGGCGCCGGGATCGCCGAGCGCGGGCACGAATTCGGGACGGTGACGGGCCGCCCGAGACGGGTGGGCTGGTTCGACGCGGTGCCCCTGCGCTACGCGGTGGCGGTCAACAGTGCCAGCAGCATCATGCTCAACAAGCTGGACATCCTGTCCGGCATCGAGACGATCCAGTTGTGCGTCGCCTACGAGCTTGACGGTCGGCGGGTGGAGACGTGGCCGTCGAGCGGCGCCGCGCTGTCGAGGGTCACCCCGATCTACGAGGCGTTCGATGGCTGGGACGAGCCCATCCACGGCACGCGATCACTGGCCGACCTGCCGGAGAACGCCCGCCGCTACGTGTCCGCGATCGAGGACCATGCTGGCGTTCCGATCGTTCTCGTCTCGGTCGGACCGGAGCGGACCCAGACCATCGAACGAGCCTGGCGACCGATGCGCAATCGATCGGTGGTCGGGGCATGACGGTCGAGACACCCCGCCGGATCCTCGTTGTCGGCAGCCGTGGGCGGGAGCACGCCATCACCTGGAAGCTCGCGGCCGAGTCGGCCGTGGAGGCGGTGCTGGTTGTTCCGGGAAGCGCCGCCATCGCAGCCGAACCCGGCGTCGAGACGATCGATGTGCCGGCCACGGCGATCGACGAGATCGTCGACCTGGCGCGCCAGCAGAGCATCGACCTCGTCGTGGTCGGTCCCGAAGCGCCGCTCGCAGCCGGACTCGCCGATCAACTCGACGCCGCTGGGATCCCGGTCTTCGGGGCGAGCCGTGCGGCGTCGGCGATCGAGTGGTCGAAGGCGTTCTGTCACGACGTCGCAACGGCGGCGGGCGTCCGGATGGCCGATGCCCAGGTCTGTCGTTCGCGCGCGGGCGCACAGGCGGCGATCGATCGACTCCGCGCCTCCGACGGCGGATTCGTCGTGAAGGACGACGGGCTGGCGGACGGAAAGGGCGTAACGGTCTTCGGTCCGGGCGCGACCGCGGAGGCCGATCTGCCGCGTCTGCTCGACGCGCTGTACGGTCCGGGAAGCCCGGAGCGGACGATCGTCGTCGAGGAGCGGCTGCACGGTCCGGAGGCGAGCGTGATCGCGGTCTGTGATGGGTCACGAGCGATCGGGCTCCCGGCCGCGCGCGACCACAAGCGCCTCGGCGACGGCGACGCCGGCCCGAATACGGGCGGTATGGGTGCGTACTCGCCCCTGCCGGACCTGGATGATGCGGACGTCGACGGCGTCCTGGCCGGGATCCACGAGCCGATCCTGCGCGAGCTGGCCGCCCGGGGATCGCCGTTCCGGGGGTTCCTGTATGCCGGGCTCATCCTGACCGCGACCGGCCCAGTCCTGCTCGAGTGCAACGCCCGGCTCGGTGACCCGGAGGCCCAGGTCATCCTGCCTCGTGTCGACGCCGCACTCGGGCCGATCCTCCTGGCGGCCGCCGGAGGGGCACTCCCTGCCGACCTCGGGACGCGTCTGCCAGTGCGCCCTGGGGCCGCGGTCGGGATCGTCATCGCGACCGGTGGCTATCCGGCCGAAGGGCGCGTTGGCCTGCCGATCACCGGGATCGATGCTGCCCTGCGTCGCGGGGCGTTGGTCTTCCATGCCGCGACCATCGAGGCGGCTGACGGATGGGCGACGAATGGCGGCCGCGTCCTGACCGTCGTCGGCCTTGGTCCGGACCTCATCGCGGCGCGGGTCGAGGCCGAGGGAGCCGCAGACCTGATCGCGTTCCAGGGCAGCCAACGACGACACGACATCGGCCAGGCCCTTGGCGCGGTCGAACCACAGGCGGTCATCTGATGATCCCGCGCTACACGCTTCCCGAGATGGGCGCGATCTGGTCGGAGGCCGCGCGGTTCGAAGCGATGCTTCGGGTCGAGCTGGCGGTCGCGCGCGCCCAGGCCGCCCGCGGCCAGGTCCCACCGGATGCGCTCGCCGCGATCGAGCAGCGCGCCCGTGTCGATGTCGACCGGATCAACGAGATCGAGCGAACGACCGATCACGATGTCATCGCCTTCGTGAGTCAGGTCGCGGAGCGAGTCGGCCCGGAGGGTCGCTTCCTGCATCTCGGCCTGACCAGCAGTGACGTCGTCGACACCGGATTGGCGCTCCAGCTCCGGGCGGCCGGAGAACACCTGCTGGCCGACGCGGATCGGCTCACGGTCGCCCTCATCGCACGGGCCCGGGCCGAGGCCTCGACGGTCATGATGGGTCGCACCCATTCCGTCCATGCGGAACCCACGACCCTGGGGCTGAAGCTGGCCGGCTGGGCGTTCGAGCTCGAACGGGGGCGCGACCGCCTGAACGCGGCCGTGGACGAGATCGGGACCGGCAAGATCTCGGGACCGGTCGGGACCTACAGCCACCTCGCCCCCGACCTCGAGGCGGAGGTCCTTGCGTCGCTCGGGTTGTACGTGGACCCGGTCAGCACCCAGATCGTCCAGCGTGATCGCCACGCCGCCCTCCTGACCGCGATCGCGATCATCGGCGGCTCGCTCGAGCGGTTCGCCACGGAGATCCGCAATCTGCAGCACACCGAGATCGGCGAGGTGCAGGAACCATTCCGGGCGGGCCAGAAAGGCTCATCGGCGATGCCGCACAAGCGGAACCCGATCGTGTCGGAGCGGATCGCCGGACTCGCCCGCCTGCTTCGTGGGTATGCCCAGGTCGCGCTCGAGGACCAACCCCTCTGGCATGAACGCGACATCAGCCACTCCAGTGCCGAACGAGTCATCCTGCCCGACGCGACGATCGTGCTCGACTACATGCTCGTCAGGATGACCGGACTGATCGAGGGCCTGAAGGTCCATCCCGACCGGATGCGCGAGAACATCGACCGGGGCCTCGGTCTCCATGCGTCGTCCCACGTGCTCGTGGCGCTGGTGGACGTCGGCGGGATGTCCCGGGAGGACGCCTATGCCGTCGTCCAGCGGGCCGCGCTCCAGGCGGCCGACGAGCGGTTGGCGCTGCGCGACCTGCTGGCGGTCGACGCGGGCGTGGCCCAGCGCCTGTCGCTTGCCCAACTCGACGCGTGCTTCGACGACGCGGCCTACCTGCAGCACGTCCCTGACGTGATCGGCCGACTCGATGCCGTCGCCGCGCGCCAGCTCGCACGTTCCGCGGTCCGCCAGCCGGAGGTCGTCGATGTCGCCGGCGATTGAGGCACATCACGTGCGGTCCGGGAAGGTTCGCGACCTGTACGACCTTCCGGACGGCCGACTCATGCTCGTCGCCTCCGACCGGATCTCGGCGTTCGATGTCGTCATGCCGACCGTGATCCCGGACAAGGGTCGGGTGCTGACCGGCCTGTCGCGCCACTGGTTCGCCCGGACGCAGGACGTCGTGCCGAACCACCTGCTCGGGACGGCCGTCGATCCCGGGCTGGACCCGACCGGTGAGCTCAAGGGCCGGGTGATGGTCTGCCGGCCGACCGAGGTCGTACCGATCGAGGCCGTCGCCCGCGGCTACCTCGCCGGTTCGGGCTGGAAGGCCTACCTGGACGGCGGCGCCATCTGCGGGGTCGAGCTCCCGGCGGGGCTCGCCGAGAGTGAGCAGCTGCCGAGACCCATCTTCACGCCGGCGATGAAGGCGGAGGCGGGCGAGCATGACGAGAACGTCACCTTCGATGCGATGGTGGGGCTCGTCGGCGGCGAGCTGTCCGAACGGATCCGCGCCATCACCCTGGCGCTCTACGAGCTGGCCGCCGCCGCGACATCGGAGGTCGGGATCCTCCTGGCGGATACGAAGTTCGAGTTCGGGATCGTGCCCGATTCCGGCGAGCTCCTCCTCATCGACGAGGCGTTGACCCCGGATTCCTCCCGCTTCTGGGATGCTGCGTCGTACGAGCCGGGCCGGGCGCAGGCGAGCTTCGACAAGCAATTCGTGCGCGACTGGCTGGAGACCCGGCCATGGGGCAAGACCGCGCCGGGGCCGGTATTGCCCGAATCGGTCGTCGACGGCACCCGAGCGCGCTATGTCGAGGCCTACGAACGGATCACCGGCGCGAGTTTCGCTCGCTACCTCCAGGAGGATGTCATCGCCTCATGACCAGCTTTCGGTTCGCGGTCAATGTCACGCCGAAGCCCGGCATCCTCGACCCGGCCGGTCGTGCCGTCGAGGGCAGCCTCGGCCATCTCGGCATCGATGGCGTGCATGACGTCCGGATCGGGCGCCGGGCGGAACTGACGGTCGACGCCGCCGACGAGACCGCGGCCCGCGCCATCGTCGATCGGCTTGCATCCGAGCTGCTGTCAAACCCGCTCATCGAGGTCTTCGAGATCGAGACGATGGCCGGCGCGTCGTCGATGCGCAGCGGCCCGGTCGGGGAGGCCTGAGCGTGGGGGTCCGGATCGGCGTCGTCGTCTTCCCGGGCAGCAACTGCGATCGCGATACGATCCGGGCGCTCGATTTGGCCGGCGCCGAACCCGTCGTGCTCTGGCATGAGCACGCCTCGCTTGACGGCGTGGCGGCGGTCGTCCTGCCCGGTGGGTTCGCATACGGCGACTACGTCCGGGCCGGGGTCATCGCTCGATTCAGCCCGGTGATGCAGGCAGTCACCGCCTTTGCCGCCAGCGGTGGTCTCGTCCTCGGGATCTGCAACGGGTTCCAGGTCCTGGCCGAGGCCGGGTTGGTCCCGGGGGCGCTGCTCCGAAACGAGTCACTCCAGTTCACCGGCCGGAGCGTGACCGTCGCCCCGGACCGGATCGACACGCCGTTCACCCACGCGCTCGAAGCGGGTCGCGGCCTGCGGATGCCGGTCGCCCACGGCGAAGGCCGTTTCTATGCCGATGACGCGACGCTCGACACGCTCGAGCACAACGGCCAGGTCCTGTTCCGCTATGTCGACCCGGTCGGATCGATGGGTGGTCCTGACGGGCCGGCCAATCCGAACGGCTCCATCCGAGCGATCGCCGGAGTCATGAACGCCGCCGGCAACGTCGCCGGTCTGATGCCGCACCCGGAGCGGGCATCCGAGGCGGTCCTCGGCTCGGACGACGGGTTCGGGATCATCAAGTCGCTGGTCGAGAGCGCCGCGAACGCGTCGAGTCACGGACCTGTCGTTGTCACGGCGGGACGACCATGAGCCTCACCACGACCCCGGCCGAACCGCTCCACCGCAGGCTCGGCGTCACGGACGAGGAGCTGGAGGCGATCCGGTCGCGCCTGGGGGGCCGTGGACCGAACGATCTCGAGCTGGCGATGTTCAGCGTGATGTGGAGCGAGCACTGCTCGTACAAGAGCTCGAAGCCGCTGCTCCGGACGCTTCCCGTCGCCGGGGAGGGTGTCGTCGCCGGGCCGGGTGAGAACGCCGGTGTCATCTCGATCGGCGACGGGCTTGCGGTCGCCTTCAAGATCGAGTCGCACAACCATCCCTCGGCCGTCGAGCCGTACCAGGGGGCGGCGACCGGGGTCGGCGGGATCCTTCGCGACATCTTCACGATGGGCGCCCGGCCGATCGCGGTGCTCGATGCGTTACGGTTCGGCGACCCGGCGGACCCGCGGACGCGGCACCTGGTCGATGGGATCGTGCGCGGCGTCGGTGGCTATGGCAACTGCGTCGGGGTGCCGACCGTCGGCGGTGAACTCGTCTTCGACCCCGGCTATCAGGGCAATCCGCTGGTCAACGTCATGGCGATCGGCCTGCTGGAGGAACGGCGCCTGACCCTCGCGTCGGCCCCCGGGCCCGGCAATCTCGTCGTCCTGTTCGGGTCGGCGACCGGCCGCGACGGGATCGGCGGCGCATCGGTCCTGGCCAGTGCCACCTTCACCGATGACGACCCGTCGAAGCGGCCGTCCGTCCAGGTCGGTGACCCGTTCGCGGAGAAGCTCCTCATCGAGGCGAGCCTTGAACTCATCGACCGCGGTCTGGTCGAGGGTCTCCAGGATCTTGGCGCCGGTGGGATCACCTGCGCCACATCGGAGACCGCAGACCGGGCCGGGACCGGGATCCTGGTCGACCTGGACGCGATCCCGCGCCGGGAGCCGGGGCTCGAGCCGTTCGAGGTCATGATCTCCGAGTCGCAGGAACGGATGTGCGCGGCCGTGCTGCCGGAGCACTGGGCCGCGGTCCAGGAAGTCTGTCAGCGCTGGGGACTGCCCGTCGCCGTGATCGGCCGGGTCACCGACGACGGCGACATCGCGATCGTCGAGGCCGGGCGGGAGATCGCCCGCGTCCCCGCCCGCGCGCTGACCAGTGACGCGATCGTCCACGATCGCGTCGCCGCGGCGCCGACCCATCGGCGCGAGGCGCCCGCCCCGGGTGCCCCGGCCACGATCAGCGACCGGCTGCCCGAGCGGGGGACCGATCCGGGTGCCGTCCTGCTGGCCCTGCTCGGCTCCGCGAACCTGTCGTCGCGTCATCGCATCTTCCAGCAATACGATTCGACCGTCGGGGCCGATACGATCGTCGGACCGGGCCGGGGCGCGGCCGTCCTCCGGGTGCATGGGACGACGAAGGCCCTGGTTGCGACGACCGATGGCGATCAGGCGGTGGGCAGGCTGGATCCCTGGCTCGGGGCGGCCCTCTCGGTGGCAGAGGCGACGCGCAACGTGTCGATCACAGGCGCACGGCCGCTCGGCGTGACGAACTGCCTCAACTACGGCGATCCGACCCGACCCGAAGCGTTCTGGCAGCTTCGTGAAGGGGTTCGTGGCCTGGCCGACGCCTGCCTCGCGCTCGGTCTGCCGGTCACCGGCGGGAATGTCTCGCTCTACAACGAGTCGCCGACGAGCGCTATCGCGCCGACCCCCGAGATCGGCGTGGTCGGGCTGATCGACGATGTCAGCCTGCTTGTCGGGCCGGCCTTCGCGCGCGCCGACGATGCGATCGTCCTGGTCGGCGTGGCCGGGCCTGGCCTGGCCGGGTCGGCCTACGCCGGGTTGGCCGGAGGATCGGTCGAGGATGTGCCGCCGAATCTCGACCTCGATCTCGAAGTGGCGATCCAGGCGTTCGTGCGCGAGGCGATCGGTCGTGGCCTCGTCAGCTCGGCCCAGGACGTCTCCGGCGGCGGCCTGGGGGTGGCGCTCGCCGAGTGCGCCATCTGGGGTGAGCTGGGTGCGGCGGTCCGGTTGCCGATCGTCCACTCACCGGCGGTGGACCTGTTCGGGGAGAGTCCGTCGCGGGTCGTGCTGTCGTGCCGACCGCGTTACGTCGCAGCGGTCGAGCTGCTGGCCCGCCACCACGGGCTTCCGGTGGAGGCCATCGGCACCGTCGGGGGCGATCGCCTGGTCATCGAGTTGACGATGGCCGGCGCGACCGGAGCCGCCGAAGAGCGCGGTGGACGGGTCGCAGACGCGCTGGAGGTCCCGGTCAAGGACCTTGCCCATGTCTGGGAGCACGGCCTCGGGCGCGTGCTTGGCTGGGAGGGCTGACCGGTGTGTGGCGTATTCGGGGTCGTCCTGCCGGGTGGCGAACCCACCGAAGCCGCGTCGCTCGCCGCGCTCGGCCTGTTCGCGCTGCAGCATCGTGGTCAGGAATTGGCCGGTCTTGCGGTCAGCGACGGCGACCAGCTGATGCTGTACAAGGACCTGGGGATGATCAGTTCCGTGCTCGACGAGCGTCGCCTGCCGAGCCTCCGTGGCCAGATCGCGATCGCCCACTGCCGTTACTCGACGACAGGGTCGACGGTCTGGGAGAACGCCCAGCCGACCTACCGGCTGGGGCCCCGCCGGGCGCTGGCGATCGGGCATAACGGGAACCTGGTCAACACCCGTGAACTGCTCGACCAGCTCACCGGGGGCCGCGCCCGCCTTCCGGCCTCGACCGACACCGAACTGCTGACCGCGCTGCTCGCCGACGAACCGGCGGCTGACACGGTCGAGGCGCTCGAGCGGGTCCTCCCGCGGGTGCGCGGTGCATACAGCCTGGTGGTGCTCGACGAACGACGGGTCATCGGCGTTCGCGATCCGTTCGGGTTCCGGCCGCTCGTGCTCGGACGATTGCCGGCGTCGGGCGCATCGGACGACGGACTGTGGATGGGCGATGACGCGTCGGTCGGCTGGTGCCTGTCGTCCGAGACGGCGGCGCTCGACATCATCGGGGCCGACTACGTCCGCGACGTCCAGCCGGGCGAGATGGTGATCCTTGAAGCTGGCCAGGCACCACGTTCGGTCCGGTTCGCGGCGGCGACGCCGGCCCTCTGCGTCTTCGAGCTCATCTACTTCGCGCGACCAGACTCCTACATGGAGGGCCGGAACCTGTACGAGGCCCGGCGATTGATGGGTATGCAGCTGGCTGGGGAACATCCGGTCGATGCGGACCTGGTCATGCCCGTGCCGGATACGGGGGCGCCCGGCCGCCGCCGGGTTCGCTGAAGCGTCCGGCCAGCCCTACCGCGAAGGGATGTACCGCAATCGGTACGCGGGTCGCACCTTCATCCAGCCATCGGCCGGCCTCCGTCATCGCGGCGTCACGATCAAGCTGAACCCGCTTCGCGAGGTCGTCAACGGGAAGCGACTGATCGTCGTGGACGATTCGATCGTGCGGGGGACGACGACGAAGCGGATCGTCGAGCTCCTCCGCCGGGCGGGTGCGACCGAGGTCCATGTCCGGATCAGCGCGCCGCCGATCTACCATCCGTGCTTCTACGGGATCGACACGCAGATCGAGACCGAGCTGATCGCGTCGACGCACACCGAACCCGAGATCCAGGCGTTCATCGGCGCCGATTCGCTCGGATACCTGTCGATCCGGGGGGTACTGGCTGCGCTGGATCTGCCGTACGAGCGCTTCTGCTTCGCCTGCTTCGACGGTCACTACCCGGAACCCGTCCCGTATGACGCCGCCAGCCGGAAGTTCATGCTCGAGGAGGCGGTGGTCGGTCGATGACCCGATCGGGCGCCAAGGGCTCGGCCGGTCGCGATCGATATCGCGCCGCCGGGGTCGATGTCGTGGCCGGAGAACAGGCGGTCGAACTCATGCGGGCGCACGTGGAGTCGACCCGACGACCGGAGGTCGTCGGTGGCCTGGGTGGCTTCGGCGGCGCGTTCACGATCCCGACGGGGTATCGCGACCCGCTGCTCGTGGCCTCGACCGATGGCGTCGGGACGAAGACCGCGATCGCCGCGTCGCTCAGCCGGTTCGATACGATCGGGATCGACCTCGTCGCGATGTGCGCCGATGACGTCGTGTGCTGCGGCGCCGAGCCGCTCGCGTTCCTCGACTACGTGGCGGTCGGCCAGGTCACTCCGGAGTGGGTGGCCCGTCTGGTCGACGGGGTCGCCGCGGGGTGTCGCGCGGCCGGCTGCGCGCTCGTCGGCGGGGAGACCGCCGAGCATCCCGACCTGATGGCGCCCCACGCCTACGATCTGTCCGGCTGTTGCATCGGTGTCGTCGAGCGTGAGGCGGTCATCGATGGCCGGACCGTCGTCGCAGGGGATGCGATCGTCGGCTTGATGGCGTCCGGGTTGCATGCCAACGGGTACTCGCTCATCCGGGCCCTGATCGCGCAGTGGGACCTGGATCTGAGTGAGCCATACCAGGAGCGGCTGCGCCTGTCGCTCGGCGATCTGGCGGCTGACCGAGCCCTGGCCGACGCGCCGGCCGAGGCGATGACGACCCTCGGCGATGTCCTCCTCACCCCGACCCGGATCTACGCAAGGGCGGTGCTCGCAGCCAGGGCCGCGGTCCAGGCTGGCGGCTCCGACATCGGGGGTCTGGCCCACGTCACGGGCGGGGGCCTCCCAGGCAATGTGCCCCGGGCGCTGCCGGACGGGCTGGCCGCGCGGCTCGATCCCGGACGTTGGTCGATGCCGTCGGTCATGCGCCTGTTCGGCGCCCTCGGCGGTCTCGACGATGCCGAGGTGCGGGCGACGTTCAATGGCGGGATCGGTATGGTCGTGGTCCTGCCGCCGGCGGCCGTCACGACCGTCATCGATGCGTTCGCGGTCGCGGGCGTCGAGGCCACCTTGATCGGCGAGGTGGTCGATGCCGCCAGCGTCGGGGACGCCCGGTACGTCGAAGGTCCGCTCGAGGCCTACGAGTGAGCGAGCAAGGTCGCACTGGGTCTGTCGCGGTCGGCGTCTCCGGGGCGGGTTCCAACCTGCGTGCGCTCGCGGCCGCTGCGAATCGGGGCGATCTCGGAGGCGAGGTCGTGCTGGTGTTCGCCGACCGGGCATGTCCCGCGCTCGACTGGGCGATGGAGCACGGGATCGAGACGGCGCTCATCCCGGGCGGGGATGACGTGACCCTCGCGGAAACACTCGACGCGGTCGGCCCGGACGTCGTCGTCCTGGCCGGTTACATGCGGATCATCGGACCTGCCGTGTTGGCGGCGTTCGCGGGCCGGATCGTGAACACCCACCCCTCGCTCCTCCCGGCCTTCCCTGGGGCGCATTCGGTGGCGGACGCCATCGGCCATGGCGTCGCGATCTCCGGATGCACGGTCCACCTCGTCGATGCAACGCTCGATGGCGGTCCGATCATCGCGCAGGAGGCTGTTCCGGTCCTGGTGGGCGACGATGTCGCGACGCTGCGCCGGCGGATCCAGGCGATCGAACACCGCCTGCTGCCCCGGGTGGTGGGCCTCCTGCTGGCGGGGGCGTTGGACGTGGCTCCTGACGGCCGTCGAGTCACGCTCGACCTCGACCGCGCCGATCGATCGGTACCCCGTCCGCGTCGTGCCCTGCTGTCGGTCTCGGACAAGACCGGATTGGCCGAATTCGCCGCGGGCCTGGTACGCGCGGGGTTCGAACTCGTCTCGACCGGAGGCACAGCCGCCGCGCTCCGAGACTCGGGGCTGCCGGTCACGGACCTGGCCGACGTCACCGGGTTCGCCGAGATGCTCGATGGGCGGGTGAAGACCCTCCACCCCCGGATCCACGCTGGCCTCCTTGCCGACCGACGGTCGGCCGACCATCGGCGCCAGCTGCTCGCTGCGGCGATCGCGCCGTTCGAGATCGTCGTCTGCAACCTCTATCCGTTCGCGGCCGCGGCCGAGCGCCCCGGGCTCTCGCTCGACGAGTTGATCGAGGAGATCGACATCGGTGGTCCGTCGATGGTCCGGGCGGCGGCCAAGAACCACGCCAACGTCGCCATCGTGACGTCGCCCCATCGATACCCGGCCATCCTCCGGTCGATCGAGGAGGAGGGAGGTGTCGGCCCGGGCCTGCGGGCGGCCCTCGCCATCGAAGCCTTCACATCGACCGCCGCCTATGACGCCCGGATCTCGGCGGTGCTTCCCACTCGGATGGCACGGGCCGGTGTCGAGCTACCCGACGAACCCGGCCTGCCCGGCGCTTCCGACCCATTCCCGTCGACGCTGACGATCGGGCTCGAGAAGGTCGAGACCCTCCGGTACGGCGAGAACCCGCACCAGCCCGCCGCCCGCTATCGGCGACCCGGTGTCACCGCGCTGGACGGGCCGTTCGCGACGGGCGAACCCATCCTGCAGGGCAGGGCGCTGTCCTACAACAACGTCCTCGACGCCTCGGCGGCGGTGGCGCTGGGCCGCGCCCTCCGTGGTGCCGGGTGCATCATCGTCAAGCACATGAACCCGTGCGGCGCCGCCGAGCGGCCGACCATCCTCGACGCCTGGGAGGCGGCGTTGGCGGGCGACCCGGTCTCGGCGTTCGGTGGGGTCGTGGCCCTGACCCGGGCGGTCGATGCGCCACTCGCCGAGGCGCTCACATCGATCTTCCTCGAGGTCGTCATCGCCCCGGCCTACGACGATGCTGCCCTGCGGGTCCTTGCGACCAAGGCGAACCTGCGAGTGGTCGCCGACCCGCTACTGGCCGGCGATGCGCCGAGCGCGCATCCGGAGCCGACGAGTTCGATCCGGTCCGCCGGCGGCGCCGTCCTCGTGAGTGCCGTGGATACGTACCCCGACGACCCGACGACCTGGGCCGCAGCGACCGCCCGTCCACCTACCCGCGACGAATCGGTCGACCTCGATCTGGCCTGGCGACTCGTCCGCGGCGTGACCTCGAATGCCATCGTGCTGGTGCGCGATGGTCGGCTCATCGGCATGGGATCCGGCCAGACATCTCGAGTCGACGCCGCGCGCGGCGCCGTGGAGAAGGCGCGGGCGTACTCCGGCGCCGATGCGCTCGTCGGGGCGGCCTGCGCGTCCGATGCGTTCTACCCGTTCCCCGATGCGGTCGAGGTCTGCCTGGCGGCCGGCGTGACCGCGTTCGTCCAGCCGGGCGGCTCGATCCGGGATACCGACGTGATCGGCGTCGTCGACCGGGCCGGCGCGACGATGATGATGACCGGCGTCCGCCACTTCCGGCACTGACCGCATCGTCGTCGAGGGATCGCTCGAGCGGCGTATCTTGGTCGTGGCCCTGCAATGGACCCGGACATGGGGAGGATGACGATGGCGGAGTTCCTGGCGGTGACGTTCGATGGCCCGGATGACGGCGAGGCGGCCCTGAAGTCGATCCGTGCCCTGGAGAAGAGTGGCGGGATCGGCCTCGAGGACACGGCCGTGGTGCGCAAGGGTGCTGACGGGAAGGTGACCTTCCACAACGAGGTCTCGAGCGGGACCGAGACCGGCGCTGCGATCGGGGCCGTCCTGGGCGGCCTGCTGTTCGTGGTCTTCCCGGTCGGTGCGGTCGTGGCCGGGGCCGCGGCGGGTGGCCTCATCGGTCGAGCGGCCGCGCCCGGCATCGACGGCCAGTTCGTCAAGGAGGTCGGGGCCGACCTGCCGGCCGGCGGGTCGGCGCTCTTCCTGCAGATCAAGCCGGGTGGGGAGACGGGCTTGCTGATCGGGGCGCTCCGTCAATACCACGGCCGTGTCCGGCAGACCTCGCTGCCCGACGATGTCGAGCAGGCGCTTGACGAGTCGCTCCGCTGACGCGCGGATCCCGTTTCGGATCCGCCTGAGGCTGCCGCCTCGCCGACTGCCGTCCCGCGCCTGACGGTCCTGATGCCGTGCTGGAACGCGTCGGCGTCGATCGAACGTGCCCTCAGATCGGTCCTCGAAGCGCGCGACGTCTCGCTCGAGTGCGTCGTCATCGACGATGGATCGACCGATGGGACGGCGGACATCGTCCGGTCCACTGCGGCCGCCGACCCGCGGGTCGTGCTGCTCGAGCTGCCTGCCAACGTCGGGGTGTCGGCAGCTCGCAACGCCGGTCTCGAGATCGCCCGTGGCGAATGGCTCGCATTCATGGACGCCGACGACCGGTTCCTGCCGGGTGGCATCGACGCCCTGATGCGCGCCACCGCCGACGATCAAGTCCTCGCTGTCGTCGGCCAGCGGATCTGGTCGGACGGCGAGCGGACATGGTTGTCTCCCGCTGTACGACATCCCGGACATCCGCGAGCCCGGTCGCAAGTCCATCGCAACGAATCCCGGCCTGGTCTACTACGCGGCACTCGCCGGAAAGGCGTTCCATCGGTCACTGGTCGGCGATCTCCGCTTCGACGGGCGAGTCCTCGGCGACCAGCCGTGGACCATCCGTGCGCTCCTTCGGGCCGGGGATCGGATCGAGGTCATCGCGGACACGGTCTTCGAGTGGTCCCGGCCGCTCCCGGACCGGCCGGTCGAGACGATCACGGTCGTCGCTCGGGCCTCCGCGCGAGGCGCCACCGAGATGGCCGAGGTCGCGATCAGGGCGTACCGGGATGTGGCCGAGGAAGTCGACCGCCAGATCGATGACGAGGCGACCCGGACCGCGATCAAGCGGGCCTATCTCGACCGACTCATCCGCTCGGACCTGGGTGGCCCGATCGGCAAGGCCCTGGACCGGCGCGATCCGTCGATGGGCGACTACCTCGAGTCGGTCGCGCGGTTCCTCGGCTTCGATCCCGTCGGCGATCCTCGCGTCCTCCGGCCCGCTCGTCACGCTCGTCCTGCGTCCGCCCGCACGGCGGTGGTTGCGGCTTCCACGCTCGGCACGGGCCGGCTACTGGTCGATATTCCGGATCGCCCTCGACGCCGACCCGCGGATCGCGAGCCGCGTCGCCTGGAACCGGGCTGTGGCCCCGGCGTTCGAGCTGGTCCGCCGGTCCAATTCAGCGCCGGCGCGAGCCGGCGCTTCAGCCTGGTTGACCCTGGCGGCCGTGTCGACGCGTCTGTGGGCCAGGAGTCGGGACGATGAGGCCACGGGCCACGGTCGGTGGGTGCGCCGCGGTACCCTACGCAAGGCATGATCACCACAGGAGGCTGGCCATTCCTGAGCCTGCGTCGCTGACCGGTCGTCGGATCCTCGTGACCGGCGGTTCCGGCACGATCGGTTCGCGCCTTGTGGATCGGCTGTTGGAGCTCGACGTCGGGGTCGTTCGGGTCTTCGGCCGTGATGAAACGAAGCAGTTCTATCAGCGCCAGGGTCGAGCCGATCGGGCCGACCTCCAATTCCTGATCGGCGACATCCGGGATCGGGATCGACTGACCCGATCGATGGAGGGGATCGATCTCGTCTTCCATTGCGCGGCGCTCAAGCACGTCGAATCCGGTGAGTACAACCCCTTCGAGGCCACGCAGACCAATGTCGTCGGCACGCAGAACGTCATCGATGCCTGCCTGGCTGCTGACGTTCGGACGATGATCCTGACGTCGTCCGACAAGGCGGCCAACCCGACGTCCGTGATGGGGGCGACGAAGCTCCTGGCGGAGAAGCTCGTGAGCGCGGCGACCAATTACCGGGGTGCGCATCGGACGACGTTCGCCAGCGCACGCTTCGGGAACGTCCTTGGCTCGCGCGGGTCGGCGATCGAGTTGTTCGTACGGCAGGTGGCGGGCGGCGGTCCAGTGACCGTCACTGACCCATCGATGACCCGGTTCGTGATGACCACGGATCGGGCGGTGGAACTCGCGATCCGAGCGGCCGAGGTCGCGATCGGCGGCGAGGTCTTCGTGTTCAAGATGCCCGTGGCGCGCCTCGGCGACCTGGTCGCTGCGACCGTCGCCCATGTCGCTCACCGCGTCGGGCTGGACCCGTCATCGATCAAGACGACCGCGCTAGCCGTTCGCCCGGGTGAGAAAGCATACGAGGAGCTGATGACCCAGGACGAATCGACGCGGGCCTACGACATCGGCGATATGTACGCCGTCCTGCCCTCGACCGATCGACACCCGACGGTCGATGCAGCGTATCAGGACCTGCCATCCGCCCCGGTCGGCGCTTACCGCTCGGACTCGGTCGCCGCGATGCCGCCTGCCGAGGTGGATCGGATCGTCGCCGAGGCGCTCGCTGGCCATCGGATGGACGGGCCGACCGACTGATGCGGGTCCTGGTCACGGGAGCCGCCGGCTTCATCGGTCGCTGGGTCGTCGACGATCTCCTGGCGCGTGGCCATCGAGTGCTACCCGTCGACAACCTGATCGCCGGCGATCGGGCCAACCTGGCGGAATTCGAGGGGCATCCACTGATGGAGCCACTCGAGGTCGGTGACGTCCGCGATCGGGCAGCCTGTCGGGACTGGGCGGGTCGGGTCGACGCGATCGCCCACCTCGCCGCGTCCATCTCCGTACAGGACTCGATCGATGATCCGGCCACGACCTTCGAGAACGATGTCGTCGGCACGTTCAACGTGCTCGAAGCGGCCCGTGCCGCAGACGACCGCGTCCTGTTCATGAGCACGTGCATGGTCTACGACCGGGCGACATCGCCGGTGGGGATCGATGAGGACCACCCGACCAGGCCAGCGTCGCCATACGCGGCGTCCAAGCTCGGCGGTGAGGCGCTGACCCTGTCCTTCCACCACGCGTACGACCTGCCGACGACGGTCGTTCGCCCATTCAATACCTACGGCCCGTTCCAGCGTTCGGTCGGCGAGGGTGGCGTGGTGGCCATCTTCACTCGCCGGTCCCTGGCCGGCGAGCCGCTGCAGATCTACGGCGACGGGACCCAGACGCGGGATCTCCTCTACGTGACGGACTGTGCCCGTTTTGTCGTCGACGCGCTGTTCTCCGAGGCCGCCGTCGGCAGGATCCTCAACGCAGGCACCGGAACGGATGTGTCGGTCAACCATCTGGCAGCCACGATCGAACCTGATCCGGCCCGGATCGTCCATGTCGACCACATCCACCCGCAAAGCGAGATCGCCGTCCTCCGCTGCGACCCGCGTCGAGCCAAGGCACTTCTGGGATGGGAGCCGACCGTCGCTCTCGACGAAGGTCTCCTGCGCGTCCGGGAGTGGATGGCCGAGCAGACAGCTCGCGGGATCGTGCTGGCTTGACGGCCCACCGGACGGCACGCCTGGCCATCGACGGTGGCGCGCCCGTGCGCGAGACCTTCCTGCCGTACGCGCGCCAGGTCATCGACGAGCACGACGTCGACGCCGTCGTCGCAGCCCTCCGTTCAGATTGGCTGACGACCGGGCCGCGGGTACCCGCGTTCGAGGCGGCGCTGGCCGACGTCACGGGGGCTCGGCACGCGGTCACCTTCAGCTCCGGGACGGCAGCCTTGCACGGAGCGGCCGCCGCGGCCGGGATCGGACCCGGCGACGAGGTGATCACCAGCCCGATGACGTTCGTGGCGAGCGCGAACGCCGTCCTGTACGTGGGCGCGACCCCGCGGTTCGCCGACGTCGATCCGGGTTCGCTGCTCATCGATCCGGTCGCAGTCTCCGCGGCCGTCTCGGATCGGACCAGGGCGATCATCCCGGTGGACTATGCCGGCCAACCCGCGGACTACGCGGCGCTCAGAACGATCGCGGATGCGGCACCAGGCAGACCGCTGACGATCATCGCCGATGCTTCGCATTCGCTCGGGGCGACATTCGACGGACGGTCCGTCGGAACCCTGGCGGACATGACCGTCCTCAGTCTCCACCCGGCGAAGATCCTGACGACGGGGGAGGGTGGGGCGGTCCTCACCGATCGAGACGATGTCGCGGCGTTCCTGCGGCGCTTCCGAAACCACGGGATCGAGACCGAGCTGGCGGCGCGTCGCGACTGGACCTATGCGATGGTCGAACTCGGCTACAACTACCGGCTGACTGACATCGCCGCCGCGTTGGGGCAGGCCCAACTCGATCGATTGGACAGCTTCCTGGTTCGACGGCGGCAGCTGGCAGCGAGCTACCTCGATCGATTGGCGGGACACCCGGCGATCGAGCTGCCGACCGTCGATCCGCGCGCCGATCCGTCCTGGCACTTCATGTTCGTGCGGATCCGCCTTGATGCGGTCTCGGTCGATCGGGCGACCATCTATCGAGCGTTACGAGCGGAGGGGATCGGGGTGAACGTCCACTACATCCCGGTCCACCGCCATCCCTACTACCTGGAGCGGTTCCCGGGCCTTTCGTTCCCGGTCGCCGAGGATGCCTACGCGCGTCTGCTGACGCTGCCGCTGCACGTCGGGATGTCGGACGCAGACCTTGACGACGTGGTCCGGGCGATCGACAAGGTCACGGCCGCGTACGTACCCGATCGGCCCGCCGGACGCGCCTGATCATGCACCTTCCTCTGGTGCGATGAGGTCGCGGCTGAGCGGCGTGCCGCGAGTGATCGCGACGGAGGCACGGCGCCCAAGGACCGCTTCGTATTCGCGGGTATGGAGCCCGGACGCGGGCCGGATCGATCGCACATTTCGCCCGGTGAACGGTTCGCCGGCGGCGACATCCTCGACCACGAACAGTGATCGTCGGAATCGACGGCTCTCCGTCTCCTTTTCGGTCGGCCCGATCCGCGCCGTTCCCATCGCTAGTTCCACCGTCCGGATCGCTTCGACCATCGCCGCGAACTCGGGAAGGTCGAGCGAAAACGCCTCGTCTGCCGTGGCGTCCTCGTGCGAGATCGTCACGTGTTTCTCGACCAGCGCCGCCCCGAGCGCCACGGCTGCCGCTGGAACGGCGATCCCCTGCGTGTGATCGGACAGGCCGACGGGCAGGCCCCACCGCTCTGCCATCGCCGGGATCGCCCGAAGATTGACCGCCTCCGGCGGTGATGGGTACGCGCTGGTGCACTTGAGCAGCGCGATCTGCTTGGCGCCGCCAGACCGAGCCGCTGTGATCGCTTCGTCGATCTCGTTGTCGGTGGCCATACCGGTCGACATGACCATCGGCCGGCCCGTCGCGGCGACCGTACGGATCAGCGGCAGGTCGACGAGCTCGAATGACGCGATCTTGAAGGCCGGCACGTCCATGGCCATGAGGAAGTCCACGGCCGTCGGGTCGAACGGCGACGAGAAGCAATCCATCCCGAGCGTATCGGCGAGCGCCTTCAGCTTCGGCTGCCAGTCCCACGGCATATACGCGGATTCGTAGAGTGAATGCAGGGACTGCCCCTTCCACAGGGAGTCCGCGCCCTGGATGAACTCGGGCGTATCGACGTCGATGGTGATCGTGTCCGGCGTGTACGTTTGGAGTTTGACGGCGTCGGCGCCGGCGGCGTGGGCGCCGCGGACCAGCTCGACTGCCGCCTCGTACCGCTGGCCGTGGTTGGCGGAGATCTCGGCGATGACGTACACGGGCCGGCCCGACCCGATCGGACGGCCATTGATCGAGAACGGGTGGCTGGTGGTGGTCATCTATTCTCCTCGGACTGATGTGGTCGATCGGCCTGGCGCGCCGCCCACTCGTCGCGTAGCAGGCTCATCGTCACGACGTCGACGCGCCTGCCCGACTTGATGACGTGTTCTCGCAGAATGCCGTCGACCTGGAACCCATGGCTCCGATGGACGGCCATGCCGGCCTCATTGCTGGCAAGCACTTCCGCACAGAGCTTTTCGAGGCCCAGGTCCTCGAACGCGTGGCGCATCAGCGAATACATCGGTGGCGGATCCGACGCCGGCTCCGCGCACCCGGCCGTCGGCGAGGTACAGGGCTAGGTACGCTCGCTTGTGGGTCGTCGAGATGTCGTACAGGTTGGCCAGCCCAACGGGCCTTCCTTCGAGTTCGATGATCCAGTAGCGTTTCGTTCCGTCATCCATAGCCCCGGCGAACCAGCGTGCATGCTCGGCGTCCGAGATCCGATGGTCCGTATACATGTAGGTCGCGACGTCGGGCAGGTTCCGCCAGGCGAGGACCCGGGTCAGGTCATCGAGCCCCAGCGGCCGCAGTCGGACCGTCGCGTCCATCTCGCTCATGTCATTCCCGCTCCCCTCGCCGTGATCGCTTCGATCCGGGCGACGACTCGTTCGGCACCGCGTCCGTCCGTGATCGCGGCAGCGGCAGTCCCCATCGATATCACGCGTTCCGGATCATCGCAGAGCGACTGGACGGAGCGTTCGATGTCGGCCGCCGTGATCGACGAATGCCAGCCGATCGATCGTGCAGCTCCTGCCTCGACCAGGAGGGCCCCGACCGGGACTTGATTGTCAGCCAAGGTCACAAGGACAGCCGGCACTCCGAGGGCACAGCGTTCCCACGTCGCGGAGCCTGCCGCTCCGATCGCCAGATCGGCCCGGTCCATAAGGCTCGCCATCGAGTCGGTGTTGACGTGGACATCGGTATCCGCCTGGGTACCCGCCAGTGTGCGCAGCTCGGAAAGGTAGGGGTAGGCGGCGCCGACGACGACATCGACGGGCCGCCCAAGGCCACCGACCGCGATCACGGCCCGCCGGGTGACATCGGACGCATCCGCGCCGCTCATGAACACGAGGATCCGATCGATGCGGCCATCTCGGTGCCGGCGCTGGGCACGTAGCTGCGCGAACTCTGGTCGGAGCAGGGCGAATCGTGGGCCGGCCAGCACGGTCGCGGATCCGGGAATGAGTCGAACGTACGCCGACGCGTCCGCCCCGAGGTTCTGATTGAGGACGACATCGACCGGTAGTGGCCGATCGGCCAGATCGTCGATGGCCATGACCGTGGCCGTCGGCAGCCGCTCGTGCACCGCCCCGAACCAGGAGCTGTCCAGATCGTATCCATCGCCGACGACAAGCGAGTCGGTCCCGCCGACGAGATCACCGATCAGGTCGGATTCATCGGCGGTCGCCGATCCAGGCGGCAGTGGCGCGTGACCGATCCCTGAGTCGGCCAGGGATCGTACCAGTGGGTCGGGAAGGTCGCGACTAACCAGGGTCGCCTGCCAGCCGTGGCTGACGAGCGCCTCGGCAAGCGTGCGGCAGCGGATGACGTGGCCGATCCCGACCGCGGACGACGCATTGGCCCGCAGCACCACGTGTCGGGCGCTCATGGTCGATGGACGGCTGGCGGGACGGACTTCTGGACGATGCGGCGGTTGATCGATCCCCAGGCCGGGTGCGTCTCCACGACCGCGAGCGCCTCGAGCCAGGTGAAGTCGTCACGGCCCAACGTCTCGTAGATCTGCTCCACCAGGCGCAGATCCTCCGGCGTATCGACCGACCATCGTTGATCGGCGTGATCCCGTCCGCCCTCGGCCGCGACGCGCAGCAGGCGGAACCGTCCCGGGTGGCGGTAGATGTAGGGCGTGACGTGTTCGCGCCAGGCCGGATCCGCATCTTCTCGTTCCGCCCGCTCAAGGGCTGCCCGCGCCATGACCTCCACGTCGAGGCCGCGCGGGTACGTGCGCGGCTCGATCGTATTGCTGGCGTAATCCACCTTCGCACTCCTGAACGCGTCGACGACCCGATCGATCACCCCGGGGTCGATCAGCGGGCAGTCCGAGGTGATCCGGACGATGACGTCAGCGACTTGATCCCGAGCGGCGGTGAGGTATCGGTCGAGCAGGTCCGTCTCGTGACCGCGGACGACCGGCCAGCCTTCGGCGGCGGCGAGCGCCACGATCGGGTCATCGTCTGATCGAGTGGTGGTCGCGACGACCACCGCATCCAAGGTCAGGGCCCGGCTGGTCCGCCGCATCACTCTGGTGAGGATCGGCTGTCCAAGCAGCGGCAGCAGGACTTTGCCCGGGAGTCGCGTGCTCCCGGTCCGGGCCTGAACGATCGCTACGGTACGCGAGGTCATGCCGGCCTGCGAATGACGACGGCCACGTAGGTGGCAAGGAGATCCTCGGCCGTCGCGGTTGGATGGATCCGCTGCACTTCGGTCAGCGTCTCCGGGGTCATTCGGCTGGTCAGTGAGCGGTCCGACCACGGCACGACCGCGAGGGTCTCGAGTCCAGCCGCGGAGATCGCGGCCTTGAGGTCGGCGATCGTCATCCGGTTGAGGCTCTCGTCAAAGAATCGGAGCGTCTGCTCGAGGGCATCGGGGCGATTCTGCTCCAGATATCGAACGACATCGTCACGGTCGAGTCGCGCGTGACCCCACGGGAAGTCGAGGGTGCACAGGGAATGGCCGCCGATCAGGCTGAAGAACGGGTTGTAGTCGTGGAAGCCGACCCCGCCCGGCTTGAGCAACCGACGCATTGCTGCGAAAGCCGCCCGCGGATCGCGCACGTGTTCGAGCACCTCGAACGAGACGATCGCATCGAAGCTGTCCGGTTCGAGCGCCGAGCTGACGATGTCGTCCTCCACGAACCAGATGGCGCCGGGATCGGGACGCCGGCCGCCGCGCGGGCGCGTTCGCGGACGGCGGCCAGGAAATCCGCGTGACGCGAGATCTCGGCGTCTTCGGGTTCACCGGGGCGCTGGACCACGTAGTAGCGAGCGAGGTCGGATGCGACGACCTCGGTGTCGCCGCGCTTGGCGAGTTGGAATGCGACTGCCCCGTCGAAGCAGCCGACCTCGAGAATGCGCCCCACCAGCGGCGTTCCGGCGGTCGCGCTGACGAGTTGCGAGGCCTGCGCGGACACTCGTGACAGCCTGCCTGGCGCGACGCCGCAGGACCTCGTCGCTCGGCGGCGCTTCGGCCGCTACTGGGTCGAGCATCGAGCGCCAATCGGGCTTGAGCCGGTCGCGGAGGCCCAGGATCGAGTGGATGGCTGACGCAGTGGCTGTCGACGAACGTGCCGTCCGTCAGCGAGGCGTTTCATCGGTCCCGGCGATCGACGGACCCTGAGGTCGGCCTCGACGAGGGCCCGCAGGCGCGGCCGGTCCGAGACCGAGATGGATCGCCGACCGGGTCGGCCGCTTCCACATCAGGGTGCGCCGGGTCCGTGTAGCGACCACTTCGCCGACTTCGTTGCTGATCTCGTCCACGATCCGGGCGCTCGCCTCACCCGGGCGGAAGTGGTCCTCGATGAACGTCCGCCCGGGCGGCCGGGTGCGGCGGCTGCGGATGATCGAGCGCCAAGCGCAGAGTCGGCTCGACGCGTCACCGGCCGGGCGACCCCGGCGGCGACGTACCCGAGCAGGTCGCCGCCCGCTTCGACATCGGGCGATGAGGTTGACCGTCCCGGCCAGGACCGCGTCCGTGAGGACCGTCGAATGGAGGCCGAGATGCGCGTCCGCGGCCCGCAGCAGTCGGTAGAGGTCGATGTCGCGGACGACGCTCATCGGCGGTGGGGCGTAGCCGCCTGCCCGTGCGAGGCCGTGGAGCAACTCGCGATATGGGCCTTCGTCGCGCTCGCCCGGATGCTGCTTGATGACGATGTGGACGCCCGGCAGCGGCCCGCCGAGACTGGCCTCGAGCATGTGCGCCAGGTGCGAGCGGCGGACGAACGGCGTGTGGACGGTCGACACGACGAGCATCCGGTCACCGTCGGCGACGCCGAGTTCGGCGCGGACGGCGCCTCGTTCCGCCGAGCGGTCGGGGATGTCGCCGCGGGCCGTCTCGACGTCGCCGGACGTCGCGTCGAGGTCGAGTCTGGGCGATCCGGAGACGATCACCTCTCCGCGGTTGTACGCACCTGCCTCCAGGACGCGTCGCTCGTAATCGCCGAAGACGAAGGTGCGAGACGGCAGGATCAGTCGCGGATCGCGTCGATCGGGGTAGCCGGGGTGGGTCGGGTAGAGGACACCGTGCTGCAACGCGAAGCTCGGCACCCCAGCTCGGGCAGCTGCAGCGAGCCAGCCCGTCCGGTGACCCTCCTGCGTCATCAGGACGGCGTCGGGCGCCAGGTCGCGGATGAGGCGTTCGACGCGGGCTCGTTCGAGGAGGTCGATCCGGACCGTCCGATCCAGCCTCGTCCTGATCGCGTCGAGGAACGCCTGGGTCATCACGAGACCATCGAGGACGAAGGGGATCGCGTCGAGGCCGTCGAGGCCGCGCAGGGTCCCTTCAACGGCGGCAGTCGCCCTCGCCTTGTCCTCGGGAGCACCCCAGTGGGTCTGGACGAAGTAGGCGGGCAGGAGGCGATCGTCGTCCTCGATGGCGATTTGATCGGCGTCGACGTCTCGGCGCATGCCGTGGCCGATCTTGATTGGCTCGAAGCCGGCGTTGACCAATGCCGGGATGACCGCGCCGAGGTTGGGATCCGAGCGTCGTCCGTCGTCGGCGCCGATCCGTTGGAACCTGCTCGGGCGCGTCAACACCACGATGCGGGGCGCGTCGAGCGTCAAGAGTGCGGCGAGTCGGGCCTCCAGGAATGCGTCCCAGCGCCGCCGCTCGAGCGTGGCCGGGGCGTCGGCTCGGGAAACGAACCGGCGCGCCGCGGAACGGATCGGAACGGGGACGAACCGGCGCCAGGATCGACCCGCGCTGGTCGTGCCGCTCGTCCGCGATGTACCAACGGTTGCGGCAGGGTCGTCACTAACCTCGACCGACACGCCGAGGGCGCCGAGGACGTCGAGCAACGCCGTTTCGTCGACGGGCGCGCTGGCGGCCTGGATCGCCCCCTCCGACTCCAGCGCGACCAGGGCGTATCGCCACAGGAGCCGCTCGTGGACCCAGTGCCACAGATCCTCGCGCAACCGATACCAGTAGGTCACGTCTTCCGCGACGAGGCGGTCGGCGAGACCGACCGACTTCGCCCAGCCGTCGACCAACTTGAGCGCCTCCGTCAGGAGGTCGTGGCCCTCGACGGCGACGGCGAACAACCGTCGCAGGCCAGTCGCGCCGGTCGGTTCATCCCGGCGCGGGGTCCAGGCAGCGTCCAGGACAACCGTCCGGTCGTCGCCGGCGGAGGCCGCGTCGTCGTAGGTCGGGGCGAACCTCACACGACGCCGGTGGGCGGCGGTCTGATCGGTCATCGGATCGAGGGCGTTGGCGCCGAACGGGCTCGGGCGACCGGCAGGAGCGGCGCGACGATCTCTCGCAGCACGCGAGCGCGATCATCGAAGGTGTGCCGCGCCAGGACGGCCGCCCTGCCACTCTCGCAACGCCGTCGGCGCTCCTCGTGGTCGCCCAGATATCGATCGATGAGCAATACCAAGTCACGCCGGTCGCTATACGTGACCACCGCGCCGTCGAACTCGCCCTCGATCCCGGTGATGTGGTCGGAGATCACGAAGGCGCCGCTGGCGAGCGCGTCGTAGATGCGGTTCGAGATGAAACCCTCGGCGAGCATGTCATCCCAATGGTCGTTGAGCACGATGTCGGCCGCGCTGTAATATCGCGCAAGCTCGGCGCTTGGAACGAATTTGCCCTTCACGAAGCGCTGCTCGACCAGATCGGGCGTCCAGTTCGAACCGTAGATCGCGAGGTCGCGGCTCGTGTTGGCCAGGTCGTCGACGATCCGCCGGTGGACCCTGCGTGAGTTGGCGACGAACAGAAGCTCGTGGTGCGGACCCCCGGGCTCGGGCCGGAGTCGCTCCGGATCGGCCGCCTGGTGAAGCGGCGTGACAGGGACGGCCGCGCGCTCGGCCATTCGCGCGGCGAACGGATCTGATGCCACGAACACGTGGTCGTAGCGCTCGTAGAATTCCGGCGTGGCCAGGTCCGGGTGGCTGATCTGCCACAGAATGTTGACCTGGCCGCGGTGAGTCGGTGCCTGCTTGCGTCCGAAAATGTGGACGGCGACGTCGTCGCGCGCTGCGGTTGGGGATGCCCACTCGGGCAGGAAATGGATCCGCGTTGGGTGGCCGCTCCGCTCGAGGGATCGCTGCAGGTCGCGCGCGAAGTGGTAGTCGCCCCAGGTCTCCGCGACCTCCCAGGTCGGCACCCCGATCCGCAATCCGTAGCGTGTGGCCGTGACCCATTCGATGAGTGCGTCGCGGATCGCAGCGGCGCGCTCCGGTGACCGATCGGCGTCCGGCGCACCGGGGTCCCCGGTCGTGACCGGCAGTGGCCGTGCGACCTTTGCGCTCTGTTCGCGTACCGTCTCGATGGTGTCGCCCGACGAAGCCAGGACGATGTCGAAGTCGTCGAACCATGGGCGTCCGACCCAAGGTTCGGGCCGGTCCTCGGTCAAAGACACTGTCACCAGGTTCCTCGGCAGCCGACGGATGTCATAGGCGTCGTCGAGGACGATGGCTGCCTCGACCGACGGATCCGGCGCGGTCCACCCCTCGTCGGTGCGCTCTAGATGGCTGACCCGCCAGCCGAGGGCTTCGAGGGCATCACCAAGATCCTGGGTGGTCGACAGAGACCGGGGGCCCGTCGACGGGTGTTCGTTCGTGTCGATGATCTCAACGTGGAAGGGGTCGTTCGAGAATCGGTTGCCACGGTTCAAGGCGTCGAGGAGCGCATCGCTGAAGATCCGCGGCCCCCAGACGTCGATGAACGCGTCGCGATTGGCGGCCATCCTGGCCTTGTGACGCGCCCGATCAGTGGCTCGTGTCGCAGATTCGTGGTGCCACAGCACGGCCCGGCCGTCGTACACGAGCCGGCCACCGGCTGCGCGCAGCTTGAGGCACAAGTCGACATCCTCGGTGCCGTAGTTGTAATCCGACGAGAAACCCCCAACCTGGCGGAACGCGTCCAGTCGCACGAGCATGCAGGCCGCCGTCAATGCCGGCCGATCCTCGACCCTGGCCGCCCAGGGTGCGAGCGCATCCTCGCCGGCGCCCATCACCCGCGCTTGTGGGATGGGCTTGCTTCGATCGAAGTCCACCCCCGCGTGCTGGATCGAAAGATCAGCAAGGTGCTGCCCGGCCCGGGTGCCTCCGCGATGCTTCGGGTAGATCAGACGGGCCCCGACGGCGACCGCCTGCTGAGCGGTCATCGTCTCCACCATGTAGCCGAGCCAGTCGTGGGTGATGGGGTCGACGTCGTTGTTGAGGAAGCAGATCAGTTCGCCAGCCGCGACCTCGACGCCCTGCCCGTTCCCCTCCGAGAAGGACCAGTTCGACTCATTTCGGATGATCCGAATCGGGAAGGGGAGCTCGAAGGACTCGGCCAGCTCCGGAGAACCGTCGATCGACCCGTTGTCGACCAAGATGATCTCGACGTTGCGGTATGCAGTCGAGGCCAGGCCGCCCAGACAGCGCGAGAGATGCTCCCGGCCGTCACGATTGAGGATCACGATGGACACCAGCGGGCCCTCGTCGGCCGAGGTCCCGGGCACTCCCGTGACCAGCGCGGAGATCAGCGCCTCCTCGGCCTCTTTCGTCGCGCGCAGGCTGTGGACTCGCGCGTCGCCGCCGATGGGTAGACGCGGGGAGCGGATCCGGCGGCGGGCCGCGCCCACCGCACGACGGGGACCCCGCAGCAGTTTGCGGATCCCATCGACCACCCCTCCTGCACGATCTGCGGCCTTGAGGCTGATGCGCACGGCTCGCCGCCTCCGCAGGTCCGCGAGCTGCTTCCTGGCATGCCGGAGCTTCGCGGTCTGGACATCGGCCGCGGCTGCCGCGTGGCGACGAAGCTCCTGCGATTGCGCCAAGTCCCGTTTGAGCCGTTCAACTTGCGCCTCCAGTTCGGCGAGCCGCTCGCTGTCTCTCATCGTCCGGCCGCGAGGAGCTGTCCGTAGACGGCGAACAGGGTCCCGAGCTGCGCCTCCCAGTTGTATCGGTCGTGGCCGGCACGAAGGGCGCGCTCGCGCATCGCCAGGCGATCATCGGGTGACGCGGTCACGATCGACGAGATCGCAGCGGCGATGCTTGACGGCGACGTCGGGTCACATAGGACGCCAGCGCCCGTCGCCTCGACGATCGGCGCCATCCCCGGTAAATCGGATGCCACGACCGGGACGCCGGCGGCGAGGCTCTCGAACAACTTCTGGGGCGTGGTGTATCGATGATTCAACGTCGTCGGCTGGATGGCCATGACCAGGACGTCCGCCGAGGCGCTCCATAGCAGGAGATCGTCCGGCGGGACCGCTGGCAGGAGCAGGACGCGACCGAGGTACGGCGCACGCGACGATAGGTCGGCGAAGTGCTTCTCGAGTGGTCCGAAACCCAACAACACGAGGACGGCCGACGGGACGTCGAGGATCGCCTCCATGGCCTGCTCGATGCCCCGTTCGATGGTCAGGATGCCCTGATACAGCGCGACGGAGGTGTCGGCCGACAGGCCCAGTGCCTGGCGGATCAGGGCCGGCCTCGGCGACGGGGGGGTCCACGCCGCGGGGGTGTTCATCACGATCGTCGGCCGTGGGACCCGGAGTTGCTTCTCGAGCAGTCCGGCGTACGAGTCGTTGACGGTGAGGATGTGGTCGGCGCGGCGGGCCCATCGTCGCTCAACACCTTCCAGTAGCGTCCGGCCCGGGCGACCGAGTCGTGCGAATTTCCTCGAATGCATGAAGACGTCACGACTGTCATAGACCGCCCTGCCGCCGTATCGACGGCGCATGCGATCAAGTGCCGGCAAAGACCCCGCCCACATCCCATGCCAAATGTCGGCCGGTTCGACGACATCGTCGAGGGCGATCGCCCAGCCCATTGGCTGCAGCGGGAACTCCCGGATCCGCTGCCACCAGTGCCAGCGTTCGAGGGGTCTGAACCGGAGGGAGCGGATCGATCGATCGGATCGGGCCGATGGCACGGATGAGCTCGCGACCGTCGCCGACGACGGCCGGCGAGCCATGGCAGCACGGTAGCGCTTGCGCGCTAGACGACGCAGACCCGGCACGAGGTAGCGCCACTCGCGAGGCGCGCGAACCAGCCGATACCCATCCCGGTGCTCGACGGCAGCGAGCCCGCGATGCCATCGTGCGTAGACGGTCACATCCCATCCGGCCTCGACGGCGGATCTGGCCATCCGGAACGTCCGCGCGTCGTATTCGCCGGTCGAGTAGGAGAGGTACGCGATTCGGGGGCGCGCGCCCGGCTCCCGCTGGTCGTCACTCACGGACGCGCCGGCTGCCTCGGCGTGGCCGTGGCCTCGGACCAGCCGGCACCGAGCCTGAGCACCTGCCGATCGGCCACCTGGTGGCCTTCGCACGAGTTCACAGTGTCTACCACCAGCGGGGCCGCAACATCGCCATCACTGAACGCGTCGACTGCAGAATCCGCGATCGCCAGGTTGGGCAGGGCGCCGGCGGCGGTCGCGTCGAGAGCCTCCTGGAGTCCACGGTCCGAGAGCGGGACGCGGTCGTCGCGCAGCGCGCCGAGTCGTGTAGGGTCGGTCTCGACGAATTCGATCCGGTGGCCTTTCGCGGCCTGACCGACGGCGCTGACGAGGTTGACATGCCCGGCGGCGATTACGGCGGTGCAGCGCCGCACGTTGGCATCACGTTCAGGCATCGACCGAACGATAACAGGAGCCGACTGGGACGGTCGTCCTGCTACCATTCGGCGCCCATGGTCGATCGAACCTGCTTCTACCTGACGACCTCCGATGCCCGCATCGTGCGCCGGCGACCCACGGCGCGAACCTGGCGGCGGACCCACCGCACGGTCCGGCGCGGGATGCGCGCGACGCCGCCGAGGACCTGCCTCGCGTGCCGCGCCTGCACCGATCCCCACATCGCGATCCGGACGGACCGGCGACGGCGTAGCAACTCGAGCTCGCGTCGGACGCGTCTGAGTTCGGACGCCTGCTCCCGGCCGGTGGCCGTCGCCTCCTGCAGGAGGGACCGCCCGTGCGCCGACTCGCGCTCCAGTTCGTCCACCCGTGCCTGGAGGTCCGCGATCCGCTCGCCGTCGGTCGAGCCGCCCGATTCGCCCAGGATCGTCGTCTCCTCGTGCGTCCCGCCCGCGCCCGGTATCCAGCGGGTGCAGCCTACGATGCCATAGATGGACCGCGCAGTCCGGGCGACCCGAGGCCGGCCGCTGCTACCATCACGCTCCCATGTCCGACCGTTCTCGCTTCTACCTGACGACGTCGATCGCCTACGCCAACAACAGGCCGGGGTTGCACACCCTCTACGAGGTCATCGGCGCCGACGTGGTGGCGCGCTGGCACCGGATGCTCGGCGATGACACTCGCTTCCTGACCGGCACCGACGAACATTCGATCAACATCGCCCAGGCGGCCGTCGACGAGGGCCGCCCGACCCGCGAGTTCGTCGACGAGAAGGTCGACCTGTTCAAGGGAGCCGAAGCGTCCCTCGCGATCGCCCCCGACCGGTTCATCCGGACGACCGACCCGGATCACCTGCGGGCCGCCCAGGAGATGGTCCGGCGGGCCCATGCCAACGGCGACGTCTACCTGGGGACCTACGAGGGCTGGTACTGCCCGAACGAGGGCTTTCGCAACGCGACCGACGTCATCGAGACGCCCCGCGGGACGATCTGTCCGAACCATCCGGAGATCCCGCTGCAGTGGCTGACGGAACGCAACTGGTTCTTCCGACTGTCGGCGTATCAGGAACGGCTCGAGCGGCACTTCGCGGACCATCCGGAGTTCGTCCAGCCCGAGCACCGGCGGAACGAGATGCTCGGGTTCATCCGCAGCGGCCTGGAGGACTTCTCGATCAGTCGCGAGCGTACCCCGGGGGATTGGGGGATCCCGTTCCCGATCGCTCGAGGACGGCTCGTCGACGCTTCGACCCGACGGGACCTGGGATCCATCAGCCGGGAAGATCTACGTCTGGTTCGATGCGCTGATCAACTACATCACGGGTGCGGGATTTCCCGACGACCCGGTCGCCTTCGATCACTGGTGGCCGGCCGACCTGCACATCATCGGCAAGGACATCGCCCGCTTCCACACGATCTTCTGGCCGGCGATGCTGTGGAGCGCGGGGCTCGAGGCTCCGCGGCAGGTCTGGGTCCACGGCTGGCTGCTCGCGGCCGGCGGTGAGCGGATGAGCAAGAGCCGCGGCAACTTCCTGGACCCGAACGACTTCGTCGCTGCGTTCGGTGCGGACGGCGCTCGCTACGTCGTGCTTCGCGAGGTCCCATTCGACCGGGACGCCGAGGTCAGCTGGGATTCGTTCGTCCGCCGGTATAACGCCGATCTGGCCAACGACCTCGGCAACCTCGTCAACCGGACCGTGTCGATGGCCGGCCGTTACCTCGACGGCGAGCGCCCACCACCTCGCGCGACGGCGGCGTCGTCGCTCGGGACCGCCTGGTCGGAGACGCTCCAGACCTATCGAACGAGGATCGAGGCATCGCTCCTCCACGATGCCCTGGCCACGTTGTGGGACTTCGTCGGCCAGGCGAACAAGGCCGTCGACGCGGAGCAGCCCTGGGTCCTGGCCAAGGCCGCGAAGGCCGGCGATGCGGCCTCGGGCGAGCGGCTCCGCGACGTGCTCGGCGACCTGATCGAGGCGTGCCGGCTGGTCGGCCTCGCTGCGGCCCCATTCATGCCGTCGACCGCGCCACGGCTCCTGGCCCAACTGGGGCACGCCTATCCGTACGGACCCGCCGGCAGCGACGGTCCGCCGGTCCTGGATGAGCTCGAGTGGGCGGATCCATGCCGCGGCCTCCGGACGCCTCACCGCACCCGAACCGCTCTTCCCGCGCCTCGACATCGAGACGGACGCGCCCTGACCATCGCGCCGCGTTTGCGCCTACGATGCGCGCGTGCGCCTGATCGACAGCCATTGCCACCTCAACGCCGACCGGTTCGGATCGGATGCCGACCAGGTCATCGGGGGCGCTCGGCTGGCTGGGGTGGAACGGGCCCTGGTCCCCGGCTGGAACCTCGCCTCATCCGAGCGAGCCCTGGCGTGTGTCGAGCGGTTCGCCTGGCTTGACGCGGCCGTCGGCGTCCATCCGCACGACGCGGACAAGGTGGGCGACGACGACTGGCGAACGATCGTCGCCTGGGCGAGCGACCCGCGGGTCGTGGCGATCGGGGAGACCGGGCTCGATTACGACCGGATGTTCAGCCCGATCCCGGCCCAACTCGCGAACCTTCGGCGCAACCTCGAACTCGCCCTCGTCGACCGGCAAACCCGCGATCCTCCACTGTCGCTCTGCGGCCGGGAGGCGCGATGCGCAGGACGCGCTCGTGGCCGAGCTGCGGACCGCGGGCGTTGGCGGTGCGGCCTGGAACGCGGCTTTCGACGACCGACCCGCCGCAGTGATCCATTCGTTCTCCGGCCCCCTGGACTATGCCGAGACGGTCCTCGACCTCGGACTCGCGGTCAGCTTCTCCGGCCTCGTCTTCCGTTCGGGCGAGGAGGCATCCGCGATGGTCGCTCCCCTCGTGCCGGCCGACCGGCTGCTCGTCGAGACCGACTCGCCGTTCCTCGCCCCGCCCGGGGCACCGCGGTCGCGCAACGAACCGGAGTGGGTGCGCGTCACAGCGGCATGGGTCGCAGAGCGTCGCGGCGTCAGTCAGGACGACCTCGGCCCGGATCTCGTCGCCGCGTACGACCGAACGTTCCCGACTTCCCGGAGGACGACATGAACCGCCAGGGTTCGATCAGGGGATCCAGCGCCATCCACCTGCTGTCTTCGCGCTCACGTCCGATCGTCATCGGTCTGGCCGCGGTCTCGCTCATCGTCGCAGCCTGCAGCTCGGCGTCGTCGAGTCCCTCGCCGTCCGCGGTCGCGACGCCCGGTCCATCCGCCTCGGTGCTGCCGAGCATCGCGCCGACGGACTCGCCGGCCGCTTCGGAGGCCATCGTCACGCCCGGGCCGTCCGCGACCGACTGTGTCCTGGCGGTCGCGGACATCGAGCTTCCGTCGGATCGACTGACCGACACCGCGGTGACGACGAGCTCGAACTCCGATCAGATCACCTTCACCTTCGACGAGGGATCGCTGCCGGGTCCGGCCGGGACCCCGGTCGTTGCCGTATCGATCGCACCCGCCCCGTACTCCTTCGCCGGGAGCGGCGCGCCGATCGAGATGCCCGGCGATCACGTCCTGTTGGTCCGCTTCGACCACATGTCGATCGCGAATGACGCGGGACAGGAGACCTACGTGGGCGTCAGGGAGTACGCACCAAGCGTTTCCGACGATCCGCAAGGCGATCATGTTCGATGAGTCCGAGGGCGTCGTCGGCTGGTACGTCGGCTACGACGGGACCGGCTGCGTCACCGTCAGTCGGGACGGGCCGACGGTCATCCTGACCATCGATCACGCGTGAGCGGTGGGGGTGAGTTGACAGGCCCAGCCCCGGTTCGGTAGTCTCCACTTGGCACTCTCCCATTGAGAGTGCCAAGCATCGCGAGATCACCGAATCCGACGGCGCCTGGGTGACCGGCTGGAGGGTCGGACGGGGTCCAGCGCGATGTCTCCATAGCGCTTCCGGGGGAGATCGTCCCATGGCCACACCCGGCCGACGATCGACCACGGTCCCACGCCCCGCGGCCGGCTACGGCCGATACAGGAGGAATGCACGTTGGCCAAAGCCACTGCGACGAAGTCGAAGCTCCGCCCGCTCGGTGACCGCGTCGTCATCAAGCCGAGTGCCCGCGAGGAGGTGACCAAGAGTGGCATCGTCCTGCCGGACACCGCGAAGGAGAAGCCCCAGGAGGGCGCGATCGTCGCTGCCGGACCCGGGAAGATCCTCGAGGACGGCAAGCGCGAAGCGATGGACGTGAAGGTCGGGGACAAGGTCCTCTACGCCAAGTACGCCGGGACCGAATTCAAGGTCGACGGCGACGAGCTGCTCATCGTCAGCCAGAAGGACATCCTCGCCATCGTCGAGGACTGACGGCGATCGCGCCGCAGATCTGACTCTGTAGGTTCCTGGAGGGACATTCGAATTGGCTAAGCAGATCATCTTCGACGAGACCGCTCGTCGCTCACTCAAGCGCGGTATCGACCGCCTCGCCGACGCCGTCAAGGTGACCATCGGGCCCAAGGGCCGCAACGTGGTCCTGGACAAGAAATTCGGCTCACCCACGATCACCAACGATGGCGTGACCATCGCTCGTGACATCGAACTCGAAGATCCGTTCGAGAACATGGGCGCCCAGCTCCTCAAGGAAGTGGCGACCAAGACCGATGACGTCGCCGGCGACGGAACGACCACCGCGGTCGTCCTCGGGCAGGCCATGGTCAGCGAAGGCTTGCGTGTCGTGACCGCCGGGGCGAACCCGATGGTCGTCAAGCGCGGCATCGAGGCCGCGGTCGAGGCGGTCGTCGCCGAGATCAAGAAGCAGGCCCGGCCGGTCGACAACCGCGAGCAGATCGCGGCCGTCGCCGCCATCTCGGCCGCTGATCCGGAGGTCGGCGAGATCATCGCCGAGGTCATGGACAAGGTCGGCAAGGACGGCGTCATCACCGTCGAGGAAGGCCAGAGCCTGGGCCTGGAGAAGGAATACACCGAGGGCATGCAGTTCGACCGGGGCTACATCTCGGCCTACTTCGTGACCAACCCGGACCGCATGGAAGCGGTCCTCGACAACCCGCTCATCCTCATCACCGACAAGAAGATCTCCAGCGTCCAGGACATGCTCCCGGCGCTCGAGAAGGCCGTCCAGCTCGGCAAGCCCACGCTGATCATCAGCGAGGACATCGACGGCGAGGCCCTGGCCACGCTCGTCGTGAACAAGCTGAAGGGCACCATCTCGGTCCTGGCCGTCAAGGCTCCAGGGTTCGGCGATCGCCGCAAGGAGATGCTCCGCGACATCGCCGTCCTGACCGGCGGCACCGTCATCAGCGAGGAGATCGGCCGCAAGCTCGACTCGGTCACGGCCGAGGACTTCGGGTCGGCCCGCCGCGTCGTCGCGACCAAGGACGACACGACCATCGTCGAGGGCGACGGCAAAGCCGACCAGATCAAGGCCCGGATGACCCAGATCAAGGCCCAGATCGAGGACACCACCTCCGACTACGATCGCGAGAAGCTCCAGGAGCGCCTCGCCAAGCTGGCCGGTGGGGTCGCGGTCATCAAGGTGGGCGCGGCCACAGAGGTCGAGCTGAAGGAGAAGAAGCACCGCATCGAGGATGCCCTCTCGACGACCCGCGCGGCCGTCGAGGAAGGCCTCGTCGCCGGCGGCGGCACGACGCTCCTGCAGGCGATCCCGGCGCTCGAGAAGCTCAAGTTGGACGGTGATGCCCAGGTCGGCGTCGACATCGTCCGGAAGGCGCTCGAAGCGCCGGCCCGCCAGATCGCCGACAACGCCGGCGCATCGGGTGAAGTCATCGTCGCCCACGTCAAGGGCCTCAAGCCCGGCTACGGGTATGACGCGCTCAACGGCGAGTACGGCGATCTGTTCAAGAAGGGCATCGTCGATGCTGCCAAGGTCACCCGGTCGGCACTCCAGAACGCGGCTTCGATCGCGGCGATGGTGCTGACCACGGAGACGCTGGTCACCGACCTGCCCGAGAACGAGAAGGCCGGCGCCGGTGGCGGCCACGACCACAATGGCGGAGGCATGGACTTCTAGGTCCGCCCGATACCGGTCGCGCTCGGGTCACCGACGCGACCATCACGCCGAACGCAAGAGCCGGGTCACCCATCGAGGATGACCCGGCTTTCTCGTGTCCCGGTCGGCGTTCGCAAGTTCGACTTGCCCGCGTTCCTGTAATCGCGGTCGCCTGGTCGATCCGGCGTCCGTCTGGCACCCCCGTTCCGACCACGTTCTTCGGTCTCTTCGGCTCTTGTCGGTGCCCGTGCAGCCCAGCAGTGTTGGCCTGGTACCTCGAAGGGAGCGGACGAATGCGCGCGCTGGTCGTCTACGAATCGATCTATGGCAACACCCATACCGTGGCTGAGGGGATCGCCGTCGGATTGCGACCCGAGGGGGACGTCCGGGTCGTATCCGTCGGCGACGCCACGAACGACCTCGTGAGGTGGGCCGACCTCGTCGTCGTCGGGGCTCCGACGCACATCCACGGGATGACGCGATCGTCATCGCGCAAGAGCGCGATCGACAACGCGACCAGGTCCGGGGGCACGGTCACCCTGGATCCGGCGGCCGACGGCCCCGGGGTCCGCGATTGGCTCCGATCCGTCGAGGGCGTGCGCGACAAGCGAGCGGCGGCCTTCGATACCCGGCTGCCCGGCCCCGCCGTGTTCACCGGGCGGGCCTCCGGTGGCATCGTGCGTGGTCTGCGACGTCACGGGTTCTCGATCGCGGGCAAGCCGCAGAGCTTCCTCGTCGGCAAGGACAGCCGACTGATCCAGGGCGAGACCGAGCGCGCGGTCCGGTGGGGTGCCGAACTCGCCAGCGAACTCGTGCCCGTCGACTGACGGCCAGACCGGGCCGGGTCCCGGCGGTCTTGCCGATAGCCGTCAGACGCCTGGTACCGCCTCGGCGATGAGGTGATTGACAGGGACCGGCGTCACGGTGACCCTACCGTTGCTGTCGGGCGACCCTGCCGCAGCGAATGATCGGGAGTCTCATGCGTCATCGACCCTCCGCGCTCCTCGCTCTCATGGCCGTGCTGGTCGCCGTGGCCGCGGCCTGCGGCGGTTCGAGTAGCGCGACGCTCACCGACCCGACCGAGATCGTGACCGCCGCCCTCACCTCGACCGAGGCCGCCAAGAGCGTCCACCTGGAGATCGCTGTCGACGGTTCGGCCACCGTATCCCTCCCCATCGCCGGTGGGACCGGGACCTCGGTCGATCTGACCGGGACGACGGCATCCGCCGATATCGATCTGGCGTCCGGGGCCCTGCGGGCCACCTTCGCGGCGCCGTCCCTGCTCGGTCTTGCCGGCGAGGTCATCGCCGTGGACGGAACGTCCTACATCAAGACGACCCTGACCGGACCGCTCTACCAGGCGTCATCGGCCGGCGCCGGACCGGTCGACCCGTCGGCCTCGACCGGATTGATCGACAACCTCGGCGATCTCCTCCTCGGCGACGGCGTCCAGCTGACGAAGGGCGATGACGTCGCCTGTGGCTCGGCCACCTGCTACACGGTCACGACGACCCTATCCGCAGCCGACCTCGGGACGAGCGGAGCGAGCACGCTCGGCGGTCTACCCATCGATCTGACCGGCGCCAGCCTTGCGCTGACGGTCCGGGTCGAGCAGGCACCGCCCAACCACCTCGCCGGCGTTCGGGGCGTCGTGACGATGGCGGACGGTGCGTCGATCACGATCGATGTCACGGCCTCGAACTGGGATGGACCCGTCACCATCACCGCGCCGCCGGCGGACCAGGTCAAGCCGGCCGGTTGAGTCGCCCGACCTACAATGGGCGGGTGAGCCCGCCCCGACGTCGCCGTACCATCGCCGCGGACGCGGGTCCGGCCGCGGACGCGCCTCCGGCCGTCACCGGGACGGCCTTCATCGACCTCGCCGAGGAGCCGACGGCCGCCCAGGACGAACCCGAATGGATGTCGGCGGCCCCGGATCCGATCCCGCGTGACCCGACCGCGCCCATCGCGCCGGTGGACCGGGCCGCTCGGGCAGCCACCGTTCGACTTCGCGAAGCGGAGATCGTACGGGCGCTGAACCCGGAGCAGGCCCGGGCCGTCACCACGACCGACGGACCGTTGCTCATCCTCGCCGGCGCTGGATCGGGAAAGACCCGGGTCCTCGCCCACCGGATCGCGTATCTCGTCGGCGTCAGGGATGTCGCGCCATGGCGGATCCTGGCGGTGACGTTCACCAATCGGGCCGCGGCCGAACTCCGTGAGCGGATCATCAGCCTGGTCGGCGAGGGTGGTCGGGATGTCGTGGCGGGGACGTTCCATTCACTGGCTGCTCGCGTCCTGCGAGCCGACGGCGAAGCCATCGGGATCAGCCGTCGGTTCGTGATCTACGACACGGACGACCAGCAGGCGCTCATGAAGCAGATCCTGCGCGAGGAAGACATGCCGCTGACCGGTGAATTCCGGCCGAGCGTCGTCCTTGGTGCGATCAGCCGGGCGAAGAACGAGATGCTTGATCCGACCGTCCTGGCCGACCACGCTGCGAACCACCGCGAACGAACCATCGCCGTCCTCGCTTCGCGCTACCAGGCGCGTCTTCGCAAGGCGGCCGCACTCGACTTCGACGACCTGCTCCTCGAAGCTGTCCGCCTGTTCGACGAGGCGCCCGCCGTCCTCGCCACGTATCAGGAGAAGTGGCGGTTCCTGCATGTCGACGAATACCAGGACACGAATCGGGCCCAGTACCTGTGGGTCCGCGCCCTGGCCAGTCGCCACCGGAACCTGTGCGTCGTCGGGGACGACGATCAGTCCATCTACTCATGGCGCGGCGCCGATCTGCGCAACATCCTCGATTTCGAGCGCGACTGGCCGGACACCGCCGTCGTCAAACTCGAGCAGAACTACCGTTCCACGCAACTGATCCTCGATGCCGCGCACGCGGTCGTGTCACGGAACACGGCGCGCAAGGACAAGCAGCTCTGGACCGACAACAGCGGCGGTGTTCGGATCCAGCGGTTCGAGGCGTACAACGAGGAGGAAGAGGCCGAGTGGATCGCCCGGCAGGTCGAGGGCCTGATGGGTGGTCGCGGGACGGCGCTGACCCGCCGCGCCGATGCGGTCGAGGACGGATCGGTGCGCGCCCGCGACGTCGCGGTGATGTACCGGATGAACGCCCAGTCGCGCGCCATCGAGGAGTCGTTCCTGCGCTATGGGATCCACTACCAGCTCGTCGGGGGGACTCGGTTCTACTCGAGGCGCGAGGTCAAGGACGCGTTGGCCTATCTGCGCATCCTTCGCTCGGACACGGACAGTGTCAGCTTCGAGCGGGTGATCAACGTTCCCGCGCGGGGGATCGGCGACAAGACGATCGAGACGCTCCGCGCGGCGGCCGCCGGTGAAGACGGCAGCACCTGGGGGGCGATCGAGGCAGGCGCCGAATGGGGACCTTCCGGGACTGACTCCCCGTGCCCGCCACGCCCTCGCCGACTTCGCCGCGATCGTCCGAAGGCTGCGCGCCCGGATCGGTGTCCTGGCGCTGCCGGAACTGCTCGACGAGGCCCTTGAGGTTTCTGGCTACCGAGCCATGCTGGCGGACGGTTCCGAGGATGGCGAGGAGCGTTGGGCGAACCTCCTGGAACTCCGCTCGGTGACCACCCGCTACGACGACCTCGCGCCTGATGACGCCCTCGATCGACTGCTCGAAGAGACGGCCCTGGTCGCGGATCAGGACTCCTACGAGGGCGATGCCGATGCGGTGACACTCATCACCCTCCATGCCGCCAAGGGGCTCGAGTTTCCCGTCGTGTTCATCGCCGGCCTGGAAGAAGGACTCTTCCCGCACGCTCGGGCCCTGGACGACGAGAAGGAGCTGGAGGAAGAGCGTCGGCTCGCCTACGTCGGGATCACCCGGGCCAAACGGCGACTGTTCCTGTCGCACGCCTGGCGGCGCGCCACGTGGGGGATGGGTCAGGCGTCGGTCCCATCACGGTTCCTGATGGAGATCCCCGCCGAGTTGATGGATGGCCCTCGCCTCGGTGCGACCGACGACCGGGACCTGGATCTCGACCTGGTGTTCGGAGCGCGGCGGACGAGTCGGTTCGGCACGCCGCCCCGTGGTGGTGGCGGCGCGTATCGGCAGGGCAGTGGTCGACCCGGGGCCCCGCCCGACGGCGAGACCTTCCGACCCGGTCGCGACCTCGCGGCACGGCGCGAAGCGTACGATGCCGGGGTGCCCTCGGGCATGCTTCCGGGGCCGGCCGATCCGGCGGCGGGTGTGCTGAGACCCGCCCGCCCGATCATCCCGGGCGAGCGCCGGTTTCGTGACGGAGACCGTATCCGACACGCAAGGTGGGGCGATGGGATCGTGGTCATGAGCAAACTGACTCGAAGCGACGAGGAGGTCACCGTCGCCTTCAAGGACGCCTCGATCGGACGCAAGACGATGCTCGTCAGCCTGGCCAATCTCGATCTCATCGGATGAGCAAGGTGACGGACCAGCTTGCGAACGTCGTCCAGTTGGGCGACCTGGAGGCGATGGCGCAGGCGGTCATGGAACCGGCCGCTTTCGACTACGTTGCGGGCGGCTCCTGGGACGAGGTCAGCCTGGCCGAGAACGAGACCGCCTGGCGACGCCATCGGCTCCGTCCCCGCGTCCTTGTCGACACTCCTGAGATCGACCCGTCGACAACGATGCTGGGCCGGCCCACAGCATTCCCGCTGGCGATCGCCCCGATGGCTGTGCATGTACTGGCCCATCCGGACGCGGAGGAGGAGACCGTCCGCGGCGCCGCGGCCGCCGGCGTCCCGTTCACCTTGTCGACGACGTCGTCCAAGTCGATCGAGGACGTGGCCTCGGCGGCGCCCGAGGCGACTCGCTGGTTCCAGCTTTACACGCAGGCAGACTCGGCGGTATCGCGGACCCTGGTCGAGCGCGCAGAGGCCGCAGGCTATCGTGCCATCATCCTGACCGTCGACCTGCCCGTCCTCGGCTATCGCGATCGCGACCGCCGGAGCGGGTTCCTCCTGCCATCGCTCGGCAACTTCGACCGGGCCGAGCCGGTCAAGCCCCAGGACCACCTGCAGCACCGTCTGTCCTGGGACGATGTCCGGAGGATCCAGGATTGGACGTCGCTGCCGATGGTCCTCAAGGGCATCATGACCGCAGAGGATGCGCATCTCGCGGTCGAGCACGGCGTCGAGGGGATCGTCGTGAGCAACCACGGCGCACGCCAGCTCGACCGGGTGCCAGCGCCGATCGACCTCCTGCCGGAGATCGTGGCGGCGGTCGGGGGCCAGGTCGAGATCTGGGTCGATGGCGGCGTGCGTCGTGGACTGGACATCGCCATCGCGCGCGCCCTCGGCGCGCAGGGCGTGCTGATCGGACGACCGATCTTCTGGGCGCTGGCCGCTGGTGGGGCGGCGGGTGTGGAGCGAGCGATCGCGATCATCCGTGAGGAGTTCGAGATCACCCTCGCCCTCCTTGGCACGCCGACGCCGGCCGCGATCACGCCGTCGCACCTTGCCCCCGCGGGAAGCGCGGCCGGCTGACGTCGGACGCCGTGAGCATCGCCCTCCCACCCGTCGATCCGGCCCTTGTAGCCGCGGCCGCTGCGCTGGATCCCGCAGCGGCGGCCGGCCGTCACGCGTCGCTGGTCGCGGAGATCGAACGCGCCGATGCGGCGTACTACGGTGCGGACGCGCCGGAGCTGACGGACGCTGCCTACGACCAGTTGTTCCAGCGAGCTCGTCGCGCTCGAGACCGCGCATCCGGCGCTGACGACCCCCGATTCACCGACCCAGCGAGTCGGTGGGACGCCGAGCGGCACGTTCGACGAAGTTCGCCACGCCCGGCCGATGCTGTCCCTGGCGAACGCCTTCAGCCACGACGAGCTTCGAGCGTTCGACGGGCGGATCCGCAAGGGACTCGGGTTGCCTGCGCCGCCCGAGCCGGCCACGGGGCTGCGGTACGTCGCGGAACTCAAGATCGACGGCCTCGCCATCAGCCTCCGCTACGACCGTGGCCGGTTCATCCAGGGCGCTACCCGAGGCGACGGGACGACGGGCGAGGACGTCACGGCGAACCTCCGGACGATCGAGGCGATCCCGGGGCGGCTGACGGACACCGCCTCGATCGAAGCCCGGGGCGAGGTCTATATGCCGAAGGCCGAGTTCAAGCGGATCAACGAGGAACGTGAAGCAGCCGGACTTGCCCTGTACGCGAACCCGCGCAACAGCGGCGCCGGCTCGCTCCGGCAGATCGACCCGAGCGTCACTGCTTCTCGGCGGCTGTCGGCCTGGTTCTACCAGCTCGTCGAGGATGGCGGCAGCATGCCGCCTCCCAGTCGGAAGCGCTCGATCGGCTCCACGGGCTTGGGTTCCCGGTCAACCCGGAGCGTGCGTCCGGACTCGATATCGAAGGCGTGATCGAGTTCACCGAGCGCTGGCGCGATGCTCGCCATGCGCTCCCGTACGAGACCGACGGCGTGGTGGTCAAGGTCGATCAGTACGACCAACAGCAGCGACTCGGGATGGTCAGCCGAGCGCCGCGCTGGGCGATCGCTTTCAAGTTCCCCCCGGAGCAGGTCGAATCGCACGTCGAGGACATCGTCCCGTACGTCGGCCGGACCGGGACGCTGACCCCGGTCGCGCACCTTCGCCCGACGAAGGTCGCGGGATCGACGGTCGCCCGAGCGACGCTCCACAACCTCGACGAAGTCCGGCGAAAGGACATCCGGATCGGCGACGCCGTGGTCCTGCAGAAGGCCGGGGATGTCATCCCGGAGGTGGTCCGGCCGATCGTCGAGCGGCGGACGGGGACCGAGCGGGCGTTCGACATGCCCTCGCGGTGTCCGGTCTGCGGGACGCCGGTCGTCCAGGACCAGGGTGCGGTCCGGATCTATTGCCCGAATGTGGTCTGCCCGGCGCGTCGGGCACAGGAGTTCGGACACTTCGTCGGTCGGGGCGGGATGGATATCGAGGGTGCAGGCTGGGCGGTCCTGTCGCAACTGCTCGAGCGCGGGATGATCCATTCACGCGCGGACTTCTTCCGTCTCTCGGTGGAGCAGCTCGAATCGCTCGAGCGGTTCGGCCGGAAGAGCGCGGAGAACCTCCACGATCGGATCGGTCGGGCCCGGGTCGGCCGGTCACTGGCCCGGATCCTCAACGGCCTCGGCATGCCCCAGGTCGGCGAGCAGACCGCCATCGATCTGGCGATGTGGCTGGCCGGCCAGGTGCACCCGGATGACTACCCGCCGCCCGACGCCGACAACGTGCCCGACCCATGGTTCGCCGCTGTCGAAGAAGCGTTGCGCCAGGCGGGCACCGCCCAGCCGGAGCGCTTCGAAGAGGTACCCGGGATCGGACCGACGGTCGCTGCCGCGTTAGGACGATGGTTCGAGGACGACTCGACGCGAGAAGTCCTGCGCGAGCTGGTCGACGTCGGTGTCGTTCCCGAGCGTCCGCGGGTCCCACCCTCCGGGCTTGGGGATGCCGGACCGCTCAGCGGCAAGACGCTCGTCGTGACCGGCACGCTCGAAGGGTTCAGCCGACCCGAAGCGGAAGCCGCCATCCGGGAAGCCGGCGGGAAGCCGGCGGGATCGGTGTCGAAGAAGACGGACTACCTGGTCGCCGGCGAAAGCGCCGGTTCGAAACTCGCCAGGGCCGAGGGTCTCGGGATCCCGATCCTCGATGAGGCGGGATTCCGGCGGATCCTGGCCGGGGATCCCTAGGTCCGGCCCCGAGCGTACCGTTCCATCAGATCGACGACGGCGAGTCGGGCCGCTTTCCATTCGGGCTGGTCTCCGAAGATGTCGCCATCCGCACCCCACCGCTGGAGCTGGGTCATCGCGGTCACGATCGCATCGTGGGCGAGGGCGCGGTTGCGGCCGGCGTTGATCTGGCCGGTCACGAGGTAGCGCCGAACCGTTTCGAATGGTGCCATCCAGCGCTCGATCCGGATCCGGTCGCCGTCGCGCAGCAATTCCAGCAGGGCGTCATCGCCGACCGGGTGTCGATCGTGCTCGACCTGGTGCCGGACCAGATCGACCCGCATCCCGACCTGGTCGAGACTGGGCAGCCGGCCGTCCTCGTCGACGGTCCGGTAGCAGAGCGGACACGACGGCAGTTCCGCTTCGGCCCGGGGTGGCTGGCCGTAGGGGAGCCCGCAGCGCCGGCAGAACACGCCCCGTCCCTGGTCGGACGGCGTGCCGCACTGGAGACAGGCGGTACCGATCATCGGGCGCGGCGGCAGCGAGCGTCGTTGGTCGAGCGCCATGTCGGTCGGTTCGGACTCCGGTCGGTTCGGAAGGTGTAGTCATAGGGTGGCTGGTCACGGACCCTCATGACCATCACCCCATCGGCTGATCCCACTCGCCGTTCGGCCCATCGCAGGAAGGCCGCCACGACCGGGTCGACGACGGCGAAGGTCATCGCGCGGATCCGCGGCGACTGCATGGCCCGATCCTAGCGGTCGCGTCGGCTATCATCGCGGCGATGGCCACACTCTCCCGGTCCGACGTCGCGCATGTCGCCCACCTCGCCAGGCTCGGGTTGACCGACGCCGAGCTCGGTCGCCTCGAGGGTGAACTCAACCACATCCTCGACCAGTACGCGATCCTCGCCGAGCTGCCGACCGATGACATCCCGCCCACCGCCCAGACCATCGAGCTCGAGAACATCCTGCGCGACGATGTCGTGCGGCCGTCGCTGCCGGTCGAGGCGGTCCTGCGCAATGCGCCCGCGCGCGATGGGGGCTTCATCGTGGTGCCGGCCATCCTCGACGAGCGCTGACGGCCGATGTCGGATGTGACCCGCCTGCGCGCCCATGAGATGGCCGCGCTCCTGCGGTCCGGCGACGTGACGTCGCGCGAGCTCACGGAGGCGCACCTGGCGGCGGCCGAGCGTGAGAACCCGGCACTCAACGCCTGGCTGACGATCGACCGGGATCGAGCCCTCCAGATGGCGGATACGGCCGACGCTCGACTCGCGGCCGCCCGGGCGGAGCCGGACGGCGCCATCGACGGACCGCCGCCGTTGCTCGGGATCCCGATCGCGCTCAAGGACCTGGTCTCGGTCGCGGGCGGGCCATGCACGGCCGGATCCAGGATCCTGGCCGGATACCACGCCCCGTACGACGCGCACATCACGGAACGGCTGCGCGACGCCGGTGCCGTGATCCTGGGCAAGACCAACATGGACGAATTCGCGATGGGTTCTTCGACCGAGCACTCCGCCTTCGGCCCGACGGCGAACCCATGGGCGCTCGATCGGGTCCCCGGAGGCAGCAGCGGCGGGTCGGCCGCTGCGGTCGCGGCCTTCCACAGCCCGCTGGCGATCGGCACGGACACCGGCGGGTCCATCCGTCAGCCGGCGGCACTGTGCGGCATCGTCGGGATGAAACCGACCTACGGGCGAGTCAGTCGCTACGGCATCGTCGCCTTTGCGAGCTCGCTCGATCAGATCGGTCCGATCGCGCGTGACGCGCGCGACGCCGCCGCCCTCCTGCACGCTGTGGCCGGTCGCGATGACGCGCGATTCGACCTCCTCGCCAGAGCCCGTTCCGTCCACCTTGACCGGATTGCCGGCCGGAGATGACGAGGCCGCCGCAGGGTTGCGTGGCAAGCGGTTCGGTCTTCCTCGCGAATACTTCGTGGCCGGGATGGAACCCGGGGTGGAGCGGCGGGTCCGCGAAGCGGTCGCGGCGCTCGAGGCCGCCGGGGCGATCGTCGAGGAGGTGAGTCTGCCGCACACGGACTACGGCCTCGCCACGTATTACATCGTGGCGCCGGCCGAAGCATCGGCCAACCTGGCCCGCTACGACGGGATCCGCTACGGCCCGAGGCTCGGCGACGGCGACGTCCTGGCGAACTACCTCGCGACGCGCGGCCAGGGGTTCGGGGCCGAAGTCAAGCGCCGGATCATGCTCGGGACGTACGCCCTCTCGGCCGGCTACTACGACGCCTACTACCTGAAGGCGCAGAAGGTCCGGACCCTCATCAAGGCCGATTTCGACGCCCTCTGGGCGGCCGGGTTCGACGCACTCGTGGCGCCGACATCGCCGACCGTCGCCTTCCGATTCGGGGATCGCCTGGCCGATCCCGTCGCCATGTACCTGTCCGACGCCTGCACCCTGCCGGTCAACATGGCCGGCCTTCCGGGCGTGTCCATCCCGTGCGGGCTGTCCGACGGCCTGCCCGTCGGCCTCCAGCTGATCGGTGCGCCCTGGTCGGAGGCCTCGCTCCTGGGCCTCGCCCGGGGCTACGAGGCGATCACCAGTGACGAGTCCTGGCGGTCGCTCGAGCCCACCGATCTGGCTGCCGCCGCCGATCCATCGGCCCCGAGTCCGTCGGAGCGGATGGCAGCGATGGTCGGGTCGCCCGCGACCTGAACGACCGACGCGAGTCGGGACGTGGCGACACGCGGCCCGCGACAACGGGCGCAGCGGCCCTCGCGCGAAGGCCGGTCGCCAACGACGATTGCTTCGGAGGTGACCTATGCGGTTTCAGAAACGTGTCGTCCTCGGCGCCGTCATCGGGACGATCGCCGGGATCACGGTCAGTCGGAGCGTCAGGTGGTGGCGGACCTGGGGCGTGGACCCGGTCGAGAGCATGAAGGCGTTGCCCGGCGACGATCTCGTCCCGATGCCAACGGCCGTCGATACCCGGGGGATCACGATCGACGCCCCGCCCGAGGCAGTCTGGCCGTGGCTCGTCCAGATGGGTTACGGACGGGCGGGTTGGTACAGCTACGACGCGATGGACATGCGCGGCAAGAGCGCCGACCGGATCGTGCCCGAATGGCAGGCCATCGAGGTCGGTGATGTCATGCCGAACTCGCCGGGTGGCGGCTTCTCGGTTCGAGTGGTCGAGCCTGGCCGGACGCTCGTGCTCTACTCCGATACCGACCTCGTTGCCAGCCAGGCCGCGGCGGCGGAGGCCTCCGACGTCGTCGACATGCCGAAGGGCGTGGCGGCATCGGGCGCGATCCTGCGCCGGACGCCGACCGAGTTCGCGGCGAGCTGGACGTTCGTCCTCGAGCCACTCGACCTCGGCCGAACCCGCCTGATCGAGCGCTTCCGGGTCCGCTTCGGCGAGGCAACGCCGGCCTTCAGGTTCATCGCCCCGACGATGGGGTTCGGTGTGTTCGTCATGCTCCAGCGCCAGATGCTGGGCATCCGCGACCGAGCGCAGATGACCGCGGTCGCGCCGGCCCTGCCGACGGCCGCCGGCAAGACGAACAGGAGCAAGACCAACGGCCACGCGGTCGGTGACGCCCCGGCGACCGAGGTCGTCGCAGGCGCCACGGCCTGACGACTGCGCCTGGCCGCCGAGGCCGGCGGGGTGGCCGTCGAGGGGCTCGATGACGTACGCTTCGAGGCGATGGTGACCGAGTCGAGCCCCCGCCCGCCCCTGGCTGAACGGGCCCTGTCGGAACGGGTCCGGAACGTCCCCCCGTCCGGCATCCGCCGGTTCTTCGACATCCTGGCCACGATGGACGACGTCATCAGCCTCGGGGTGGGGGAGCCGGATTTCGACACGCCTCGGGTCATCGTCGAGGCGGGCGTCGAGAGTCTCCGCGAGGGCCGGACCCACTACACCTCCAACTACGGGACGCTGGAGCTTCGGCGGGCCCTGTCCGATCACCTCGACCGCCGGTACGGCGTGCGCTACGACCCGGCGACGGAGTTGCTCATCACGGTCGGGGCCTCCGAGGCGGTCGATCTCGCCCTGCGGGCGACCTGCGATCCCGGCGACGAGGTGATCCTGCACGAGCCGAGTTACGTGGCCTACGTCCCGGCGATCGTCTTCGCCGGCGGGGTCGTGCGCCACGTGGCGACCAGGTTCGAGGACGACTTCGCCCTGGATCCGAGCGCGGTCGAGGCCGCCATCACGCCGCGGACGAAGGCCCTGTTCCTCGGCTACCCGTGCAATCCGACCGGGGCCGTGCTCCCGGAGGCGGTCGCGGATGCCATCGCCGGGATCGCCGTCCGGCACGACCTGCTCGTCTACAGCGACGAGATCTACGATCGGCTCGCGTATGGGACGTACCGCCATCGGGCGATGAGCGCCCTGCCCGGCATGCGCGAGCGGACCATCCTGATGGGCGGCTTCTCCAAGGCGTATGCGATGACCGGCTGGCGGGTCGGGTACGTGGCGGCGCCGGCCGACATCCTCGAAGGGATGCTCAAGGTCCACCAGTACGGGATCATGTCCGCGCCGACCACGGCCCAGGATGCCGCCCTCGCGGCGGTCCTCCTCGGGGAGGCCGAGGTCGAGCGGATGCGCGCAGAGTACGACCGTCGCCGCCGGCTCCTGGTCGACGGGCTGAACGCGCTCGGACTCGAGACGTTCGAACCGCGCGGGGCGTTCTACGCCTTTCCCAAGATCACGTCGACCGGACTGGATGACGAGGCGTTCACCGAGGGCCTGTTGACCGAGGAGCGGGTCGCGGTCGTACCCGGGAGCGCCTTCGGGCCGTCCGGCAGCGGCCACGTCCGGATGTGCTACGCGACGTCGTACGAGCGTCTCGAGGAGGCCCTCGTGCGGATCGGCCGGTTCGTCGAGCGCCATCGCTCCGGGGCGGTTGCTCCGGCATGACCGTGACGCAGCACGATCGGTATGAGGCGGTCATCGGGATCGAGGTCCATTGCCAGCTTCGGACCGCGTCCAAGATGTTCTGCGGCTGCTCCACGGCCTATGACGGCGCGGACCCGAACACCCACGTCTGTCCCGTCTGCCTCGGTCTCCCGGGGGCGCTTCCGACGATCAATCGCCGGGCCGTGGAACTCGTCCTGACGACCGGGGCTGCGATCGAGGCGAGCGCGCCGCGCGGCGACCCGCTGGGATCGCAAGAACTACTTCTACCCGGACCTTCCGAAGGGCTATCAGATCAGCCAGTACGACCTGCCGCTCGCGTCGAACGGCCGGCTGACGTTCGAGACCTCGGATGGGCCGTTCAGCGTCGCGATCACCCGGGCGCATCTCGAGGAGGACACCGCCAAGCTGGTCCATGCCACCGATGGCGACGGTCGAAAGGTCAGCCTCGTCGACTTCAACCGGTCAGGCGCGCCGCTCATGGAGATCGTCACCGAGCCGGACATCCGAACCGCCGAACAGGCGCGCCGCTACGCCGAGGAACTCCAGCTGCTGCTCCGATCGATCGGTGTATCCGATGCGGACATGGAGCGCGGGCAGCTGCGGGTCGAGGCCAATGTCTCGCTCCGCCCCAGCGGGACCGAGCCGTTCGGGACCCGGGTCGAGGTCAAGAACATGAACTCGTTCCGGGCGGTCGAGCGGGCGATCGCCTTCGAGATCGACCGCCAGGCGGCCATCCTCGATGCCGGGGAGTCGCTCGCCCAGGAGACCAGGGGATGGTCCGAGGAGCGAGGTGAGACCTACCGGATGCGGGTGAAGGAGACGTCGGACGACTATCGCTATTTCCCGGAACCGGACCTGCCGCCACTCCATCTCGATCCTGCCTGGCTGACCGAGATCGGCTCCCGGCTACCGGAGCTGCCCGGCGCACGACGCGAGCGGTACGAGTCGGCCCTCGGTCTCAGCGCCTATGACGCCTCGGTCCTGGTGGCCGATCCGGCAGCGACGGCCCTGTTCGAGGGGATCCTGGCTGCCGACCCGGGACTTGCAGCCGAAACCGACGGCGAACTGGGTCATCGGCGAATACCTCCGTCTGCGGAATGCCGCCGCCGGGCCGGTCACGATCGACCCGGTCGAGTTCGCGATCCTCGTCGCCGCGGTCGAGGCTGGCTCGATCTCGCGCGCCCAGGGTCGCGACACGCTCGAGGCGCATGCGACCACCGGGGAGGGCGTCAAGGCGATCATCGCCGAGCGTGGCTTCCGGCAGATCAGCGACGACACGGAGATCGCAGCAGCCGTGGACGCGGCCATCGAGGCGAACCCGGGCGCGGTGGCGGACTTCCGCGCCGGCAAGGCCCAGGCGGTCGGGTTCATCGTCGGTCAGGTCATGAAGGCGACGCGCGGGCAGGCGAATGCGGCGTCGGTGCAGACCCTCGTCCGTGAGCGCTTGACCGGCGAGACAGGGACGGACTGACCGGTGAGCCTCCTGAACATCGTCCTGTGGCTCGGTGGCGTCGCGCTCATCGTCGTGGGCTACCAGCGGGCGCGGCGACCCTGGACCCGGTACCAGGCGCTCAAGGCCCAGGACGAGAACGTCGCGCGCTACCAGTCGTGGCGCGGTGGCGTTCGCGACGACACGGCCTCCGGACCGACCGGGGCATCCGTCGCGATGGCCATCCTTCGCCGTCAGGCGCAGGTGGGCGGGGCCATCCTGGTCGTCGGCGTGGTGCTGGTCTTCGTCGGGTTCCTCATCCGCTGATCCGTCGCAACTCGATCGAGGTGCAGCGGTCCATCACGACCTCCAGGCCGCCCTCGTGCGGCGATGCGTGCCGCCTCCCAGTTCACGACGCCGAGCTGGAGCCACAGCACGCGCGCACCGATGGCGACCGCTTCGATGGCGTGCGGGACGCACAGCTCGGATCGCCGGAAGACGTCGACCAGGTCGAACGGCCCGGTCGCGTGCACGGCGTCGGCGAGGGTCGGGTAGGCCGGCGAACCGAGGATCTCGGCCTCGGCCGGGTTGATCGCGACACAGTCGAACCCTCGAGCAAGGAGATCCCGGAAGACGCCATTCGACGGCCGGCTCGGGTCGGCCGACGCGCCCACGACCGCGATCCGGCGGGTCGCCCGCAGGACCCGCTCGATCCCCACATCGTCGAGGACCGGGACCGGCCCGCGACCCTCCTCGAGGTCCAGGAACGCAGCGGCACGGAGCCGCTCCTCCCGAGTCAGGTCGCGGCCTCGCGCTCGTAGGGCTGGCCGTCGGCCGCCGGCGGGATGCTCCGTCCCACGACCCCGGCAAGGATGATGATCGTGACGATGTACGGCATGGCGTCGAACAGTTGCGGTGGCAGCGAGGTCAGGATGTCGCCCAGCTCCCCGGGCGGGGGTGCGATCAGGATCGACTGACTCAGTCCCACGGTCGAAGCGAACAGGAGCGCGGCGCCGAATGCCCCGAGCGGCGTCCAGCGGCCGACGATCATCGCCGCGAGACCGATGAAGCCGCGCCCCGCGGTCATGTTCTGGGTGAAGTTGGCCGTATACTCCAGGCTCAGGAACGCGCCACCGAGCCCGGCGAGCACACCGCCGAGCATGACATTCCGGTAGCGCAGCCCGATGACATCGATCCCGACCGTCTCGGCCGCCCGAGGATGTTCGCCGACGGCCCGGCTTCGCAGGCCCCAGCGGGTCCGGAACAGCGCGATCTGGAAGACGATGACCGCGACGAACAACGTGATCGTCAATGGGCCCTGGGCGAAGATCGATTCGAAGATCCAGCCGACGGCGGGAAGCCCGACAAGCTCGTCGGGTGGCTTCCATGCCGTGAAATGGCCGGCGCCTTCGACCGGCGTCTTGGCCAACAACGAATAGAGGTAGCCGGTGATGCCCAGGGCGGCGATGTTGATGATCGTGCCGCTGATGATCTGATCCGCGCGCACGGAGATGGACAGCCAGGCGTGGACGAGCGAGACGAGGACCGCCTGCCAGGATCGCTACGGCCAGCGCTCCGAGGAGGGCCGGCGAAGCGCCGAAGAACGGGCCGGGATCCGCGCCGAGGACCGGTACCAGGAAGATCCCGGCCGACCAACCGACGAAGGCGGCCACGAGCATCGTGCCCTCGATCCCGATGTTGACGACACCGGATCGCTCGCACATGACGCCGCACAGGGCGGCGAACCCGATCGGGACACCGGCCTTCACGATGATCGGAGCGATGTCAGGCAGGACCGCGAGCAGGTACCCGACGAACTCGAAGACGAGCCCGATGAATGGCAGACCGTACAGGAACTGGTCCATCAGCGGATCGTCGCCTCCCCGCCATACGTCGCCGCGAAGGTCGTGGTCTCCTCAAGGCCGGTACCGGCGCTCTTGAGTCGGAAGATCCGCTTGATGACCGGGCTGGCGACCAGGAAGAAGAGGATCGTCGCCTGCAGGACGCCGACGAGCTCGGCCGGGACTCCGGCCTGGATCTGCATCGCGGCCGAACCGGTCCGCATCGCCCCGAACAGGAGCGCCGCCAGCACGATCCCGATCGGGCTCGTGCGGCCGAGCAGGGCGACGGCGATCGAGTCGAACCCGACCGTCGTGCCGTACGTCGTCGTCATCTGGTGGGTCGCACCCAACAGATCGGTCGCTCCGGCCATCCCGGCCAGGAGGCCCGCCCCCGACATCGTCCAGATGATCAGGTGTCGCGGCGACATGCCCGCGTATCGCGCGGCATCGGGACTCGCGCCGGCGATCCGGATCTCGAAGCCACGGGTCGTCCGGAAGAGCAGCCAGCCATAGAGCACCGCCATGAGCGGCGCGTAGATGATCGCGATCGTGCCGTTGCGCCCGAGGATCACCGGCAACGACGCATTGCCCACGGGCAGGGTCGTCGGCGACGTGGCGCCGGGGACGTTCAGCGGACCACTCACAGCGGCCGCCAGGATGGCCAGGGCGACGAAGTTGAGCATGATCGTCGTGACGACTTCGTGGGCACCGGAGACGGCCTTGAGGAACCCGGGAATGAAGCCCCAGGCGGCGCCGAACACCATGCCGGCAGCCAGCGCGAGGGGGACGGCGACGATGACCGGACTCTCACGGAGCTGGACGCCGACGATGACCGATCCGAGCGCCCCCATCAGGAATTGGCCCTGGGCACCGATGTTGAACAACCCGGCCTTGAACCCCAGGCCCACCGACAGGCCCCCGAGCAGGAGCGGCATCGAGTTGGTCAGGGTGTTGACGATCGCCCGCTCCGACCCGAGCGATCCGGTGATCAGGGCCGCATAGGCATCGACCACGAGGCCGGGTGAGAGCTCGCCGGTGACCAGCCACTCGGAACCGATGATGACGAACGACCCGACGAGCATGGCCAGGACGATCGAGATGAGCGGAAGCGCCAGCATCGCCCAGACCCGGCTGACGGCGGTCATGCTGCTCCCTCGGCCGCGCTCTTGTCCGGCTCGCGGCCGCCGGTGGCCATCAGGATCCCGATCTCGTTCTTATCGGCGGTCCGCGCATCGCGGATCGCGACCAGGCGGCCCCGGTACATGACGGCGATGCGGTCGGACAGCTCGAGGACCTCGTCGAGCTCGGCGGAGACGAGCAGGATCGCGGTCCCGGCATCGCGCTTCGCGATCGTCTGGCGATGGATGAACTCGATGCTCCCGACATCAAGGCCGCGGGTCGGCTGATCGAGGACGAGGAGCCGCAGATCGCGACCGAACTCGCGGGCGACGACGACCTTCTGCTGGTTGCCGCCCGAAAGCGTCCCGGCCTTGGCATCGGCCGATGGCGTACGGATGTCGAACGCCTTGATCCGCTCCTCGGCCGACGCCTTGATGGCGGCGTCGTTGCGGAGCACACCGTGCGAGTAGGGTTGCCGGTGGTAGCTGGTCAGGACCAGGTTGTCCGCGATGCTGAACGACAGCACGAGGCCGAATCGATGGCGATCGGCGGGGACGTAGCCGACGCCGGTCTCGTAGACCGCCCGCGACCCCTTGCCGGTGATATCGGCATCGCCCAGGCGCACTGTTCCGGCACTCGGTTTGCGCAGGCCGACGATCGCCTCGACCAGTTCGTCCTGACCGTTGCCGGCGACCCCGGCGACCCCCAGGATCTCGCCCGCGCGGACCTCGAGGTCGAGGTGGTGGACGGCTTCCTGGCCCCGGCTGTCCTTGACGACCAGCCCGGACACCGCCAGGACCGGCGCTGCAGGGTTCGATTCGCCGCGGTCGACGGTCAGTGAGACCTCGCGCCCGACCATGAGTTCGGCGAGATCCGCTTCGTCGGTGGCCGACGGCACTCGTTCGCCGACGACCTTGCCGCGTCGGATGACGGTGATCCGATCGGCGATCTCGATGACCTCATACAGCTTGTGACTGATGAAGACGATGCTGTGGCCCTCGGCGGCGAGCCGGCGGAGGACCTCGAAGATCTCTTCTGTCTCCTGCGGCGTCAGCACCGCGGTCGGCTCGTCAAGCACCAGGATCTTGGCGTTGCGGTAGAGCGCCTTCAGGATCTCGACGCGCTGCTGCCAGCCGACCGACAGGGAGCCCACCTTGGCATCGGGGTCGACCTCGAAACCGAATCGACGGCCGAGCTCGACGATCCGTCGGCGGATCTCGTTTCGGTCCAGGAAGACGCCGGCCGTCATGGACTCCTCGCCGAGCACGATGTTCTCGGCGACGGACAGGACGGGGACGAGCATGAAATGCTGGTGGACCATGCTGATCCCGCGGTCGATGGCGTCCGACGGGCCGGTGAGTCGGATCTCCGTGCCATCGAGCAGGATCTGACCCTCATCCGGACGGGCAAGTCCGTACAGGATGTTCATCAGGGTGGTCTTGCCGGCGCCGTTCTCGCCGAGCAGGGCGTGGATCTCGCCCGGGCGGATCTCGAGGTCGATGGCGTCGTTGGCGACGACCCCCGGATAGCGCTTCGTGATGCCCCGCATCTCGAGCGCCGGAGCGTGGACCTTCAGGGACTCCGATGCCATCGGCTCCTCGTCCTCGTTCACGGTGGTCGAACGGTCGTGATAGTGATGAGCGGGCCGGTCGTCAAGACCGGCCCGCTCGACCAGACGAGGTCCGGTCTAGTTACCGATGGGCGGGGCGGGGGTCATCCCGCACTCCGGGGCCGGTGGGCAGGTGACGACGGAGCCGTCCGCCATGCCGGCCAGGGCCGTGTCGACGGTCGCCTGCATGTCTGCGGGGAGCTTGCTGGCTGCCTCGTAGAACGGCGAGACGCCGATACCGTCATTGGCGGCGTTGTAGATGATCTTGCCTCCCACGGCGGTGCCGCCGGAGATCTGCTGGATGGACGTCGCGACCGACACCGTCAGGTGCTTCTCGGCGCTTGTCACGATGCATGCCTGCGAGGCTGGGTACGACTGGTACTGGTCGACGTCGACGCCGATCGCGTTGATGCCGGCTGCACATGCGGCATCGATGACGCCGTTCCCGGTCGAACCGGCGACCTGGAAGACGACGTCGATCCCCGGGTTCTGCTTGATGAACTGAGCGCCGAAGCTCGTCCCGCCGGCCTGGTCATAGAAGCCCTTGACGAAGTCGCTTGCCGAGACCCACGCGGTCTTGACCACGATGCTCGGATTCACCGACTGGGCACCAAGGTAGTAGCCCTGGATGTAGCGAACGCACGGGGCGCAGACGGCGACACCGCCGACCGCACCGATGATCCCGCTCTTGCTGGCGGACGCGGCGACCATGCCTGCGAGATAGCCCGCCTGGTCTTCCTGGTAGTTGATCGCGATGAAGTTCGGGATGAGCGTCGCGATATCACCCGAGCAGTCCGAGAAGTCGGCGCTGACGTCACCGTTGGCGTCGATGCACGGATCGGAGTCGACCCCGATGAACCAGATGTCGGGGTTCGCCTTGGCCAGCGTGGCCGTGTCGCTCGCCAGGTTGAACCCGACCGACACGATGATGTCGTACCCCTGGTCCACGTACGCCTGAAGGTCCGGCAGGTAGTCGGACGGTGCTGTCGGGACGACGACCGACGGGGTCTTGGCGCCGATCTGGCGCGCGCCGGCGACGGCCCCGGCGTAGCTGTACTGGTTGAAGTTCTTGTCGTTGACCGCTCCGACGTCGGTGACGACGCCGATCTTGAGGTCCGACGTCGGCGCGACCGACGGAGCTTCCGTCGGCGCTTCCGACATGGCGGCCGATGGCTCGGTCGTCGGCGCCGTCGACGGCGCGTTGGTCGACGCGCTGCTGCTGCAGGCGGCGACCAGGATGGACAACCCTGCGAACAGGGTCAGCCCAGTGCTGCGGATGCGCATGTTTCCTCCTCCAAGGGTCCACGACCGGGTCGCCGGTATGGGCTTCTGACCAGGGGCGACTCGGGCTGGCACAGCCGACCCTCCCGGCCGACCGTGAGGCACATCGTAACGACCGGAGGCATGGCCCGGCAAGCCGATCTCGCGCTATTCGCCGGTGCCGTTACGCTGCGCCGTCGCTCGCCGGCGGCGGGGCTGGTCGAACGACTCACCGCCGGTCGCGCTGGAGCTCGTCGATCCGTTCGTCGGAGATCCCAAGATGATGGGCGATCTCGTGGTAGACCGTGTCGGTCACGGCCGCGGCAAAGCGTTCGGGCGTCCGGTTCGCTCGCACCAGCGGCCCGCGGAAGATCGTGATCTTGCTCGGTGCCGGCGCGCCATCCGCCGACCAGCGAGTCCGGGGGATGCCCTGGTAGAGACCGAACAATCCGCGAGCGCCGACCGATGCCAGCTGTGCCGCCGTCGCCTCATCCTCGATGACGATGGCGACGCTGCCCAACTGATCGCGGAACGGCGCCGGCAGGGCTTCCAGGGCATCGATGACGATCGCCTCGATGTCGTCGTCGGAAGGATCGAAGGTGCCCACACCGAGACGATAGCGGGTCGGACCCGTCGGGACGTTCGGGCCGCAACTACTCGACGGGTCATTCGGCCCTAGCGCGTCGGAGCCCGGGCGCACATGGTGGGGAGACACAGGAGGCCACCATGACCGTCGACACGATCCAGCCGACCACCACGCCATTCAACGAGGACATCATCGCCAGAACGAAGCGGAACGAGTATTTCCGCGAGGTCCTCTCGACCGGGCCGCACGCCCAGGTCGTCGTGATGAGCATCCCGCCGGCGGGTGACATCGGCGAGGAGGTCCATGACGATGTCGACCAGGTCCTCGTCTTCGTCGAAGGGGAGGGCGTCGCCGTCCTCGACGGTCGTCGAACCCCGGTCTCGCCCGGTCGGCTCGTCCACGTCCCGGCGGGACTGCGCCACAACTTCGTGAACGAGGGGCCGACCGATCTCAAGCTGTACACGGTGTACGCGCCGCCACAGCACGCCGCCGGCACGATCCACCGGACCAGGGCCGAGGCCGACGCAGCCGAGGGCCACGCCTGACGCGATCGGGTCGTGGACGTTGACAACGGCGGTGCGCAAGCCATAGTTCACCGTCTGACCGACCGAATGGCGCGTTAGGAGACCCGAACCGATGCCGCTGTATCTCGACACGCACGACCATGTCCCTGGCCTGACCAGTGAGGCCGTCGCCCAGGCACACGCCGCCGACCTCGCGGTCCAGGGAAAGCACGACGTCAAGTACCTGCGTTACTGGTACGACGAGGCGACCGGCAAGGTCTTCTGTCTCGCGGAAGCCCCGAGTCCCGAGGCCGCCGAGGCCGTCCACCGCGAGGCGCACGGCCTCCTTGCGGACTCGATCGTCGAGGTCAAAGAGGGAGCGTAGCCAGCGCTTCGTTCGGGGTCATCTGCCGGCCCTCGCGCCGGGCCGCTTCGAATCGGTCGGTGCCGAGGCGCGTCTCGAGATCGGCAAGTCGCTGGTCATGCGTGGCGGCGACTCGGGGCGGCACGATCGCCCGGATCGACTCCCGGAGTGACGTGGCCGCGCCATCGAGTCGGGCTGCGGCCTCCGGATCCTCCGTCGCGACGGCCCCGGCCAGGCTCTCCATCGCGCTGGCCAGCCCCGGCATGTCCCCGAGCTCCTGGCGGATCGCCAGGCTCTGCCGGAAGAGACCGCGAGCGCGAGGACCATCGCCGTCGGCGAGCGCCAGATCGGCCAGCTGGGTCAGGACGCGCGCGACGCCACGCCGATCGCCAAGCTCTTCGAGGATGGCCAGGGCTTCGACGTGGAGGGCCCGCGAGCGCTCCAGCTGGCCGCCGCGGTGTGCCGTTCGCGCGAAGGCATCCAGGGCGAACGCTTCCGTCCAGCGATCCCCGAGCTGCCGGATCGACGCGAGGATCTCTTCCTCGAGTGACTGGGCGGCGGCCAGGTCGCCCTCGCGGGCCGCGATATCGGCCAGGTTGATCGATCCGAACGCTGCGCCGCGTACGTCCCCGAGCTCCCGGGTGATCGAGATCGATTCCTCGTACAGCTCGCGGGCCAGTGCGTTGTCGCCGAGCTGGACCGAGGTGTTGGCCAGGTTGTTGGCCGCGTATGCGACGCCCTGCGGGTCGCCGATCTGCCGTTGAAGGGCGAGGCTCTCGCTCTGCAGGGTCGCGGCAGCCCGAAGGTCGCCCTGCATGAAGGCCAGGTTGGCGGCTCCCGTCAGCGCATCGGCACGCAGCGCGGAGGTCTCCTCGCCGACGGCCTCCAGCATCCGTTCCAGCCACGCCCGCCCTTCCGAGAGATGGCCTCGGATCTCCCAGTACCGCCACAGCCCGGCTGCGATCCGCAGACCCGGCCGGGCTTCGCCCGCCTGATCCAGGCACCATTCGAGGGCCGCTCGAACGTCTTCGTGGTCATCGTCGAGGCGTCGAAGCCAATCTACCGGTTCGGGACCGTGGAAGAAGGCGGGCGATGCCTGGTCGACGAGGGCGAGAAAGAGGTCTCGGTGTCGCCGGAGCGTCGGGTCGGCCTCTCCCGCCTCGACCAGGCGGGTGCGGGCGTACTCGCGGACGGTCTCGAGCAGCCGGAAGTGGGCCTCGGATGACGTCGGATCGGTGAAGACGAGGGACTTCTCGACCAGGCGTCCGAGGAGGTCGAGGATGTCGAGCGGGTCGACCGGGTCACCGGCGCAGACCGACTCGGCGGCCTCGAGCGTGGCTCCACCGGCGAAGACGGACAGACGACGGAGCACGGCTCGTTCCGGTTCGGTCAACAGGTCGTAGCTCCAGTCGATCGTCGCGCGCAGCGTCTGGTGCCGGGCGACCGACGTTCGACTGCCGCCGGTCAGAAGCCGGAACCGATCGTCGAGTCGCGACGCGATCTGCTCGACCGGGAGCGTCCGCACGCGGGCGGCCGCCAGTTCGATCGCAAGGGGGATGCCGTCCAGGCGCCGGCACAGCTGGGCGACCGACCGGGCATTCTGGTCGGTCAGCTCGAAGGCCGGCTGGACAGCCTGGGCGCGTTCGACGAATAGCCGGCAAGCATCGATCGAGGCGAGTTCGCTGGGGCTGGCGGTCGACGCCGGCCCCGGGCGTCGCGAGCGAGGCGATGGGCAGGATCGCCTCGCCGGCCACACCCAGTGCTTCGCGGCTGGTGACCACGATGCGAACGGTGGAACAGACCTGGACGAGAGCCTCTGCAAGTTCGGCGGCCGCCGTCAGGACGGGGTCGCAGTCGTCGAGGACGAGGAGGAGTCGCTTGCCCTTGAGTTGGTCGACGATCGTGGACAGCAGCGAGCGGCCGGCCGGATCCGGCAGGCCGATCGCGCTGACCACCGACGGCAACAGGAAGCTCGGATCGCTGAGGTTGCCGCATTCGACGACCCACGTCCCGTCGTCGAACCGCTCGAGGAGTGTCCTGGCCAGGCGCAGGCCGATCCGGGTCTTGCCCACGCCACCCGGGCCGGTCAGCGTCAGCAAGCGAGGACTGATCGAGCATCCGCGTCGCCTGTTCGATCTCACGGTCGCGACCGACGAAACTCGTGACCTCGAGCTTGATGTTGTTCCTTGGCGCATCCCCCGTGCGTGGCGGCGGGAAGTCACGGGCCAGGCCCGGCCCGGTGACCTGATAGAGCCGCTGCGCCGGGCCATCGAGCGACCGCAGCCGATGCGCTCCGAGGTCGACGGTACCCAACGGTGGGCGGAGGTCTTCGGTGACGAGGTCGCGCGTGGTCTGTGAGATCAGGATCTGGCCGCCATGACCGGCCGAGCAGATCCGGGCCGCGCGATGCACGTCGAGCCCGACGTAGCCTTCGGCGGCGTTCCGCGGTTCTCCGGTGTGGATGCCCATCCGGTCGAGCACCGCGGCCCCGTCCGGCCATGGGTGCGCAGCGAGTGCGAGCTGGGCATCGACCGCCGCCTGGACGGCCTCACGCGCGCTCGCGAAGACGAAATAGAGTCCATCGCCGGCCGAACCGCGCTCGAATGCGTCATGGCGCGCGAATGCGTCGCGGATCAACCGATTGTGGTCGGCCAGCACCTCCGGGTACCGGTCGCCGAGCGCCTGGAGTAACGCCGTCGAGCCCTCGATGTCCGTGAAGACCATCGTGACCGTCCCGGCCGGAAGCCCTGCCTCTGCTGATTCGATGGACAACGACGCGGCTCCTATCTCGCTCGGTCCAGCAGCCTACGCTATTCGACCGCGGTATGGGGCATCGCACGGCCGCGCGAGGCGTCCTATTCGTCGGTTCCGGTCGAGGCGACCGCGGGCGGTTTCAGCCCGCAATCTGGCGTCGTGCAGAGGTCGAGAGCAAGCTCGGTCAGGCCCTCGGCGAGCGGCGTGAAGCCGAGGTTGCCCGCGAGGCTCCGCGACGTGATCCCAGCGGGCAGCCCTCGAACGAGCACGACGCTGCCGGAGTCCCCGCCACCGACCTGGAGACGCGAGGCGATCAGGCACGGGAAGTAGGAGCCGTCCTGCGCGGCATCCTGCAGGTAGGAGCCCTTCTCGAGGACCGTCCCGGTGCGGTAGATGCCGCGTCCGTCCATCTCGATCGGATCCCCGACGGCGACGTCGGTACAGGCGAGCGGCTGGGTGTCGGACGCGAGGATCCGGTAGCCGCCGACCCCGAGGTCGATCTCGTTGAGGTGGCCCCACGGGATCCGGTCGGGCGCGACGATGAGGTAGTTCATGTCCGACGCCTGACACGTGTGGTCCGGATAGGCGCAGGTGGCGTCCTGGGCTGTCGGGCCGAAGACGCCCTGGACGGTCCCGTCGGGGGACGTCGCCGTGGTGCCCATGCCAGCGCAATGCGGCGACGAGGTGAGCACGATCGTGTCGCCGAGCCGCGCGTAAACGCCGGCCGAGCAGTAGCCGGGGATCCACTGGCCGGCGAGCACCGGCGGGTCGTAGACGGACGTCGTGCGGTGCGGAGTCGTGATGGTTCGCACGATCACGAAGGTTCCGAGGCCAAGCGCCAGGCCGGTCAGGATGATGATGACCAGGCGGACGGGACGGATACGAACGGGGGCACGGATCGTTTGCGCCATGGTCGTACGGTCGCACCGACGCCCGTCCCCGGACAACACCCTCAAGGTCCTGTCGGTCAGGTCCGCCGGTCATGCATGCAGTCGGAGCCCTCGCTTCGTGAGTCGATAGGCGCCCTCGATCGCGACTGCGAGGGCGAGCATCGCTGCCAGGATCCACAGCTTGGCGGGCGAGGTCGTTGCCGTCTGCCAGATCAGTGCGCCCAACGCAACGAGACACGCGACAGCCCCGACGACCGAGATCCAGACGCGACTACCGACGTGGGACGCGTGGCGTACGTTGGCGGCATTCACCGCAGCGAAGATCAGCAGGAAGCCGGCGCTGCCCAGCGTGGCGATGCTGGTCAGGTCAAACAGGTTGGCGATCAGCAGGGTCATCCCTGCGGTGATCAGGAGTCCCTCGACGCGCTGACCCCAGACCTTGCGCTCCAGCGTCGCCGGCAATTCACCGTCGCGCGCGATGGTGTAGCTCACGCGTGCCGCTCCGTAGAGCGTGGCGTTGATCGCCGAGGCCGTGGACAGCATCGCAGCGATGGCGATCAGCGTGAAGCCGGTTTGCCCGAGAAATGGTCGGGCCGCTTCCGCCAGCGCGTAATCCTCGGCTGCGACGATCTTGTCCACAGACAGATTGCCCACGGCGACGAGTGCGACCAGCACGTACAACGCGATCACGAACCCGACCGCCGTGAAGTACGCACGCGGCAGCGTCCGAGGCACGTCATCGACGTCCTGCGCCGTGTTGGCGATCAGCTCGAAGCCTTCGTAGGCAAGGAAGATGATCATCCCGCCGGCCGCCAGTTGCAGGGGTGGCGACCAGGTGCCCGGGGCGATCTGGGCGGTGTTGATGCCGGTCAGGCCCACGCCGACGAAGAACAGCAGGATCGCGATCTTCAGGCCCACGATCCAGCTCTCCGCCCTGCCGATCAGCTCGGCGCCGAGGAGGTTGAGCCCGGCGATGGTGATCACGCTGAGGCTGATCAGGATATGCGTGCCGACTTCCTGCCACGCCGGTGGCAGGAACGTTGCGCCATAGCTGCCGAAGGCGAATGCGTACAACGACAGCATCACGATGTAGCTCAGCCACAGCAGGACGTTGAGGCTGCCGGTCAACATGCCGGACCCGAAGATGCGATCCAGGAACGTGACCGTCCCTCCGCGGCTCGGGTAGGCCACCGAGAGCTTCGTGTACGAGTAGGTCGTGAGCAGTGCCACGACGCCCGCCAGCAGGAACGCCACCGGCGTGCCGCCGCGCGCCAGCTGCACGGCCAGGCCGAGGACCGCGAAGATCCCGCCGCCGACCATCCCGCCGACGCCGATGGCGACCACCGCCCAGAACCCGATCTTGCCGTTGGCTGCTTTGGTCACGAGGCGGTCACCTCCCGATCAAGTGCCCGCCCTGATCGGCTGGGGAGTCTAGAAGCGACCCCATCAGCGTAGCCGTGACGTCGGCAGTGATCAAGTCGCAGGTTGGGAGGCTTGACCTAGCTCATTGGTATGGGCGCAGTTGCGGTGGGAACGTGGAGCCGTCGAACAGCATCCGGCCCCCGAGCGGCTCGCCCAGGTGGACCTCGACCAAGACGCCCATGAGGTAGCCGCCAACGATGGGCAGAGGGCCATCGTGTGGGGCCTGCTGTGACGAGCAGTTCGCGGTATCCGCCGTGTCGTTCATGTGCATCGTGATGGTCACCGACCACGGCGTGGAGGAGATGATCGGGTCCGCGAGCCAGGGGCCGACGGAGATCGGAGTACAGCCCGGGTGCTCGACCTCGATCGTCACGACCCGCGTCGCCCGGACCGCCTCCGGATCGAGCCCCGCCCCGGCGAACCCGCTGTTCAATTTCCAGTTGAGCAGCCGCGATGATGGGATCGACTGGGTCGGCAACATGAGCCGGACCGGGATCGAGATGACCAACAGGACGGTCAGGAACGCGATGGCCACGGTGGTAAACGGCGACTCGCGACCCGAGCCATCACCAGCCCGCGGACTTCCCACAGGATCGCGAGGGCGATCGCTCCGAGGAGGAGCAGGACGGGATAGAGATCGAAGGTCGTCACGTGCTGGCCGTGTTCGGGTTGGCGTACCCGACGTCCTCCACGATCTCCCAGAGATCGGCGAGCAGGAGGGCGCCAGCGTCCGGGTCGGTGAGGATCGGCTCGTCCATTCCGGCGAGGAGCTGGTTGGCCACCGTGTTAGCGGTACCCCAGCGCCCCCCGCAACCGACCGCGAGGGCCGCGCCTGCGTCAGGTCCGTCGAGGATCTCTGCCATTGCGTGACCGTGGCACGACGAGCGAGGACGGGCAATGCCCCCGAGGTCCTGGGGTCGACTCGGCGTTCAGACAGGATCTCGATCGGCGATGTCGGTCAGGGATGTCGGCTGGTCGCCCGGACCCGGATTCCTCCCAGGTCGGCCAACGCGGGGCGCCGACATGCTCGGCCGGGCTACGCCTGGTATCCCGTGGCGACCATCGCCCCAAATGACTCGCGCATCTCCACCGTTCATGGCTGGGATTCAGGCCGGAATTCGTCGGCACGGCACGCCCGCTAGGTGTCCTACCTCAAGCAGGTCTCGGCGAATCGCTCGTTCTGGACCGCTCTCTCAAGATGCCGCCTCAGAATGTCAACGATGCGGCTCCCGACGCGAGGAGTTCCACGACCTGGGCGGCGGTTACGATCGTCGCGCCGGGCACGATGACCTCCGGGCCGATGCCTCGTGGTTTTGTACACGCGCCACACGCCCAGATTCGGCCGCCCGCGGCCACGAACTGCTCCATGACATCTGCCAACTGTGGCAGCCCTCGTGCGTGACCTCGGCGGCTCGTCGGGTGGGGCGCCAGTGGCGTTGTCCTACGCAGCGAGGCATCCCGATCGCGTCAGCCGGTTCGTGCTCTACGGTGCGATCGCGATGGGCTGCTTTGGAGCGACCGATGACCCGGCCGCCGAAGAAGCGTTCCAGGCTTTGATCCGCGCCGGCTGGGCACGCCCCGATGGCACTTTCCGACGGGTCTTCACCTCGATCTTCATCCCCGATGCGGACGAGATCCAGATGTGCTGGCTCGACGATCTCCAGCGGGCCTCGACATCAACCGAGAACGCGGTGGCGAGCAGGATCGCGCGACGAAGCATCAACGTGACGGGTGTGCTCCCGCAGATCACGGCGCCGACTCTCGTCCTGCACGCGCGCGGTGACCGTGCCTCGTCCTTCGATCATGCACGCGACATCGCCGCCAACATCCGGGGTGCCCGGTTCGTGCCGCTCGACTCGCGCAACCACATCCTGCTAGGCGATGAGCCAGCATGGCGGCGGTTCATGACTGAGGTCACCGAGTTCCTCGAGCCAGAACGCTGGATCAGCCATTCCTCGCCCGTGGTCTCGGCCCGCGTCGATGCCCTCAGTCCGCGTGAGCGCGAGATCGTCGGCCGGGCGGCGGGCGGGCTCACGAACGCTGAGATCGCCGGCGAGCTCGGCGTCAGCGTCCGAACCGTCGAGCGCCACCTCTCGAACGCATACCTGAAGCTCGGTATCGCTGGCAGGACGGCCCGAACCGCAGCTGTCGCCGATCTCCTGCGAAGCGCTGATCGAAGCGAGTAGCGCCGGCGTGCGGCCGTGGACGTCGACGCCCGGAACATCTCCGGAGCGCGTCGTCGCCACCAGGGAGAACCGAGGAAGTCGAAGCCGCCGCGGATGTCGCTTCTAATGCCTCGGACGTGGCGCGGAATACCCTGCGCGCCTGCGATGATGCCATGACTATCGACCCGTTGCGCGGGTCCCGGTTCCGACAAACGATCCTGTCATGGCGCAGACCTCACCCACCGGGAACGCATCCGTAGCCCGCACGTCGGCGGTTGCCGGAAGAGTCCGGCGACACCCGCTGGGCCGGGTCGTTGCGATCCTCGCCGCCCTGGCGTTCGTGGGTGCCATCGCCGGGTGTGCCTTGATCCCGACTCCCGCCCTGACCGACGACGAGTGGGCGTGGTGCCAGGGACACTGGGGGGACGGCCTCGATTCCGCACAGCGGGACGAGCCGTACGGGAGCACGTGGTACTTCAATCACATGGGCATGCGCGATAACCCCGAGACCATCCGCGTCTGTCGCGCGGCGGCAGGGCAGCGCTAGCTGCCTGCATCTAGCGCGGCTGGTGATGGTTCCGCCCGGACGGTCTCCCCCGGGCTACCATTGACCCTCGATGACCATCGCCCCGAACGACTTCACGCATCTCCACGTCCACTCCGAGTTCAGCCTTCTCGACGGCCTCGGCCGGATCACGGAACTGGTGGACACGGCGGCCCAACTGGGCATGGATTCGATGGCGATCACGGACCACGGCGCGCTGTACGGCGCGGTCGCCTTCTACCAGGCGGCCAGGACGAAGGGCATCAAGCCGATCATCGGTGTCGAGACCTACGTCGCCCGCCGGTCGATGACCGACAAGGAAGGCAAGGCCGACAGCCAGCCGTTCCACCTCATCCTGCTGGCCCAGGACCTGGGCGGCTACCAGAACCTGTGTCGGCTCATCACCGACGCCCATATCGACGGCTACTACTACAAGCCGCGGATCGACCGCGAACACCTGGCCCGGTACAGCGAGGGGCTGATCGGCCTGTCGTCCTGCCTGTCCGGTGAGATCCCTCGGGCGCTCGAAGTCGAGGACTGGGAACTCGCTCGAAACCTGGCCGGCGAGTACCGGGATATCTTCGGCGGCGACCGGTTCTTCCTCGAGGTCCAGGACCACGGTCTGCCGGACCAGCGACGCCTCAACGAGCAACTGTTCCGCCTGGCGCCAGAGGTCGGGCTTGCCGCTGGTCGTGACCAACGACCTGCACTACGTGCGCGAGGACCAGTCGGAGGCCCACGACGTCCTGCTCTGCGTCGGGACCGGCAACAACCTCGACACGCCGAACCGGATGCGCTTCGACACGAACGAGTTCTACGTGAAGTCGGCGGCCCAGATGGCGGCGCTCTTCCCGGATCATCCCGAGGTGGTCGCGAACACGCGTCGGATCGCCGAGATGACCGACCTCACCCTGCCGCTCGGCCAGTTGCGGATCCCGCACTTCCCGGTCCCGGACGGCTTTACCACCGAGACATGGCTCCGGGCTGAGTGCCAGCGCGGGCTCGAGCGTCGCTACGGGACGGTCACCCCGGAACTCCAGAAACGGCTCGACTACGAGCTCGGGGTCATCCTGACGATGGGCTATGCCGGCTACTTCCTGATCGTGGCCGACTTCATCGCGTTCGCCCGCGAGCAGGGGATCCAGACGACCTGCCGGGGGAGTGCTCCGGGTTCGGTCGTGACCTACACCCTCGGGATCACCCCGGTCGACCCGATCCTGTACCAGCTGCCGTTCGAACGGTTCCTGAATCCGGACCGGGTGACGATGCCGGACATCGACGTCGACTTCGAGGATGGTCGCCGCGAGGAGGTCATCGCCTACGTCGGGCGGAAGTACGGCCAGGACCACGTCGCCCAGATCATCACCTTCGGGACGATGCTGGCCCGAGCCGCCATCCGCGACGTCGGGCGCGTCCTCGGTCACAGCTACGGTGAGGTCGACCGGATCGCCAAGGCCGTCCCGAACCAGCTCGGGATCCGCCTCGATGAGGCGATCGAGATCTCACCGGAGCTGCGCGGCCTGGTCGACGGGGACCCGGCGGTCAAGCGGATCACCGACTTCGCCCGGCATCTCGAGGGCGTCGCCCGGAACGCCTCGACCCATGCCGCGGGCGTGGTCATCAGTCGCGAACCCTTGACCGAGTTGATGCCGCTCCAGAAGGCGACCAACTCGGACGGGCTGATGAGCCAGTACGAGATGCACGCCATCGAGGCGCTCGGCCTACTCAAGTTCGACTTCCTGGGGCTTTCGAACCTGACGATCCTGCGCCAGGCGGTCGATCACGTTCGAGCCGATCGGGGCATCTCGATCGACCTCGACGCCATCCCGCTCGATGACGCCAAGACCTTCGAGCTCCTGGCATCGGGCGAGACCACCGGCGTCTTCCAGCTCGAGTCGGCCGGGATGCGGCGGTATGTCCGGGACCTGCAGCCGACGTCCGTGTACGACCTCGCCGCGATGGTCGCCCTCTATCGCCCGGGGCCGATGGACAACATCCCCGCCTATATCCGGCGGAAGCACGGTCAGGAGCCGGTCACCTATCTCCACCCGCTTGCTCGAGCCGTACCTGGAGAAGACCTACGGGATCTTCGTCTACCAGGAGGACATCATGTCCGCGGCCATCGCCCTCGGCGGGTTCACCGGGCCGGAGGCGGACACGCTCGGGTACGCCATCCGCAAGAAGAAGTCCGCGGTCCTGCGCGCCCAGAAGGAAAAGTTCGTCACCCAGGCTGCCGAGCGCGGGGTCGAGCCGCAGGTCATCGATGCGGTGTTCAAGGCATTCGAACCGTTCGAGCGCTACGGCTTCAACAAGGCCCATGCCACGTGCTACGGCTTGATCGCCTATCAGACCGCCTATATGAAGGCCAACCACACAGTCGAGTACATGACCGCCGTGCTCACGGCGTTCCGGTCGAACGAGGAGAAGGTCGCCGCGGCGGTCGCGGAATGCCGGCGGATGGGGATCGAGGTCCTGCCGCCCGATGTCCACAGGAGCTCCCTCGAGTTCACGGTCGAGGGGGAGGCGATCCGGTTCGGCCTGCTCGCGGTCAAGAACGTCGGGCAGGGCGCCATCGAATCGATCATCGCGGCACGCGACGAGGGCGGACCGTTCCGTTCGCTGACCGACTTCTGCACGCGGATCGACCTGCGGCTGACCAATCGGAAGGTCCTCGAGGCGCTTGCAAAGGTCGGCGCACTCAGTGCCTTCGGCCATCCCTCGCAGATCCTCCTCGGGCTCGACGACGCCGTCGCGGCCGCACAGGCGACGCAGCGTGACCGGATCACCGGCCAGACCTCACTGTTCGACATGGCCGCCACCGACGCCGCAGCCTTCGAGCGGCCGCTGCCGCAGGCGACCGAGGTCCCGGTCCGGGAGCGTCTCCGCTGGGAGAAGGAACTCCTCGGCCTGTACCTCTCGGAACATCCGATGGGTGAGGTTGCCGAGCGGGTCGGGCGGTTCGTGACCGCGTACTCGAGTGACCTGCGAGACGAATCGCTCGACGGCCAACGGGTGGTGGTGGGCGGCATCGTGACCGGCGTCCGGTCCGTCATCACGAAAGCGAAGGCATCGATGGCGATCGTCACGATGGAGGACCTCCAGGGCTCGATCGAGGTGGTCGTCTTCCCGCGGCTCTACGAGCAGACCGCCGGGACGTGGCGCGACGGCGAGATCCTGCTGGTCGCCGGTCGGGTCGATCACAAGGGCGAGGAAGTCTCGCTGCTCGCCGACCTGGCGGTCGAGTGGGAGCAGGCCGCCGCTGCTGGCGAGGAGGCGTTCGCCCGCCAGGTCGCGGCCGGGGACCGCGGGGCGGGCAGGCGCGGTCGAGCCCCGGGCACGAACGGCAATGGCTCGGGCGTCGGGGGCGGGACGGTCAATGGCGGGCGAACGCTGGTCGCCGTCGGGCCGGGGATGACCGCCGACGAGCATGGAGCAGCCGTCCCGTTCGTGTCGCCTCGACGCGCCGAAGCGACGGCCACGCTGCCCGCGATCGCACCGGCCGAACCCGTCTCCACCTACCCGGAAACGCGTGGCGTCATGGCCTCGAGGGACACCGAAGACGATCCATCCGTTCCCGATGAGGCACGCGCTGCGATCCTCGCAGGAACGACCTCGGATGTGCCGGTGGAGGCGCGGCCCGACGCGGTCCTGCACGTACGGTTCGCGGGCAGCGCCGCACCCGACCGGGTGGTCGGAGCGATGGAGGCGTTCAAGGCGGTGCTGCGAACGCGCCCGGGCACCACCCGGGTGGTCATCCATGTCCCGGCGGCAGGGCCGGGCGATACGCTGCCGATGGAGCTACGACGCGGGGTGGCCTACGACACCGAGCTCCTGGCCGAGGTGCGCCGCCGGCTCGGCGACGGACTCATCGAGTTACAGCTGGCCTGACGCCGAGGTCAGGCGTCGCCGGTCACGCGCCGGATCTGCTGGACGGCAGAAAACCGTTCGTGATAGTCGGCCCGGATGACGTTCATCTCGGCGTCCTCGATGTCGAGTTCGCCGGCGATCTGGTTGAGGACGGCGGTCTCCTCGGCCGAGATCATCCCGTTGGCCGCCGTGACCGCGAAACAGGCACGCAGGACGACGAGTCGCTGGGCCTTGTCGGCGAGCGCCTTGAATTCGCGCGTGACGACGTAGTCCTCGGTGCCCCCGACCGTCTTGGCCTGGAGCTTGGCCATCTCCGTCACGAGGACCGCCGTAGCCTCGTCGAGCGCCTCGTTCGCCTCCAGTTCCGCCTCGATCGCCGCCGTCTCCTCGTCGCTGATATCGAGGTCGGCGTTGGCCGCCCGAGCGAGGGTGTAGGCCGCGGACGCGATCAGTCGAGCTTGCTCCGGCGGCATCGCCTCGAGCTTGGCGACGATCCGTCGAACGGTCGCGGTATCGCCCGCGGCGGCGTTCGGGGCGGCCGCGGTGGCGGGTTCGGCGGATGCTGTGGTGTCGGCGGATCCGAAGAAGCGGCGGAACATGCAGGTACTCCAGGGTGTGGTGGGGGAGCGGGTGCGACCGCTCGAGGCGGGCAGACCGGAGTCTACCGTGGACGGTTGTCGGTGGCGCTCAGCGACGGAGGATGTCGGCGACGTCCGGCTCCGGGCCGCGCCAACGCTGGACTTCCTCCGTGGCGAACCGGCCGTAGTAGTTGATGAAGTGGCCGCCGTGCCCATGCAGGATGGAGGTGGCGGCGGCCTTCGCTTCATCGCCACGGACGCGAACCATCACGACCGCCCGGCCGTCACGCAACGCCCACTCGTAGCTGGCGAAGTCGACGAGCTGATCCATCAGCGTGAAGTCGAACGCCCGCCTGAGGCGACCGAGCCGACCCGACACATCGCCGACGCCGTCCATCCGGTCGGCACCCTCGTCGCCTCGCAATAGTTCGAGGTCGTCCGTCGCGATCCCGTTCGCCCGGAGGTCGGTCATGGCGGCTGCGGCAGCCGTAGGGTCGTCGATGACCCCGAGCAGCCGGTTCATCGGATACCCGATCGGGCGGCGTGGCGTGGCCATGGGCCGGAGTCTAGCGACGGTGGCCGGGATCGCGCGCGATCGATGCCGCGGTCAGTCCCGGCCCAGGAAGTCGACTAGTTTCTCCTGGATGCAGCCGCCGCCGTCGTATCCGGACTTGTTGCTGTATGCCGCGTTGCTCCAGTTCCCCTGGACCTTCCAGCTCTCACCGCCCAGCGAAACGGTGCCACTGAACGTCCAGGCGCACTTGTCCGCGTTCTCGGCGCCGGAGCCGTCGTACCAGCCACCATTGCGAGGATCCGTGACCGCCTCGCTGATCTCATGGCCGCTGACGTTCGCCAGCGCGGCAAGACCCTGCGAGTGACCCGTCGTCGTGTCCTGCGGATCGCACCCGGCGTCGCCGTCGAGGTTGAAGAAGAACGCGAACTGGACCGGTGTCGTGCCGATCGTTCCGTAGCTGTGCCAGGCACAGTACCCGGCGTGGCCCCGGGGCTGATCGCTGTAGACCGGGTAATAGCCGTTCGCAACCGGGTTCGTGATCTTCTTTGCGACCTCGGCGAGAACCGCAGACGTGGACGGGGCCCTTCGGGGCGCCGCACTCGTGTCAACCGTGGATCCCTGGTAAGCAACGCCGGTGCCGACCGTCCCGTTCGTCCCGAAGTACTCCGTGTTCGTGGCCATATAGCTGGACCCGCCGAGGCCGGAATAGAACGTGCCGAGTCCGCCGATCTTCTGGTCGGTCGACTTCCACGAGCTGCCCCAGAAGATCGATGTCACCACCGAGGACGTCATGATCGCGCCGTTGTGATAGATGAGGTTCGGGCTCTTCGGGCCCTTCTGCGGTCGGGCTTCGCCTCGTGCATGGATCACGCCGTGGGCGTTCGCGGGCGCCGGGAGCACCTCGGGCCTGGCGGCAGCGACGCCCGCGATGCCCGAGGTCATCAGCAGGACCATCGCGGCCGCGATCGCGGCGGCGCCGCGGAGTCCGTGGGTCGAACGGGGACGCGGGGTCGACATCGTGGCTACCTCTGCTCGGGTGCGCGGGATCACGTGATATTCGTTCGCGACGACCGGCAGGTCAAGATGTCCGGCGGTCCTACGTCCAGCGTGAACTCGTGCCGACGCGCGCATTCCTGGTGCGCGGCGGCAACCGCTCTCCCCGTCAGGCAGCCGATCGCGTCGCCAGGACCGCCCGGTCGATCGGCCGGAACCAGATCCAATAGAGCACCGTGGCGGTTGTGTAGAAAGCGATGATCGTGATGAAGTTGACCATGTAGCCGGGGTAGAACCCGATGGTCGCCTGGAGGACGGCGTACCAGATCCCGCCGATGATCCAGCCGATCTGCCAGAGCACGCTCATGGCGGCCGCCAGCGTGGCTCGCTCGGACGGCGTGACCCGCTCCATCGCGAAGGCGCTGAAGATCGGGTTGCCGGCATTCATCAGGGAGTTCCGGATGGCCATCGATGCGACGACCATCCAGAGCACCGGCGAGAAGCCCAGGATGACGAGGAACGGGATGCTCGCTGCCTGCACGATGACAACGGACGTGATCTGCCCGTACCGGCGAGCGAGCTGCGGCTGCGCGAGGATGGCAGCGATCGTCCCCAGGCTGGTGATGGCGAACACGGCGTTCAGCGACGTCAGGTCGAGCCCGAACTTCCGCTGGATGAACAGGTTCAGGAACGGGATGACCTGACCGGCGCCGACGGAGATCAGGAAACCCGGGAAGACGAGGCGAGCGAATCGCCCCCGATCGCCGATGTTGACCCCCATCCGTGCGCGTGAACGGCGTGGGTCGCTCGGGAACGCCGCCGGCTCGCCGAGCGCGACCAGCTGCGGACCTGCCATCACTCGCGGCCGGTCGTCGCTGAGGAGCGCGACCGTGGCGAGCGAAGCCGTGAGCAGGACCGCCATGAACAACAGGACCACCTTGTAGGTACCTGGGCCAGCGGGGTCCAGGCCGACGAAGTTGGCGATCGCCACCGCACCGACGCCGCCGAGCACCGCCGCGATGACATTGGTCACGTTCTGGATCGCGAACTGCGTCGCGAACAACTCGTTGCGGTGTTCGGCATCGCTGTGTTCGGTCAGGAATGGCGCCTGGACGACCTGGAAGGCCATCCAGCCCGCTGACCAGAGCGCCGCGAAGGCGATGATCAGCGGCACGGCCTCGAACAGGAGCAGCCCGATCAGGGCGATGAGCCCGGTGGAGATCCCGGCGGTCATGATGGCCCGTCGTCCGAACCGATCCGACGCTGCGCTGGCCGGGAACGCGGTGATGGCGCCGGCGCCGGCCGCGATCGTCGCCACCACCCCGATGGTCGCGGCGGGGATGCCGAGCGATGCGAGATAGAGGTTGAAGTCGATCCAATAGAGGCTGAGTGCGGCACCGGCTACGAAAGTGGTGACCAGGAAGACCCGGGCGTCATGGTGGAATCGGGCGACGACGCGGAGTGGCCCCGGCCAGCGCGATTCGGGTAAGCCGGTCGGCCCCGCGCCGCCGGACGATCCGTCGAGCCCCTTCGGCATCGTGTTCCCCTGGTCCTGCTACCTGGATCGGTGCCGAAGACGAGACTCGAGTTCGTACGAGGTTGCCCTCAATGGTGTTCGAGGGCGTCTGCCAGCGTCCGCAAGTGTACGCAGGCACGCGCTCGTCCCAAGCCGCAACCCGTATCCTCCGATTCGGACACCGAGTACAGACGGGGGACATGTCGTGATACGCCCCTTGGTCCCGGGCATCATCCTCACGGTCACTGGGATCGTTGCGCTGGCGCACTACTTCCTCGCGCCACTCGGGACCGGGCATCTGCCGCGAAGGACCGAGCTCCTCGTCGCGATCGTGCTCGTGGTGCTGGGGATCCCCGTGTTCGTGGTCGGCGCACTGAGCCAGTGACGAAGCTGGACATGAGCGCGGATCTGGTCGTGCGTCCCATGCGGCGCGATGAGCTGGACCGCCTCGTCGACTGGGCTGCGGACGAGGGCTGGAATCCAGGGCTCAACGACGCCGAGATCTTCTGGGCGACCGACCCCGACGGCTTCGTCGCCGCCGAGATCGACGGCGAGCTGGTCGGGGGCGGGTCGATCGTCTCGTACGCAGGCCGGTTCGGGTTCATGGGGTTCTTCATCATCGCGCCGGCGCACCGCGGCCGCGGGCTGGGTCGCCGGTTGTGGCTCAAGCGCAGAGACACACTGCGCGCCCGTCTCGAGCCGGGCGCGACGATCGGCATGGACGGCGTCTTCGCCATGCAGGCCTTCTACGCGCGAGGCGGGTTCGCAATCGCCGGTCGGGACGTGCGCTTCGAGGGAGTCGGGAAAGCCGGCACCGTCCCGCCGGGCCTCGTCGACGCGCGGGAGGTTCCCCTGACGGCGCTCGCCCGCTATGACGCCCGCCACTTTCCCGTTCCACGGCCTGACTTCATCGAGCGCTGGATCCAGCAGCCCGGCAGCCGGGCGCTTGCCGCGGTCGGTGACGCAGGCGTCCTGGGGTTTGGTGTGGTGCGCCCCTGCCGGCGCGGCTTCAAGATCGGCCCACTGTTCGCAGCCAACGTCCCGGTCGCGGAGACGCTCCTGGTGGGGCTAGGGGACCACGCGCAGGGGGAACCGCTCTACATCGACGTGCCCGAGGTGAACACGGCCGGGTTGGCGCTCGTCCGCCGGCATCGGATGTCCGAGGTGTTCGGTGTGCGCGCATGTACCTCGGCCCGGCACCGACGCTACCCGATCGAGAGATCTTCGGCGTCACCACATTCGAGCTTGGCTGAACGGTCAAGGTGCCGAGCAGCTGCCAATGTGGTGCCGGAGACGAGACTTGAACTCGTACGAGGTTGCCCTCAACGGTGTTTGAGACCGTCGCGTCTGCCTGTTCCGCCACTCCGGCCGGGCGCGTCCGCCATCGTACCGTCCGTGCGCGCCGGTCGCACCGACCGTCCGTGAACGACGTATCGTGCGCGTCATGGCGGATCTGCTCCTCCTCGGCTTCATCGCCGGCTACGTCCGGGGTGGCTGGAGTACCGGTTTCCTCCGACGCCTCGTCGGCCTCGGGTTCCTCGCCGGGTCGTTCGTGGCCGGCGCGTACCTCCGCCAGCCGGTCGGCGCGATCATCGCCGGGATCTTCCCGGACATCCCGCCGTCCTACGCCGACATGGTCGGCTATTCGGTCTCCTTCGCCGTGCTCGTCGTCGGACTGAACATCATCAGCGGGCCGGTCCTCGGCAAGGTCGCGATGACCGGGGTCTCCAGGGCGATGGATCAGGCGCTTGGCGCCGTGTTCGGGGCGATCGAGGCCATCCTCCTCATCTCCGTGGCGATCGTCATCCTCGATACGTACTTCGGGAAGACCGGTGCCCTGGCAACGGATCCCGGGCTGGGCTTCCTCAAGACGCTGAGCCAGGCGCTCGACCAATCGACGATCGGCCAGTTCCTGATCCAGACGACGGTGCCGTTCGTCCTGGCCGTCCTGGGACCGCTCCTGCCGACGGACGTCAGCTCGCTCGTACCGACGGACGTGCCCGGACTGGACCTGCCCGGCCTCGTGCCCTCGAAGCCGTAGCAAGCGTCGGACCGACCTCCACCGGGAACCGTCCCGAGATCGGCGGCGTCCTAGCCGGGTCCGATGCTAGACTCGCCCAGCCTCAGAATCGCCGTCCGGAGGGACCCCCTGATCGTGGAGGACCTTCGACCGACCATGGTCTCCGACGACCCAGTCCAGCGCCGCGACCTCATCCTGCTCGAGCGCGCTCGTGATGGCGACCTCGGGGCCTTCAACGACCTCGTCGTCCTGTACCAGGACCAGCTGTTCGCGCTCGTCGTGCGCATGGTTCCCGATCGTGATCAGGCGTCCGACTGCGTCCAGGAAGCGTTCTTCTCGGCCTACCGAAACCTGACCTCGTTCCGCGGCGGCAGCGTGAAGTCGTGGCTGAACCGGATCTGCGTCAACGCGGCGATGGATCTCCAGCGTGCCCGCAAGCGACGGCCGGTCCAGCCATACCCGGAGTTCGAAGACGAGAGCTGGCAACCACCCGCCGGTCCCGAGGCCGACCCGGAACGGACGGCCATCGAGGCCGAGCGGACGCGCGTGCTGGCAGGCGCCCTGGCCGGGATCACCGATCAGCAGCGAGCCGCGATCGTCCTGTACGACGTCGAGGGCTACGACTACGCGGAGATCGCGCAGATGACCGGCGTCTCCCTCGGGACGGTCAAGTCGCGGATCCACCGCGGTCGCCTGACGCTCCGCGGGTTGCTGGACGACCGGATGGAGCTGTTCCGTGGCTGACGCGTCGCCACTCCACGCTGAACATGATCCGCTGCGGATCGCAGCCCTCATCGGTGAACCCGCGGATGGAGCGGCCGATCCGGAGGCTCGCGGCTGGGCGGACGAGTGTCCGACTTGCGCGGCCCTGTATGCGGACCTGCTCGTCCTCTCGATGGCGACACGGGCGATGCCGGCGCCGCCACGGACGCGCGACTTCCAGTTGACTGCGGCCGATGCGGTCCGACTGACCGAGGCCGGTGCCCGGCATGCGGCCCACGATCGAGAGCTGGTCGCGGCGTATGCCGACGGATCGATCGATCCGAAGGAGTCGCCGATCGCCGACGCACTCGTCGCATCATGCGCGGATTGCGCCGCACTCGACGCAGACCTCCGCGCGCTCGCGGGTGCGACCAGGGCGATGTCCACGCCCCCGCGCCCACGCGACTTCACGCTCACGCCAGATGACGCCGCAAGACTGCGTCCAGCAGGGTGGCGCCGGTTCATCGCGGGGATCGGAACGTCGCGTGACGCGCTGAGCCGCCCGCTGGCGATCGGGCTGACCACGCTCGGCCTCGTCGGCGTGCTCATCGCAGGAGCACCGTCGATCTTGTGGGTCGGATCGTCGGCGTCCTCACTGGACACGGTCGGAGCGCCGATCGAAGCTGGAGGGCCGGTCGGTGCGGCCGCGCCATCCGATGCCGGGGCCGTGTCCGGCCTTGCCTCCGCGGCCCCGAAGCCAGCGACCGGCGTCCAGCCGGACACCGCAGGCGATCCGGATAACGTGGATGGCGCGCCCGACGCATCTCCCGTGGCGGTGGCGAGTCCGGGATCGAGTGTCGGACCGGCGGTGGTTGCGCCACCGTTGGCCGCAGCGACGACCGAACCCGGCTCGAAGGACCTGAACGATGGGTCCTCCGTCACTCCCGAACGCGTGGCAGGCACCGGCTCGACGAGCGACGGGCCGACGACCGGCACGACACCCATGCTCTGGTTGTCCGCGCTGTTCCTCGTCGCAGGGCTGGGTCTCTTTGCGATCCGATGGAGGGCTCGCCGGCTCGGAGACGGCTGACCGCCCCGCGGTCGCCGAATTCGCGCACCGACCTCGGTCGGAGGCCCCGCTACACTTGGTCCGTGCCCACAGAACGCTTGATGTTGCTCGATGGGAACGGGCTCATCTACCGCGGCTATTTCGCGTTGCCGCCCCTCACGACGTCCAAAGGTGAGCTGGTCAACGCGGTGTTCGGCTTCTGCAGCATCGTGCTGCGCGGGATCCAGGACCTGCACCCCGACTACCTGGCGGTCGCCTTCGACCTCCAGGGTCCGACCTTCCGGCACGAGCAGTACGCCGAGTACAAGGCCACCCGGCAGCGGATGCCGGACGACCTGCGCGACCAGTTTCCGAAGGTCCGGGAGGTGGTCAAGGCACTGCGGATCCCCGTCTATGAACTCGCCGGCTACGAAGCCGATGACGTCATCGGCACGATCACCGTCGATGCGGAGCGGCGCGGGCTCGACACGACCATCGTGACCGGCGATCTCGACATGCTCCAGCTGGTGACCGATCACACCCGACTCATGACCACCCGAAGCGGGGTCGAGAACACGATCCTCTACGACCCGGCGAAGATCGCCGACCGGTTCGACCTGGTCCCCGGCCAGATGATCGACTACAAGGCGCTCAAGGGCGACCCGACCGACAACATCCCGGGTGTGCCCGGGGTGGGGGAGAAGACCGCCGCGAAACTCATCCGCGAGTTCGGGACGCTCGAGGCGCTCTACCAGCGGATCGCGGAGGTCAAGCCGGACAAGCTGCGTGACAAGCTCGTCGAGCACCGCGATTCGGTGTTCATGGGCAAGGATCTGTCGACGATCGTCCGCGACCTGCCGGTGGACTTCGACCTCGACGCCGCCCGGATCGGCGACTACGACCGCGAGACGGTCATCCGCCTGTTCCGCGAGTACGAGTTCCGATCACTCATCGAGCGCCTGCCGGCGATGACCGGCGAGACGGCCGGGGATGCCGCCGAAGCGCTCCGCGGCGTCGCCACCGATGGCTCGGTGCCGGCCGCCCGGGTGGCCGGGGCGGGTCGGCCCTCGGGTTGGGGCACGCCACGGCAGAGCCGCCCGGTCACCGAGGGCGGCGGGCTCCAGCTCTCGCTGGACTTCGATACCGTGTCGGGGCCGTCGGCCGCCGCCGAGACCGGGGCGGGGGCGACGACCGCCGCGCGACCGGTGCCGGGCGAGGTCGAACCCAACGATCTCGCGACCGCGCTGGCCGCAGCGATCAACGACCCGTCGCGGATCGAGGTCCACGCCGGCGCAGGGATCGCCGCCCTCGAACCGTGGCTCGCGGCGCAGTCGTCCGTCGGGGTCGGACTCCTCCTCGACGACCCGCGGCCGAGACGAGGCGCCCCGGTCGCCCTGGCGCTTGCCGGCTCGGACGGACGGACGATCGCGGTCGAGGGGCCGGATGACGCAGCGGCGCTCCGGCTTCTGCTCGACCGGTCGGGCGTCGCTGTCGTCGGTCATGAGATCAAACCGTTGCTCGTGAGCCGGATCGCCGATGACCCCGAAGCCCCACCGACGGCGGTCGCGTTCGATACCCAGATCGCTGCCTACATCCTCAATGCGGCGCTGCGAAGCCAGACCATCGCCGACATCGTGGCCGAGCAGCTCGACCTGATCCTGCCCGACACGGCGACGCTGGACGGTGCTGCCCGGGTCGGGCTGGAGGCGCTCTCCGCCCTGGCCGTCCGCGAGCCACTCGAACGACGGCTGGCCGAGGAGAACCTCGACCGGCTCTTCCGCGAGATCGAACTGCCGCTCATTCCCGTCCTGGCGCGGATGGAAGCGACCGGTGTCGCCCTCGACCGCGACGCGCTGGGGCTCCTCGCCACGGAGTTCGCCGCGGAGATCGCCCGTCTCGAGACCGAGATCTACGCCGATGTCGGACACGAGTTCAACCTCGGCAGCCCGAAGCAGCTCGAACAGGTCCTGTTCTTCGAGTTGAACCTGCCCAAGGGCAAGCGCACCAAGACCGGGTACTCGACCGATGCGTCCGTCCTGGAGGACCTGCGCGCGGCGCACCCGATGGTCGACAAGCTGCTCGAATGGCGGATCTACACGAAACTCAGGTCGACCTATGTCGACGCGCTGCCGATGCTGATCGCCGACGACGATCGGCTCCACACGACGTTCCACCAGGCCGTCGCGGCCACCGGGCGGCTGTCGTCGTCGGACCCGAACCTCCAGAACATCCCGATCCGGACCCCGCTCGGCCGGCGGATCCGGCGCGCATTCGTGGCGGGTGAGCCCGACCTGACCCTCGTCGCGGCCGACTACAGCCAGATCGAGTTGCGCATCCTTGCCCACGTGTCGGGTGATGAGCACCTGCGCGACGCGTTCGCCCGTGGCGCGGACCTGCATCGAGAGACGGCCGCGCTCGTCCTCCACAAGGATCCCGCCGAGGTGACCCTCGGCGAGCGGTCGATGGCCAAGATGGTCAACTTCGGGATCGCCTATGGCCTGTCCGACTTCGGGTTGTCCGAGCGCGCGAACATCCCGCGCGCCGAAGCCCAGGCGTTCATCAACACGTATTTCGCGACGTATTCCGGGATCAGCTACTACATGCTGGCGATCAAGGAGCAGGCCAGGACGCAGGGGTACGTGACGACCCTCCTCGGCCGCAAGCGGCACATCCCGGAGCTGGCCGCCCGCAACCCGACCCTGCGCGCTGCCGGCGAGCGGATGGCGATCAACATGCCGATCCAGGGGACGGCCGCCGACATCGTGAAGATCGCGATGATCCGGCTCGACGAGCGGCTCCGCACGGGTGGCTTCCGGGCCAGGCCGCTGCTCCAGGTCCACGACGAGCTGCTCCTCGAGGTCCCTCGTGACGAGGTCGACCGGCTGGTCCAGTTGTTGCGCGAAACCATGGAGGGCGCGCTCCCGCTCGACGTTCCGCTGACCGTCGATATCAAGATCGGCGACGACTGGGAGTCGATGACGCCCGTGACTCGCGCCGATGCCGCCGCGGCCGAAGCCGACGAGGCGCCCGATCTCGATGCGCCGGTCGCGCCGATCAGCGGTTAGGCTCCCCGGATGCCCGAACTTCCCGAGGTCGAGACGGTCGCGCGCGACCTGCGCCCGCGGCTCGTGGGCGCGACGATCGTCGGTGCCCGGTGCTCGTGGGCCCGGACGCTTGCGCACCCATTCGCCCGAGGGCTTCGCAGAGGCGATCGTTGGCCGCCGAGTCGAGACGGTCGGCCGGCGGGCAAAGCTGCTCGTCATCGACCTGTCAGGGGATGCCGCCCTGACCATCCATCTCAAGATGACCGGCCAGCTGTTCGTCGTGCCCGCAGCCCTGCCCGAGGATCCGTATGTCCGGCTGGTCCTCGAGCTTGCCGACGGACGCGAGCTTCGCTTCCGCGATATCCGCAAATTCGGGAAGGTCGGGCTGTACGGGAAGGATCCAGTGACCGGCGAGCTCGTGACCGAGGTCGGGGGAACGTCCGTCTTCGCAGCCCTCGGCCCGGAGCCGCTCGACCCAGCCTTCGGCGTGCGTGACTTCCGGCGACGGCTGCGCCGGCGCAAGGGTCGGCTGAAGCCGCTCCTGCTCGACCAATCGTTCCTCGCCGGGGTCGGCAACATCTATGCGGACGAGGCGCTGTGGGCGGCACGGCTGCACCCCCTCCGGTCCGTCGGGACGCTGCGAACGCCGGACGAGCGCCACCTCTACGACGCGGTGCGAACGATCCTCGCCGAGGCGATCGAGCGACGCGGCAGCTCCATCGACGACTACACCGCGCCGGATGGCGATGGTTCGATGCAGGAGCGACTCGAGGTCTATCAGCGGACCGGCGAGCCGTGCCGGCGGTGCGGGCGGCCGATCAAACGGATCGTCATCGGCGCCCGGTCGACGCATCTCTGCTCCTGGTGTCAGCGCCTGCCGGCGGCCGACCGAGCGGCGGCCGCGACCATTCTGCGAGGGATGTCGGGCGGGCGGCGGCGCGGCGGCGGACGCTGGACGGAGCTGGCCGGGGAGGGGAGCCTGGGCCTGACCCCGGCGGAAGCGGAACGGGCAGCCCGGGCCGCGATCCGCGCACGGGCCGAGCAGACGAAGCGCGCCGCGGCGACGCGGCGAGCGGCCGCGCGCGCGTCGGTCGCCGGAGGCCACCACGCGATGAGCATCCTGCGACTCACCGGCGTCAGCCGGGAGATCGGCACCTTCGTGATCCTCGATTCGATCGACGCCTCGATCGCGCTGGGGGATCGGATCGGTCTCGTCGGACCGAACGGAGCGGGCAAGACGACCTTGCTGCGCCTCGCGTCCGGACGGGACGAGCCGGACCGCGGCGAGGTCCACCGGAAGCGCGGCCTGACGATCGGCCTCCTGGCCCAGGAGGCGCATTTCGATGAGGCGTTCATGGCCTCGCCGGACCTGCGCCTCGCCGTGCGCACCGGCGCGGCACACCTCGACCGGATGGCCGAGCGCCTCGCCGCGATGGAGGGCGCCGGGCAGGTCACCGACCACGCCTATGCGGACCTCCTGCATCGGTACGAGCTCCTCGGCGGCTACACCCTCGATCAGCGGGTCGACAGCGCCTTGACCGGGTTGGGGTTCGGTCGCGACGAGTGGGCGAAACCGCCGTCGGCGCTGTCCGGCGGCGAGCAGACCCGGGCATCGCTCGCCCGTCTGGTCATCGCGGACCCGGATCTGCTGCTGCTCGATGAACCCACCAACCATCTCGACCTCGACGCGCTCGAGTGGCTGGAAGAGCACCTTCGCCGCCGGAACGGGTCATTGCTCGTCGCCTCGCACGACCGCGCCTTCCTGGATGCCACGGTCGGTCGGGTCTGGGAACTGCGCGACCGGCGGCTGACCGCGTTCCGGGGCGACTACACCGCCTATCACCGCCAGCGGATCGAACGAGACGCGCGGATGGTCAAGGAAGTCGGCACGCAGGCCGAAGCGATCGCTCGCGAGAAGGAACTCGTCCAGCGGTACCGCAGTCACCGCAAGTTCAGCAAGATGCACGAGCATGAAGCACGACTCGAGCGACTCGAGGCGGAACGACGGGACGCCCCGAAGGCCGGGCGCCGCCTGGCCATCCCCACGGCCGCATTGATCGGAGGCGAGGGTCCGTCGAGAAGCGGCGAGATCGTCGTCCGGATCGACGGCCTCGCGGTGGGCTACCTCCCCGGGCGCGGGGCGATGGCGCCGGATGGCTCCGCAGCGGCCGACGCGAAATTCGTCGCTCGCGCCCCCTTCCTTGCGGCCCAGCGCGGCGAGCGGATCGGCATCGTCGGCCCGAACGGCGCGGGCAAGACCACGCTGCTCCGGACGATCGCCGGTGATCTGCCTCCGCTCGATGGCGGCATCGAATTCGGGAACGCCGTCCAGATCGGGTACCTCGCCCAGCTCCGCAGCGCCGGGATCGCCGGGGCGACGGTCCTCGATGCCCTGCTGGAGGCGGCCCCGGTCACCGCCGGGGAAGCTCGCGCCTACCTAGCTCGGTTCCTGTTCCGGGGCGATGACGCGTTCAAGGAGATCCGGCTGCTGTCGGGCGGCGAACGGTCGCGCCTGGAACTGGCGCTCCTCGGTATCCAGGCGTCCAATCTGCTGCTGCTGGACGAGCCGACGAACCATCTCGACATCCCGGCCCGAGAAGCGATCGAGGCGTTCATGATCGAGTCCCCGGCGACGCTTCTGGTCGTGTCGCACGACCGGCGCCTGTTGCAGACGGTCTGCGAGAAGCTGTGGGTGGTCGACCGGGGCGCGGCGGTCGCGTTCGACGGCGGGTATCAAGCGTGGCGGGCAGCCGTGGCCGGAGGGTGGACGATCGAATCGGCCCTTGCGCAGGAGGCAGCGCGATTGCACGGAGGCCGGACCGGCGGTCGTTCGGCCGGCGCTTCCTCCGGCGCTGCGCCTCATGGTCGCGACGGCCGCACGCCCGCCGGTCCGGCGGGTCTTGGCGGGGCAGCGGCTTCGCCGGCTGCTACCAGGAAGAAGGGTGGGAAGAAGGACAAGCTGTCGAAGGAGGCGTACAAGCGACAGCGGGCTGCGGCCGAGGGGGAGTTGACTCGGCTGGGGTTGCGACGGAGTCATCTGGAGCTGGCGATGGCGGATCCGGCGGTCCAGGCGAACTTCGTGGAGCTACGGCGGGTCGCCAGCGAGCTGGCGGATATCGACGTGGCCCTGGGCGTCGCCGAGGACGCCTGGCTAGCCATCGAGGAACGGGCACCATGACGGTCCGGATCGGGCTGACCGGGCCGATCGGCTGCGGCAAGTCGACCGTGGCGGGCTGGCTCGGCGAACGGGCTGGTGTCGTGCTGGTCGACGCGGACGACGTCGCGCGGGAGGTGGTGGAGCCGGGCGAGCCCGCACTCGAGGCCGTGATCGAACGGTTCGGCGGCGACCTACGGCGCGCCGACGGGACGCTGGATCGGGCGGCCCTGGGCCGGATCGTCTTCGCCGATCCGGTCGCGCTCCGCGATCTCGAGTCGATCATCCATCCGGCGGTCCGACCGCGGGTCCTGGCGGCGATCGCGGTGGCAGAGACCGGCGATGCCGTCGCCGTGGTGATCGAGGCGATCAAGCTGGTCGAGGGTGGTCTGGCCGATGTGTGCGACGAGGTCTGGCTGGTGACCTGCGATCCGGGCGCCCAGCGACACCGGCTCGTCGGCCGGGGGACGACCGAGGATGACGCGGCCAGCCGGATCGAGGCGCAGGGGGACATCGTCGGTCGGCTGGCGCCCCGGTCGACGCGCCAGATCGACACGTCCGCGGATCAGACAACGACGCGGGCCCTGGTCGATCGGGCATTCGATCAAGCGATCGAGCGTGTCAGGTCGTGATGGCGGGACAGCCGCAGAAGTGGACGCACCGTCGATGCCACGATGTGCCAGAACACCTGTTCTGTTCGTGCGTGGACTGGTAGACTTGCTGGCACATGCCTGACTTCAATCTCGTCGCGCCGTTCGAGCCGACCGGGGACCAGCCGAAGGCGATCGAAGGGTTGTCGGAGGGGCTCGCCAGCGGTCTCAAGGACCAGGTCCTCCTCGGCGTGACGGGCAGCGGGAAGACGTACACGCTGTCCAAGGTCATCGCCGCACACAACAAGCCGACCCTCGTCCTGGCGCACAACAAGACCCTGGCCGCCCAGCTCTACGCGGAGTTCCGCGAGTTCTTCCCGGACAACGCGGTCGAGTACTTCGTCAGCTACTTCGACTACTACCAGCCGGAGGCGTACCTGCCCCGGAGCGACACCTACATCGAGAAGGATTCGTCCCGCAACGACGAGATCGACCGTCTTCGGCACGCGGCGACGCATGCCCTGTTCGAGCGCCGCGACGTCATCATCGTGGCGAGCGTCAGTTGCATCTACGGCCTTGGCGCTCCGGTCGATTACGGCGCGACCGTGCTCAAGCTTCGGACCGGCGGGCAATACCGACGGGACGCCGTCCTTCGCCACCTGGTCGATCTCCAATATCAACGCAACGATCAGGCGCTCACCCGTGCCCGGTTCCGGGTGCGCGGCGACACGCTGGAACTCCAGCCCGCCTCGGAGGAGACGCTCATCCGGGTGGAGTTCTTTGGCGACGTGGTCGAGCGGATCACGGAACTCGACCCGCTGACCGGCGAACTGCTGGCGGAGCGCAAGGAAGTCAACGTCTACCCGGCCACCCACTACGTCACGCCCCAGGACAAGCTCAAGGAAGCGATCGTCGACATCGAGGCAGAGATGGAGCAGCGGGTCACCGGCCTCGAGGCGGAGGGTCGGGCGCTGGAAGGGGCACGGCTGCGCCAGCGGACGACCTTCGACCTGGAGATGATGCGCGAGCTCGGGTACTGCACCGGGATCGAGAACTATTCCCGCCACCTGTCCCGCCGCGAGGCCGGTTCCCGGCCGTGGACGCTCCTCGACTATTTCCCCCCGGACTGGCTCCTCGTGGTCGACGAATCGCACATGACCATCCCGCAGGTCGTGGGCATGTACAAGAACGACCGGACGCGCAAGGAGATCCTGGTCGATTTCGGGTTCCGCCTGCCGTCGGCCCTGGACAATCGACCGCTGACGTTCGAGGAGTTCCAGGCGACCGTCAACCAGGCCATCTACATGAGCGCGACGCCCGGGCCATACGAGCTCGAGCGGAGCCAGCGTGTCGTTCAGCAACTCATCCGACCGACCGGGATCGTCGATCCGCACATCACCGTCCGCCCGACCGAGAGCCAGATCGACGACCTGCTCGAGGAGATCCGTGGCCGCGTCGAACGAGGCGAGCGGGCGCTGGTGACCACCCTCACGAAGAAGATGGCGGAGGACCTGACCGACTACCTGAAGGAACTCGGGGTCAAGGTCCAGTACCTCCACAGCGAAGTGGACACGCTCGAGCGAGTCGCCATCCTGCGCGATCTGCGACTCGGGGTCTTCGACGTCCTGGTCGGGATCAACCTGCTCCGGGAGGGGATCGACCTGCCCGAGGTCACCCTTGTCGCGATCCTCGATGCGGACAAGGAAGGCTTCCTCCGGTCGGCCTGGTCGCTCATCCAGATGATCGGGCGAGCTGCCCGCAACACCGGCGGCGAAGTGATCATGTACGCCGATACGGTGACCGAGTCGATGCGGGTGGCGATGGACGAGACGGATCGCCGTCGCGAGTACCAGGAGGCCTATAACCTGGAGCGCGGGATCGAGCCGACGACGATCGTCAAGGGCATCCGCGACCTCAACGAGCGGCTCCGTGTCGTGGCCGAGTCGACGGTCGTGTACGCCTCGGAGCGGGGCGGCGAATTCTCCGACGCGGACCGCAAGAAGATCGAAGCGCTCGTCGCGAAGATGGAGGCCGAGATGAAGTCGGCCGCCAAGCAGCTCGAATTCGAGCGTGCCGCCGCCCTGCGTGATGAGATCCAGCAGGTCCGGTTGCGGGTCCTCGAGCAGGACGCCTCCATCACTGTCGGACGGGCCGCCGAACGGGCGGGCCGCGACGGCGCCGGGGGCCGGGGACTGACCGGTGCCGCGGATCGCGCTCGCGGGCGACGCGGAGACGCTGCCTCGATCGCCGCGAGTCCGGCCATGGAGGTGACCAGCGTCACCGTCCTGCCCGCCGATGAGGAGCCTGGCGGGTCCACCGACGGCGACCAGGGCGACCAGGGCGACCCGGGCATCGACGAGGGGACCATCGCCGACTGGCTGCCCGGGATCCGCGACGAGCATGAGGATGAAGCCGGCTGGCAGGCTCGCTGGCTGGATCGCCCGACCTGGGATCGCACCGTCACGCCGAACATCCGGAAACGGACCGGTCAGCGGCCGGGCCGCCGGCGCTAGCCGGAGCGCCACCGTCCGCTCCGAAAGCAGCGGGGCGCGGACCATGGCTGGTCCGGGCGAGAACACCTGTTCTGTTTGTCCAGAGTCCGTTACACTTCGTCTGTGCCCCAGGATCAGCTCGTCGTGCGCGGTGCGCGCGAACACAACCTCAAGAACGTGGACGTCGCCTTCCCGCGCGACCGGCTCGTCGTCATCACCGGGCCTGTCCGGGAGCGGCAAGTCCAGTCTCGCCTTCGACACGATCTACGCAGAGGGCCAGCGGCGCTATGTCGAGAGCCTGAGCGCCTACGCACGCCAGTTCCTCGGCCAGATGGAGAAGCCGGACGTCGACCAGATCGACGGTCTGTCGCCGGCGATCTCGATCGACCAGAAGGGCGCCTCGCGGAACCCACGGTCGACGGTCGGGACGGTCACGGAGATCTACGACCATCTCCGCCTCCTGTTCGCGCGGATCGGCGTCCCGCACTGCCCCAACGGCCACGCCATCGAGCGGCAAAGCGTCCAGCAGATCGTCGACCAGGTCCTGGCCCTGCCGGAGGGGACCCGCCTGCTCGTGCTGGGCCCCTTGATCAAGGACCGCAAGACGGAGGGGGATCGCGTCTTCGATGCGGCTCGCCGACAGGGGTTCGTGCGGATCCGGGTGGACGGCGAGATGGTCGACATCGCCGACGCCCCCACGCTCGACAAGTACAAGCGCCATTCGATCGACGTCGTCGTCGACCGCTATATCGTCAGGCACGCCGAGGCACCGGAGGGCGCTGCGCGGGCGCCCGACGGCCGGCCGATCGATCCGGAGACGGGGGAAACCATCCCGGATCCGGATGCGGGACGTCTGGCCGACTCCATCGAAACGGCACTGCGACTCGGCGAAGGCGTCGTCCTCGTGGCGCCGGCGCCTCGGGACGGGGAGCCGCCTGACTTCGAGGAGCGGCGGTACAGCGAGCGCTACAGCTGCCCGTACGACGGCTACACGGCCGACGAGCTCGAGCCGCGCAGCTTCTCGTTCAACTCACCGCATGGCGCCTGTCCCGGCTGCGCCGGACTCGGCACGAAGCTGGAGATCGACGCGGACCTGGTCATCCCGGACCGGTCCAAGAGCCTTGCCAGCGGGGCGCTCGTGCCGTGGGCCCGGATGCCGACCGACGCGTCGTGGCGACTCAAGATCCTCGAGGCGATCTGTGCGGCGCATGGTTGGGACTACACCGCCCCGATCCAGGACCTTCCCGCCGAGGCGCTCGAATACGTCCTCCGGGCGAAGAAGGACGAGAAGGTCATCGTCCGCTACCGGACGGAGCGTGGCGAAAACACCTACAAAGCCACGTTCGAGGGTGTCGTCACGAACCTCGAACGCCGATACCGGGAAACGGACTCGGACTACATCAAGGCGGAACTCGAGAAGTTCATGGTCAGCCGGCCATGCCCCGTCTGTCATGGCAAGCGGCTGCGGCCGGAGATCCTTGCGGTCCTGATCGGGAAGCGCAACGTCTGGGACGTCTCGACGATGTCGATCACGGACGCGCTGCGCTGGGCATCGGACCTCGAGGCGACCCTGACCGACCGAGACCGGACGATCGCCCACGAGCTGCTCAAGGAGATCGGCGCGCGACTTGGGTTCCTGGTCGATGTCGGGCTCGACTACCTGACCCTCGATCGGACGAGCGTGACCCTGTCGGGTGGCGAGGCGCAGCGCATCCGCCTGGCGACCCAGATCGGGACCACCCTGATGGGTGTCCTGTACATCCTCGACGAGCCATCGATCGGGCTGCACCAGCGCGACAATGCAAAGTTGATCGCGACCCTTACCCGGCTCCGGGACCTCGGCAACACGGTTCTCGTGGTCGAGCACGACGAAGAGACGATCCGAACCGCCGACTGGGTCGTCGACATCGGACCCGGGGCAGGGGAGCACGGCGGCGAGATCGTCGCCAACGGGCCGCTCGAGGCCGTCCTGGCCGAGCCGCGGTCGATCACCGGCGCGTTCCTGCGCGGCGAGCGAGCCGTGCCCATCCCGGAGACCCGGCGGACGGGCAGCGGCAAGACATTGACCGTGCGCGGCGCCCGCGAGCACAACCTGCGAGACCTCGATCTGCGCATCCCATTGGCGACCTTCGTTGCCGTGACCGGGGTGTCGGGCAGCGGCAAGAGCACCCTGGTGACGGAGGTCCTCTACCGCGCGCTTGCCAGGGAGCTCAACGGTTCACGCGAGCCGGTCGGTGCCCACGATGCGCTCGAGGGGGCCGAGCACATCGACAAGATCATCGAGATCGATCAGAGCCCGATCGGTCGCACGCCGCGGTCGAACCCGGCCACCTACGTCGGGTTGTTCACGACGATCCGGGAACTGTTCGCCGGCGTGCCGGAGTCGCGGCTGCGTGGCTACACCCCGGGGCGCTTCAGCTTCAACGTCAAGGGCGGCCGATGCGAACACTGCAAGGGGGACGGCATCCTCAAGATCGAGATGCAGTTCCTGCCCGATGTGTATGTCCCGTGCGAGGTCTGCCTGGGCAAGCGGTACAACCGCGAGGCCCTCGAGGTCCACTACAAGGGCAAGTCGATCGCGGATGTCCTTGAGATGACCATCGCCGAGGCCCTCGACTTCTTCAACGCCGTGCCCAAGGTTCGGACAAAGCTCCAGACGCTGAACGACGTCGGCCTCGGCTACGTCCACCTTGGACAGCCGGCCACCACGCTGTCGGGCGGGGAGGCGCAGCGCGTGAAGCTGTCGACCGAACTGTCACGTCGGGCGACGGGCCGGACCCTGTACGTGCTCGACGAGCCGACCACCGGGCTCCATTTCGCCGATGTCGAGAAACTCCTGCAGGTCCTCCATCGGCTGGTCGACAACGGCAACACCGTCCTCGTCATCGAGCACAACCTGGACGTCATCAAGACGGCCGACTGGATCGTCGACCTGGGGCCGGAAGGTGGCGATCGGGGCGGCCGGATCGTCGCCGAAGGGACCCCGGAGGCGATCGCGTCGGCGAGGGGATCGGCGACCGGTGAATACCTCGCCCGGGTCCTCCGCGGCGATCCGCTCGTCCCACTGTCCGATGTCACGTTTGCCGACGAGGCGGGCCGCGGAGGGACGAAGAACGGGCGTGCGACCGACAAGGTGATCCGGCTGGCGCCGTCGAGGAAGCGAGCGGCGGCAGCCCGGGCGCGTTGAACGGCATCGGGCGGCGCACCGGCATCGACCGGCGGCTAGCATAGGCAGATGCCCGATATCGACTTCGCGTTCCTCGCCGATGCAGCCGAGACGGTCCCTGGCCAGAAGTTCCACGTCCTTGGCGGTGGGGTCGCCCGGATCGGGGGCCGGCGGTTCCCGCTTCGCCACCCGCATCTCGCCCTGGTCATCGGGCTGCAGGTGACGTCCCCAGAGACGGACCGCGAGCACGAGATCCGGTTCGTCCTCCTCGATCCGGATGGCGGCGAGGTCGCCGGGGCGACGGGAAGCCTGAAGGCGCGGAGCCAGCAGGATGCCCGCGATGCCGTCCTGACCTTCTCGATCGACCTGTGGAACCTGACGTTCCCGGCGCCCGGTGACTATTCGTTCCGGATCCTGGTCAACGGGTCAGAGCGCAAGCGGCTGCCCCTGCTGCTGGTGGCGCCGCCCGACAAGGCCGAGGGTGGTATCGGGATCGTCGGCACCAAGCCGGCGGATGACTGAGCGGCGGTGACCCGGGTCAAGGTTCCACGCGTCGCGGTGTCGCCGGCTCGCCACGAGATGCCGGTCATCGACGAGGCCGGATTGGCCGCGGCGCGACATGCCGATCGGCTGGTCGCGGCGGCCAGGGCGGCCGACGCGACGCGCTGGGTGGCGTATTTCGAGCCGATCCCCGACCGGCTGCGCGACGACGATGTCCGGGCGCTTCGGACGACCGCCACCCGTTGCCGAGCCGCCTACGGCGTCAAGGATTCCGTCCGGGACGTCCTGCCGGCGACCGTCACCGAGCCGTTCCTCGATGCCGTCGACCGGCTCGTCCGGGAACTCAATCGCGCGACCGCCTGACGTCGCTGGCATCACCGACCGACTGGCTTGAGGCCAAGTTCGGCGGGACTGAATGCCTCGAGCAGGAACGGGGAGGGCACGGTCGGGTCGAACGATAACGTCAGGGATCGGCGAGCGCGCGTCCAGGCGACGTAGCCGAGCCGACGTTCTTCCTCGTACGCTCGGCGAGGGTCCTCGGCTTCGCTGACCGCCCTGGCACTCGGGAAGCGACCGCTCTCCATGCCGATGACCAGGACGTGGTCGAATTCCAGCCCCTTGGTCGCGTGAGCTGTGGCGAGGGTCAATGCCGCATCGTCCTGACGGAGGAGCTCGAGGCGCCGCTGCAAGCCTTGGATGGCGACGACGAGGCCAGGCAGATCGTCGTATCCGGTCGCCCAACCCAGGAGCGCGGTCGCGAGGGTCGCTCGTTCCGAGTCGCGGGCAACCAGGTCGCGCACGGCGCCGAGCGTGACCAGCAGGGGAGTGCCGTCCCTTTCGAGCGCGCGCGTCATGGACAGCAATCCGTCAAGGTGGGGTGAATCGACGAGCAACTCGACCCGGGGCGCCCGGAACGGGATGTCGAGTTCGACCGCGACGACCACAGCCGGCAGCAGCTCGCGGTTGGTCCGGGCGAGGACCGCGCGGGTCGTCCCGTCTGCGGGCCACGATCGAAGGGTCCGCCGGATGCGGACGACCTCGTCAGACGGATCCGGGGCCAGGACGAGTATGCCGGTAGCGTTCGGGCCGGCGCGGATGACCTTGTCGAATCGCTCCTGGTTGTGTTCGACCAACCGAACCGCGCGGTCGACGACGCTTCGGGGGCACCGGTAGTTGACCTCGAGATCAAACCGGCGCAGACCCGGCAGACGCTCCTCGAGCGTGAGGATCCGTCGGACATCGGCAAGGCGCCAGCCATAGATCGATTGGTCGTCGTCGCCCACGAGGCACACGTTGTTCGCCGGTCGGGCGAGGATCAAGGCGAGATCGAGTTGCATCCGATCGACGTCCTGTGCCTCGTCGATGAGCAGGGTCGCAGTCCTTGCCCGCCATCGGCCGAGCAATGACAAGTCGGCCCGAAGGGACCCGACAGCTCGCACCACGAGGTCATCGAAATCGACACCTCCAGAATCGGCGACCGCCTGCTCATACGCGACGAACGCCTGGGCGATCGGGCCGGCGCCCGGGTCCCGAGCGACGTCTTCGCCCGTCACCTGAAGGTCGAGCTTCAGCCGAGAGAACGCGAGATCGAGGCGTCCGCGGTCTGCCGCGGATGCGGCTGGAAACAGCGACCGCAGCAGCCCATCCCGGTCGATGAGCGGTTCGACCTCGACGCCCGCGTCGAGCAGGATCTCGCGCCCAAGCGCATGGAATGTCCGGACGCGAAGCGCCCCCGCACGCACGCCGAGTGGCGCCAGCGCCGCATCGATCCGCTCGGTCAGTTCCTCTGCCGCGCGTTTGTTGAACGCGACGACCGTGATGGATTCCGTCTCCGTCCCGGCGTCGACGAGCCAGGCGACACGGGCGACGAGCGTGGTCGTCTTGCCACTGCCCGCTGGTGCGACCACGAGCAATGGGCCATCAGGCGCAGAAGCCGCCGCGCGCTGATCCGGGGCGAGCCGCGACAACCGGTCGGTGACGGACGGATGGGGCATCGCTTCCAGCGTGCCACGGCACGCTTATGTGCCACTTCACGCGGTTGCGAACTGCGCCCGTTTGCTGATCCCGATCCGATCGCCTGAAGGCTTGCTCATTGGCGGGCCATCACGATCTTCAGGCGGTCTTCGGGATCGATCAGGTGGTCGTTGGTGTCGTCACCGAGGTCGATCTGCACCCAATCGATCGTGCCGTTGAACCGGCTGTTCTCTGAAGTCAGCTCCGAGCTCACGACCGTGCCGCTCTCATAGCCGACATCGGTCGTCTCGTCGGCGGAGAAGACCAACGCCTGGGTGAATGGGACCTTGCCGCTGCCGACCGCCGCGCCATCGTGATAGAGGGTCACGCTGCCGCCCTTGCCGAGCCCGCCGCCGTCGTAGGCGAATTCCATGCGGACCTGGTGGCGACCCGCTGGGATCGGCTCGGAGGCGACCGTCGGGAATTCGTGGATGCCCAGGACGTTGTACACGAACGTCGCCTTGCCTCCACGCGCATAGAGCGCCCACCCGCCGAAGCGGCCGCCCTGCGCGATGATCGTGCCCTCGGCTCCACCCTCCGGGACGTCGACGTTCGCGGTCACCGAGAACGACTTGTTCTTGATGTTGACCACACTGTTCTCGGACAGGCGGCCCATCCCGCTGAAGAGCAACTGGGTGTTGCCCTGGATGAGGGTGGGTCTGCCGGCGATCTCCGGGACGGCGCGCTCGATGCCTCGATCGTCGAGCGGCAGGACGTTGTACCGAGTGGCTTCGATCAGCCACAGCCGTTGCAGTTCGTGCAACTTGTCGGGCATCTCCCTGGACAGGTCATGGGCCTGCGTCCAGTCGGTGCTCCCGTCGTACAGCTCCCAGACGTCATCGTCGAACTCGGGCTTGGTCGCGCCGACCATCAGCCACGGCGTGCTGTGCTTGGTGACCGCACTCCAGCCCTTGTGATAGATGCCGCGGTTCCCGAACATCTCGAAGTACTGGAGATCGTGGCGCTCGGGGGCGTCGGCATCTTCGAACGTGTACAGCATGCTGGTGCCCTCGTAGGGTCGCTGCTGCACGCCGTGGACGTAGGCCGGTTCGGGGATCGCCGCGGCTTCGAGGACCGTCGGGGCGATGTCGATGACGTGGACGAACTGGTTGCGGATGCCGCCCGGGTCCTTGATGAGCCTCGGGTAGCGGACGACGGTCCCGTTGCGCGTCCCGCCCCAATGCGAGGCGACCTGCTTGGTCCACTGGTAGGGCGTGTCCATCGCCCATGCCCAGCCGACCGCGTAGTGGTTGTATGCGGAAGGCGACCCGAACTCGTCGATCTTGGACGCCATGAATTCGGGCGTCTCGAGCGCACCCATGCCGTTGAAATTGGCCATCTCGTTGAACGCGCCCTGCTGGGTGCCCTCGGCGGATGCGCCGTTGTCGCCGATGATCACGTAGACGAGCGTGTCGTCATAGACGCCGAGGTCCTTGATCGCGTCGATCACCCGGCCGGAGTGATAGTCGGTGTGCTCGAGGAACGCGGCATACGTCTCCATCTCGCGTTCGAGAACGGGCTTGAGAGCTGGGTCCATGTCATCCCAGGCCGGGATCTCCGCATGCCGCCTGGTCAGCTCCGCGTCGGGCGGGATGACGCCGAGCGCCAGCTGGCGCTCGAAGGTGATCTCCCGCTGGCGATCCCAGCCGTGGGCGAATCGGCCCTTGTACTTCTCGATCCACTCCTTGGGCACGTGATGTGGAGCGTGGGTCGCGCCGGGCGCGAAGTACATGAAGAACGGCTTGTCTGGCATCAGGGCCTTCTGCTGCCTGACCCAGCTGATCGCGTGATCCGCCAGGTCCTCGGTCAGGTGGTAGCCCTGTTCCGGTGCCTTCGGTGGCTCGACGGGCGTCAGCCCTTCGTACAACGCCGGGTTCCACTGATTGTCCTCGCCGCCGATGAACCCGTAGAAGTACTCGAACCCGCCGCCACCGGCCGGCCAGCTGTCGAACGGACCCATGGGGCTTGTTTCCCAGACCGGGACCTCATGGCACTTTCCGAATTGGGCGGTCGAGTAGCCGTTGAGCTTGAGCGTCTCGGCCAACGGCGCCATGGTGTTCGGCCGGATCGACGTGTAGCCCGGTGCCGAGGTCGCGATCTCGGTGATCCCGCCCATGCCGACCGAGTGGTGATTGCGGCCCGACAGGAGGGCCGCCCGGGTCGGCGAACAGAGCGCGGTCGTGTGGAACCGCGTGTATCGAACCGCATCGGCCGCCACCGCGTCGAAATTTGGTGTTTCACACGGTCCGCCGAACGTCGATGCCGCCCCGAACCCGACATCGTCGATCAGGATGATCAGGACGTTCGGTGCGCCCGTGGGTGGCCTGAGCGGCTCGATGGGCGGGAAGCTGACATTCGGATCCTTGGCGTCGTAGAGGATAGGCCCGGCGTAGGCCTGATCCGGGATGGGCAGGACGCTTCGAGCCTGGGCGTCCGGGGCGTTCGCCATGGTCCTTCCTCCAGCTGGTTCGCGCGGTCCGCTCGATGCTATCGCGAAACGACGCTGGGAAGCGGGTGCTTGCCGTAGCATCGAGACGTGACCCCAGAACTGCAGTCAGCCCTCGCCCGACTCCCGGACAAGCCCGGCGTCTACCTGATGAAGGACGTCCGTGGCGATGTCGTCTACGTCGGCAAGGCCCAGAGCCTGCGCAGCCGCGTCCGGAGCTACTGGCAGAAACAGGCGCCGGGCGGCGAGATCCATCGGATCCGGAGCGTCATCGACAAGGTCGTCGATGTCGAAGTGACCCAGACGGACTCGGTCTCCGAGGCCCTGCTCCTCGAGGCGAACCTGATCAAGCGCTATCGGCCCCGGTTCAACGTCCGGCTCAAGGACGACAAGAGCTATCCGTACATCAAGGTGACCCTGGGCGACGACTTCCCGCGGGTCGAGCGCACCCGCAAGCTCGTCAACGACGGCAGCCGGTACTTCGGTCCGTACGCTTCGGCATCGAGTGTCGACGAGTCGATGAACCTGGTCCGTCGCCTGTTCCCGTTCCGGACGTGCACGATCGACATCGTCGACGGCGTCCGCGCGCTCCAGCGGCCGTGCCTGCTGTATCACATCAAGCGCTGCCAGGGGCCGTGCATCAACGGCCATCAGCAAGGCCGACTACCGGGCCGACATCGATCAGGTCGAACTCTTCCTCGAGGGCCGCCAGGAGACGCTCGTCAGGGCGCTCCGGTCGGAGATGGGCGCCGCCGCGGAACGGACCGACTACGAGCGGGCAGCCGTCCTGCGCGACAAGATCCGCGCCATCGAGCGGACGATGGAGAGCCAGAAGATGGCCGCCTTCGCGAAGACCGAGCTCGACCTCGTCGGCATGGCCCGGCAGGACAACCAGGCGGCCATCCAGCTGTTCGTGATCCGCGACGGCCAGATGATCGGGCGCGACGTCTTCCTGCTGGAGGCGGCCAGAGAGGCAGCCGACGATGAGGTGCTGTCCAGCTTCCTCGAGCAGTACTACGTCCGGGCAGGATCGATCCCGCGCGAGGTCTACGTCCCCGCCGCCATCGAGGACGGGCCGGTATTGGAGGCATTCCTCGCAGAACGCCGGGGCGGGCCGGTCCACCTGCGGGTCCCCCTCCGCGGCGAGAAGCGGGAACTGCTCCGCCTGGCCGGCCGGAACGCCACCGAGACACTGGCCCGCGAGCAGGCCCGCTGGCTGGCCGACCAGGGCAAGACCCTGGCCGCCCTCCAGGAACTGGCCGATGCGCTCGGCCTTGCGGGTCCGCCGCTCCGGATCGAGTGCTACGACATCAGCAATTTCCAGGGGGCCGAGTCGGTCGGCAGCATGGTCGTGTTCGAGGACGGAAAGCCCCGGTCCGGTGAATACCGCCGATTCAGGATCAAGACCGTCACGGGTGCGAACGACTTCGCGAGCCATCAGGAGGTCCTGCGGCGGCGGTTCCGCAACGCACGACACGGCGAGGAAGGGGTAGAGGAGGCGAGACGATGGGCGATGCCCGATCTCGTCATCGTCGACGGCGGCAAGGGCCAGGTCAGTGCGGCGAAGGCCGTGCTCGACGAACTCGGCCTCCACGATCTGCCGCTGGCCGGCCTGGCCAAGGAGCGCGAGGAGTTGTTCCTCCCCGGCGAAACGGCGCCGATCCTCCTGCCGACCACCTCGCCGGCCCTCTACCTGGTCCAGCGGCTGCGCGACGAAGCCCATCAATTCGCGATCACCTACCACCGAAACCTGCGAGCGAAGCGCAGCGTCCGCTCGGGATTCGACGAGCTGCCCGGCGTGGGTCCCAAGCGCAAGCGCGAGCTGCTCAAGGTCTTCGGGTCGATCAAGCGAGTCCGGGATGCCCCGGTCGAGCAGATCGCGGCAGTCCCGGGGATCGGACCGTCGCTCGCGGCGAAGATCAAGGCGAATCTGGAGGCCTGAGCGCACGGCACGGCGCCCCCTTCACGGTCCGTGTCGAGTTCTTCACCATTCCCTTGACCACATCGCTACCGCCGATGGGTAGGGTGATGGGGATCGACCCGATGGGTGGTCGGATGCCCGAGGAACCTTGCCCAGATGTACCCTCACGCCCAAGACCCTGTAACATCCCGCCTCGATGCGTAAAGCCGGCCCGCTCCTCATCCTGCTCATCGGGATCTTCGCCCTGGCCATCGATTTCGTGCCAGGACTGCAGCTACCCGATTCTTCGAGTACCGACGGCGTCTGGCGGACGGTCGAGACGAAACTCGGCCTCGACCTGTCCGGCGGGCTGCGGGTCGAGTACCAGGCCCAGCCGGTCGACGGCAAATCGCCGAGCGCCGGCGACATGGCGGTCATCAAGGACATCGTCGAGCGCCGCGTCAACACCACCGGCGTCTCCGAACCGGTCGTGACTACCCAGGGATCGGACCGCGTCGTCGTCGAACTCCCGGGCGTCACGGATCCGGAAGCCGTGCGCAAGCTGGTCGGGACGACCGGCCGCCTCGACTTCGTGCCGCTGGGTCAGACCCAGGTGTCCGAAGGTCAGGTCCTCGATCTCGTCCAGTTCCCGCCCTCGTTCAGCGGCGACCAGGTCTCATCCGCCACGGTCGGCACCGACCAGAACGGCCGGCCGGCCGTCGACTTCGTGCTCAAGGATGAGGGCCGCGCGAAGTTCGCCGAGTACACCAAGGACCATATCGGCGACTACTTCGCGATCACCCTGGATGGCACGGTCATCTCCGCCCCGGTCATCCAGAACTCCATCCCGAACGGCAACGTCCAGATCACCGGTGGCGGATTGTCCGGCTTCACGGCCCAGGCCGCGACCCAGCTCGTCACGGTCCTCAAGTTCGGCTCACTGCCGTTCCCGATCACAGCACTGTCGAGCGAAACCATCAGCGCGACCCTGGGCAGCCAGTTCCTCGTCCAGACGGTGCTCGCCGGGCTGGTCGGCATCTCCCTGGTGTTTGCCTTCATGCTCATCTACTACCGGCTGCCCGGAGCGGTGGCGAGCTTCGCCCTCATCTATTACACGATCGTGATGTACGCGATCTTCCGGCTCATCCCGGTGACGCTCACCCTGGCAGGGATCGCTGGCTTCGTGCTCTCGGTGGGTATGGCGGTCGACGCCAACATCCTCATCTTCGAACGGATGAAGGAGGAGTTGCGGGTCGGGAAGTCGCTGCCGGCCGCGGTCGAGGCAGGCTTCAACCGAGCGTGGAACTCGATCCTTGACTCGAACGTGTCGAGCCTGATCACCGCGACCATCCTGTACGCCTTCGGGTCGTCGGTCATCCGCGGCTTCGCCCTCGTCCTGATCATCGGCGTCCTCGTCTCGATGTTCAGCGCGATCGTCGTCACCCGGACGATCCTGCGCTGGATGGTTCGACGGGAATGGGCCAGGAAGCCGTCGCTGTACGGCATGCGCGAAGACGAATTCGTGGCCCTGGGCGCGATCCGTCCGAGCTCCCGACGCGAGGCGCGCGGGCGTGTTTGATGTCATCGGGAAGCGGCGCTGGTTCTATCTCCTCTCACTCGCCGTCACCATCCCGGGCCTGTTCTTCATCCTCCTGACGCCGTTCACGGACGCCGGCCTGCAGTTCACCATCGACTACACCGGCGGCACGAAGTGGGAGATCCGCTTCGAAGACCCGGCGGTCACTCCCGACCAGGTCGAGGAGGTCTTCGCCAAGAACGGGCTGGCGGCCGTCGCCGTCAGCACCGGCTCCGGCTTCATCGAGATCAAGACGGTCAAACTGACCGACCTCGCGCCGGCCCCGTCGCCGACCCCGGTCGCGACACTGCCGACCGCCTCGGGTTCGCCCGGTGCCAGCCCCTCGGCGGCGGCCAGTGCTGCCCAGAGCGCCAGCCCGGGGTCGTCCTCCAGTACCGCGCCGAGCCCCAGCGCCGCGCCGAGTGGATCGGCAGCGGCAAGTCCGATCGCCTCGCCGAGCCCGAGTCCGAGCGCCTCGCCGAGCCCGAGCGCCGCTCCGAGCGGCAGTGTCGCGCCGTCCGCCTCGCCGTCGCTCCCGCCGGTCGCATCGGGTAACACGAAGATCCCGACCGAAGGCACGCTCGGCGCGATCGCGACCGCCCTCGAATTGGAGTTCGGGCCGATCGCCGAACAGCGCAGCCTGACGACGATCGGAGCGGTCGTGAGCAGCGACCTGATCAGCCAGGCGCTCGTGCTCATCCTGGTCGGCTCGATCGGGATCCTTGCCTGGATCACCTATCGCTTCCGCGATGTCAAGTTCGGTTTCGCGGCACTGGTCGCACTCCTCCACGACGTGATCGTCGTCATCGGAGCGTTCGCGATCCTGGGCACGTTCTTCAACGTCGAGATCGACGCCCTGTTCGTGACCGCGATGCTGACGGTCATCGGGTTCAGCGTCCACGACACGATCGTCGTCTTCGACCGCATCCGCGAGAACAAGGCACGTCATGCGGGCGAGCCGTTCGCTGCCATCGTCAATCATTCGATCCTGCAGACCTTCGGACGGTCCATCATGACCAGCCTGACCGTCGTCCTGACCCTCCTCGCGCTCCTCTTGTTCGGCGGCTCGGCGATCAGCGACTTCGTGCTCGCCCTGCTGCTCGGGATCATCTCGGGCACGTACTCGTCGATCTTCGTGGCCAGCCCGCTGCTGGTCGACTGGCAGCTGTGGGACGACCGGCGTCATGGCCGGCAGAACACGGCCCGGACGCCGCGCGTCCGCCATACCGCTGCCTGAGGGCGCGCCACGGACCCTCGGTTGATCCACGGTGCAGCGCTCCATGGCATCCTGACGACGTGATCGAGCCTCGCTTCCGGTGGACGTTCCCCGCTCCGAGCCAGCGACGGCGACGCCGACCGCCGAAGCCGCCCAGGCGCACGGGATCACCGCCCGGCTGGCCGGCTCTGCTGGCGGCGCGCGGGGCGACCTCGGACGAAGAGCTGACCGCCTGGTTCGGGGACCCGCTGGACGGCCTCCATGACCCTTCGGCGCTGCCCGATGCGGCCATCGTCCTCGATCGGCTGCGTGCGGCCCGGTCGGCCGGCGAACGGGTGCTGGTCTTCGGCGACTTCGATGCGGACGGCCTGACCGGGCTGGCCATCATGACCATCGCCCTGCGACGCTTCGGGGTGGCGGTCGAACCGTACGTGCCGAGTCGCCTGGATGAGGGCCACGGGTCTGTCGATGGCCAGCGCTCGATGCGGCGGTCGGCGGCCGGTGCCTCCGTGATCATCACGGTGGATTGCGGCACGACCAGCGTCGCGGAGATCGCCGAGGCGAATGCCCGCGGCCTCGACGTGATCGTCACGGACCATCACCGGGTGCCGCCCGTTCTCCCGGCGGCCATGGCGATCGTCAATCCGCATCGAACCGATGCCACCTATCCGGACCGCCGCCTGGCCGGCAGTGGCGTCGCGTTCAAGGTCGCCCAGCTCCTGCTCGCGGACGAACCAGGTGGCCCGGAGGCGGCCCTGGGTCTGGCCGACCTGGCCACGATCGGCAGCGTGGCGGACGTGGCGCCGGTCGTCGGCGAGAACCGCTCGATCGCCCGGCTCGGGCTCGCGTTGCTGCAGACCAGTCCGCGGCCCGGGATCGCCGCATTGCTCGAACGCGCCCGAACGGCGCCGTCGGCGGTGGACCTCGAGACCGATCTCGTTCGCGATCGCACCACGGCTCAATGCGGCGGGTCGGGTCGGGGAGGCGATGGCCGCGGCACGACTCCTGCTGGCCGACGGACTCGACGACGCGGCCGTCTACGCCGACGCGCTGGAGGCGGCCAACCTGACGCGCCGCGACCTGATGAGGTCGGCTGTCGCCGAGGCGCGAGTCGCCGTGGAGAACGACGACCCCGGGCGCGGCGGCGACGGTCGTTCGAGGGCCCTGGTCGGTCGGGATCGTCGGGCTGGTCGCCGCCCGACTCGTCGACGATCGTGGCCGGCCGGCCGTCGTCGGGTCCGACCTCGGCGACGTCGTCCGGGCGTCGTGTCGGAGCGACGGGTCGATGGATCTTGGCGCGGCGCTGGAGCGTTGCGGCGACCTGTTCGTCCGATTCGGCGGACATGCGGGCGCAGCCGGGTTCGAGATCCGGACGGACCGGTGGGACGAGTTCCGGGCACGCTTCCTGGCTCTGGCGGCCGCGTCGACCCCGCGCTGATCCTCGTCGATCGATCGCGATCGACCTTGCCCTGCCGGCGAGGGACGTGGATTATCGGGCTCTATCGGGAGCTCGCAGGCCTGGCCCCGTGTGGTCCGGGGAACCCCGACCCGCTCGTCGCGGTCCTCGGCCTGACCGTGACCCGGGTGCGGGCGGCGACGGGCGGACATAGCCAGCTGACGCTGCGGCGCGACCGGGACGTCCTCGATGGGATCGCCTTCGGCCGCCCTGATATCGCCGAGGTCGTCAACGAAGGCGACCGACTCGATGTCGTCGCCCGGCTGACCAGCCGGCAGTTCGGCGGGTTCGAGTCGCTCCAGCTCGACATCCGGGACGTCGCTGCATCGGGCAGCCACCCGGCAGCAGCCGCGATCCTCGGAGCCTCGGCCACACCGATCCTCGCGGGGTCCAGGTCGTGAACCGCTCGACGCCTCGTCCGATGGATCAGTGGCTGGCCCCGGCCCTGTCCGTGGTCGGGCTCATCATCGTGGCGCTCATCACGCTCAGTCTGCTGAATGGCAGTGTGCCGTTCGTCGGCGGCTCGAAGGGGGCCACCAACGGCCCGGGCGGCGCCATCGGCGATGGCAACGGTGTCGACACGCAGACCCCGACGCCGTCGAATGTCGTCGTCGTCCCGGATGTCGCCGACACGATCCCGGGCTCGATCGTGTACGCGAAGGCCGGCAATATCTGGGTCCAGACCGGCAAGTCCGCCCAGCAGGTCACGACCGGCGGTGATGACTCGATGCCATCCTGGTCACCGGATGGGCAGTCGATCTATTTCGTCCGGACGGTCTCCGATACGGGACGCTGGCCGGCCGGTGGGATCGTTCGCGACTACCAGCTGAGCGTCCCGTCGGTCATGCGGATCGCGGCCGACGGGAGTGGAACGCCCGCGAGGGTCGTCAGCGGCAAGGTCAAGATCGGCGGCAACATCTGGCATGCCTGGATCCGTCAGCCGGTCGTGTCACCGGACGGTCACACCCTGGCGATGGTGTCTGACGGGCCGAACCCATCGCTCAGCGATGTCATCCTCCAGTTCTACGACATGGACACGGACAAGTCGCTCATCCCCAACCTGCCGGAGACCGCCCCGCTCGGGCATCAGGATCCGGCCTGGAGTCCCGACGGCAAGTTCCTGCTGTACGTGCGCAACGGCCGGAACGGCTCGAACGGTGCCGCGGCCATCTATCGTTGGGACGTGACCAAAGGCAAGGCCAGACCATTCACCACCGCCGGGTACCTCGAGCCCGCCTACTCGCCGGATGGGCGGTACGTGGCGGCGACGAAGACGACCAGCTTCGGCAGCGATATCGTCATCCTCGATGCCGGGTCGGGACGAGAACTCATGCGCGTCACCAATGACGGAGCGTCATGGTCCTCGGTCTGGTCACCGGTGGGCGACTCGATCGCCTTCCTGCATCTTCGTGGACAGATCGTGGACCTCAAGCTCGCCCGACTCGATGGAGCGGCGCCGAACTGGACCGTCAAGGACGTCATCGACCTGACCGAGACTGCCGGACTGGACGGGGATTCGCGCCCGCACTGGTTCGTCCCGCCTGACCAGCTGCCGACGCCGACGCCGACACCGACGCCAGCGAGCACGACGTCACCCGCCGCCTCGGCCAGCGCGCCGTGACGACGACGTATCTCGACCGGCTGGCGACGCGATCCGCGGCTATCGGCAACGTCCTGTGCCTCGGCCTCGATCCGGATCCCGCAGCTCTGCCCGCGGGCTTCTCAGCCGACATCACCGGCGTGGAGGCCTTCGTCCGGCTCATCATCGAGGCCGCCGGTCCACATGCCGCGGCGATCAAGCCCAACCTGGCGTTCTACGAGGCGTTCGGCGCTCCCGGCCTGGCCGCCCTGGAGAGGATCCGAAGCCGCATCCCGTCGGACATCCCGGTCGTCATCGATGCCAAGCGTGCCGACATCGGTTCGACGGCCGCCCGACACGCCGTTGCCCTGTTCGATGTCCTGGGGGCGGACGCGGTGACGGTCAATCCCTACCCGGGCGGCGAGGCGCTCGGCCCGTTGCTCGAGCGGCTGGACCGGTACGCCTATGTCCTGTGCCGGACCTCGAATCCCGGCGCGTCCGAACTCCAGAACCTCATCGTCGGCGGGGACGTCGCTCTCGATGCTCCCGAGGAGCCGCTGTACCTCCGGGTCGCGAGACGGGCGGCGACATGGGGACCGGGCGGGACGGTGGGGCTCGTCGTCGGGGCGACGGCGCCGACCGAGCTCGGCGCCATCCGACGGGTCGCACCCGGGATGGGCTTTCTGGTACCCGGGGTGGGCGCCCAGGGCGGTGCACTCGAGCCGGTCCTCGCGGATGGACCGGCGACGGAGGCCCCGGCGGGCGCCGGTGCTGGCGGGGGCCTGCTCGTGAACGTGTCGCGCGGCATCAGCGGCGCGGCCGTCGGCGACCTTCCGGCGGGTGTCCCGGACGACCCAGGCGAGCGGTTGGCGGCGGCTGCGGCTGACTGGGCATCACGACTCCCTGTGCTAGGCTACCTCGGCGCATGAAGCGCCCGATCGTCACCCATCGGATGGGCGACCCGGAACCCTGATTCGCAGGAGCATCGACGATCATGCCTACCCCTGGACCTCTTGAGCTGGTCATCATCCTGGTGATCGCACTCCTCATCCTCGGCCCGGGCAAACTGCCCGACGTCGGGGCCGCCTTGGGCAAGAGCATCAAGGAATTCCGAAAGGCCTCCGCGGACGTCCAGGAGGCGGTCAACGTCAACGTCGATACCTCCCCGATGCCGCCCGCGCAGGCCGCGCCTCCGGCTCCGGCGCAGGTCGCGCCACCGGCTCCGGCCGCGGCCGTAGCTCCGGCAGCTGCCGCTGTCGCCGCTGCCGCACCCGCCGCGGTCCCGGCTCCCGAGTCGACTCCCCAGGCGGCCGCAGCCGCCGCCCCGGCCCCCGCTGCCACACCTGAGGCGGCTGCGTCCACGCCGGCCCCGGCTGCCGCCCCTGACGCGGCTGCGTCAGCGCCAGCCGCACCGACCGACCAGACCACCGTCGCCGGCTAGCTGGGCGTCCACCTCCGACCATGGCCGACGCTGACGCCTTGCTCGAGCCAGGCGTCACCGGACGACCATCGACGCCTGATCCGGAGCCGCCCGCGCCACCCACCGCCACGCCCGGCGATGAGTCGGTCATGTCCCTCATCGACCATCTCGGTGAGCTTCGAAAGCGGATCTTCCGGGCGATCATCGCCGTCTCCATCGCCTCCGTCATCGGCTGGTTCGCAGCGCCCCAGGTCCGGCTCTGGCTGCAGCTGCCACTCGGCGATATCCCGCTGCAGGTCCTGGGCGTCGGGGACGCGTTCGTCATCCAGGTCAAGATCGCCCTGGTCATCGGGGTGATCCTGGCGATGCCCGTCCTCCTCTACCAGCTCTGGGCGTTCATCGCCCCGGGTCTGACGCCGAAGGAGCGGAAGCTCGTACGACCGTGGATCCCGATGGCGCTGGTGTTCTTCGGGATCGGCGTGCTCATCGCCTACGTCGTGCTGCCGTTCGCGATCCAGTTCCTGTTCAGTTTCACGGACGACACATTGCAGGCGAGACCGGCGGCCGGGCAGTACTTCGACTTCGTCACCACGATGTTCCTTGCCTTCGGCCTGGTGATGGAATTCCCGATCCTGCTCGTCGGCCTGTCGACCGTCGGGATCGTGACGTCGAAGCGATTGACCTCGGCACGCCGGATGGTGATCCTCGGTATCTCGATCTTCGCCGCCGTCGTGACGCCTGGCGGAGACCTGGTGAGTCCGTTCGTGCTCGGCGGCACGATGTACCTCTTGTTCGAGCTGACGATCATCTTCATCCGGCGCAGCGGTAGGTGAACGACGACGTCGAACCCCGAACCGTGAGGAGTGCGGTGACGGACCCGGCGGTCGTCATCGTGAGTGGGCTGTCGGGTGGCGGCAAGACGGCCGCTGCGAAGCTGTTCGAAGACCTGGGCTATACGGTCGTCGACAATCTGCCCGGCGAATTATTGCCGGAGCTCGCGGATCTGGTCTCGTCCGATCGCCACCGGTTCGCCAAGGTCGCGATCGTCGTCGACGTCCGGGCCGGCGATGCCACGCTGGCCCTCGCGGCGATGCGTGGCGCCCTGGAGGGTCGCGGGATCCGTCCTCGGGTGGTCTTCCTGGAGGCCTCCGACGAGGTGCTCATCAGGCGCTTCAGCGAGACCCGACATCGGCATCCGCTCGGCGACGAGCGAGGACTCGCCGACTCGATCGCCGAGGAGCGTCGACGACTCGAGATCGTCCGGAGCCGAGGCCGACGTAGTGCTCGATACGTCGGACATGTCGCTGCGTCAGCTCCGGGAGCGGCTGTTTGCCGCGCTGGCGAGCGAAGTTCGGGCCGACCAACTCGCCTTCCAGCTGATCAGCTTCGGATTCAAGCATGGGGTCCCGCTGGAGGCGGACCTCGTCTTCGACGTTCGGTTCATGCAGAACCCGTACTACGTCGCCGGCCTGCGGCCGCTCTCCGGGCTGACCGAGGAGGTCCGGAGCTTCGTCCTGGAGCAGCCGGTGGCCGGCCAGTTCATGGCGTTCCTCGAGGATTTCCTCGGCTTTGCAATCCCGGCCTACATCGCCGAGGGCAAGACCCGTCTCACCATCGCGATCGGCTGCACCGGCGGGTTCCATCGGTCGATCGTCGTGGGCGAGGCGCTCGCGTCGTGGTTGCGCGACCAGGACTTCGGTCCGGTATCGGTGTTTCACCGGGAGCTCGACCGGATATGAACCTCCGGCGCTGGCTGACCCCGGGGATCGGGATCAAGCGCTGGCTGCTGGTCGGGTTCGCGGGTCTGATCCTGCTCGCCGTCGCGGGCGCTCAGATGCTCCGCCAGTTCACCCGTGACCTGAGCCCGGCGGGTGCGGCCGGGACCGCACTTGACATCGTGACCCTGCAGTTCCTGCCGTCGCCCCTGCGCTGGCTCGTCGCCGCGTCCGTGGGCGTCGTGCTCCTGGCGATCGGTGCCTATCGGGCGGCTCACGTCCTGACCGACCCGCTCCGTGCGGCGGACCCAGACCAGCCGTTGGTCGAGCTCATCTATCAGAAGCGTTTCCTCGCCCGCGGCCCGCGGATCGTGGCCATCGGGGGTGGCACCGGGTCCGCGACCCTCCTTCGCGGGCTCAAGGAGCACACCAGCAACCTGACCGCGATCGTGACGGTCGCAGACGACGGTGGGTCGTCCGGCGTGCTGCGCGATCAACTTGGGATCCCGCCGGTCGGTGACATCCGGAACTGCGTGGTCGCATTGGCGGACGCGGAACCACTCATGAGCGACGTGCTCCAGTACCGATTCCCGGACCGGCCCGGCGGGCTGGCCGGCCACGCGCTGGGGAACCTGCTGATCGCAGCGATGACGGCCGTGGAGGGCGGCGACTTCGAAGGCGGGATCCGAATGATGAACCGGATCCTGGCGGTGCGCGGGCAGGTCGTTCCGGTCTCGTCCACACCGATCACCCTGCACGCGCGTCGATCGGACGGGTCCGTCGTGGACGGCCAGTCGCAGATCATGCGCACGACGGACATCGAGCGCGTGTGGATCAGCCCCAGGGATGTCGAACCATCGGCTGCAGCGCTGGCCGCGATCGAGGAAGCGGATCTCATCGTCCTCGGGCCGGGTAGCCTGTACACCAGCCTCCTTCCGAGCCTGCTCATCCCAGCCATCCGGGAGGCGGTCGCCGGGTCTGCGGCGCCGTGCTTGTTCGTGTGCAACGTCGCGACCCAGCCGGGAGAGACGGCGGGGTTCGACCTCGGCGGCCATGTCGACGCGATCGATGCCCACACGAGCGCCGGGATGGTGGACATCGTTCTGGCGAACAACGATCTCGAGCCCTTCCCGGCGGAGGATGGTTCGGTCCCGGTGCGATTGTCCTGGCCACCGCTGGGGGGTTCACGACCCCGGCTCGTCCTTGACGACATGGTCGACCGAGCCAACCGCCGGCACCACGATCCGGCCCGTCTGGCGGCGGCGATCATCCGCACGCTCGAGGCGGAGGGCGGTCAGCGGCACCGAGCGGCTGGGCGGCCCGTCAACCGATCGGCCTGACCTGATGGCCAGATCGGAACGGGACCTCGTCACGGCCCTGCGCGATGAACTCGCCGCCATCGATCCGGCACGAACGTGCGACCGTGCCGCCGAACTGGATGGTCTCGGCCCGGCGCCGATCGGCCGCGAAGCCTCGGTCGCCCGCCTCGAACATCGGCTCGGGCGGATGGAGGTCAGCTCCCCGTCTGCGGCGTTCGACTGGACGCGCGCGCTCCGATCACTGCCGCTCCGCCTGGGCACGAGGACGATTCCTCGCCCGAGGGTCGCTGAGCCTGGCCGGCGGGCGGACCCACCTCGAGTTCGTCGTCGAGCGTCAGGATGCACCGACCCTGGCCGACCGCCTGACCGACTTCGGGCTTCCCGTGTCATGGCGCGTCCGACGTGGCCGAGGCGTCGTCACCTCCAAGAATGGCGAAGCTGTCGGGACCTTCCTCCGCCGGATCGGTGCCAGCGGCGCGCTGCTCGAGGTCGAGGCGCGACAGGTGTCACGGGCGCTGCGCGGCGAGTTGAACCGTGTCCTCAACGCTGAGTCGGCGAACCTCCAGCGTGCCGTGACGGCCGCAGGACGACAGCTCGACGCGATCGCGACGCTGGACATGGATGGGCGGTTGTCGACCCAGCCGTATGTCGTCCGGATGGTGGCCGACGCGCGCCGGGAAACACCCGAGGCCAGCCTTGGGGAACTGGCCGAGCGGCTGGAGATCCACCGCTCCGCCGTCCAGCGAGCACTCGAGCGGATGGAGCGGCTGGCGGCCCTCGACGAGGCAACCGAGCGCCCCAGGCACCCCGCTCTGGCATGATGGTGGACATGCGTGACGTGATCATCGCGGCCAACTGGAAGATGCACACGACGCCGGCCGACGCCGCCGACCTGGCCCGCACGATCGCCGCCCGCACTCGTGTCGCCGACGTCGTCCGGGTCATCTGCCCACCGTTCGTCTGCCTGGCCGGCGTCCGGGACGCACTTGCAGCCACGGATCCGGACATCGGCATCGGAGCGCAGACGATCCACCAGGAGCTCCAGGGCGCGTACACGGGTGAGATCTCGGCGCCGATGCTCGACGGCCTCGCTACCTGGGTCATCGTCGGTCATTCGGAACGCCGACGGGACGCTGGAGAGACGGACGAGATCGTCGGCCGGAAGATCGGTCGTGCGCTCGAAGCCTCCTTGCGGCCGATCCTGTGTGTCGGGGAGCGGCTCGAGGACCGCGATGCCGGGCGGCAGGTCGATGTCGTTCGAAGCGCAGCTGACGGGAGCGCTCACCGGACACGATGCCACGGCCCTCCGGTCCGGCGGGCTCGTCGTCGCCTATGAACCCGTGTGGGCGATCGGGACGGGCCGGAACGCCAGCGGCCAGGATGCTGCCATCGATGTCGACGGCGATCCGGACCACGATCACCGAACTGTGGGGGGCGCCCGCCGACGCCATCCCTGTCCTCTATGGAGGCAGCGTGACCTCGGCCAACATCGGTGAATTCCTGGCCGAGCCGTCGATCGACGGTGCACTGGTCGGTGGCGCGTCGCTCAAGCCAGATGAGATGGCGGGGATCGTGGCTCGTGCCGGATTGACCGCCGCGGCTCGACGCGGCGCCGGGTGACGGTCGACCGGCCCGGCGCGTCGGGATCCGGCCGCGGAAGCCGGCCGCGACCCATCGTCCTGGTGATCCTCGATGGATTCGGGATCGGCCGGGATCCGGCCGCGGACGCGATCGCGGCCGCACCGATGCCGATCTGGCGAGGGCTGCTCAGTGCATGGCCGCACGCGGCCCTGCGAGCCTCGGAAGACGCCGTGGGCCTGCCGCCCGGCCAGATGGGCAACTCCGAGGTGGGGCACCTCAACCTCGGCGCTGGCCGCCCGGTCCTTCAGGATCTGCCTCGCATCGATGCTGCGATCGCGGACGGGAGCTTCTCGACCCGCCCGGCGCTGGTCGATGCCTGCCGTCGTGCGACCGGACCCGACGGCCGTCTCCACATCGTCAGCCTCATCGGCCCGGGCGGCGTCCACGCCAACGACCGTCACCTTGTCGCCATCGTCCGGCTGGCGGCCGAGCAGCAGGTCCGGAGCGTCCGGATCCACGCGCTGCTCGATGGACGGGACACGCCGCCGCGCTCGGCGCTCGGGTTCATCGCAGACCTGGAGCGACGTCTCGAAGGTGCTCATCCCGATGTCCGGATCGCGTCCGTCGGTGGCCGCTACTTCGCCATGGATCGGGATCATCGATGGGACCGGACCGAGCGGGGCTATGACGCCATCGTCCACGCGCAAGGGGAGCGGGCGGCGAGTGCCACGGCTGCGGTCGAGGCCGGTTATGCCCGGGAAGAGAACGACGAATTCATCAGTCCGACCGTCATCGACGGCGCCGAGGGCGCGGTGCGGTCGGAAGATCCGGTCATCCATGCGAACTTCCGGGCCGATCGGGCGCGACAGCTGACCCACGCCCTCGCCGACGACGGGTTCACGATGTTCGACCGAACCGCGCCGGATGGCCGCCCGGCGCCGACCGATCTGTTCGTCGTGACGATGACGTCGTATGAAGGCGGGCTGCCGGTCGAGGTCGCGTTCCCGCCCGAGACCGCCCGATCGCTCGCCCAGACCTTCTCCGAGCTCGGCTGGCGCCAGTTCCACGTTGCCGAGACCGAGAAGTACGCCCACGTCACCTACTTCTTCAACGGTGGGGTCGAGACGGCGTATCCGGGCGAGGATCGGCAGCTGATCCCAAGCCCGAAGGTCGCGACCTATGACCTGGAGCCGGCGATGAGCGCGGTCGGGGTCACCGACGCGCTGGTCGAGGCGATCCGGTCGGACGACTACGACTTCATCGTCGCCAACTTCGCGAACGCCGACATGGTCGGCCATACCGGCGTGTGGGACGCGACGATCGAGGCGCTCACGGTGATCGATCGATGCCTGGGCCGGGTCGTCGACGCCGTGGAGACCGTATCAGCGCGTCAGCCGGACGGCCCCGGCGCGCTCCTGGCGATCACGGCCGACCACGGCAACGCCGACGAGCTTCGCGATGCGTCCGGACAGCCGGTCACCGCACATTCGCTCAACCCCGTCCCGCTGGTCCTGATCGGTCGCGCCGTCCGCGGCGCGACCTTGACCGACGGGGTCCTGGCCGACGTGGCGCCGACCCTGCTCGAGCTTGCCGGTCTGCCTCGATGGCCCGGCATGACCGGTCGATCGCTGATCTTGTGATAGCATCCGACGCCGAAGCGGACTGAGGAGCATACGACTCGTGGACCCCCTGCTGGCCATCGGCCAGATCCTGGTGAGCATCGCGCTCATCGCCGCCATCCTGCTGCAGGCTCGCGGTGTCGGGTTGTCCGGCACGTTCGGTGGCGATTCGGCCGTCTATCGCAGCCGCCGAGGTGTGGAGCGGCGGCTGTGGCAGTTCACGATCATCCTGCTCGTCCTGTTCGTGACGTTCTCCCTGGCGGCGTTCATGCTCGCCCCCGACCGCCTGATCCTCCCCGGAGCGCGGCGGCCCACCGCGATCCTCCCGCTCGTTCGGAGCACGATGACCCGCACCGACTCGTTCGTCGTCGGGACCCTCGTCGTACTGCTCGCGGTCATCGCGGGCATCGTGGGTCTTCCGACGCTGCAGACCACTGCCGCCACGACAGGCACGCCATCGCCGACGACCGGCGTCGCCGTGTCCAGGCCCTATCGAGAGGGGATCCTCGGGCACCCCGTCTCGGTCAGTCCGTTCTCGGCCAGGACGCAGGCCGACCGCGATCTGGTCGCTCTCGTCTTCGCCGGCCTCGTCAGGGACGGTCCATCGGGATCGCTCGTGCCCGATCTCGCCGACCGTTGGTCCGTCGATGCGACCGGAGCGGTCTGGTCGTTCCACTTGCGCGATGGCGCGACCTGGCAGGACGGTCAGCCGGTGACTGCCGAGGACGTCGCCTTCACCGTCCGGACACTGCAGGATCCCGCCTATACCGGTCCCGGGGCGAGCTCCTGGTACGGCGTGACCGTCGAGACGATCGGCCGCCAGACGGTGGTCTTCACCCTGGCGACGCCGCTCGGTGGATTCCTGCAGGCAGCGACCCAGCCGATCGCGCCCGCGCATCTCCTGGCGGACGTCCCGATCGAGGAGCTGGCGGCCGCGCCGTTCACGAGACAGCCGGTCGGTGCCGGGCCGTTCGCGATCACCCGTCTGGACGACCACTCTGCGGAGCTGGTCCCGGCCGATCAGGCGACTCACGGGCCCGCTTCGAGCACGAACCCGTCAGCACCTGCCACCGATCCGCTGGCCACGCCAACGCCGTCGAGTCGACCGACGCGACCGACGCCGTACCTGTCGGGGATCGAGTTCAGCTTCTATGACGACCCCGAGGCGCTTGCCGCGGCCTACCGATCAGGAGGCCTCGATGCCGCGTCCGGGCTTCCGCCGGAAACGACCCGGGCGCTCGGCTCGGCCGCCGACAGCCGGGTCATCCGCTACCCGGGGGTCACCCTCACGGCGGTCCTCCTCGACCTGCGACCCGGCAACCCGGAGTTCGCCGACCCTGCGGTGCGCAAGGCACTCCTCGAAGCGATCGACCGCGCGAGCCTGATCGCCGACGGCTTTGCCGGTGCCGCCGAGCCGGCCCCCGGGCCGATCCCGCCGAGTTCCTGGCTGTTCGATCCGGGTGGATCTCCGGTCGACTACGATCGCGCCGCAGCCGTGGCCGCCCTCAAGAAGGCCGGCTGGACGCGATCGACCGACGGGTGGCACCTGCCGAAGACGAAGGCGCCGATCAAGATCGACCTCCTGAGCACGGACGAAGCGTCGAATCCGGTCGCCTTCGCGACCGCCGCAGCCGTCGCCCGAAGCTGGGCCGCGATCGGCCTCGATGTGACCCATGAGCCGCTGCCACCCGCCTCGTTCGTCGGAGAACGGCTGGCGACCGGTGCGTTCAAGGCGGCGGTGGCGGACGTCACCGTCGGTCTCGATCCCGATCTCTATCCGCTCCTCGCCAGCAGCCAGACCCGAACCGGCGGATCGAACGTGATCGGCCTGCAGGACCCCAACCTCGACAAGCTCCTCGCGACGGCCCGGGCACCAGGGACTGACGCGGAACGCAAGGCGGCCTATGCGGCCCTCCAGACTGCCCTGGCGGACAAGGAATACCTGCTGCCGCTTGCCTTCGCCGACGAGTCGATCGTCGTCCGTGACACCGTCCAGGGGCCGTCGAGCAGGCAGGTCGCCGACCCCGCGGATCGATTTTGGGATGTGCTAACATGGCGCCTCGCTGCGGGCCGGTAGCCGGTTCTGCACGGCCCCGTGCCGAGGTGGCGGAATTGGTAGACGCGCTAGCTTCAGGAGCTAGTGTCCGCAAGGGCGTATGGGTTCAAATCCCTTCCTCGGTACCAGACCTCGTTCGTGGACCGTCGATCGCAGCGGTATCTCTGGCCCAGGTGGCGGAATTGGTATACGCGTACGTTTGAGGGGCGTATGAGGAAACTCATCCGGGTTCAAGTCCCGGCCTGGGCACCAACATCGATCGCAACGACCGTCGCACCTGCGGCGGTCGTTATGCTTTGCGCGGGCGGTTAGCTCAGTCGGTCAGAGCGCCTCGTTTACACCGAGGAGGTCACTGGTTCGAACCCAGTACCGCCCACCGATCGAACCACCGAAGCCGATCCGGGCACTGGTAGACTTGCCCATGCCCGAGCCGGATGGCGCCGGGCCCACCGGAGGAGTTGCATGAGCTCTCGGATTGATCATCGTTCTCGTGATCATCGTCGTACTGGCGGTGCTCCTCGTCGGGCTCTATAACGGGCTCGTCCAGAAACGCCTTCGGATCGACGAAGCATTCGCGCAGATCGAAGTCCAACTGAAGCGTCGCCATGACCTCATCCCGAACCTCGTCAACGCGGTCAAGGGCTACATGGGGTTCGAGCAGAAGGTCCTGACCGACGTCACGAACGCTCGTGCCGCGGCCGTCGCGGCCGGTGCCCAGGGCCCGACCCAGCAGGCCGCCGCGGAGAACGCCTTGACCGGCACCCTGCGATCGCTGTTCGCGGTCGTGGAGAACTACCCGGAACTCAAGGCCAACGAGAATGTCCTCTCCCTCCAGGAGCAGCTGACCACCACGGAGAACCAGATCTCGTTCTCGCGCCAGCATTACAACGCGACCGTGCTCGACTACAACACGAACATCCAGACATTCCCCGCGGTCATGATCGCGGGCATGCTCGGCTTCACCAAGCGCGACTTCTTCGACGCTGAGCCAGAGGCGGCGAACGTCCCGAACGTCGACCTGAGCCTGAGCTGAGCGATCGCTGCCGGGACTGACGGTGGCCGAACGGTCGTTCTACGGGCAGATCGCGGCCAACAAGCGGAATTCGTTCCTGCTGGCGGCCGTGCTCGTCGCGCTTCTCGCCCTGCTCGGGTTCACGATCGGATACGCGATCGTCGGGACGCCGGCGGGCGGCGTGGGCGCAACGCTCCTGGCGATCGGCATCGGATCGGTTTCCGGGCTCGCGGCCTTCTATAGCGGCGACAAGCTGGTCCTGACCGTCAGTGGTGCCCGGCCCGTCGACGAGTCGACCGCACCGCAACTGATGAACGTGGTCCGAGAGATGTCGATCGCGGCCAATCTGCCGATGCCGAAGGTCTACACCATCGATGACACGGCCCCGAATGCGTTCGCGACCGGCCGCGATCCAGCCCACGCTTCGATCGCGATCACGACCGGCCTGCTGGAGAAGCTCGATCGGGAGGAGCTCCAGGGCGTCATCGGCCACGAGCTATCCCATGTGCGCAACTTCGACATCCGATTCTCGCTCGTCCTCGGGGTCATGGTCGGAGCGATCGCGATCCTGGCCGACTTCTTTCTCCGGTTCACGTTCTGGGGCGGGATGTCATCACGCCGGTCGTCCAGTCGCGACAGCGGTGGGAATGGAGCCGCGGCGGTCATCGCCGTCATCGCCATCATCCTGGCGATCCTGGCGCCGATCATCAGTCGGTTCATCCAGCTGGCGGTGAGCCGACAGCGCGAGTACCTCGCCGACGCATCATCGGTCGCGCTGACCCGGAATCCCTATGGACTCGAGCGGGCGCTGGCCAAGATCGACGCGGACCAGGAGGTCCTCGAAGTCGCCAATCGCGGGACGCAACACATGTATTTCACGAACCCGATCAAGCGATTCGAAGCCCGGTCGTCCGGGCTGATGGACACGCACCCGCCCATCCTCGACCGGATCAACCGGCTCCGTCAGCTGACCGGCGAGGCCCCGCTCCAGTCGGCGGACGTCGCGTCGCTGGCCGGCCCGCGATAAGAGAGCGGCGGGCCTGACCTGCTCCGGTGGTCACGCTCGTTGCCCGGCTTCTGGGGCCCGTGGTATCGTTCCATGCGCCGACGGGCAGCCGACGGCTGGTTGGCCATCGGGCCGAGATAGCTCAGTTGGTAGAGCACGCGACTGAAAATCGCGGTGTCGCCAGTTCGATTCTGGCTCTCGGCACCACCTTAGGGTGGGCGGATCTCAGGGCGGAAGTGGCTCAGTTGGTAGAGCATCACCTTGCCAAGGTGAGGGTCGCGGGTTCGAGTCCCGTCTTCCGCTCCAAATCTCCCTCATCGGACCGCTGCCCCTTCGTCTAGTGGTAGGACAGCGGACTTTGGATCCGTGAACCGAGGTTCGAATCCTCGAGGGGCAGCCAGCATCCGGCGGGAGCCCGCCAGCGAACAACTTCTGGCGACGTGGTGAAGTGGCTCAACACGGAGGTCTGCAAAACCTCTATTCACCGGTTCGAATCCGGTCGTCGCCTCCACTTTCTGAGCACGAAACAGCCCGCCGAGACATCGGCGGGCTTTCGTTCGGCAGGGCAGGGGGCTACGCGACCCCCAGCCAGTCGGCGACCTGTTCGCGCGTCGGGACTCGACCGGCAAGGACGACCGTGCCGTCGATGACGAGGCCCGGCGTCGACATCACGCCGCGCTGGGCGATCTGGACGAAGTCGGTGACATGCGTGATCTCGGCGGCGATGCCGGCCAATTCGACGACCTCGCGGACGATCTTCTCGGTGGACTGGCATTTCTGGCAGCCGGAGCCGAGGACTTCGATGACGTGCACAGGTTGACTCCCTTCAGGACAGGTACAGGTTGAAGCCGTAGCCGACCAGGAGGATCCCGGCGCCCACGATGGATACAAAGGCCGCGATGAGCCGGGGCTTCATGACCCGACGCAGGATCACCATCTCGGGGATCGAGAGGGCGGTGATGGCCATCATGAACGCGAGCGCCGAACCGACCGGGAGCCCCTTGGCCAGGAGCGCCTCGATGATCGGGATCGTGCCCGCGGCGTTGCTGTAGAGCGGGATGCCGAGGATCACCAGCGCGGGGACCGCGACCGGATTCTCGCGCCCGCCGACCGACACGACGAGGTCCGTCGGCACGAAGCCGTGGATCAGCGCACCGACAGCGATGCCGGCGATGACATAGGGCAGGACACGCCGGACGATGTCCTTGGTCGAATGCCAGGCGGTCCGGATGCGTTCCTCGAGTGTCGGCTGCGCCTCGACGATCGTGCCCGTTGCCTTGATCTGCCAGACGTAGTCCTCGACGTAGCGCTCGAGGTGCAGCCGGCCGATGACGAGACCAGCGATGATGGCGACCGTGAGGCCCGCGGCCATGTAGGCGATCGCGATGCCCGGGCCGAACAGGCCCCACAGCAGGACGATCGCGACCTCGTTGACCATCGGCGAGGCGACGAGGAAGGCGAAGGTCACGCCGAGCGGGACACCGACCTCCACGAAGCCGATGAACAACGGGACGGCCGAGCAGGAGCAGAAGGGCGTGATGACCCCGAACCCGGCGGCGGCCATCGTGCCTGGCAGGACCCCGCGACCCGCAAGGGTCTTGCGCACGCGCTCAGGAGACACGAACGACCGCAGGAACGACACGAGCGTGACGATGCCGGTCAGGAGCAGCAGGACCTTGGGCACGTCGTACAGGAAGAACGCGATCGAGCCGCCCGCCTGCGAGCCTCGTTGGAGACCCAGGGCGCCATAGGCGGCCCAGTCGGCAGCCGGCAGCGCCATGAACCAGGCCACGAGCCACAGGACGGTCCCCACGGCGACCGCAAGCCCGATGGGCGGGTGGGTCCGACGGAGGGCAGCAGTGGTCATCGGAGGACGTCGACGAGGGCGGATCGCGCCCTGGCGACCGCCGCTTCGTCGCGCTCGTAGTAGAGATAGCGCCCATTGGCGTCGTGCCGGCTCGCCTTGACGAGTCCAGCCTCGCGAAGGCGCGCCAGGTGGTTGCTCACGTTGTTGTCGCGGGCACCCAGAGCGGCGGCCATCTCGCAGACGCAGTGAGGTCCGTCGGCCAGAAGGCGGAGGATCCCAGCCCGGATCGGGTCAGCCAGGATCGCAGCCATCGCCGCGGCGTCCGTCACGTCAGGCGTGACCAGGTCGAGGCGCGGCTCAGGGAGGATCGGAAGAGGCTGGCTCATGCCAAGAACATCTCACTGCAGGCTGAGATGTCAAAGATGCCGAGTGTCACCGACTGGGGGCCGATCGGCCCCTCAGATCGCCTCGCGGAACTCGGCGACTGCCCCTGCGGACGCGACTCGAATTCGCCGATCCGGCTGGATCAGGTCAGGACGCCCGGAGCATCCTTCGGCGGAGTTGTCGAACGGCGAGGCCCGCGGTGACCAGGATGGTCGCCACGACCGGCCCTGCCATGTCGCCGGCGATCGCGTGGATCAGCACCATGACCGCGAACATGCCCCAGAGCACGGTTCCCAGCATCAGGATGACGTTTCGAGACATGCGCTCCTCCTGCCGCGAGGTTCATCGGCGACGCCCGGATCCATGTCTCCGAATGGTCGCTCCGCCGTTGCCACCCTACCCGATAGTCCTGGGGGCGCAAGACCCGATGGTCCCGATGTGGTTCCCAGGAGCACCGGATATCGGTCGGGACGTGGCGCCGAGGAGTCCGGCGGCCGGAGCCACGATGACGTCCCACCGACCCTTCGCGGCCTGGATCGATCGCGGCGAAGCGAGCGCACGCCGCTCCTTCCCGATCTGGCGAGCCCGATCGACTGACAGGTCGCCGGAACGCGCGGCCGACTGTCCGCAACCGGTACCCTTGCGCACGCGCCGGAGTGGCGGAACTGGTAGACGCAGCGGACTTAAACTCCGCGGCCCGCAAGGGCGTTCGAGTTCGAATCTCGGCTCCGGCACCACGTGTGGGAACGCGCGTCGGCTTCCGTCTGTGTTTCACGTATTGAAGGCGCTCGAGCCACCGGAACGCGAGACGGTTGGGGGGGCCGAACGCCGCAGGATCTGGCGTGGCGCCTCGGACTGACTTGAGCGGCTTGCCGCCGACTCGAAGCCTGTGCCTGCCCGGTTCGCCGGGCCCGATGCCGTGGGCCCGGGACCATCGTTCGGTGGAAGGTGCGGACCATCAACTCCCTTGCTCGGCGGTCCCGAATCGGAGTAGACCGTTCCGATACGAAGGCAGCCTGGAGGGGAGGGTCAGTCATCGTCGTCCGGGAGCATGAGGTCGGCGTCCGTCGGTTCGAGGGAGAACGTGCGGTTCCGACCCTCCGCCGCCCGTCTCACAGTCGCGAACCACCCGGTTGATCGTGCCACGGTCGGGCTCTACGCCCGCCCCGGAAGACATCGACCAACCCGATCGACTAGATCCGAGATCCCCAAGCCGGACACTCCGCTCACCACGTCAGCCGATGGTGAGCAGTTCGACCTGTGTTCGCTCGACAACTGGAGGGAGACCATGGAACGCACGCATCGGCGGCCACTGGGCCTGAGCATGAGCATCCTGGCGGCACTGATCGCAAACCTGGTGCTGTCCGGTGCGGCAGCCGCCAGCTCGGCATCAACGACCCTCGTGAACGGGGCCAGCCTGGCGGTCTCGCTCGACAGCCCGGCTGCTGACACCGACTATCTCGTGGGAGACACCGTCCTCGCATCGGGCACGGCCAGTGTCGGTGTCGGGACACCGGACGCGACGATCGTCTACATCGTCGACCAGTCCGGCAGCACTGCCCTGCCAGGCGGGACTTGCGGGTCGGTGCTCCAGTGTGAACAGGAGTTCGTGATCGGCCTCAATGACGCGGCCGCGGGCTCGGGCTCGATCAAGAACGTCGGGCTCGGCAGCTTCGACAGCGCCGGCTATCCACAATTCGGGTTGGGCGCTGCGACTGACCCCGGGTTCGACACGGCGGTGAATGGGATCGCACCCGGGACCAGTACGAACTTCGCCGCCGGCCTCGCCGTCGCCGTCGACTATTTCCAGCAAGCGACTGTCGGAGCCTACAAGTTCCTGATCTTCCTGTCCGACGGCACCCAGAACATCGGCGGCAACGGCAGCGCATCGCTTGACACCCTGAACAGCCTCGGCGTGGTGTCCAACAGCTTCGCGGTGGGAGGCTCCGCTTCATGCACGGGCGGCTCGGACATCAGCCTGAATGACATCGCCCTCGGCGGCGGGACGTGCACGGCCGTGACCGACCCGAGCATGCTGCCGGACCTGATCCCGAACCTCATCGGATCGGTGCTGGATAGCGTCGAGGTTGCGGTGGATGGTGGCGCTGGCGTCGTCGTCTCGACTGCGCCCGGGACGCCGGCGGACGGTCCGGTATCGGTGACCTACAGTCTCCCGATCTCCGGCCTCGTCGCCGGGGACCATCAGATCTGTGCCACTGCCACAGGGCACGACGTCTTCTCCGACACTTCGTCTTCCACGACGACGTGCGAAACCGTCCATGTGCTCGACATTTCGCTGGCCCCGCCGACGGCGACGAACGAACTCGGCACCCCCGGGCAAACGCATACGGTCACGGCCACCATCGCCGCCGGAATGACCGTGAGTGGCCGGACGGTCAGCTTCAACGTCATCTCCGGCCCGAACACGGGCAGGAACGGAACGGCCGATACCGACGGTTCCGGAAACGCCGACTTCACCTATACAGCGACGCAGGGCACGGCCGGGCTCGGCACCGACACGATCAGGGCCTGCTTCAGCATCGTCAGCGCGGGCGGCGTGCCTGAGACGGGTTGTGCGACCGCGATCAAGATCTGGCGGGACACGACTCCGCCGTCGGCCGCCTGCGTCGAGACGACGAACCCCGCGGGCAAGAACGTGCCGAACGCCGGGCCGAATGCCGGCAAGAGCGGGCAGAACCCCGATGGGTTCTATCAACTGACGGGCACGGACGCTGTCGGTGTCGCCTCGATCGTGATCAGGGATGGTGGCAGCGCCTTCGTCTCCGACCCGTTCGCGAGCGGTGACAAGGTCAAGATCACGCAGGCTCCCGGCGCGACTCCCAAGGACAGCCGCCCCGGTCCCGGCGTGATCGTGTCGCACCTGACGCTCAAGGGAGACGCCATTCTCCAGGTGACCGATACCTCCGGCAATACCACCGAGGTGAGTTGCAAGGTCCCGCCACCGCCAAAGTGAACCATCGAGATCCGAGTTGACGGCGTCGCACGGCCCGTCACGCGTCGCAGTGAGGGGCGTCCAGAGGATGGGCGCCCCTTTTCCGCGAGGAACAGCGGTCAGACTGCGACGTCACGATCGTGCAGGGACCTCGACGATCGGCCCGCGAACGGCCAGATGTCATGGCCCCGGTGTCGCCGTCACATCGAGACGGACGGGAGTGGCGTCCTGGCGGCAGCAACCGCCAGTAGCCGCCGCACGCTCGTGGCAGGGCAGACGCCCGGCCGCACACTGACCTTCGGGTGCTTGCCGTTCGGCCTGCGGGCGCGCATCGTCGCTTGATCGGGCTCGGATGGGTGACGCGATGCGGCCCGGATCCTGGTCCAGTGAATGGTCCAGATCCCGCGATGCCCGGTTGCCCTCGTGCAGCTTCGTTGCGTGGGCGACGGGATGGATCGGAACACGTATGTCACTCATGGGTTCGTGCAATCGCGGCAATACCAATTGAACGGATCGTCCGCCCGGGACACGTTCTCGATCGCTTCGACTCCTCGGTATCGCGCCTCACGGCGACGATGGGTCCAGGCGGCCTCCAGACAGGGGATGATCGTCGCGATCGGCGTCTCGGCCCTCGACTGCATCTGGCTTGGTGCGTTCCACCCCGATGCTGCGGGACTCATCCTGGCCTTCAACGCGATGGTTGCCGTCGTGGCCGCAGCCGGCTTCCTGATGCTGGGCTCCGTCGCGAGACGGCGACCTGAAGGCGTCGTCTTCGCGACGCTCGTCGCCGTCGATGTGGCAGCAATCGCGCTTGCGCTTGGACACCCGCCGATCGGGTTCGTGGCGGTCGGCTACCTTCTGCTCCTGCCGGTGATCGTATCGCTGGTGATCCCGTGGGCGACGAGGATCCACGTGACCTGGCTCGGACTCCACGCCGCGGTGGTGCTGGGGTACATCCTGTTCGCGCCGACGGTATCCATCCCGGACGGCGCCCGCGACCAGCTCTTCGCGCTGCTCGTGGTCGCGATCGCGATCAGCCAGTCCGGCCACGTGACGGGAGTCCGGGGCCGGGTTTCGAGCTTCATCCAGATCCAGCAGATCAAGGCCCTCAATCGACAGGCACGTCGCGACCGGGTACGCCTCGACTCGCTCAACGTCGTCCTCGCGACGACCGCCGCGACCGACAATCTGACCGGCCTCGGAAACCGGCTGGCGCTCGACGCGGGTCTTACCCTTGTGCGTTCCCGGATCGAACGGCAGCTGGACCAGTACGCCTTGCTGATCCTCGACCTCGATCACTTCAAGGCGATCAACGACGAGCGCGGTCACCTGGTCGGCGACGACGTGCTCCGCGCCGCGAGTGAAGCACTCCGAGGTGCCCTCCGCGCGGGCGACTCGGCCTACCGCTACGGGGGCGAGGAGTTCGTCGCGCTCATCCTGCTGACCCAGCCGCAAGATGCGTTCGCCGCAGCTGACCGTATTCGGACGGTGATCGAGTCGCTCCACATCCCCAACGCCGGGAACGTACCGTACGGGTGTCTGACCACGTCAGTCGGCGTGACGATGATCGGGCCAGTCGATCTATCCGCCGATGATGCGTCGTGGCTTGCGCGAGCCGACGCCGCGCTCTACCGGGCCAAGGCGAACGGCCGAAATCGTGTGGAGATCGGCCCGGGCGAAGCGAACCCAGACAACGTCGCCCCGGTCCCGGACCGTCGGTCCCGCGCCATGCGGCCAGCGGAGTACAGACCGACAGGCGCCCAGGTCTGAGGGTCCGCTCGCTGCAGCATCGACGGCAGCATACGGAGAACGTCATCGGCGGGTCGCGATCTCCCAGATGTGGCCGCCTGGATCGGCGAAGCTGGCGGTGCGCACGCCCCACGGCCGATCCATCGGCCCGTTCAGCAGGTCGACGCCGCGCGACGCAAGGTCCGCGCACATGGCGTCAACGTCGTCGACCTCGAGGGTGAACTGGAAGCGGGAGCCTGCTTCGCGCGGCGCCACATCCGCTGGCCCGACCAGCTCCTCCGCGGCGCTCGTCGTGAGCAGGTTGATGATGGTGTTTCCGAAGTCGAACACGACCGAGTCATCGTCCTCGAACCTCACGGGAAGGCCGAATACATCCTGGTAGAACTGCCTCGCGGCCGCGAGATCCTCGACGAATAGGGTGATCGCCCCGATCCCCGTAGGCCACGAAGTCACGTCGGAATGTCCGATGTCACCCCTCCCGAGGGTCGTTCGGCGTCGATGACCTTCAGCGACGGAGGCGGAAGAGGCCGCCCGACTTGTGCTCCTCGGCAGGCGGACTGGCGGCGATGCCCTCTTCACCGAAGGCAAGGGCACTGAGCCTGGCCAGGCGCTCGGCCGCGACCGACTTGGGGGCGCCGGTCACGATCGGAACGCCCTCGTTCACGGCCTTCAGGTAGAGGAACGCGTCGTACGGCAGCTCGATCGCGACCTTCGCGCCGAGGAACCCCTCCACGTCGCGCAGCTTCAGGATGTCACGGGCGAAGAGGTAGTTCAGTGCGAAGGTCGACTTCATGCCGATCGAGCCGGACTCGCTCAGGTATTCGAGCAGCGCCTGCATCGCCTTGAGCGCTCCGATCTCCGGCGTGATCGGAAGGATCACGGACTCAGCCGCTTCGAAGATCGTCAATGTCCGCTCGTCCAGGGTCGATCCCGCGTCGATGACGATCATCTCGTAGCCTTCGAGGAGCGACTCCAGGATCTGGGCGACGTGGGCAGGGGAGATCGCCTCCGCCACTTCCGGGGCGGCCGGCGCCGCGAGCACGTGCAGGCCGCTGTCATGCCGGGTCGCATACGTACGCAGCAGTTCCGGCTCGCGCATGGCGGTCTCGTCTCGGACCACGTCGGCGAGGGTCTGTTGCGGGTCGAGGTTGAGGTGCGTGGCGATCCCCCCGAACTGGAGGGCAAGGTCGACCAGGATGACCTTGTCCGGTCGTCTGGCGACGGCCGCGATGGCGACGTTCGTCGCGATGGTGGTCGTCCCGACGCCGCCCTTCGGGCTGAAGACCGCAACGACCCGGCGGGCGCGATGCATCGTCACGCCATCGCTCGAGATGATCGGCGCGAGGTTCTTGGAGCGCTGGAACCGAAGCAGGAGCGCCTCGACCCGTGCCTCGAGTTCGCGCGCATCGAAGGTCCGCGCCAGGACGTCGTCGGCCCCGGCCTCGAGGAAGGTGATCCGTTCCTCGACGTCGTCCGTCGCGACTGACGCACATGACGGCCACCGCGGCCATGGCCGGGGTCGCTCGGATCTCCCGGCACAGATCGATCGCCGAGCGGGTACCGGCGGTCGTGCCGATGAGGATGAGTTGGTTCTCCGCGACCTGGGCGAACGCCTCGTCGGCGTCGGCCGTCAGCGTGACGTTGTAGCCCGCCGCGCTGAGGATCGACGAGGTGGAGGCCTGAGCATCCGGATCGGATTCGAGGAGCAGGATGGTGCTGGCGGGCACGAAGCCTCCGCGGTCAACGGGTGGTTGTTGGGACTGGCCGAGAGTCGTTCCGACCGACGTGTCGATGAGGATACAACGGACCCACACTGGCGGTGGGCCGCCCATCGCCGGGGCCGTGCTAGACTCCGCGTCTGTCCTTTCCGCTCCGTGCCGGAGGTCCGGCAACGGGGCAAACCCTTGGAAGGAGAATCGCGCACATGCGCCGCTACGAACTCATGCTCGTCATCAGCCCCGAAGTGCCCGATGACAAGGTCCAGGGCATCGTCGACCGAACGACTCGTCAGGTCGTGGCGTCCGGCGGCCAGATCGTGAAGGTGGCCCCGTGGGGCCGCCGCCGACTTGCCTACCCGATCGATCGACATCGGGACGGCTCCTATCAGATCATCCTGTTCGAGGCACCCTCGGACGCGATCCTCGACCTCGAGCGCACGCTGCGCATCACCGAGGAAGTCCTCCGTCACCTTGTCACCCGGGTCGAGCGTCCGGCGAGATCCGGCCGCACGGATGGCGTGGACGGAGACGCGGTCGAAGGTGATGACCTGCCATCCGGGCTCGACGATGAGGACGATCCGGATCAGCCCGAATTCATCGACGAATCCGAGAGCGATGCGGCCCCGGCCGCGATCGACTGACGGGAGGCCCCATCCATGGCGTTCTGCAAGATCATGCTCATCGGCAACCTCGGTCGCGATCCGGAGATGCGCTACACGCCGGCCGGCAAGCCGGTGACCCAGTTCAGTGTCGCGGTCAGCCACAGCCGGCCGGATGGCCAGGGAGGCTGGCAGGACGAGGGCACGGATTGGTATCGGGTCAGCGTTTTCGGCGACCGGGCCGAACGCGTCGCCGATCAGCTTCGCAAGGGCAACAAGGTCTTCGTCGAGGGACGATTCAAGACCCGCGAATTCGAAGGCAAGGACGGCGAGAAGCGGCTGTCTCTCGACGTGATCTCGGACAACGTCATCAGCCTCGAACGTCGCGGCGGGCGTGATGATGACGCCGCATTCGCCGGCGTGCCGGCCACGGCCGGCGTGCCGGCTGCCACGACCGGCGGCGGGGGTTCGCGCCCCACGGCCGACGATTCCGACCTCGACGACCTGCCCTTCTGACCAGGAGAACGAACGATGCCACCTCCCGCCCGCGCCAAGAAGCGCGACGACTTCTACCGTGATCGCCGCCGCCGCAAGGTCTGTGCGTTCTGCGCCGACAAGACGGCCCAGATCGACTACAAGGAGGTCAACCGCCTCCGTCGCTATCTGTCAGAGCGAGCCAAGATCGAGCCTCGGCGCAAGACCGGCACCTGCGCCGGGCACCAGCGCGAGCTGGCCGTCGCACTCAAACGCGCCCGCCACGTCGCCCTGCTCCCGTACGCGCCGCAGCACCTGCGACCCTGATCGGTCGGGTCGATCGCGCCCGATGTCCACGTCCTTGCTAGCCGCCTGACGTGGTCATCGGGCTGCTCGTCCTCGGCGGGATCGCTGCCGGGGCGTTCGGTTCACTCCTGGGTCTGGGCGGGGGCGTGCTCATCGTGCCGCTCCTCACGTTCGGGTTCGGCCTGCCGCTGCGCGAGGCGGTCGGGGTCTCGCTGATCTGCGTGATCATGACCAGCAGCGCGGCGGCCGGCGTCTACCTCGAGCGGCACGTGGCGAATCTTCGGCTGGGGATGACCCTCGAACTGTTCACGGCCACCGGAGCGTTGATCGGAGGATCCATCGCGTTCCTGCTCGACGAGCGTTTCCTCTCCCTGCTCTTCGGCGCTCTGTTGCTGTACGTCGCGCTGACGATGGCCAGGGCCCGAGTCGTGGAGCCGACGCTGATGCCGGATGACGACGCGGATCCGACCGACGAGGACGACGACCGACCCGACGCCGCCGAGCACATTGGATCGTCTGTCGGGACCGGGTTACCACGTGCGCCATCTCGGTCGGGGCGTCGTCGGGGCGACCGGGGCCGGGATCATGTCGGCCTTGCTCGGGATCGGCGGCGGGATCATCAAGGTCCCGCTCATGCACCTGTCGATGGGCGTACCGCTCCGCGTGGCGACGGCCACGAGCAACATGATGATCGGGATCACGGCGGCGGCCAGTGCCGTCATCTACGTCGTCCGCGGCGGGATCGACCCGTATGTCGCCGGCCCGACAGCCATCGGTGTCTTCCTGGGCGCGACGGCCGGGTCGCGCCTGGCGCATCGAGTCGACGTAAAGGTCCTGCGCCTGCTCTTCGTGGTCGTGCTTGTCTACACCGGGATCCAGATGCTCCTGCGCGGCCTTGGGGGCGGCAGATGACGCCGACCACGGGCAGGCGCACGCGAGCCGCCGAGCGGCTCAGTGGGCAACTGCTCATCGGATTCACGTACGTCGCCGTCGGTCTGCTGGTGCTCGGTGTCCTGGCCATGGCAGCGGCCGGGATCTCGGCCCTCGACGGGGGCCCGGCCTTTGACCTGACGACCCTCCCGGAGGACCTCGCCGCCCTCGGTCCGGCGAGTGTGCTGTGGCTCGGACTCCTGGCCGTCATCGCCGCTCCGATCTGCCGGGTCATCGTCGCGGGCGTTGCTTATGCCTTCGATTCCGACTGGCGGATGGTCGCGATCTCGATCGGCATCCTTGGGCTCATCGCGATCGGGGTCATCACCGCGCTGACTGTTACCTTGTAGGCGATGGAGCTCGTCGTCCTGGTCATCGCCTTCCTGATCATCCTGGCCGGCGCAGAGCTATTCACGAACGGGATCGAGTGGTTCGGGCACAAGCTCGGGCTCGCCGAGGGGGCCGTCGGTTCCGTGCTCGCCGCCGTCGGGACAGCCCTGCCTGAGACGATGATCCCGATCATCGCCATCATCTTCGCCAGCGGGCAATCGTCGGCGGAGGTCGGCATCGGGGCGATCCTGGGAGCTCCGTTCATGCTGGCCACCCTGGCCATGTTCGTGACCGGTGTCGCCGTGCTGTGGGTCGCTCGGAACCGTGCAGATGGCGATCTGATGCGAGTGAACACCGGCGTCCTTGCGCATGACATGCGCTACTTCGCGATCGCCTACGCGCTCGCGATCGGCGCGGCCTTCCTCCCGGTGGAGCCGGTCTGGCTCAAGTGGATCGTGGCGGCTGTCCTGATCGGGATCTATGGCTGGTACGTCAAGGGGCACTTCGAGGCGGATGCGGAATCCAGTGGCGACGACCTCGCGCCACTCCGGTTCCACCGACTTGATCGCAATGGGGTGCAGGTCGATGCCGCCGTGCCTCGCCTCCGGATCGTGAGCTTGCAGGTCGTGGCGGCGCTCGCGCTGATCGTGCTCGGCGCCGTCGTCTTCGTCGATGCCGTCGATCACCTCGCGTCGCAGCTCGGCGTCGACAGCGTCCTGCTTGCCCTGGTCGTCGCGCCGATCGCCACGGAACTCCCGGAGAAGTTCAATTCGGTCATCTGGGTCCGGCAGGGGAAGGACACCCTGGCGATGGGCAATATCACCGGCGCGATGGTCTTCCAGGCCACCATCCCGACCGTCGTCGCGCTCGTCTTCGCGTCCAGTTCGTGGGTGGTCGATGACGGTTCCTACGTCGCCTTCGCGTCCGCGGGGATCGCGTTCCTGTCGTCGGGCTTCATCTTCATCCCGATGGCGCGGCGCGGCGTGCTGCACGGGAAGAACCTGCTGGTCGGCGGCGTCTTCTATCTCGCCTATCTCGGGCTCGTGGCGGCTGTCGTGAGTGGCGTCATCGGCGGGCCGGCCACCGGCCATTGATATACTTTCACTCGACCACATCGCGCAGGAGCCGCATGCATGCTGACCCAGGATCCTGACAGCGCGTCCGCGCCTGCCACCCATCACGCTCCGTCGCCCGGATCGCTCGACGACCTGATCTGCTACTTCGAAGGCGACTGGGTGCCGATGCGCGACGCCAACGTCAGCATCATGACCCACGCGTTCATGTATGGCACCGCGACGTTCGAGGGGATCCGGGCCTACTGGAACGCCGATGAGCAGCGCCTCTACGGCCTCAAGATCAGGGAGCATGTCGAACGGATCCGGCGATCGTGCCGGATCCTGTTCATGCGCGACGTCCCGTCCGTTGACGAGCTGACGGGGCTGATCGTCGAGACGATCCGGCGCAACGGGTTCCGCCAGGACGTTTACATCAGGCCGTCGTTCTACAAGTCGACCCGGGCCATCGGCGTGCGTCTCCACGAACTCGAGAACGAGCTCTACATCATCGCCATCCCGTTCGGCGACTACATCGCCACGGACACGGGCATCCGGGTGATGACCTCGACCTGGCGCCGTAACGCGGACGACGCCCTGCCCGCCCGGGGCAAGATCGTCGGCGGGTACGTGAACATGGCCTTCCAGAAGACCGAGGCGGAGCTCAGCGGATTCGACGAAGCGATCGTCCTGACCGCCGACGGCCACGTCAACGAGGCATCGGCCGCGAACCTGTTCGTGGTCCGGGACGGCGTCGCCCTGACCCCACCGGTCAGCGACGACCTGCTCGAGGGTGTCACCCGCAAGGCGGTCATCGAACTGCTGGGCAACGAGGGCGTCCCGGTCGAGGTTCGGTCGATCGATCGTTCCGAGCTCTACGTGGCGGATGAGCTCTTCCTGTGCGGGACCGGTGTCCAGATCTCATCAGTGGTGGAAGTCGATCATCGGGCGGTCGGTTCGGGCGAGATCGGCCCGATCAGCCGGCTCGTCAGCGAGCGCTACTTCGATGCCGTCCGAGGCCGGCTCCCGGCGTACTCGCACTGGGTCACGCCGATCGACTAGGGCGGTCCGCCCGTGGCCGTGCGCTTCCCCGGACCGCCGCTACGAGATCGGCGGCGAGGTCAGATCAGGTGTCGATCGACCCACCGTGACGATGATGTCCGTGTGGACGGCGGGGTCACTGACCATCGTCGCGGTCACGCCGAATGTCTTCTCGAGGTAGGCGATGGAATTGGGGAGCCGGTCCTCCGCCCCGTTGTAGACGACGATCGTCGTATCCGCCGGGACGCTACCCGTCGGCTTCTGGCGCGGCGCCGAGGCGGCCAGGCCGTGGTAGTCGAGGTAGGCTGCCAGTCGGACTCCGTGACCGCTGTCGGACGTGCCGTTGAGGACCCAGACACCGGCACCCTCGGCCGCCAGATCCTGGCGCAGGGCTTCGTCCGGCGGATCGGCCGAGAACGCGTCCCGGACGGCAGCCCGGATCTTGCTGATGTTCGGTTCGATGATGTAGCCGCGCGGGCTGTTCAGGTATTCCTTCCCGTAATAGGGCGGGGAGAAGACGTAGGACTGGATGGCCTTGGTGTCGACCTGCGAGGCGAGTCCGAGCAGGGGCGCCAGCTGGTTGGCCGGGATGTCGGTCGAGACCGCGGACTGCAGGGCATCGATCAGGTCCGGCAGCCGGGGGATGAGCGCCTGTGGGTCGGCCTGCTCGCGCATCGACAGGAGGATGCGCTGCTGCCGGGCACCTCGGTCGAAGTCGTTGGACCCATGGCGCGAGCGTGCGTAACGGAGCGCCACGGCGCCATTCATGTGCTGGATCCCGCTCGGGATATAGAGGCGCCGAAGCTGTCCGCCGCCGTTCGGGTACCGATCGTCCGAGACCGGCACCTGGACGTTGACCGTGACGCCGCCCATCACGTCCACGATCTTCTTGAACCCGTCGAAATTGACCTCGACGAAGTACTTGACGTCCAGACCATAGAGGTTGCCGAGGATCGCCTTGAGGCCGTTGTAGCCGATCGTCTTCTTCGTGCCCGGGAACAGATCGCCGCGCCGGTGGATGGACGTCCACCAGCCGTTGATCTTGCCGGTATAGACCGGCCCGTACGCGGCCCTTGCCGGTCCCGGCGGGGTCGGGATGTCGACCATGTCACGGGGCAGGGTGAACATCGTCACCTGCTTGGTCGTCGGGTCGATCGACACGACGATCATCGAGTCCGTGTTGAAGGTTCCCTCGTTGGGCCGCTGATCGGCTCCGATGAGCAGGATGTTGAGGCGCTGCTTTCCGTCCCACGGCGGGATGGAGACCTCCGGCAGGTCGCTCCCGACCGGGGTCGTCTCGGGGACGGGCGAATCGGTCGAATTGACCGCGACGTCGTCGGTCGCCGTGGCGGACGCCGATGAGCCCGGCGAGGGGGTCGCGTCGAGCACGCAGTCGTTGGACGTGTCGCTGATGAAGATGCAGCCGTTGTCCAGGAACTGTTGGGCAAGCACGTCATACCGCGCCACGACGACGTGGCTGCCGGCCATCACCAGGATGATCGCGACGAGCCCGGCGATCGACAGCGGGTCACGTGCGATGCGCACCCGGCCGCCGCGGCCAGAGCCCGGGGCCGAGGTCGCATTCATGAAGGCAGCCACCCGATAGGCGTCGACGATGGCCACCAGCCGGTAGATCAGGACCCCGAGGTTGATGAAGAAGACGGCGCCCAGGACGGTCGGGTCGATGATGAATCCAAGGAGCGCGATCCGATCCAGGCGCAGCGCCATCCCGGCCCCGAGGGCGAGGACCAGGATCGGGCCGGCGGCGAAGGCAATGGCACGCATCGGCGCGCCCGCGTAGAGCTGGCCAAGGCCGGGGAAGATCAGGGAAAGGAATGCCGCGGCGAACGGCGATCGAGCGCGCGCTCGCGCACCCTCAGGTTGTTGCATCGCGGGTAGGATAACCGGACCCATCGAATCGAGCAGCAGTACGCAGCACCCCCTGCGCGCCACCCCGAACCGGCCAGTCGCCCGAGGCAGAATGTTCCGATCCGTCAACTCGAAGCCAGACTTCGTCGCCCAGGAATACGCGATCCTGGACATGTGGCGCGACCGTCGGACCTTCGCCCGCCTTCGAGCCCAGAACGCGGGCGGACCTCGCTGGAGCTTCCTCGACGGGCCGATCACCGCCAACAACCCGATGGGTGTCCACCATGCCTGGGGTCGTGCCTACAAGGACCTCTACCAGCGCTTCCACGCCATGCTCGGTGAGGACCAGCGATACCAGAACGGCTTCGACTGCCAGGGCCTGTGGGTCGAGGTCAACGTCGAGCGCGATCTTGGCTTCACCTCCAAGCGCGATATCGAGGCCTTCGGGATCGACCGGTTCGTGACCCTGTGCAAGCAGCGCGTCCTGACCTACGCGGCGCGCCAGACGGAGCAGTCCATCCGCCTTGGGATGTGGATGGACTGGAACGATCCGGACGAATTGCGCCGGCTGCACGACCTGCTTGCGACCGATCCGTCGACGGTGACGACGATCGAGGGTCCGCAGGGCCCGGTCAGCGATACCGTCGAGATGCTCGTGGGGCGGCTCGGGATGCCGGACACCGGGGGCAGCTACTTCACGTTCTCCAACGAGAACAACGATCTGATCTGGGGGTTCCTGGCCGAGTGCCATCGACGTGGCTGGCTGTACAAGGGGCACGACACGATGCCCTGGTGCGCCCGTTGCGGCACGGGGCTATCGCAGATGGAGATGAACGAGGGGTACCAGGACCGGGAGGATCCCGGGCTGACCGTCAGGTTCCCGCTGGTCGACCGACTCGGGGAGTCGTTGCTGGTCTGGACCACGACGCCCTGGACCCTGACCTCGAACGTCGCCGCGGCGGTCGGGCCGGGGGTGCCCTATGTCCGCGTCCGTCAGGGCGAGGATGTGTTCTGGTTGGGCAAGGATGCGCTCAAGACGGCCCTCGTCGGGCCGTTCACGGTCGAGAAGGAGGTCATGGGCGAGGACCTCATCGGCTGGCGGTACCGAGGACCGTTCGACGAGCTTCCGGCCGTGCAGGAGGCATTCGCCGGTGCCGCCTATGAGCACCGTGTCATCCCCTGGGACGAGGTCGGTGCCGACGAAGGCACGGGGATCGTCCACATCGCGCCGGGCTGCGGCGCGGAGGACTACCAACTGGGCAAGGCGCTCGACCTGCCGACGATCGCGCCACTCGATGAGTCGGGGATCGTGCTCGATGGGTTCGGGTCGCTCAGCGGTCGGGATGTCCGTGACGTGGTCGATCCGGTCGTCGACCACCTCAAGCGGGAGGGAACGTTCTATCGGCTGGAACCGTACCTGCACCGCTATCCGCACTGCTGGCGATGCAACACGCCGCTGGTGTTCCGCCTCGTCGACGAGTGGTACATCAGCATGGGCCCCGTCTACGACCAGCCACGCGACACGTTGACCAGGGAGCAGGTCGACGCGAGCCTGCGCTACCAGATCATGGACGTCGTCGACAAGATCCGCTGGATCCCCGAGTTCGGCTACGACCGCGAGCTCGACTGGCTCCGCAACATGCACGACTGGATGATCAGCAAGAAGCGCTACTGGGGCCTCGCCCTGCCGATCTACGACTGTTCGGCCTGCGGGACGGTCGAGGTCATCGGCGGGCGCGACGAGCTGCAGCAGCGAGCCGTCGAGGGCTGGGAGCGCTTCGAGGGCCACACGCCCCACCGGCCGTGGGTCGATGCGGTTCGGATCGCCTGCCCGTCGTGCGGCGCTCCGGTCGAGCGGATCAAGGACGTCGGCAACCCCTGGCTGGACGCCGGGATCGTGCCCTACTCGACGCTCCACTACCGGGAGGATCCGGAGTACTGGGCGAAGTGGTTCCCGGCCGATTTCATCACCGAGAGCTTTCCGGGCCAGTTCAGGAACTGGTTCTACTCGATGCTGGCGATGTCGACGGTGTTGCGGCGCGAGGAGCCGTTCAAGTCGATCTTCGGGTACGCGATGCTGTTCGCCGAGGACGGCCGGCAGATGCACAAGAGCTGGGGCAACGCGATCGACTTCGACGAGGCTGCGGACCGGATGGGCGTGGACGTCATGCGCTGGATGTTCGCCAAGGCCAGACCCGAGGACAACATCCTGTTCGGCTGGCATGCGGCGGACGAAGCACGTCGAGAGCTGCTGATCCTGTGGAACGTCTACGCCTTCTTCATCACCTACGCGCGACTTGCCGGCTGGACTCCCAGCGACGGTGCACCCCCGATCGAGGGGCGGCCGGTCCTGGATCGATGGATCCTGTCGCGGGCGGCCGGGACCGTTGCGGCGGTCGAGGAGCGCCTGCGTGAGTTCGATGCGGTCGGCGGCGACCAGGGTGCTTTCGAGCTACCTCGACGGGCTGTCCACCTGGTACCTCCGCCTCTCCCGGCGTCGGTTCTCGCGGCCGGACGATCCGGTCGACCAGCGGGCCGCCTTCGCGACCCTGCACGAGGCGCTCGTGGTCACGGCACGGATGCTTGCACCGATCCTGCCGTACCTGTCCGAGTCGCTCTACGACAACCTCGTCCGCTCGGTGACCCCCGATGCCCCGGACAGCGTCCATCTGACGCCGTGGCCGAGCGCCGAGCCGACCCTCCGCCACGACCCGGATCTCGAGGCGTCCATGGCGATCGCACAGGGCGCGGTCGACCTGGCCCGCACGCTCCGCAGTAGTTCGCACATCCGGACGCGCCAACCGCTGGCGACGGCGTGGCTCGCCCTGCCGGAGCGAGGAACGGTCGTCGAGCCGAGCTTGCTGGCGCTGATCGCCGACGAGATCAACGTCAAGCGGATCGAGCGCATCGACGACGAATCCGGTCTGGTCGAGCGGCAGGTGAAGCCGCTCCTGCCGCGGATCGGCAAGCGTCTCGGCCCCGCCATCCCGGCCGTGATGGCCGCGGCGCGGTCCGGTGACGTGACCTTCGAGGCCGACGGATCGGTCACCCTCGCCGGGGTCACCCTCGCCCCGGACGAAGTCGAGATCCAGGCGACACCCCGGCCCGGGACCGCCGTCGCCCACCACGATGGCCTGGTCGTCGTCCTTGACACCGGATTGACGCCCGACCTCGTTGCCGAAGGCGACGCACGCGAGCTCGCCCGGGCCATCCAGGACCTCCGGCGGGAGGCCGGCCTGGAGCTCGACGACCGGATCGATCTATGGGTCGGGCCGGTGCCGGCCCTGGTCGCCGGTCATCTCGCCGCCGTGGCCACCGATACGCTCGCGTCCCTCCGATCCGATCCGGCCGCCGCGGACGCCCATACCGCGAACGTCGACCTGGGCTCCGGGCCGGTGGCGATCGCCTTGCGCCGGTCATCGCAGGACCGAGCCCGATGACGGACGAGAGCGCCGCGGTCATCGCCGACGAGGAACCAGTCGTTCGGCGTCGACGCGCGGGCGGTCATTGGTTCGTGTTCCTCGGTCTGGCGGCGACGGTCGTGATCCTTGACCAGGTGTCCAAGGCCTGGCTGGTCGCGAACGTGTCGCCCGGCGAGATCGTCGAAGTCGTCGGTGACCTGATCCGCCTCACCCTCAGCCAGAATTCGGGTGCGCTGTTCGGGATGTTCCCGGCCAACGCGGCGGTGCTGGGGATCGTATCGATCGGCGTGATCGGGCTGATCGTCGCGTACCACGCCCGAGCGGAGCGGAGCCTGTACCTGTCGATCGCTCTCGGCCTCCTCCTTGGCGGTGCCGTCGGCAACCTGGCCGACCGGCTTCGCCTCGGCTACGTGATCGACTTCGTCGACATCGGGCTCGGGTCGCTTCGCTTCTACACCTTCAACCTCGGGGATTCGGCGATCACCGTGGCCATCCTCATGCTCATCGCGGCCGCCCTCTTCCCGACACTCGCCGACCTGTCCGAGCAGCCGGCCGATGGTTGACCCGTCGTACGCGCCCGGTGTCCGGATCCTTCGAGTCCCGGATGGCGTGGCCGGCCGCGTGGATCGGTATCTCGCGGACGCGACGGGGATGTCACGGAGCTACGTCCAGAAGTTGATCTCGGACGGTCGGCTGACCATGGACGGCGACGCGCTCCGTGCGAACAGCATCGTCGGCGCCGGGACGGAGTTGCAGCTGGAGGTACCCGAGCCGACCACCCTCGGACCTGGCACCCGAGCCTGAGATCGGGCTGTCGGTCGTCTACCAGGACGACGACCTGCTGATCATCGACAAGCCCGCCGGACTGGTCGTCCACCCGGCGCCCGGGCACCAGGACGGTACTCTCGTCAATGCCCTGCTCGCGCACGGCGACGGATCGACCTGGGGCGGCATCGCCGGCGTCCAGCGTCCGGGCATCGTCCATCGCCTCGACCGGGATACGAGTGGGCTGCTGATGGTCGCCCGGACCGACGCGGCCCAGGCCTCGATCATGGCCCAGCTCAAGGCGAGGCGGATCAAGAAGACCTATCAGGCCCTCGTGCAGGGGAGCGTGGCAGCGGCCGTGGGCCGGATCGAGGCGCCGATCGGACGCGACCCCAAACACCGGACGCGGATGGCCGTCGTCCCGGACGGGCGACCGTCGGTCACCGCCTACCGGGTCCTCGAACGCTTTCCAGAGTGGTCACTCCTCGAACTCGATCTCATCACCGGTCGGACGCACCAGATCAGGGTCCACCTGGATGCGATCGGCCATCCCGTCGCCGGTGATCCGGTCTACGGGACCGGAACGTCGCGTCGCGGTCCGGACGGACTCGAACGACTGTTCCTGCATGCCTGGCGTCTGGAGTTGACGTCGCCATCGGATGGTCACCTCATCCGTGCGACCGCGCCGCTGCCGGTGGGTCTCGAGGAGCCACTCGAACGGCTTCGCGCGGTGCGGCGGTGACCGAACCGATGGCACCTGCGGACGGGGCGATGCTCGTCATCATCTCGGGACCGAGTGGCGTCGGGAAAGACACCATCATCGACGCCATGCGTCTGCGGCCGCATGACCCCGAGTATCACTACGTCGTCACCTGTACGACGCGGTCGCCGCGGGCTGGCGAGGTCGACGGGGTCGACTACCAGTTCCTGTCGCGTGCGACGTTCGACGAGCAACGAGCCGCCGGCGGCTTCCTCGAGGCCAACCAGGTCCACGGGAACTGGTACGGGACGCCCCGCAGCCAGGTCCGCGACGCACTGGACGCCGGTCACCACGTCATCCTCAAGATCGACGTCCAGGGCGCCCAGGTCGTCAAGACCAAGGTGCCCGGTGCGCTGCTCATCTTCCTCATCCCGCCCTCGCTGCAGGACCTCTTCGAGCGCCTGCGCAGCCGCGCGACCGAGACGGCCGACGAGCTCGAGCTTCGGCAACGGAATGCGGCCATCGAGCTGGCCCGGCAGGAGGACTACGACTACGTCGTGACCAATGAAACCGGCCAGGTCCAGCGGACGGCGGAACGGATCGACGAGATCATCGACGACGAACGTCGTCGCCACCCCGATCGTCGAGTCGTCGTCTACCCGCGGTCGCCTTGACCCTGGCCGTCGAGGTGGCGGTCGACGCCGCCGGGCGGGGCGGCGACCGGACGTACACCTACCTCGTGCCGGAAGCACTCGCGGATCTCGAGCCGGGCGAGGCGGTCCTCGTCGGGTTCGGGCGACGACAGGCGCTGGGGATCGTCGTGGGCGAGGCGACCCCGAGTGATCGCGGGTCCGTCGGCTCGCCGACCCTCCGGCCGATCGTGGACCGCGTGCGGGCGGATGGCCCGCTCATGCCCCGGCTCACCCTTGATCTCGCCCGCCACATCGCCGCCCACTATCTCGCCCCGCCCGCGCTGGTCCTCCGGGCGATGCTGCCTCCGGGGCTGCTCGAGCGACTCGAACTCGTGGCCGAGTCGGCCCCGGCCGTGAAGGGATCGCCGTCGGGCGATGATCCGACCGTGATCGACCTGCTGAGTCAGCTGGAGCGAGGACCACGACCCGTCCGCGACCTCGCCGGACCGGACGGCCGGGCCGGCCTGTTGCGGCGGCTCCGATCGCTCGAGGGGCAGGGCCGGATCAGTCTGTCCTGGACCCTGCTCGGGGCGGGTGCGGGACCTCGGTTCGAGCGCTGGGTCCGGCTGACCGAGGCGGGCCAGTCGGCGGCCCGGGTCATCGCGGATGGCGGGAGGCCGTCCGGTCGACCGCTCGGACCCAGGCAGGTCCAGGCGATCGCCGCCCTTGCCGAGACCGCCGATGCCGGACGCCCGGCCGCGGATCTCGACGCAGGTCCTGGCAGCGGGTCCATCGCCGGGCTCGTGCGCCGCGGGCTCGTCGAGTCCGAGGTCCGCGAGCGGCCGAGACGACCACTCGCGGCCCGGGCAGTCGGTCTGCGTGGCGGCCGTCCGACGGCCAGTGCGCTGCTGCCGGCTCAGGCAGAAGCGGTCCGTCGAGTTCGATCGGCGATCGTGTCACGCGATCCGCGGCCATTGCTCCTCGACGGCGTCACCGGCGGCGGCAAGACGGCGATCTACGTGGAGGCGATCACGACCGCACTCGAACTGGGACGTCCGGCGCTCGTGCTCGTCCCGGAGATCGCCCTCGCCCTCCCGCTTGTGGACCGCCTCCGGGCCGATCTCGACGTTCGGGTGGCCCTCGTCCACTCCGGTCTTGGGGATGGGGAACGAGCGGACGAGTGGCGACGGATCCGGGCAGGCGACGTGGACATCGTGGTGGGCACGCGCCTCGCGATCTTCGCCCCGCTGGCCGACATCGGCCTGATCGTCGTGGACGAAGAGCATGATCCGGCCTACAAGAGCGACCGGACCCCCCGGGTACAGGCCCGTGATGTCGCCATCCGCCTCGCCGGCCTCGCGGGCGCAGCGATCGTCCTCGGGTCGGCGTCGCCGGCCGTCGAGAGTGTCGGACGAGCGCGATCGGGGGAGTACGACCGAGCCGTTCTGCCCGTCCGGCCGGTCGGAGCCACCCCGACGGTCGAGGTGGTCGACCTTCGGGCGGAACTCGCGGCGGGTGAGCGGGGGCTGCTGTCGCGAGCGCTGGTCGGCGCCTTGACGTCATTGGACCCGGCCGCCGACGAGCAGGCCATCCTCGTCCTGAATCGACGAGGCACGGCCTCGGTCGTCCTGTGCCGGGATTGCGGACAGGTGCAGGAATGCCCGGACTGCGAGCGCCCGCTCGTCTATCACCAGGCTGGGGCGACCCTGCGCTGCCATCACTGCGGTCGGGCGACGCCGCTGGCGACTCGATGTCCGGCGTGTGGGTCGCCGCGCATCCGCTATCTGGGCGGCGGGACGGAGCGGGTCGAGCGCGAGGTCCGGACCAGGTTCGGCGACCTTCGAGTCGGACGCCTGGATCGGGACGTCGTCGCCCATCGCGGGGCCGCCGAGCGGGTGATCGATGCCTTCGCGGCGGGTCAGCTCGATGTCCTCGTCGGCACGAGCCTGGTGACGAAGGGGCTCGACATCCCGGCGGTCACCCTGGTCGGGATCGTCTCGTCGGACGTGGCGCTCAACCTGCCCGACGAGCGGGCCGCGGAGCGGACATACCAACTCCTGGTCCAGGCGATCGGCCGTGCGGGCCGGGGCGATCGGCCCGGCCACGCGATCATCCAGACCTACCAGCCCGATCACCCCGCGATCATGGCTGCGGCTGTGGCCGATCGGACCTCGTTCTACGACGCCGAACTGTCGCTCCGGGAACGGTTCGGATCACCACCGTTTGGGCGCCTCGTCAAGCTGACGGTCGGGCTGTCCGATCGGGCGGGAGCGGAGCGCGAGGCACAGACGATGGCGGTCCGGCTGCGCGAACGAGCCGCCGAGCAGGGTCTCGCGGTCAGCGTCGTCGGCCCTGCGCCGGCGTACGTCGCGAAGCGGGCCGATCGATGGCGTTGGAATGTGGTCCTCCGCGGGGAGGATCCGGTCGCGCTGCTGGCCGACGGTGTCGACGCGCCGTGGTCGGTCGATGTCGATCCCGAATCGCTCCTCTGATCCTGGATCCGGACGATGGCCTGTTTCCCCGGTTCGTGCGACGATTAGGTCGCCACCCGAGCATCCGAGGAGCCCGATATGACCGAATCGACTGGACCAGACAAGCCGGAGTCGCCGGCGGCCGACGAGACCTTCACCTGGACGGGCGGCGACGAGCAGGGGAGCGACCCGGGCGGCGCCGCGGGCACGGCTGCTGCCATCCTCGAGTCCATCCGCGAAGCCGTCGATGACCTCGCCGAACGCGCCTCACCGTCAGTCCGGGAATTCTCCGCACGAGCAGCGGAGATGGCGGCGGTAGCGGCGGGTCGTGCTGCTCCGATGGTCAAGCGAGCCGGGGAGGCGACGTCAGAAGCGAGTGACAAACTCGCCTCGCGATCGCGGGCGTGGGCGGCAGAGATCCGGAGCACCCTGCCGACCGACGCGGCTGCGTCCGATGCTGACGCCGCGCCAGCCGACACCGCCCCGGGCGCCGACGAGGACGACCAGGCCAGTTCCGAGCCGACGACCCAGGGCTGATCCGCCGTCCGTATACTCCGCCCATGAGTGTCAGACCCATCGTCCTCCTCGGCGATCCGCGCCTCCGCCTCAAGGGCAAGCCCGTCGACAGCTTCGGCAAGTATCTGCACGAACTCCTCGACGACCTCGCCCACACGATGCGCGACGCTCCCGGTGTCGGCCTGGCGGCGCCGCAGCTCGGCGAAGCCGTCCAGGCGTGCGTCATCGAGGTCGAGGCGCAGCTGTACGAACTGGTGAACCCGCGGATCGTCCGGTCGACCGGCGATGACCGCGATCTCGAGGGGTGCCTTTCGATCCCCGGCTATGTCGCTTACGTCACACGGCGCGAGCGTGTCTGGGTCGTCGCCCAGGATCGCCAAGGCCGCAAGGTCAAGGTCGCCGGCTCTGGCCTCCTCGGTCGCGCCTTGCAGCACGAACTCGACCATCTCGACGGCAAGCTGTACATCGACTACCTCGAATCGATGGACGAACTGATGGTCGTGGGCGCTGGTAACGAGGACGACGCGGAGGTCCGCGAGGCGACGAGCGCCCTCGCGTGACCGTGCGGCGGGCCGACGGCTCGCGCGTCCGGGCCGTGTTCCTGGGCAGCGGCCCGTTCGGGCTCGAGTCGCTCGAAGCCGTCGCCGATCATCCAGCGGTCGACCTGGTCGGGGTCGTCACCGCGCCGCCACGCCCGGCCGGTCGTCGGCAGCACGTCGCGGCGACGGTCATCGAGACGCGATCTCGAGCGCTCGGGATCGACACGATCCTGACGCCCGAGCGCCTTCGGGCGGCCGATGCCATCGCTGCCGTGCTCGGGCTCGGGCCGGAGGTGGTGGTCCTGGCGGACTATGGCCAACTGGTTCCGGCCGCCCTGCTGGACCTGGCCCACGGAGCGCTCAATCTGCACCCATCGCTGCTGCCGCGACACCGCGGCGCGACCCCGATCGCGGCCGCGATCCTTGCCGGCGATCACGAGACCGGCGTGACCCTCATGCGGATGGACGAAGGATTGGACACCGGTCCGATCGTCGCCCGAATGACCTGGCCGCTCAGCGGGACCGAGACCGCCCCGGGTCTCGAGACGGATCTGGGCCGCCTCGCTGCCGAGCTCCTCGCCGAGCAGCTCGGCCCGTGGCTCCGTGGTGCGATCATCCCGGTCGCCCAACCGGCCGATGGCGTCACCCTGACGCACGCCCTGAAGCGTGAGGATGGCAGGCTGGATCCGGCCGGATCGAGCACTGCGCTGGAACGGCAGGTTCGCGCCTACCAGCCGTGGCCGGGGTCGTTCATCGAGACGCTCGCCGGCCGGATCGTCGTCTGGAGGGCGGTGGATGACGCAGGGTCCGGGCCGGCGGTCGCCGGGGCACTCGACCACGTCGGCATGGCGACCGCCGACGGCCGTTGGCTGCGGTTCGAGGAGGTCCAGCCGGCCGGTCGCGGCCGGATGTCCTGGGAGGCGCTGATTCGTGGGCGTCCGACGCTCATCGGGAGCACGGGTCATCCCGGGCCACGAATTGGTGCGATAGCATCGACCGGTGACGATCGATCCGCGCCCAGGTCTATCCGGGCTCCGACCCGATGCGCTCGCGGCCTGGCTGGAGGAGCGATCGATCGAAGGCTACCGCGGTCGCCAGATCGCCGATGCCGTGTGGGGCGGTCGCGTCGGTTCCATCGACGACATCCTGACGCTGCCGACCAGCCTGCGGGAGACGCTCGGGGCCGCATTCCGGTTCGACACGATGCACGCGACGGAACGAACCGAGGCCGATGGCGGACTGACCGAGAAGTCGCTCCATCAGCTGGCCGATGGGGCACTCATCGAGTCGGTACTGATGCATTATCCGCCCCGCCCCGGTTCGCGCGAGCGCCACACGCTGTGCATCTCCAGCCAGGCGGGCTGTGCGGTCGGCTGCCCGTTCTGCGCCACCGGGGAACTCGGGTTCGGGCGCGACCTGGACGTCGCCGAGATCGTCGACCAGGTCCGCTCGGCGTCGCGACGCCTGGTGACCGCCGGGAAGCGCTTGACCAACATCGTGTTCATGGGGATGGGCGAGCCACTCCTCAACCTGGACCGGGTCCTGGCCGCCATCGAGGCACTCAACGATCCAGACCGGTTCGGGCTGGGTGCGCGCCACATCACCGTCTCCACGTCGGGCGTGGTGCCCGGGATCCGCCGCCTCACGGCACTCGGGCCGCAGTTCACCCTGGCAGTGTCACTGCATGCCGCCCGTGACCCGCTTCGCGACGTCCTGGTCCCACTGAATCGGCGCTGGCCGGTGGCCGAGGTCGTGGCCGCAGCGCGCGATCATTCGGAAGCGACCGGTCGCCGGATCAGCTACGAAGTCACGATGATCGGCGGGGTCAACGACACCGAGGCCGACGCGGCCGCCATGGTCGACCTCCTGCACGGTGATCACGCGCATGTCAATCTGATCCCGATGAACCCGGTCGCGCACACGCCATGGACAGCCAGTCCGATGCCCGTGATCGAGCGGTTCGCCGCGACCCTGCGGGCGGCCGGGATCGAGACGACGATCCGGCGGAACCGTGGTTCGGAGGTCGGGGCCGCCTGTGGTCAGCTGGCGGCAGAACGTGCCGGCGAACCCGCGGCACCGGCCGTCGCCCGCCGTCGGGCGCGGCTGATCGAGGAGAGCGCGGCGGCGCTCCGAGGTCGGCGGAGCCAGGAGCCGGCACCGGCCGGCACCGGGGACTGACCGTGGCCGACGGTCGAGCCAGGGTCGCCGCGAGCATCCTCGATGCGGACCTGTCGAATCTTGCCCACGCGGTCCGTCGCGTCGGATCAGCCGGGGCGGATCGGATCCACCTTGACGTCATGGACGCGCATTTCGTGCCGAACCTGACGTTCGGAGCCAAGACGATCAAGCATCTTCGGGGCCGAACGGAACTGCCATTCGACGCCCACCTGATGGTCGACGAACCGGGGAGATTCCTCGACGAGTATCTTGATGCGGGCTGCGATTCGATCACCATCCATGTCGAGATCGAGGAGCCGATCGAGCCCACGCTCCGACGGATCAAGGAAGCGGGACGTGCCGCCGGTCTGGCGATGAAGCCGGCTACGCCACTCACCGCGCTGGAGCCGTACCGCGACCTGCTGGACATCGTCCTGGTGATGACGGTCGAACCGGGCTTCGGCGGCCAGGTGTTCATGCGCGACATCGCGGCCGAGAAGCTCCTGGCGGCTCGCGACCTCCTGCGCCACAAGGCGTTCGGCGGGGAAGTCCATGTCGACGGCGGGGTCAACCGTGAGACGGCCGAGTTCGCCGGCGGGCTCGGCGTCGATGTCCTCGTGGTCGGATCGGCACTCTTCCTCAAGGGCCGGGACATGGGCCGCGAGATCCGCCTGATCCGGGCGTTGGCGGACGAGGGCTACCAGTACAACCTGAACGATGGCGTCCCACCCATCCCGCGGGATCGGATGGTCGCGTTCACGTCACTGCCACGGCACCTGGCGCTGCGGCTGATGGAGCAGATCGAGGCGGGCGGGATCCCGGTCGTCATGCTCCGCGGCGACGGCCAGCTGAACCCCGACGGCGTGCGTGACTACGACCTGCTCGTGCCCGCGTCGACCGAGGCGACCGTCGTCGACCGGCACGCGGCGGCCAGGGACGCCTTGCAGGCGGAGGCGGCGACCTGGCGCGAAGCGTTCGTGGCCGAGCACGGGGTCGTCCCGCCGCCGGCCGATTCGTGAGGGCGCTCCTCCAGCGGACGACCGGCGCGCAGGTCCGGGTCGGTGACGAGATGGTCGGCGCGATCGATCACGGTCTCGTCGTGTTCCTTGGCGTGGGACCCGATGACGATCCGACGATCGGTCGTGATCTGGCCGCCAGGATCGCTGACCTCCGGATCTTTCGCGACGAAGCGGGACGGACGAACCGGTCACTCCGGGAGACCGATGGTCAGGCGCTCGTCGTGTCGCAGTTCACGCTCTACGCGGACACTCGTCGCGGCCGGCGGCCCGGATTCACCGGCGCGGCACAACCACAGCACGCGGCGCACTGCTATGACGGGTTCGTCGAGGCCCTGCGTGAACTCGGCGTGACGGTCGCGACCGGCCGGTTCGGCGCGGAGATGGCGGTCGACCTCGTCAACGACGGTCCGTTCACGATCTGGCTCGATACCGCCGATCGCTAGGGCAGGGGACCGAGGACTACCTGGATGCCTTGAGCATCGTCCGTCGGCATCGGGTGCAGACGAGGGCCTTGGTGGGCTGACCCTTCTTCTCGATGACGAGGGGCTGGAGGTTCGGTTTCATCTGGCGGTGGGCTCGAACGCGGTTCATCCCCGATGACTGGGGATTGAAGCCGCCCATCGAGACCTTGCCGCAGATCGCGCAGGAGCGGGCCATGCGTGGTCCTCTGGAGGGCGAGATGGAGGTGTCGGCACCCAGGAGGGCCCGAACGGAGCGGTAGAATAGCACACGGCCCTCGACGACCGTGTCCGGGGAACCCCGACCCATGCCGCCAGGAGGACCTCGCCCGCGTGCCGACTCGACCCAGCCCAGGCCGATCCCTGGTGACGCGTCAAGCCGTGACCGACTGCGTCCGCGCGGCCGCCCTCGGATCGTATGGCGTGACCGGATTCGGCGGGTCCTGGCCCCGGCGACTGTTCGGCCGGCTCGGGCTCGTCCAGCAGGGGATCGAGGTCCACCTCGGTGCCGTCATCGACATCGAACTCGACCTGACCGTCGCCTACGGCGTCCCCATCGCGGAGGTCGCCCGGCAGGTCGATTCGGCGGTGCGGTATTCGCTGGGCAAGGCGCTCGGCCGCGACGTCCGCCGCCTGATCATCCACATCGATGGACTCACGTTCGGCCCGGGTGGGACCCCACCGGCCGCGGATTCGCCGCCGACCGAGCTCGTCGGCCCGCGTGAGTTGGCCGATAGCGGCACGGACGTCGCTTGATGGCTCGGCGGGCCTGCGATGGCGAGGGCCTGCTCCGTGCGTTCCGGGCTGGCGTGCAGAACCTCGAGGCAAACGTCGAGGAGATCAACGCGCTCAACGTCTACCCCGTGCCCGACGGCGATACCGGGTCGAACATGCTGGCCACCGTGAAAGCCGCCCTGGACGAGGCGGAGGATGCGGCGGATCGATCGGCCGAACGTGTCGCCGCTGCGATCAGTTTCGGTGCCCTGATGGGTGCGCGAGGCAACTCTGGCGTGATCACCAGCCAGATCTTCCGGGGCATGGCCGACGGTCTCGGTGGCAAGAAGCGGTTCAGCGGGTTGGATCTGGCCAATGCGCTGGCGATGGGCTCCAACAGCGCGTACGCGGCGGTCGCCAAGCCCGTCGAGGGAACGATCCTCACGGTCATCCGGGAATCGGCCGACGCGGCGGTCATCGCCGCGGAACTCGACGACGACATCGAGACCGTCCTGGCGGCGACGCTCGACGCCGCCGAACATTCCGTGGCCCGGACGCCGAACCTGCTCGCCATCCTGCGCGAGGCCGGGGTCGTCGACGCCGGCGGCCAGGGGTTGTATCGACTCTTCCAGGGCGCGCTGCTGTATCTCCTCGGTCAGGTGCCCGCCGGGGGCGCACGCGATCGCAGGCGGGCGAGCGCCAGCCCAAGACCCTCCACCCTGGTCGCGCACGCCGACGAGGGCTTCGGGTACGAGACGATGTTCCTGTTGCGACCCAACGGGGCCGGTGCTCTCGATCTGGATGCGGTTCGCGACCATCTCGAGTCGATCGGCGAGTCGGTGCTCGTGGCGGGCGACCGTCGGGCACTCAAGGTCCACGTCCATAACGAGCGTCCGGACCTGGTGGTCGGCTACGCGCTGACGGTCGGGTCGATCAGCCGGATCAGCATCGAGAACCTCGACGACCAGGCCCGTGAGATCCGCGAGGCCAGGGCGGCCGAATTCACCGCGCCCCAGTCGGATCCCGACGAGGCCGGCGCGGGCGATCCGGGGCGGGTGGACGCCGGCCGCGTTGCCCCGGCCGTCGTGGCCGAACGCGCGTCGCTCGGGGTGGTGGCGGTCGTCACCGGTGATGGGTTGGCGGCGATCTTCCGCGACTTCGGCGTGTCCGCCGTGGTCCAGGGCGGTCAGACGTCCAACCCGAGCACCGGTGAGCTACTGGCTGCGATCGAGGCGGTCGATGCGCGTGAAGTCGTGATCCTGCCCAACAACCCGAACGTCATCCTGGCCGCTCGCCAGGTCGCCGAGATGAGCGACCGCCCGATCGTCGTCATCCCGACGCGCAACGCCGCGGAAGGATTCGCGTCGCTGCTGTCGCTCGATCCGACCCTCGACGCTGCGGCCAACGCCGAGCCGATGACCAGGGCCGCCCGGGAGATCCAGACCCTGGTCGTGACCGAAGCCGTGCGCGATGCGACGATCGGCGGGCGGAAGGTCAAGCGCGGTCAGACGATCGCCCTCGACCCGGATGATGGGTTGATCGCCTCTGGCGGCGATCGAGACAAGGCCGTCCTGGCGGCCATCGCCTCGCTCACGCCGGGGTTCGAGTTGGTGACGCTCTTCTACGGCGATGGGGCGGACCTCGCCGAGTCAGAAGAGATGGCCAGACGGATCGGTGCGGTCACGCCGAACGTCGAGGTCGAGGTCCGGCACGGCGGACAGCCGTTCTACCGGTATCTGATCGCAGCCGAGTAAGCGTGGCCAAGGCAGCGCGACCGGCTCCGCCACCGACCGATCCGGTCGACCTGCTGTCAACGCCCCTGGCATCGTCCGGCCTCGCCGCGGGTGCCACGCTTCGACGGGCAGGCATCAAGCTCGACTTCTACACGGTCCGGGACCTGCTCTTCCACCTGCCGCGCCGCTACGACGACCTGCGCGAGATGCGGACCCTGGCGGAGGTGGGCTGGTCCGATGACGGTGTCGTCGTCTCGGCCCGGGCACGGGTCGCCGAGGTCCGGGTCGAGCCTGGATTTCGTGGGCGGACGCAGCGGACCATCGCCCGGCTGGTCGACGACACCGGGATCGATCGATGCGACCTGGTTCGGGCGCCGCTATATCGAGCGCCGGCTGCAGGTCGGGGGCGAGATCGTCGTCTCCGGCAAGGTGAAGCACTTCGGTCGGCGGCTCACCCTCGACAACCCCGAGTTCCAGGTCGTCGACGGCGACACCGCGCTGCTCCACGCCGGACGGATCGTGCCCGTCTATCGACTCACTGGCGGGTTGACCGCGGCCCGTCTTCGATCGGCCATCCGGGAGGCCCTCGACCGAGCCGGCGACGCGTACCCCGAATACCTCCCGGGCACGATCGTCCGCGACGAGCAGCTCGTCCCGATCGCCCGGGCGATCGAGGAGGCCCACTACCCCGATACCTTCGAGGGGCGGGATGCGGCGCTCCGCCGTCTCGCGTTCGACGAACTCCTGGCGCTCCAGCTGGGCATGGTTGCTCGTCGCCGCCAGCGCGTGCGCGATGCAGCCGCACAGGTGGATGTGGATCCCGGGACCGACGGGCGCATCCGGGCTGGACTCATCTCCGCCCTGACGGTACGGGTCGGTCGTCCGGTCGAGCTCACGCCCGACCAGGCGTCGGCGATGACGTCCATCCGCGAAGACCTCGGCCGGTCGATGCCCATGCTCCGGCTGCTCCAGGGCGACGTGGGTTCCGGGAAGACGGCCGTCGCCGCATACGCCCTGGCTGCGACCGCCAGGTCGGGACTCCAGGGCGCGCTGCTCGCGCCGACGGATCTCCTCGCTCGGCAGCATCTGGAAACGGTCGGTGCCCTGCTCGAGGAGGTCGGGATCCCGGTGACCCTGCTGACCGGCTCGTTGAAGGCGGACGTGAAGGCCAAGGCGATCGAGGCCATCGCCAACGGGCAGGCGGGCGTCGTCGTCGGCACCCACGCGCTGATCCAGGAGGCGATCACCTTCGCCGATCTGGGTCTCGTCGTGATCGACGAACAGCACCGCTTCGGCGTCGACCAGCGCGGCGCACTCGAAGCCAAGGCTGGCGGTCGGTCGCCACACGTCCTGCTCATGACCGCAACCCCGATCCCGCGGACGCTCGGACAGGTGCTCTATGCGGACCTCGACGTCTCCGACCTTCGCACGCCGCCGGCCGGTCGGGTCCGGATCCGCACGGGCATCCGCCGCTCGGCGGACCTCGACGGCACCTGGATGAAGGTCCGCGAGGAGGCTGAACTCGGCCACCGGACGTTCGTCGTCGTGCCCCTGATCGAGGACAGCGGCGATGAGACCGACGGGGCACTGGCGGCCGAGACGGAGGCCATCCGGATCTCGGCCCTGCTCGACCCGTTGCATGTGGGCATGGTCCACGGTCGGCTCAAACCGGCCCAACGCGACGAGGAGATGCGACGGTTCCGCGACGGCGAACTCGACGTCCTCGTCGGCACGACCGTGGTGGAGGTCGGGGTCGACGTGCCGGAGGCGACGATGATGATCGTCGAAGGGGCGGACCGGTTCGGATTGGCCCAGCTCCACCAGCTCCGTGGTCGGGTCGGTCGCGCGACGGCCGAATCGTTCTGCGTCCTCGTGTCCGATTCGGACGACGCGGTCGCCCAGGCACGACTGAAGGCCGTGGCGGAGACGAACGACGGCTTCGAACTCGCCGAGCGGGACTTCGAACTCCGTCGGGAGGGCGACGTGCTGGGATTGGCGCAGAGCGGGTTCCCGCGCCTGCGCGTCGCCTCGCTCCAGGTGAGCGAGCATCGCGACCTCGCCGTGCGCGCCAGACGCCACGCCGAAGCGCTGCTGGACGACTCGGGGTCGCTGGATCCGCCACAGCCTGCGCTGAGCGCGGAGCTCGACGGCGGGTGGCTGCGACGGGTCGCGGCGGGCGAACCGGCGAGCGGTGCATGAGCGGCGCGGCTGCCGGGCGGATCATCGCGGGCACGGCACGAGGCACCCGCCTGGACGCTCCCGGACCGGGGACGCGACCGATCGGCGATCGAGTGAAGCAGACGTTGTTCGCGATCCTCGACCCGGATCTTCCGGGAGCGCGCGTCCTCGACCTCTTCGCAGGCTCAGGAGCGGCCGGCCTCGAAGCACTGTCGCGCGGCGCATCCCACGCGACCTTCGTCGACCGCGATCGGCAGGCGACGGAAGTCATCGCCGGCAATCTCGCCCGCACCCACCTGGCCGGACCTCGGGCGACGATCGTGCGGGCCGACGCACTCGGCTGGCTCCACGCCCCTGGGAACGTCCAGCGTGGCGCGTTCGCGATCGTCATCGTCGATCCGCCGTATGCCGAGCCTGGTTTGTTGACTCGCCGCCCTGGAATCCTTGTCGCCAGATCTGGCCGCAGGGACCCGGGTCGTCGCCAAGCACTTCTGGCGAGACCCACCACCACCGTCCGTCGGACTGCTAGCATCCGAGCGGGAACGTCGGTTCGGGGAGACGACGCTTACCTTCTACCGCGCGCAGGAGGATCGATGAACACGATCGCGGTCTATCCGGGGTCGTTCGACCCGATCACGAATGGCCATCTCGATATCGTGGCTCGAGCGACGACCGTCTTCGACCGGGTGATCGTGGCGGTCCTGGCCAACCCGCGCAAGGCTCCACTGTTCGATGTCGACGAGCGGATGCGGATCATCGCGGAGGCGCTGGCCGAGACCTCGGTGGATCCGAGCCGGTTCGGGGTCACCGCCTTCGACGGCCTGACCGTGAACCTGTGCCACGAGCAGGGGGCGACCGCGATCGTCCGGGGCCTGCGGGCGATCAGCGACTTCGAGACGGAGATGCAACTCGCCCACAACAACCGGATCCTGGCCCCCGATGTCGACACCGTCTTCTTCATGACCTCGAGCGCCAACGGCTATGTGAGCTCGAGCCTGGTCAAGGAGATCGCCCACCTGGGCGGCGACGTGTCGGCGATGATCCCGGCCGCTGCCCTGCGGGCGGTCGGCAGCGCGGTTCGGACCGGCTGACCGGGACGTACCCGTGCCATACTGGCGCCGAGTCTGAGCGACCGAGCCGAGCCAGCCTGGAGGGCACTCCGATCGACATCATCTTTCTCGTGGAGCGACTCGAATCGCTGATCGCGAACGGCAAGAAGCTGCCCCTGACGACCAATGTCGTGCTGGACCAGAACGCCGCCCTCGGCCTGATCGACGAACTCCGGGTGGCAGTCCCCGAGGAAGTCCGGGCCGCCAAGCGGATCAATGCCGAGGGAGAACGGATCATCGAGAAGGCCCAGGAGGAGGCGGAGCGGATCGTCGGTCGCGCGCAGGAGCAGGCCGCCTTCCTCATCGATGAGCGAGGGCTGACCCAGGCTGCCGAGGCCCAGAGCCGGACGATCGTGGCTGAGGCGCACGCCACTGCGGACCAGATCCGGGGAGGCGCGGACGAGTATGCCGTGAGCGTCCTCATCGGGCTCGAGGCCGACGTCAAGAAGACGCTGGCCAGCATCGAGAACGGGATCGCGATGCTCGATGACCGGCGCGTCTCGATCGTGCCCGACGGTGTCGAAGCCGACCCCGATGCCCAGCAGTGGGAAGACGAGGAGGCCGTGCCGTCCGACGGTCCGAGGTGAGCTCGGACCAGTCCGGCCGAGCGCCCGCTGACCTGGAACGTCGCCGGTCTCCTTGCGGACGACCCCGGATCGGATCGGGCGATGGTCGTCGATGGCGTGTCGATCGACCTCGGCCCCGACCTGGCCCTGGCGGCCCCGATCGCCGGACGGATCAGGCTGCTGCGAACCAGTCGTGGCATCGTCGCCCAGGTCGATCTCAGCACGGCGCTACGGGCCGAATGCAGCCGCTGTCTCTCGAGCGGTCGAAGTCCCGGTCACGGTCAGGCTCGACGAGGAGTTCCTCCCGGCAGCTCGACCTGGCCACAGGACGGCCGCTCCCGGCCGACGACGAGCCGGACGTCGCGCGGCTGACCGATCATCACGAGCTGGATCTTGAAACGCCCGTCCGCGAAGCCATCCAGCTGGAGGAGCCGATCGCCCCGCTCTGCCGGCCGGATTGTCCGGGACTGTGCGTTGTCTGCGGCGAGCCACTCGAGAGGGGGGACCACGACCATCCCGAGGAGGACATCGACCCTCGTTTGGAGGCCTTGCGCGGCTTCCGGGCCGACGACGGCTAGGGTGTGGACGCAGCGGCATGAGCGCCGTCGCTCCGTCGGCGACCACCGCGCCCAGGTCCAGGGTCACGACCCTGCGGTCTCGCGCCGCGGCGATGGTGCGTGGCGATGACCCACCCGCCGGGGGACCCTGGGGCCGGGGCCGGATCGTGCTGGCATTCCTGGTCCCGATCGTGCTGTACCTCGGTGGCACCGGGATCAGGATCCTCCATCAGCCGAAGCTCAATTTCGACGAACACATCTTTCTCGACGTTGGTCGCCACATCCTCGACACGGGTCTCCCGCTGCGGGCGTACGCCGTCACATGGCCCGCCGACGCTCTTCTTTGACCACACGCCGCTGTACGTGTATTTCGTCGCGCTCGTGACGGCGCTCGGTGGTCCGACTGCCGTGATCCTCCGATCGACGAGCCTCGGCTTCGGTCTCATGACGGTCTTCCTCGTGTTCCGGATTGGCCTGGAACTCCGTGGTCTCGGGTCGGCGTTCGTCGGCGCCATGGTCCTCGCGGTCAACCCGTTCTTCATGACCTACAGCTGGTTCATCAGGATGGAGGTGCCCTTGTGCTTCTTCCTTGTCCTGGCGCTCTACCTGCTGGTCCACGAACGACTGCTTCTCGCCGGTCTGGCCATCGCGACGGCCGTGTTGCTCAAGGAGATCGCTCTTGCGTTCTGGCTGGTTTCCGCCGTCTACGTCCTGATCCGACGCGGCGGTCGAGCGGCGGCGATCGTCGCGGTCCCGACCCCGATCGCGTTCGGCGCGTGGCTGGTTTACGCCGCCGATATCGGCGTCGGCCGGCTGCTCCAGACCATGAGTCGCTGGTTTGTATCTACCGCCGGCGACTCGACCAGGAGTCCCCGGTTCCACATTGGTCTGCGGACGTGGGTGAACACGATCCTGCAGGAGATCATGGGACCGGTGATGATCTTCGCGAGCGGAGCCACCGCCGCCGTCGTCGCGGTGGGGCACAAGCCGGCTCCGCGGATCGTGCTGGTGCCGATGGTCTATGTCGTGGTCGTGGTGGCCGCCTCGTTCTTCATCCACTTGAAGGAACCGCGGTTCCTCGTCGCGATCGTGCCGATGATCGCGTTGTCGATCGCCCTCCTTGTCGATTGGGACGACATCCTGGCGCAGATGCGTGGCGATGACCGCTCTCGTCGAGTCGGGTCGACGGTACGTCCGAGCGCCGACCTGACAGTGGTGGCCGATTCGCGGTAGACTCCGCCGTCGGTCCCGACGATTCTCTCGATGCCCCGGCATCCGCAGCGAACCAGCCACTGCATCGCCTCAGCGATGACCCGAAGGAGCCCGCGATCTCATGGGTGTACCCAAGCGACGCGTCTCGCATGCCCGCCAGGGCGAGCGGCGCGCACACCTCGCCATCGGCGTCCCGACGCTCGAGGAGTGCTCGCACTGCCACGAGATGAAGCTGCCGCATCACGTCTGTCCGAACTGCGGCTACTACCAGGGTCGCCTGGCGGTCGAGCTCAAGCCAGCCACCGACGACGCCGCGCGCTGACGCGGTGACCCGACCCGATCCCCGGGCGACGAGCGTCGACGCGGGGGTGCGCGTCGCGGTCGACGCGATGGGTGGAGACCACGGACCTCGCGAGGTCGTACCCGGCGCGATCGACCATGCCCGGGCACACCCGGAGGACCGGATCATCCTTGTCGGGGACGAGGCGGCGATCCGGTCGATCGGTCCAGAGCTGCCCACGAATGTCTCGATCGTCGCCGCCACCGAGGTGGTCGGCATGGACGAACATCCGGCCCTTGCGCTGCGCGAGAAGAAGGATTCGTCGATCCTCGTCGCGGTCGACCTCGTCAAACGCGGCGAGGCTGACGCGGTCGTGACCGCGGGTCACACGGGGGCCGGGATGGCCGCCGCCGTTCTTCGCCTCGGCCGGCTGCCTGGGGTCGACCGTCCGGCTCTGGCGGTCCAGATGATGACCGCGACCGGTCCGATCGTGCTCCTCGACATCGGAGCGAACCCGGATTCGACGCCGGAGAACCTCGTCCAGTACGCGCGGATGGGGGCGATCTTCGCGGAGCGTGTGCTCGGCGTCGCCAGGCCGCGCGTCGCGCTCCTTTCGATCGGTGAGGAGAAGGGCAAGGGCGACGCTCGGATCCAGCGCGCGACGGAGTTGCTCGATGCGTCCGACATGGCCTTCCAGGGCAACGTCGAGGGCAAGGATCTGACGACCCATCAGGCCGATGTCGTGGTCTGTGACGCGGTCCTGGGCAACGTCGTCATCAAGTTCTACGAAGGACTCTCGACGTACATCTTCGACCTGTGGCGGACCGAGTTCCGGGGTTCGCTCCGAGGCAGATTGGCCTACCTGCTCATGCGTCCCGGGATCGGCCGGATCCGGGAGACGTTCGACTACGAGCAGGTCGGCGGCTCGCCACTCCTCGGCGTCCGAGGATCGGTCATCATCACCCACGGCCGGGCGAAGCGCCGGATGGTCGCCTTCGCCTGCGGTGTCGCCGCCACCACGGCGCGGACAGGTGTCCCGGGCCTGATCGCCGAATCACTCGGTCGGTCGACAGCGGGGACAGCCGGAGCGGCGCCATGAGCGGTCCCGACGTCACGGTCGGCCGGGACGTGATCGCCGAACTCGTCCGCCACGCCGCCTTCGAAGTGCCAGGGGTCGCCCGGGTAGGTCGGGGTGGCCCGGCCTGGCGTCGCTGGCTCGGTGGCCGCGCCGTATCCGTCCGGATCCACGAAGACCGGGTGCTGGTCCGGATCATGATCGTGGCGCGACCCGGGCGATCCCTGACGTCGGTCACCTCGGAGGTTCGAAGTACGGTCGCGGCGACCGTCGAGCGGTTGCTGGGTCTCGAACTCGAGACGGTGACCGTCCTGGTCGATGGCGTCGGGGGCTGACCTCGTCCGGGGCCGGCGAGCCGGCCGTCGACTTGCCCTCGCTGCCGTGTTCGAGGCGGATTTCGGACAGCGGACCGCCGACGCAGTCCTCGAGCGCCACCTCGCCGAGGTGGAGCGCAACCACGAAGCCACGGAGCTCGCTCGCGAACTGGTGGCTGCCGTCACGACGTACCGGGATGCGATCGACGCCGAGATCACGCGACGTGCGCCGCAGTATCCGGTCACCGGTCTTGCCCGGATGGACCGCTCCCTGCTCCGTTGCGCGATATCCGAGGTGCTACACTCGGCGACGCCGGCCCGGGTGGCTATCGCCGAGTGGGTCGAGTTGGCACGCACCTACAGTGGAGAACCGATGCGCCGCCTCATGAACGGCGTCCTCGGAAGCATCGCAGCGGAGCCCAGCGGCACCCGGCCGACGGGACCAGCACCCAACTCCGAGGAGGGAGTCAGTGGCAACGACGTACGAACGCCTCAAGAAGATCGTGGTCGAGCAACTCGGCGCGGACGAGGATGAGGTCAAGCCCGAGGCGTCGTTCGTCGACGACCTGAACGCCAATTCCCTCGATCTGGTCGAGCTGATCATGAGTCTCGAGGAGGAGTTCGGGACGGAGATCTCGGACGAGGACGCGGAGAAGATCCGCACCGTCCAGGACGCCGTCGACTACATCGACGAGCGATCGTCCTAGCGCCGCCCAAAGGCGTTTGGCCAGGGCCTCGACGGCGTGCGTCCGGCCGAGGCCCTCGCCGCCCGGATCGACCTGCCGGTTCGCGATCTCGGACTACTCGATCAGGCACTCGTCCATTCGAGCTGGCACCACGAGCACCGCGATGTCGCGCCCGGCCACAACGAGCGCCTGGAATTCCTTGGCGATGCCGTGATCAACCTGGCGATCTCGCAGGCCCTGTACGCCCGACACCCGCTCGACGACGAGGGTGATCTGAGCGCCCGACGAGCGGCGATCGTGTCCTCGGTGGGCCTGGCCCGACTGGCGGGCCGGATCGACCTCGGCCGGTTCCTGCTCCTTGGGGAGGGCGAGGCCCAACGCAGCGGACGTCAGCGGCCGACGCTCCTGGCGTCGACCTTCGAGGCGGTCGCCGGTGCCCTCTACCTTGATCTCGGGTTCGAGGCCGTCAGGACGTGGCTGCTGGGGCTGGCGGATCCGGAACTGAGCGCGGAGGCACCGGTCGGCGCGCTGAAGAGCCCCAAGAGCCGTCTCCAGGAGTACACCCAGCGGCGGTCGGGCTCGCGGCCCTCGTATCGACTCCTGGACGCGACCGGGCCGGACCACGAGAAGTCGTTCCGGATCGAGGTCTGGGTCGACGGCTCGCTCCTCGGCACGGGCGAAGGGCCGTCACGTCGGGTCGCCGAGACCGCTGCTGCAGCCCAGGCGATGGATGCGCTACGGGCATCATCCGGTGCTCCCGGTGGTGGTGATCCCCGCGATGAGGAGCCGGACGCGTGAGCGCCCAGGGTCAGCCTGGAGAGCCGCGACTCCTGGCCCTGCGGCTGCAGGGATTCAAGTCGTTCGCCGAACGGACGAACGTCGAATTCGGTCCGGGTATCAGCGCGGTCGTCGGGCCGAACGGATCGGGCAAGAGCAATCTCGCCGACGCGCTGCGCTGGGCGCTGGGCGAGCAGGGTCGGGCGCTGCGCTCTCGCAAGTCCGAGGATGTGATCTGGGCCGGCTCGGAAAAACGCTCGGCGCAGGGGATGGCGGACGTCACCCTTGTCCTCGACAACGCCGACGGCCTGCTCCCCGTGGACTTCCAGGTCCTCGAGCTGGGTCGCCGGCTCTATCGATCGGGCGAGAACGACTACCTCCTCAACAAGAGCCGGATCCGGCTACGGGACCTGGTCGATCTGCTCGATGCGGCACACCTCGCCGACAACGCGTTCCTGTTCATCGGCCAGGGGATGGTCGACCAGGCGCTCGCGCTCCGGCCAGAGGAGCGCCGCCCGCTGTTCGAGGAAGTGGCTGGGGTCCGACGCCACGAACGCCGCCGACGGAAGGCCGAGGATCAGCTGGTCGAATCGGAATCGAACCTGGCGCGGGTCGAGGACATCCTCGGTGAGCTTCGGCCCCAGGCCCGTCGGCTCGCGGCCCAGGCCGAGCAGCAGGCCGACCGGGATACGACAGCCGACGAACTCATGGCGGCGCTGCTGGTCAGCATGCACACCCGTTGGCACGAAGCCGCACGCCATCTCGAGGTCATGGAGGCCGCCCGAGGCCGTGCCGGTGCCGCCGTGGAAGTGGCGCTGCAGGAGCTACGGGCTGCGGAACACGCGGCCACCACGTTGTCCGGGGAGCTGGCGTCACGAGCGAGCCTCGAGCGGGAGCGACGAGCGGCACACGATGGCGCCCAGGTCGCCGCGACCGAGGCTCGCCTGCGCGACGGTCGGCTGGCCTCGGAGCTCGAGGCGGTCGATCGGGACCGGATGCGCCTGCAGGATGAGCGTGTCGCTGCGGAAGCCGAACTGGCGGCCGGACGGCGCGCGCTCGCGGTCCCGATCCCAGCCCGGGATATCGATCTCGAGGCGGCGGTGTCCACGGCGGATCGTGATCTCGCCGAGGCGCTCGCCGAGTTGGCCGCATTGCGGACCGCGCGGCAGGCCGAGGGCCAGGAGTTGGCCGCGATGCGGCGTGTCGCGGCCACGCGAGAAGCCGAACGCGAGACGGTTCGGCGACAGCTGGCCGAGATCGAGCAGCGGGCATCGGCCTCGGCCAAGGACGCTCAGGTCGCAGTCGAACAGCGGGTGGCGCTCGAGGCCGATGTGGCCACGGCGATGGAGGCGGCGCTCGCAGCCGCCGAGGAAGAGCATGTAGCGGCGGCACGCCGCGAGACCGCGCGCGGTGCGGCCACGGCCGCCGAAGCCGCCGGCGCGGCCGCGCACGAACAAGTCGCCGCCGCCAGTGCTTCGCTGGCTGCGGTCGGTGCCCGTCTGGAGGGACTCGAGCGGCGTCTTGCCGAGGAAGAGCAGCGTGGTATCGCACGGGCAGCCCGGCGGCTTGGCGGGCGGCGCCTCGACGAGGATCTCGATATCGATCCGGCGCTGCGGGCCGCGACGGAGGCGGCACTCGCCGACGCCACCCGTGCCTACCTCGTCGGAGCGGATCACATCCCGGCCCTCGCCGGCGAGCGCGGTGCACTCGTCGTCGCAGAGCGGGCCAGCACGTACGGCCGGGCCGGAGGATGCACGTGAGCGGCGGTTCCGCGAGACCATCCAGGCGGCCGGCGGTGGGACCCTCGATGCGGCCGTGCGCAGGGACGCGACCGGCGCCGTGCGACGACTCCTGGCGCGGGCGGCATGGTTGCCGGACCTGGCCGCGTGCCTGGACGTCCAGGCCGGATCGCCTCCGGGCTGGATCCTCGTGCCTCGCGATGGGTCTGCCGTCGTCACGGACGTCGGCGTCACGTTCGGGGAGAGCGAATCCGTCCTCGATCGAAGGGCCGAAGCGGCGCGCCTACGGCAGGAGATGGCGGCCCTCGACACGACCCTCGGCAGGCTCCGAGAGGCCGATGAGCGTCTGGCCCTCGAGGCCAGGGAGGCACTGGCCGCGGCCGAAACGGCTCGGGCGGACGAGAGCCGAGCGAGCGGAGCCCGACGCGCGGCCGAGGAGGCGGAGCGCGTCGTCGCCAGGCGTCTGGAAGCGGCCGTCCGGGAAGCAACCTGGCACGCCGCGCAGGCTGCGCGGCTCGAACTCGAGCGATCCCGCGCCGCCGAGACCGTCGCCGCGAACGAGGCGATCGACGGCGCTGCCGAAGCGGCCCCACCCGATGGGCTGGTCGAGGAGGGATCGGGGGATGGAGCGGCGCTGGCCGCCTGGGAAGCCCGAGCGGCCGAGCTGCGCAGCCGGCGCGACCGCCTGGCTGCCCGGCTGCGCGATGGCGAGACGGGACGTCGCGAAGCCGAGAACCGCCTCGCCAACGCCCAGGCATCGACCCGCATCGCCGAAGAACGGATCGCCAGGGCCGACGCCGACAGCCTGCGGCTCAGCGAGCGGGAGCGCGCCCTGCTAGAGGAGCGCGACACGCTGCGGACCGACCTGGCCACGTGCATCGCCCGGGAGGCCGCGGCCCGCGCTGCCCTGGCCGACGTCCATGACGCCGATGCTGCCGATCGCGACCATCTGGCCGTCGTGGAGCGGGACGCGAGCGCGGCCCGGGAGCGTCTCCGCACGATCGACAACCAGCTCCGCGGGGCCGACCATGCTGCCCTTGAAGCCCGACTCGGTCTCGATTCACTCCACGAAACGATGATCGCGGAGCTGGCGAGTCTCGGGGATCTCGCGCTGGACCGGTTGACCGTCCTGGTCGGACCGCAGGCGACGAACGGGTCGGGGCCGGTTCCGGCGAGCGATCGGTCGGACGGCGATCCCGGTCCATCCACGCCGGACGGGTCGGAGGACATCGTCGCTCTCGAAGCCCTGCTCGCGGTGGTCACGGCCCGCTGGGCCGCGGAGCCATCCACCGTGCCCGCGCCAAGTCCGTCGAGACTGGGCCAACTCAGGCGACGGTTCCACGAACTCGGGGCGGTGAACCCATATGCGGTCGGCGAGTACGCCGCGCTCAAGGAGCGACTCGACACGCTCGAGACACAGGCCTCGGACCTGACCACGGCGATCGTCCGGACGCGGGAACTGATCGCTGAACTCGAGATCATGATCGCCGACCGGTTCCGAACGACCTTCCACGCGCTCGAATCGGCGTTCGCGAGCCGGTTCGAGCAGCTGTTCGGCGGCGGGTTCGCCCGGCTCTCATTGACCGACCCGTCGGACCTGGGGGCGACCGGGATCGAGATCGTCGCCCGACCTCCCGGCAAGAAGGCGCAGGCGCTGGCGATGCTGTCCGGCGGCGAGCGAGCGCTCACGGCGGTCGCCCTGCTCTTCGCGATGCTCGAAGTCCGGCCCGTTCCGTTCTGTGTCCTCGACGAGGTCGATGCCGCCCTCGACGAAGCGAACATCGGCCGGTTCGCGGACGCGCTCCGCAGCCTCGCCCATCAGACGCAGTTCATCGTGATCACCCACAATCGAGGCACCATCGAGGCGGCGGATGCGCTCTATGGCGTCACCGTCGGGGACGACTCGGTCAGCCGCGTGATCAGCCTCCGGCTCGATGAAGCCCAGGCCCTGGCCGCCCGCGACGGCGAGCGCGCGACGGTCGGCGGTTAGGGTCGACCGGATGCCGTTCTGGCGACGAAAGCGCGATGAGGATGCGACCGTCCCCGATCCCGCTGTCACGGATCCCGCCTCACTGCCGGCCGACGGCGGCGTGTCCGACGAAACCGTCGCCGACTGGGAGCCACCCGCGGCGGACTTCGACGATCCGGGCGACATTGCCGCGACTGCGACCGAGCCCGCCGTGACCGAGCCCGCAGTGCCCGAGCCCGCAGTGCCCGAGCCGGTCGCGTCCGAGCCCGCCGTCTCTTCGCCCGAACCGGACGATGGGGGCATCCCGGCGAGTCAGGCACTTGAGGCCGGGCTGGAACGGACCAGGGGCGGGTTCATGTCACGTTTGCGCGGGATCCTCGAGGCTGACGCGCCGGGGGGTCCCTCGTGGGACGACGTCGAGGAGTCTCTGATCGCGGGCGACGTGGGTGCCGCGCTGGCGATCGAACTCGTCGAACGGGCGCGGATGAGCCGCGAGCCCGGTGGGCCTGAAGCCGCGATCCGGACCGAACTCGCCGCGTTGCTGGTGCCCCGCGACCTCGCCTGGCGGCCGGCCGGCGCCGTCGCCGGGGGGCCGGCCGTCGTCCTGGTCGTCGGGGTGAATGGGACCGGCAAGACGACCACGATCGGCAAGCTCGCCAGCCGCTACCGGTCCGAAGGCAGCACCGTGATCCTGGCGGCCGCCGACACGTTCCGGGCTGCCGCGATCGACCAACTCAGGATCTGGGCCGATCGAGCCAGTGTGCCGATCATCGCCCACGCTCCGGGAGCCGATCCTGGCGCCGTGGTGTACGACGCGATCGATGCTGCCGTCGCGCGCCGTGCTGACATGGTGATCGCGGACACGGCCGGGCGCCTGCACACGCGATCGAACCTGATGGACGAGCTGGCGAAGGTCCGGCGGGTGATCGACAAGCGGCTGCCGGGTGCGATGCCGGAGACACTCTTCGTCCTTGACGCGACGACCGGCCAGAACGGCCTGAGCCAGGCCAAGGCGTTCCACGAGACGGTCGGATTGACCGGGGTCGTCCTGACCAAGCTCGACTCGACGGCCAAGGGCGGCATCGTCTTCGCGATCGAGGATGCCCTGGGGGTGCCGGTCAGGTTCGTCGGCGTCGGGGAGGGCGTCGCCGACCTGCTCCCATTCGACCCCGACGCCTTCGTGGCGGCGCTCTTCGACTGACCATCGGATCGGTCAGGCGCCGGGCGGCTGGTCCATCTCGACGGCGACGGCGATGGCGACCGGGTCCAATGCCGGACCGTCGGCCGCGGCGGGCGGCAGGACGAGCAAGTGGCGGACCGGCGAGAACCACAACACGGCCGCGCCGGCCAATCCGCCAAGCGGGGCCAGCCAGGACGTCGCGCGCAGGCCGATGACTTCGGCGAGGACACCGGCGGCCAGGGTCGCCCCGAGTTGGGCCAGCACGGCTGCGACGTGGAACGTCGACGACACGCGGCCGAGCGCCCGGTCGTGGACGAGCGTCTGGCGCACCGACACCTCGGTGATGTCGTAGACGGTCGCTGCCGAGTCGGCCACGAGCTGCTGGATGACGAGACAGCCGACCGCGATGAGCGGGAGACCCGAAGGAGCGAGCGGGACGAATGCGTTCCCGATCGCAGCCAGGATCATCGCTCCCACCGCGACCGGCCCGACACCCCAGCGACGGGTAGCCCGCCCAGCTACGACGGCCCCGATGAATGACGAGGCCCCGCCGACGCCGGCGATGACGCCGAGCACGGCCGGACCGAGCTCGAGCTCATCGAGGACGAACAGGAACCAGGTGGCCCCGAACACGCCCCACAGGACGGCCAGCGACATCTGCGCCGCCGCGAACGCCCGGAGGATCGGATCGTGCCGGACGAGTCCGAGTCCGACCCTGATCTCGGTCATGACCGGTTCGCGATCCGCGACGTCCGGTGGCGGCGGCTCGGGCTTCCGGATCGAGATCAGCAGCACCGCCGAGACGAGGTATGTGACCGCATCGATGGCGATGGCGATCGGTGCGGTCAGCAGCTGCACCAGGAAGCCACTGATCCCGAACGCCGTGAACTCGGCCGCGGACCCACTCGCGGCCAGGGCGCTGTTCGCCCCGACGAGTCCCTCCCGATCCACGATCGTCGGCAGGTAGGCATTGTCGGCGGCATCGAAGAAGGTCGTCAGGATCGCGGCCAGGCCCGAGACGACGAACAGCTGCGGAAGACCGAGCACCCCGAGGGCGAACGCGATCGGGATCGACCCGAGGAGCGCCGCACGTCCGAGGTCTGCCCAGATGAGGACCGGGCGGCGGCGAAGTCGATCGACCCAGGCACCGGCGACGAGCCCGAACAGGAGCGTCGCCCCGAGATCGAGACCGCGCAGGGCAGCCACCTCGATGGCGCCGGACCCGAGCACGAGGATGGCGACCAAAGGCAGCGCGATCCGGGTGATGAGCGACCCGAAGATGGAGATCGACGCCGCTGCCCAGACCCGGACGAAGGCATGGTTACGCCAGAGCGGGGATGCGAACGGACGACCCACGGGACGCGCAGCATAGTGCCCTCGGAAACCTGCGGTACACTCTCTCCACTCGGTGCGTCAGAACTCGCGCACCATCCGGCTCGGCCCGTGCGACGATCCGGCCCACCGACATCCTGGAGTCCTACCTGGACCATGTTCGATAGCCTGAGCGACCGACTCCGCAAGACGCTCGGCGACCTGACCGGCCGCGGCCGGATCAGTGAAGCCGACGTCGATGCCGCCATGCGCGACATCCGGCTGGCACTGCTCGAGGCGGACGTCAACTTCAAGGTCGTCAAGGAGTTCGTTGCGCGGGTCCGGGAACGGGCGATCGGGCACGAGGTCCTCGACAGCCTGTCCGCCGGTCAGCAGGTGGTCAAGATCGTCAATGACGAGCTCGTCGCCGTGCTGTCGGCGGGCGATCGGACCTTCCACCTTGCTGGCAACCCGGCGGTCATCGCCATGGTCGGCCTGCAGGGCTCGGGCAAGACGACCTCCAGCGCGAAGCTCGCTCGCCATGTCGTGAGACTCGGACGCCGGCCGCTCCTGGTCGCTGCTGATCCCTACCGACCGGCGGCGGCGGACCAGCTCGCCATCCTCGGGAAGTCACTCGACATCCCGGTCTACCGCGCCCCCGCGGGGACCCCGGTTGTCGAGATCGTCCGCGGCGGCGTCGAGGCCGCAACACGCCAGGTCCGGGATGTCGTGATCCTGGACACCGCGGGCCGCCTGTCCGTCGACGAGGCGCTGATGGCCGAGATCGCCGAAGTCAACGCTGCGGTCAGGCCGATCGAGACGCTGCTCGTCGTCGATGCCATGACCGGACAGGAGGCCGTCGCTGTCGCGCAGGCCTTCGTCGCGGCCGTCCCGGTGACGGGCCTGATCCTGACCAAGATCGACGGCGACGCTCGAGGTGGGGCGGCGCTGTCGATCTCCGCGGTCACCGGCGTTCCCGTCAAGTTCCTCGGGACGGGCGAGAAGACGGACGCGCTGGAAGTCTTCCATCCGGATCGGCTGGCCAGCCGGATCCTCGGCATGGGCGACATCCTGACTCTCGTCGAACGAGCGCAGGAACACGTTGACCAGAAGCAGGCGGCTCGCCTCGAGGAGCGGATGCGCAAGGGCGCGTTCACGCTCGATGACATGCTGGACTCGATGCAGCAGATGCAGAAGATGGGCCCGCTCGGGCAGGTCATGTCGATGATCCCCGGGATGGGCAATCTGGCCGGTGAAGCGCAGGCCGCCGTCGATCGAGGGGATCTGAAGCGGACCGAAGCGATCATCCGCGCGATGACGCCATCCGAACGTCGAGAACCGAACGTGCTCAACAGTTCCCGGCGCCGACGCATCGCCGCTGGCTCGGGTACGACGCTGCCGGATGTCAATCGGCTGGTGAAGCAATTCCTCGAGATGCAGAAACTCATGAAGCAATTTTCCGGGGGCGGCAAACGTGCAGCTCTCGGCGCGTTGACGGGCCGGCGATGAGCCGGCAGGAGGCCCCGCGATGACCGACGAACGAGATCCGCGACCGGAGATGACGACGGACGATGACCTGACCGCGAGGACCCCGTCACCGGCAACGGCACCACCACTCGCCCCGGAAGGGGGATCCACCCCAGCCGTCCCGGTCGGCGAGGCGGTGGCCGTCGCGGCTGCGCCGGAGCCGGTCGTGAGGACCGGCGGTCGACCGGGTCGCGGCGGGCGGCTTCGATGGGCGGCGGCGATCGGCGTCGTGGCCGTCGTGCTCCTGGCGTCCGCTGCGGTTGCCGCCCTGATCACCGGCGCAGCTCCGCCATCAGGTGTGGTCGGCTATGTCCCGGCTGATACGGTCGCCTACGGCGAGGTTCGGCTGGACCTGCCGGGAGACCAGCAGCAGGCCGTCGGTTCGTTCCTCCAGAAGTTCCCGGGCTTCGCCGACCAGGCCAGCCTGGATTCGAAGCTGGATCAGGTCCTCGACGACCTGATCGGCAACGCCACCAACGACACGCAGACCTACACCGGCGACATCAAGCCGTGGTTCGGCGGGGAGATCGGCTACAGCGTCGGCCCGCTGCCACCGGCATCATCAGCCACCAGCGGCGGCTCGATGGCATCGGCCCGAGGCGCTCGCGGTCGTGTCCATCACGGATGCGGCGCTCGCCCAGACGTGGCTGTCAACGGCGGTCACCGCCGCCGGAGCGACGACGTCGACCGATACCTACCAGGGCACGACGATCAACGTCCTCGACCAGGTCGACGGCCTCGAGGCCGGGTACGCCATCATCGGTGACAAGGTGGTCGTGTTCGGCGATCTGGCGTCGGTCAAGGCCGCGATCGACTCGGGCGGCAAGAGCGGGTTCGCGTCCGAACCGGGGCCAAAGGCGGCATTCGCGTCCGTCGACGGCGACTACGTCGCGTTCAGCTATCTCGCGCTGCGTCCGCTCCTCGACTGGTCGACCTCACTGTCCGACGCCGTCGGCGCCGGCTCCACCCAGACCGGCGTCGCGGCTGCCATCAGCGACACGATGCTCAAGGTCCTCCCGGACTGGACAGCCTCCTGGCTCCGGTTCGAGAGCGACGCGCTCGTGATCGAGACGAGTGCCCCGCAGCCGGCGACCCCGATGGGGCCATCCGAGAACCGGACGTCGGCCGTCATCGAGCACGTGCCGGGCAGCGCGATCTTCGCGGCGACCAGCAACGACGTCGGGGCGACGATCCAGCAGGGCCTCGACCTGATCGGGACCGACGCGGCCGCAAAGGCGATGATCGACCAGCTCGACCAGGCTCTCGGCCTGATCGGCGGTCGCGATGCCATCCTTGGATGGATCGGTGATGCCGGCGTCGTCATCGACGCGTCCGGCGGGACACCCGATGGCGGCATCATCATCGCGCCGACCGATCAGGCGGCCGCCAAGCAACTCTTCACCACGATCAAGTCGTTCATCGCCCTCGGCGGCGCCCAGCAGGGACTGTCGGTCAGCGATGAGGACTACGCGGGCACCACGATCACCACGGTCGAGCTCAGTGACCTGGGCGCGCTGACCGGCGATGCCGGCGCCGGCACCGACCTGCTGCCGATCCCGAAGGGTTCGATCCAGATCAGCTTCGCGGTCACCGGCGACATCGTCGTGATCGGGACCGGACCGGCCTTCGTGAAGGCGGTCCTCGACACCACGGCATCCAGCTCGCTCGCTGCCGATCCCGCGTACAAGGGACCGGCTGACCAGGCGGGTCCCAGCACGAACACGGCCTTCGTCGACATCAGCGGGATCCGCGGATTGATCGAACAGGCCATCGCCGATGGCGACCCATCGGCACTCACGGATTACGAGACCAACGTCAAACCGTTCCTGGCCCCGCTCGACACGCTGTTCGCGTCGGGCTCGGTCGACGGCGACCTGACCAGGTCCGAAGTCACCATCACGGTCAAGTAAGGGAGGAACCAAGGCAACATGGCAGTCAGGATCAGACTCACGCGTGTCGGCGCGCACAAGCAACCGAGCTATCGAGTCGTCGTCGCCGACGGGCGGAACGCTCGTGACGGACGATCGCTCGAGACGCTCGGCCATTACAACCCACGCAGCGAGCCGACCGAGTTCGTCGTCGATGCTGACCGGGCCAAGGCCTGGTTGGACAAGGGTGCACAGCCGTCCGACACGGTCGCTCGGCTCTTCCGTCAGGCGGGCATCATGCCCGCCGCCAAGTAGGGGTCGCGACGATGGCAGCCAAGGATCTGGTCGAATACGTCGCGAAATCGCTGGTCGATGACCCCGACGCGGTCACGGTCGAGGTGGTGCGTGAGGAGGGTGCGACCGTCATCGAGCTCCACGTCGCAGAGGACGACATGGGCAAGGTGATCGGCCGCAATGGCAGCGTCGCCAAGGCGCTTCGGACGCTGCTCAAGGTGACCGCCGCCCGCGATGGTGAGCCGGTCCAGCTCGAGATCCTCTGAGCGACGACGAACGGCTCGTCGTCGCACTCATCCGAGGCGTCCACGGGCTCCATGGCGCTGTCCGGGCCGAGGTCCTCACCGACCACCCGGATGACCGCTTCGCGGTCGGCAACGTGCTGTACCGCGAGGCGGACGACCGACCGCTGACCCTGGTGGCAGCCGAGGCCATCGCCGATGGTCCTGGCTGGCGCCTCCGGTTCCGCGAGGTCACGAACCGGGACGCCGCGGATACGCTTCGTGGCGCGTACCTCGAGGCGGTGTTGCGACCCGACGCGGACCTCGCACGCGGCAGCTACTACTGGCACGAAGTCATCGGCTGTGCGGTCCGCGGCATCGATGGTGCGGAGCTCGGGACGGTCAAGGACATCTATCGGGTGGGGGAGACCGAGGTCTTCACCGTGGAGGGCGGCTCGTACGCGAGCTTCGACCTGCCGGCCGTCCGGGCTTTCATCCGCATCTTCGCGCCGCGACGCGGGGAGATCGTGATCGACGCCGATGCCCTCGACCTTCGGCCCGCCAAGCGGATCACCTCCGATCCTGATCGACCGAAGGCGCCTCGGCGCCGGAGCCGGCGGCCCGCGGTCACCGCGAGAGCCCCAGGCAGCCACCGTAGAGCCGCCGGCGGACCCGGCACCGTGACCCTCGAGATCGATGTCATCACCCTGTTCCCGGCGATGCTGGCCGGTCCACTCGCCGAGAGCATCCCGGGCCGGATCCAGGAGCGCGGGCTGGTCACGATCCGGACCCACGATCTGCGAACCTGGGGTATCGGCCGGCATCGATCCGTCGACGACGCGCCATACGGGGGTGGGGCCGGGATGATCCTGCGGCCGGAGCCGGTCGCCGAGGCGCTCGACTCGCTGCGGCGACCCGAGTCCGTCGTGATCCTGCTCGATCCAGGCGGGGAGGTCTTCCACCAGACTCGAGCCGCGGACCTGGCCACGAGATCGCATCTGGTCTTCGTCTGTCCCCGCTATGAAGGCGTCGATGAACGGATCCGCTCACTGGTCGATCTCGAACTGTCAGTCGGGGACTACGTCCTGACCGGTGGCGAATTGCCGGCGCTCGTCATCATCGATTCGGTCATCCGGTTGCTGCCAGGGGCGATCGAGGACGCGTCGACGATCGAGGAGTCCTTCTCCGACGGTCTCCTGGAGTATCCCCAGTACACGCGTCCCGCGGTCTTCCGCGGCATGGACGTGCCGGCCATCCTGACGTCGGGCGACCATGGGGCTGTCGCGCGCTGGCGGCATGCCCAGGCCGTCGAGCGCACGCGGCTCCGCCGGCCGGATCTCACGACTGACGACTGATCTCGGTCAACGCCGTGCTATACTCCGCCGCCGGCGCTCCAGCGCGCCGCTTCCGAAGTCCACACTGCAGCCGCGGCTGCCCAGATGAGTCAGGAATCGCCCCGTGACCGTGCTCGACGAGATCGTCCAGGACCAGCTTCGAACGGACCTCCCACCGCTTGCGACCGGCGACACCGTGAAGGTTTCGGCCAAGGTCGTCGAGGGCACCCGCGAGCGCGTCCAGGTCTTCGAGGGGACCGTGATGCGCCTTCGTGGTGGAGGGATCACCCGGTCCATCACCGTCCGGCGGATCGCCTCGGGCGTCGGGGTCGAGCGAACCTTCAAGATCAACAGTCCTCGGATCGAGAAGATCGAGGTCGTCCGCCACGGCGTCGCGCGACGCGCCCAGCTCTACTTCCTTCGAGACCGGGTCGGCAAGGCCGCAACACTTCGCGAGCGCCGCACCAACAGCTGACCCTGGCCGGCACGCAGCCGCCAGCCGCCAGGACGCGCGAGCCGCCAGGGCACGCGCGCGACATGACCGGCGCGATCGACTGCCATGGGACGGACCGCGGCTCCGCTCCGAGGATTCCAGTAGGCTATCGGTCGATGGCTCCGATCGTCCCGACCCTTCGTCACGAGCGCCGACTCTGGAACGACGGGCTCGAGCGCGTGGCCGGCGTCGATGAGGTCGGTGTCGCGCCGACCTGCGGTGCGGTCGTCGCGGCCGCCGTGATCATGCGTCCTGGCTGCCACCGTATCCCCGGCGTGCGCGACTCCAAGACGTTGTCGGCGGCGCAGCGCGAGCGGCTGGCGCCGCTCATCCGGGCGCGTGCGGTCGCTGTCGGGATCGGCGCGGCATCGGTCCGCGAGATCGACCAGCTCAATATCTATCACGCCACCCACCTGGCGATGCGCCGGGCGATCGCGCGAGCCGGAGTGCACGATCACGTGCTGGTCGATGGCAACCGGATCGCCGGCTTCGAGGCCCTCGTCGGGCCCTACACGAACGTCGTCGACGGCGATGCCCGGGTCTATTCGATCGCCTGCGCCTCGGTCGTGGCCAAGGTCGTGCGCGATCGGATGATGGAGCGACTGGCCGCGCGCTACCCAGGCTACGGTTGGGAGCGTAACCAGGGATACGCGACCCTCGAGCATCGCCAGGCGATCCGGCGTCTGGGCCTGACGCCCTTCCACCGCCGATCCTTCCTGGCGCTCCAGCGGACGCTGGCGGGAGACCAGCTCGAACTCGACCTGCTGGCCGACCCTTCGGCATCGGGTGAAACCCACGCTCTGCTGGAGCGGGAACTCGTGCCGGTCATGGCCGACGATGCGATGCTCGACGCGGCCGATCTCGACTCACTGGAGCCCGCGCCGGCCTGACGCCAGGGTTCATGCCGGGCTAACGCCAGCGGCATGCCTGGATAGGTGGCCGGTAATCGTCGGTTGCGATGATGCCCGGCATGGCGGACCCACCCGATCGTCCGACGCGGACGACCGCGCAGCTGGCCGGTGATGCCGCCGAAACGCTGGTCGCCGATCGCCTCACGACCGCCGGCTGGACCGTCCTGGCCCGGAACGTCCATATCGGTCGCTACGAGCTTGATCTCGTGGCCGTCGACCCGGGCCTCCCGCCGCCCTCGTGATCGTCGAGGTCCGCTGGCGAGCGGGGCGCGACTTCGGCCTGCCCGAGGAGACCGTCGATCACCGCAAGCGAGCTCGCGTCCGCGCCGCCGCCTACGGTTTCATCGACCGCGGGGCGATGCCTGATGGTTCACCAGTGCCACGCCTGCCCGTTGCAATTCGACCTGGTCGTGGTGGAACCAGGCGATCGGATCCGCCACCATCGCCACGCGATGTGAGGTGCTCCGGCGACAGCCGCCGCCGCGCCAGCTCCCGCGAGCGCCTCGACGGATGACGATCCTGACCACGACGATGGGATCCGCCGACGGAGGCACGGCCCCATCTCGCGCGACCCGGCCCGCACCTGGCGACTGGGCTGTGACCTGGCAAGGCGGTCACCCCCAGACCGCTAAGACAGGTCGCGCGGCCCGGAGGCTCGAACCGGGTGGTTTGAGCTCGCGTGAGCGTGGGTCGAGCGGAACGAGCCGGCCAGGCGCCCTCAGGCGCGTACGAACCTGCATTGCGGTCTGTGGGAAAGTTCCGCCAGGTCGGGCCCGGCCCCGGCCCCACGGCTCGCCGACCGACCGAGCCAGGACGCGTGCTACACTCCCGCCCGGCTCGGGTCCACCCGGGTCGCAACTATCGATCGCCCGCGCCACCAGGCGCGGAGCACACACGCGAACCGTTCCGACCGGGACGGTGTCGGCCGGGCCAGCAGCCTGACCGGCCCCCGGCGATGAGGTCCGCGGAGGCAAGAACCGACAGGAGGTCGCTCACCGTGCCGTCCGTTTCCATGCGGCAACTGCTCGAAGCCGGGGTCCACTTCGGCCACCAGACCCGGCGCTGGAATCCCAAGATGAAGCCGTTCATCTTCGCCGAGCGCAACGGGATCCACATCATCGATCTCGCCCAGACCGTGCAGCACCTCGACGTCGCCCTGGGCTTCGTCCGTGAGACCGTTGCCCGCGGTGACCAGGTCCTCTTCGTCGGGACCAAGAAGCAGGCCCAGGAGCCGGTCGCCCAGGAAGCCACGCGGGCCAACCAGCCCTACGTCAACAAGCGCTGGCTTGGCGGGATGCTGACCAACTTCACGACCATCAAGAAGCGGATCGGACTGCTCGAGCAGCTGGAGGCCCGGCAGGCGAACGGCGACTTCGAACGGATGTCGAAGAAGGAAGCCGCCAAGCTGACCGAGGAGATGATCAAACTCCAGGGGACACTCGGCGGGATGCGCAAGATGAAGCGCCTCCCTGGTGCCGTCTTCATCATCGATCCGCATCGTGAACGGATCGGCGTCACCGAGGCGAACAAGCTCGAGATCCCGGTGGTCGGCACCGGCGACACGAACGTCGATCCCGACGAACTCGACTACATCATCCCGGCGAATGACGACGCGATCCGGGCGATCCGCCTGCTGTGCACCCTGGTCGCGGACGCCGCGATCGAGGGCGCGGTCGAACGATCATCGCGCGGCTCGGCCGAGCCTGAGCAGATCGAGGCGATGGCGATGGCGGAGCCCGAAGAAGAGGTGCCGGGTGCGACCGATGAACTCGTCGCGGCACTTGCCGGCGGCGCAGCCCTGTCGTTCGAGCCCGACGCGGATGAGGACGACCTGCTGCCCGGTGACCGCGTCGCCCGAGCCGAGGCTGCCGTGAGCGACGCCCCGGCCGAAGCCACTCCAGAGGAGATCGCGGCCGAGCTTGCCCGTGAGGCCGCGGAGAAGGCTGAAGACGCAGGCGACACTCCCGAACCGGCGACCGCCGGCGACACCACCAAACCGGCGACCGCCGGCGGCTGACCCGAAGCCGGCCTCGGCCGGCGCCAACCTTCCAGACGCACCCGCGGTGGCCCGTCCGGCCGCCGCGCGACAGGAGAACGATCAAGCATGGCGGATATCTCGGCGGAGCTCGTCAAGGAGCTGCGCGAACGCACTGGCGCAGGGTTCATGGACTGCAAGCGAGCCCTGGTCGAGACCGACGGGGACCTCGAGAAGGCGGCGCTCGTCCTGCGCGATCGCGGTCTCGCAGCCGCGGCCAAGAAGGCCGACCGGGACGCCAAGGAGGGGCTGGTCTCCAGCTACATCCATACCGGTGGTCGGGTCGGTGTCCTGATCGAGGTCAACTGCGAGACCGACTTCGTGGCCAGGACGGATGAATTCCAGAAGCTCGTCCGCGATCTCGCGATCCAGGTCGCCGGCCTCGCCCCGCTGTACGTCGATCCGGAACGCATCCCGGCAGCCGACCTGGCCGCCAAGCAAGCCGAACTCGCCGCGGATCCGGCGACGGCAAAGAAGCCCGAGAACATCCGAGCCCAGATCGTCGAAGGCCAGCTGAAGAAGTGGTATTCGCAGGTCTGCCTGTACGACCAGCCATTCCGGGATGAGGAGCGGACCGTCCGCGACCTGATCACGGAGAAGGTAGCGACGATCGGTGAAAACATCCGTGTGCGTCGCTTCGCCCGATACGTCCTCGGGGAAGAGCTTTGACGGGACCCCGGCCTAGTGCGCCTGGCACGAAGACTGACTCGAGCCTTCGCTATACCCGTGTCCTGCTGAAGCTATCGGGTGAGGCCCTGCTCGGTGATCGCCAGTACGGCGTCGACCCGGCGTTCTGCGCGTTCATCGCGCATCAGGTCGCGGAGATCCATGCGCTCGGCGTGCAGGTCGGGATCGTGGTCGGCGGCGGCAACATCTTCCGCGGCCTGGCGGCGTCGGCGCGCGGGATGGATCGGGCGACCGGCGACTACATCGGCATGCTGGCGACGGTGATGAACGGTCTGGCCCTGCAGGACGCGCTCGAGCGAGCGGACGTTCCCACCCGGGTCATGACGGCGATCGCGATGAACGAGGTCGCCGAGCCGTACATCCGACGGCGGGCGATCCGGCACCTCGAGAAAGGGCGGGTGGCCCTGTTCGTGGCCGGGACCGGCAATCCATATTTCACGACCGATACGGCCGCCGCCCTGCGCGCCGTCGAGATCAATGCCGAGGTGCTGCTCAAGGCGACCAAGGTGGACGGCGTCTACGACAAAGACCCGATGGCGCATCCCGATGCACGGCGCTACGCTCGACTCGGCTACACGGACCTCTTGCGCGACCAGCTCAAGGTGCTCGATGCGACCGCCGTGAGCCTGTGCATGGAGAACGACCTGCCGATCGTCGTCTTCGACCTGAATCGACCTGACAACATCACTCGTGTGGCTGCCGGCGAGCCGGTTGGTACCCTCATCTCGGGCGCCACGACCGGGCTTGGTGCCGACGACGAGGCTGGAGGTGCCTAGCATGAGCAGCCAGATCATCATCGACGCAGACCACAAGATGGCCCGGGCCGTCGAGGCGATGGAGCGCGACTTCCAGGGCATCAGGACCGGTCGAGCCTCGACCGCGCTCGTCGAACGGATCCACGTTGACTACTACGGCACGTCGACGCCGCTCAATCAGTTGGCCGGCATCAATGTCCCCGAACCCCACCAGATCGTCATCCAGCCCTGGGACCGGGGCGTGCTCGGGGCGATCGAGAAGGCGATCACGAAGAGCGACCTCGGGCTGATGCCCAACGTCGACGGCACGGTGGTTCGCCTGAACATCCCACCGCTGACCGAAGAGCGTCGCAAGGACCTCGTCCGGGTCGTCCACAAACGGATGGAAGAGGCGAGAGTCGAGATCCGCAATACCCGTCGTGACGCAGCCGAAGCCCTCAAGAAGGAGGAGCGCGACGGCAACGTCGGAGCCGATGAATCGCATCGCGAGCTGGAGGCCCTCCAGAAGACGACCGATCACCACATCGGCGAAGTCGACCGGGTCGGGGCGGGCAAGGAGCAGGAGGTCCTCGAGGTCTAGTGGCGCGAGCCCACCTGGCGAGGCCGAGCGACGCACAGCAGCCGGCGCAGCCCTCGCCGTCCGACGCATCCACGACCCTCGGTACCGGGGATCTGCCGCCCGACGAGCTGCCACGCCACGTCGCGATCATCATGGACGGCAACCGACGCTGGGCCAGGTCGCGGAACCTGCCGGAATTGGAGGGTCATGCCGCGGGGGTGGAGGCGATCCGCGAATTGCTTCGCCATGCGGTTCGTCGGGGTGTCCCTGTCCTGACCCTCTACGCATTCAGCCGCGAGAACTGGGCCCGCCCGGACGATGAGGTGACGGGCCTGTTCGGCCTGCTCGAGGCAGCCATCCGCAGCGAGACGGACGAACTCCGTGCTCAAGGTGTGCGGATCCAGTTGCTCGGCCGGCTCGACGAGTTGCCCGAAGCGACACGGTCATCGATCGGCGAAGCCCTCGAGGCCACCGCCACAGGGCAGCGGCTCCTGCTGAACATCGCCTTCAACTACGGCGGTCGGACGGAGATCATCGACGCTTGCCGGCGCCTCATCGCAAGCGGGATCGAACCCGCAGCCATCGACGAATCGGTCTTCGGCGAGGCGCTCTACACCGCCGGTCTGCCGGATCCGGACCTGGTCATCCGGACTGGCGGCGAGCAGCGCCTCTCGAATTTCCTGATCTGGCAGGCCGCCTACGCCGAGTTCTATACGAGCGACGCGCTGTGGCCCGACTTCGACCCTGCTGCATTCGACGCAGCCCTCCTCGAATTCGCCAGGCGACAACGCCGCTTCGGACGCTGACAGGGCAGGGGAGGGCCACCATGCGCGAGCGGGCGATCAGTGCGGCTGTCCTCGTGCCCGTCCTGCTGGTCGTGCTCGCGCTCGGCGGCGTGGTCCTCGCTGCCGCCATCGCCCTGGTCACGATGTTCGCGGCGATCGAAGTCTTCCGGCTGCTCAAGGCGGCCGGCTACCTCGCGTTCGCGTCACTGGGTACGGTCCTGGCGCTGTTCGTCGTCCTCGATGCGGCCTTCCCGCAGGTCCTGGAGGGGAGTGGGTTGCTCCTCGTGGCGATCGGGATCATCCTCGCCGCCGTCGCCTCGTTCACCAGGATCGATCCGCGTGATGCGCTCCAGACGTGGATGGCCACGGTCTTCGGCGCCCTCTACGTGTCGCTGCTCTCGTTCGTCATCCGGTTGGGTCAATCGGCGCCTGATGTCCCCGCTGGCTCGCCCCTCGATGTCATCGGGGCTGAGCGCGGCTGGATCCTGCTGCTCGTCCTCGCGGTCTGGTCGTATGACACGGGCGCATTCCTTGTCGGCAAGAATTTCGGTCGGACGAAGTTCCTGACCCACATCTCGCCATCGAAGACCCTGGAAGGACTGGTCGGCGGCGTCATCGCGACGACGTTTGTGGTGGCCCTGCTGCTGTGGGGTCTCGGCCAGAACCCGATCCATGCGCTCCTCCTCGGCCCGTTGACCGCGTTGGCTGCCCAGACGGGGGATCTCGCCGAGTCAGTCATCAAGCGCGCCGCTGGCGCGAAGGATTCCGGGACGCTGATCCCGGGTCACGGCGGGATGCTCGATCGCGTGGACTCCTTCATCTTCGCGGCCCCGGTCGTGACCCTCTATGTCATCGCCTTCATCCGCTGACCGGCCCACTGCCGGCGAGCGCCGCCCGTCGTCGGGTTGCACTGCTCGGCTCGACGGGATCGATCGGCAAGCAGACCCTCGACGTCCTGGCTGGCTATCCGGACGTGTTCGACGTCGTCGCGCTGGCTGCCGGTTCGAACGGGACGCTGCTCGCCGACCAGGCGACCCGTCTCCGGCCCGCGGTGGTCGCGCTGGCGGACGAACGTGCTGGGGCGGGCCTCGATCTGCCCCGAGGCACGGCGGTCGTCGGGGGGCCGGACGCCCTGGAATCCCTCGCGACGCGCGACGACGTCGACCTGGTCATCGTCGCCACGGGTGGCGTCGTGAGTCTTCGGCCGGTGCTGGCGGCATTGCGCGCCGCGAAGATCGTGGCGACGGCGAACAAGGAGACCCTCGTCGCCGGGGGCCACCTCGTGATGCCGCTGGCGCGCGCCCTCGCCGCCGAGGCGCACGATGCACGACCCGAGGATCCCTATGGGAGTCCGCTCGCGTGGTTGCGGCCGATCGACTCGGAGCATTCTGCGATCTGGCAGTGCCTGGTCGGTGAGCCGACTGCCGGCGTCGCGGGCCTCATCCTGACCGCGTCAGGCGGCCCGTTCCTCGACTTCGACCAGGCGGACCTGGCCGCGGTCACCCCCGAGCAGGCCCTCCGCCATCCGACCTGGACGATGGGTGCCAAGATCACGATCGACTCCGCGACATTGGCCAACAAGGGCCTGGAGGTCATCGAGGCACACTGGCTGTACGATGTCGGCTACGACGACATCGAGGTGGTCATCCATCCGCAGAGCGTCATCCACTCGGCCGTGCGGTTCGTCGACGGCTCGCTCAAGGCCCAGCTGGGCACTCCCGATATGAGGCTTCCGATCCAGTACGCGCTCACCTACCCGGACCGTCGACCGTCGCCGGCGGCGGCGGTCGACCTCGTCGCGGCCGGGCGACTCGACTTCCGCTCGCCCGACGAAGGCCGGTTCCCGGCGCTGCGCATCGCTCGCGAGGCAGGCCGGCTCGGCCCGAACGCCTCGGCGGCCTTGATCGCCGCGGATGAGCTCGCCGTCGGCCGCTTCCTTGACGGGACCCTGAGCTTCTCGGAGATCCCGGCACTCCTCGAATCCGCGGTCACCCGCTTCGGCGAGGGCGGCGATCCAGACCCCGACGTCGAGGGCCTGATCGCGCTTGACCGTACCGTTCGCTCGACGTTTGCCAACACCCGCTTCGGAGCATCAGCGTGACCGGTGTATTCCAATCGGCGATCACGATCGTCCTGTTCATCCTGATCCTGGGTGGCCTCGTGCTGATCCACGAATTGGGCCACTTCTTCACGGCTCGCCGGATGAATGTCCGCGTCCTCGAATTCGGGATCGGTTTCCCGCCACGAGCCAGGATCCTCCGCTCCAAGGGGGAGACGGTCTACACCCTCAACTGGCTGCCGATCGGCGGGTTCGTCAAACTCGAAGGAGAGGATGGGGACGACGTCGACGACCCACGGTCGTTCTCCCACCAGGGACTGATCCGGAAGCTGATCATCCTCGTGGCCGGCGTCGCCATGAACATCCTCCTCGCGTTCGTGATCTTCACCGGCATCGCCTGGCTGGCGTCGCCCCTGGTCGGGGTCAGGTTCTTCGAAGTCCAGCCGGATTCGCCGGCAGCGGCCGCGGGGTTGCAGCCAGGTGACGCGATCATCGCGGTCGACGGTGAGCGCTACCAGTTCATCACCGGGTCGAACGCCCTGACCGGCCTTCGCGACCGGGCGGGCGAGACGATCGTCCTGACGATCGAAGACGTCGACGGCCAGCGGCAGGATGTGACGGTCACCCTTCGTCCGGAGTCGGAGATCGATGCGGAGCACGGGGCGCTGGGCATCTCCGGCGTGAGCAAGCCGTTCGAGGGCTACTTCTACGGCGAGTACACGACCAACGACCTGCCCGCGGCCATCCAGGTCGGAGCCGAGCAGACCACCCACTGGATGGGGTTGATCGTGGGCGGGCTGGGGTCCCTCGTGACCTCGGTCGTGTCCGATCCGACGGCGCCGCCGCCCGTATCCGGCCCGGTCGGGATCGCGACCCAGATCGGTGACATCTTCTGGAATAGCGGCCCGATCATGACCCTGTATGTGGCGGGCATCCTGTCGGCCAACCTCGCGGTCGTCAATATCCTGCCGTTCCCGCCGCTCGACGGCGGTCGGATGCTCATGATCACGCTCAAGCGGATCTTCGGATCGCGGATCAGCCTGCGCGCCGAGCAGATGACGTACGTGGTCGGGTTCGTCTTCCTGTTCGCCTTCATCATCTGGGTGACCGGGTTCGACATCATCCGAAGTCTGGGCGGATGACCGGTCCGGTGAGCCTGCTCCGATGACTGCTTCGGATCTCCTCCGGCCACGGAGACGCCCGACGGTCAGCGTGGATGTCGGCGGGGTCCTGATCGGCTCGGCCCATCCCGTCGTCGTCCAGTCGATGACGAACACGGATACGGCGGATGCGGATGGGACTGCGATCCAGGTCGCCCGACTCGCCCATGCCGGGTCGCAGATCGTCCGGGTCACCGTCAACTCGGATGCGGCTGCAGCGGCAGTCCCCGAGATGGTCCGCAAGGTCCGTGGCCTCGGGGTGGACGTCCCGATCGTGGGCGACTTCCACTATAACGGGCACAAGTTGCTGACCGATCACCCGGATGCCGCGGAGGCGTTGGCGAAGTATCGGATCAACCCCGGCAACGTCGGCGCGAAGCGCCACGACGAGCATTTCACGACGATCGTCAGGATCGCGATCGACCTCGACAAGCCGATCCGGATCGGGGTCAACTGGGGTTCGCTCGATCAGGCGGTCCTCACCGAGTTGATGGATGCGAATGCGAACGCGGCCGATCCACGTGACGCTCGCGACGTGATGATCGAAGCGATGCTCGAGTCGGCCATGCGGTCGGCGGAGTCCGCCGAGGCGACGGGGATGCGGCATGACCGGATCATCCTGTCGGCCAAGGTCTCGGGCGTGCGCGATCTGATCGATGTCTACCGCCTCCTCGCCACGCGGAGTGACTACCCGCTCCACCTGGGCTTGACCGAGGCGGGGATGGGTGATCGAGGGATCGTCGCCTCCACCGCCGGGCTGGCCGTGCTGCTCAACGAGGGCATCGGCGACACCATCCGCGTGTCACTGACACCCGAACCCGGCGCTCCCCGGGAACGCGAAGTGGAGATCGCCCAGCAGGTCCTCCAGTCCATGGGCCTTCGCTCGTTCCTGCCGCAGGTCTCCGCATGTCCGGGATGTGGGCGGACGACGTCGACGTTCTTCCAGGAGATGGCCCAGCAGATCCAGGCGTACCTGAAGGACCAGATGCCGGTCTGGCGTCAGACGCATCCCGGTGCCGAGGAGCTCCGGGTGGCGGTGATGGGCTGCGTGGTGAACGGGCCAGGCGAGAGCAAGCACGCCGATATCGGGATCTCATTGCCCGGGACATTCGAGGAACCCGTGGCTCCCGTGTTCATCGACGGGCGTCTCGACCGGACCCTTCGTGGCGATGGCCTGGTCGGGGAGTTCATCGACATCCTGGAGGCGTATGTCGTGGACCGCTTCCCGGCGCCCCTGGAAGCGGACCGGATCGGGACCGAGACGTCCGCCTAGGCTGAGGCGTCGGCGAGGCCGGACAGGCCACCCGGCCGATCGGGCTGTCCACGCGCCCGGGTGTATACTCGCGCCTAACTGAACGGCCGCTCCGGGACGTGGGTGACCCCCACGTTTCTTTTTGAGTGGCGCACGACGAATCATGCACAGCGAACGGAGGCCATCGTGAGTCGAGACTTCGTGGGTGCCCTCCTGCAGCTCAACGCCGAGAAACAGATCTCGCGCGAGCAACTGATCGGAGCCGTCGAGGACGGCATCCAGTCGGCGTATCGGCGGGTGGCCGGGGATGAGGACATCCATGTCCGGATCGATGCCGAAACGGGCAAGATCCGGGTCTTTCGCGCTCGCCACGTGGTCGGGGAGATCGAGGACGAGGCCACGGAGATCACCCTCGACGAGGCACATGCGCACGACCCGGCTGCCGAGGTCGGCGACCTGGTCGAGACCGAGCAGCTGGATGGCGACGTCTTCGGTCGGATCGGCGCCCAGACCGCGAAGCAGATCGTCCTGCAGCGGATCCGCGAGGTCGAGCGCGATCAGGTCTTCGACCAGTTCGCCAGCCGCGAGGGGGAGCTCATGACCGGCACGGTCAACCGTGTCGAGCCGCGGGCCATCATCCTTGACGTCGGCAAGAACGTGGAAGCCATCCTGGCCACCACCGAGCAGTCGACGCTCGAGCACTACCGGATCGGCCAGAACGTCAAGGCCTACGTCCTCGAGGTACGGCGGTCCACCCGTGGACCGCAGATCTTCGTCAGTCGCAGCCACAAGGGGTTCCTCAAGCGCCTGTTCGAACTCGAGGTCCCGGAGATCAGTGCCGGCACCGTCGAGATCAAGGCGATCGCCCGCGAAGCCGGCAGCCGGTCCAAGGTGGCCGTCGCCTCGCGGCAGGAGGGGCTCGATCCCGTCGGTGCCACCGTCGGACAGCGTGGGGCCCGGGTCCAGGCCGTCGTCGCCGAACTGGCCGGCGAAAAGATCGACGTCATCCCCTGGAGCGACGACGCCGGGTTGTTCGTGGCGAATGCGCTCAGTCCGGCCCAGGTCCTGGCCGTGGACATCGACGAGGAGCATCGCATCGCCAGCGTGACCGTGCCGGAGCGGATGCTGTCATTGGCGATCGGCCGAGAGGGCCAGAACGCACGTCTCGCCGCCCGGTTGACCGGTTGGCGGATCGACATCCGGAGTGACGTATCGGTCGCCGAGGCAAAGGCCGCTGCGGACGCCATCGACGAAGCCGACCCGGGGTCGCGGTCGAGCCGGGATCCGCGGCCGCGGAGGGTGGATCGGACCCTGAACCCGATCAGCCGTCGCTGGATGCGTCGGCCACGCCGGTAGCGGCGACCAAGAAGCCATCGGCAGCGGCGACAAAGAAGGCGTCCGCAACGACGACCAAGATCCACGACCAAGAAGGCGTCGGTAGCGACGACCAAGAAGGCGTCAGCAACGACGACCAAGACCAAGACCGAGGATGCCGCCGCGACCACGGAGGCACCCGCGCCCAGGAAGACGGCGGCCGGCAAGCAGGGCGCGGCGACGAAGTCGGCCTCGGCCGACACGACGTCCGCCCCTGCGTCAGCGACGACCGACGACGAGCCGGCCGCGAAGCCGAAGCGGGCCACGAAGAAGGCGGCCCCTGCCTGCGGCCGAGGAGGTGGCGTCGTAGCCGGGGCAAGGCGACCCGCCGTGCGGCGAGTCCCGGACCGAACCTGCGTCGCCTGCCGGACCGTCCGACAGAAGCGGGAGCTCCTGCGGGTCGTCCGGACACCGTCAGGAGCCGTCGCCATCGACGAGACGGGTCGAGCCAACGGCCGTGGTGCCTACATCTGTCGGACGACGGTCTGCCTCGACCAGGCGATCAACAAGGGCGCCCTCACCCGGGCGCTGCGAACTCCGCTCCCTCCCGACCTGCGTACGCGGATCGCGGGGAGCCTGGAAGCCGAGATGACATCGACCATCGAAGGAGGGGCCCATGGCCAGGAGTAGGAGCGGCACCCGCGGCCGACGCGGACCCCGCAAGCCGCCGCGCCGCGACAGTTCGTTCAATGCCGCCGGCGTCCAGACGCTCGATCCGCGCGAGCGGGGTCCGATCGAACTGCCCGGCACCATCACGGTCAAGGAACTCGGCGAGCTGCTCGGGGTCAACCCGGCCGACATCATCCGCGAGCTGATCAAGAGCGGGATATTCGCGACCATCAATCAGCTGATCGACCGGGACACCGCTTCGCTCGTCGCCGGCGAGCTCGGCTACGAAGTGGCGGAGACCGAGCCGACCAGCGGTGGCGATGAGGTCGAGGACGAGGTCGGTGAGGCGACGAAGGAGGTCCTGTTCGAGGAGGACGACCCGTCGCTGCTGCAGCCGCGGGCACCGATCGTGACCGTCATGGGCCACGTCGACCACGGCAAGACGAGCCTGCTTGATGCGATCCGGACGACCGAGGTCGCCTCGGGCGAGCGCGGCGGGATCACCCAGCACATCGGTGCGAGCGAGGTCATCCACGATGGCAAGCGCGTGGTCTTCCTCGACACGCCGGGCCATGAGGCGTTCACGGCGATGCGCGCCCGTGGCGCCAAGGTCACTGACATCGCGATCGTGGTCGTTGCCGCCGATGACGGCGTCATGCCCCAGACGCTCGAAGCGATCAGCCACGCCAAGGCAGCCAAGGTCCCGATCATCATCGCCCTCAACAAGATCGACAAGCCGGACGCGAACGCGGATCGGGTGAAGACCGAACTGACCGAGGCCGGGATCGTGGTCGAGGAATACGGCGGCGAGGTGCCGCTCGTTCCCGTGTCGGCCAAGACCCGGATCGGGCTCGATGAGCTGATCGAGATGGTCCTGCTGGTGGCCGATCTGCAGGAACTGAAGGCCAACCCGAAGCGCTCGGCCATCGGCACGATCGTCGAAGCGCGGCTGGACAAGGGTCGAGGCCCGGTCGCCACCGCGCTCGTCCAGACCGGGACGCTCAAGGTCGGCGACATCATCGTGGTCGGGGAGACGTTCGGTCGCGTCCGAGCCCTGGAGAACGATCAGGGGAAGCGGGTCACGAAGGCGGAACCGTCGAGCGCCGTGGTCATCCTCGGCCTGTCCGACGTACCGCAGGCGGGCGACATCCTGCGTGTCGTGGCGGACGAGAAGGCCGCCAGGACGATGGTCGAGACGCGCAAGGCCGCATCGTCCGCCAAGACCGGCGATGCCAGCCGGGCGACCCTGGAGGACCTCTACAGCCAGATCCAGGCGGGCCAGGCACGAGAGCTGCGGGTCATCCTGAAGTCGGACGTGTCCGGCTCGCTCGGGGCGATCACCCACGCGCTCGAACAGCTCGACCAGGAGGAGATCCGGCTCAACGTCCTGCTCGAGGGGGCTGGGGACATCACCGACAACGACATCATGCTGGCGGCCGCGTCGAACGCGATCGTCATCGGGTTCAACACGAAGATCACCGAAACCGCGCGTCGGGCGGCCGAATCGGAAGGGGTCGACGTCCGGCTGTACGACATCATCTACAAGCTGACCGACGATGTCGACGCCGCGCTCAAGGGCCTCCTCGAGCCGGAGGTCGTCGAGGTCGTCGAAGGTCGGGCAGAGGTCCGGCAGGTCATCCGCGTCGGCAAGAACACGGTCATCGCGGGCTCGTTCGTCACGGACGGCCGGATCGTCCGCGGTGGCAACGCCCGGGTCTGGCGCAGTTCCAAGGTCATCGCGACCGACCGGATCGAATCGCTCCGTCGCTTCCGCGATGACGTCCGCGAGGTCCAGACGAACTACGAATGCGGGATCGGTCTGGCTGCCTTCCACGATATCGTGGAAGGTGACGTGATCGAATGCTTCACCTCGCAGACGGTCAGCCGGAGCTCGGCGAACTGACATGACGCGTCCGGCAACGGGCGGGCAGGGTCGGCAGTGAGCCAGCGGACCGAGCGCGTCGACGAATTGCTGCGCCAGGAGATCGGCTCGATCCTGACCAGGGACGTTGCGGATCCCCGGATCGGCTTCGCCACGATCACCTCGGTCGAGACGACCACGGACCTGCGTCACGCCAAGGTCTGGGTCTCGCTCATCGGACAACCGGCCGAACGCGGGTCGGCCGTCGCCGCACTGCGCCATGCCATGCCCTATGTCCGCCATGAGCTCGGGAAGCGGCTGCGTCTCAAGCGGATCCCGGATCTCCACATCGAGGTGGACGACACCGCGGAGCGAGGTACCCGAATCCTGCAGTTGCTGGCGGAGATCGAGGCGGGCGCGACGCCGAGTGCCGATGTGCCGGTCGTGGAGTCGCTGCCGACGCCGGTGGACCGGTTCCACCAGCCCGATGACCTGGCCGACGAGCCGCCATCGGCCGTCCGGCCGGTGACGCCATCGAGACCGCGCAGACGACGGGTCGGGCCAGCACGCCGGGAAGACCCGCGGGTCGCATCGGAAGCCGTCACGATGAGCGTGGACCTCCGTCCATACGTCGATGCCGTCCCGCCCGGACTTCTCCAGCGGATCCGGACGTCCCGGCGAGTCGTCGCGCTGACCCACGAGAACCCGGATGCGGACACCATCGGGGCGACCCTCGGCGTGGTGCGCCTGGTGGAGGCGATGGGCGGCACGGCAGACCCGGTCTGCACGGATCCGATCCCCGACCTGTATCAGTTCATCGATGGCATCGAGCGGTTCCGCACGGATCCGGATCGATCCGCCGCGTACGACCTGCTGGTCATCTCGGACTGCGGCGCACTGGCCCGCACGGGCGCGGTCGCCGAACGCAACGCCGACCTGTTCGCCGGCCTGCCCTTGGTCGTCATCGATCACCACGCGTCGACGGCGTCGACCGACGACGCCCATTGGATCGACCCAGCAGCGGCGGCGACCTGCGAGATGGTGACCATCCTGGCCGCCCGGCTCGGGGTCGACCTCGCGAGCGAGGATGGCGGACTGGCTGCCTGCCTGATGGCCGGGATCGTGATGGACACGGCGACCTTCGCTCATCCGAATGCGACGCCAAGGACGCTCGTCGTCTCGGCCGCGCTCGTCGAGGCGGGAGCCCCACTGGCCGAGATCTCGAGGCGGTTGTACCGGACCAAGCCGGATACCCAGTTGCGCCTGTTCGGGGTCGTCCTCGAACGGCTCGAAAGCGCTGAAGAGGGGCGGATCGTGTGGTCGAGCTTGACCGACGCCGACTACGCGGCGACCGGCGCCGAGCGCGCCCACAGCGAAGGCATCATCGACCTGTTGTCGCAGGCCGAGGATGCGGAGGTGGCCATCCTCTTCAAACAGGCCGGTGACGCCACCCGGGTCAGCGTCCGGACCAGGCCCGGCGGCGTCGATGCCACCGTCCTGACCGGGACCTTCGGCGGTGGCGGGCATGCCCGTGCCGCCGGGGCATCGCTCGACCTCCCGATGGCCGAGGCCCGGGTCCCGGTCCTCGCCGAGGCCACCCGCCTCGTGGCTGCGCTCGAGCGTTAGGGTGGCTCGCTCTTCGCTTGGACCGGGCCTCGACGGGATCCTGGTGATCGCGAAGCCTGCAGGTCCGACGTCCCACGACGTGGTGGCGCTGGTCCGACGACTCGCCGCCACCAAGCGCGTCGGTCATGGCGGGACGCTCGATCCGTTCGCCTCGGGCGTGCTGCCGATCTTCCTGGGACATGGGACTCGACTCGTCGAGTACCACCTGGGCGACCAGAAGAACTATCGCGCGACGGTCTGCTTCGGGGCGTCGTCGACCACGGACGATCTGGAGGGCGAACTCACGCCGGTCGTCGGCCCCGGACCCTCCCGCGAGGCGGTCGAGACGGCGCTCCTGGCCTCGATCGGCACGATCCAGCAACGGCCGCCCGCGTACAGCGCGATCAAGGTCGGGGGACGTCGGGCGTACGCCATGGCCCGAGCTGGCGAGACCGTGGTCCTGGCGGAACGCGAGGTCACCATCGAGCGACTCGATGTCGTTTCCTGGGATGGCGCTGACCCGGCTCGACCGATCGCCGTCATCGACGTCGTGTGCTCGGCCGGGACCTACATCCGGGCCCTCGCGCGCGATCTCGGGGCCGCCGTCGGTGGTGCCGCCTACCTGGGCGCGCTGACCAGGACCGCATCGGGCCCGTTCACCCTTGACATCTCGGTGTCCCTCGACGACCTCCGATCCGCCGCGAGCGAGTCACCCGCCGGCCTCGTGCCGTTGCTGCTGCCGATCGATACGGGACTCGACGCGTTCCCGACGATCGCGCTCACGGACTGACGAGGTGGCGGCCGTCGCCCGTGGCCAATTCGTGCGGCCGGCGAGCGGGATCCCGGGCGCCTCGGAACGATTTCGACTGCATGGTCCGGACGGGACGCTGGTCGCCATCGCCGCGGCGGCGCACGGCCGGCTCGCGCCGGACAAGGTGTTCGTCGCGCCGGCGCCGAACGTGCCCGTGGACGGGTCGTGATGCAGGTCGTCCACGGGATCGATGCGCTCCGACCGGACCTGGGTCCGATCTTCGCGGTCGTCGGCGTCTTCGATGGGATGCATCGTGGGCACGCCTACCTGCTGGATCATCTGGTCGCGCAGGCGAGGACCCGCGGAGCCCGGCCGACGGTCATCACCTTCGATCATCACCCGGACGAGGTCCTGCGTGGGACGGCCCCGCCGCTCCTGCTCGACCCGGACGAACGTCTCGACCGACTCGAGGCGGCCGGGGTCGACGTGACGGTCGTCCAGGCCTTCGACGACGCGCTCCGGCACACCCCATACGACCGTTTCGTGGAGCGGATCCGTGACCGCGTCGAGCTGGCCGGCTTCCTGATGACCCCGGATGCCGCCTTCGGCTACGAGCGGGGCGGGACACCATCGTCACTTGCGACCCTCGGTGTGCGCGACGGGTTCGAGGTGGTGGTCATCCCGCCATACGCGCTCGACGGCGAGGAGGTCCGCAGCTCGGCCGTCCGGGCGGCGATCGCTCGAGGTGATCTGGCGTCTGCCGCTCGGCTGCTCGGTCGCCCGGTCACCATCACCGGTCTCGTCCGCGGTGCGGTCGATGGTCAGGCGAAGCTCGACCCAGGGCTCCCGGTCGCCCTGCCGCCGGACGGCGAGTACCCCGCCTCGATCGATGGTCGCGGGGTGATCCTTCGGATCGTGGACGGCGGCGCCTACCTGCCCATCGGCGAGTCCGCCCCCGGACGGGTGACACTCGCCCTCTGACGCTCCGGGCTAGCCGCCGAGGATCTCCGGGGCGGCGTCGGGGTTCTCCGGACCCTTCTCCGCCTGGTCGATCCGATCGCTCTCCTGCCAGGCCGGCTCGCCCGTCGCATGATGCCGGCGTCGACCGGCTTCGCGGCGATCATGGCGAGAGGGTTGCTCGACGCCCGAGGCGTCGGTCGCATCGGGCGCATCCGATGGAGCGTCCGAGAACAGCCGTGCGATCCGCGACCGGAGCGACATCAGAGGCCGGGCTTCCAGAGGGGCTCGTCAACGCCGCGTTCGTGATTCTCGTAGCGCGCCATGACGAACAGGGCATCGGACAGGCGGTTCAGATAGGGGAGGACGCCAGGCCCGATCTCCTCTTCTCGAGCCAGGGCCGTCGCCTCGCGCTCCGCACGCCGGCAGATCGTCCTGGCGACGTGGAGTTGCGCGGCGCCCTTGGCGCCACCAGGAAGGAGGAAGTTGGCCAGCGGCCCGACGATCGCGTTCAGCTCATCGATGAGCCGCTCGAGCGCTTCCACGTGGCGCGGCTCGATGGTGGGCACCGGATGGCGAGCCTGGCTGGTGGCGGGCGTCGCGAGGTCCGAACCGAGATCGAACAGCTGGTTCTGGATCGCCCCCAACTCGGTCTGCAGCCGGTCGCACAACCCGCTCGCGCGAGCCACGCCGATCTGCGAGTTCAGCTCATCCACGGTCCCGTACGTCTCGACTCGCGGCAAATCCTTGGCGACGCGTTGGCCGCCGCCCAGGCCGGTCGTCCCGTCGTCTCCGGTCTTCGTGTAGATCTTCGTCAGGCGCGGCATGGAGCCATTGTCCCCTAACTCCCGGGCCGTCGTGGCGACGCCGGGTGCGGCGACGGAGTTCCGGGTCCGGATGACCATTTGCCGCGTCCGGAGTGAGCCTGCTACCATCCGTCGGTCATAGATGGAAGACAATCACGTCACACGTCGTGTACGGAGGAACGAGTGCCGCTCGCGCGGGAACAGAAGCAGGAGATCATCACCGGGTTCGCCACCAAGGAAGGTGACACCGGATCACCGGAAGTCCAGGTCGCGCTCTTGACAGAGCGGATCAAGGAGTTGACCGGGCATCTCAAGAGCTTCCCCAAGGATAATCATTCGCGCCGCGGCCTCCTCAAGCTCGTCGGCCAGCGCCGCCGCCTTCTCGCCTACCTGATGAAGAAGGACAGCGCGCGCTACCGGGTCGTCATCGGACGACTCGGACTTCGCCGCTAGGCGCCGCCGCATCCGGGCCCGGCAAAGACCGGGGTCCCGTCGCGTTCGGCGCTCAAGGCCCAGTCGGCCGACCTGCCGCAGGTCGTCGTCCTCCTCCGCGACATAAGGAGGAACCATTCCCTTGTCTCAGACATTCGAGACGCAATTCGGTGGTCGAACGCTGACCATCGAGACCGGCAAGATGGCCCGCCTCGCCGGCGGTGCGGTCACGGTCCGCTACGGCGACACCCTGGTGCTCGGCACCGCCAACCGCTCCGATCCTCGGCCCGGCCTCGACTTCTTCCCGCTGACGGTCGAATTCGAAGAGCGGATGTACGCCGCCGGCAAGATCCCCGGCGGGTTCATCAAGCGCGAGGCCAGGGCATCGGAGGCCGCGACCCTCGCGGCCCGATTGACCGACCGACCGATCCGGCCGCTCTTTCCCGAGGGCTACAAGGACGATATCCAGCTCGTCATCACCGTCCTGTCGACGGACCAGGAGAACGAGCCTGACGTCCTCGGCACGATCGCTGCCTCCGCTGCGCTCACCATCAGCTCGATCCCGTTCGCGGGTCCGGTCGGTGCGGTGCGCGTCGGTCGGATCGACGGCGAGTTCGTCGTCAACCCGACCTACAGCCAGCTGGCCGACTCGGAGCTCGACCTCATCGTGTCCGGGACGCGCGACGCGATCATGATGGTCGAGGCGGGCGCCAAGCTCCTGCCCGAGGACGTCATGGCCGAGGCCATCCTGTTCGGGCACCGCGCCATCCAGCCGCTCATCGATATCCAGGAAGAGCTGCGCAAGGCGGTCGGCAAGGAGAAGGCCACCCCGATCCTCGAAGCAGGGACCGGTTCCGTGCTCGACTTCGTGAAGGCGGTCGAAGCCGGGCGATGCGTTCGTCGTCGTCGACGTCGAAACGACCGGGACGGACCCGAAGATGGCAGATCTCGTGGAGATCGCTGCCGTCAAGGTCAAGGGTGGCAAGATCACCGATCGCTGGTCGACGCTGGTGAACCCCGGGCGTCCGATCATCGGCAACCAGATGCACGGGATCAAGGACGCCGACGTCAAGAAGGCGCCCAAGCCAGCCGAAGCGGCGGCGCAGGCGCTGAAGTTCATCGGCGACTCCAAGATCGTCGGGCACTCGGTCGGGTTCGATCTCGGCTTCCTTGAGGCAGCCCTCGGGGACGGCACGCATTTCGAGTCCGGTTCCTACCTGGATACCCTGACGATCGCTCGCGAGGGCTATCCGGACCTCGAGAACTACAAGCTTCCGACCCTGTCGCACTTCTTCGGGATCGAGCTTGCCCAGGCCCATCGGGCGGGTCCCGACGCCGAGGCGACAGCGGAGCTGCTGATCTGGTTCGGCAATGACCTCCCGGCCCGGGTCAAGACGCTCCGGACCGGTCTCGCGGATTCGATCCGGGCGATCCGGACGGGCGGCGACAGCAAGGTCCTCCAGGATGCCGCTCGACGCGAGGCGCGGGTCAGCAAGGCGCTGTACAACCTCCTCTTCAAGAAGACTGCCCGCCAGATGGCCCTCGACGAGGGGATCCGGATGGACGGCCGCGGCCTGACCGAACTGCGGCAGATCTCGGTCGACGTCGGGATCCTGCCCCGGGCCCACGGCACGGGCCTGTTCACCCGCGGCGAGACCCAGGTGCTGACCACCGCCACGCTGGGATCCTCCTCGGACGTCCAGCGGATCGACACGATCAGCCCGCGGACCGAGAAGCGGTATATCCACCACTACAACTTCCCGCCGTACTCGACCGGCGAGAACAAGCCGATGCGCGGGCCGAGCCGGCGCGATATCGGACACGGGAACCTGGCCGAACGAGCGCTGGTTCCGGTCCTGCCGAACCACGACGATTTCCCGTACGTCATCCGCCTCGTGTCCGAGTGCCTGTCGTCCAATGGGTCGACCTCGATGGCCTCGACCTGCGGCTCGACCCTCGCCCTGATGGACGCGGGCGTGCCGATCTCGGCCCCGGTGGCCGGCGCGGCGATGGGCCTGATCAGCGAGCCGGACGGTCGGTTCGTGGTGCTGACGGACATCCTCGGCAAAGAGGACTCGGTCGGTGACATGGACTTCAAGGTGACCGGGACCCGGGATGGCATCACGGCACTGCAGATGGACATCAAGGTCCAGGGCATCAACGAGGCGATCATCCGAGACGGCCTCAAGCAGGCGCTGGCGGCTCGGCTCGAGATCCTCGACAAGATGACCGAGGTGATCCCCGAGGCTCGCGACGGCATGAGTGACTTCGCTCCGCGGATCATCACGATCAAGATCAACCCGGAGAAGATCCGGGAGATCATCGGCAAGGGCGGATCGATGATCCGCAAGATCCAGGAAGAGACCCAGACCGAGATCAACGTCGAGGACGACGGCACCGTCGAGATCGCCGCCGTCTCGGGCGAGAACTCGCGCAAGGCGATCCAGTGGATCGAGAGCCTGACCCGTGAGGTCGAGGTGGGCGCCCTGTACATGGGCAAGGTCACCCGGATCATGGGCTTCGGCGCCTTCGTCGAGATCCTGCCCGGCAAGGAGGGCCTCGTCCGCATCGGCGAACTGGCCGACTATCACGTCCCGACCGTCGAGGATGTCGTGTCCGTCGGCGACGAGATCATGGTCGTCGTGCTCGAAGTCGATCGTCAGGGTCGCGTCAATCTGTCGCGCAAGGCGGCGATGCAGCGGCACCTGGCCAAGGAAACGGTCTAGGCGCTCGCTCACCAGTCGACGATCGAACGAGCCGCCGGGCGACCGGCGGCTCGTTCCGTATGACCATCGGGTCGTCCGGACCGCCCGGGAGCCACTGGTATACTCGGGCTCGTGCCCGACCCTGCGACAGGACGAGCGAGGCCGCCCGCACCATGAATCGCCAACCCCTTACCGTTGCCGTCGTCGGTGCGACCGGCGTCGTCGGACGGACGATGATCCAGATCCTGAACGAACGCGAGTTCCCGCTCCGCGAGCTGCGCCTGCTTGCCTCGGCGAACTCGGCCGGCCGGACCGTGTCCATCGATGGACGCACGCATGAGATCGCCGAAGCCGGCCCCGACGCCTTCGAAGGCGTCGACATCGCGCTGTTCTCGGCCGGCGGGTCCGTGTCCCTCGAACTCGCTCCGGCAGCCGTCGCGCACGGCGCCACGGTGATCGACAATTCGTCGGCGTGGCGGATGGAGCCCACGGTCCCGCTCGTCGTGTCGCAGGTGAACGCGGCCGACCTGGAAGGGCATCCGGGGATCGTGGCCAACCCGAATTGCTCGACCATGCAGCTGGCCCCGATCCTCATGGCGCTCCGCGACGCCGTCGGCCTGGAGCGTGTGGTCGTCGACACCTACCAGTCGGTGTCGGGGACCGGGGCGGACGCCGTCGCCGAACTCGAGGGACAGGTCCGGGCCCATGTCGCCGGAGAAGCCCCGGTCGCCGGTGTCTATCACCACCCGATCGCCTTCAACGCCATCCCGGAGATCGATGAGTTCCTGCCCAACGGGTACACCAAGGAGGAGTGGAAGGTCGTCACCGAGGACCGCAAGATCCTCCACCTGCCTGAGCTCCGGATCTCCTGTACCGCGGTCCGGGTCCCGGTGTTCGTCAGCCACTCGGAGGCGGTCCACGTCGAGGCCCGCGATCCGATCACGCCAGACCGGGCGCGCACGTTGTTCGCCCGCGTTCCCGGCGTCGTTGTCGTCGACGATCCATCCGAGCATCGTTACCCACTCGCGATCGACGCGACCGGCCGTGATGAGATCTTCGTCGGACGCATCCGGCGCGATGACTCGATCGCCGATGGCCGAGGACTGGCGTTGTGGGTCGTGTCTGACAACCTCCGTAAAGGCGCCGCGACGAACGCGGTCGAGCTGGCGGAGATCCTCCTCGATCGTGGTTGGCTTCGGCCTGCCTCGGCCCGTGGCGCCCGACCATATCGCGCCCCCGAGATGCTCGAGGCCACGGCGTGACCGAAGTCGAGCGCCGCGCGGCACTCGAGGTCATCGCTGCGGAGGTCCGGGTCTGCACCGACTGCCGACTGCACGCGACGCGAACGAAGGCCGTCCCGGGCGAGGGCGACCCCGAGACCGAGGTCGTCTTCGTGGGCGAGGGTCCGGGCTTCAACGAGGATCGTCAGGGTCGGCCGTTCATCGGCCGGGCCGGTGATCTGCTGGTCAAGCTGCTGGCCTCGATCGGCTGGCGACGGGAGGACGTCTTCATCACGAACGTGGTGAAGTGTCGGCCACCGGACAACCGCGATCCGCAGCCGGATGAGATCGCTGCCTGTGCCCCGTTCCTGCGCCGCCAGCTCGAGGTCCTCGACCCGGCCGTCGTCGTGACCCTCGGTCGGTTCTCGATGGCCACGTTCATGCCCGGCGTGCGGATCTCGCAGGCGCACGGGACGGTCCGGCCGATCGATCCTGCGACCGGCGCCCGCTCGGCCGTCGCACTCGCGATGTATCACCCGGCGGCGGCGCTTCGGACTCCGGCGATCGAGCGCGAAAGCTTCGCCGACATCGCCTCGGTCCCGGCCACGCTGTTGGCGGCTCGCGAGCGCCGCCAGGCCGTCGCCGATCCGGATCCGACCGGGGTCGCCGATCCGGACGCGACTCCCAGCGAGTCGACCGCCGACCCGGACCCGCTCGATGCTGTCGACGTGGCCGCCGCTGCCGACGCCGCTGCCGACGTCGCCGACACGTCCGACGCCGCCCCGTCGGCCGATGACTCGACCCCACAGCTGACCCTGTTCTAAACCCCTATGCCAAGGACCAAGATGCCCAACACCGACGACCAGCCGCTTCGCATCATCCCGCTCGGCGGGGTGGGTGAGATCGGCAAGAACATGTATGTCTTCGAATACCGCGACGAGATCGTCGTCATCGACTGCGGCCTGATGTTCCCGGACGAGGAGATGTTCGGGATCGATCTCGTCATCCCCGACATCACCTACCTGAAGGAGAACCGGGCCAAGGTCAAGGCGTTCCTCATCACCCATGCGCACGAGGACCACGTTGGCGCGCTGCCGTACGTGCTCCCCGAGTTCCCGGGGGTGCCGGTCTACGCGTCGACCCTGGCGCGCGGCCTGCTGGGGAACAAGATCAAGGAGCACAAGCTCCACAACAACCCGCTGATCGCGCTGGAGCCCGGTGACGAGATCGAGATCGGGGCGTTCCGCGTGATGCCGTTCCGGGTGGGGCACTCCATCCCGGACGCGATGGGGATCGCCCTGCGAACCCCGGTCGGGACGATCGTGCACACCGGCGACTTCAAGTTCGACCACACCCCGGTCGACGGCAAGCTGTCTGATTTCGCGATCCTCGCCCGACTCGGCCAGGAAGGCGTCCTGTGCCTGCTGTCCGACTCCACCCGAGCCGAGAACCCGGGCTATACCCCATCCGAACGAACCGTCGGCGACGCATTCCGCGAGATCATGGAGCCGCTCGAGGGTCGGGTCATCGTTGCCACGTTCGCGAGCAACATCGCACGCGTCCAGCAGGTCCTCGACGCCGCCGCGGACATGCATCGGAGTGTCTCGGTCATCGGCCGGTCGATGGAGCAGAACTTCCGGATCGCGACGGATCTCGGCTACCTGAAGTACGACCCGGCGCAGATCGTGCCGAAGGACAAGATCAGGGACCATCCGGACCCCCGGATCGTCATCGCCACGACCGGTGCCCAGGGCGAGCCGATGGCCGGTCTCGCCCGGATGGCCAATCGCGACCATCGGTTCGTCGAGATCCAGCCCGGGGATACGGTCATCGTCAGCGCCAGCCCCATCCCCGGCAATGAGGAGTCGGTCTCACGAACGATCGACAACCTGTTCAAGGCCGGCGCGAACGTCTACTACCACACCATCAAGCGCGCCCATGTCTCGGGGCACGCGAGTCAGGAAGAGCTCAAGCTCATGCTCGGACTGACGAAGCCGAAGCATTTCATCCCGATGCACGGCGAATTCCGGATGCAGGTCCAGCACGGGCGCCTGGCGATCGAGACCGGGGTGTCGCCGGAGAACGTGTTCATCATCGAGAACGGCACGCCGATCGAGCTGTTTGCCGATGGCAGTGCCAGGCGGGCAAGCCCGGTCACCGCCGGGTACGTCTACGTCGACGGCCTGTCGGTCGGGGAAGTCGGTGACATCGTGCTGCGTGACCGGCGCGCCCTCGCGAACGACGGGATGTTCATGATCGTCGTCACCGTCGACAAGCAGACCGGTTCGGTCGTCGGGCGACCCGAGATCATCACCCGGGGGTTCGTCCATCTCAATGAACAGGATCCGATCATGAAGGAGGCACTCGAGCGGGTGATCGCGTCGATCCACACGCCCGGGGACCACATCAGCGAGATCGCCCTGCTCAAGACCCAGATCAAGGACGGCGTCTCGCGCTTCCTGTACGAACAAACGAAGCGCCGGCCGATGGTCTTCCCGGTCGTCGTCGAGGTCTGACATGGCGACGCGCCGTCGATCGACGGCCAGCAAGACCCCGCCCCGGACCGCTCGGTCCCGGCGCAAGGATTCGTGGAGCTCGCGGATCACGCCGGAGGTCGTCCGATCGATCATCGGGTTGACGCTGCTCGTCCTCGGCGCGATGACGCTGATCGCCCTCGCCCTGCCGGGGCAGGGGGCGTTGACCAGCTGGTGGACCGGTGTCTTCGCACCGTGGTTCGGGGCGATGCGCTGGCTCTTGCCGTTCCTGATGCTGGCGGCCGGATGGTGGCTCGAATGGGGGCCGGGCACCCGGCCCGGCTCCGGGTGGGGGATCACCCTGCTTGGGTTGTGCATCACCTACGCGGGCATCCTCGGTGCTGCCCAGGTCCTCGGGTTCAGCAGTGGACGGATCGGCCGGGGTCTGGCCGGACCGGCGAGCGACCTGTTCACCCCGCTCGGAGCGTTCATCCTGCTGATGGCGCTCGCGCTCGTCGGGATCATCGTCGGGTTCGGGATCCCGCTCCGGCAACTCACCCGCCCGGCAGTCGGGACGGCCCGCTGGATGGGTACGACTGCGGCGGCCTCGCTCCGCAGGGCTCCGACCGATGGCGATCCCGCGCCGGCGGTCAAGGCATCCGCCGGAACGACGGCGGCGACCGAGACGCGAGGACGGTCGAACGGGAAGTCGGTCGCCGCGACCCCGTCGCCGGGCCAGACCGGCGTCTGGGGCAACGACGACGCGGGCGCGATCCCGCCGGCGCTTCCGAGTGTCGTGCCGAACTCCGCGACGTTCGCCCCGGCCAGGACCGGCGCGGCCGCGTCCGCCACGCTCGTTGCAGCCCGGCCCGAGCGTGATCCCGATGACGTCACCGATGCCGCGGATTCGCCGCCCACGAAGGACCGGATCGACTACGTCCTGCCGCCGCTGACGACCCTCGACGACATCGCCGTCCCGACCGAGGCCGGCGGTGACGAGGCGGCCCATCGGCACACCGAGGAGATCATCATCAAGAAGCTCGCCGGCTTCGGGATCGCGGCCAGGATCGTCGGTCGCAACGCCGGCCCGGTCGTCACCCAGTACGAGGTCCAGCCGGCGCCGGACATCAAGGTCAGCCGGATCGAGGCGCTGTCCGATGACCTGGCGATGGCCCTGGCCGCCAGGTCTCTCCGGATCGAGGCCCCGATCCCGGGCAAGAGCGCGGTCGGGATCGAGATCCCCAACAAGGACTTCAACATCGTCGCCCTCCGCCGGATCCTCGAGGAGGTCGACTTCAAGGGCTCAGGCTCGACCCTGACCTTCGCCCTCGGACGGGATGTCGCGGGTACGGCCCAGGCGGTCGACCTGGCCAAGATGCCCCACCTGCTCATCGCCGGGGCGACCGGGTCGGGCAAGAGCGTGATGGTCAACGCCCTGATCACCAGCCTCCTGTGCGAGGCGACCCCGGACGACGTTCGGATGATCCTGATGGACCTCAAGCGGGTCGAGCTGGCCGCCTACAACGGCCTGCCCCACCTGCTCGTTCCGGTCATCACCGAGCCGGAGCGGGCCAAGGCGGCACTCAAGTGGGCGGTCAACGAGATGGAGGCCCGCTACCGACGGCTGGCCGGCGCATCGGCTCGCAACATCCGGGGGTTCAACGAGACCCGTGCGGACCCGGACGACCGGATGCCCTACATCGTCATCATCATCGACGAGCTGGCGGACCTGATGATGCGAGAGGGCAAGAACGTCGAGGACCCGATCGTCCGGCTGGCGCAGAAGGCCAGGGCGACCGGGATCCACATGGTCCTCGCCACGCAACGGCCGTCGGTCAACGTGGTCACCGGGTTGATCAAGGCCAACTTCCCGAGCCGGATCGCCTTCGCGATGGCCTCGCAGATCGACTCCCGGACGATCCTCGATGCGCCGGGCGCGGAGGACCTGATCGGACGGGGCGACATGCTCTACCAGCCCTCCGATCTGCCGCGTCCGTTGCGCCTGCAGGGCGTGTTCGTATCCGACCAGGAGATCGCCCGGGTGGTCGAGCACTGGAAGGTCCAGATCGAAGATCCGCACTACGACATGGGCATCATCGACACCGGCGACGAGGGGACCGGCTCGACCGACGATCTCGCCGATGAGGAGGCGGACCGGTTGTTGCCGGATGCCGTCGAGGTGATTCGGGAGTACGATCGGGCCTCAGCGTCGCTCCTCCAGCGTCGCCTCAAGGTCGGCTATGCGCGAGCCGCCCGGATGATCGACCAACTGGAGGCACGCGGGTACATCGGCGCCTTCGATGGCTCCAATGCACGACCGGTCCTGCGACGCGATGAAACGACGGGGTCGGCCGGGGTCGACGACGACCCCGATGGGGACGACGGATGACGACTCGAGAACAGCTCAAGCGGGCGACCCGCACGGATCGCGGCGACGCGGGCCGAAGCGTGGTCGCCGAACCAGGTCCGAGCCTGCCCGAGCGACTGTATGCGGCACGCGAGCGGAAGGGCGTCGACCTCTATCGTGCCGAGCGCGACACGAAGATCCGGGCACGCTACCTCGGGGCGCTGGAGCGCGGCGACTACAAGGACCTGCCGGGGGCCGTCTACACGAAGGGCTTCCTCCGCAACTACGCGCTCTACCTCGGGCTCGATCCCGACGACGTCCTGCTGCAATGGCGGCGCGAACGGGGTGTCGCCAAGGACGAGCCCCCGCCGATCGTCGCGCCCAAGGCGATCGCTGCGCCGCGCAAGGGCCTGACGTTCTCGCCGAGCCTCGTCGTGGCCGCCCTCCTGACCGTTGCGATCGTCGCCTTTGGTGCCTATCTCGGCGTCCAGATCCTTCGGTTCGCGAAGCCGCCCACGATCGCAGTGACACAGCCGGCGACGGCCGTCGTCGACGTTCCCGGATCGACGACCAGCTACACGCTGACGGGCACGACGCAGCCCGGAGCGACGGTGTCGATCCTGACCCCGGGCCACGATCCGTTCCTGGTCACGGCGACGTCCGATGGGGCCTGGGCGTACGACGTGGATCTTCGGCGCGGACGGAACCAGTTCGACGTGAGTGCGCTCGATCCGGATACCGGGAAGCATTCCGAGGCGACCCTCCGGTTGTTCATCACGGTGCCGTTCCTCGTGATCGAGGCGCCGACCTTGACGGTCGACCAGCCTTCGGAGGGCGCCACATTCGAGAACGGCGCGATCCCGGTCGCCGGGACCGCGACCAATGCCGACTCCGTCGTCGTTGCGGCGTCGTACCTCGGCCCGACCGGCCCCGTGCCCGCCAAGGGCGCGACGCCAGCCCCGCCGGCCATACCGGATCCGCTGACGGTCCCGGTCGACGCCGATGGCACGTACACCACCCCGCTCGAGCTCACCGCCGGTCGCTGGGCGGTCACGGTGACGGCTTCGAGCAGCGAAGGCAAGACTGCGTCGCTCACCCGGAACGTGACGGTCGACTACCAGGGCGTCAACCTGACCGTCGCGATCAAGGGCGGTCGGGCATGGGTCAAGGTCTGGGTGGATGGTCAGCTCGCTTCGAAGATCGGTGCTGCCGGCCAGGTCATCTCACCGGGGACGACCCTGACCTTCAACGCGAAGGATTCGATCGAGGTCAGGACCGGTTCGTCCGGCGTCACCTACTTCACCCTCAACGGCACGTCGCTCGGCGCGCTCGGCAAGTCGGGCACCCCCGAGACGTGGCTCTTCGCGCCGCCCGCCGACCCGGTCAAGACCCAGCGGCGCTAGCCGTGGCCGAGGATCTGCTGGTCAACCTCGCCGGCCGGGTGGGGTCGGCGTGTCTTGTCCGGTCGGTGACCGTGGCGACCGTCGAATCGTGTACCGGCGGCCTGATCGGGCACGTCATCACGGAGAACCCCGGATCGAGTGTCTGGTACGTCGGCGGGTTCGTGACCTATTCGAATGCGTTGAAGGAGGCGACCGTCGCGGTTCCTGCTGACGTGCTCGGCTTCCATGGCTCCGTTTCGGCGCAGACGGCCATGGCGATGGCATCCGGTGGTCGCGATCGAACCGGAGCGGACCTCGTGGTCGCGGTGACCGGGATCGCCGGGCCGGACGGTGGCACCGATGAGAAACCGGTCGGCCTGACCTACGTCGCCGTCGCGGACGCGTCCGGTCTCGAGGTCCGCCGGCACCAGTGGACCGGCGACCGCACGGACAACAAGCGCGCGAGCGCGAGCGCCGCACTCGAACTCCTGCTGGAGCGGATCGAAGCGATCGGACAGACGGTTCCGGGTCGCGCGTGACCCGCGCCGCGGACCGGGTGTCGGCCGGACTTCGACCAGCGCGGTCCGCACGGCCGGTCCGACCCGGGGAGCGGATCCACATCGTGGGCATATCGGGAGCCGGGGCAAGTGCCGCGGCACTCGTGGCGCATCACGCCGGGGCGGTCGTCGATGGGTGCGACCGCGACGGTCCGTCGCCCTACACGGTGGCGCTGGACGCCCTCGGGATCCCCGTCGCGACCGGCCACGACAAAGCGCATGTCGACCGGATCCCGCAGCCCGACCGGCTTGCCGTCACCAAGGCACTCACGGCGGTCGACCCGGACAACCCGGAACTCGCGGCCGCCCGGGCCGCAGGGATCATCGTCGAACCCTGGCAACAGGTCGTTGCCGACGCCGCATCCGGGAGGAGGCTCGTCGGCGTGGCCGGAACGCACGGCAAGTCGACGACCGCCGGCTGGCTTGCCCATGTGCTCGTCGTGGCCGGCCACGATCCGTCGGCCTTCGTCGGGGCGCTCCTTCCGTCGTCGATCACCGGCGGTACACCGGCGACGGCCCGGTGGGGATCGGGTGACGCATTCATCGTCGAGGCCGACGAATACGCCGGCAACTTCGATCCCTACGTCCCCGAGCTTGCCGTGTTGACGAGTGCGGAGTGGGATCATCCGGACGTCTTCGCGGACCGGGCAGCCGTGACCGACGTATTCGCGGCCTGGTTGCGGCGGATGCCAGATGGCGCCACCGTCGTGGCCAATATCGGGGACCCGGGCGTGGAGGCTGTCATCGATCGAGTGCGCGATCGACGGTTCAACCTGGTCGCCTACGCGCTCGTCGATGCGTCACCGCAGCGGGGCGGCTATCTCCGTGGGATCCGCGAGCGATTCGCGACCGCGGCCGGTCCGGCGACCGCGCTCCTCGGACGGATCTCCGCCAGCGATCCCGATGGCACGACCGATCGAGGTATTCGGGCTTGACCGGCTGGCCGGTGGCCTGAACCTGCGGCTCACGACGGCCGGCCGTCACAACGCCGCCAACGCCCTCGCCGTGGCGGCGACCGCCTCGAGCCTCGGCGTCCCGGCGGACACGCTCATCGAGGGGATCAAGACGTTCGCCGGCGTCGGCCGTCGCCTCGAGCGAAAGGGTGAGGCCGCCGGGATCGTGGTGTACGACGACTACGGACACCACCCGACGGCCATCCACGAAACGCTCCTGGCTGTTCGACAACGAGCCCCGGGTCGTCGGCTGTGGGCCGTCTACGAACCCCTGACCTACGCGCGAACGGCGGCGATGCTGGATGCCTTCGCAGACGTGCTGGCCGAGGCGGACGCGGTCGCCGTGGCGGATATCTTTGCAGGGCGAGATCTCGACACGAGCGTGACCTCGGCTGGTGAGCTGGCCGTTGCTGTCCGGCGTCGGCGTCCGGACATCCCGGTGCTGGCCCCTGGCTCGGTCGAGGCGACCGCGGACGCTCTTGCCGGGGAAGTCGAACCCGGAGACGTCGTCCTGGTGATGGGCGGCGGCCGCTCGTACGTCGTCGGGGAGCGGTTACTGCAACGACTGGAGGAGCGATGACGATCGATTACGCAGCTGGTGGTGAACTGGTCGAGGCCTACGGCCGGGCCTGGCAGGACTTCAGCGGCGATGCCTGGGTGGCGCTGTTCACCGAGGATGCCGAGTACCATGGAGACCCGTTCGACGAACCACTCGTCGGACACAACGCCCTCCGATCGTTCCTGCTCGAGTCTTCCGCGCGTCAGCGGGATGTCGCGTTCACCGTCGAACGCCACTGGGTCTCGGGCGCGACGGTCCTCGCGGCGTGGCACGCCTCATGGATCGAGCGATCCGATGACACGGTCACCAGGAGAGCGGGCTTCCTGACGGCGGAGGTGGCCGAGGACGGTCGGATCCGTCGGTTCAGGGAGTGGTGGATGATGGCGCCGCGACCAGCGGCGGGGTAGGGAAAGGGGGATCGATGGCTGGGGAACAGTCGTTCGACGTGGTCAGCGACTTCGACGAACAGGAATTGCGGAACGCGCTCGATCAGGTCCGCCGAGAGGTCGGCACGCGGTTCGATTTCAAGGGCGTCACGGTCGACCTGACGCAGGCCAAGGACGAGATCGTCCTGATCACGGACGACGAATATCGGGCGTCAGCGGTCAAGGACCTCATCGAGTCGAAGGCGATCCGGCGCAGCCTGTCGCTCAAGATCTTCGACTGGGGCAAGGTCGAGGAGGCGGGCGGCAACAAGGTTCGCCAGCGGATCGGCCTGCGTCGCGGGCTGTCCGACGAGATCGCCAAGAAGATCACCCGGCTCATCCGCGACGAGTTCCCGAAGGTGAAGTCGCAGATCCAGGGTGATGCCGTGCGCGTCTCCGGCAAGAGCCGGGACGACCTCCAGCGGGTCATCGCCAGACTTCGCGATCTGGATCTCCCCGTTCCGCTGCAGTTCGAGAACTACCGCTGACCCACCGCACCCGGGATCACCACCGACCGAAGGAGCGCAGTCGCCTTGACCGAGCTCGAGATCACGCCACCGTCCGACGACCCACCACCCAACGACCCAGGACCCGAGGTAGCGCCAGCGGTCGACGAAGCCGCCGCGGCCATGCCGCCGGTCGACGCGGGAGCACCCACGGACGAACCCGAAGCGGCCGACCCGGAACCCGAAGCGGCCGAGCCGGAACCTGGTCCGGCCGACGCACCACCCGATGACGCGCCCCCGGTCGCCGAACCGATCCCTGCCGAACCGGGCGACGAGCATCCGGTCGAGCCCCCGACCGTCGGGCGGTTCATCGCCGATGCGTTGCGGACGGCCGGCGTCCGATACGCGTTCACGGTCCCGGGCGAGTCGTTCCTCGGCCTCCTCGACGCGTTCGACGACGCGGGGATCCGGGTGATCGCGACCCATCATGAAGGGGCTGCCGCCTTCATGGCCGAAGCGCACGGACAGCTGACCGGCCGTCCCGCGGTCTGCCTGGGGACCCGCGCGGTCGGTGGCGCGAATCTGGCGATCGGGATCCACACCGCGCACCAGGATTCGACCCCGATGTTCGTGGCCGTCGGACAGGTCGAGCGTCGACTGCTGGGTCGTGAAGCCTTCCAGGAGATCGACCAGGTCGCGAGTCTTGGCAGGCTGGCGAAATGGGCCGCGGAACCGATGTCCAGCGCGGAAGTCGCCGGGGTGATGGTGGAGGCGACCCGTCAGGCGCTGACCGGCCGGCCAGGTCCGGTCCTCCTGTCGCTCCCGGAGGACCTGCTCGATGAGCGGATGCCGGCAGACGCGACGGCGTCGGCCGCCCGACCGCCGACCCCACGCGCGACAGACGAGTCGATCCGGGCCGTCATCGAGTTCCTCGCCTCGGCGGAGCGCCCGGTCATCGTCGCGGGTGGCGGGGTCCTGCGGGCCAGGACCTCGACCGAGCTCACCCGGTTCGCGGAGTTGCTCCAGGTCCCGGTGATCGCCGCGTGGCGGCGGGCCGACGTGATCTCGAACGACAACCCGCTGTTCCTCGGGATGGCTGGATTCGGAGCGCCATCGAGCGTCCGTGCCCGGCTGGACGCCGCCGACGCGATGCTCGTGATCGGCTCCCGCCTCAACGAGCCGACGACCTACGGCTACAACGTCCCGCGCCCCGGCCTGCGTTGGGCCCACGTCGATCTCGAGCCGGCCAGAACGGATGAAGGCACGGGCCCGGAGATCGCCGTGGCAGCGGATGCCAAGGCCTTCCTGAAGGCCGCGAACGACCGTCTCGTCGGTCGCGCCGTCCTCGACGCCGCCCGGGTGACCACCCGACAGGAGAACAATCGTGGCGGACCGGGCCGCGTGGGAGGCGGCGTCGGTCGTCGACGCCCAGCCGTGGGATGGCCCGGGTGTCCATCCTGGCAGGGTGATCACGACCCTTCGCGAGGTCCTGGCCGATGACGCGATCGTGACCACCGACGCCGGGAACTTCTCGAGCTGGGCGGGCCGAGGCTTTCGATTCCGACGCCCCGGCACCTTCCTCGGCCCGACGTCCGGGTCCATGGGCTATGGCCTGCCGGCTGCCATCGCTCGCTGCGCTCGTCCATCGCGATCGCTCCGTGGTCGCCCTCGTGGGCGATGGTGGCTTCGCCATGACGATGGCCGAGCTGGAGACGGCGGTCCGGGTCGAGGCGCGCGTCGTCGTGATCGTGTTCGACAACGAGCGCTACGGGACGATCCGGATGTGGCAGGAGCGACGCGGGACCGGGGTCGGGGTCGCGACCGATCTCGGCCCGGTCGATCACGCCGCGATCGCGCGCGCCTGCGGTGCCCGCGGGATCCGGATCGACACCGACGCCGCCTTCGAACCGGCACTCCGGGCGGCACTCGTGGCAGATCGACCCACGGTCCTGCAACTCACTGTCGACCGCGCCTGGTTGTCGATCGATCAGACGCCGGGCTGATGCGGCCGACGTACCATCTTCTGCCACTCTCGACCTGGGCGGCCCGGCTGGACAGACCGCCTCCTCGCGGCCCGTATCACGCCGAGTCCCTGGCGACCGAAGGGTTCGTCCACTGCACGGATGGGAGCGATGCGCTCGGGCGCACGTTCGATCGACACTACGCCTCGGATCCGCGACCGTTCGTCTGCCTGTCGATCGATCTCGATGCGCTCGACGCCCCGTGGCGCTTCGACGATCAGGGGACACCGTACCCGCACGTGTACGGGCCGATCGTCGACGAGGCGATCGGGGACGCCTTCGATGTCAGGCGAACAGGCCGACGGTCGGTTCGCCGCGCTGATCCCACGCACGGACCCACGCTGACGGCTGCGGATCCCTATCCGGGTCCGCGTCGACCCACCACGGAGAACGACAACGGGATCCGGCCGCGCTCGTCGGCGCGCACATCGGCGTGACCGCCCCACCAATCGACAGGGTGCTCCGCGACCTGTTCCAGGCGCAGATCGGCCCCGAGCAGGGCCGTGATGACCTCCCCGAGCGTCCACGGCCGGGCGAACTTCCAGCTCTGGTCTGACTCCTCGATGGAGAGCCGGTCGATGTACTCGGGTGCCCATCCCCGGGACGCCTCGGCCCCGCCGAAGTAGTCGTAGTCGGTGGCGACCCAGCGGCCATCGTCGTCCACGTCGAACAGCCACTCGACCGGGTGTCCCTCGAACAGGACGAAGCGGCCGGACGGAGAGAGCAGTCGCGCGATCACCCGAGCCCAGGCGTCAAGGTCGTGCAGCCAGATGATCGAGCCGCGTCCGGTGTAGACGAGATCGGCGGTGCCATCCAGTTCGTGCGGGGTGTCGAGGACGTCGGACAGGATCCAGCGGGCGGGGGCCCCGGTGGCGGCAGTCAGCCTCGCCGCGAGATCGAGCATCCGTGGGCTGAAGTCGATCCCGACCACCTCGTCGGCGCCGTGGTTCCAGAGGGACAACGTGTCGCGTCCAGCCGCACATTGAAGGTGGATAGCCCGCCGACAGCGGCCACGGAGGTCGCCGATCAATCCGGTTTCGACGCCGAACAGGTTCGTCCCCCCGGAGCGGATCAGCGCAACGGCCTCCTCGAACCAGCCCTCGTATCGCTCGGAGGCCTCGTCCCAGGCCGCCCGGTTGGACCGGTGCATCGCCCCGACATCGGTCGACTCGGCCGGGGTCGGTGGGCGGATGAGCGGTGGATCAGGTTCCATCCCGTGAGGGTACGCTCGGAACCGGTCGGTCAGGTGCTGCGTAGCCGAACGGGGATGACCCGGTCTGTCTTCGCCTCGTACTCCACGAACGTGGGGTGGAGCGCGGCATGCTGGTCGTACAGCCGGCGGCGCTCGGCCCCGTCGACGACGTCTGCGCGGGCATGCAAGGTCGAGCCATCGATCTCGACCGTGACCATCGGATCGGCGACGAGGTTGTGGTACCAGGCGGGGTTTGTCGAGGCCCCGCCCTTGGACGCGACGACGATGAGGTCGTCGCCATCGCGCGTGTAGGCCAGTGGCGTCTCGCGCGGCTTCCCTGAGCGGGCCCCGGTCGTGGTCAGGATCAGGACCTGACGATCAAGCCAGCGACCTCCGCTGGCGTGGCCGCCGTGGGCCCGGAGGTCGGCGATGAGGTCCGCGTTGTAGTCGTACATACAAGGTCGCTCCGATCGTTGCCGTTGGGCCGACACGGTACGCGAAAGACTGTTGCGTAGTCAACTACTCGTCTGGTATGCTCGCCGTCGAAAGCGAAGGAGCCGTACCCCATGCCAGCCGTCGTCGTCGAAGACATCACCATCCTGCCGCGGATCGCAGCCCCGGATCCGACGATCGCCCGGCAACGACCCGTCCGAAGCGTGACGACCGCGCCTCGTGGGTTCGAAGGCGAAGGGTTCCCGGTGCGACGGGCGTTCGCCGGCGCCGATCTGGCCGACCTCGACCCGTTCATCCATCTCGACCAGATGGGCGAGGTCGAATACGCCCCGGGCGAGCCAAAGGGGACGCCGTGGCATCCGCATCGCGGGTTCGAGACGGTCACCTACATGATCGATGGCGTGTTCGAGCACGCCGATTCGAACGGCGGCGGGGGCGTCATCACGAACGGCGACACGCAATGGATGACGGCCGGCGCCGGGATCCTGCATATCGAGAAGCCGCCGGAGTGGCTCGTCGTGAGCGGGGGCCTGTTCCACGGGCTGCAGTTGTGGGTCAACCTCCCGGCCGCCCAGAAGCTGTCGCCACCCCGATACCAGGATCTGCGTGCCAGCGAGGTCGCCCTCCTCTCCTCACCTGACGGTGGCGCCCTGATCCGGGTGATCGCAGGCGAGGTGGCCGGCCATGCCGGGCCTGGGTCGACGTACACGCCGATGACGATGATCCACGCGACCTTCAGCCCTGGCGCGAGGGTGTCGCTGCCGTGGCGACCGGACTACAACGCCCTGGTCTACGTTCTGGCGGGGCAGGGGAGCGTCGGCGTCGAGGGGCGGCCGATCCAGTCGGGCCAGCTGGCGGTCCTGGGCGATGGCGATACCGTCACCGTCGCGGCCTCGGCCGTCCAGGAGGCTCGCCATCCCAGTCTCGACGTGATCATCCTGGGGGGTAGGCCGATCCGGGAGCCGGTCGCCTGGATGGGCCCGTTCGTGATGAACACCCGCGAACAGGTCATGCAGGCCATGGCCGATTACCAGGCGGGCAGGCTCGGTACGATCCCGGCCGTCCATAGCGCGCCGACGACCCTCATCGAGACGCGGCGGACGGCGAGCCGGACTAGACCTTCGCGGGCGATGGCGCGTGCCATACTCCGCCGGTGATGCCCGCTGCGGACCGTCCGGTCGCCGGCGTCCTGCCGACCGGGACAGTGACGTTCCTGTTCAGCGATATCGAAGGCTCGACCAGGCTGTTGGGCCGTCTCGGGCCCGCTGGCTATGCCGAAGCGCTGGCGGAGCACCGGCGCCTCCTCCGCACCGCGTTCGCCGACCACGACGGCACGGAAGTCGACACCCAGGGCGATGCGATCTTTGCGGCGTTCCCGACAGCCACGGGAGCTGTTGCCGCCGCCATCGCCGGGCAGCGGGCGCTTGCGGCCGAGCCGATCACGGTCAGGATGGGGATCCATACCGGAACGGCGACGACCACCACCGACGGCTACGTGGGCATCGACGTCCATCGAGGCGCCCGGGTCGCGGCTCTGGCCCACGGTGGCCAGGTGCTCCTGTCCGCGGCAACGGCAGCCCTCGTCGAAGACGTGCCGATGGAGGACCTCGGGCGTCACCGGCTCAAGGACTTCGACACGCCGGTCCAGATCTTCCAGATCGGTTCGACCCGCTTCCCGCCGCTGCGGACACCCGGGGCTGTCGATCTGCCCACGCCTCCGACCCGCTTCATCGGGCGCCAAAGCGAGCTCCACGAAGTCGTCGGGCGATGGCTCGAGCACGAACCCCGGATCCTCACGATCGTCGGGCCCGGCGGGACGGGCAAGTCGAGGTTCGCGATCGAACTCGCGCGCTTCCTGGCGGACGACGCAGATGGGGGCACGGTCTACATCGCGCTGGCACCCGTGCGGGACGCTAGCCTCGTGGTCCCGATGATCGCCACGACGTTGGGTGCGTCGGGCGATACCGTCGCTGCGATCGCCGCCCGCATCGGCGAGAAGCACACCCACGTCGTCCTCGACAACCTGGAGCAGCTCCTTCCCGAGGTGGCCCGCCCGATCGCGGACCTGCTCGCCGCCGCCCCCGCGCTCCGGATCGTCGCCACGAGCCGCGAACCCCTCCGGATCGCCGGGGAAGTCGAGTTCGACCTCCAGCCGATGGACCAGTCAGAGGCCGTTGCCCTCTTCCTCCAACGGGCGATGGCCCTTCGCGGCGACGTCGGATCGTCGCCGGCGATCCCGGGATTGGTGCGGCGCCTCGACGGGCTTCCCCTTGCGATCGAACTCGCGGCGGCGAGGATGAACGTCCTGGGCCCGAAGCAGTTGCTCGAGCGCATCACCCAGCGCCTCGATCTGCTCAAAGGCGGGCGCGACGTCGATGAACGCCACTCGACGCTCCGGGCCACGATCGCCTGGAGCTATGACCTTCTCGACGATGAGGAGCAGCGGCTCTTCGGCCGGCTCGCCCTGTTTCGCGGAGGCTGCACGGTGGGCGACGCGGAAGCCGTCTGCGGTTGCGACGTCGAAACGCTCGGATCGCTCGTCGACAAGAGCCTGGTGCGTCGCCGAGCCGAGGGGAATGGCGAGGACCGCTTCCTGATGCTCGAGACGATCCGTGATTTCGCCCGGGAGTGCTTGCAGGCGACGGGCGAGGAAGACCGGCTGCGCCGGGTCCAGGCCGACCGGCTGTTCGACCTCGTCGACCGGGCCGGGACGCGAGCCGTGATCCATGGCCCTGAGCGGTGGGATTTCGATCTCATCGCTCCGGAGATCGACAACATCCGAGCCGTGCTCGAATGGGCCCTCGATGCAGACCCGGAGCGGGGGCTCCGTCTTGCTGCCTGGATGGAATTGTTCTGGGTGGTCCGCGACCCGGTCGAAGGAGCCTCCTGGCTTGAGCGCCTGCTCGCCCGAACGACCGAAGCGGACCCATCGCTCCGGGCAAGAGCGCTTCGCGCCCTCGGTGGGACATTGGACATCTTCGGGGAGTGGGCAGCGGCCGCTCCGTACTACCTCGCGAGTTTCGACCTGTTCAGCGCCGCTGGGGCGGACGCGGAGGCGGCGCACGGTCGTTTCCGCATCGCCACGAACATGATCTTTCGAGGGGAGACCGCAGACGGCTGGCCGCTGATGGAGCGTGCGCTGGAGGATTTCGACCGGCGGGATCTGCCTCTAGGCAGAAGCCAGGTGCTCGGCCTGCTCGCCCAGCGGTCGTACGCGGAGGGCGCGCTGTCGCTCGGCCTCGAACAGGCGTTGCAGAGCGCCGCTCTCGCGGACGAGGCCGGCTGGACGTGGTGGGCGGCCGGCGAGTACGACGACGCGGCGATGTTCGAGCGCGAGCTGGGCCAACTCGACGCCGCCGAACTCCATTCGGTTCGATCGCTCGAGTTGGCCCTGCGCCTCGGCGACCAGCGATTGATCCTGTTCGGGGCCGCCGGTCTCGCGGCGATCGCAGCCGCGCGTGGCGACGCCGAGCGAGCGGGCCGGATATGGGGTGCGGTCGAAGCCGAAGCGAGCACCGGGCGTGTCGGGCGATGGCACCGCGAACGGCCGGAGTACGAGGGATCGGTCCTGATCGTGGACGGCGACGTGTTCCGCGAGGCGCACGCCGAGGGGAAGACGCTCTCCATCGCCGCGGCCGCCGGGATCGAGGCGTTCCGAGCCCTAGATCCGGTGGTCGTGGAGCGACGCGACGGCCTTGTCGATTCGTCGCTGGCGAGTCTCCGGAGCCTTCGCCGCGTTGATCGGTTCGACGATCCGGCGCTTGTTGCTGAACGAAAGCCCCGTGAAGAACGCTTCGGCCTCCGGGTCGGTCTCGAGGGCGGCCGCGAGGTCGGGCGGGACGTCGATGACGCGAGGCTCGGTATCCAGCTCGACCTCGACGTCGACCGTGTCGCCTGCCGCGACCCCCGCCTCCGCGCGAACAGCGTTGCTCACGCCGAGCATGAACACACCGCCCATCGACGCGATCGAGGTGCGGTAGGTGTACCCGTCGATGGTGACCCGGACAGCCGGCTTCCGGCTGGGTCCCAGGGCCGCGACGATCTCGGTCGGGACCTCGATCCCGGCGGCGGTCTTGCCGGTAGCCTGGATCGTCGCACGGAACTGCACGCCGCGAGTATGCCGCTTCGTCATGGATCATGTAGGACCTCGGCGTCCGGACTCGGTTGGGCGATCGGTTCCGGCGTCGAGCCTGGCCGACGGTCGGTTCCGGGGGTCGAGCCGGATGTCGCGCAGCGCGAACCCAAGGGCTCCCAGCGCGAGCATGGACGTCCCGATCGTGACCAGGATCCCGACCCAGAACAGTGCCGGACTCCCGCCACGCTCGGCGAGCACCAGCAGGACCTCCAATGGATCCGCGGCGATGATCAGATAGGCGAGGACGCCGAGGACGAGCACCGCGGCGCCGAGCCAGATCAGCAGCGCGGCGGAGACCCGGCCGAACTCGGTCGTGCGACGGCCGAGGACATCAAAGCCCCGACGCCAGGCGAGGACGGCGGCGAGACCGGCTCCCCAGGCGGTCGCGACGAAGACGCCACCGATCGCATCGGCCATCCGATGCCAACCGGCGATGAGCGTACTGGCGCCGACGATCGCGACCACGATGGCAGACGCCAGGACCGTGGGTGCTCGAAGCAGCGGCGGCAGGACGAGGAGGAGTCCGACGGCGATCGACGCGGCCGCGGTGGCGTGGCCACTCGGAAAGCTGTTCGGCAGCACGTAGAACATGCCATCGAGCAGATCTGAACGGTCGAGCACGACGGCCTTGAGCAGCTGGGTCGAGACATTCGCCCCGATCACGACCAATACGGCGACGACCGCGAGCCGTGGTCGCCGTTGGAGGACGGCGATCGTGACGAGCGCGATCGTGCCGGCGATCAGCGTCGAACGGGAGAGGCTGTCCAGCACGCGATCTGCCGCCACGACCACGTCACTCGATGCAGGACGGCCGCCGAGGATCAATTCGCTGACAAGTTGGCCTGTCCGGGTCCCCACGGTCACGACGTACGACAGTCCGGCGACGAGCGCGGCTCCTGCGCTGACGGCCAGCAGCCGCCAGACCGCCCTCGGTCGGGACGTCGCTTGTTCTGGCGCGGGGACGTCCGACGGCGAATCGGTCGACCCGATCATGGTGCCCCGTATCCCTCCTCGGTGTTGGTGGCCGGCATCGTGCGCCGGACCACGGATTCGCGCAATGACGGACCGTACCGGTGGCCGATCCCGCCGGGGACTAGGCGTCGTCGATCACGGCCCACGGCATCAAGGCGGGACTGGCGAATGACGAGGTCACCGCGATGGTCGCGCCACCGTCCGCCATGGAGGCGTTGGCCGCCCCGAGGATGTCGACGACGTGGGCGGCCTGCTCCGCGCTCGCCCGGTGGGGTCGACCCTCGCCGATCGATGCCGCAAGTTCGGCCACGCCGCGCGCCCAGGCGATCCCCGCGTACGGCGACCTGACGTGGGCGACCGGGGCGTACTCACCGCCGAACGGACCCATCTCGACCGTCGCATCGAACTCCTGGAAGTCGCCGAGGAGGAGTGACCCGTCGTCGCCATGGAATTCGAGCGAGCCTCGTCCGCGGGTCGGGCGGCCGACGTAGAAACTGGCAGTCAGCCGGACCACGGCGCCGCCTTCGAGTTCCAGCGCGATGATGATCAGATCCGGACTGCCGATCCGGAACGAGCTCCCATCGAGCGCGACACGCTCCGGCCGGAGGTCCCAGCCCCAGGCCCTGACGGAGCGCGCGGGACCCAGCATGGTCGTGACCAGGGTGAGGGGATAGACCCCGACGTCGAACAGCACTCCGACCTCGTAGAACGGCGCCGGCGAGGGATGCCACGATTCGATGCGACCCCAATCGACCTCGGCGTAGACGGCCCGGACCGGCCCGAGGCGACCTGATCGGATCCAGGCAGCTGCCGTCTGTTGGGCCTCACCGAGGAACGTGGATGGAGAGCAGCCGAGCCGCAGCCCTCGGGTGGTCGCGAGATCGACGAGTCCCCGCGCCTCACTCGGCCGGAGCGCCATGGGCTTCTCGCTATACACGTGCTTGCCGGCTTCCAGGGCTCGCTTCGTCACGGCGTAGTGCGCGTGATGGACCGTGAGGTTGACGACGATGTCGACCGACGGGTCTGCGAGGAGTGCGTCGAGCGTGGGATGCGCGACGATCCCGTGCTCCCGAGCGAAGGCGTCAGCGCGAGCCTGATCGAGGTCGGTCGCCGCGACGAGCTTGATCTCGGGGTGGGTGAGCGCATCACGAGCGTAGCCGCCGGCGATGTTCCCGGCTCCGACGATCCCGATCCCTGCTGGGTCCATGACCGAACAGCCTACGGTATCGGCGACCCGACGACCGATCCGATGGCGTATCGTCCGGTCGATGCGAGAGGATCAGATCGCGGTCCAGCTCTACACCGTCCGAAGCCTCGCGTCAGTCGATCTCGACGGGACCCTGGACGCGGTGGCGGCTGCCGGGTATCGCGCGGTCGAGATCGCCGGTCTGCCCGATGTCGGCGGCGCTGATCTCGCCAGGTCGCTCGGCGCCGTGGGTCTCCGACCAGTCGCGGCCCACGTCGGGATCGAGCGCCTGCGCGAGGCGCCGGATGCGGTCGCCGACTGGCTGGTCCGGATCGACTGCCCGCGGGTGATCGTGCCGTGGATGCCCGAAACCGACCGGGGGACGGTCGACGACGTCCGGCGATTCGCAGACGGCTTGCAGTCACTCGCTGACCGCTTCGCTCCCGCCGGGATCCGGGTCGGGTATCACAATCACGCCTTCGAATTCGACCCGCTCGAAGGAACCACCATCTGGGATGTGTTTCTCGAACAGTCCGGACCGGACATCGACATCGAGGTCGATGTCTACTGGATGGCGGTCGCGGGGCGAGATCCGGTGGCGGGGATCGAGCGACTCGGTCGCCGCGTCCGCATGCTCCACATGAAGGATCTGTCGCTCGAGCCGGTCACCCACGATGTCCCGGCCGGGACGGGGACACTTCCGTTCCCGGGGATCATCTCGGTCGGCCGGTCGGCCGATGTCGAGTGGTACGTGGTCGAGCAGGACGAGCCCGTGGAGCCGATCGCGGACATCGCCGCAGCCTACCGGTATCTGCAGTCACGGGCGACCCGAGCCTGACGAGCCGAGCCCTGCGACGGCGGGAGTACGATCGGTCCGATGAGCTATCAGCTGGAGCCCGAGCCCATCACGCGGCGCCGGGGACGCCCGATCATGGTCGTCACCGCAGCGGTCGTGATCGGGGTCGCGATCCTGCTTGCAGGCTTGACGTTCTCCGCCGGACCACAGGAGAACCCGATCGCCGCGGCCGGCACGGCAGCGCCCATTCCGGCCGCCGCTGCTTCGTCCGTGACCGCGATCGAACAACCCGACGCGACGACAGCGGCCAGGGTCGACCCAGTCGAGCCGCCCGACATCGAGTGTCGCGGTGTGGGTCCTCGACGATGCCGGGCCGCTGCGGAGGCGGCCCTGGCCGCGACGGTCGAGCCGGGCGGATCACCGATCGTCCACATCGACGTCTGGGCGTCCATGCTCTGCGACAGCGCGTTCGATTGTCCCGCAGATCGGCTTCGTGACCGCGAACCGGCCGGGAGTGCCGTCGTCCGTTTCGCATCGGGCATGGAGGCGTGGGTGAACCTCACCGGGGCGATCGATCCGGGACACCCCTCGCAGCTGACGGCCTACGCGGCCTGGGTGATCCGATCGGCCGGGATCTGACCGTGTTCAGAGGCGGCGGATCGTGTCGCCGGTCCGGATCGTGCCGCCGACGACGACCCTGGCATTCGCACCACGCATCCGGTGGGCACGACCAGTCGGGGAGTTGATCCAGCGCAGGGCATCGCTGCCGAACCGGGCGCTGAATTTCGCGCAGCCGGTATGCGGCGCCTCGGAGATCTCGATGACCGCCGAGCCGATCGCCAGTCGGCTCCCGGCGGGCAAGGAGTCCGTGCGCAGATCGAGATCGACGTACAGCTGGTCTCCGGCGAGCGCCCAACGCTCGGGATCGGGTTCGATGGCCCGGAGGACCCGCACGCTGGCAAGCGTGATCTGGGCAGTCCGGATCCGCCGAACCGTCGTGCGTGCGCGCGTTTCCGCGATCCAGCCAATCGTCACCGACCATCCCGACGGTCGGATCCAGCGTCGCCTCCGCCATCGTTTCGCGGGCGTCCTCGGCCGGGCGCCGAACGATCCGTTCGAGCCGCCCATCGTCCCGCGGAGCAGCCTGGATGTCGGGGAGCGCCAGATCAAAGGAAGACGACGAAGTCTCGGCCATCGCGAAAGGGTAGCGCCCAGACAGGCCGATGTCAGCCACGGTCGCATCCCGGTTGACACCGGGGGTTCGGCGGGTTCTGCTGAGCACATGGTGCAGCGAGGTCCTGAGGCGGTCCTGCGCCGCGTGCCGAGCGCCGAGCTTGGTCCGGCGGAGGTCGAGCACCTCCGCACGCTCTTCGACGCGGCGTTCGGGTCCGACGTCGAAGACCGTTTCACCGAGCACGACTGGGAGCACGCGCTCGGCGGCACCCATTTCGTCCTCGAGCTCGACGGGCGGATCGTCACCCACGCTGCGCTCGTCGAACGAACCCTCGAGATCGATGGGCAACCCGTCCACACCGGGTACGTGGAAGCGGTCGCCACGGCTGGCGGCCATGAGGGCCGAGGGTTCGGATCGCGGGTGGTCTCGGCCGTCAACGAGGCGATCCGCGATCGATACGAGCTCGGAGCGCTTGGGACCGGCCGGCATCACTTCTACGCGCGTCTCGGCTGGGAGACCTGGGCGGGGCCGCTCTTCGTTCGAACGTCTGACGGGCCCCGGCGCACGCCCGACGACGATGGCTATCTCATGGTCCTCCGGACGCCAACGTCGCCGTCATTCGAAACGACCGCATCGATCAGTTGCGATCTGCGCAGCGGCGATGTCTGGTGACGAGTCCGCCCGGAGTCAGAACGCCTTTCGCACCATGATCAGCCCGAGCACGATGATGACGAACCCGGCCAGAAGTGCAGCCGGCGGCATCGCCGAGATCGTGTGGATCGAGTCGGTCGCGAACTGGCTGAGCTGAGCGCCGACATCGACCTGGTGTCCACCACCGCCCGATCCGCCCGTCGCCCGCCCGGCGACCTGACCTGCCGCGTTGCCGTACTCCAGCATCCACGCATCATCGCACGAACCGGCAAGCAACTCCTTGCCGCCGACTCGCCGTTGAACGATGCACGTATCCTTGGCGGATGCCGCTCCGCCCGAACCTGACCGAGACTCGGCGATGATCTGCGCCGCGTGTGGCACCGCGAACGCAGAGGGACGGCGATTCTGTCTCGAATGCGGCGCCGGCCTCAGCGCGGGGTGCCCGTCGTGTGGTGCCTCCAACGAGCCGGCGGCGAAATTCTGCGGGAGCTGCGGAAGCGCGCTCGCCGGTGCCGGCGGGTCAGCGCCGACCGCGACGACCGGTGGGCCTGCGTCCGGACCGGCGGTCGCAGAACGCCGCGTCGTGACGGTCCTGTTCGTGGACCTGGTGGGGTTCACGACCCTCGCGGAGGACCGCGATCCCGAAACCGTCCGCGAGCTCCTTGGCAAGTACTTCGAGCTCGCCGGCGAGATCATCGCCAGATACGGCGGCACGATCGAGAAGTTCATCGGCGATGCGGTCATGGCCATGTGGGGTGCCCCGACAGCCTTCGAGGATGATGCCGAACGAGCCGTCCGGGCCGGCCTGGACGTGGTCGATGCCATCCCGTCACTCGGGATCGGGACCGGGCTGGAACTCCAGGCGAGGGCCGGGATCATGACCGGCGAGGCTGCCGTCACGATCGGTGCCAGCGGGCAGGGGATGGTCGCCGGCGACCTGGTCAATACCGCCAGCCGACTCCAGTCGGTGGCGCCTGCCGGTGCGGTCCTCGTCGGCGAGACGGTCAGGGAAGCCGCCGGCTCGGCGATCGCGTTCGAGGCGGCCGGAGAAGCGATGCTCAAAGGCAAGACCAGCCCGGTGCCGGCCTTCCGGGCGCTGCGGGTCGTTGCCGAGCGGGGTGGCGCGCACCGCACGGACATCCTCGAGCCCCCGTTCGTCGGCCGAAGCGATGAGCTGCGATTCCTGAAGGAGCAGTTCCACATGGCCGGTCGCGAGCAGCGCGCCAGGGTCGTGTCACTGGTCGGCCAGGGCGGGATCGGCAAGAGCCGGCTCGCCTGGGAGCTCGAGAAGTACCTGGACGGCGTGGTCGAATCGGTCTGGTGGCATCGCGGCCGATCGCCAGCCTACGGCGCAGGGGTCACGTTCTGGGCGCTCGGTGAGATGGTTCGCCGCCGGGCCGGCCTGGCCGAGGGCGACGACGACGAGACGACCCGCGCAGCCGTTGCCCGGATGCTCGAGGCCCACGTCCCTGCCGAAGACGAGCGTCGATGGATCGAAGTTGCGGCTTCTCGTCCTGCTCGGCCTCGAGACGGCCCCACCCGGTGGGCGCGAAGAACTCTTCGCGGCGTGGCGGACGTTCTTCGAGCGGGTCGCGGCGACCGGGACGGTGGCGCTCGTCTTCGAGGACCTGCAATGGGCTGACGACGGCTTGCTCGACTTCATCGAGCACCTCCTCGACTGGAGCCGCAGCCATCCGATCTTCGTCGTCACCCTGGCGCGCCCGGAGCTGCTCGATCGACGACCCGGGTGGGGGACGGATCGGCGAGGCGCGACCGCGATGCGGCTCGACCCGCTGACGGATCCGTCGATGCGGGAGCTGCTGGCCGGCATCGCTCCCGGCCTCCCCGAGCGGGCGGTCGAGCGCATCCTCGCCCGAGCCGACGGGATCCCACTCTATGCGGTCGAGACGATCCGGATGTTCGTCGCCGATGGACGTCTGACCTTCGATCCCGACGGGCAGGTGGCCCTGTCCGGCGATCTTGGTGAGATCGATGTGCCGCCGACCCTCCACGCCCTCGTCGCGGCGCGTCTTGACTCGTTGCCACCCGCGGACCGCTCGCTGTTGCAGGACGCGTCGGTCCTCGGCCAATCGTTCGGCGTCCCGGCCCTATCCGCGGTGAGTGGCGAGGATGCCGGACACGCTGGCCGGCCGGCTGTCCGGACTGGTTCGCCGCGAATTGCTCGTCGTCGAGACGGACCCGCGCTCCCCGGGACGTGGCCAGCATGCGTTCATCCAGTCGATCATCCGCGAGGTCGCCTACGCGACGCTCTCGCGGCGCGACCGCCGAACCCGCCACGTGGCCGCGGCCCGCTATTTCGAGTCGCTTGGTGATGAGGAGCTGGCCGGCGTACTGGCCACCCACTACATCGCCGCCTATCGTGCGGCACCGGAGGGTCCGGAGGGTGCGGCGATCGCGGCGCAGGCCCGGATCGCCCTGCGAGCCGCGGCGGATCGAGCCGAGGCGCTCGGAGCCATCGGTCAGGCGATCGACGCACTCCGGTCTGCCCTGGAGGTGACTGCTGACCGCACGGAACACCCCGCCATCCTCGTCCGGATCTCGAGCCTCGAGGCAGATTCCGCGCGCTACGAAGAGGCCGATCGCGATAGCGTCGCCGCCCATGAATTGGCCATCGAACTCGGCGACGATACGGTGGCGCTCCACGCGGTCGCCAGCCGAGCGTCCCACTTCGCGAGCCGGGGGCTGATCGTCGAGAGTCTGGCGATCGCCGAGAGCGCCGCTCCGCTGGCCGAAGCGCTCAAGGACGTCGCCGCCGCCCGTCCCGCCCGCGCCTGGTATGCGGAAGTTCGCGCTCGCGCCCTGTTCCGATCGGAGCGATTCGCGGAGGTTCTCCCGTGGGCGGATGAGGCCCTCGCGCTCGGTGACCCGCTCCGCCTCGATTTCGTCGTGGCGATGGCGATGATCACGAAGGGATCGGCGCTGTGCCTGATGAACCGCCGCTACGAGGGGCTGGCGCTCCTGAACGGTGCCCACCATGACGCGACCGCTCATGGCCACCACATCGCCGCGCTTCGCGCCGGCAACAATCTCTCGTCCTTCCTGGGCGACACGGATCCGCGCACGGCATTGCAGTGGGCTCGCAGCGGGATCACGCTCGCGCGCCGGTTCGGTCAGTCCACGATGGATACGTACCACGCCGGCAACTACGCCTATTCCGCCCGACGGACCGGCGAATGGGATGCCGCAAGAGACGCCATCGCGGAGCTGCTCGACGCATCGCGCGACGAAGCTGGGAAGGCGTGGCTCGAAAACCTCATCGTGTGGCTGGATGTATGGCGCGGCGCCGACGCTGGCGGGCGACCCTCGGCCATGATCGAGGCGGCCGAGGCTTCTGGCGATGCGCAACACATCGTGAACGCTCTTGTCTGGAGTTTCGAGGTCGCCTTCGTGGCAGGTGACACGGCTGCGGCGAACCAATTCGGCCAGCGCATCCTGGACCACGATGCGGGGAGCCCGCACATCCGGTTCGCGTGCGGCCGGATGGCCCTGCACGACGGGGACCGGCCGACCGCGGAGCGCGCCCTCGCTCGCATCCAGCCGAGCCTTGGTGGCGCCTGCGACGGCGATGTGGCCGCGCTGAAGGGCGGGCTGGCCGCGATGGATGGTCGGCCCGACGACGCAGTCCGTGACTACCGCTCGGCGCTGACCGTGTATGGCGATCTTGGTCTTCGGTTCGATGTGGCGATGACCACCTTGGACATGGCCTCGTTCGTCGGGCCGAGTCATCCGGCGGTCCGGATCGCTGCGGATGAGGCGAAGGAGATCCTGCGCGAGCTCCGGGCGACCCCGCTGCTGGACCGGCTCGAGCGGCTCATGGCCGACGGCTCCGCGGTCGCGCCCGGAAGACCGGGCGTCGTCGAGGTCGGCGTCGCGGCGGAGCGCAGATCGGCGGGCGACGTCTAGGCGCGACGAGCGTCCGTACCCGGCACGCCACGTTCGGCCAGGGCGGCCCCGAGCCCCTCGACGTCCGCAACGGTCACGTAGAGGGCCGGCGGGTGGATCGGGCCGACGCGGACAGGGGTGTGGAAATCGACCCGCACGCCACCCCGAGCGCTGCCGCCGAAGGTGAGATCCGCGTCGCGAAGGCTTCGTCGGACACCGATCGCCGTGATCGAATGCCACGGACCCTCGATCCGCCACGAGACGATGTTCGCCAGCGGGGTGGTGACCTCGAACCGACCGAAGTGAGCGGTGAGATCGGCATCGTCGATCAGCACGTACGCGTCGTCGACTGACCTCACCCCGAAGATCCGCAGGAACGGGCGAGTCCGTCGGTCGAGGCGAAACGGGAATCGGATCGGCGTCACGGATGCATCATCGTCGGTTCGATGGTTCAGCGCAGCCGATAGACACCGGCGTGCTTGCGGTCCATGTCCTCGAGCTCCGTCGTCGTGCGGACCTCGTATGACGCCAGCTCCACGAGCCCGTCGGACGGGAGGTAGCGCCGACCCGGGTCGCCGATGAGGACGTCGGTGCCGTTACGCGAGGCCGCGTTCGAGCCAGCCGAGCGACTCGATCGGCGAGCGGGGCCTCGTACCAGCAGTCGCCCGCCAGGATCACGTCGACCTCGGGCGGTTCTTCCTCCAGCACGTCGCGACGGACGACGGTGACGCGCTGGCGATTGGCCCGTGCGTTCAGCCGGGTCGCGGCACCGGCAAACGGATCGATGTCGGCGCCGACGGCCGTCGCGGCCCCGGCCCGCATCGCGGCGATCGCGCAGAGCCCGGAGCCGGTCCCCAGGTCGAACGTGCGTTCGGTCGCGGACCGCTTCAGGGTGGTCGCGCAGGTACCGTCCGATCGCCAGGCCACCAGACCAGGCGAAGGCCCAGTAGGGGAGCGGGGTATCGAGATCTGCGGTCTCGACCTGGACCGCGCGCCACAGTGGCAGCACCTCGTCGGCCAGGTGGAGCTGGACGTCTTCGAGACCCGGCACCGGGCGCAGCCTCGTATGCCGCAGGACGAACGAGCGGGTTGAGGCGGCCACCGGCTCGCTACGCGGGCCGGGGCGGGTGGGGGATGCTGCCGTGCGTGTCCAGCTGGACCGTGAGGCTCATTGAGCCACCCAGCCACCGAGATGCACGCCGCCGGCCGACGGAACGGACTCCACTTCGTGGAGCGGCCAGGCGCCTGGAACGCCTTTGAGCTGGTGCTCGCCTCGTGACGAGAACTCGATCCCGGAGCCGATGACCAGATCCCGAACGGTTCCCGTCGTCCAGACTCGTGATGGCGGTGTGAGGCTGAGGACGCGTGACGCGATATGGACCGCGATCCCGGCGATGTCACCGCCCGTTCGTTCGATCTCCCCGGTGTGGATCCCCGCACGGACCTCGATGCCGAGTGCATGCACGGCGCCGATGATCTCCGTGGCCGACCGGATCGCCCGACCGGGACCGTCGAACGTGGCCAGGAAGCCGTCCCCGATCGTGTCGATCTCGCGGCCGTCATGCCGTCCAAGTCGATCACGTACGAGCTGTCGATGGTGCTCCAGCAACGCGTTCCAACGGGCGTCGCCAAGGCGAGCTGCATGACCGGTCGAGTCGACGATGTCCGTGAACAGGACCGTTGCCAGCACCCGGGAGGTGGTGCTGGCCGGTCGCACGCCGGTCAGGAACGTCTGGATCTCATCGAGGACGGGGTCGGCCGCCACATGGAATGGGTAGGTGTCCGCACCGGCGATCTCGATGAAGGTCGCGTCGGGGATGTGGTCGGCGAGGTAGCGACCGTAGGCTGCCCGGTGGTAGCGGTTGTTGGCACGGTTCAGGATGAGGGTCGGCGCCTGGATGCTCCCGAGGATCGCTCGCACATCGACCTCGAGGACCCAGCGATACGCCCGCGCGGCCTGTTGCGGGGGCATGGACAGCCGCTGGTAGCGGCCGAGCCATCGACGCATCCTCGGATCGGCCGCCACGCTGGGGGCCGTGAGTTCAAGGATCGCACCCGTGCCCCACTCGCGCTGCCAGGCTTCGATCAGGTGTTCCCGAACCGCAGGTGGGAGCCCGATCCGGTAGTCAGGGGCCCTCGCCATGCGGGCGAAGCTGTTGACCAGGACGAGCGATCCGACGCGGTCCGGGTAGGTGGCGGCGAGGAGCATGGCCATCGGGCCGCCCTCGGTATCGCCGACCACGGCGGCACGGTCGCTGCCGACGGCGTCGAGCACGAGACTGGCGTCGTCCATCCAGCGCTCGAGGGTGGGAAGGCGACCGAGCGGGACCGGATCGGCGATGCCCGTTCCCCGCTTGTCAAAGACGATCACCCTCGCGAATGCAGCCAGGTGCTCGAAGAAGTGGACGAGCGTCGGCTCCTCCCACATGACCTCGATGTTGCTGCCCCAGTTCTGGATGAACAGCAGATCCATGGGACCCTGTCCGAGCGTCTGGTAGGCGACGGCGCCTTCGGGACTGTGGACGAAGCGGGTCTCGGGCGGATCGATCATCGACGTGTGGGCATCGACATCGAGCAATGCTGCCACGGATCAACCGCTCGTGCGGCCTCAGGTGGATCCGCTGATGTCGTCCGAGGGCTCGACCCGCAGCCCCATCGCCTCGGCGATGACGACCGCCTGGGCGACATCGATCCGGGCGTTCTGGAGATCGGCATTGACCGGGTCGAGCGACGACAGATCGCTTCCGCGCAGGTCGGCGCCCCGGAACGACGCTCGATGGAGCGCGGACCCCGACAGGTCGACATCGCGCACGGTCGCACCTTCGAATCGGGCGCCGACAAGGTCGGCCTCCCGCATCCGGACGTCCGTGAACGTCGCCGATCGCAGGTCAGCGCCGCGCATCGCGACGAGTGACCAGTCGCCACCTTCGACCTCGAGGAGCTCGTACGTGCACCCTTCGAATCGACTGCCCACGACCTTGCATCGCGTGAACCGGGTGTCGAAGAAGCGGCAAGACACGAACGTGCAGTTCGTGAACGCGGCATCGACGTGCGACGAGCCGTTGAACCGCACCTCTCGGAAGGTGCAATCGATGAATGCAGCTCCACGCTCCGTCACGTCCGATAGGTCGGCACCATCGAACAGGACTGCTTCGTGGCGGGTCGCGGACCACGGGGCGTCACGCCACGCCGTGGCGTCGAACGTCGACGTCGTCGGTGGGGGAGGGGAACCTGACCGCGGATCGACCATGTGTCGCTCAGCCTCGCAGATCGCGCCGGGCGAAACCCCACGCGCCGACGGCGACGCCGGCGATCGCGAGCGCGGCCGAGGCCACGACCCCCGTTGCGTCCCACTGGCCGACCATCGGCTGCCCGAAGTGCGCCGACAGGACGAGCGATTGGAGGGCATCGGGCAGGCCGAGCGCCGGGCCGAGGACGCCGATCGCCCAGGTCGCGATCGTCACGATGGCGACGAGGGCGCCGGCAAATCCGGTCCCGAACACGCCGCCGATCGCGAAGCCGATCCCGGTCATGGCCGCCGCGTATAGGCCGATGACGACCGTGCCGGTGGCGGGCGTCACGATGTCGCCGCCGGTGAGACTGGCGCCGATGAGGATCCCGATCGCGGTGATCGCGACGATGAGCACGATGGCGAGTAGCGCCGCGACGCCCTCCGCGACCACCCAGCGCGCCCGGTCCAGCGGCGTGGCCAGCAGCATCTCGACCCGCCCCGACGTCTCGGTCGAGGCCCAGCGGCCGACCAGGGTGGCGGCGGCCAGGCCGGCCAGGACCAGGCCGAACCCGACGAAGACGAGTTCGAGGAATCCTCCGACCGAGGCGAGGTCGACGCCCGGGAAGATCGTCTCGAGGAGGTCCATGAAACCTTGGGACTTGGCCAGCTGTTCGGTGAACGATCCACCTGACCCCGCCAGGACGAGCCCGAACAGCCCGAGTCCGATGCCCCAGGACAGCGCGAGGTTGAGGTTCTCGCTTGCCGCTCGTGTCGTCGGGCCGCCGAGGCCCATCAGCGTCCGGGGAAGCGACGGCGTCGGCAGCACGGTCGTCGCGCCGAGGTCGCGGCGAGCGAACGCCTCGACTCCGACGATGGACAGGATGATCGCCACGGCCGCCACGGGAACGAGCGAGGGCCAATCGAACTGACCGGCCAGTGGGATGTGGTCGGTCGTCCACCCGAACCAGGTCAGGTTGGCGAATGGGGCGAGTTCCGGGATCGCGACCTGGTACCCGTTCAGGATGAAGCCCGCGAACATGACCCCGCTGGCGATCCCGACCGCGGACCCGCGGCCCAGGAAGGGCGCGACGGCGAAGGCGACCGAGCCGGCCGCGAGGGCAAGCAGGCCGAGCCAGAGCGCGTATGCCGCGGCCGCTCCGACGCTGATCTCGTCACCGGGGAGTTCGGCGACCGCGCTGCCGACGATGGCGACCGACACGAAGACGACGGACATCGCGATCGTCAGCGCGAAGATGTGCGCGAACAACTTCTCGATCGCGATGCGCCGTCGGGTCATCGGCAGGGCGGCGATGAATTCCAAACTCCCGCGACGGGTCTCGATCGCGAGCGTGCCGGACAGGGCCAGGATGGACCAGAGGCCGACGATCAGCGGGAAGAATGTCCCGTACTTGTACTGGACGTAGCCGCCGATCGTGTCGACGTTGACGGGCTTGCCGGCCAAGCCGGCCAGGATCGGTGGAACGGCCCGGATGAGGTCGGCCAGCTCCTGGCGCGAGGCCGGGGTTGAGAACTCCCATGCGACAGCGACGCTGACCATGAGCAGGAGCAGGCCCAGCACGGCCGCGACCACGATCGTCGCCCGTCTCGAGTCGCGCAACGTCTTGGCGAAGACGCTGCCGAGCCCATAGAAGCGGCTGCGACGGCTCGGCCGGATCGTGGTCCTGTTCGCGAGCGGTCGTCCCGTGATGGCCGCCACGTCAGGCCACCGCCGCCGGATCGCGAGCGTACTCGGCCAGGAAGGTCTCCTCGAGCGACGGCTCGCGACTGACGAAGTCCGCGAGGTCGTGGCCGGCGGCGGCCCGGATGATCGGGGCCATCGATCCAGTCACCCGCAGATGCATGACCTGGTCGCGCACCGTGACATCGCTGACGCCGGGCAGGGCCGCGAACTCGCGCTCGGGGACGGCACCGACGAATGCGATCTCGACCTGGTGGTGGGCGAGGTCCCGGAGTTCCTCGACCTTGCCGACCTTCACCAGTCGCCCATCCCGGATGATCCCGACCCGGTCGCACGTCTTCTCGACCTCGGACAGGATGTGACTTGAGAGGAAGACGGTCCGTCCTGCGGACTTCGCCTCCCGGATGACCTCGTAGAACGTCTGCTGGACAAGCGGGTCGAGGCCGGAGGTGGGTTCATCGAGGACCAGGAGCTCTGGCTTGTGCTGGAGCGCGATCACCAATCCGATCTTCTGCTTGTTGCCCTTCGAGTATTCACGGAACTTTCGACTCGGATCGATGTCGAGACGCTCGACGAGTTCGGCCTGGTAGGCCGCCTCGACCCCGCCGCGCAGGTTGGCGAAGTATTCGATCGTCTGACCGCCGGTCAGCTTGTCGTAGAGCGCGAACTCACCGGGCAGGTACCCGAGTCGCCCGTGGATCGCCATCGGGTCCTCGGTCGAGCCGATCCCGAATAGTCGAGCCACACCGCTCGTCGGGCGCAGGTGGTTGAGCAGCGTTCGGATCGTGGTCGTCTTGCCCGCGCCGTTGGGGCCGAGAAAGCCGAAGGCCTCGCCCTCATCGACGGTCAGGTCGAGCTCGACGATCCCGCGGTGCTTGCCGTAGGACTTGGTGAGCTTGTCGGTCTCGATGACGGGCGTCATCCGGTCTCCTTCATGGGTTGATCGAACCACCAGCGCAGCGTGCGTTCATCGAGGAGATGGAGGGAGTCATCCGGCAAGGCAATACACGTTCGAGCGCCACCGTATAGGCGCCGAAGGTCCGCATGATCGACTCGATGGACTGGGTCCCCGCCTGGTAGGCGACGAACAGGTGGCCGGCCATCTCGTTGAGCGCCTGGACCAGTGACACGACCACCAAGGCGGCGTCATCCGGGTCATCGACGACCATCGATCCCTCGCGCCTGCCCTGACCGATGATCGCGCCCATCAGCGGCGCCATGCGGGTCATCAGGAACCGGCGGAACTTCTCGCGAACTACGGCGTTGTCGTCGGACAGCCAGACCTCGAGGATCGCCATGACCAGGTCACGACGCTCCGCCTTGAACCGGCCGATCGACGAGAAGACGAGTTCGAGCTTGGCCGGAGCGGTCAACGCCGGGTCATCGAGGACGCTCATGAGCGACGCGATCGCCGCATCGCCCATCCGGTCGATCACCGCCTCAAGTAGCGCCTGCTTCGAGTCGAAGTAGTGATAGAACGCGCCTCTTGAGGCACCCACCGCATCAAGGACGTCCTGGATGCTCGTCCGCTCATAGCCCTTGGATTGGATCAGTGCGGCCGCCGCGTCGACGAACGCATCCCGCCTGACCGCGTGTTCCTCGACCTTGACCGCCCGTGCCACGCTCGCACCACCACTGCCAGGGATTGATAAACCGACTGTCGGTCTGAGAATAGCACCAAGTGAGCCGTCTGGTGGGCGGCGCGTCAGCCCTCGGATGTGGCCATGAAGCCCCGGACCTCCACCGGCTCGCCAGTGGCGAGGGCGACCCTGGCCGCCCAGGCACGAGCCTCCACCGGACTGGCCGCGTCGATGATGTAGAACCCGCCGATCTGCTCCTTCGTTTCGGCGAACGGGCCATCGGTCGTCAGGATCTTCCCGCCCGAACCGCGCACGACTGCCGCGTCCTCGGCCTCCTCGAGGCGGCCACTGAAATACCAGGCACCCGTCCGGTGCATCTCGGCCTCCAGTTCGGCGATCTGCTGCCAGGATGCCGCCTGCTGTTCTTCGGTCATCGGTTCGGATCGCGCCTCACCGGTGCGGTGGATGGACAAGAGGTATTTCGGCATCGTGGCCTCCGTTCGGGCGGATGCCCAACGATACGCGACCGCGGTCGGACCCAGGACTTTCGTTCGATAGGCCGGCATGACTTCTGCTGCTTGACTGCTGCTGTGCCGCAGCAGTCGCACCGCTGGATCCCGGGGATGTCGTCTCCGGTCGAGCCCGGCGCGGTCAGAGGCCCACGCCTTGCCTGGTGGCGCCCGACCCGGGGATCTCGGGCCGCCGTCCGATCACCGGTCGCCTATGGCGGTTGAGGAACCGGGACGTCAGCAAGCAGCAGGAGGTCGAACCCATGCCGGTCGCCAAAGCGGGTCCCAACCAGTATCTCCTTGTCGGACGCCGCGGAACCCTTGAGAATCGGGGCACCGCGGTCCAGGTGTTCCTGCGTCCAGGGACGGTCTTCGTCCTCGTCCCGAGCACGAAGCAGGAAGCCAGCTTCGAATTCACCCAGGAAACGAAGGACGGCGTGCCGTTGCGCTTCAAGGGCACGTACATCTACCGGATCGTCGAGCCCGTTGCCGCGGCCCGACTGTTCGATTTCACGGGCGGCGACGGGGTCGGGCAGATCACCACGCTGCTCACCCACGTGTGTCTTGGCGAACTCCGCCACGCCGTGTCGCACATGACGATGGTCGAGTGCGTCGAGCAGCGAAAGACGACCCTCAGTGGTGTCGTCGAAGCCGCCCTGGAGTCGACGATCCAGGCGACAGACGACAACACGACGTGGGGGATCGACGTCGAGGCCGCCCTCGTAGCGCAGGTGTTCATCGTCGACGCCAAGCTGCGCCAGCAACTGGAGGCGGAGGTTCGCAACGAGATCAAGCTCAAGAGCGATCGGTCCGACCTCAAGGCCCAGGAAGCGATCCGGCTTGCCGAGCTGGCGTCCGAGAGCCGCGTCCAGGAGCAGAAACTCGCGAAGGACCAGGACGACCTCCGACGCCGGGAAGAACTCGACCTTGCCGATCTTGCCCGCCAGCGCCGGATGCAGGCAGAACGTCTTGCGACCGAGCTCCAGGCACTCGAATTGGAGCAACAGCGATTCCGCAACCAGTCGGACATCGACCAGGATCGCGTCAATACGGAAGCGCCCGTCCGGCTGCTTCGCATCGAGACCGAGAACCGGATCCTTCGCGAGGAGCTGGCGTTGCGGGATCTGCAGAACCAGCTGAAGGCGCTCGACGTGGATGGCGACCTGCTGCTCGCGCGAGCCCAGCAGGAGATGCGTCTCGAGATGTTGCCGGTCGAGCAGGCTCCGCGGATCGTCGAGTCGGCATCGAAGGTCCTGCACGGCACGAACCTGTCGATCTACGGCGAGAACGGCCAGCTCCTCGAGCAACTCGCCCCGATCTTCGAGCTCCTCACGCGATCGGTCCGTGAGGCCACCCAGGATCGAGCGGTACCGGAACCTGAGGCGGTCCAGTCAGCCTGACCTTCCTGGCACCCAGTCGATCGCGTCGCCGGCCGCTTACCATTGACGGCGACGCGATCCACGCACGGCGGCGGGTCGGAGACCGATGCGAGGAGGCTCCGTGGCCAGACTGGTGTACCCGGTGCCGCCGACCGCGGAGCAGGTCGATGACTATCACGGGATCAGCATCGCGGACCCGTACCGTCCGCTCGAGGATGCTGACGGACCGGCGACGCGCGAATGGGTCCAGACAGAGAACGCGCTGTCGGAGCGCGTGCTCGCGGAGGTCCCGGCCAGGACCTCGATCCGTCGGCGCCTTGCCGAGGT
>CAWGNI010000010.1:0-397703 GCA_963823925.1 uncultured Chloroflexia bacterium
AATTCATGCAGGAACGCGCCGACCTGATCGGCGCACGATTCGACGTACGATCGCGGCCGGAAGGCGGCACCGTCGTCCGGCTGGTGATCCCGACCGGGGCCACCACGGGAGGAGAGGAGCGCTCATGAGTGACGTGGACTACAGCGGGCCTGATCGCCGACGCGGCGGCCCGGAGAAGCGCGCCGCCAACGAGATCACCCGGATCCTGGTGGTGGACGACCACGCCCTCTTCAGGATGGGGATCGCCAACATCCTGAGCCACGAGGCGGACTTCGAGATCGTGGCCGAGGCGGAGGATTCGCGAAGCGCCATCGACCGCGCCCTGGAGACCTCGCCGGACATCATCCTGATGGACCTGTCCCTGCCGACTCCGGGCGGCATCGAGACGACCCAGCGGATCAAGCGCGAGCTGCCGTCGACGGGGATCATCGTCCTGGCCCAGAACGAAGACGAGGACGCCCTGTTCGATGCCATCAAGGCCGGTGCCGCGGCGTTCATCCTCAAGGACGTCGGGCCGGACGACCTCGTCACCATCATCCGGCGGGTCGTCGCCGGTGAGTACCTCATCAACGACAAGGTCTTCTCCAAGCCCGCCGTCGCCTCGCGCGTCCTCAAGGAGTTCCGCGAGCTCGCCGTCTACGGCCAGGACGCCGCGCCGATCTTCGCGCCGCTCTCGCCGCGCGAGGTGGAGATCCTGGACAACATCGCCCAGGGCATGACCAACAAGCAGGTCGCCTACGCGCTGTCCATCAGCGAGCAGACGGTCAAGAACCACATGAGCTCCATCCTGCGCAAGCTGTCCGTGAACGACCGGACCCAGGCCGTGGTCTACGCCATGCGCCAGGGCTGGATCCGGATGCCGGAGGACTGATCCCCAGTCACATGACCGAACCCGCCCCCTCCGAGGCGCCGCCAGAAACCCTGCCCGAATTCTCGAGGAGGATGGCGGACGACCTCGCAAGCCTGGACAACGAACTCGCCGAGATCGATCTCCTGATCGTCCAGGCCACGACCGAGGCCGGCCGGCACGAGGCCAGGCGGGTGGCCGGCGGGGAGAAGATCGAGGCCGCCAACACGGCCGCCGAATCCGCCGGCACCACGATCGATCCCGCGCTGGCTGCGGACCTGAACGCGCAGCTCGTCCAGCTGACCAGGCGGGCGGCGCTGATGGCGACGCAGGTCGAAGTCCTGGAAGGCAAGCGGCGCGTGCTGGGACGGTATCGCGACAGTCTCGCCGCCTACCTCGAGGCACTCGCGGCCATCGGCGACGTCCCGGTATCGCCGGACACGGCCAGGACGACAGGTGCCGGATCGGACGGCGTGACCCGGAGCGCAGCCGCGACCGCCGCGCAGCGGGCGATCGAGACCGGCATCGACCCGGCCGTGTCGCGGCTGTTGCTTGACGCGCAGGAGCATCTCCGGCGCGAGATCGCCCGCGCGATGCACGACGGCCCGGCCCAGAGCCTGACGAACATCGTCCTCCAGGCCCAGATCGTCGATCGGCTCGTGGCCGACGACCCGACCAGGGTGGCGCCGGAGGTCCGCGAGCTGATCGCCATGGTCCAGCGCAGCCTGGAGGCCACCAAGTCGTTCATCTTCGACGTCCGGCCGATGGTCCTCGACGACCTGGGGTTGGTGCCGACACTCCGGCGGGCCACCCGCGAGCGAGCCAAGAGCGCCGGCATCCCGATCGAGTTCGAGTCCATGGGGACGGACCGTCGCCTGCCGATGGACTTCGAGACCGGGTTGTTCCGGATCCTGGACGAGGCGATGGTGGCGTACGTCGCCGCCCGGGCGGACTGGATCTCGGTCCGGCTCGACTGGGCCGAACAACTCGAGGCGCGCGTCTCGTCCGCCCGCGAGACCAAACCGGAAGAACCCGCCGCGACCCCCGAGGTCGCGCCCGCCGCCGACCTGCCCCCGGCGCTTGCCGCCATGATGGAAGATCGCCGGTCCGATGCCCGGGACGCCGTCGAGGCCGCCAGGCGGGACGCGATGATCACGATGCCACCGTCCACCTGGCGAGAGATCGAGGACCGGGCGACGACGCTCGGCCTGGTGGCGGAGTTGCTCAGGGGCGGTGCAGAGCTGCGGATCGTCGGCGACCTGGCCGTGAACGACGGCGACGCCATCGCCGCCGCAGAGGCCGCCGCCGTGGAGGCGGCCGCGACCGACGCATCCTGATGCCATGGCCATCGGCCCGCGGTCAGGGCGTGGTGGAGTACGGCCTCATCCTGGCCCTGACCAGCATCTTCACGGTGCTCATCCTGGGCGTGTTCGGGGGGACGCTGGCGGACTTCCTGAGCCTCATCGGCAGCGCGATCGACGCGGCGACCGGCGGCTGACAGTCGTGGGTCCGGGCAACACCCCCCGTACCATCAGCCTAGTGTCCATCACCGCGGCGACTGCGTATATTCGAGACCTGCCCTCGAATTTCCGGGGGGATCGTCATCATCTGGGAGGCTGCCACATGGCACTTATCACCACGCTCCTCGCTTCGCTTCGCAGCGACGAGGAAGGCCAGGGTCTGGCCGAGTACGCCCTGATCCTCGCGCTTATCGCGATCGTCGCGATCATCGCCCTCATCTTCCTGGGCGGCCAGGTCAGCACGATCCTGAGCACCGTCGGCGACTCCGTCTAGGATCCGACACGCTCTCACGAACCGCCGGACCCCGACGGGCTCGGCGGTTCTTCATCTCTTGATGCGGTATAGGGCACTTGGGTCTCTTGACACGCCGCGTGACCACCCGTACCGTTTCCCAGCCCGCAGCGATCCTGCGGAGATTTCGAGGAAAGGAGGAACCCACATGACACAGCTCATCGCACTCATCTCGTCCATCCGCAACGACGACGAAGGCCAGGGTCTGGCCGAGTACGCGCTGATCCTCGCGCTTATCGCGATCGTCGCGATCATCGCCCTCATCTTCCTGGGCGGCCAGGTCAGCACGATCCTGAGCACCGTCGGCGACTCCGTCTAGGAGCGCCGTTTTCTCGCAGATCGAAGCCGCCGGCGCCGTAGGGCCCGGCGGCTTCAACGTTCCGGTGGTGCATGGACGCCGACGGAAGCGACGAACGACCTATTGACACCCCAACGCACGAGACCTCATTCTGGGGAGCAAGTCCTGAGGAAAGGAGGTACATGCATGAGCCCACTCGCACACGTCCTGGCATTCTTCGACCGGTTCCGCCGGGATGATGACGGTCAGGGCCTCGCCGAATACGCACTTATCCTCGCGCTTATCGCCATCGTCGCCATCGTCTCGCTCATCTTCCTGGGCAGCCAGATCAGCGACAAGCTGAGCATCGTGGGTAGCACCCTGCAATCCGTCCAGTAGGGACGACGCCACTTCGTCGGAGGCCCGCCGGGCGATCGCCCGGCGGGCCTCTGCGCGTCCGCCGGCACCTGCCGCGGCGTGCCTCCGGGACCCTCGAAACGCAACCTTGCAGGCTTCCTTGCAGCACGCACGCGTTCCTGCACTTTCCTACCAATGGTCCTAGCCCTTTGGTATAGTCGCGCGGCTCTGGGGCGGTGCTAGAGTGGTGCCACCTGTCACACCAGCTCGATCGGGGAGAATCAACTTGAGACGCTCAAATCGCCTTGTCCTGCTCGTCGGGGTCTTCCTGGCGATCGTGGCCTTCGTCGGCATCCTCCTGCTCAGTCAGGGGGAGCGGCGGAACGGCGACAAGCCACACCGCCACCGACGACCGGACCCGTCGTTGTCGCGAGCGCGGACATCCCGCTGTCGACGCGGATCGCCGCGAACCAGGTCACGACCAAGACGGTCGACCTGAGCGCGATCCTGCCGGGTGCCTTCACGGATCCCTCCCAGGTCATCGGCAAGGTCGCGCGTGAGAAGGTGACGGCCGGTGCCCAGATCACGGCCGAGACGCTCACCGGGAGCACTTCGCCCGGCGTCATCACGAACATCGATTGTCCGTTGACGCTTCGCTGCATGGCGGTCCAGGTGGACCAGGTCAGCGGCGTCGGGACGGTCATCAAGACCGGTGACTACGTGGACATGGTCGTCGGCCTGACCGCGGACAAGTTCCCGGTCATCACGATCAACCCGACCGACAGCTCCGTGACCGTCGTCTCCGGCCTCAACAGCACGAGCGTCAAGCTGCTGCTCCAGGGCATGCAGGTCATGGGCACGCTGCTGCCCCCACCGGCCCCGACCACGACCACGGACAACGGCACGGCCTCGCCGGCGCCGACTGCCGGTGACACGACGGCCCTCAACGGCCAGGTGCAGATCGTCATCCTCGCGGTGACGGCGCAGCAGGCAGAGGTCCTGAAATTCGCCCAGATGGACGGCAACGTCTCGCTGGCCCTCCGTTCGCTGGATGACTTCGTCGATCCAGTCACCGGTGAGCCGCTGCCGCCGACCGACGCGGTGACGACCGGTGTGACCCTGAAGGTGCTGGTGGACTCCTACGGCGTCCTCCCGCCGGAAGTCGTCCAGACCGTCACCCCGACGGCGACCAAGAAGCCGTAGCCGGAAGCTGATCGGGGACGCGCCCGGCGCGTCCCCGGCGCCCGCATCCACGTACCGCAAGAACCGACCAGAGCGAGATGACTGACCAGATCCGTGTCCTCGTCGTTGACGACATCGCCGAAACCCGCGACCACCTCGCGAAGCTCCTGGGCTTCGAGAGTGACATCGACGTGGTCGGCGCGGCCGGTTCCGGTCGAGAAGCCCTGGAGCTGGCCGGCAAGCTGAGTCCGGACGTCGTCCTGATGGACATCAACATGCCGGACATGGACGGCATCGCGACCACGGAGCAGCTCTCCTCGATCGCCCCGGGTGCGGCCGTCGTGATGATGTCCGTCCAGGGTGAGGCGGACTATCTCCGCCGATCCATGCTGGCCGGGGCCCGTGAGTTCCTGGTCAAGCCGTTCAGCAGCGACGAATTGACCGCCTCGATCCGACAGGTGAGCGCGCGCGAGCGTGACAAGCAGAGCCGGCTCGCCGCCACCCCGGCGACGATCGGCAGCGGAGGCGGCGCCAGGTCCGGTGGGGACGGCGAACCAGGCACGGTGGTGGCCGTGTTCAGTCCCAAGGGCGGTGTCGGGCGAACGACCGTGGCCGTCAACCTCGCCATCGCAGCCGCCACGGAACTGGGCAAGAAGGTCGTCGTCATGGACGGCTCCTTCCAGTTCGGCGATGTCGGCGTCCTCCTCAACCTGAACCCGAAGAGCAAGTCGATCGCCGACCTCATCCCCGAACTCCAGGCCGGTGAACTCGAATCGATGGATACCTTCCTGGTCGACCATTCGGCCGGGATCAGGGTCCTCCTGGCGCCACCGTCGCCGGAGACCGCGGAGATCATCACCGCCGGGTGGGTCAAGCGGGTGATCGATGGCCTTCGACAGGACAATGATCTCGTCGTCGTCGATTGCTCCTCGTACTTCAACGACACGACGCTGGCGATCCTCGACGCCGCCGATATGATCCTTACGATGCTGAGCCTCGAGATCACGAGCGTCAAGAACATGCGCCTCTTCCTGGAGGTCGCCGACCAGCTTGGTTACGAGAAGGGGAAGGTCCGGCTCGTCCTCAATCGGGCCGATTCGGCGCTCGGCATCCGGTTGGCGGACGTCGAGACTTCGATCGGGCGGAAGGTGGACGAACAGATCGTGAGCGACGGTCGAAGTGTCGTCTACGCGCTCAACCGGGGCGTCCCGTTCTTCCTGTCCAACCGGGAGGCCCAGGTCTCCCAGGACATCCTCCGACTCGCCCGGATGGTGACCGGGGAGCGCGCCGTGGCCGAGGCCGCGGACGAAAGCGCCAAGAAGGCTCCGCAGAAGAAATCGTTGTTCGCATGGCGATGACCGCACGCATCTGGCCCGACCGGGCGAGAAGGGGGTAAACGATGTCCTTGTTGAAACGGATCGAAAGCGCTCGACCGGGCTCCACCGGAGCTCCGGCCGCCGCGCCGGGCGCGCCCGGATCCAACGTCCCGGCGGCACCTGGCGGCCCTCCGAACACCCCGACACCGAGTCGCCTGAGCAGTCAGGCCCCGGTCCGCGAGTCGTTCCGGGACGTCAAGTTCCGGATCCAGAACCGGGTCATCCAGGACCTGGATCCGAAGCTGGACCTGTCCAACCAGGTCGAGGTCCGACGCCAGATCGAGGAGATCTTCGGCAAGGTCATCGACGAGGAAGGCCTGGCCCTGACCCGTGCCGAGCGCGTCCGGATGCTCGAGCAGATCACGGACGAGATCATCGGTCTCGGCCCGCTCGAGCCGCTCCTGCGTGACGAGTCGATCACGGAAGTCATGGTCAACGGGCCGCGCCAGGTCTACATCGAACGGTCCGGCAAGCTGGAACTGACCAACGTCGTCTTCCAGAACGACGATCACGTCATGCGCATCATCGACCGGATCATCGCCCCCATCGGCCGTCGGGTCGACGAATCGAGCCCGATGGTCGATGCCCGTCTGACCGACGGGTCCCGCGTCAACGCCATCATCCCGCCGCTGTCATTGGTCGGCCCGGTCATCACCATCCGGAAGTTCTCCGCCTCGCCGTTCACGGTCGAGGACCTCGTCCGCTTCGGCACGGCCACGGCGGACATGTTCGACTTCCTGCGAGCCTGCGTCGAAGCGCGGCTCAACGTCTTCGTGTCCGGCGGCACCGGCTCCGGCAAGACGACCACGCTCAATGTCCTGTCGTCGTTCATCCCGAACGACGAGCGGATCGTGACGATCGAGGACGCGGCCGAACTCCAGCTGCGGCAGGAGCACGTCGTCACCCTCGAGTCGCGACCACCGAACATCGAAGGCAAGGGCGCCGTCCCCATCCGCGAGCTCGTCCGCAACGCCCTGCGCATGCGGCCGGACCGGATCATCGTCGGGGAGTGTCGTTCCGGAGAGGCCCTGGACATGCTCCAGGCGATGAACACCGGCCATGACGGATCCATGTCCACCGGCCACGCCAACAGCCCGCGCGACATGCTCTCGCGGCTGGAGACGATGGTCCTGATGGCCGGCGTGGACCTGCCCCTGCGGGCGATCCGCGAGCAGGTCGCCTCCGCCGTCGATCTCATCGTCCAGCAGTCCCGGCTCAAGGACGGGACTCGAAAGATCGTCAACATCACCGAGGTCCAGGGCATGGAGGGTGATGTCATCGTCATGCAGGACGTCTTCATCTTCGAGCAGACCGGCGTCGTCGAGGGCAAGATCCAGGGCAAGCTCAAGCCGACCGGGATCCGGCCCAAGTTCGTCGAGAAGTTCGAAGTCATGGGCATCAACCTGCCGCCGGGCCTGTTCGGCTTCAGTTACTAGGCCCGGGAAGGAGTACAGAACCCGTGGATACCATGACGCTCGCGGTAGCCGGTGTCGCCGCCCTGGCGATCATCGTGATCGCGGTCGGCGTCGCGACCTCGGGTGGGTCCGGCATCTCCGACCGGCTCGAGCGCTACGCCGCCAAGCCGACCGCCAAGAAGGAGGCCAGCGGGCAGGGTGGCGTCGCCGAAATGATCGCCCAGAGTGCCACCCTCAACAGCCTCAACCGGGTCGTCGAGCAACGCGACTTCGGGGCGAACCTGGCTCGCGACATCGCCCGCGCGGACCTGCAGCTCAAGCCGTCGGAGTTCCTGGCCATCTGGGCCGGCTCGGTCGTCGGCGTCCCGTTGGTCATGTTCCTGTTGTCGCCGATCCTGCCCGCCCTCGGCAACCCGATCTTCCTGCTCGTCGGCCTGCTCGTCGGGTTCATGCTCCCGAGGTTCTGGCTGGCCCGGCGCAGGGGCAGTCGTCTCGGTGCGTTCAACAAGCAGCTGCCGGACACGATCACCCTGCTCGCCAACGCGCTGCGGGCCGGCTCGTCCTTCCTGCAGGCGGTGGAGCTCGTCGTCCGTGAATCGCGGCCGCCCATCTCGACCGAGTTCGGTCGCGTGATCCGCGAGGTCAACCTGGGTCTGCCGTTCGAACAGGCCCTGGAGAACATGGTCCGCCGAGTTCGCTCGGATGACCTCGAACTGATGGCCACCGCCATCAGCATCCAGCACCAGGTCGGCGGCAACCTTGCCGAGATCCTCGATTCGATCGCCTACACCATCCGGGAACGCGTTCGGATCAAGGGTGAGATCAGGACCCTGACCGCCCAGCAACGCCTGTCCGGCTACGTCGTGGCGGGTCTGCCGATCGGCCTGGCCGCCTTCCTGTTCGTGGCGGCGCCTGGGTTCATGGAGCCGATGTTCGCCAATCCACCGGCCATCCTCGGGCTCCCGGCCGGGGTCATCATCCTGATGATCGGCGGGTTCATGATGTTCCTCGGCTTCATGTTCATCCGCAAGATCGTCGACATCGAGGTCTAGGACCGATGGAAATCATGCCGATCATCGTCGCCGCTCTCGCGGCCGGCGCCATCCTGCTCATCGTCATCGGGCTGTCCGGCGGCCAGGCCGTCGATCCGGTCCAGGCCCGGCTCACCCAGCTCGGGTCCATGCAGGCCAAGAACCTCGAGGAACTCGAGCTTCAGCAGCCGTTCCTCGAACGGACGCTGCGACCCCTCGCCAAGCGCCTGTCCGGCGGCGTTTCCCGGGTCACCAGCACATCGTTCAGCGAGCGGACCGGGAAGCGCCTGGCGCTGGCCGGCAATCCGGGCGATATCCGGGTCGCCGACTGGCTCGGGATCAAGGCGGTGGGAGCGATCATCGGGGCGATCCTGTTCTTCGTCCTCTTCGTCGTCCTCGGAGTCCTGGGCTTCCCGTTCCTCATCGGACTGGTGATGACCGCCGTCGGCGGCTTCTTCGGCTACACCTACCCCGAATTCTGGCTGGGGGGGAAGGTCAAGAAGCGCCAGAAGGCGATCCTGCTGATGATCCCGGACGCCCTCGACCTGCTGACCATCTCCGTGCGGGCCGGTCTCGGCTTCGACGCGGCGCTGGGCAAGGTCGTCGAAAAGCTCGACGGCCCGCTGTCGGACGAGTTCCGGCGAGCAATGGCAGAACTCCGAGTCGGCAAGGCCCGACGCGATGCCCTGCGCGACATCGTCGCCCGGACCGAAGTCCCGCCGCTGACCAACTTCATCGGCGCGATCATCCAGGCCGAGCAGCTCGGCGTGTCGATCTCCAAGGTCCTCCAGGTCCAGTCCGAGCAGCTCCGGATCGAGCGCCGCCAGCGCGCAGAGGAACAGGCCGCCAAGGCCCCGATCAAGATGCTGTTCCCGCTCGTCGGCTGCATCTTCCCGTCGTTGTTCATCGTCATCCTCGGCCCGGCGATCATCCTCATCGTCCAGAACCTGGCCGTCTGACCCACGGGTCACACCGGATCATGGACGCGCCGGAGGCCGGCAACGACGACGACGGACGCTCCGGCGCGGGCGGCCTCCCCCCGAACGGCCGTTCCGTGCGGGCACGCAACGTCACCCGCGGCACCGAACTGAGCGATCGGCTCGAGGTCGCGGACGGCCTGTGGGCCAAGTTCATGGGCCTCATGGGTCGCGACAGCCTGGCGCCGGGCCATGGCATGTGGCTGCCGGCGTCGAACGGGATCCACATGATGTTCATGCGGTTCGCGATCGATGCCGTGTTCGTCGGCCGTCCCGAGGACGGCGATCCCGCGGGACCACGGCCGGTCCTGTCCGTCCACCCCGGGCTTCGGGCGTGGACCGGCATCGTGCCGCTCGTCCGTGGCGCGAACGGTGTCCTGGAGCTGCCCGTCGGCACGATCGAGCGCACCGGCACGAGCGTCGGCGACCGCATCACCGTCGGGTAGCTCGACGCGGCCGTCGCGGATGCCGCGACCCGGCCCTGATGCCGCCATCCTGATGCCGCGACGGGCTCTGATGCCGCGACGGGCTCTGATGCCGCCTACACGCATACGATGCCGGCCGTCCGGCTCTGATGCCCCCATCCTGATGCCGTCTACACGCATATGGGCCGGGGCCTCTGATGCCTCCATCCTGATGCCGCCTTCCGAGCGCTGATGCCTCCCTCCTGATGCCGTCTACACGCATACGGGCCGGGGCCTCGGAAAACGCCTCCAGATCAAGCATCAACGGGTGTCCGCATGGCATGCTGCGACACAGCAGGGAGGATCCGTGCACCTGACATTCGATGACGCCATGGAATTCGTCGTCCGAGCCTTCGAGACCGCCGGGATCGTCATCCTCGCGGTCGGATCCATCCGGGCACTCTGGATCGGAGCCGCGACCTGGGCGCGCGGCGAACGGGCCGGCGTCTACCAGCGCGTCCGACTGCACGTCGGACAGGCGATCCTGCTCGGCCTGGAGATCCTGATCATCGCGGACATCGTCCAGACCGTGACGATCGACTTGACGCTCGAGAGCGCGGCCACTCTCGGCTTGATCGTCCTCGTCCGAACGTTCCTCAGCTTCTCCCTCGAGATCGAACTCGATGGCGTCGTTCCCTGGCATCGTCGCCGGACGATCCGCGACGAGGGCTCCATCGACGACATGCCGCATCGGCTGCACTGACCGCGGCCGTCTGCTCGCGAGCTCGGGCTCCGCGGCGGCCACGGCGGGCTCCGCGGCCACGGCGGGCTCCGCAGCTACGGCGGGCTCCGCAGCTCTGGACGCTATCCCTCCCGCTGGGCAGGAACAACCTGGCAGGAATTTCACCCATGGACCGCAAAGACAGCTTCTCGCTCGACTTGGGCCCGAATTGGCACGGACGAGCGCTTTGACCGGCATTCCGTGCTCAGCGCGGCAGCCTCGACGGCGCCCGCTCTCGATACATCGGCCATAGCGGTCCCCCGATGAAAGATCTGCCACGTGTGGCACAGAACCGTGCCTCTCGTGGCACGGTCCGTGCGTGGAGTGTCCGTTGCGCGCCGGCGCCCAACGGGCGGAATCGTGAATACGTCGCAATGCAGCGCGAGCCGTCATCGTGGGCGCCGATGTCGACACTCCGACGACTGGCGACGCTCGGCCTGGACCTTGCCTTCCCGGCGACCTGCGCCGGCTGCGGACTCGAAGGCGAACCGCTGTGCGCCTCCTGCCGGCCAGCCCTGGATGCCCGGCTCGACCTCCCGGGCGGGACGCCGATCGGACTGCCGGCTGACATCCCGATGCCGCTGCTCCAGCTCGAATACTGCGCGCCGTTCGTCGGCCCGGTGCGAGCCGCCCTCCACGACCTGAAGTACGCCGGGGAACGCCGGCTCGCCGGTCCACTGGGCGCTGCCGTCGCCCGGCGCTGGGCACGCGTCGGCATCGGCGCGGACCTCGTCGTGCCGGTCCCGATCCATATCGATCGTGAGCGGCGCCGTGGGTACGACCAGGCGGCCCTGGTCGCCGACGTCGCGGCCGCCGACCTCGGGCTCCCACTGGCTCGTGCGCTGCAGCGGGGTCGCGCGACGATCGCCCAGTTCGAGCTCGGGCGGGATGAGCGCGCCACCAACGTGGCCGGCGCCTTCCAGGTGCGCGACGGCGCGGGCGAGGCCATCCGGGGCCGCTGGATCCTCCTGATCGACGACGTCGTGACGACCGGTTCGACTCTCGCGGCGTGCGGGTTCGCCCTGCTCCAGTCCGGTGCCTCCGCCGTCTCTGCGATCGCCGTCGCCCGCGAGCGATGACCGGCCGTCGAGGGGTCCGGAGGTATACTCGATACACACGCAGGAGGGCCGGGTGCGGACGATCGTCAAGGGCAAGAACGCCGAGATCCCCGATCGCGTTCGCGACTACGCGGAGCGCAAGGCAAAGCGGTTGGATCGGCTGCTGGACGACGAGACCGATGCCACCTTCGAGCTCTGGAACGAGCATCACCGCAGCGCCGACGACTCCCACTTCGCCGAATTGACCCTCGTCATCCAGGGCAAGCCGCTCCGCAGTCGAGCGACCGGCGCCTCGTACCAGGCTGCGCTCGATGGCGTCGTGGACAAGGTCGAGCGCCAGGCTGTCGACCACAAGGAGAAGCCGCGGCTGCGCGCGCGCCCGGAGGAAGAGAAGGAGATCCTCCGCCGGCTGGCCGATGGCAGCGACGGGCCGGCACGCGAGCCGCGCATCGTCAAGGTCAAGCGGTTCGGGATCGAGCCGATGTTCGAGGAGGATGCGGTCTCGCGGATGGAGGAACTGGGTCACACCTTCTTCGTCTACGTCAGCGCGGAGACCGAACGGATCGCGGTCCTCTACCGGCGCGAGGACGGCGACTATGGGGTCATCGAGCCGATGATCGGTGGCGACTACACGAAGGGGCGTCGCTAGTCGCAGGACCTGCGGCCGGGGCCCGGCGCCCCGCGCGTCGTACGATGCCGCGGATGCTTCCCGACGGACGACGCCTCGGCGCGCACCTCCCGCTCGGCGGCGGGATGGTCAAGGCCGTCGACCGGGCCGCGGCGATCGGGGCGGGTGCGATCCAGATCTTCGCCGACAACCCGACCGCCTGGCGACGACGCGCCGCTCCACCAAGGGAACAGCCCGCCTTCCGGGCGCGGCTGGATGCACTGGATATCCGACCGGTCGCCATCCACGCCGCGTATCTCGTCAACCTGGCCGGGCCGGATGACGTCCTGTTCGACAAGTCGATCGAGGTCCTGGCGGCCGATCTCCGAGCGGCACCGGGGTTCTGCGCCAGGCTCGTCAACGTCCACATCGGGTCGCACCGCGGCACCGGGGTGGCCGCCGGCACGCAGCGGCTGGCCACCGGCCTGGCCCGCGTGCTGGCCGAGGTCGACGGCGGCCCCGATGCTGCCCGGGTGGTCCTCGAGAACTCGTCCGGCAGCGGGTTCGGACTCGGCCTCGACGTGACGGAGCTGGCCGGCATCCTGCACGCCGCCACCGACCTTGGCGTCCCGACCGACCGGCTCGGCTTCTGCCTTGACACGGCCCATGCCTGGGCGGCCGGCATCGACGTCTCGGATCCGGACGCGATCGACGCCTTCCTCGACGACTTCGATGCGCGCATCGGGATCGACCGGCTGGTCATGATCCACCTCAACGACTCGAAGTCGGAGCGCGGCTCGCACCTCGACCGCCACGAGCACCTCGGTGCCGGGCGGATCGGGGCGGCCGGGCTGGGTCACCTGCTCCGTCATCCGGCCCTCGCGCACGTCACCTACTACCTGGAGACGCCGGGCATGGACGATGGCTACGACGCGATCAACGTCGCCCGGGCCTACGACATCGCGGCCGGGCGACCACTCGAGCGATCTCCCGCCGGAGGCGTTCGCGCTGCGCAGCGACCGATCGCGGGCCGGCCCGCGGGAGGACGCATGACGGGCGAGCCCCGCGGGCGTGTCGCGGCCCGCCTGGACGGCCTGTCCCAAACGGCCGGTGCCGGCGCGACGGCCGTGCCGCTGCTCCTGGTCATCCTTGCCGCGCTGCTCCGCCTCCCGAACCTGGCAACCCGCGGGACCTGGGATTCCGACCAGGGTCACGACATGCTCGTCCTGCGGTCCATGGTCACCGATGGGGTCGTGCCGCTGCTCGGACCGCCCACGTCGATCGGCGATGTCCACCATGGCGCCTGGTACTACTACCTCCTGTCACCGGCCGCGTTCCTGACCGGTGGCGACTCCCCGCTCGCCGTCGTCACCCTGATCGCCCTGGCCGGGATCGCGGCCGTCCTCGTGACCTGGTGGCTGGCACGGTCGATCGCCGGCGAACGCGGCCGGCCTGATCGCCGGGCTGACGATGGCGGTGTCGATCTCGGCGGTCGACGAATCGACGTTCATCTGGAACCCGAACCTCATCGCCCTGTCGAGCGCGATCGCGCTGGCGGGTGCCTGGCGGGCATGGACGGCCGCGCGCCCCCGCTGGTGGCTCGTGGCCGGCATCGGCACGGCGATCACGATGCAATGCCACGTGCTGGGCGTGACCCTGCTCCCGATCGTCGCGGCCCTGTTCGTGGCCGACCTCCGGCGGCGGCCCGACGGGGCCGACCGGGGCCGAGCTCTGGCGGTTCGGTCTGGCTGGGCTCGCGATCGTCATCCTGAGCTTCGCGCCACTGGTCGTCCATGAGCTGACTTACGACTTCTCCGAACTCACCGCGGCGCTGGACTACATCCGGTCGGGCGGCGATCCCACGGCGACCGGACCGCTCGTGCGGTTCATCGTCATCGGCGCGCGGGTCCTGTCGTGGCCGTTGACCGGGCTCATCACCGATGGCCCGCTCGCGGCGCTGGCCGCCGCCGCCGGCGTCATCGGTCTGTCGATGTGGAGCGGTCTCTTCGGGATCCGGTCGGAGCGAACCGCCGCCCGGTGGCTGGGACTCGGCCTCGTCTGGACGGCGCTCCTGCTGACCTTCCTGTCGCCCAGCCTCGCCACGGTGGTTCCCGGACTCCCGAACGATCACTACCACGCCTTCGCCGACCCGATGGTCTTCACCCTGGTCGGGATCGGAGCGGTGGCCGTCTGGCGCGGCCGAGCGGCGGCCCTCCCCGGCGGATCCCCGGATCGCACCATCCGGCGCGGATTCGTCGTCGTCGCGGTGGCCGGCGTGCTCGCCTGGAACCTGCCGCAGCAACCACCGGCGGTCAACCCGGACGGTGGGTTCCCGGCGGCGGCCGAGGCGGCCGACCGGATCATCGCCGCGACCGATACCGACGCGTTCACCCTCCGTTCCCTCCCCGACTTCAAGTCGACCGAGGCGTACGGCTACCCGCTCATCCGTGCGGGTGCCGTGGTCCGGGTGGATGCCGGCACCGGAACGATCGACGCGACCGCCGATTCGCTCGTGATCATCTGCGACTCGCTGTTCGTGGGGACGATCGGCGCGCCCTGCGGCGGCGAGGCCGAAACCCGAGTCGCACCGCCCAGCCGGTTCGGGGAGCCCCTCCTCCGGTTCGAGGCCGCCCCGGGACGCTTCATCTCGGTCTACGGGCCGAGCCTGTAGCGAGCGGGCGCCCCAGCCGAGTCGCGTGCGGTGCCTCTGGGCCTGGCCGGGCGCGGGCCAGGCGGGAGCGCTGGCGAGCCCCACTGGAATCGCGAACGCCGGCGCCCCAGACACCGGCGTTCGCTGCCCCGAAGACCCAGTCCGTGGAGGACAGACCGAGTCAAGCCAGATGGATTCTCAGTAGCGGCCCGGTCCTCGTTCGGCCGAGCGGGAGACGGCGCGCACCATGCTGACGGTGGCACCGGCACCCACCCCGACCGGCGTGCCGGGCCTGGCAGCGGATGATCGTCCGAGCGTTCGATCCGGCGACCGTTCGGTCCCGGTCGTATCGGCCGATGGGAAGTTCCTGGCATAGCGGCGCATCCGCACCGCGAGGTAGTACTCCATGATCTGGCGGACCTGCGGTTCGCTCAGCAGCTCGTCGGCACGCAGGGCGTACTCGACGCGGGCAGTCGGGTTGGTATTGCCGGCGGCCACGAGACCAAGGTATTGCGGCGTATCCGCATCGTCTCGAAGCTCGCGCAATCCGCGGGCCAGCTTGGTCGCGGTGCCGAGCGAGGGCATCCGATCGCCACGGATCAACCGCGAGATCGTCGAGTGGTCGACGCCGGACTGCTGGGCAAGCTGCCGCTGCGACATCTTCTTGGCCTTGAGCTGGGCTCGCAGCCATTCGTTGAACGCTCGGCCGTTCTGCGTGGTCATGGGTTGGATTGGGCTCCGCTGTGATCCGACCATTCGGATGGGCTGTTCACTAAGCCCACTATCGAACGCCGACGGCGCGGTCTATATCACCCGTTGGTACCGGTCGGTCGCACGAAGCTGGGGCCCTCGCGGGTCGGTGCGGTGCGGTCCGCGTCAGTCCGGTCCCGGACCATCGGTGACCGGCCGGATCCGAGCCGACTGGCCGGCCGGCCAGCCTGGAAGGGTCAGACCGCCGTCGGCGCAGACGAAGCGGTCGGCGGTCGGCCGATCCGGCCCATCCCGCGCGGCATCGGCGAGACGACATAGACGATCGCGCCGAACACGATGATCGAGAGCACGCTGATCACCCAGTCGAGGATCGTGATCGCGGTCGCCTCCGGCAACGGCACGCCATAGGCGACCGTCAGGACGCCGATGACCCCTGCCTGGGCGAACCCAAGACCGGCCGGGCTGAGGGGGATCGCCGTCAGGAGCGAACCGATCAACGCGACGAAGACGGCGCCGGACAACCCGAGCTCGACATCCGGGAACCCGAGCGCCAGGACGACGATGTACAGCCGCAGCGCCTCGGTCATCCAGATCAGGACGGTGACGGTCGCGAGTGCCGGCAGGTGCCGGAGGCCGACGCCGCCGAAGACGCCCTGCTCGAACCGCTCGTACAGCTCCAGGATCCGGGGCGGGAGCGGAAGTCGCTCGATGATCCGCAGCCCGAAGTTACGCATCGTGAACAACCCGATGGCTGCCACGACGACGACCACGATGCCGACGATGAAGATGAGCCTGATCGCCTCGGGCATCCCGCTGCGGAAGCTCCAGAAGCCTGCCGCGAGACCGAGGATGGCGATCGCGAAGATGTCGAGGATCCGCTCGATGAAGACCGTCCCGAAGGTCCGGCTCAAGGAGGCGACACTGTTCATCTTGAGCAGGTACGCCCGGTAGACGTCGCCGAGCTTGGCCGGGACGACGCAATTGACGAACCACGAGATGTACAGGATCTCCGTGGATCCCCGCAATGGGACCTCGAACCCAGACGCGTCGAGAAGCCGCTTCCAGCGGTAGCCGCGCAACGGGAAGCCGAGATAGAACACGACGAACGCGAGCAGGACCAGCGCCGGGTTGGCCTGGAGGATGAGGTCCGGGACCGCCGACAGTCGATCGCGGTTGAGATACAGGAAGAAGGCGATGATGGCGAGCGGGACGACGATCGACAGGATCGTCCGAGGCTGACGGAGCCGGCTGGCAAGCGACAGCGGCGCGACCTCCTCGGTCGGCTCGTTCTCGAGCGCGTCGATCAGGCTATCTGGCTCGTGGAGCGGGAGGGCGGCGTCCATCGGCTCAGACCCTAGCGGACCGCCCATCCCATCGGCCATCGGACGATGGTCCTGTTCGTCCGGACCATTCATGGCCGGACCCGCTCGTTGCCCCGCAACCGGTTGATCCCTTTGGCCAACGGCGTCCAGAGCCTGACGAAGTAGGTCGCCCGGCCGGGCACGATCTCTGCCGTCTCCAGCGCCGCAAGCAGACCGGCGGGCGTGGACGGATCCCCATCGAGCACCGTATACGCGACGCCAACCTCCATGACCGAATGGGCGTCCGAGACCGAGATGCCCGGGCGTCCCTGCTCCAGCGCGAACGTCGCCGCGTCCTCATTGCCGTGACCGACGACCCGGGCGTTGTGGGTCTCGATCCAGTCCACGTGCGGCGCCAGGCTGGCCATCGCGGCATCGCGCAGGAGCGATCCGCGCATCCGGTCGAATGGGTGAGGGATGCCGACCAGACCACCCTGCTCGCGGGCGGCCGCGATCGTGTCCATCGCGGACAGACCTGGCGGGATCGCCCGTTCCAGGAAGACGCAGATGAGGTCCCCGTCGCTGGTCTTGACCTCCTCGCCGATGATCACCGCCAGCCCGGCCGGTGCCAGGTCCCGCGCCTCGAGCGCGACGTCGATCCGATCGTGATCCGTGATCGCAAGGTGAGTCAGCCCGCGGGCACTGGCCGCCTTGACGATGTCACCCGGCGCCGCCAGGCAATCGAAGCTCCCCCGACTGTGACAGTGCAGGTCGATGAAGGCTCGGGTCACGTGGGTCGTTCGCCGGCTGCACCGTCGAGCGCCCGGGCACCTGCGGCGCTGCGCCTTGCGGTGCCCGTCTGCTCGGCGCTGCTGCCGTCGGAACACGACAGCGGCATCCGATCTCGGGTGTGGGTGGCGAGCCGGCCGGCGGGCGGATGGATGCCGTGAGGCGCAGCGCCGTAGGCATCCAGGAGTCCGTCGGTCGGACCGCCACCGGTTACGACCATCAGATCGTCTGGACCAGGGACTTCTTGAAGAAGTCGAAGTGCTCCAGGGCGAGACCGGTCCCGAGGGCCACGCAGCTGAGCGGGTTCTCGGCAACGTGGCATGGGACGCCGGTCACCTGGGTGAGCAGCTTGTCGATGTTGCGCAGGAGGGCCCCGCCGCCCGACATGACCATCCCCTTGTCGATGATGTCCGAGGACAGCTCCGGCGGCGTCTGCTCGAGGACCGCCCGGACGGCCGTGACCAGCTGCTGGAGCGGGGCCTCGATCGCCTCCATGACCTCGCTGCTGGTGATCGGGATCGTCCGCGGCAACCCGGCGATGAGATCGCGGCCGCGGACCTCCATCGTGAGCTCCCGCTCGAGCGGCAGGGCGGTCCCGATCTCCATCTTGACCTCTTCCGCGGTCCGCTCGCCGACCATCAGGTTGTACTTCTTGCGGATGTACGTGGCGATCGCGTCATCGAATCGATTGCCACCGACCCGAAGGCTGTGCGACACGACGATCCCGCCGAGGGCGATGACCGCGATCTCGCTGGTCCCACCTCCGATATCGATGATCATGTTCCCGGACGGCCCGCTGATCGGCACGTTGGCGCCGATGGCGGCAGCCAGCGGCTCCTCGATGAGGTACGCCTCCTTGGCCCCGGCCTTGAGCGCGGCGTCACGGACGGCGCGCTTCTCGACGCTGGTCACGCCGGCCGGGACGGAGATCATCACCTCCGGCTTGCCGAACCCGATCGGGCCGCGACGGACCTTGCCGATGAAATGGCTGAGCATCGCTTCCGTGATCACGTAGTCGGCGATGACCCCGTCCTTCATCGGGCGGATGGCGTGGATGTTGCCAGGTGTGCGGCCGATCATCTCCCGGGCCTCGTCGCCGACCGCGACGATCCGGTTGTCATCGGAGACGGCGACCACGCTGGGTTCCGTGATGACGATGCCCTTGCCCTTGACGTACACGAGGACGTTGGCGGTCCCGAGGTCGATACCGATCTTCATGAGGGGTCGTCTGCTGTCCCTTCCGCGCTGCGCGAGATGCTGGCTCCGATGTCGAGGAACTTGCGCTCGATGTTCTCATAGCCCCGGTGAACGTGGTGCGCACCGTGGATGGTGGTCGTGCCCCGGGCGGCCAGGGCAGCGAGCATCAGGGAGGCGCCTGCCCGCAGATCGCCGATCTCGACCTCCGCGCCGACGAGGTCGGCCGGGCCGGTGATGGTCGCGTGATGCGTGTCCACCTGCTCGATCTTCGCGCCCATCCGCCGGATCTCGCTCATCCACTCGAGTCGATCCTCGAAGATCGCCTCGTGGACATGCGACGTGCCCTTCGCCTGGGTCAGGAGCACCGCGGTCGGTGGCTGGAGATCGGTGGCAAGGCCCGGATACGGCGCCGTCTCGATGTCACAGGCGGTATAGCCAGCCGGCATGGAGCGCGGCCCATCGACTTCGATCGTGTCGCGGCCACAGGTCACGTCGACGCCGACCTTGATCAGGATCTCCACGAACGTGGCCAGGTCGTCGCACGGCGCGCCCTCCAGGGTCACGTGGCCACCCGTCACGGCCGCAGCGATGGCGAACGTGCCGGCCTCGATCCGATCGGGGATGACCCGGTGCTCGGCGCCGCGCAGGCGCTTGCGGCCGTCGATCTCGATCGTGTCCGGGGCGGTCCGCTCGATCGCCGCGCCCATCTTCTGCAGGAACTCGATGAGGTCGTCGACCTCCGGCTCCTGGGCCGCCGGCCGGATGACGGTGTGGCCGTCGGCGAGGGTCGCTGCGAGCATCGCGTTCTCCGTCCCCATGACCGACACGAACGGGAAGGTGACCTCACCGCCGCGAACCGGCCCGGCGACGTCGCGAAGTAGTAGCCGTTGCGGTAATCGATCGATGCACCGAGCGCTCGCATCGCCTCGACGTGGAGATCGACCGGACGGCGGCCGATCCGGTCGCCACCCGGGTTGCTGATGATGACCCGACCGAACCGGGCCAGGAGCGGGCCGAGCAGGATGAAGCTCGCGCGCATCCGGGCGGCCGCCTCGAGCGGCACGAACAGCCACTCGACGTCGCCGGAGGCGATCTCGTAGACGTTGTCGGCCGGGTGCTCGACCACGACGCCAAGATCGCGCAGCGTGTCGGTCATGACCCGCACGTCATCGATCTCGGGGACGTTGGTCAACCGGCAGCGCTCGCCGGTGAGGGTGGCCGCGGCCATCAGCTTGAGCGCCGCATTCTTGGCACCGCTGATCGCGACCGTGCCGGTCAACCGACGCCCGCCCTCGATCCTGAAGACCTCACGCGTCACCGGCTCCGGGTGATATTCCCACTGGAACGGTCGGGCGGCTGTCACGCTGCCGCTACCCGTGTCGCCGCGGACCCTCGCGGTGGCGACGCTCGGCGACGCGGATCCGGAGGAGGGCCTGCTGAAGGGATGCCCGCGCTGCGGCCAGGTCGACCGCATCGGTCTGCGCCGCGCCCTCCAGGGCGCGCTCCGCTTCACGCCTGGCTTCCTGGGCTTTCTCGAGGTCGATCTCGCTGGCCATATCGGCCGTCTCGGCCATCACCACCACCCGGTCCGGCCGGACCTGGAGGAAGCCGCCGACGATCGCGAACGATTCCTCGAGGCCGTCCTTCCGGATGCGCAGCTCGCCGACCCCGAGCATGGACACGAGCGGGGCGTGATGCGGCAGCACCCCGAGTTCGCCTTCGACGCCGGGCAGTTGGACGCTGTCCACCGAATCCGAATAGGCGAGACGCTCAGGGGTCACGATCTCCAGCAAGAGTGGCATCAGGGCATCCTCGACGCAGGGGCCGGTGACCACCGTGCGGTGCGCCCTACGGCGCTGCGCCTCGCGGGCGCGCCTCCCGGCGGCTGCCCGCCGCTGCGGGAGCTTGCTGTCACATCGTTGCTTCCGGTGAGGTTGGGGGCGTGTCCGCCGCCGGCCAGGCGCCGAGGCGCAGCCCCGTGAGGCGCCGCGCCGTAGGGGCTGCGGATCGGTGGCTGGCCGGCGGCGGTCCTCCATCACGACGCCAGTTTCGCCGCGTTCTCTCGGACGTCATCGAGGGTGCCGGCCAGGAAGAAGGCCTGCTCCGGGAGGGTGTCCGTGCTGCCCTCCAGGATCTCCTTGAAGGAGGCGACGGTGTCCTTGATGTTGACGTACTTGCCGGGGCGGCCGGTGAAGACCTCGGCGACGAAGAACGGCTGGCTCATGAACCGCTGGAGGCGGCGGGCCCGGGCGACCGTGGACTTGTCCTCCTCGGACAGCTCGTCGATGCCGAGGATGGCGATGATGTCCTGGAGGTCGCGGTATCGCTGCAGGACGCGCTGCGTCTCGCGAGCGACGTCGTAGTGCTCCTGGCCGACCACGTTCGGGTCGAGGACGCGCGAGGTGGACGTCAGCGGATCGACCGCCGGATAGATGCCCAGTTCGGCGATGCTCCGCTCGAGCCGGATCGTCGAGTCGAGGTGGGCGAACGTCGTCGCGGGGGCCGGGTCGGTGTAGTCGTCGGCCGGGACGAAGACGGCCTGGAGCGATGTGATCGAGCCATCGCGGGTCGAGGTGATCCGCTCCTGGAGTCCGGCCATCTCGGTCGCCAGGTTGGGCTGGTAGCCGACCGCGGACGGCATCCGGCCGAGAAGCGCGGACACTTCCGAACCCGCCTGGGTGAAGCGGAAGATGTTGTCGATGAACAGGAGGACGTCGCGGTGCTCCTGGTCGCGGAAGTACTCGGCCATGGTCAGCGCGGTCAGGCCGACTCGCTGACGGGCGCCGGGCGGCTCGTTCATCTGCCCGAACACGAACGCCGTCTTGGCGATGACGCCCGACTCGGTCATCTCCGCGATGAGGTCATTGCCCTCGCGGCTGCGCTCACCGACGCCGGCGAACACGGACACGCCGGCGTGCTCCTGGGCGACGTTCCGGATCAGCTCCTGGATGATGACCGTCTTGCCGACGCCGGCACCGCCGAAGATGCCGATCTTGCCGCCCTTCTTGAATGGGCAGATCAGGTCGATGACCTTCAGTCCGGTCTCGAAGACCTCGATCTCCGTGGACTGCTGGTCGAACGCGGGTGGATCGCGATGGATCGGCAGGTGGACGTCGGCGGTGACCGGGCCTTTGCCGTCGATCGCGTTGCCCAGGACGTCGAAGACCCGCCCGAGGGTCGACTCGCCGACGGGCACGGTGATGGCCGCCCCGGTATCGACGACCGCCACGCCGCGGGCGAGTCCGTCGGTCGTGGTCATCGCGACCGCGCGGACCCAGTTGTTGCCAAGGTGCTGCTGGACCTCGCAGGTCAGGGGCTCCATCCCCTCGCGTTCGATCTCCACGGCGTTGTAGATGCCGGGCAGATGGCCCGCCGGGAACTCGATGTCCACGACGGGACCGGTGATCTGGATGACTCGGCCCTTCGCGGCCGGTGCGGCAGTCGCCATGTCGGTGGGTGCCTCCTGCGTCCTTCGAGCGTCAGCGAGCGTTCGCGCCGGACGCGATCTCGATCATCTCGCGGGTGATGTTGGCCTGGCGGACCTTGTTGTACGAGAGGGTCAGGTCCTCGATGAGTTCTTCGGCGTTCTCGGTCGCGTTCTTCATCGCGACCATCCGGCTGGACTCCTCGCTCGCCTTTGCCTCGAGAACCGTCTGGAACAGACGGGTCGCGACATAGCGCGGGAGCAATTGCTCCAGCACCACCGAGGCGCTGGGCTCGAAGATGAACTGGTTGCCGGGGATGCCCGCCTCGGTGTCCGAAGCCGGCTGGATCGGCAGGATCGTCAGTGTCGTCGGACGCTGGACGAGGGTCGAGACCCACAGGCTGTAGACGATGTCCACCCGAGCATACGTTCCGGCCAGGAAATCGTCCGTGACCAGCCGGGCGAGCGGCAGGACATCGGCGAACGTGGGTCGGTCCCCGAAGGTCGCGAAGTGGGCCTCGAGCGGGACGCCGGTCCGGCGCATCGCGTCGCGGCCCTTTCGCCCGACGGTGATGACCGCGACGTCGCCCGGGTTGTCGATGATGTCCCGGGCGACGTAGCGAACGATGTTCGTATTGAGCGGGCCGGACAGCGGACGGTCCGTGGTGATCAGGACGATCAGCCGCTTGCCTTCGCCCGGATCGGCCAGGAGGGGATGGTCCTCGCCGCCGAGGACGGCCGCCAGATCGGCCAGGACCTCATCGAGCTTCTCACTGTACGGACGGGCGGCAAGCGTGGCGTCCTGGGCTCGCTTGAGCTTGGATGCTGCCACGAACTGCATCGCCCGGGTGATCTGCTTGATGTTCTTGACCGACCCGATCCGCCGCCGGATATCCCTCTGAGAGGCCATGCCTAGATCTCCGGCGGTCGCTGCGGCTGTCCCAGGCCCGCCTTGTCGCCTCCGCGCGGTCGCTCACGCATCCCGAGGATGCGCACGCTCACGTGCTCGGCTTCGCCTTGCGCGGGACCGCCGGAGCGGCTGATTCTCGGTTGCATGTCAGGCCAGGAAGCTCGTGCGGAAGGCGTCGACCGCCTCGTCGAGTGACGTCGCGAGTTCGTCCGAAAGGGCCTTCTTGTCGGCCAGCTCCGTCAGGATGTCCGGCCGCTCGGTCTCGAGGAAGCGGTAGAACTGGCTCTCGAACTCGCGGACCTGCGGCGTCGGCACGTCGTCGAGTTTGCCGGTCGTCGCGACGTACAGGATGGCGACCTGCTTCTCCACGCCGAGCGGCTGATACTGCGGCTGCTTGACGATCTCCGACAGCTTCTCGCCGCGGGTCAGCTGGTCGCGCGTCGCCTTGTCCAGATCGGACGCGAACTGGGCGAACGCCGCCAGGGAGCGGTACTGGGCGAGATCGAGCTTGAGTGGGGCCGCGACCTTCTTCATCGCCTTGGTCTGGGCAGCCGAGCCGACCCGCGACACGGAGATGCCGATGTTCAGGGCGGGCCGCTGGCCGGCATTGAACAGGTCGGTCTCGAGGAAGATCTGGCCGTCAGTGATCGAGATGATGTTGGTCGGGATGTAGGCCGACACGTCACCCGCCTGCGTCTCGACGATGGGCAGCGCCGTGATCGAGCCGCCGCCGTTCTCGTCGTTCATCCGCGCGGCGCGTTCGAGCAGGCGGCTGTGGAGGTAGAAGACGTCGCCCGGGTACGCCTCGCGGCCAGGCGGCCGGCGCAGCAGGAGGGCCATCTCGCGGTACGCCCAGGCGTGCTTGCTCAGGTCGTCGTAGACGCACAGCGCGTCGTTGACCAGGCCCTGGCCCGGAACCTCGACGCCGTTCTCCATGACCTCTTCGGCCATGGCCACGCCCGCGTACGGGGCGAGGTACTGGAGCGGCGCCGGATCCTCGGCACCGGCCACGACCACGATCGTGTACTCCATGGCGCCGTACTGCTCGAGGATGGCAACCGTGTTGGCCACGGTCGACAGCTTCTGGCCGATGGCGACATAGACGCAGACCAGGCCCTTGCCCTTCTGGTTGATGATCGTGTCGAGGCAGATCGCGGTCTTGCCGGTCTGCCGGTCGCCGATGATCAGCTCGCGCTGGCCGCGGCCGATCGGGATCAGGGCGTCGATCGCCTTGATGCCGGTCTGGACCGGGGTATCGACCGACTTGCGGACGATCACGCCGGGGGCGATCCGTTCGACCGGGCGGGTCGCCGTCGCGGCGATCGGGCCCTTATCGTCCAGCGGGCGACCGAGCGGATCCACGACCCGGCCGAGCAGCGCGGCCCCGACCGGGACCTCCACCACGCGGCCGGTGGTCTTGACCGTGTCGCCTTCCTTGACCCCGGTGGCGTTCCCGAGGATGACCGCACCGACCGTCTCCTCCTCGAGGTTGAGGGCCATGCCCATCAGCCCACCAGGGAACTCGAGCAGCTCGGACGCGAGCGCACCGGACAGCCCGTAGATCTGGGCGATCCCGTCGCCGACTTCTACGACCGTCCCGACGCTGCGGGTCTCCACGCCGGAGTCGAACGAATCGATCGCGGACTTGATGATGCTGGTGATCTCGTCAGAACGAATGGCCATCGGTATCAGATCTCCTAGAGGGCGCCCGAAACGAGCTGGTTCCGCAGTCGCTCGAGGCGGCCTCGGACGCTACCGTCGATCAAGCGGTCGCCGACCCGGACGACGAGGCCACCCAGCAGGCTGGGATCGACCTGTACATCGAGTTCGACGCTGCCGCCGGTGAGTTGCTCCATCCGCGCAGTCAGAGCCTGGACCTCTTCCGGGCTCAGCGTAGCGGCGCTGGTGGCGGTGGCGAGCGTGATGCCCAGACGGGCGTTATCAAGGCGACGGAATTCTGCGGCGACGCGCGGGAGCTGCTCGATCCGGCCGCGCCGAAGCATCAGCCCGATCAGGTTGAGCACGGGTCGACCGACGACCTTGCCGAAGGTGGCATCGGCCATCTCCGTCCGGGTCTCGAGTGGCACCGCCGGGTTGCCGAGCATCCGGCCGAGGTGCTCGTCGGAGGCGATGGCGCCCGCCGCGTCAAGCTCCGCGCGCCAGGTCTCGACGGCATCGTCACGCTGGGCCACCTCGAAGGCGGCCTCGGCATAGCGGCGCGCGGCGGTGTCGCGAGAGGCCATCAGTCGCCCGCCATCATTCGTCGGCCTGACCCACGCCGGCGGTGGTGAGGAATTCCTCGACGATCCGGCGTTGCCGATCATCCGACATCGTCTCGCCCACGACCTTGCCGGCCGCGAGCAGGGCGAGATCGGCCACCTCGGCTCGGACCTCGGCGAGGGCCCGGGTCTTCTCGGCCTCGATCTCCGAGGCCGCACGGACTCGGAGGCGTTCGAGCTCGTCGCGGGTCGCCGCGATATCGGCATCACGCGTCTCCTGGGCCACCTTCTGGGCGCGGCTCAGGATCTCGTTCGCTTCTCGGCGTGCCTCGGCCAGCGTTGCAACGCGCTCGGACTCGCCGCTTTCGCGGTCGCGCCGGGCCTGTTCCGCGTCCTGCAGACCCACCTCGATGCGCGACCGGCGGTCGGACAGCATGGTCGAGACGGGTTTGAACGCGAACGTCCAGATGACCGCGAAGAAGAGGATGAAGTTGAGCGCACTGACGATCACCCAGAACAGGTTGATCTGGAACAGCGCGCCGCCTCCCTCGGCGGCCAGCGCGGCGGCTTGACGGCCTGCGCCTGTGGCGACGGCCAGGATTTCCACCGGGACTACGGCTGGATGAAGATGGCGAGCAGACCGACGACGATCGCGAGGACGCCGAGGCCTTCTGCGAACGCCGCGAGGATGATCGCGATGCCGCGGATCTGCCCGGCTGCATCGGGATTGCGGCCGATCGCCGCAGCCGCCATGCCGCCAAGGATGCCGATTCCGATGCCCGGCCCGAGCACGCCAAGGGCTGCGAGTCCGGCGCCTGTGTAATCCATCTTGTGTCTTCCTCCTACTCCCCGAACCTTCGGCTCGGGATCATTGGGACCGTGGTGGGTAGCGTCGTTCCCGACGCGTCAGTTGGCGGGCTGGAGCGTCGACGGCTCCGACCCGTGTGGATGACCGAGCGCCTCTTCCGCGAGATCGCCCTCCTCGTGACCGTGGCTTTCGATCGCCAGGACGATGAACATGAGCGTCAGGATGCTGAAGATGAGCGCCTGGATGGCGTTGAGCATGAGTTCCAGGCCGAGGAGACCGACGGGGATGACCGCGATCGTCAGCGCCGTGATGACGCCGAGGGCGACTTCACCGCCGTAGATGTTGCCGAAGAGTCGCATGGAGAGCGTGACCGGCTTGACGAATTCGAGCATGAGTTCCACCAGGCCGACGAACAGCGCGATCCCGCCTGCGATGACCCCGTTCCGGAACTCGTAGAACGGGAAGAACTTGCCGGCGTAGCCACGGATCCCGAGCCGCCGGAAGCCCTCGAACTCGAAGTAGGCGAAGCTCACCAGGGCGAGACCGATGGTGATGTTCACGTCGCTCGTCGGCGCGCGCAATTCCTCGATCTTGCCGACCGGCGGGATGAGCCCGCTCCAGTTGCAGAACAGGATGAGGATGAAGAAGCCGATGAACAGCGGGACGTATGGCCGACCGGCCGGGCCGGTGATGCCGATCCCGAAGTCGCTCATGAACTCGTAGAACCACTCGAATACGTTCTGGGCGCGACCGGGGATCAACCTGGATCCGCGGACCATCAGGATCGAGCCGATCAGGACGACGGCCATGACGATCCACATCGTCAGGATCGTGGAGCTGATGCTCGGGTAGAAGACGATCAAGTCACTCGCCGGCGGCGGCGTGGATCCCTCAGGGGCCCACACGACGTGCGGCGCCGGGAACTCCAACGTCCCGTTGATGTAGCAGACCGGGAAGGCGCACTCGTCGCCGGGCTGGCCGCCCTTGGGGAATGGCGGTACCAGGACGAACGCGGCGATGTTGAAGACGATGATCCCGCCGATCAGCAGGAACCAGCGCGACGACAGGCCGCGACCCGACCTGGGTGGCGGGGTTGCGGCCTCGGTGGCGTCCGGGGTCTCGACCTGCTCGCTCGACACGATCGCTCCACACACAGGAGCGCGGCTTCGTGCCGCGCTCGGATCTTCCCTGACCGGTCCTCACCCGCCCGGCTGATCGAACGACTTCAGGAACTGGTTGATCAACCTGGCGATCATCAGGGTCCCAGCTCCTGCGCCAGCGAGAAAGCCGACGATCAGGAAGATGGGAAGGGTGCCAAGCTGCTTGTCCACCCAGTACCCGACGAACACGCCGATCAGTGTCGTGACCAGGAGTGAGACGCCGATCTCCGAGAAGAGGACGATGTATCCCCAGCCTCGGCCGGGCTCGATCATGGGCAACCTGACACGGCCGCGGCAGTATAGCAGCTGCCACTGGCTCGACAGGTCAACCTAGGCAGGATCCCGGCCCTAGCGCAGCACGAGGAAGGCGTCCAGGTCGATGCGACCACCGCCGATCGGCCAGGGATCAGGGGACGGCGATCGACGGCAGGTCGAGACCGACGCTGGTGGCCAGCGATCGGGAGGCGGTATCGACCGTCGTCGAGACCGGTCGACCACCTTGAGCATCGCCTTGGCCGTGGCGCGATAGGCGGCCAGGTCGGCGAGCGGAGCGTGGAGCCCGTCGCGGGCGGTCGTGGCCATCGTCGTGTAGAAGTCGGTCAGTCCGGCCTGGACCGACGCCGCCGCGGTCCACGGCGCCATCCGGCTGGTCAGGTCGATCCCGGAGGCGGCATCGGCGGCCAGCGCCCGGAGCGCCTTGGCCAGTTCGTTCGCAGCTGACCCCTTTCCGTTCCAGGGTCGTCTGCAGGCTCGCGCTGTCCGCCGCGATCCGGCCGTTGATCACCGCCGTCCCGCTCAGGGCGGTCATCGCCGATACCGGCGCCGGCCGGGGTCACGCGGGGTGCCGATCAGCGGCACGAGCCGCCTCCGGGGACGGGCTCGCGTCGCTCGCGGCGAGCACCTCGCCGCGGGGCCTGCCCGATGCGACGCTCGACCAGATCGCGAGCGAAACCACGCCGATGGCGGCGATACTGATGATCGGCGAATCCGCTTCTCCGAACGAGCGGTCGTCGCGAGGGCGGTGCTGATCCGGCGCCGACCACTGGATCGTCGATCGGCAGGACCGGCTGCGGAGACGACAGGGGGCGGGGCAGTCTCGGCATCGGCGTGCCCGCTCCACGCGATCGGCTGGCCGCCGATGATCACGATGCCCGGCTCGCCTGAGGCCTCGAGGCGCCCAGCATCCGGTCCCGACGGAGCCCCGGCAGCCGATGCCGTCGGTTCGTGATCCGGCACGGCTGGCGCGACTCGCCGACGCACGGTCAGCCGGTCCGGCAGGCTGACGCGCAACGACGGAAGTGGCACTCCAAGGTTCATCAGCCCCTTGGCGAAGCCAACGACCATCGCGACGATGAGGAGCACGGCAACGACGACGACGATGACGACGATCAGATCCTGGGCCATGGGTTCCCCGCACGCGTGTCAGCAGCGATGATCGCCATCCACCCCGGAGATCGCCATCTGCGCCCGATGCTAGCACCACCCGGTCAACCGGCCAACAGGAACAATTCCCTATCCGGCGTGATCGCTATCCGGCTCGTAGGCTTCCGCTTCGAGTTCGTCCGGTCGGTTGAATGTGCCCCGGGTGGGCAGGAACAGGACGAGTCCGGACGCGACGAAGATCCCCAGGAACGCGTAGAGCTGGGTCACGCCGGAGAGGAGCAGGGAGAGCACCGCCAGACCGAGACAGATCCCGTAGATCACGAGCACCGTCTGTCGATGCGACAGGCCGAGGTCGAGCAGACGATGGTGGATGTGGGACCGATCGGGGCTGAACGGCGATCGACCCTGTGACACCCGCCGGACGATGATCCAGAACGTGTCGATGATCGGGACGCCGAGGACGAGGAGAGCGACGGCGACCTTGGCCGTGCCGAGGATGGCCAGGACGGCGAGCGTGAACCCGACGAACTGGACCCCACTCGTCCCGGTGAAGATCGACGCCGGGTTGAAGTTCCAGCGGAGGAACCCGAGCAGCGACCCGGCCAGGACGAAGCACAGGATCGCGATGAGCGGCTGCGCGACCTGCGTGGTCAGACTGATCAGCCCGAGGGTCACCGCCGCGATGAACGCGATCCCGGTCGACAGCCCGTCGAGACCGTCGATCCAGTTGATGCTGTTGATCATCCCGACGATCCAGAAGACGGTCAGACCGGCTGCGATCACGCCACCGAACCGGATCGTGCCGGGTCCGATCGGGTTGGCGACGAAGTCGATGGTGATCCCGAGCAGGACCGCCCCGACGGCCAGGATGACCTGTCCGATCAGCTGCGCGCCAGCCCGGAGATCGAGCAGGTCGTCGATGGCGCCGAGACCAGCGGCGACCGCACCGCCCAGCAGCAGCGCGACGACCTCCGAGGCGTCCAACGAGAACGGGATCGCGATGATCTCCGCGCGATCGTTGACGATCAGGAACCCACTCGCCACGACCAGGAACGCGGCGCACACCGCCAGCCCGCCACCGCGGGGGACCGGGATGACATTGACGCGACGAGCCTCCGGTCGGTCGAGGATCTCGTACCGGAGCATCATCCGGCGGACCACCGGGGTCAGGACCAGGGCCAGGAGCCGCCGCCGCCACGAAGACGACGATGATCGGTCCGAGGACGGCGTCGACCCGGGAGACGAAGTTCATCGAGGCCGGATCCTCACGCCGGCGGCAGGCCCGGGACCGGGAAGCGGTCGACGATCTCGCGGACCTCGGCAGCCAGTCGCGCGTGCCTGGCGGCGTCGTCGCGGGTCCGGATGGCGTCGATCATGATCCGCCCCACGAGCGCGCATCTCGTCCGGCCCGAAACCGCGAGAGGTCGTGGCTGGCGTGCCGATCCGGATCCCGGATGCCGTGTTCGGTGGCAGCGTGTCGAACGGGATCGCGTTCTTGTTGACCGTGATGCCGATCTCGTCGAGCAGGTGCTCGGCTTCCTTCCCGGTCACCCCGAGTGGCGTCACGTCGACGAGCAGGAGGTGGTTGTCCGTGCCGCCCGAAACGACTCGCGCGCCGAGTCCGGAGAGCGTCTCGGCCATCACCGCGGCATTCTCGATCGTCCGCCGCTGGTCGGCCCGGAACGTCTCGCCGGCAGCCAGCTTGAAGGCGACCGCCTTGCCGGCGATGACATGCATCAACGGCCCACCCTGGACGCCCGGGAAGACGGTCCGGTCCACCGATGCCGCGAAGGCGCCCTCGGCGCCACCGTTCTTGATCGCGGGGAACGATGCGGGGTCAAGACCATCGCGCAGGGTCCTCCGACTGAACACCATCCCGCCGCGTGGCCCACGGAGCGTCTTGTGCGTCGTCGTCGTCACCAGATCCGCCGTCGGGAACGGGCTCGGGTGGACGTCGGCCGCAACGAGCCCGGCGACGTGGGCCATGTCGATGAACAGGAGCGCCCCGACGTCCGCGGCGATCTCCGCCATCCGGTCGAAATCCCACAGTCGCGGATAGGCCGACGCGCCCCCGACGATGAGCTTCGGGCGGACCTCCCGTGCCTGGGCGGCCATCGCGTCGTAGTCGATCTGCTCCGTGTCGCGTCGAACGCCGTAGGCATGGACCTCGTACAACCGGCCGCTGAAGTTGAGCGCCATGCCGTGGGTCAGGTGGCCGCCGTGGGCGAGGTTCATGCCCATGATCCGGTCGCCCGGCTGGAGAACGCTGAAGTACGCCGCCATGTTGGCCTGGGCACCGGAGTGCGGCTGGACGTTGACGTGCTCGGATCCGGGGTACAGGGCCAGGGCGCGCTCCTGGGCGAGGCGCTCGGCGATGTCCACGTACTCGCAGCCGCCGTAGTAGCGCTTGCCGGGAAGCCCTTCGGCGTACTTGTTGGTCAGCCAGGAACCCTGCGCCTCCATCACCGCGGCCGACACGTAGTTCTCGCTGGCGATCAACTCGATCTTGTCGTGTTGGCGACGGCGCTCGGCCAGCATGGCCTCCCACAGGACCGGGTCGACCTGCGCGATCGATTCGAGCGCGAGGCCCGACCGTGGCGAGATCGTCATCGTGTCGCCGCTCCTTCCAAGCCCGCGCCCATCCACCGACCACGGCCAGCCGGGTCCTCACGATGCCGCTGCGCGTCGGGCTATCTTCCCACGAACCGGACGGCCGACAGGTCCCGGTCAGAGATCGTGGGCGACGCCGGCCCGGGCAAGCACCTCGACGATCGTGTCGCGGGTGACGGCTCCGAGGCGGAGGATCCTGGGACTCCCGCCGGTGCAATCGACGACGGTCGAGGCCGGACCACCGTGCGCCACGCCACCGTCGAGCACCAGATCGACCGAATCACCGAGCTGGGTGACGATCTCCGCCGCGTCGCGCGCCTCGGGGAGCCCGGACCGGTTGGCCGATGTGGTCGGGAGCGGGCCGATCGCGCGGGCGAGTGCGGTCGGCGCCGGATGATCAGGCACGCGCAGGCCGACCGTTGCCGCGCCGCCGGTGAGCACCGCGGGAAGGTCGATCCCGGTGCGCTGGGGCACGACGATGGTCAGCCCGCCCGGCCAGCACGCGTCGGCGAGGGCGCTGGCCGCCGGGCCCATCTCCCCGACCTCGCCGGCCTGCGCGCTCGACCCGAGGAGCAACGTGATCCCCCGATCCGGCGGCCGATCCTTGGCTGTGAACAGTCGCTCGATGCCCCCCGGTGCATCCAGCGCGACCGCGATCCCATAGACGGTGTCGGTCGGGAGGGCCACGATGCCGCCGGCCCGAAGGACGGCGACGGCGGCGTCCCGTCCTGCAGCATCGTCCGCGACGACGAGCGCGGTCATGAGTGGGTGATCGTTCCCGACCGCGCGTCCCGAGCAGCGGCTGCGAGCCGGTGGGAGGTTCGCAGGGCAACGACCGGCTTCGCCAGGACCAGCGATCGGATCATCTGGGCGACGCCTTCCTCCGCGAGGGGCGGCGCGACGTAGCGGGCGACCGCCTGGACTCCGAGCGGAGCACTCGGCATCGCGGCGCCGTGGCCGACTTCGGCCAGCATCTCGAAGTCATTCCATTGGTCGCCGATGGCCATGACCGCGCCGAGCGGGACGCCGAGCCGGCGGGCGAGCCAGCGGACGGCCCGCCCCTTCGAGACGCCGGGCGCCACGAATTCGATGAAGTGCGAATGGCTGACCGTCACGTCGGCGAGGCCGGCGAATCGGACGCGGGCGCGCGGTGCGACCTCGATCGGCAACGGTGGTTCGCCGGCGCACATGACCTTGGTCACCGGGTGGCGGATCGAGCTGACCAGGTCATCCGCAAGGTGTGGCCGTGAGCCCATGAACGTCGCGTACTCGTCGGCTCGCGGATCGTCCGTGCGGACGACGAAGCGCTCGAGATGATTGACGTGGGGATCGAGACCCTGGGCTCGCGCCCAGACCACGACATCCCGGGCGACCTCGGCGCGCAGGGGCGTGTGGACGAGGAGCCGGCCAGGCCGATCGGAACCCGGAGCCGGCATCTCGCGGATCAGGGCGCCCTGGTAGCCGACGACCGGGGCCGTCAACTCGAGTTCGCGAGCGAACCGAACCGCGCTGGAGACCATCCGCCCGGTGATCAGGCTGACGATCACGCCCCGATCGCGGGCGGCCCGGATCGCTTGACGCGTGTCGGGTCCGATGATCATGTCGTTCCCGATGAGCGTGCCATCGATGTCGAGGGCGACCAGCTCGATGGGCAGGATGGGGTCTGGTGTCTTGATCGCGGGCACACCGTGATGATGCCCGACCGACGCCTCCGACGCTGGCGACGCCTCTCGCCTGCCGCGGTCCGGGTCCCTACTCCCGGTCGATCCCGGTCGGTTCGACTCTCGCCACCCGCGGCAGGCCGGCAAGGTCCGGCTCGACGGTGACCGTCCAGCCCGGCAGGCGCTGACCGGCCAGTGCAACGATCGCCGCGCCCTGATCGGCACCGATCTCGAGCAACGCCACGCCGCCCGTGACGAGGTCCTGCGGCAGCCGGTCCAGCAGCCGGCCGATGAGCTCGAGGCCGTCGGGACCACCGTCAAGAGCGAGGGCAGGTTCGAAGGTCGTCGCCACCGGAAGGTCCGCCATCGCATCCCGGCGGACGTATGGGAGGTTCGCGAGGACGAGGTCATACGCGTCATCGGCCCCATCGTCGGAGCCGCGGCCCGGCAGGAGATCCGCCTCCACGAAAGTGATCCGGTCCGCCACCGCGTGCCCGACCGCGTTCTCGCGAGCCAGCGCGAGGGCATCGGCCGAGACGTCGATGGCGGTGATGTCGACGTCACTTGCCGCGCCGAGACGCCGCATCGACACCGCGAGGGCGATCGCGATCGCGCCGCTCCCCGTGCCGACATCCACGATCCGGAGCGGCCGTGCTTCGGCGCCGCGCGCCGATGCGGTGAGTCGCCGAACAGCCTCCGTCTCAGCCAGGCTCACGAGCCGCTCCGTCTCGGGACGTGGGATCAGGGCCCGTCGGTCGACCTCGAAGGCAAGGCCGTAGAACTCCTTGAAGCCCCGCAGGTACGCCACCGGCTCGCCGGCGGCTCGCCGCTCGAGGTCGGCCCGGTAGCGACGCGCGGCATCGGGACCGACGGGCGCCTCCGGGTGGGCGAGTACCGCCGTCCGCCCCACCCCGATGGCGTGCCCGAGCAGGAGCTCCGCATCGAGCCTCGGGGTCTCCGAACCGGCCGCCGCGAGCCGCTCCGTGCCTTCACGGAGGAGGACGCCGGTGATGTCCGGCGTCGCCCCGGCCGGCACCGTCAGGCGACGCCGTCACCGTCTCCGAGGCGATCGGCCTGATCGGCCATCACGAGCGCGTCGATCAGGTCATCGAGGACGCCGTCCATGATCGCGGGCAGGTTGTGGACGGTCTTGCCGATCCGATGGTCGGTCACCCGATCCTGCGGGAAGTTGTACGTGCGGACCTTGTCCGACCGGTCGCCCGACCCGACCATCGACCGGCGAGCGACCGAATCCGCCTCGCGCTGCTTCTGCTGCTGGAGGTCGTACAACCGCGAGCGCAGGACGGAGATGGCCTTGGCCTTGTTCTTGTGCTGGCTCTTCTCGTCCTGGATCTCGACCACCAGGCCAGTCGGCAGGTGGGTGACTCGAACCGCCGAGTCGGTCGTGTTCACGGACTGTCCGCCCGGTCCGGACGCACGCTTGACGTCGATCCGCAGATCGCGCTCCTCGTCGATCTCGATCTCGACCTCATCCACCTCGGGCAGGACGATGACCGTCACGGTCGAGGTGTGGATGCGCCCGGACGACTCGGTCGCCGGGATCCGCTGGACCCGATGGACACCGCCTTCGAACTTGAGCCGGCTGTAGGCGCCATCACCGTGGATCTGGACGATCGCCTCCTTGATGCCGCCGATCCCGGTCTCATTGAGGCTGAGCAGTTCCGGAGTGAACCGATGGCGCTCCGCATAGCGGACGTACATCCGATAGAGCTCGGCGGCGAACAGGGCAGCCTCATCGCCGCCGGCACCGCCTCGGATCTCCATGATCACGTCTCGACCGTCGTTGGGGTCGCGCGGCAGGAGCAGGACCTTGAGCTCCTCGAGCAGCCTGGTCTCATCCGCCTCGAGCCGGGTGATCTCCTCGCGGGCCATCCCCTTCAGTTCGTCGTCGGCGTCGGCGCCATCGCGGAGTTCACGGGCGCCGGCCAGCTCCGTGCGAGTGGCCTCCAACCGGCGATACGCCCCGACGACAGGCTCCAGGCGCGCCATCTCCTGACCGATCCGCCGGATCGTCGGCGGGTCCGCGGATGTCTCCGGGCGCGCCATCTCGAGCTGGAGATCGTCGTACTGCCGGGCGATCTCCGCCAGCTTGTCGTCGAGGTCACTCATGGGCCTGGCGGGGTGTCACCAGGCGCCGCGGCGGCATCCTCGTCCGGGCCGAGCCGCATCGGTCGCTGGGCGAATTCGCCGGAGCCGGTCGGGATCGCCTCGCCATCGGCCTCGAGCGCCTGCTCCATCGACACGATGGCGACCTCGATCATGTCGTCGCTGGGACGCTTCGTGGTGATCATCTGGACGAGCAGTCCCGGATAGAGCAGGACCTTGACCACCGGGTTCGCCCGATGTCGCGCCCCGAACTTGATGAGCTCATAGCCGACCGCAGCGATCACGGGGATGAGCAGGATGCGGCTGGCGATCATGATCAGCGGCGTCTGCCGACCGACGAGCGAGAAGGCGATGATCGACAGCAGGATGACGATGACGAGGAACTCGGTGCCGCAGCGCTGGTGGGCGGTCGGGTACTTCCGGACCTCGTTCACGGTCAGCGGGTCGCCGGCCTCGAGCGCGTGGATGGTCATGTGCTCCGCGCCGTGGTACTGGAAGACCCGGGCGATGTCCGGCGAGCGACCGATGACGACCAGGTAGCCGAGGAAGATCGCCACCCGGACCAGCCCTTCGACGAGGTGCTGGGCGAGGCCGTTGTCGATGTTCGCCGTCGTCACCGATGCGATGAACAGGGGCAACAGGAAGAAGACCCCGATCCCGGCTGCCAGGGTCAGCGTGAGCATGAGGATGACCGAGCCCTTGCCCAGCTCGACGCCCTCCTCCTCCGCCTGGACGTTGGCGCTCCGGACGAGCCAGCGAGTTCCCACGACCAGCGTCTCGTAGAGGACCACGAGTCCGCGGATCAGCGGCCATTTCGACCATCGGGTGCCGTGGAATCCGGAATCGAGTCGCTCGGTCGCGAACACGATCTCGCCGTCCGGATGGCGGAGGGCCACCGCGACCGCATCCCGACCACGCATCAGGACGCCCTCGATCAGGGCCTGGCCGCCGTAGGTGTAGCTGGGCATGCGGGCAAGTCTACCGGGTGCGGGGCGTGGCTCCGTCGGGGAGATCGGGCCGCTCGCCGCCCGCGGGCGGTCGCGCGCGGACGGCTAGCTGCGAACCTGGCGCTCGAGGCGCTTCTGGAAGCGCTCGACCTGACCGGCCGTGTCGATGATGTTCTGCTTGCCGGTGAAGAACGGGTGGCAGTTGCCGCAGACGTCGACCCGCAGTTCGGGCCGGGTCGAGCCAACGGTCCATTCGGTCCCGCACGATCCGCAATGGACCTTGGCCTGGAAATACTTGGGATGGATATCGGACTTCACGAGAGGTTCTCCTCCGACGCCGTCCGAGCCGGGATCTGACCCAGCCGGTGGTCGCCGGTACGTTCCGGGATCTGTTACGCGCTCGGCGCGGCCGCTTCGGCCGCATCCACCCGGATGCGCTTCTTGGTCTTGGTGGCGTGTTCGAAACGGACCTTGCCGGTGATCGTCGCGAACACGGTGTAATCGTGGCCCAATCCGGTCCCGGGACCGGACAGGAAGGTCATCCCGCGCTGGCGGACGATGATCGATCCGGCCGGCACGAGCTGGCCGTCGCCGGCCTTGACGCCGAGTCGCTGCCCGACGCTGTCGCGGCCGTTCTTGACGCTGCCGCCCGCCTTCTTGTGTGCCATCTCGTCTACTCGTCCTTCTTCGTGCTTCGGCTGCGCTTCGGCGCGGCCTTGGTCGGCGCCTCGGGTGCAGCGGCGTCAGCGGCGGCTGCCTTGGGCTTGGCCGCTGCCTTGGGCTTGGCGGCCGGCTTGGGCTTGCTCGCGGTCGACGACTTGGCGGCATCCGGAGCGGTCGTCTTCGGTTCAGCCTTGGTCGTCGCGGCCTTGGTCGTAGCGGCCTTGGTCGTCGCGGTCTTGGTCGTTGCGGCGGCGGCGGCCTTCGGCGCGGGCTTCGCCTTCGTCGGCTTCTCGGCTGCGAGCCTCGGCACCGACCGCGAGCTTCGCGGCAAGTTCGGCATCCTTGGCGGCCTGCGCGTTGGCGGCCTCCTCGATGCGCTGCCGCTCGGTCTTCGCGTCGTCCTTGGCCTTGCTGGCCGTCTTGGCTGCGCTCTTGCCGGCCAGGGTGATGTCGGCGATCCGCAGGACCGTGAGTTCCTGGCGATGGCCCTTCTTGACCCGGCTGCGCGCCTTGGGCCGGTACTTGAACGAGATCAGTTTGGGACCACGAGTCTGGGCGACGACCTCGGCGCTGACCGAAGCATCGGCCACGAGTGGCTGACCGATCGACGCCTGATCGCCATCGGCGACCAGCAGGACACGATCGAACGTGATCGTCTTGCCGGGTTCGATATCGAGGAGCTCGACCTCGAGCTCCGTCCCGACCTCGACGCGGTATTGCTTTCCGCCGGTCTCGATGACTGCGTACATGGATCCTCAGGGCTCGTGTCTGGCGACCGCTCGCGGCGACCGCGACATCGGGCGTGAAAAGGCGCGCGGCGACGCCGACGCGCAGACGAGGGATTGTACGTCCCGCTCGGCCGAATGGTCAATCGAGCACGCAGGGCACGGACGCGCGACGCCCCCTGGTTCCAGCAAGGGATGCCGCGCGCCCACCGACCACTCTATCCGAACGTTGCCGTGGGCAGTTTCAACCCGACCGGACGCCTTACGGTTCGCCGGCCAGGATGAGCCGCTCCCGGAGGATCGCGCCGGATACCAGGACGAGCCCGGTCGCCGCACCCAGGGCCGCAACCACCTCGTCGGGCCGGCCGGTCCCGAGCTCCGGGTCCATCCGGGTGGTGATCCGGACCGCCAGCGGAGGACCGCCTTCGACGACGTCGACCGCGGCCAGGAGCGGACGGAGATCGTAGGTCACGGTGGTGCCGCCCTTGATCCTCTCCCTGGGCAGCGACTCCGCCGAGACCAGTGCGGCGGCGCCCGCACGGATCGCGACCGGATCCACGTCGCCCAGCTCGATCAGGTAGACCGCAGCGACGACCTGGCCGGCGATCGCCGGCGTACCCAGCCAGACATCGTAGAGGTCGACCAGGCGCCAGCCGGGCGGCAATCGGTCGGTCAGCGCGGCGCGCACCCGCCACGACGGTTCAAGCTCCGTCAGGACGATGTCGGCGAGCTCGCGCTCTGCTGCGACTCGATCGGGGAGTGGCGCCGCGAACGCGACCCTCGGGTGGGCTCGCCCGGGTGGGCAGAACGCGGGCAGGCCGGACGTCTCGAGCATCGTCTCCCAGGGGTCCTGGCGATCGCGACCAGGTCCGCGGGCCCGATCGCCCTCGGCCGTCAGTGCGGTCACCGGGGCGCGGGCCAGGACGAGTCGCCAGCGCTGGCGCGGGATGGCGGCTGCTGTTCCGTTGGCCACGTCTGGTAGTGTGCGGCCTGATGGACGAGCCCGCCCCACCGACCGTCGACGGTCCCGCGAATCAGCTGGCGGTGTGGGCAGCATCCCTGCCGCCACCGCCCTTCGTCACCGAGGCCGGCTCCCCCGGCTCGTACCGGATGGCCCCGCTGTCTCCGCGGGTCTTCATCCTGATCGCGGCCGGCCTGATCGCGGGACTCGTCCTGTGGATGGCTCGGGACAGCATCCGACCGTTCATCCTCGGGCTGCTGTTCGTCTACCTGCTCGATCCACCCGTCCGCTGGCTCGCTCGACGGGGCGTTCGCCGGACGCTCGCGATCCTGATCGTGTATGTCCTCGGCATCGCCGCGTTCGTCGGGTTCCTGGCGGTGACCCTGACTCCCCTGGTCAACCAGTTCATCCGGTTCGTCGAGGATTTCCCGAAGCTGGCGAACGACCTCAACGGCCAGCTCCAGCACTTGAGCGACATCTACCACAACCTGGACATCCCGCCGGGGCTGCGGGACTGGATCGACAACCTGATCGCCGGGATCGGAAGCGGCAGCTCGGGCGGGAGCACGATCGACATCAAGTCGATCCTGCCGCTCCTCACCGGCGCGAGCAGCCTGCTCGGGGCGCTGTTCGCCTACTTCATCCTGCCGGTCTGGGTGGCGTACATCCTCAAGGACAAGACCAACCTCGTCGCCACGTTCGATCGGTCGCTGCCGGCTTCGTGGCGGTTCGACGTCTGGGCCGTCATCAAGACCGTGGAACGCGACTTCGGGCAATGGGTCCGGGGTCAGCTCTTCCTCGGGCTCGTCGTCGGGGTCGCCACCTTCATCGGCCTGCTCGTCCTGGCCGAGTTGGTCGATCCGATCTTCGGGCAGTACGCCGTCCTCCTGGCCGTCATCGCCGGATTGCTCGAGCTCGTCCCGATCATCGGGCCGATCATCTCGGCCATTCCCGCCGTGCTCCTGGCCGCCACGGTCGGGGTGGTGGCAGTCATCGCCGCCCTGCTCCTCTACTTTCTCGTCCAGCAGGTCGAGAACAACTTCCTGGTGCCCAAGATCCAGGGTGACGCGGTCCAGTTGCATCCGGCCGCCGTGGTCTTCGCCATCATCGTCGGCGGGTCGCTTGCCGGACTGCTGGGCGCGATCCTCGCCCTGCCGGTCACCGCTGCGTTCCGCGACGTGACCCGCTACCTGTTCCGCCGGTTGAGCCCCGACGAGCCGGCGGCGATGGCGCTGTCGCTCAGCGCGATCAGGCTCGGCCCGGATGCTGCCGCGACCGATGGCTGACCCGATCGACCCCTACAAGACCCTGCAAGTCGACTCGGAGGCGGAACAGGAAGTCATCCAGGCTGCCTATCGCCGGCTGGCCCGCAAATACCACCCGGATCTGGCCGAAACGCCCGAGGCGGCGGACCGGATGGCCGCGATCAACGTAGCCTGGGAGATGATCGGCGACCCGGCGGCGCGACAGGCGTACGACCGCAGCCGGGCGACGCCCGCCGCCGAGCCAGCAAGCGGATCGGCGACCCCACGGACGGCCCCCGCTGCGACCCGGGCTGCCCCGACCCCGCCGCCGGAGGTCGTCTCCCGCGACTGGACGACCGGCCGGTCGACCCAGGGCGGAGGGTTCGACGAGTCGATGCGAACCGCCCAGGGCTTCGGTGCGGCCGGACCACCGCCGGGTCGCCCTTCCGGGACCGTGCTCAACTTCGGTCGCTACGCCGGCTGGTCGTTGGGCGAGGTCGCCCGCCACGATCTCGAGTACATCGAGTGGCTGGACCGGGCGCCGATCGGGCGGAACTATCGACCCGAAGTCGATGCCATCCTTCGCGTGGCGGGCCGCCGTCGATCGGCCGAAGGCGAAGCCGAGGAGCGCCACGGCCTCTACCGTCGGCGCTAGGTTGCCGGCCCCGGTGCCGGACCTTCTCCAGCGATGGCCCGTGGGACGCTGACCGCAAGGAGGTACGGCGCGACGATGGTCGTCGCGATGACCGCCACGAGGATCGCGCTGAACAGGTCCGAGGTCAGCAGGCCGGTGGTGAGACCCAGCGTGGCGACCACGACGCCGACCTCCCCGCGCGGGACCATCCCGCTGCCGACCGCGATCGACGGCCATCGTCCCAGCGACCGGGCGCCGAGCATGCCGCCGATCCCCTTGGTGATGACGCCGGCAACCGCCAGGACGAGGGCGAGGATCGCGATGCTCGGGTCGAGCAAGGCGCCGAGATCGAGCTGTGCACCGGTCACGGCGAAGAAGAACGGGATGAAGATGAGTCCGAGCGGACGCATCTCGTGCTCCAGCTCCTCGCGGGCTTCGGTCTCGGCCACGATGAGTCCGGCAACGAACGCGCCGATGATGCCGGCCAGGCCGATCCAGGTCGCGACGAGCGCCAACGCGAACATCAGGATGAACGCCGGAACGAGCGGCGAATCGGCGAACAGCGGCCAGGTGAACACCTCTCGTCGAATGCCGCGTGCCCGTCTCGCGGCGACGAACCCGAGCAGGACCAGCCCGACGGCAGCCAGGGCAACGAACAGCGTCGAGGCGGACAGATCACCCTCCGCGGCACCGGAGACCAGGCCGATGAGGATCAGGGCGAGGACGTCGTCGATCACGGCCGCGCCAAGCACGACCCGGGCGAACGGACGCCCGAGCACCTTCATCTCGGCAAGCACCCGGCTGGTGATCCCGATGCTCGTGGCGGCGAGGGCGAGCCCGACGAACGCCGCCGTTGCCAGCTCCTCCCCGGCGATCAGACCGATGCCGATGCCGACGACCAGCGGCAGGATCATCCCGATCAGTGCAGTCGCGATGGCGGGACGACCGACCGCCAGCAGGTCATCCATCCGGACCTCGAGGCCGACGGTGAACAGGAGGATCACGATCCCGATCTCGGCCAGGACATCGGCAGTCTCGCCGGGGGCCACCAGGCCCAGCGCGTACGGGCCGACGATGAATCCGCCGAGGAGCTCTCCGACGACGGCGGGCTGGCCGAGCCGCCGGGCGATCTCCTCGCCGAGCTTCGCTCCCACGAACAGGATGAAGACCCCCAGGAGGACGTCGAACGAGGCGGCCCCCGACGCCTGGTCGAGTGGTGCCGTCCCGCCATGCGGCGCGAGACTCGCGATGAGTGGTGACATCAGACGAGGTACCGCCCGTACAGGTAGACCGACGACATGACGAGCGAGACGGCGGCGACCAGCAGTCCGTAGCGAAGGAAGTGGAAGAAGCTGATGCCGTGGCCGGCGCGCCCGGCCATGTTCGCGACGACCACGTTCGCCGAGGCACCGACGATCGTGGCGTTGCCACCGAGGCAGGCGCCCAGGGCCAGCGACCACCACAGCGGTTCGAGCGGAAGTCCGGCCAGGCCCATCTGCTGCACGACCGGGATCATCGTGGCGGTGTACGGGATGTTGTCGATGATCGCCGAGGCGATCCCGGAGAGCCAGAGCAACCCGATCGTGGTCACGGTCGGGTCACCACCGGTCAGATCGAGCAGTCCGGCCGCGATCGAATCGATGATCCCGACATGGACCACCGCCTCGACGAGCATGAACAGCCCGACGAAGAAGAACAGGGTGGGCCATTCCACCTCGCGCAGGACGGGTTCGACCTCGAGTCGTGACAACAACAGGAGGACGGCGGCACCGAGCAGGGCGATCGTGCCGGCTTCGAGGCCGAGGGGCGTGGCGAGCAGGAACCCGACGATCGTCGCACCGATGACGACCAGGCTGAGCCGGAGCAATGGAGCATCGGTCAGGACCTCCCGCTCGTCCAGGGCGAGGACGGCATCACGAACGTCGGCGTGGACCTCGAGGTCGCGTCCGAACAGCACCCGGGTCATGAGCAGGAACACGATCAGGATGACCAGCACGACCGGTCCCATGTTGGCCAGGAAGTCGAGGAACCCCAGCTCGGCCGCGGAGCCGATGAGGATGTTCGGCGGATCGCCGATCAGCGTCGCTGCACCGCCGATGTTGGAGGCGAGGATCTCGCTGATCAGGAATGGCACCGGCGAGACGCGAAGGACCGTCGCGATGTAGAGGGTCACCGGCGCGATGAGCACGACGGTCGTGACGTTGTCGAGGAACGCCGACAGTCCCGCGCAGACGACGCTGAGGACGAGGAGCAGCCGGAACGGCTCGCCACCGGCGATCTTCACCGAGCGGATGGCGAGCCACTGGAAGAACCCGGTCCGGCGCAGGATCGAGGCCATCACCATCATCCCCGCGAGCAGGAAGATGACGTTCAGGTCGATCGCCCCGAACGCTTCCTGCTGGTCGATGATCCCGACGACCACGACCGCGGTCCCGCCCAGGAGGGCGGCAACGGTCTTGTCGATCCGTTCGGTCGCGATCAGCGCGTAGGTGGCGACGAAGATCAGGGCGGTGAGCGCGACGGCTGGATCCATCGTCACCCGTCGATCGGCGAGGATCCGGCCTCGAGGACGTCGACGTAGTGGATGGCCAGCTCGAGCATGTCGAGGTACCCGGTCGGGCGACCGTCATCGTCGATGACGTACAGGCCGGAGAGGTGCAGGTGATGCATCCGCTGGAAGGCCTCGGCGACCGTCGAATCCGGTCGGATCGTGGCTGGTGCCAGCATCGCCTCGCCGGCCGTCCTGGCGTCGAGGAAATGGCCGAACCTGGCGACGTCGGCGATGTCGTTGATATCGCCGAGGAGCGATTCGGGCACGACCCGGGCGATGACCAATTCGACGACACGGAGCGCGGGCAGGACGCCGACCAGCACGCCGGACTCGTCGATCACCCCGATCACACGCGTTTCCGGTCGGGCGGCCGACCGGCGCATCACCACCAGGAGGTCATCGTCCCGGGCCGCCAGGACGGGCCCGATCTCGAGGAGATCCTGGCAGTCGGAGACCGGGGTCATCCGGGCCTGGTCGGCCGGACCGGTCTCCCGGCCGCGGTCACCAGGCGGCACGGGTCTGTCGGATATTGATGCTCTGGAGGATCCCCAGACCCGCCGCGATGCTCACCAGCGACGCGCCACCGTGGGTCACGAACGGCAGAGGGATCCCGGTGATCGGCATCACCCCGAGGACCATGCCGACGTTGACGACCAACTGGAACGTGATCATCGAGGCCACGCCGGCCGCGAACAACGTCCCGAATGCATCGCGCGATCGCCACCCGGTCACCAGGACCCGCCAGACGAGCAGGATGAACAGGATGAACAGGACCACCCCACCGATGAACCCGAGTTCCTCGGCCAGCGTGGCGAACACCATGTCGGTGGCCTGGACCGGCAGGAAGGCCCCCTGGGTCTGCGTCCCATTGGTCAGGCCCTTGCCGACGAGGCCGCCCGACCCGACCGCGATCTGCGCTTGATGGAGCTGGTATCCGGCACCCTGGATGTCCGGATTGGCATCAAGGAACGAGGTCAGGCGCGTCTTCTGATAGTCGCGTAGAACGTGCGTCCACACGATCGGGACCATCGCGAGAACGGCGGCCCCGAGGAGGACCAGCCAGCGCAGGCTCGCGCCGGACATCCAGAGCATCCCGGCGAGGATCGCGCCGAAGACGAGCGAGGTCCCGAGGTCCGGCTGGAGCAGGACCAGGATCAACGGCGGGCCGACGAGGAGACAGGCGCCGATGATGGACAGGGGCGAATCGAGTTTGCCCGCCCGCGACGCCAGGTAGGTGGCCAGGACGATGATCATCAGGATCTTGGCCAGCTCACTGAATTGGAAGGTGAGCGGACCGATGTTGATCCAGCGCGCCGACCCGCCGACCCCGGTGCCGATCGCGAGGGTCACGATCAGCAGGCCGAGCTGCAGCGCATAGATCGGCCAGGCGAGTGTCTTGAGCCAGTGGTAGTCGAAGATCGTGGTCACGACGAACACGACGACGGCGATCCCGGCCCACATCAGGCCGCGACTGAAGGTCGTGCCGGCGGCGAGCGGGACCGAGCCGTCGCCCACGCTGTTCGTGTAGGCCATGACCAGGCCGATCGCCACGAGCAGGGCGGCGTACGTCGTCAGCTGCAGATCGTAGGCGCGCCACGCCGCCCCGACCGATTTGGCGGCCCAGTCGCTGACGCGTGCGGGTTCGGCTCGGATGACGCCCATCAGTTGCTCTGGTAGAAGTTGCCGCGCTTGAGAAGACCGGGCAGACGGTAGTCCTTCTTGATCCCGAAGTGAAGCTGGAGGTAGTACTTGACGATCTCGGTACCGACATTGCCGGTCGTGCGTGAGTCGTACGCGAATGCCAGGACCACGAGGTTCGAACTCGTCGCGTCGAACGAACCGTGCTTCGAATCCTTGGGCACGAACCCGACGAACCACGAGCTGTACGGCAGCCGGCCCTTGCTGTCTCGGATCCCGAATTCGGCGGTCCCGGACTTGCCGGCGATCTTGATCGGCATGTCGACGAGGTTGTACGTGTGACGGAGCGTGACCACGGACCTGGCCGCATTGCGCATCACCTTGAGCACGCCGCCCGACACCTTCATCTTGTGGAGGACGTTGGGCTGGAAGGGCCGGACGACGGTCCCGTCCGGGCCCACGATGTCATGGACGATCTGCGGCTGGTACAGGGTCCCACCGTTGGCCAGCGCCGCGTAGGCGTTGATCAATTGGATCGGGGTCACCACGTCGTACCCCTGGCCGATCCCGGCCTGGTAGGTCTCTCCCGGATAGATCGGGGCGCCGAGGACATCCTGCTTCCAGGCGTTGGTCGGGACGATCCCGGGGACCTCGCCCGGGAGATCGATCCCGGTCGGCGAACCGAACCCGTACTGCCGCGCCCAATAGCCGAGCCGGTCGATCCCCAGCTTGCCAGCCATCTGGAAGAAGAACGTGTCGCTCGAGTGGCCGAAGCCGCAATAGATGTCACAGGCACCGAAACCCATGTGGTTCCAGTCGTAGAACTTGGTCGAACCCAGGGTCAGGTAACCCCTTGTCTGGACCTTGGTCGTCGAGCTGATCTTCTTGTCGGCGAGCGCGCCTGTCCCGGCGACCAGTTTGTAGGTCGACCCGGGAGGGTAGTGCGCCTGGATCGCGTGGTTCAGGAGCGGCTTGTTCGGATTGCGCAGGAGCTTCTGGAACGTCGCGTTGCTGATCCCTCGGGCGAACTGGTTGTTGTCGTAGGTCGGCAGGCTGACGAGGGCCACGATCTCGCCGGTCTGCGGGTTCATCGCGATGACGACGCCGCGTTTGATCCCCACCTTGTTCATCGCCCAGACCAACGCCTTCTGGGCGTACTGCTGTTCCTTGGTGTCGATCGTGAGCGTGAGCGAATCGCCCGGTTGCGGTTCGGCGATCGTCTGGAGGACCTGCGTCTTGCGTCCGGACGCATCCCGCTCGACGTTCTCGCTGCCGTAGACGCCGCGCAGCTGGGTCTCGTATTCCGACTCGAGCCCGGTCTTGCCGATCAGGTCGTCCGGGAGGTAGCCCTCGTCCTTGAGGACCTTGAGCTGGTCGCCGTTGACCGGACCCGTGTAGCCGAGGATCTGCGACAGCAGCGGTCCATCCGTGTACTGGCGGCGCGCCTCGACCGAGACGACCACCCCGGGCAGATCGGAGCCGGCCTCCGAGATGAGCCGGGCCGTGGCTTCGTCGACATCGGACGCGATCCGGACCAGGTCGAAGGTCGACCCTGGGTTCCCGTCGATCGTGCCGTTGATCTCCGCGGGATCCTTGCCCAGCAGGGCGGCCAGGCGGGCGACCACGGTCGGCCGCTCGTCGATCGGAAGGTCGGCGGGTCGGAGCTTCACGACGAACGTGGCCACATTCGTGACCAGGAGGCGGCCGGCGCGGTCGTAGATCAGCCCGCGCGGCGCCGGGATCGCCTCGACGACCGTCCGGTTCTGGACCGACAGCGTCGCCAGCCGTGTGCCATCGACGATCTGCAGGTAGAACAGTCGTCCGATGAGACCGGTCACAGCCAGGACGACGACGAGGCCGAACGTCACGAAGCGTGAGATGGACCGGATCGGCCGTGGCCGCTCGCTCGTGAAGGCGCTCACCAGTCCACCCGATCCGTTTCAGCTCGACGATCGTGGATGGAGATGATGAGCGGCCCGAAGAGCGCGGCGAGTACGACGTCGTAGACCGCGCCCGGGACCAGCAAGGCGACGGGATCGGCCACCGGGATCGGCGTTCGGAGCGCGTTGAAGGCGATGAACAGGATCATGGAGTACGCAAGGCTCACGAGGGCGGTGGAAAGGATCGGGACGATGGGGCGGAGGCGCGAGAACAGGTGTCCGAGGGCGGCCGTGGCGCCGACGCACAGCAGGAGTGCAAAGGCGGTCGAACCGAGCGGCCGTTGAACGAGAACATCAAGGACAAGGCCCCCCACGAAGGCCCAGACGAGCCCGGCTTCCAGACCGATCGCGACCGTCGCGATGATCCCGAACACGAGCACCAGGTGTGGTTCGCCGGCGCCGACACGCAGGTACCGACCCACGGTCAGTTCCAGCAAGGCCGTCACCGTCGCACCGACCGCGGCGAGCAGCAGGGTCATCGGGCAAATCGATCCTCGGCGGTTTGGCCGAAGGTCGCACCCGCCCGCACGGTCCCTCGAGTGACGGTCGAACGGCGGCGACCTCGAGCGCAGTATCCCACGGACCCGCGATCCGGGCAACGGACGGAGCGCCGGCCCGAAGGTCCTGGGGTGGGGGTCAGCGGACGGTTTCACGTGAAACGAGTCCGGCTCCCGCTCGATGTTGCACGTGAAACACGCGGTCTGGGATGGGCGGCGACGCGGCGTGCCAATGGCCGGATACGTACCGGATATCGGCCGGTCGTCACGCTTGGCTGAACACGGCGCGGAGAACGGAGTCAACCGGCCAGCGATGATAGAATCCAAAATCGTGAGAACGATCCGAGCAGGACACTGAGTGGGTCAGACGATCGCCTGCGCCAATCAGAAAGGCGGAGTCGGCAAGACCACGACGGTCGTGAATCTCGGGTGCTACCTCGCGGTCGCCGGTGAACGGGTCCTGATCGTGGACCTCGATCCCCAGGGGAACGCGACCAGCGGTCTCGGTCTCGACCGGCACTCCCTGGAGCGGTCCGTCTATGACGCGGTCATCGACGGCGTGCGGATCCGCGACCTCATCGTTCCCGGTCCGATCGGCGGGGTCGATGTCGTGCCTTCGTCGATCGCGCTGGCGGGTGCGGAGGTGGAACTTGCCCCGCTGGAGGGACGGGAGCGACGGCTCGCTCGCCTCGTCGCCGAGATCGGCGACGAGTACGACTACGTGTTCATCGACTGCCCGCCATCGCTTGGCCTGTTGACCGTGAATGGCCTGACGGCCGCCAATTCGGTGCTCATCCCGCTGCAATGCGAGTACTACGCCCTGGAAGGACTGACCCAACTGCTAGCCACGCTCGACCTGGTTCGCGACCACCTCAATCCACCGCTCGTCCTCAAAGGTGTCGTCCTGACCATGTTCGACGGTCGCACGAAGCTATCAGCCGATGTCGCCGCGGAAGTCCGGCGTCACCTTGGGAGCCGCGTCCTCGATACCGTCATCCCCAGGAACGTCCGCCTGGCCGAGGCGCCGAGTCATGGGATGCCCATCGTCGCCTACGCGCCGGAATCGACCGGCGCCACCGCGTACGCGTCGTTGGCCACCGAGCTCCAGGCACGGGATGGTCGCAGCGGGCGATCCGTGAGCGCTTCCGATGTGATGGCGGTGGCGTCATGACCGTGCGACCGGACCGACCACAGGGCCTGGGCCGCGGCCTCGCGTCGCTGATCCCGCAACGAACGCCGGGCGAACCGGTCGTGCTCGACCTCCCCGTCTCCAGGATCCGACCAAACCCTCAACAGCCGCGCAAGCGCTTCGATGCTGACGGGATCGAAGCGCTGACGGCCAGCATCACCGAGCACGGCATCCTCCAGCCGATCCTGGTCACCGAGGTCGTCGATGGCTACCAGCTCATCGCCGGCGAGCGCCGGTTGCGAGCCGCGCAGGCCGCCGGACTCGACCGGATCCCGGCCGTCGTCCGTCAGCTGGCGGACCGGGACCAGCTCGAACTCGCGCTGGTCGAGAACCTGCAGCGCGAAGACCTCGATCCGCTCGAGACCGCCGACGCGTATCGCCGATTGATCGATGACTTCGGCCTCGACCAGGACGCCGTGGCGACACGGGTCGGACGCGCCCGATCCACGGTCGCGAACACGCTTCGCCTGCTCGACCTTGCCCCCGGCATCCAGGAGGCGGTCGCCGACGGCCGATTGAGTGAAGGCCACGGGCGCGCCCTCGGCGGGCTCCCGACCGAGCTGCAGGATCGAGTCCTCGACTCGGTCACCGGCCAGGAGCTGTCGGTCCGCCAGACCGAAGAGCTGGTCCGCCGCCTGCGCACGCCCCGACCGGCTGCACGGGAACAGAAGGGCCGATCCGACCCGGACCTCGAGCGCGTCGAGGAAGACCTCCGTCTGGCCCTGGGCACGAAGGTCAGCCTCGCGCGTTCCCGCCGGGGCGGCCGCATCGTGATCGAGTACTACAGCGACGAAGAGCTCGGGCGACTGTACGAGCGCCTGACCGGAGGGACCGAGTGACCGATAGCACCCCGAACTCGACGAACGGGAAGCCCGCCGTGCCCGTGCCCGCCGGCCGTGCGAAGCGCGGCAAGGGAGCGACGACGGACTACACGGCCGCGAGCATCCAGGTCCTCGAAGGCCTCGAAGCGGTTCGGAAGCGACCTGGCATGTACATCGGCTCGACCGATGCGCGTGGCCTCCATCAATTGGTCTGGGAGGTCGTCGACAACTCGATCGACGAGGCGATGGCCGGTCAGGCGAAGACGATCAAGGTCACGATCGGCGCCGACGGGATCGTCACCGGGGAGGATGACGGCCGTGGCGTCCCGGTCGGCAAGCACTCGACGGGCAAGGATGCGCTCGAGGTCGTCCACACCGTCCTCCACGCCGGCGGCAAGTTCGGCGGCGGTGGGTACAAGGTGTCCGGCGGTCTGCATGGCGTCGGGGTCAGCGTCGTCAACGCGCTGTCTTCGTGGATGCGCGTCGAATCGGCGCGCGATGGTTCGATCTGGGCGCAGGAGTACGCCCGCGGGAAGCCGACCGGACCGGTCAAGAAGATCGGACCGCAGGGCACCCGTCGTGGGACGAAGACGAGCTTTCGGGCAGATGCCGAGATGTTCGAGACCACGGACTACTCGTTCGAGACGATCAGCCAGCGGTTGCGCGAGTCGGCCTATCTGACCAAGGGCGTCTGGATCACCCTCATCGACGAGCGGAGCGACCGCGAGCGATCGTTCTACTTCGAGGGCGGCCTCCAGTCGTTCGTCCGCCACCTCAATCGCAACAAGGAGGCGCTCCACACCAAGCCGATCTATGTCGAACGTCGCGAAGGCACGACCAACGTCGAGGTCGCGCTCCAGTACAACGACTCCTACACGGAGAACGTGCTGGCGTTCGCGAACAACATCAATACCGTCGACGGCGGCAGTCATGTGACCGGGTTTCGCGCCGCGCTGACCAGCTCCCTGAACGACTGGGCGAGGCGGGCCGGCGTGCTGCGCGACGCCGACAGCAATCTGTCCGGCGATGACGTCCGTGAGGGCCTCACGGCCGTGGTCAGCGTCAAGCTGACCGATCCGCAGTTCGAGGGGCAGACGAAGGCCAAGCTGGGCAATGCCGAGGTCAAGGGCCAGGTCCAGACAGCAGTCGCGGACAGCCTCGGCCAGTATCTCGATGAGAACCCGGCGGACGGTCGGCGGATCATCGAGAAGTGCCTCACCGCTGCGAGAGCCCGCGAAGCCGCGCGGAAGGCGCGCGACCTGGTGATCCGGAAGGGAGCCCTCGACGGGATGTCGCTCCCGGGCAAACTGGCCGACTGCCAGGAGCGCGACCCGGCGCGAAGCGAGCTCTATCTCGTCGAGGGCGACTCGGCGGGAGGCTCGGCGAAACAGGGCCGGGATCGGCGCAATCAGGCGATCCTGCCGCTGCGCGGCAAGCTCCTCAACGTCGAGAAGGCTCGGCTGGACAAGATCCTGTCGAGCGAGAACGTGCGACCGTTGATCATCGCCCTCGGGGCGGGCATCGGCGAGAGCTTCGACATCGCGAAGCTGCGCTATCACCGGATCATCATCATGACCGACGCGGATGTCGACGGTGCGCACATCCGGACGCTCCTGCTGACCTTCTTCTACCGGCACATGCCGATGGTCATCGAAGCCGGCTACCTGTTCATCGCGCAGCCACCGCTCTACCGGATCAGCACCGGCAAGGTGACCCGGTACGCGCAGTCGGAGAAGGAGCGCGATCAGGTCATCAAGGATTTCAACGTCAAGAACCTGTCCGTCCAGCGCTTCAAGGGTCTCGGGGAGATGAACGCCGATCAACTCTGGGAGACGACGATGAACCCGGAGTCGCGGACGCTCCTCAGGGTGGACAGCGACGACGCAGCGATGGCCGACGGCATCTTCACGATGCTGATGGGCGAGAAGGTGGCGCCGCGCAAGGAATTCATCAAGTCCGAGGCGCGCAAGGTCCAGAATCTTGACGTCTGAGGCGAGGCAGGCTCCGTCGCTACCCGTCCGGTGATCGAAACACCCACCGGACGCTTCGAATTCGCCGCGCACAACTGCTTTGCCTGCGGGACCCTGAATGCCGGTGGCCTCGGTCTCGACCTGCATATCGAACCCGGGCGCTCATGGGTCGCACTGGCTCTCGAACGACGGTTCGAAGGCTGGGAAGGGGTCATCCACGGCGGGATCCTGTGCACGATCCTCGACGAGGTGATGGCCTGGGCCCTCGTCGGCGAAGACAACTGGGGCGTGACCGCGAGGATGGCGGTCGATTTCCGCCGGCCGGTCGAGGTCGGTGCCGAGATCCGCGCCGAAGGGTGGATCACTCGTTCGCGCCGGAGGATCGTGGACACTGCCGGCCGTATCGTGGACACGGCGACCGGCGCCGAACTGGCCACGGCGACCGGTGTCTATGTGGCGGCAAGCCCGTCGCGAAAACGTGAGCTGCAGGCTCGCTACGGCTACCGCCCACCCGCGACGCCCACCACCGGGACCGGGACCGAGGACGTCACGTGATGCCGACGCCGGCGTCCCCTGGTGCCGGGACCCGGCCCGTCGCATCCGTCGAGGCCCTTCGCCTGCCGGCCGAGGCGCTCGGTCGATCACTCGGGGATCTCGTCAACGACCCGGACGCGTTCGCGGCGATGTTCACGGCCGGCCTGTCGTCACTGGCCGACCCCGCGTACCTCCAGGGTCAGCGTCGGATCGCCCCCGGGATCGGACCCATCCACGGAGTTCGCCAACCGCTCCTGGCGGCTGTCTACAAGGGGTTCCGTGGCGCGACCCTGGACCAGCGCCCGACGACGCTGCTGTTCATCGCCGATCGCCTGTTCGCCGAAACGGAGCTCGAGAGCCGGTGGTTCGCGTTCCACCTGCTCGACCGGACGCTCGCCGACGAGACGGAGCGATCCTGGCAATTGCTCCGGCGCGCCGCTCGCGAGGCCGACGACTGGATCACGGTGGACTCGCTGGCGCACCCATATGGCCGAGGGATCGGGGCAGAACCGTATCGATGGGCCGAGCTCGAACTGCTCGTCTACAGCCCGTCGCGCTGGGAGCGCCGCCTGGTGGGCTCGACGGTCGCGACGATGGCCCATCTCGGTCCGCGCCAGGATCGCGACCGGACGGTGGCCCGGCATGGGCTCCCCCTCCTGGCAAACCTGATGGGGGATCGCGAACCAGAAGTCCAGAAGGCCCTGTCATGGGCCTATCGCTCGCTCGTCCAGGTCGACCATGAGGCGACCGAAGCGGCATTGCTCGACGAGACGGACATCGCAGCGCGAACCGACGATGGCCATCGGGCCTGGGTCGTCCGCGACACCCTGACCAAGCTCGACCCGTCATCGGCCGAACGGATCCGGGCGAGCCTCTCGAGCGTGCGCAAGCGACCAGGCGCCCCGGCCACGTCGATGGCAGCGGCGATCACCGAGCGATTCGGGACACCGCCGGATCCCTCGACGCACCCGGAACCTCCGCTCACATGACCGACGACCGACTCGACCCCGCTGAACGGACAGGAGCGACTCGAACGTGACCGACGACCTGGGCCAATTCCGATCGATCCGCATCGAGGACGAGATGCGGGTCAGCTACCTCGATTACGCGATGAGCGTGATCGTGTCGCGGGCGCTGCCCGATGTCCGCGACGGGTTCAAGCCGGTCCATCGCCGGATCCTGTACGCGATGGGCGAGATGGGCCTGTCATCGACCAGCTCGTACCGGAAGTGCGCCGCCATCGTCGGCGAGGTGATGGGCAAGTACCACCCGCACGGCGACAGCGCGCTGTACGACGCACTCGTCCGGCTGGCGCAGGACTTCTCGATGCGCTACCCGCTCGTCGATGGCCAGGGCAACTTCGGATCGGTCGACGGCGACACGGCGGCGGCGATGCGCTACACCGAAGCGCGATTGACGGCGATCGCCGGCGAGATGCTGGCCGACATCGACAAGGACACGGTCGACTTCGTCGACAACTACGACGGGACGCAGAAGCAACCGTCGGTCCTGCCGGCCAGGCTGCCGAACCTGCTCGTCAACGGCAGTTCCGGGATCGCCGTCGGGATGGCCACGAACATCCCGCCCCACCATCTCGGCGAGATCGTCGACGCGACCATCGCCATGGTCGACGATCCGGATCTGACCTCGGATGACCTGTGCAAGTACGTACTCGGGCCGGACTTCCCGACCGGGGGGACGATCTACCGGTACGAGCGCCAGCGCAACCTGCTGACCGGCGAATGGGAGGTCGTCGACGCCATCCGGCAGATGTACGCCCATGGCCGGGGCCGGGTCGTCATGCGGGCCCAGGTCGCGTTCGAGGAAGTCAAGGGCGACCGGACCGCGATCGTCGTCACCGAGCTGCCCTACCAGGTGAACAAGGCCAGCCTGCTCGAGAAGATCGCGGACCTGGTGAAGGACAAGCGGATCGAGGGGATCGGCGACCTGCGCGACGAGTCCGATCGCGACGGGATGCGCATCTACATCGAGCTCAAGCGGGACGCCAACCCGCACAAGGTCCTCAACAACCTGTTCAAGCACACGCCCCTGCAGCTCGCCTTCAACATGAACATGCTCGCGCTCGTCGACGGGCAGCCCCAGACGCTGCCACTCCGAAGCCGTCCTGACCCACTACCTCGATCATCGACGCGAGATCATCCGGCGACGTACCGAGTTCGACCTCGGCAAGGCGCGCGCTCGGGCGCACATCCTCGAGGGACTCAAGGTCGCGCTCGACAACCTCGACGCGGTCATCAAGACCATCCGCGAGTCGAGCGAAGTGGACGACGCACGGTCCAACCTGATGAGCCGGTTCGACCTGTCCGAACTCCAGGCCCAGGCCATCCTCGACATGCGCCTCGCCCGCCTGGCCGCGCTCGAGCGCAAGAAGATCGAGGACGAGTACCTGGCCATCATCCAGCTCATCGCCGAGCTCGAGGACATCCTCGCCAACCCGGCCCGGGTCAGCCAGATCATCAAGGACGAGCTCACCGAGCTGAAGAAGAAGTACGCCGGAGAGCGGCGCACCCGGGTCGCCGACGACGCCAGCCGGGAGATGACCGACGAGGATCTCATCGCCGACGAGGACGTCGTCGTGACGATCTCCGGCCGTGGCTACATCAAGCGGCAGCCGGTCGCCACCTATCGACGACAGCATCGCGGTGGCAAGGGGATCATCGGCCACGTCACCCGCGAAGAGGATGCCGTCGAGCACCTGCTCGTCGCCAACACCCATCACTGGGCCCTGTTCTTCACCAATCGCGGCCGCGTCTTCTCGGCCAAGGTCCACGCCATCCCCGACGCGAGCCGCCAGGCGAAGGGCATCCCGATCATCAATCTGCCCGGGGTCCAGGTCGAATTGGGTGAGGTCCCGATGGCGACGATCATGCTCCCCGACTTCACCGCCGGGTCCTACCTCGTCCTGGCGACCCGGCGGGGCATGATCAAGAAGACGCCCCTCGAGCAGTTCGAGCGGGTCCGCTCGTCCGGGATCCGGGCGATCACGCTGCGTGATGACGATGAGCTGGCCTGGGTCGATGTCTCGACCGGCGAGGACGACGTGATCATCGCGACCGCCCAGGGCAAGCTCGCCCGCTTCTCGGAAGGGGAGGTCCGGGCGATGGGTCGCGACGCCGCCGGCGTCATCGGGATCCGGCTCGCCCGCAAGGGCGACTCGGTCATCGGGATGAGCGTCGTCCAGCCCGACAGCGACCTGCTCGTCCTCAGCGAGACCGGCTACGGCAAGCGCGTGCCATTGACCGATTTCCGCCGGAAGCATCGCGGTGGCCAGGGCGTCGGACTGATCAGCCTCGAAGGTCGCAAGACCGGCGATGTCGCCGCCGTCCAGCAGGTCACCGAGGACGACGAGGAGCTGCTCCTCATCAGCGCCGGCGGCCAGGTCATCCGGACCGAGACGAACACGATCAACCGCTACTCACCGCACGCCCGAGGCGTGATCGTCATGCGCCTGGCCGAGGGCGACCGGGTGGTTGCGATCGCGGCCTTCCGGGCGGGACTTGCGGAGCAGGACGCCATGGGCGACGATGGCGTCCCGGCAACCGACGGCACGAGCCCTGCGGGTCCGGGAACCGGCGGATGAGCCCAACGTGACGGGTTCGGCCTTCGGTGGACGGGAGGCGGCACGCTTGTACGCGGACCAGTTCGAGATCTACCACGGCAACTCGAACCCGGACCTCGCCCGGAAGATCTGCCGCTACCTCGGGACCGAACCAGGCAAGGTCGAGGTCTTCCAGTTCGCGAACGAGAACATCTTCGTCAAGATCCTCGAGAACGTCCGCGAGAAGGACGTCTTCCTGGTCCAGCCGACGAGCCACCCGGTCAACCAGTCGATCATGGAACTGCTGATCATGATCGATGCCTTCAAGCGCGCCAGCGCCGGACGGATCACAGCGGTCATCCCGTTCTACGCCTATGGCCGATCCGACAAGAAGGACCAGCCGCGGGTACCGATCACCGCCCGCCTCATCGCCGACATGATCTCCGTCGCCGGTGCTGACCGGGTCCTGACGATGGACCTCCATCAGGGCCAGATCCAGGGGTTCTTCAACATCCCGGTCGATGAGCTCACCGCGGTCCACATGCTCTCGAACTACTACCGGCACAAGCGGATCGAGGATCCGGTCGTCGTCACCGACCTCGGGTTCGCCAAGCGCGCGCGAGCCTTCGCTGAGCTCCTCGACGCCCCGCTGGCGATCATCGAGAAGCGGCGCGTCGGGAATCTCGACCGGGCGGAGCTGATGAACGTCATCGGTGAGGTCAAGGGCAAGCGGGCGATCATCGTCGACGACGAGATCGACACCGGCGGCACCCTTGTCGAGATCACCCGCGCCCTCGAGCGCGAGGGCGTGACCGAGATCTACGCCTGTGCCACCCACGGCGTCCTGAGCGACCCGGCGGTCGACCGGATCGCGTCGTCGAACGTCCGCGAGGTCGTCTTCACCGACTCCGTCCCGCTGCCCGAGCGCAAGCGGCTGGGAAAGATCACGACCCTGTCGGTCGCGCCGCTGATCGGGGAGGCCATCAAGCGGATCCATCGCGGCGAGTCGGTCGGGGCGTTGTTCTCCAGCGAGGTGTCGCTCACCCAGGAGATGCTGTTGTGGGAGGATGGCTCGGAGGCGTTGCTCGATACCCGTCCTGACGGCGGCGAGGAGCAGGCCTCGGACGCCATCACCGCGTCGGCACAGGCAGGAGACCGATGACCCTCCAGCTCCACAAGCAAGATGACCACGGTGGTCTCGAGCCGGTACCGCCGGGTCAACCGGATTGGCGCACCCAGCTCCGTTCGCCACGCTGGGGATCGGATCTCGCGGGCGACCAGATGCCGGCGCTCAAGAACCCGGAGATGAACCCGACCTCCAGGTTCCGTTCGGTCCTGTTCTGGCTCGGGCTGGGGTTCGTGACGTTCGCGCTGCTGATCGCCGGCTACGGCAGCGGGTTCTGGAGCATCGCCGGGTCCTGAGCCGAGGCAGCGGCCGTCCCGCTTCCGTCTGGACGGGCCGGCGCCCGACCTCACCTATACTGCACCGGCCATGCGCTTACTCAACCAATTCGTCGACTCCAACGACCGGGAGATCCGACGCCTTCAGCCCCTGGTCGATGAGACGAACGCCCTCGAGGCGGAAGTCCAGGCCCTGTCGGACGACGAGATCCGCGCCCGCTTCGCCGAGTTGCGGGCCGAGGTCCTCGATGCCGCGGTGCCCGACGAGCCGTCCGACGACGAACTCCACCACCCGGACGTCGAGCGACGCCGCGAACTGAAAGCCGACCGACGGAAGCGCGAGAACGAGCGTCTCCAGCGCGCTCTCGACGACGTCCTTCCCGAATCGTTCGCGATGACCCGCGAGGCGATGCAGCGAACGCTCGGCATGCGCCACTTCGATGTCCAGTTGATGGGTGCCGCCGTCCTCCACCAGGGCAAGATCGCGGAGATGCGAACGGGCGAGGGCAAGACCCTCGTCGCGCCGATGGCCGCCATCCTCAACGCGATGTCCGGCCGCGGCGTCCACGTCGTCACGGTCAACGACTATCTCGCCCGCCGCGACCCACAGTGGATGGGCCCGGTCTTCCATTTCCTGGGCGTCAGCGTCGGGATGATCACCCACGACGCCTCGTTCGTCTTCGAGCCCGGGTATCCGACCAACGACGAACGCTTCCTCAACCTTCGCCCGGTGACGAGAACCGAGGCGTATGCGGCCGACATCACCTACGGCACGAACAACGAGTTCGGGTTCGACTACCTGCGTGACAACATGGTCCTCGAGCTCGATCAGCGGGTCCAGCGAGAGCGCAGCTTTGCGATCGTCGACGAGGTGGACAACATCCTCATCGACGAGGCCCGGACCCCGTTGATCATCAGCGGCCAGGCGGAGGAGTCGGCCGACCTGTACTTCACCTTCGCCCGACTCGTGCCGCGCCTGAAGGGCCGCCCGGAAGGCGAGGAAGAGGGCGGCGACTACTTCATCGACCTCAAGGACAAGGCCGTTTCCTCCACTGAGGAGGGGATCGGCAAGATGGAGGGCTGGCTCGGCGTCGAGAACCTGTACGACGCGGACCCGCGGCTGGCCCGCCACTTCGAGCAGGCGCTGCGGGCCCACGCCCTGTTCAAGCGCGATCGCGACTACATCGTCAAGGATGGTGAGATCGTCATCGTCGACGAGTTCACCGGGCGCCAGATGCCGGGTCGCCGCTGGAGCGAGGGCCTGCACCAGGCGATCGAAGCGAAGGAGGGTCTGCGGGTCCAGCGCGAGAGCGTGACCCTGGCGACGATCACCTTCCAGAACTACTTCCGGTTGTACGACAAGCTGTCGGGGATGACCGGCACGGCGATGACCGAGGCCGAGGAGCTCCACAAGATCTACAAGCTCGAGGTCGTCGCGATCCCGACCCACCGCGAGATGGTCCGCGAGGATTTCGCGGACCTCGTCTACCGCGACGAACCGGCCAAGTTCAATGCCCTGATCGATGAGATCGTCGAGATGCAGGAGGAGGGCAGACCGGTCCTCGTCGGCACCGTCACCGTCGAGAAGTCGGAGCTTCTGGGGACGATGCTCAAGCGTCGGGGCATCAAGCACGAAGTCCTGAACGCCAAGTTCCACGAGCAGGAATCGGGGATCGTCGCCCAGGCCGGCCGGTCCGGCTCGGTGACCATCGCCACCAACATGGCCGGTCGTGGGACGGACATCCTGCTCGGCGGCAACCCCGCCGGACTCGCATCGGACACGCTCCGCAAGCGCGGTCTCAACCCGGCCGAGGTCGAGCCGGAGGTCTACGAAACGGCGCTCGCCGAGGCGAAGGCGATCACCGGGGAGGACCACGACCGGGTCGTCGCCGCCGGCGGCCTGCACATCATCGGCACGGAACGACACGACTCGCGGCGGATCGACAACCAGCTGCGCGGTCGTGCCGGGCGCCAGGGCGACCCGGGCTCGTCGCGCTTCTACCTGTCGCTCGATGACGACCTGATGAAGCGGTTCGCCAGCGAGCGGGTCACCGGGCTCATGGAGCGGCTCGGGCTCGACGACGACGTCGCCATCGAATCGCGGATGGTGTCGAAGACCATCGAATCGGCGCAGAGTCGCGTGGAAGGCTTCAACTTCGACATCCGCAAGCGCGTCGTCGAATACGACGACGTCATCAACAAGCAACGCGAGACGATCTACGCCGAGCGTGACAAGGTCCTCAACAACGAGGACCTGGCCGAGACGGTCCAGTCGTTCCTCGATGAGGAGGTCGAATCGCTCGCCGACAGCCACCTGGTCGGTGACGACGCCGGCGAATGGAACCTCGAAGGGCTCAGTGCCGCGCTCGAGGCGATGGGTCTGTCGGGCGAAGGCACATCGGCGGACGACCTGTGGGAGGCACAAAGTCGCGAGGCGATCATCATCCATATCCGCGATCTGGCCGATGCCCGGCTCGAGGAGAAGGCCGCCGAGGTCGGTGAAGCCGACTGGAAGACCGTCGAGCGGCTCGTCCTCATCCGGACGATCGACTCCCTGTGGGTCGAGCACCTGACCGAGCTGGACGACATGCGCCGCGGCATCGGCCTGCGCGGCTACGCCCAGCAGGATCCGCTCAACGAGTTCAAGCGCGAGGCGTTCGATCTGTACGACGAACTGCGCGGACTCATCCGACATAGCGTGGCGACGTCCATCTTCCGGGTCACGGTCACTCGCAATCCGGCACCCATAGCGCCGGTCGGCGGCACGGTCCCGAGCCTCGCGGCCGGGGCCGACGACGGAGCCACGGTGAACGGCACGACCAGCGATGCCATCGGCGGCGTTCCTGCAGGTGTCCCGGTCGCTGCGGCCGCCGGAGGATCGGCCATCCTCCGCGGTGGACCGGGTCCGGCCCCGACCAGCGGTCCGATGCGCGAATCGCTCGGCGACCAGCCGGTCGGCGGGCTGGCCGGCGGATCCCCGGGCACCCCGTCCGCCTCCGGCCCCCGACCCGGGTACACACCGAGCGGCGCCAGGATCGGCCGGAACGATCCGTGCTGGTGTGGGTCCGGGGCGAAGTACAAGAAGTGCCACGGCCGCTGAGGCGGTCTCGCATCCGGGACATGGCGATCCTCGCCGGCGTCGCGAGCCTCTGCCTCGTCCTGCTCGTCGGCTACACCTCCTATCGGATCTGGGCCCAGGGGCAGCAGGACGAGCAGCGCAGGTCCGACGCGATCGTGGTGATGGGCGCGGCCCAATACGACGGACGGCCGTCGCCGATCTTCGCGGCGCGCCTCGACCATGCCATCGACCTGTATCGGGCCGGCATCGCACCCATCCTGGTCATGACCGGCGGGAAGGCAGCCGGCGACCGGACCACCGAAGCCGCGAGCGCTCGTGACTACGCGCTCGCACGAGGCGTGCCGGCCGAGGCGATCCTGACCGAGGATCGCAGCCGGACGACGCTCGAGTCGGTCCGTGCCGTCGGCACGATCATGCGAGGGCGGGGCCTGCGGGATGCCGTCTTCGTCTCGGACCGTCCGCACATGCTCCGTGTCCTGCGGATCGCCGCCGACGATCAGATCATCGCGTACGGATCCCCGACCGCGACCAGTCCGATCGAAGCCGATCCGATGGGCCGAGCCAGGGCGATGATCCACGAGCTCGGTGCGCTCGCCGAGTACTTCGTCACTGGCAGATCCACCGCGACGGGTTCGCCAGGCGGTCCATCCGGCGACTGACGGATTTCCCTCTTGGCTACTGCGGTTTGGCCCCGTATACTGTGCCAAAACCCGTGGATATCGGACCTCCCCAGGGTCCTTGACCCGAACTGATCCGTTCCCCAGTCGCCTTGCCCAGCACACTGAGAGGGAGCCCCTGTGAAGCAGGCCGAGGAAGCGTCCTTCGTCGATCTGATCGCCTGCGAGCGGGACTGCCGATCGTGCAGCTATGCCGCGGCGCTGGACTGTGACGGAAACTGTGGCGTCTGCCCGCACAACGCCTACTGCCCGTGCGTGAACCCCGTCGTCGCCCGGAGCAAGACAGCGCTGCGGCTCATCGAGCTGCGACCCATCCTGCTCCAGGATCTGCAGGACCGGAACTAGGTGGAAGCGTCCGCCATCCGGGACCTGGCCGAACGGATCCAATCGACCTCGGGGCATCTTTGACCTCGAGACCAAGGAAGCCCGGGTCGCCTCGATCGAGGCGCTGACCCAGGAAGCCGGTTTCTGGGACGACGGTCGAGCCGCCCAGAAGGTCCTTCGCGAGGCGGACGGCCTGCGCTCGGAGATCGCGACGTGGCGTGAGTTGCTCGTCCGCGCCGATGACCTCATCGCGGCGGTCGAACTCCTGTACGAGGGGCCGGACGCCGACCTGGAGTCCGAGCTCGAGCGCGATGCGGCTGCCCTGGAGACCGACTTCAGGCGAGAACGCACGGCCCTGCTCTTCTCGGGCGACTACGACGAGCGACCCGCGCTCCTGTCGATCAGTGCCGGGGCGGGTGGGACCGAGGCGACGGACTGGACCGACATGCTCCTCCGGATGTACCTGCGCTGGTCGGAACGTCACCGGTTCCCGACCGAGATCCTCGATCAGCAGGAAGGCGAGCAGGCCGGTCTCAAGAGCGTCACGGTGGCCGTGAACGGCCGTCGGGCATACGGCTGGCTGCGAGCGGAACGCGGCGTGCATCGCCTCGTTCGGATCAGCCCGTTCGACTCCCAGAATCGTCGCCAGACGACGTTCGCGCTCGTGGAGGTCCTGCCCGAGGCCGATGACGATGTCGAGATCGAGCTCGACTGGGACCAGATCCGGGTGGACACCTATCGGTCCCAGGGGGCCGGTGGACAGCACGTCAACAAGACCGACTCTGCCGTCCGGCTGACCGACCTCAAGACCGGGATCGTCGCCCAGAGCCAGAACGAGCGGAGCCAGACCCAGAACAAGGAGATGGCGATCAAGGTCCTCAAGGCTCGGCTGCTGGAGCGTGCGCTCGAGGAGAAAGAGGAGGCCGTGCGCCAGCTGAAGGGGGAGCACGTGGAGGCCGGCTGGGGTAACCAGATCCGGAGCTACGTCCTCCACCCGTACCAGATGGTCAAGGATCTGCGCACCGGCTACGAGACCGGCAATACCAGCGCCGTCCTCGACGGCGAGCTGGACGCCTTCATGCAGGCAGAACTGGAGCGCGGGATCGGCGAGGAAGCGGTCACCGGGTGACCGACGGTGCCTCGTCCCGCGGATCGGGTGGGCGACCGGGTCCGATCCCGACGATCCGTCCCGTCCGTACCGATGAACTGGTCAGCTGCGGACGGATCTGGCGAGCGGCGATCAACGATTACATCAAGCGCCTCGGCCAGGCCGAGATCCCCGACGAGACCAGACCGGTCGTCCGGCTGTTCGGACACCTCCAGGCGACCGATCCCGGGCGGTTCCTGGTCGCCACGGTCCCTGACGTCGGGGGGCCAGCAGGCGCGGCGGGCGCGGCGCCGGCGGGCGATCGGGTCGTGGCCTTCGCATCCGCCTACGTCCGCGAGCAGCTGTGGTTCCTGTCGATGCTGTTCGTGCTGCCAGCCTTCCAGGGTGCCGGCCTCGGACGCCGACTGCTCGCCGCGGTGGCGCCGGCCGATGGGTCGATGACCAGGGCGGTCGCGACCGACAGCGCCCAACCGATCTCGAACGCGCTGTACGCCCGCCATGGACTCGTGCCGAGGATGCCGCTCCTCAACCTCACTGGGCTTCCGCAGCGAGCCGAGGCCTTCGGGCCTCTGCCGTCAGGGGTGGTCCCGATGGCCTTCGACGAGATCGCGGCCGGGTCGCCCGACGGGCAGGGACACCGGATGCTCGTCGAGGCCGTCGATGAGCTTGACCGGGACCTGCTCGGGGTCGCCCATCCGGAGGACCATCGGTTCCTCAGGAAGGAGGAGCGGCGCGGCTGGCTCTATCGCGGCCCGGATGGCCGTCCACTCGGCTACGGGTACGCCGGCGAAGCCGGTCGGGTCGGGCCGATCGCGGTCACCGACCCGGAGCTCGTGGCGCCGATCATCGGTCACCTGACGAGTGCGGTCGTCCCCCGTGGCGCCTTCACCATCTGGATCGGCGGCGACGCCGACAGGGCGGTGGTCGCGACCCTGGAGGCCGGGTTCCGCCTCGACCCGTTCCCGGTCCTCCTCGCCTGGGACCGGCCGTTCGCCGACTTCGAGCGATACCTGCCGACGTCCCCGGGGCTGCTCTGAGCGCTGCTCTGAGCGCGGCACCGGGATGACCGTCGGGTGCGGCGATGCACCGGACCTCACGTTTGCCGGACCTCGGGCCGGGTGGTAGCCTCGGTGCCGATGAGGCTCCCCTGTCGTGCCTGCGGACGGAGTCGACCGTGACGATGTGCGCCGCTCGCCATCAAGCCCGCCCGCGGAGCCGAACGTGACTCTTGCCCCAGCGCCGAGCGCCGCGCGCTCGATCCGAAGCCGCGTCCTCCGGCGGACCCGGGATCAGGCCACCCTGGAGCGCGCCGTGCTGGTCATGCACGACGTGATGAAGCAGTACCCCAACGGCAAGATCGCCCTGCGCGACGTCGATCTGGTCATCCCCGAAGGTGCGTTCGTCTTCCTGGTCGGCCCGTCCGGCGCCGGGAAGTCCACCTTGATCAAGCTGCTGATCCGCGATGAGGTCGCCACCCGGGGTGCCGTCGTCCTCGACGGCCAGGACGTCGCCCGACTCAGCCGGCGGCAGGTCCCGAAGATGCGGCGGAAGATCGGCATCATCTTCCAGGACTTCAAACTGCTGCCGTCCAAGACCGTGTTCGAGAACGTCGCCTTCGCGCTCGAGGTGACCGGCACGCCCCGCGGCCGGATCCGACCCGCGGTCGAGAGTGTCCTCGCCCTCGTCGGTCTGAGCGCCCAGGCCCAGCAGAAACCCTCCCAGCTGTCGGGTGGCGAGCAGCAGCGGACGGCGATCGCCCGGGCGCTGGTCCACGATCCTCGCCTGATCATCGCCGACGAACCGACCGGCAACCTCGACCCGCTCATCAGCTGGGAGATCCTCCAGCTGCTGCTCCGGATCAACGAGCTTGGGGTCACGGTGATGATGGCGACCCATAACGCGGAGGTCGTGACCGCCCTGCGCAAACGCGTCGTGGCACTCGAAGAGGGTCGGATCATCCGCGACGAGATCGGTGGCGCATACCATCGCGAAGACTGACCGGTGATCACCTTCGTCCTGTTCAGTCTCAAGCGCGCCTGGCAGGGGTTCTGGCGGAACGCGGTGATGAGCCTCGCCGCGACCGCCACGATGGTCCTGATGCTGCTCCTCCTGGCCGGGTTCTGGATCATCCAGACGGGGTTGCTCGCCGGACTCCAGTTCACCGAGCAGAAGGTGGAGGTCGTGGCCTACCTCCAGCCGAACGCCACCGATCATCCAGGTCGAGACGCTCGAGGGCCAGATGCGATCGATGCCGCAGGTCGCCTCGGTCACCTACGTCAGCCGTGACGAGGCCCTGACCCGGTTCCGCGAATCGATGGCGGCCCAGGGCCGCGAGGACCTCACCAGGTACCTCGATTCGAACCCGCTCTATGCGAGCCTCGAGGTCAAGATGGTCAACCCCTCGCAGATCCGGATCGTCGGCGACGCGCTGCGCAGCGACCCGAGCGTGCGCAACGTCATCAACATCGAGGACCTCGTCGACCGTGTCCTGACGGTCACCAGCATCCTTCGCACGGCCGGCACGGTCCTCCTGGTGATCGTCGGCGTGATCGCCCTGTTCATCATCATCAACACGATCCGCCTGGCGGTCCTGGCCAGAGCGGAGGAGATCGAGGTGATGCGCCTGGTGGGCGCGTCGGACGCGTTCATCCGCTGGCCATTCGTGTTCGAGGGAGCGCTCGTCGGCCTGCTCGGATCCCTCCTCACGCTGGCGATCCTCGCAGCCGTGGCCGACCCACTGAGTGCGTTCATGGCCGACTTCTTCCGGGTCCTCCCGCTCCAGTTCGGCTCCCTGACCCGCGACCTGGTGACGCTCATCATGGGCGCCGGTGTCGGCCTCGGGATCGTCGGTTCCTGGCTGTCGGTCCGGACCTACCTCATCCGCTGACCCGGTCCCCGACTCGCACGGGGCCCGTCGACCGCCCTCGTCTGCGACCCGTTGTACCCTAGGCGCCCCTTCCCGCCCGCCGCATGCAGGACCGATCAGCGATGGCTCCAGTCGACCCGATGTCTTCCGACCCCGCCGAGCCGGACGTGATCCCCGATCCGGACGGACCCGCCGAGCCGGTCGTGCGCGCCGAGCCCGGCCCGGCCGTTCCGAGCGAGTCGTCGACCGAGCCGCCGAGACGCATCCCGCTGCTGGCGATCTCGATCGCGCTGGTCGCCGTCATGGCCGGGGCGTCACTGTTCCTGTCCGGGTATTCGCTCGGCAGGCAGGCCGCCACCGATCCGGGGACACCCGCGTCCGAAGCCGACGCGTTCCAGCCGTTCTGGGACACCTACCACATGATCACCGACCGGTTCGCCGGCGGCCCGGTCGACCGCGAACTCGTCATCCAGGGCGCGATCCGCGGGATGATCGACTCGCTCGGCGACCCCTTCTCCGCGTATCTCACGGCCGACGAATACCGCCAGAGCCTGCAGGGGATCAGTGGCCAGTTCGAGGGCATCGGGGCCGAGATCGGCACCCGCGCGACCGACGGGACCGCCGGCTGCACGCCGCTCGGGCCGGCGTGCCAGATGGTCATCACCCGACCGATCCCGGGTTCACCGGCCGAGGCCGCCGGGCTGGCGTCGGGTGATGTCGTCGCCAAGGTCGATGGGACGGCCGTCGACGGACTGACCGTCGATGCGGTGATCCAGCGGATCCGGGGACCGAAGGGGTCCGTGGTGACGCTGACGATCCAGCGAGGGACCGAAGCCCCGATGGACCTGGCGATCACCCGCGACGTCGTCCAGCAGCAGGAGATCGAGAGCCGGGCGCTGGCCGACGGGACCGTCGGCTACCTGAAGGTGGCCGGCTTCTCCGACGCGTCAGCCGACCAGTTCGTCGAGGCGTTGACGGCCCACCTGGCTGCCGGACGCACGGAGCTGATCCTCGACCTCCGCGGCAACCCTGGCGGGTACGTGACCGCGGCACGCAAGATCGCCAGCCAGTTCATCGCGAGCGGGCCCGTGTTCTGGGAGCAGGATGCCCAGGGCCGGCAGATCGCGACGAACACGCTCGGCGACGGTGTCGCCACCGATCCGTCGATCCGCGTCGTCGTGTTGGTCGACGGCGGAAGCGCGTCGGCGAGCGAGATCGTGGCTGGGGCGCTGCAGGACACTGGCCGGGCGACCCTCGTCGGCCGCCAGTCGTATGGCAAGGGGACCGTCCAGCAGTGGCAGGAACTGAGCGGTCAGGGCGGCGCGTTCAAGCTGACGATCGCCCGCTGGCTCACCCCGGACAAGCGTTGGATCAACCAGGTCGGCCTGACCCCGGATGTCGAGGTGGCGCTGCCCGATCCGGTCCCAGCCGGCACCGATCCCGATGTCGACAAGGCGATCGAGATCCTCGGCGCGGCGGACCGGACGAGTCACGGACCGCCTGGCCGCCTGACGCGACGGCCACTGGTCGAACAGTCGTCCGGCTGGACTCTTGCGCTCCAAGAATGCATCGAGTACGGTTCGCGGGAACGAAAGGAGGTGATGTGCAGTGAGTGACAGTATGCCTAGCTGCACCACCTCGCAGGAGATGGCCGTCTAGTCGGACACCCTGTGGGTGGTACGCAACTCGGACGCCGGCCCGCATTCGGGCCGGCGTTCGTGCGCCCAGCCCATGAAGGAGCCACCCGATGCGCGACGAACACACCGTCGCCCTCAACCGAAGAGCCCGCCACGACTTCACGATCGATGAGACGTTCGAGGCCGGTCTCGTCCTGACCGGGACGGAGATCAAGTCGATCCGGGCCGGGAAGATCACCCTGTCCGACGCCTACGCGCGCGTCGAGCGGGGCGAAGCCTGGCTGATCGGGGCCCACATCGCGCCGTTCGAAGGCGGCAACCGCTACAACCACGAACCGAAGCGAACTCGGAAGCTGTTGCTCCATCGCTCGGAGATCGACGAACTGCTGGGGCGCGCCAAGGCCAAGGGCCAGACGATCGTCCCGCTCCGGCTGTACATCGATCCGAAGGGCCGGGCCAAGGTGGAACTCGGATTGGCGCGCGGCAAGCAGCTCCACGACCGGCGCCGTGCCATCGCCGAACGCGACGCTCGACGAGATGTCGCGCGCGAACTGGCGGACGCACAGCGCGGTCGCTGAGCCTCCCGACTGCCGGAAGCCCTACCATCCGGGTATGTCGATCCCCGAGCGTCTCCGTGTCGGACCGGTCATCGAGGCCGTGGACGCCCACGCGGCCGGGGAGCCTGGACGGGTGATCGTCGGTGGGGTGGAGGTGGCACCCGGGGCGACGATGTTCGAGGCGATGACCTGGCTGCAGGCGAACCGGGACGACATCCGTCTCCGGATGCTGCGCGAGCCGCGCGGATACCCGGCCGCGAACTGCAATCTCATCCTGCCTCCGGCCGATCCGGCGGCGGACGCGGGCTACGTGATCATGGAGCAGGTCGAGTATCCCGGGATGTCCGGCACGAACACGATGTGCGTGGTGACCGTGCTCCTCGAGACCGGGATGGTCCCCATGACGGAGCCGACGACCCAGCTCACGCTCGAGGCCCCAGCCGGGCTGATCCGGGTCCGGGCGGACTGCCGTGATGGCAAGGTCGAAGCGGTCACCTTCCGAAACGTGCCCGCATTCGCGACCCATCTGGACCGCCCGATCGAGGTGCCCCACCTCGGGACGGTGACCGTCGACGTGGCCTATGGGGGGATGTTCTACGTCATCGCCGATGCCGAGCCGTTCGGGCTGCGGCTGACGCCGGACGAAGGTGCGGATATCGTGCGGATCACCGAGATGATCAAGGCTGCCGCCAGTGAGCAGCTCCCTGTCGTCCACCCGGAACAGCCCGGTTTCAGCGGTATCACCATCGGCCAGCTGTCCGGGCCGGCCCATGATCCGGCCAACAGCCGGCGCAATGCCGTGACCGTTTCGACGGGAACCCTGGATTGGGAACGACCGGCGACCTGGACCGGGGCGATCGACCGCTCGCCGTGCGGGACCGGCACATCGGCAAGGATGGCCGTGCTCCACGCGAAGGGCGAGCTCGCGGTCGGGGACACGTTCCGCCACGAGGGCGTACTCGGGACCGTGTTCACGGGTCGGGTGGAGGAAGAGACCACGATCGGGACGTACCGGGCGATCGTCCCGAGCATCAGCGGGCAGGCCTGGATCACCGGCTTCGCGACCTACGTCATCGATCCGACCGACCCGTTCCCGGATGGCTACACGGTCGGCGATATCTGGGGCTGAGGCTCGATCTCGCCCGGCGATCAGCGGCTGGCGACCGATCTCCCCGGCGATCAGCGGCTGGCGACCGCCCGAACGCTTCGGAACGCGCGACTCACCAGCGATGGACGGACGATCCCGTCGGCCACCGTGCCCGGCTCAGGCACAGCCAGATCCGCCGCCTCGGCAACACTGGCCTGCGCATACAGCACCACGCCGATCGCCGAGGTGGCCGCGCACAGCAGCAGGCCGCTGGTGACGTCGACGATGCCGAACTGGAGCAAGGCACTCATCGCGAACGCGGCGATGATCCCGCGCGCACCGGTGACCGCATTCCAGCCGGCCATCGCGGCCGCCCTCGAGTCGATCGTGGTGTGGTCGCTGACGGCCGCGGCGATGCCGACATCGATCGAGGCGCTGCCGGCGCCGGCACCGACGGCAGCGATCCAGAGGATCCGAACGTCCGGCGCCAGGGCATAGGCGACGAGCGCGACCAGCCCGAGCATGCTCCCGTAGCGCATCGCGACCAGCGGCCCATGGCGGTCCGCGACCGCTCCCCACAGGAGGAAGAAGAGTGTCGTCGCGCCGGCCGTCATGATCCCGATGATCCCGACGTCGGACAGCGAGAGATCAAGTCGGTCCACGTTGACGATCGCATAGAGCGGCATCGCCGCGATGAGACCGCCGCCGTAGAACCCCTGGGCGACCGCGATCCGGGAAAGGATCGGCTTGTCACGGAGTTCCCGGATCGAGTCGCGAGCGGAGAACGCCCTCGGACGAGGTGCCGACGGGGCGCGCAGCCCGACATACGCGGATGCGCACGCGAGTCCGAGCAGGCCGGCCAGGGCCACCGCCGTCAGACCGCCGAACTGGTCGGCGATCAGACCACCGAGGAGCGCGGCGACGGCAGCGGCAGCAGCCTTCGCCGACCCGGTCACCCCGACCAGCCGTCCCCGGATCCGGGCCGGGTACATCGACCCCCACAGGCCGAGGTAGAACGGACTCGACAACGACAGGCTGAGCCAGAAGACGACGGTGACCGCGATCAGGACGGGCGCGGCAGCGGACATGACCAGGAGGACGAGCGACGCAGCCCCGAGTCCGCGGATGAGACTCAGCTGACCGGGCGAACGGGGACCGACCCGACCGGCGAACGCGCCGAGCAGGTTGGCCACGAACGGCGCGGCGGCGAGGGCGGCGAGACCGATCGGCTCGAGGCCTCCCCGTCGGGCGATCGTCGGCAGGAGGGTCGTGATCAGCGCCACCGTCACCCCGACGCCGACGGCCGCGACCAGGTCGAGGGCGAGGTTGCGCCCGACCGAGCGCTGTTGCACGGAAGGATGGAATTGCGGCCGGATCACGACATACCTCGAAGCAGCCCGTCCGGCCTGCGAGGTGAGCTGTCGGGCTCGGCGTGGGGTCCGCCGTCGCGTCTGTGCGATTTGCCCCGAGGATCTGGGTCCCCCGTCCTCCGCGAGGAGGTTCGGCCACCACGAACAGTAGCAGCAAGCGGTCAGGTCGTCGCGGCATCCATTGGTCAGGGCCGCACGTCCCGGTCGTCCGGTAGTCGGCAGTCCTTGCCAGATGCGACCGTGGTTCGTCCAGGACGAGACCGGAGCCGGCTTCGACGGGTCCGGCACCCCATTCCGTGCACGATGGTCCGGCTTCCCTGCGCACCCGTCGCCCTGGTCCCGCGCACCCGTCGCCCTTGGTCCCGCACAAGACGACCCTGGTTCGTATCTGGCAGAAACGCGGCGACCATCACTCGGTGAACGCGGCGACCATCACTCGGTGAACGCGGCGACATCACTCGGTGAAGCCGCGTCCGGGCCGAGGGCGCCGTGTGGTAGCATCCCGTGTCCGAGCCGGTTCTCGGACCTGTGGGGATGTGTGGTTTCGACAGGGCTTGGCTACCGGAGAACGCGAGCCGAGGACGCCACTGGGCCTCGTTAATCACGTGGCAAAAAGAAGTACCTGGCAACCGCCAGTCGACTCTCGCCCTCGCTGCTTAGGCAGTAAGGTGAGCGTGGAAGCTGCCTCCGCCTCGCGGGTAGTGGAAGCGTCATGCAGCGAGGCTGCGATCCGGACAAGTGTCACGTAGTCCGGAGTCAAGCCCGATCTAGGGGCACGTGACTGGACCGCCCGGCAGGGTGCCGATGTTCGTTCGGGCGGTCGACGACAAACCATCGGACACGCTCGTAGTGGTTTCCGGCGAAGGGTTCTGGACGGGGAGTTCGACTCTCCCCCATCTCCACCAATCGCCTCGGCAGCGTCAAGCGACCCTGCTGACAACGGGTCATCTGGCCCTGTCCGGGCCGGGACGACCGGTCGCATGATCAGTTCATGCCCTCCACGACTTTGCGCGCCCGCCTCACCGATGCGGCGGGAACCGCGCTCCTCCCATTCACCCTGCTCTGCCTGTCGCTCGGCATCATCGCCGAGCTCAGCGGCTACTCCACCGCCGCCTCGTGGTCGTGGATCCTCGCCGCTGCGGTCTCATCGATCCGCCTGGCGGTCGGGATCGTGAACTCGCTGCGGGCCGGTGCGACCGGTGTCGACATCATCGCGTTGCTGGCGATGGGCGGGTCGATCGCGCTCGGCGAGTACTTCACGGGTGCCGTGATCGCGGTGATGTACGCCACCGGCCAGGCGCTCGAGCGATATGCCCAGGGTCGCGCGGAACGCGACCTGCATGCCCTGCTCGAGCGAGCGCCCACCATCGCCCACCGGTACGAGGATGGCGACCTCGTGGATCGCCCCGCCGAGTCGATCGTCGCCGGCGACCGTCTCCTGATCAAGCCCGGCGAACTCGTACCGGTCGACGGGATCGTCGTCGGCCGGTCCGGCCGCGCTGGACGAGTCCGCCCTCACCGGAGAATCGCGCGTCGTGATCCGCGACCTCGACGACCCCGTCGCGAGCGGCGTCGTCAACGCCGGTTCGACGTTCGACCTGCGAGCCTCGGCCACGGCCGAGGCGAGCACCTATGCCGGGATCGTCCGTCTCGTCCGGTACGCCCAGACCCAGAAGTCGCCATTCGTTCGTGTCGCTGACCGCTACGCGGGGGTCTTCGTGGTCGTGAGTCTGGCCCTGGCCGGCCTCGCCTGGTTCATCTCGGGAGATCCCATCCGGGCCCTGGCGGTCCTCGTCGTGGCGACTCCATGTCCGATGCTGCTGGCGGCGCCGATCGCGATCGTGGCCGGTGTCTCCCGAGCGGCCCGCCGCGGCGTCATCGTCAAGGGCGGTGCCGCCCTCGAGGCGCTCGGTCAGGCCAGGGTCCTGCTGATGGACAAGACCGGCACGCTCACGACCGGCCGGCCACGACTGGAGCGGGTCGCGGTCGGTCCGGGCGGGGATCCCGATGCCGTCCTCGGCCTGGCCGCGTCGCTCGACCGATCGTCGGCACACGTGCTGGCGACGGCCATCGTCCATGCCGCCCGCGAGCGGTCGATCGACATGACGCTCGCGACCGACGTCGTCGAGGAGGCCGGGCTCGGCGTCACCGGGAAGGTAGGCGAGTCGGTCGTCTCGATCGGCAGCCGGGACTGGATCGGACAGATCGGCACCATGCCGGACTGGGCGCGAACCACGATCGACGGCGTCGAGATCGACGGGTCGATGGCGATCCTCGTGGCGGTCGATGAACGCCTCGTCGGCATCCTGGTGATGGCCGATCCGATCCGGCCGGAGACACCCCGGGCCCTGCGACTCCTCCGACAGGCAGGGATCGGACGGATCGTCATGGTGACCGGCGACCACCCCTCGGTCGCGGAATCGATCGGGGCGGCGATCGGCGTGGACGGCGTGCTGGCCGAGCGGACACCGAACGAGAAGGTCGAGGCGGTGAAGGCCGAGCGGATCGATACGCCGGGCGGGACCGTCATGGTCGGAGACGGCATCAACGACGCCCCGGCCCTGGCCGCCGCCGACGTCGGCGTGGCGATGGGCGCCCGCGGAGCGACCGCATCGTCCGAGGCCGCTGACGTCGTCATCACCGTCGATCGGCTCGATCGACTCGCCGAGGCGATCACGATCGCTCGCCGGTCGCGCCGGATCGCGGTCCGGAGCGTGCTGGTCGGCATCGGCCTGTCCAGCATCGCGATGGTCGTGGCCGCGTTCGGATACCTCGCTCCGGTCGAGGGCGCGATCCTCCAGGAAGGAATCGACGTACTCGTCATCCTCATGGCCCTGACCGCATTGACCGGCGGGGGGCAGGCCGTGATCCGCCTCGAGGGCTGGAACGCACTGCAGGCGGGCCTCGAGGAGGAGCATCAGGCGCTGTCGCCCCTGATCGCCGACGTCGGCAGGATGGCCGACACCTGCGACGACCTGGCGCCGGCCGAGGCCGCGACGGCTCTCAGGTCGCTGGTCGACGAACTCGAGTCACGACTGCTGAGCCACGAGTGGCACGAGGAGTCGACGGTCTACCCGGCGCTCGCGGCCGCGATCGGCGGGCAGGACCCGATGGCCGTGATGAGCAGCAGTCACCGCGAGATCTTCCACCTGATGCGACTGCTCCGACGGAACGTCGACCGCCTCGACCCTCGCGGCGATACCGTGGGGCTCCTCGATGTCCGTCGGAACCTCTACAGCCTCCACGCGATCCTCGGGCTCCACTTCGCCCAGGAGGCCGAGTTGTACGCGGGCGTCGTCGATGCGCCAGCGTCCGGGCGCTCGCGAGTGGCGCGCCTCACCAGGAGGGGCCTGGAGCGCGTCTGATCGGTCGATGACCTACGTCCCGGCGTACGCCTCGGCACGATCGGCCATCACCGCGAACCCACCGGCCATCGTGAGGCCCTCGATCGTCAATGTCGGTGCATCGGCGGCGATGTCCCTCGCCTCGCGGGCATCCTGGATCCCGCCCATGCCGCGTGTTCCCACGATGACGCGCCAGGTGTCCGGGACCAGGATCTGACCGCCGCCGAAGATCGCGCGCACGCGCAGCGTGGCGCCGGCGGGATCGAGCGTGGCGTCTCGCAGGTCGAGCTCGCCCCCGCCGTACCAGCACTCGAGGGTCCCACCGCGGAGTCCCGTCGCCGTGCTGTGATAGGCAAGTGGTCCGAAGATCGCGGTGGCGACGATCTCATCCGCCGACTCGTCCGAATCGGGGCCTGCGCTCGTCCTGACTCGCAGCGCCGTGACGGCCCCGACCACCATGCCGACGATCCAGCCGACCACGACGAGCCGGATGATCCGTTTGAACACTGTCGTCCTCCCTTCGTGCCTACCCGGTCGCACCCGCGGGATCGGGCAGGAGGTGCCTGGCGCCGAACCCTAGCAGGTACCGGGAGCGGCTGACGACCACGCGCGTCAGCGTCCCGCCGGGTCTGCCCCGGCCGCGGCACCACCGTCCCGGTACTGCCAACCCGCCTCGAAGAGCTGCAGCCGGGCCCCGGTCCGCGGATGGCGTGCGCAGGCGTCGTGGTCGAGCCGCAATCCCAGCCCGGGCCCCTCGGGGATGCCGAAGCAACCGTCGATCGGATCGACGGTCGGAGCCACGTCGACGAGCTCGCGGACCCAGGGATCAGCGAAGTCGTTGAAGTGTTCGACGATGTCGACGTTCCGGGTGGCGACGGCCAGATGGATGTTGGCGGCCGTGGCCACGGGACCCCCGACGTTGTGCGGGGCGAGGGTCAGGTAGTGGGCCTCGGTCCAGCCGGCGAGCCGGCGCATCCCGGTGAACCCGCCGAAGTGGGTCAGATCGGCCTGGATGATGTCGACGTTGCCACCCTCGATGAACGCGGCCGCATCCCAGATCGAATGGAGACGCTCGCCTGTCGCGATCGACAGGTTCGTCGCGGCGCGAACCCTGCGGAGGGACGTCGCATCCTCGGGCGGGACCGGCTCCTCGATCCAGCGGGGCGCAGCCGGTTCGAGCAGCGCCGCGACCTGGGCTGCGGTGTCGGGCGAGAAGCGGCCGTGCATCTCGATCATCAGGTCGATGTCCGGACCGACGGCGTCGCGAACCGCCATCACCAGTTCGATCGCCCGGCGCCGATCCGCCGCCGACAGACGGACGCTTGCGGCACCGAACGGATCGAGCTTCATCGCCCGATAGCCGCGGGCCACGACACCGCGGGCAAGCTCTGCGATCCGGGGCGGATCCAGCGCCGCCTGGTACCAGCCGTTGGCGTACGCCGGGATCCGGTCCCGGAACCGGCCCCCGAGCAGCTTCCAGACCGGGACGCCGAGGGTCTGGCCGATCAGGTCCCACGAGGCGACGTCGAAAGCGGCGAGGGCGGATTGGCTGTGTTCGCCGGGTCGACCGTACTCGAGTCGCTCGATCGCCCAGGCAAGTCGCTCGGTGTCGAAGGGATCGGCCCCGACGACGTACCGCGACGCCAGTTCGTCGACGCTCGCGAGGAACGAGTCGGTCTTGTTGACGGGTCTGACCTCCCCGACCCCGACGAGCCCGGTGTCCGTCTCGAGCTCGACGAAGACGAGATCGCGCCATGGGGTCCCGACGACCGTGGTGCGGACATCGGTGACCTGCACGTCGCCTCCTGTCATCGGACGGGCCGCCGGTCGGTGACCAGGGCCGGGCCGTCAGGATACCGACTCCGCCACCTAGAATGGAGCCGATGCATCCGGACCGACCAGACTGGGCCGATCGATGGGCCTGAACGGGCCGATCGGGCGGTCCATCCCGCGGATCGACAGCGGTCCCAAGGTCACCGGACAGGCGCGTTTCGCCGCCGATATCGAGGTCCGCGGTCTGCTGCACGGACGCCCGGTCCTCGCCCTGCCGGCGCACGCCCGGATCGTGCGGATCGAGACCGATGCGGCGATGGCCGTGCCGGGCGTGGTCGCCGTCCTGACCGCTGACGATCTGCCCATCGTCACGCACGGGACTGACCGCGTGCACGAGCCGCTCGCCCACCAGGAGATCGTGTGGGCCGGCCAACCGGTCGCGCTCGTGGTGGCGGAGACGCCCGAAGCCGCGGCCGATGGCGCCACGCAGGTCGTCGTCCACACGACACCGCTCGAAGCGGTCCTCGATCTCGCCCTGGCGATCGCCCCGGGGGCACCTCGGGCCCGGGTCGACCAGCCGGACACCGAGATCGGCGCCTCGACCGGTTCCCAGCATGCGGCCGTGGGCGGCGGGGCCGAGGAGTTCACCCCGGACGAGCCGGTCTCGGACAACGTTCCCAAGCGAAGTGGGTACCGGCGCGGCGACGTCACGGCCGCGCTGGCCGGGAGCGACGTGGTCGTCGACGGGTCGTTCTCGACGAGCTGGATCCACCAGGGATACATCGAGCCCCAGGTCGCGATGGCCGAACTCGATCGCGACGGCGTGCTCCACGTGACGAGCGCGACGCAGGGCACGTTCTACACGCGATCGGAGCTGGCCCGGCTGTACGGGCTGCCGATCGCCCGGGTCCGGGTGACCGGTGCGACGCTTGGCGGCGGCTTCGGCGGCAAGACGCTCGTCCTGGAACCGCTCGTCGCCGGCGCGGTGCTCGCCCTGGGCCGTCCGGTCCGGGTCGAACTGACCCGGCTCGAGGACTTCAGGATGACGAACCCGGCACCGTCGGTCCGGCTGGACGTCAGCATCGGGGCGATGCGCGATGGGCGTCTGCGCGGGCTGCAGGCCCGGATCGTGAGCGACACCGGGGCGTTCTCCGACAACAGCATCGAGGGGATCGTCGCGCTCCTGACGCTCGGCCCATATCGATGGGACGCGCATGAGGTCATCGCCTTCGGGGTCGAGACCAACCGGGTGGCCACGGGCGCGTACCGGGCGCCCGGCGCGCCACAGGCCTCCTTCGCGCTCGAACAGCTGATCGACGAACTGGCAGCGATGCTGGCGATCGACCCGATCGAGCTTCGCCGCCGCAACCTCGTGGGGCCGGACGACGAGATGGGTGACGGGACGCCGTGGGGCGTGATCGGGCTCGATACGTGCCTGGCTCGACTTGCCGATCACCCCCTCTACCGTGACCGAGCGAACCTCCCGGACCACGAAGGCGTCGGACTCGCGGCCGGGGCCTGGCCGGGCAGCCGCCAACCGGCGTCGGCGATCTGCCGGCTGGAACCGGACGGGCGGGTCACCGTCGTGACCGGCGTGGTCGATATCTCCGGCACGATGACCGGTTTCGCGACCATCGCGGCCGCCGGGCTCGGGTTGACGGCGGACGCCGTCTCCGTCATCGCTGCCGACACGGCGTCGGCCCCTCGGTCACCGGTGAGCGGCGGGAGCGTCATCACCTATTCGGTCGGACGGGCCGTCCAGGTCGCCACGACCGCGCTCCACGACAAGATCATGGCCTATGCCGCGCAGGCGCTCGAGATCGACGTCCGGGACCTCGAGATGGCCGACGGTGCGGTCCGGCCGCGCGGCAGTCCGGAGCGTGGCCTCACCTTCGCGGAGATCGGGGAACGGCTGGATGGATGGAGTGCCGAGTTCGAGCCGCTCGAGGGACACGGCGGCACGGTCCCGCCCGGTCTCGCCCCGCTGACCTCGGCCCATCTCGTCCATGTCCGGGTCGATCCAGAGACGGGCGCGGTCGACGTGCTCGGCTATGTCCTTGCCCAGGATGTCGGCCGGGCCCTCAATCCGGCCATCATCGAAGGCCAGCTGCATGGTGGCGCGACCCAGGGCCTGGGTTGGGCCCTGTCCGAGGCGTTGATCCATGACGAGACCGGCCAGTTGCTGACCGGCACGTTCCTCGACTACCCGATCCGGTCGGCCGTCGACATGCCCTGGTTCGAGACGGTCATCGTGGAAGTGCCCTCGACCGATGGGCCGTACGGGGCCAGGGGGATCGGCGAGGGGCCGCTGTGCGGCGGCGCCGCGGCGGTGGCGAATGCGATCGCCCAGGCCACGGGTGTTCGCTTCCGATCGCTCCCGATCACCGCGCCGACGATCTGGCGCGGGCTACGTGGCCGCGGCCCTGCCGATCAGGGTCAGGCCGTTGACCCGTAAGTAGGTCGAGCCCTCCGCCCCGTCAGGCCTGGGTGCGCGGGACCAGGACGACACGCCGGTTCGGCTCCTCGCCGATCGACTGGGTCGCGACGGCCGGGTTGTCGCGCAGCGACAGGTGGACCCAGCGGCGTTCGAGCGCGGACATCGGCTCGAGCTGGAGCATCTTTCCCGTCTCGACGACTCGGGCGGCGGCGCGATCGGCGAGTTCGCGCAGTTGGCGCTCCCGTCGACCGCGATAGTCCTCGACATCGACGAGGACCCGCGTCCACGCTCCCATCTCCTTGGAGAGCATCAGGTTGACCAGATGCTGGAGCGCCGAGAGCCGCTCGCCCTTGCGCCCGATGAGCGCACCGAGTGCCTCTTTCTCGTCGCCATCCGCGACCACATTCAGACGACTCGTCTCGCCGGTCTCGACCTCGACGCGGACGTCGAAACCGAGATGGTCCATCAGCCGCTCCAGGATCGCCTTGCCTGCCGCAAGCGCCTCGGGTGAGGCTTCAGCGGCCTCGAGATCGGCGCGCTCGGCGGCCAGTGACCCGCGGGCAGCGGCGACCTCGGCGGCTTCCGAGGCCGACAGGCCACCCTGGCTGCCGGATGCCGGGGTTCGTTCCCGGTCGTCCCGGCGTGGCGGACGGGCATCCCGGCGTGGCGGACGGTCGCCCCGCGGCCGGTCGTCGCGGCGTGGCGGACGATCGCCCCGCGGCCGGTCATCCTGGCGCGGCGGGCGGTCCTCCTGGCGGGACGCATCCTCGCTGGGCCGCTCCTCGCTCGTGGCCGCCGGAGCAGGCGTGGCCGCCGGAGCAGGCGTCGTCGCGGCCGCGGCGCGTCGCGGCGTGGAGCCGCCCAGGGCCGAGCGGGGCGCCGCCACGATCCGTGCCGATTCGGCGCCCATCCCGAGGACGCCACGGCTGCCCGGCGTAAGGATCTCGAAGTCAAGGTCGTTGAGTTCGGCCCCGAATGCCTCACAGGCGAGCTTCAAGGCCTCCTCGACGGACTTGCCGGTGAACTCCTGGTATTCGCTCATGTCAGCGTCGTCTCCCTCGTCGGCCTTGACGGCCCCGCTCTCGGGGGCGGATCGTCGAAGCGGCCGTTGTCTTCTTTTCGGCGTCGGTCAGGATGGCCGCACGCTTGCCTGGCTCTGGTGGTGGTGGCATGGTCACCGGGAATCTGGGTTCGTGGGCCTCCGCGAAGGCCGGCGTGCGCCCGAACAGCGGGAACATGCCACCCCAGCCGACGATCAGGTACTGCTGGGCGATCGAGAAGATCGTGGCAGTGATCCAGTAGATGAACAGTCCTGCCGGCAGGAATCCACCGTAGAAGATGGAGATGAGCGGCAGGAACAGCATCGTCTGGCGCTGGATCTTGGTATTCGGGTCGTCGTCCTCCGGTCGGGTCTTCGGCAACATCATCCTCGACTGGACGAGTTGCAGGCCGGCCGAGATGATCGCGAGGATGCTGATCCCGAGGGTGAAGCCGCCGATCGTGATGTCGGCGATCGTCGAGGGCTTGCTGACGTCGATCGAGAAGTTGCCGATCGAGATGATCGTGTCGATGCACGGACCGAGCGCGGCGTCCGGCATCCCGGTCGCCGGATTGATGTTGTTGCACGTCAGCGGGACGATCTGGCGCCCGAAGAACTCGAGCATCGCCGACGGATCGACGTTCGTCAGCCCGTTCTGGATGACCGAGTACATGACGAACAGCAGGGGCATCTGGAGCAGGAGCGGCAGGCAGCCGGCCAGCGGGCTGATCCCGCGTTCCTTGAACAGTTCCTGTTGCGCGGCCCGGGCCTTCATCGCGTCGCCCTTGTAGCGGCGCTGGATCTCCTTGACCTCCGGCTGGAGCATCTGGGTTCGGCGCTGCGATACGAGCTGACGTCGATACAGCGGGATCACCGCCGACCGGACGACGAGCGTCAGGACCACGATCGCCCAGCCGATCGCCGCCGGGAACCCGATGGCGCTCAGGAAATCGTAGACGCCGACCAGGATGATCAGCATCACCTGGAAGATCGGAGAGAAGATCCAGGCGAGGAAACTGATCGGGTCGGCACCGGGTTGCGCCGGCGTCAGCGGCGGGTGGGGCGTCGGTGAGGGCGCGGGCGCGCCCGACGCGCCAGGCGCCGTCCCCGGGGCAGCGCACGCGGCCACGACGAGGACGATGAGGATGAGCAGACCGACGAAGGCGATCCGGTCCCACCGAAGCCGAGGAGCTGTCACAGGCCTCGCGCCCCGCTAGCGAACCGGGTCATAGCCGCTCCCGCCCCAGGGGTTACACCGAGCGATCCGCCGGGCACCCATCCAGCTCCCCTTCAGGAGGCCGTACTTGTCGATCGCCTGCTCCGTGTAGTGCGAGCAGGTCGGCTCGTACCGACAACTGGACGGCATCCAGGCGAAGACGATGCGGTAGAGCTTGATCGCCCCGATCCCGATGCGCTTCACCGCGTGGGCCCTCCGAGTGCGCCGCCCCGGACGAGGGTCTGGCGCAGAACTCCGATCAGCGTGTCCAGGTCAGCTTCGACGATCGCCGGCCGGGCGATGATGAGGACGTCCCAGCCCGGCTGGAACGAGGGCGCCATCACCCTGAGTGCCTCTCGGATCCGGCGACGGACACGATTGCGAACCACCGCCCCGCCGAGCGCTCGGCCGGTCGACAGCCCGAAGCGGGTCGTCTCGAGATCGGTCCGCCGGAACCGGGCGGTTAGGAGGGGGTGGGACCGGGTGGTCCCTCCTGCCTGGAACGCCGCGAAGTCCTGCGGTCGGGAGAGCATCACGAGCCGCGGCGTGGTCATGCCGCGTCCGAGGTCAGGCTGTCAGCCGCTTTCGACCGCGAGCACGGCGGGTCGCCAGGATGCGCCGGCCGCCGGCCGTCCTCATCCGAGCTCGGAAGCCATGCTCTTTGGCGCGGTGTCGCTTCTTCGGCTGATAGGTCTGCTTCATCGGGACTGTTCGGGATCCTCTCCATCCGGCCTCGGGGACGGTCTGTCACTACCCCCTGAAGGCACACGAACGCGCCTGGCACTCGAAAGCGCACGGCGCGTCGTCGTCCGGCGGATGATAGGCCGCGCCCGAGAGGAGTGTCAAACGAAGCGCTCGCGCCCCACCGTGCGTCCCGGATCGGCGCACTGTCGGTCCATGGCTGGATACTCCTGGGGAGTATGACCCGATCGCCTTGCAGCGGCCCTCCGCCCGGTGCTATCCTCTCCGAGCCCCCGGCGCCGGAGACGTACACGGGAGTCCCAGGAAGGCCCGTAGATGGCTCGATCGGGTCCATATCGACCGGTGCCACGACGACACGTTTCTCTGATGCGCGCGACCCTTGGCCTCGATCCCGGTCCCTGGCCGACGCTACCCATCTACCGACGAAACCATACGTAGGATCCCATCGACGAATGGACGCAAAGCAAGTCTGGCGAGCCGCCCTCGGAGAACTCCAGGTGTCGCTCTCCCCGGCCAATTTCGAGACCTGGTTGCGCGATACGCGGCTGGTGGACGTCGATGACCAACGTTTCCGGATCTCGGTCCCGAATGGCTTCGCCAAGGACTGGCTCGAGTCCCGATACCGATCACTCATCAGCCAGACCCTGGCCCGGATCGTCGGCTACAGCGTCCAGGTGGAGTTCGTCGTCGGACCTGGGGCGGAAGGGTCGGATGAGACTCGGCCGGTGCGACCGGGTCGGACGCGCTGGAGACGGAGCGCTCCGGATCCCAGCCGGCCGCCAAGGCGGAACGTCAGCATGTCCGGGTGGAACCCGGCCGGGTCGGCGGCGAGGGCGGCGCCACCTTCATCAACCCTCGATACACCTTTGCCAACTTCATCGTGGGGTCAGCCAACCGGCTCGCCCATGCGGCCAGCCTGTCGGTCGCGGAGCGGCCAGGCCATGCCTATAACCCGCTGTTCCTGTACGGCGGGGTCGGTCTCGGCAAGACCCACCTGATGCATGCGATCGGCAATCAGGTCATCGCGAAGTTCCCGCGCAAGCGGGTGGTCTACGCGACCAGCGAGAAGTTCACGAACGAGTTCATCGCCTCGATCCAGCAGGGCAAGATCGACGAGTTCCGAGCGCGTTACCGGCGGATCGACCTGCTCCTCATCGACGACATCCAGTTCATCGCCGACAAGGAGCGGACCCAGGAGGAGTTCTTCCACACGTTCAACGCGATCCACGAGGACGGCAAGCAGATCGTCCTGTCGTCGGATCGGCCGCCGAAGGCGATCCTGACCCTCGAGGAGCGGCTGCGCAGCCGGTTCGAGTGGGGGCTCATCGCGGACCTGACCGCGCCGGACCTCGAGACCCGGATCGCCATCCTTCGGGCGAAGGCAGAGGAGGGGGCGGTCCCGATCACATCCGATGTGATCGAGTTCATCGCGCGCAAGGTCGTGAGCAACATCCGCGAGCTCGAGGGCGCCCTCAACCGGATCGTCGCCTACGCGAGCATGGGCGCCGTGCCGATCAGTATCGAGCTGGCCCAGGCGGTCCTCTCCAACGTCCTGTACAACCCGAAGAAGCGCCAGGTGACGCCGGAACGGATCGCCAGGGTCGTCTCGGACTATTACTCGGTGCCGATGGACGTCCTCCAGGGCCAGAAGCGCGACAAGGCCATCGTCGTCCCCCGTCAGATCGCGATGTTCCTGATGCGCGAAGAGACGGATGTCTCGCTGCTCCGGATCGGCGCCGAACTGGGCGGCCGGGATCACTCGACGGTCCTGCACGCGTGCGACAAGATCAACCGCGAGGTCGCCGTCAACGACGAGTTGCGGCGGGAGATCGCCGCCGTCCGTGAGCTGATCTACGCCGACTGACCTGCTCCACCGGGCTCTCCGGCGGGATGCGGCCGTGGTCCGAGGCGCGGACACGGTGGACAAGTCGCCGAGTTCGTGGACTTCCGGCCCGATCGACGTCGACGACCGCCGTGCCGATGGTGGACCGGCCGCGGTCCGTCGGGAGGGTCGGTGGATCCACCTCGCGGCCATCCACCATCGGTCCACCGTCGAGTCTCGCGAGCGCCCGCGAGCCGTCCACCGTCCCGGCCGTCTCGTCCACGTCCTGTCCGTGCGTCGACGAGCGCGCCCATCCACATCGTCAACACCATTACTACGGTGACGGCGGGGTGAGATGATAGGGAGAAGATACCCACCTACCAACGGATCGCGACCCCGCGAACGACTTGGAGTGAGCCCAACGTGAAACTATCGGTCATGCAAGAGAACCTGGCGCGCGGCCTGTCGGTCGTGAGTCGTGCCGTATCCAACCGGAGCACCCTGCCCGTCCTCGCCAACGTCCTGCTCAAGACGGAAGATGCCGGACTGAAGTTGACGGCGACGAACCTGGAGATCGGGGTGACCTACTGGGTCCCGGGCAAGATCGAGACGGACGGCGCGACGACGGTGCCGGCCAAATTGCTGACGGACCTGGTCGGCTCGCTGCCGGCCGGCGATCGGGTCGATCTCGAGCTCCAGGCCAACGACACCCTCCATCTGCGCTGTGGCCGCTTCGAAACGAACGTCAAGGGCATCGATGCCGATGAGTTCCCGGCCATCGGTGCGGCCGGCGAACGACCGACGACGAGGATCGCCCAGAACGTCCTCCGCCAGGCCTTGAACGAGACCGCGTTCGCCGCGGCCAGCGACGAGGCGCGGCCGATCCTGACGGGTGTCCTGGCCCGATTCGAGGGTGACCAGCTGACGCTGGCTGCTGCCGACAACTACCGGATCGCCGTGAAGACGATCCCGATCCTCGACGCGGTCCCCGAGACGAGCGTCGTGATCCCGGCTCGTGCGCTCAATGAACTGATCCGGATCCTGACCGACGTGGAGGACCCGGTCGAAGTCGTGCTGACCGGCGGGCGCAATCAGATCGTCTTCCACCTCGATGGGATCGACCTGGTCAGCCGGCTCATCGACGGCCAGTTCCCGAACTATCAGCAAGTCGTCCCGCAGACGCACACGACCCGGGCGGTCCTCGACCGCGAGGAACTCCTCCGGGCGGTCAGGCCGGCTGCGCTGATCGCGCATGAGTCGGCGAACATCGTCAAGCTCCAGGTGAGTGCCGATGGCGAACCCGGGATCACCGTGAGCGCCAACGCGGAGGTCGGCGACCTGGTCGGCCAGGTCGAAGCGGCCGTGGAAGGGGACGGGACCACCATCGCCTTCAACGCCCGCTACCTCGCCGACGTCCTGACCAACGTCACCGCCGACAGCTTCGCCCTCGAACTGAACGGCCCGCTGTCACCCGGCGTGTTCAAGCCGCTGGGCGACGATCGATACATCCATGTGGTCATGCCCGTTCGGACCACGTCCTAGCCCGCCAATCCGGAGGCCCGCCCCGGTCACCCCGAGGCCGGGAGCGCCCTGCTCGAGACGATCCGCCTGCTCGACTTCCGGGGCTATGCGTCGCTCGACGCGGCCTTCGGCCCCGGTCCACACCTGATCTGGGGACCGAACGCGGCCGGCAAGACGAGCCTCCTCGAGGCGATGGTCCTCCTCGCCTGGGGACGGTCGCACCGGACGAGTACCGACGGCGAGGTCATCCGGTGGGGCACCGACCTGGCCAGGGTCGAGGGTGTGACCGGTCGTGACACGATCGAGCTGGCGGTGGTCCGCGCCGGCGCCGGGGGGACGGCCGGGCGCAAGCGGATCCGGGTGAACGGACTCGGGCGGCGGACGACCGGGCTCGCCGGTCTGCTCCGGGTCGTGATCTTCGCACCGGAGGAGATGCTGCTCATCGTCGGCTCGCCGTCGCTGCGACGAGCGGTCATCGACCGGATCGCATCGGCCGGCTCACCGTCCTACGTGGATGCCCTGGCGACCTACGGCCGGACGCTGCAGCAACGCAACAGCCTGCTGCGCTCGATCCGCGATGACGGGGCGTCGCGGTCGGAGCTCCGGTTCTGGGACGGCGCCCTCCTCGATGCCGGCGGCGCGATCGTGGCCGAGCGTCTCCGGATCCTGGCGACGGTCGCCGGGCCACTGGCGACGGCGCACGCCGAGATCGCGCCGGACGAGGCCGCGACCGCGGCGCTCACCCTTCGCTACGAGACGAATGCACCGGCCATGCCCGGGGAATCGGCCCGCGACGCCCTGGCCCGTCGGCTGGCAGAGACGGCGGACAAGGAGGTCTGGAACGGGTCCACCCTCGTCGGGCCGCACCGCGACGACCTCATCTTCGAGCTGGGCGGCCGGGAGCTGGGCACGTTCGCGTCTCGCGGTCAGCAACGGACCGCCATCCTCGCCCTGAAGCTGGCCGAACTCGACGTCGTCACCGAGCTCGACGGGCGACCACCGCTGCTCCTCCTCGATGACGTCTTCTCCGAACTCGACCCGGACCGGCGGGCCCACCTCGTCCGCCGGATCGCCGCGCTGCCGCAGGCGTTCATCACGACGACGACGCTCGACGATCTCGACCCGGGACTCCGCGCGATCGCGACCAGCTGGGAGGTCCGGGTCGGCCCGGCCGGTGCCGAACTCGCACGTGACGAGGAACGGGTCGGATGAGCCCACAGCGGCGCCGGCCGATGGTCAGGATCGGCGATCTGATCCCGGACGCAGCCAGGGCACTCGGACTCGAGGACGAGCTGCGCCTGTCCCGGGCGATCGCCACGTTCGAGGCTTTGGTCGCGGAACGGGTCCCGGCAGCCACGGGAGCGTGCAGGGTCGTCCGACTCCAGGGGTTCACGCTCGACGTGGAGGCGGACCAGCCGATCGTCGCCCAGGAGCTTCGGTTGCGGGCGCGGGAATTGCTCGACGCATTCGCCGCCGCTCCCGGCGGGGTCGGCGCCCGAGAATTGCGGGTTCACGTCCGACGCGGGGGACCCCGCGTATAATCCCCGTCACCTGCCAGCCAACCCGAGGGGACTGAACCGGCCGTACCGCCCTGACCGACCAGGGCCACGGCTGTGGGATGGACCCCGACCGCCCGCCCCCGCAGCCCTTTCATCGTCGGGCTGCCTGATCACGAGAGGCCCGGATGGCCGTACGGCTCCACATGACGCTCGGCATCGTCGCCGAACACGACCGACTCGCCGACTCGCCTGACACGCTCATCGTCGTCGAACCGAGCGTCGGCTCGGTCGCGCGCTCGAAGGGCTACCTGTACCTCCTCGTGACGTCGCGCGTGTCGTCACGCCACGCGCTCGAGGCGACCCGCCTGGCCGCGGAGACGATCCGAAACGAGTACTACTACGACGAGTCGGCCGGGATCCGGGTCTGCCTCCAGAAGGCGATCGGCACCGCCAACAAGCGACTCGCCCATCAGGCGGATCGCCTCGGGCTCAGGTCCCAGGACGGCAACGGACCGATCGGCATCGGCGTGGCCGTCGTCCGCGGCAGCGAGATGTATGTCGCCACGGTCGGGCCCGCCGAGGCGTACCTGATCCGCCAGGCCAGGCTGTCCACGCTGCCCGACCCGAATCGGGCGAGCGGCCTGCCTTCGGGCGCGCTGGAGCCCGATGTCTGGCGGGGCGAGGTCTCGGTCGGGGACTCCCTCGTCCTCGTCTCTCCCAACGTCATCGCCAAGCTCGGTGCCGATGAGTTGAAGGACGCGATGCTGACGCTCCACCCACAGTCGGCCATGGAGCACCTGCATCAGCGGTTCGTCGCGGCCGACGGGTCGGGCAGTGACGGAGCTATCGCGTTCGAGGCGACCGAGCTGTCGTCGACGAGCCGGGCCCGGACACTCGTCCCGGTGCGGCCCGCCGAGCCCCTCGCGGGGGCCCCGGACCGGTCGCCGATCCCGCTGGCCGACAATGTCCAGGCGGCCGGCATCGCGGTCACCGCTGCCGCCGGCAACGCGCGGATCGCCGCCGGTGGCGCGGTCGGGCGGACCGTCGCCCGGCTCCAGGACCTGATGCCCCAGCGAAAGCAGGCCTACCGGCGGGTCACCCCGCTGACCTCGCGACGGGAGACCCAACGTCGGGCTGCGCTGGCGGTCCTCGCGCTCGTGATCCTCGTGGGCGGCCTCGGGCTCGCGGTCTTCGCGCTCGGCGGGAACACGCCGCAGCAGGCGATCAGCTCGGTGAATGCCGGGCAGCAGGCCATCGACAAGGCCAAGGCCGACCTGGCCAAGGTGAGCGGACCCGGGATCGACCTGATCGCCGACGATCGATCGCAGGCGCTCGACCTGCTGACCGATGCCCACGACCAGCTCGATATCGCCGAACAGGCCAAGGTCAGCGTGGCCATCGTCGCCCCGCTTCGCGCCCAAACGGTCGTCGGGCTCGACCGCCTGTACGGCGTCGTACCCGTCGCCTCGACACCGCTGTACACCTTCGCGCCCGCGGCCGACGCGGAACCGACCGACCTGTCCGCGATGGTTCGCGGGCCTGACGGCATGCCCTACGTCCTCGACCAGTCGACCAAGACCGTCTATCGGGTGAACCTCAAGAGCGGCGACGCGACCGTCGTCGTCCGGGCAGGCACCAAGAACCGGGCCGGGACGGTCGCGACACCTCGGTTCCTGGCGGTCGGCGGGCAGGATCTCCTGATCCTCGACTCGAAGAACGTGCTGTGGCGATGGCGACCGGCCGACGCCAAGGGCGCGGGCACCCTCACGAAGGTCACCGTCCAGGGTTCGGCTTCGCTCGGCAGCGACGTCGTCGGGATCGACACGTTCCTGCGACCCGGGACGCGCGGTCTGTACAACCTGTACGTCATCGATCCGTCCGAGGAGCAGATCCTGGCCTATTCCCCGGCCGCGGACGGCAGCGGTTTCCCGGCCAAGGCGTCCCCTTGGCTGGCCACCGCGCGTGATGTGACCCTGATGACCTCGACCTACGTGGACGGCGACATCTTCGCGACCGACACGGGAGCGCTGATCCGGTTCGTCGGCGGCAAGAGCGAAGGCTGGACGCCCGACGATCCGGGCGATGAGATGCTCAGGCCGGCACCCGAATACTCGATCGTGTCCGGTGCCACCGCTCGACGCGAGGGCGTGCTCTACGCCTACGACGGCCCCAACGCCAGGGTCATCGCGATCTCCAAGGCGGACGGGTCGTATGCCGCCCAATACCGACTGGCCGGCGGGGCCCCGGACTGGTCGGACATCCGCGCGATGTACGTGCGTGGCCGGGGCCGAGGGCGAAGCGGACACGATCGTCTGGGCGTCGCGGGACGGGGTGAATCAGGCGATCCTCGTCGCTGTTCCCGACATCGCGCCGGCTGCGACCTCGACCCCCACCCCGACGGAGACCCCTGCGGCGAGTCCGACGAAGAAGCCGACGAAGAAGTCCACGAAGACCCCCAAGCCCACCAAGAAACCCTGACGACCGTGGGATAATCCGGCGATGGACGACGGACTGGTCGAGATGGTCGTCGAGAGCGTCCGCGTGCATATGCTCTCCAGCCGCCACGTGGTGATCCTCAAGGAAGCCGCCGACGAGCACGAGCGCTATCTGCCGATCTGGATCGGCCCCTGGGAAGCCAGCGCCATCGCCATGAAACTCCAGGGACTCACCCCGGAACGACCGCTGACCCACGACCTCTTCGCGGCCACCCTCGAGGCGCTCGACGCGCAGATCGAGCGAGTCGTGATCAGCGAGCTGGCGGACGAGACCTTCCACGCCCGGATCGTCGTCACCCGCGACGGCCGGTCCACCGAGGTCGACGCCCGGCCGTCCGATGCGCTTGCGCTGGCGGTCAGGACGGGCGTGCGGATCTTCGCCGCCGAGGCGGTCCTCGAACAGGCCTCGCTCGGCCGGGATGGAGGGATCGGCGAGGAGATCGAAGGCGGAGGGTCGACCCTCGAGACGACCGGCGAGCGCCTGGTCGACCCGCGGCTGGACGTCTTCCGCGAATTCGTCAATTCGCTGGACGCGGAAGCCGAGGGCGGCGAGGGCCGGTCCAGCTAGGACTCGATCGCCCGCTGCCTCCCGGAGGCGGCTACGTCCCGGCGCGCCGGCTGATGACCCTCGTCAGCTGGGTCGCATCCTGGCCGTCGATGTACTCGAGCTGATAGCGCTCGGCCAGGAGCGCCACCTCTCGCGGATCGACCCGGATCACGTAGACGGGTCGCTTGCCGAGGTTCGCATCGATGACGTCCGTCAGCGATCCGAGCCCCTCGTCGAGACGGGTCCGGTCGTCGACGATCGCGAGGTCCGGTCGTTGGCCGAGGACGCGCTGGCGATACCAGAGCGGCGTCGAATAGCTCCACCAGCTGACCACGACGCTGTCCGGCTCCATGACCGCCAGGGCGTGGTCGACCCACGCGTCGGCGTCATGCCGGTGGCGCATGTCGACGGCGATGGACCGATCCGGGACCGCCGCCAGGGTCGGGAGGAGGAGGGCCAGGGCGACGATCGCAGCGATCGTTCGCGTCCGGATCGTCGGGGCCGCCGGCCCCTCCCCGATGAGCCCACTGATCGCATCGACGATGACCCCGGCGAGGATGGCCAGCCAGGTCCAGGCCATGAGCGCCGGCCCGAGGTAGTAGCGCGAGATGTCGGCGTTCACGTAGGACGCGGCGAAGAAGCAGGTGATGCCCGCCGCCGTCCCGGTCAGCAGGGCATAGCGCGGGTGACGGATGACGGTGACGACGAACGCGACCGGGATCGCCGGCGCCAGGAACCCGAATTGGGCAACGGTGAGGCCGACCAGGTCGCCGAACTTGCGAGGCAGGTCCCCGAACGGGTCGAGGAGGCTTCCCTGGAACTGCTCGGCGAAGACGATGTACCGGAAGCCATCCCAGGTGTTCGGCTGGCCATAGACGAGGGCGGCCCGGAACGGCCCTGCCCGAAGCGGCAACTCGAGATAGACCAGGACGAGGGTGATCGCAGAGGGCGGCGACGCACGTCGCGACCAAGCGTCCGCGGCGCCAGATCCCGGGGTCGACGGCGAGGACGAAGAGCCCGACCGGGATGGCGAGGAGGACCGTCAGCGAGTGATTGCCGAGCGCGAGGGCGAAGACGACGGCGGCGCCGACGAGGTACCGGTCGGAGCGGTCGGCCCGGCCCCCACCCTCCCAGGCGACGAGCAGCCACAGGAGGATGGCGACGAAGGCGAGGTGGAGCGAGTGTGCCTCGGCGTGGGTGGCGATCGACCAGGCGATCGGGGTCAGCGCCATCGCCACCCCGGCGGCCACCCCGATGGCCAGCCAGCCGGTCAGCCGACGAACGAGGTCGACGCTCACCCCGGCCGCGACCGCCAGGCAGATGGCGGACAGCAGGTTCATCCGGAACGCAGGCTCTCCGAATGCCTGGAGTGCCACGGATGCGACCCAGCCGATCAGGACGTACGTCGGGAACCCGGTCGGGTGCGCCGTCCCCATGAGCGGTCCCACGGCCTGCAGCTCACCGGTATCCCAGAACGCCAGCCCCGGGAGCAGGGCGGACCAGGCGGCCGCGAAGGCGATCACGCCGACGAGCCCCGCGGCCAGGATGCGGATCCGACCCTGGTTCACCACCCGAGGATCCGGCTCCAGAGCACGCCCCAGGCGTTGACCGCGACGGACAGGACGACGACGCTCATCCCGGCAAGCATGCCCCATCTGTGGCGGACGGCCATCCGCTCGAACCCGAGCGCGACGAGGAGCAGCGCGAACGGCGCGGCGTCGTTGCTGAACCGATAGCCGAACTGGACCCATCCCTGGCTGAAATGCATCAGGTCGACGAGGACGATGAGCGCTACCGCGATGACCGCGCCGGAGACGATCCGGCGGCGCCGGAGGGCGACCACGGCCGGGATGGCGAGGAGATAGGCCGGACTCGTCAGGAGGACGCTCATCCCGGTGGCCCGGGGGAGCGCGAGCGGGCAATCGATGTCGAACAGGCCGCGACCCACCGATGGGTCGAGGCAGACGGCGACCGGGGCGATGCCCAGGCTGTCCGGGAGCGTCGCCGGGAACAGGTCGGGGGTTCCGAACAGGGCGATCCCGAGGTTCTGGACGGCGTAGCGGATGTCCTCGATCGCCCAGTCGGCGTGGTAGCCGAGGGCGGGATAGCCGGCGACCTCGAGCCGATACAGGTAGTCATAGGCAGGATTGGTCAGATGGCCCGTGCTGACGAGCGTGTAGGCCAGGAGGATCCCGATCGGGATCGCCGCCCCCAGACCGGCCGACCACATCCGGCGCCGCCACCCGCCACCCGCTCCGACGAAGATGAAGAACGGCGCCCCGAACACGACCGTGAGGCGCGCCGTGCAGGCCAGGCCGAACAGGAAGCCGGCGAGGAACTGTCGTCGGTCGACCCGGATCCGCGCCCAGAGGCCCCGGCTCGACGTCGCGATCCGACCCGCTCTGCCGGTCCGGCCGGGTTCGTCCGAAGCGACGGCGTCAGGGTCGTCGCGGACCGCCAGGCCGATCGCCAGGAAGGTCAGGCCGACCGCGACGATGTGGGCCTGATACCAGGTCGTCGCCTGCTGCGCCGTGTACCAGAAGACGGTCCCGAACGCGAAGAAGATGGTCGTCCCAAGTCGGACGGCCGCCCCGATCGGGAGTCGACCGATGGCCCACCAGCAGATCGCGACGTCGACGGCAGCGAGGATCGTGTAGATGACCTGGGCGTTCGTGGCAAGTCCCCACACGGCGACGAACGGGATGAGCAGGACGGCCGGCAGCGGTGGGAACGGGAGCAGGCCCCGCGGGATGCCGTCGGTCGTGACGATCGGCAGGACGTCCTGGAAATCGATGTTGCCGAGCACGCCGCCGGTCCCGGCCACCGGGTATCGGATCGCCGCGTGGCCCTCGAGGAACGCCGCAGCCTGCCAGACGAAATGGTCGTAGTAGCGAGCCGTGTAGGTCAGCCCATAGACGGCCATTGCCGCGAGCACGAGCAACAGACCGATCACGACGGCCGCCGATCGGGCGACCCCGGGGTCGGTCCAGAGCTCCGTGTCGAGGTCCGTTTCGGCGCCCGGTGGGCGACCCTGTGCTACGCTCCGATCCACCTTCCACGCTCGTGCAGGAGCCGTTCCCGGTGACTGGCCCCCAGACCCGCGGGACCGAGCGAGACACACGAGCGCCGTTGCCGGTTACCGGGATGCAGGGAGCCGTCGGCGCGGTCCTCGTGGTCCTCGCGCTCGGACTCGTCCTCCGACTCATCATCGCATACCTCCTCCCCGGGTCCGGTTTCGAGGTGGACCTGGGAGCATTCCGGTACTGGGCGTCGAACCTCGCCTCGGAAGGCTTCAACGGCTTCTACGCGCGGGACTTCTTCCACGACTACACACCCGGCTACCTGTACGTGCTGTGGCTCGTGGGCGTCGTCGGCAACCTCGCCGGAGGCGTCGGCGACCTGATCAAGCTCCCGCCGATCCTGTCCGACCTGGCCATCGGCTGGCTGGCCTGGTCGATGGTCCGCGAGCTGGGTGGGCGTGACCGCCTGGCCCTCGCCGCCGCCGCCGTGGCGGTCCTCAACCCGATCTCGTGGTTCGACAGCGTCGTGTGGGGTCAGGTCGACTCGTTCGGCGTCGTCTTCGTCCTCCTCGGGCTGCGCGAGCTGTGGCGGGACCGGCCCGAACGGGCCGCGGTCTTCACGGTCATCGCGGCGGTCATCAAGCCCCAGCTCGGGATCCTCATCCCGGTCGTGGCGGTCGTCACGATCAGACGGGCGTTGTGGCCGGCCGGCGGCCATGGCGATCCGGCTCGCACGGGCCGCCCGATCCGGATCCTGACGACCGGTCTGGTCGGGTACATCACCGCCGTCGTGGTCTGTTTCCCGTTCGGCTTGTCGGTCATCGAACTGAGCGGCCAGGCGCCGTACATCTCGTCCGGCCTGCTCCAGCAGGTGGCAGTCGCGGCCGGTGGCTACCCGTACCTGACGGTCAATGCCTTCAACCCGTGGGCGCTGGTCCCGTCGGACCTGGGGCAGAGCCTGGCAAACGCCGGCCTGTGGGTGTGCGACTACGCGGGGACCGCACAGGATTGCGGGGCAGGGACCGCGGTCTTCGGGCCGGTCCCGGCGGTCGTCATCGGGACCACCCTGCTGCTGACCGCGATGGTGGCGATCCTCGCGGTCATGGCCCGACGCCCGGACCGCTTGACGCTGCTGGTCGGCATGGCCGTCCTCGCCCTCGCATTCTTCGTCGTCCCGACCCGGGTCCACGAGCGGTACGGCTACCCGTTCTTCGCGATGGGCGTGATCCTGGCCGCGATCTCCATGCGCTGGCGGGTCGCGTACATCGTCCTGTCGGTGGCGACCTTCGCCAACATGTATGTCGTCCTGACCACGCTCTACCCGAACAATCCGTCGATCGCCGACTGGCTGGGCCTGGGACCGGCGATCCGATCCGAGGCCGGGGTCGTGGCCTTCTCCGTGCTCCACGCCCTCGCGTTCCTGTGGGCATTCGTCCAGCTGCGCTCGGGTGCGCGCGCCCGACTGGCCGAGGAGCTGGCCGAGGCATCGGCCGTCACCGCGCCGGGACCGCCCGCACCGGAGCCGCCACGCCGGCCGTCGCCGGCCGTTGCCGACACGCCTCCGAAGGCGGTATCGGTCGTCCCGGCCGCTGTCGCGACGATGCCGACCTGGACGCCGCGCCCGAGCTTCGAGGAGGTCGGCATCGTCGGTTGGTTCCGGGCTCGCCTGGCCGACCCGCCGATCCGACCCGACCGGACCTCGACCCTCCGCTCGGAGGGTGGTGGACGCCTGGATCGCCTCGATCTCTGGATGGTCGTCGTGCTCGTCGATCGGGACGATGATCCTCCGGACCTACCGGCTGGAACAGCCGTACCAGATGCATTTCGACGAGGTCTATCACGCCCGGACGGCCACCGAGTTCCTCCAGGATTGGCGATACGGGCTGTCACACGATATCTACGAGTGGACCCACCCGCACCTCGCCAAGTACCTGATGGCCGGCGGGATCGTGCTGTGGGGCGGCGACCACGTGACCGCCACCAGCGACCTCGGGGTCTCCGTCGTCGACGCGGTCGTCGAACCTCGCCGGCTGGACGACCTGTCTCCCGGGGGTCGTGCCGGCGAACGGCTCCATATCGCGACCGGCAACGAGGTGCGCACGTACGACCTGCGCAGCCGCGAGCTGTTGTCGGTCATCGCCGCCCCGGGAGCGACCAGCCTCGCCATCGACGGGTCGGGTGACCTGCTGGTCATCGGCGGGTCGGACGGCCGGTTGAGCACCGTCGACCTCAACGCCATCGGCGAGGGTGGGGTCGACGGCGGTGTCGAGCCGGTCGAGCTCGCGAACGTCGGCCACCCGGTCGATCACCTGGTCGTCAGCGACGATGGGGCGACCGTGGCGGCCGCCTCGGATCAGCGGCTGACGGTCGTCGATCTCGACACCGGCGCGATCAACGGATCGATGGACCTTCCAGGGATCGCCGATCTGTCCCCAGGTGGCACCGGATCGGCCATCCTGGCGAGCGTCGACGAGGTGGATGACCCAGCTGCGGTCGCCTCGGCATTGGCCGCGATCATGGTGGCCGACGGGTCGGCCGACGCCGAGGCGAGCCTGGCTGCCGACTACGAAACGAAGTTGGCATCAGCCGCTCCCGGCTCATCCGTCGTCCTTGGCGATCCGGGGAGTGGCGATGTGCGGACGGCGCTGGACGACGCGATCACCAGCGGATCGCTGCCCGGCATCCGGGTCGGGAATGTGTCGCGGGTTGCGGTGGCGACCGCCGACGGGGTCGCATTCATCGACCCGGAGCGGGTGTCGCTGGTCACCACGATCCTGCTGGACGGTGGCGCACATGGGCTGGCGATGGTGACCGGGGTGGACGACCCGAAGCTCTACGCCACCTACGGCGATGCCGCGGACCCCGGCTACCAGGTCATCACCGTCGGAGGCGCGGACGCGGATGCGGGACCGACGGCCGGCAGCGCACACCCCCTGCCGGGACTCGGCTCGCTGGTGACCTACGATCCGGCCAGCCAGATGGTCCACATCCTGGGGCACGCCCCGGCCACCGCCGGGGACGCCTGGACCGTCTACGTGGTCGAACCGCATGGCAACGCGGTCTTCGCCGATGCCCGGCTTCCTGACGGGTTCACGCCGTCGGCCTGGGGTTCGGACTTCAACCCGGAGTACCCGTCGGAGGATCGGCAGCAGATCCTGGTCTTCGACCAGGCCGGTCAGTCGGCCGCCATCGACGCAGGATCCCACGCCTTCGCCTGGCGCCTGCCCGGCGTCATCGCCGGGGCACTCACGGCCGCCCTGCTCTTACCTGTTGACCCGGATCCTGTTCCGTCGACGCCTCGTGGCCGGACTGGTGGCCCTGTTCGTCGTCGCCGATGGCATGTTCTTCGTCCAGTCCCGGATCGGGATGAACGACGTCTACGTCGGCCTGTTCATCATGGCCGCCTATACCCTCTTCGCCATGCTCTGGACGGGCTGGTGGCGAGGCCGGGCCGCGTTCTGGCTGGCCATGCCGGTCGTCGGGGTCCTGCTCGGACTGGCGCTCGCCAGCAAGTGGGTGGCGGCCTACGCGATCGGCGCCCTCGTCCTGCTCATCCTCATCCGCAGCGCGCTCGGACGGGTGCTGGCCATCCTCGGCCTGATCGGGATCACGACGGTCCTCGGCTACATGGCCATCAGCGTCGCCGCCATCGAAGGCGGGCCGGACCCCGGGTTCGGCAACCTGACCTTCCTGTTGATCATGATCGCGATCACCCTGCTCGCCGTCGTCGTGGCCGTCGTGCACCCGATCGCCTGGACGGACGATGAGATGCGCTTCGCGATCGGGGCGCCGGTCGCGATCGGGGCGCTGGTCTTCTTCGGGGCCCTCGCGACGGGCCGGATCAATTCGACCATCGCGATCGGACCATTGAGCCTGACCCCGCTCCTCGCGGCGATCGCCCTCGCCCTCGGATCGGTCGTGGTCGCCGTGCTGTTCAGCCTCGGCGGGCGGATCGGATTCGGGCCGATGGCGCCACCGCCTGCACCCGACGACCCGATCCGGCTCCTCGACCCACCCGGATCGCCCCCGGATGGCTGGCTGCGGCCCGGGTGGCTGTGGGGATTGCCGGTCGTCTGGGTGGCGATCTCCATCCTCATCCTGCCGCTTGCCGTGTACGTCGTCACCTATATCCCGTGGGCGCTCATCGAAAATCACCAGATCGTCGCGGGCTGGCCGCCCGGTCACACCGGTCAGACCCTCCTTGAGCTGACCGGGCAGATGTACGGCTATCACAACGGGCTGACCGCGGCGCATCCCGCGTCGTCGCCGTGGTGGGCCTGGCCGATGAACCTCAAGCCGGTCTGGTTCTATCAGCAGAGCCTCGCTGCCGGGACCTCGGCCGCACTGTATGACGCGGGCAGCCTCGTGATCTGGTGGATGAGCATCCCGGCGATGGGCTTCGTCGCCTACATGGCGTTCAAGCGTCGCAGCCTTGCCCTGACCCTGATCGCGATCGGCTTCGCCGCGCAATGGATCCCGTGGGCGCGGATCGACCGGGCCGCGTTCCAGTACCACTACTACACGTCGCTGCCGTTCCTGGTGATGGCCCTGGCCTACTTCGCCGCCGAGTTGTGGCATGGCGCCTCACGGCATACCTGGGCGCTGGCCCGAGCCGCCGGCGCCATCGCGATCGTCGCCCCGGCCGCGCTGTGGGTCCTCGACCGGCCCCTCTGCGCCATCGTCGGCGTCGACTCCGTCAATCCAGGCTCCGCCGCCTGTCCGGCGGTGATCCCCGACTTCGTCCTGACGGCGCGGACCGCGGGCCTCGCCCTCGTCGTCGGGATCGGCCTCGTCATCATCATCCGCCGCTTCCTGGCGTTCGACGACGAGCGGGCCGACGCGGATGGACGCGGCCTGACGGAAGCGTTCCGGTCACTCGTCTGGACCGGACTTGCCGTCATCGCCGGGCTGATCGTCGTCGCGTTCCTGCCCGACACCCCGATCGTGGTCCTGACCAGCGTCCCGGTCGAACCGATCGCGCTGATCGTGGCGATACCGCTGGGCTATCTCGGGCTGCAGATCTTCGCCTCCCGCGACGCCCATCGGTTCGTGGTCGGGCTGGGCGTGGCCACCGTCGCCTGGTTCGCCATCCTCTACCCGAACATCAGCGCGCTGCCGTTGCCGGCCGCGGTGGTCGCCGCGTACCAGGGGATCCTGCCGACCTACCTGTACGCGTTCCAGTTCCCGGTCAGCACGGTCACCCGGGCGACCGACACGCCGCTCCTGACGCCGATGCTGGCGGTCCTCCTGGTCGCCCTGACCGTGACCTGCCTCGTGGTCGCCTATTCGGCCTGGGTCTGGCGGCTCACACTGGCCGAAGCGAAGGCCGCGTCCTCGACCTCCGGCGATGTGGACGACTCCGAGGGTCTCACCCGGACCGGTACCGCCTGAGGGATCGGCGCCGTGAAGTCCGGCGGCAGGTTCCCGCCGGCCGCGAGCCGGCGGATGACGAAGCCGTAATAGTCCTCGACCTTGGCCGTGACCCGCGGCCAGCTGAATTCCTCGGCCCGAAGACGTCCGGCGGCCCCCATCTCCTCGCGGAGGGCGTCGTCGTCGAGGAGGCGTCCGATCGCGGCAGCCAGTTCATCGGGGTCCCGCGGCGGGACGAGCAGTCCCTCCCGGCCGCGCCGGACGACGCCCTTGTAGCCGTGGATGTCCGAGGCCACGATCGGGGCGCCGGCGGCCATCGCCTCCAGCAGGACGATCCCGAATGACTCCCGACCCGTCGCCGGGGCGACGTAGACGTCCGCGGTCCGGAAGAGTTGCGCCTTCTCGGCATCGGTGACCCGTCCGAGGAACTCGACGGCCTGGAGGCCACGGGTCGCGACGTATCGGCGCGCCTCGCGCTCCTGCGGGCCGGATCCGACCACCAACAGGCGGTCGCGGTATCCCGCCTTGCGCAGGATGCGATGGGCCTTCAGCAGGTCGAGCAGGCCCTTGCGCGGCTCATGGCGACCGACGAACAGGACGTTCGGCGTGCCGTCCTGCCAGCGGGCGATCGGGACCGCCCCTGCGAACCGAGGGATGTCGACGCCGTTCGGGATGACCTTGTAGTCGCCGGGGAAGAAGCGGTCGATGAAGTGGCGCGCGGCCGCGCTGACGGCGATGCGGCCATGGAGCTTCGCGGCGTGTCCCTTCATGACCCGGCTGCCCATCTCGTAGGACGGCGAGAAGCCCGCGTAGGCGTGGAACGTGGCGATGTTGACGCTCTTCGACTCTCGCAACAGGAAGAGGGACAGGAAGGGCACGAACGGTTCGTGGAGGTGGAGGACGTCGAAGCGCTCGCGGGCCAGCAATCCGCGGACCTGGCCGAGATACCGTGGCGAGAAGGTGAGCGTCCCGATCGAGCCGTTGAACGGCACGCTGAAGCCGACGCCGATGCGCAGGATGTCGCCCTCGGACGCCCGTTGGGGACCGTGGCTGGCCGTGATGATACGGACGTCGTGGCCGGCCAGCCGCAGGTTCTCGTACAGGTGACGGACGTGCTGGGCGACCCCGCCGGCCTCCGGGTAGATATACGGGCAGACCAGGCCGATCTTCATCGACTCGGCCCATCCCCGAGATCGGGCGTGACGAACCTGGGGGGCCGCTGTCGACCACCGGGGTACCCGTGATCACGTCCGGTCCCATCGCGCCGGACCCGCCCGACGACCTCGTCGCGTGCGTCGCGGCCGCGTTTCCTGAGCTGCTGCCCGAAGGTACCGAGTTGGCCGACCGTGGCGTGGAAGGAGCCGCCGTGCTCGGTCGTGCCGGCGCGGATGGCACGTCGCAGGTCGTCCGTGTCGTGCCCCGGGAACGTCGTCCAGCCCGTCCCGATCGCCTCGAGCGCGTGGGCATCGCTGTTGCCGAGGTGGGCGAGACCGTGGTCGTCGGCGAAGCGCACGACCCGACGATGGAGCGGCCGGCCGAGGCTGGTCGGGTTGAACGTCTCCAGGCCGTCGGGATGGGCCGCCGGGTCCGGGTCATCGAGGAGCCGGCGCAAGGTCCAGGCCTGGGCACACAGGGGATAGGGCACGAGTGGGTGGGCGGGGATGGCCAATCCACCCGCCTCGTGGATGGCGAGGATGGTGGTGCGCATCGAGCGGTATGGGCGGATCGGGCGGTCCAGGAAGAGCCCGAGGAGATGGCCGCCCAGGGTCGTGATCTCCTCGCCGACCACGACCTCGACCCGAAGTCCGCGGTCCTGCGCCATCGCTCGAGCCGCCACCGCGGCATCGATCCGCTCGTGATCGGCGATCGCGATGACATCGAGGTCGGTCTGCCCCTCGACGTGCTCGAGGATCGTCTCGACGCCGGCTGTGCCATCACTGGCAAGGGTGTGGATGTGGAGGTCCGCGCGGCCGCGACGATCGGCGGTCATGCCGCGACGCCCGCGTCGGTGACGGCTGTGTCGACCTCGGCCTCGAGATCCGGCCAGATCGGGAAGAAGATCGCCCACCATTGGTCGGGCGCGTCGGCGATGAGTTCCTCGAACGCGGTCGCGAGGTGGAGCATCGTCGCCATCACCCGTTCGCGTCGCGTCCCGGATGGCGGGACGTCGATGGGGAGGATCCGACCGCGATAGTGACCGGACACGGCCCGCCGAACGGCCATCGCGTAGACCGGCACACCGGCTTCGACCGCGAGCATCGCCGGACCCATGGGCATGGCCGCCGGTGCCCCGAACAGGGGGATGGGTGTCCCGCCGCCGGTCAGGTCCCGGTCGCCGACGAGGCCCACCGGGATCCCATCGCGGAGCGCTTCGATGAGCGCGCGACGGGCCTCGCGCAGGCTGACGAGGCGGACGCCATGCACGCCGCGGGTCCGTTCGAAGTAGGCCTGGACGCCCGGATCGTCGACCGTCTCCATCGGGATGACCGTCGCCCCGACCTGCTGGGCGAAGTAGACGACCGGCAGTTCCAGCGACCCGAAGTGGAGGCCGACGAACAGGACGGCCTTGCCCGGCACGACCGCCTCGGCGATCAGCTCCGGCGTGTCGAGCTGCAGCCGATCGTCGACGAACGCCCGGGTGATCGCCGGGGTCCGGGCGACCTCGAGGTAGTAGCGGGCCGCGTGCCGGAACGAGGACCTGACGAGGCGCTCCAGTGCCCTGGGATCGGTGGCGGCCGCCTTGACGTCAGCACCTCCGCGACCGGACCCCGCGAGCGATCGACAGACGCGACGCAGGTTCCGCCGGGCCTGGTCGGCGCGCGCTGGCGCCAGCCGGTACCAGAGGTCGCCGGCGAAGTCCGCGAAGCGCATGAGCGGACCCTCGGGCAGCCGGCAGGCGAACCACGACATGGTCAGCAGGAGGCGGCCCCGGACGGTCACCCGGCTGCCGTCTCGATCGTTTCCGCGTTCGCGGACGCGCCGGCGGGCGCACGACCCGGTCCCGGGTCGGGACGGCCAGCCTGCATCGTGCGAGCGCGTCGCTCGAGCTCAGCAGCTTCGTCGGGATCGTCCGGCCACATCGGCTTGAAGCTGTACCACTGATATGGGGCGATCCGGATCGCATCGGCCAGCGCATCGGCCATCGCCTGGCTGGCGCGCTGCAGCTCGGCCGGGTCACTCGACGGCACGTCGATCGGGTCGCCGAACTCGAGGGCGAACGTCCCGTCTGCCTTGCGATGGATGGCGACCGGCAGGATCCGCGACCCCGTCTTGGCCGCGAGTGTCGCCGGCCCAGCCGGCAACGTCGTCCAGGCATCGAACAGGCGGACCGGGATGCCATCGCTGCGATATCCCCAGTCGATCAGCAGACCGAGCATCTCGTGGCGTCGAAGCACCCCGAAGATGGCTCGAAGGTTGCGCCATGGAACGAGGTCGAAACCCCACGCCGCGCGTTGCCGGCGAAGCAGCTCGAACAGTTCAGGGAAGGACGAATCATCGGCCACGACGCTGACCTTCAGGCCATGACGAGCGACGCCGGCCGCGATCGCCTCGTTGCTGCCGATATGTGCCGCGGCGAAGATGAGCCCGCCGGTGCTCGCCTCACCACGGACTCGAGCCAGGTCCGCCTTCACCTGATCGAGGTCACCGGCCAGCCGCCCGACCTCGTCCGGCGTCAGCGATGGCAGGCGCATCAGCTCCACGAGGTAGCGGCCGTATTCGCGATAGGCACGAAGCGCGAGCGCACGCACCCGACGATCGTCGGGCGGGAGCCCCAGGACATGCCCGAAATTGTCGTTCGACCACCGTCGTCGTGCCGGCCAGGCGAGGTACGACCCCTGTGCCAGGAGCCCGACGACGGTGGCTGCAGGCCCGGCCGGCAGGACGCGCAGGAGCCACGCCGTCGCCCGATAGGCCACGACGGCCGTCCGTTCGACGATCCTCGGCCGAGCCCCGCCCCGGCGGTGTGGCGCCTCGAGCCGTCTGTCGGCGCTGGTCACTTCGCGGCGGTGGCCACCTTGGCCTTGGTGCCGGCCATCCGCTTGACGGCCTTCTTGAGCGGCGCTTCCGTGCCGACCAGGGTCTCGTTGTCATCGCCGCGGATGAACGCCTCGACCCGGTTGAACGCGATGTCGTCGTGGATCTGGTGCGGCGGGCTCTTCATGAAGTAGCTGGACGGCGCGACGAGCGTGCCGGTCAGGCCGCGATCGAGTCCCAGCTTGAGGCAGCGGATCGCGTCCGTGATGACGCCGGCGCTGTTGGGGCTGTCCCAGACCTCCAGCTTGAGTTCCGCGTTGAGCGGCACATCGCCGTAGGTCGTGCCTTCCATCCGGATGTAGCACCACTTCCGGTCGAGCAGCCACGGCACGTGGTCGCTGGGGCCGACGTGGACGTCGTCGGCGATCCATCTCGTAGTCGAGCATGGACGTGACCGCGTTCGTCTTGCTGATCTTCTTGGACTCGAGTCGTTCCCGCTCGAGCATGTTGAGGAAGTCCGTGTTGCCGCCGAAGTTGAGCTGGTATGTCCGATCGAGCCGGACGCCACGGTCCATGAACAGGCGGGTCAGCACGCGATGGCTGATCGTCGCGCCGACCTGGCTCTTGATGTCGTCGCCGATGACCGGCAGCCCGGCCGCTGCGAATCGACGCTGCCAGTACGGCTCACGACCGATGAACACGGGAATGGCGTTGACGAAGGCGACACCCGCCTCGAGCGCCTGCTCGACATACCACTTGGTAGCCTGCTCGCTCCCGACCGGGAGGTAGCTGACCATGACGTCGACCTGGCGCTCCTTGAGGATGCCGACGATGTCGGCCGTGGGGCCGGGCGCCTTCTCGATGACCTGGCTGAGGTACTTGCCGAGGCCGTCGTGGGTCATCCCGCGCTCGACCTTGCACGCCCATGGGCTGGACCTGCTGGAAGACGTACGTGTTGTTCGGCTTCGTGTAGATCGCCTCGGACAGGTCCTTGCCGACCTTGTTCTTGTCGATGTCGAATGCCGCGACGAACTCGATGTCCTTGACGTGGTAGCCGCCGAGGTCGACGTGCATCAGCCCGGGGACGAAGTCGTCCTTCTTGGCGTTCTCGTAGTAGTAGCGGCCCTGGACGAGGCTGCTGGCGCAGTTGCCGACCCCGACGATGGCGACCCGGATCTTGCCGTCGCCGCGCCGGCCCGCGCCGGCCCAGGTGTTGGTCGGCTTGGCGCCGTCCTTGCCGTTCTTGCCGTTGGTGCTCACGTTGGTCCGTTCTCCTTACTTGGACAGGATGTTGGCGGCCGACTTGGCCTGGCTGCGGACGTGGAGGATCCGCTGGATGACGGTGATGATGGAACCGATGGTGATGATGCCGAGTGCGATCGTCAGCGAACCCCCCTGGAGCGCGTCGCACGGCCCGGCACACAGGGCACCCGGGGGCGGAGCATCCCAGAGTGGCGTCGGCGCGAAGACGAGCCCGAGCGACAGAATGATCAGCCGGATCTCGCGTGGCATGACGCCGACGGCCGCCATCCCGGTGCCAGCGGTGAACCCGAGACCCTCAGACTTCGCGCGCGTATAGCTGACCATGAAGGCCGAGCCCATCGCTGCTGCCCCCAGGACCGCACCCTCCCGGAAGCCCGCGAAGGCGCACCCGGTGACGATCCCGAGATAGACGATCGCCTCGCCCCAGCGGTCGAACACCGAGTCCATGAACGCACCAAGGTTGCTGACCTTGCCGGTCGCCCGGGCGAGGGTGCCATCGAACATGTCGAAGACGCCGCCGAGGAACACGACGAGGCCGCCGAGGAGCCAGAGCTGCGCCGCGATGAGGACGGCCCCAACGACCGTGATCCCGAAGCCGATGAGGGTCAGGCCGTCCGGCGTCAGGCCGAGGCGACCCATCCCGAGCGCGATCGGCTCGAAGACCTTTTTGATCCGGCCGCGGGACTCGTTGGAGATGGTCATCCTGTCGGGCGCCTAGCTGGCGAAGCCGAGGACGGCGCGCTCGCGCGCGGCGAACTCCACGAACGCCTCCTCCCGGAGGCGACAGACGGTCTCACGACCCTTGCGACGGGTCTCGACGACGCCCGCGGCGCGCAGGCGGCCGAGGTGCCACGAGACGAGTGGCTGGCTGAGCCCGACGTGGGCGATGAGTTCGGCGACCGTGGCCTCGCTTTCCGCGAGGCGTCGGACGATCCGCAGCCGGTTCACGTCAGCCATGACCTTGTGGAAGGCGCGAAGCTGGCGGAGGTCTTCGGGTTGGGCGACGGCCGCGGCGATCGTGCCGCGGACTCGGACGGGCGAGGGAGACAGGGCGTGGGCTCCTGATCAGGGTCGGGTCGCGGTCGGACGCATCGTCGCATCAACCACGGTTTATATCAATCGCCGTTGATGCTAGGACGTCGGCCGGTCCGATGTCAAGGGGTTCGGAGGGCGACCGCTATGGCGCCGCGGCCACGTCCCGCATGTCGGTCGTTCGTGTGGACATGGTGAGCGCGACCGCGGCCGCAGCAAGCCACGTGACAAGCATGATCACCCCGCCGGCGACCACGAAGAGGATGATGGCAGCCCCCGTGCCCAACGGCACGAGAGCGAGAAGGCGGTCGCGACCACGACCCGTCCAGACGATCAGGACGCTCAGGATGACCAGTGCAACCAAGTTGATCATCTCGCCGAGGATGAAAACGAAGAAGACCCACTCGATACGCAGTCCGTCCTCGAAGACGTTGGCGACGCTCGAAAGAGCGACACCAGAACCTGCGACGAGCGACAGTCGGGTCACCCAGCGCCCGCCCACCATTCGGCCGAACACAGGGAGTGCGACCGCGAGCGTTAGCAAGGCTCCGCTGAACCCGAGCACATGCGGCCATTCGCCCTGACTCGCAGTCGCCTCGAACGAGGGGTTCGCCACGACCCAATAGGCGAGGAAGGCGAATCCCGTGAGGGCAAAGAGCGTGGCGCGTGCCATGAACACGGAGTATGGGATAGCGCCCGCCCGGATGTGCGACATTCAGGACACGGAACGGTCTGGGTCGCCCAGGGTGCGACATCGTGAAGGTGATCGCCAGGGACACGCTGCTGACGACCACTACACTCCGTGGATGGACCGACGGTCGGCGCTCGTGCTCCTCGCCGTCATCGGGCTCGGCGTCTTCCTGGCCGGCCTCGAACTCATGGTCACGGCGGTGGCGCTCCCGTCGATCCTGGCGGACCTGGCGGACCCGACTGGCGGCACGGCGTGGGCGGAACTGCGCAAGGCCAGCTGGATCATCAACGGCTACCTCCTCGTCTACATCCTCACGATGCCGATGGCTGGCCGGCTGGCCGACCTGTGGGGTGCTCGGCGCCTGTTCATGGGTGCGCTGGTCGTGTTCACGGTCGGATCGGCCCTGGCCGGCGCCTCGCAGACCCTGGACCAGCTCATCGCTGCCCGGCTGGTCCAGGCGATCGGCGGTGGCGTCCTCGTTCCGGTCGGCACTGCCGCTGCTGCTGCCCTGTTCGGTGGCTCGGCTCGTCCGAGGGCGCTCGGCGTCGTGGGGGCCCTGACCTTCCTCGGGATGGCCGCCGGTCCCGTCGTCGGAGCGGCGGTCCTGGCCTCGGTCCACCCGGACGCGGCGGTCGTGACGCTGGGACTGACCGGGACGGCGATCGCCGGCATCCTGGAGCCCGCCTGGCGTTGGGTCTTCTATCTCAACATCCCGATCGGGGTCAGCGCCCTGGTCCTGGCCTGGGCCGCCCAGCCGGACTGGGGGATGCCTCGCCGAGCGGGACGAGTGGATCTGGCCGGCGCGATCCTGTTCGGGTTCGCCCTGCTGGCCGGCCTGCTGGGACTGACCCTGCTGGGCACGACCGAGATCGCCGGCAGCGGACTCCCTCCCACGACCGTGATGGCAGTTCTGTTCGCCGTCGCGGCAGGGGCGTCGATCCTGGCGGTCGTGCACGGTCTTCGGATCGCCGATCCATTCCTCGATCCACGCCTGTTCCGGAGCGTGCCGTTCAGCTCGTCCGCGCTCGTCTCGCTGCTGACCGGCTACGCGTTCGCGACCGCGATCATCGGCGGCGCGGTGTTCGTCGATCGGGTGTTGTACGGCGGGCCCGATGACCAGCGGCTCGCCCTCGGGTCGCTGGCCGCGGCGACGGCCCTTGGTGCGTTCGTTTCCGGGTTCCTGGTCAGGCTCGTCTCGCTGCGGTTCGTCGCCGTCATCGGGATCGGCCTCGGCGTCGCTGGCCTGGTGGCCATGTCCACCTGGACGGCCGACGTCGGGCTCGAGACCGTTGCCGCGGGACTCGGCGTCTTCGGTCTCGGCTTCGGGTTGACCGTGACGCCACGTTCGACGGCTGCGGTGGAGGCGGCCGGCCGACGGGCGTTCGGGACGGCCTCGGCCGTGGTCACCGTGGCCCGGATGCTAGGCATGGCCGTCGGGCTGGCGATCCTGACCGCCTACGGGTCGACCACGATCGACCGGCTGTACGAACAGGTCTACGCGACCTCGGATGCGTATCTCCAGTTCATCCCGGAGATCCTTCGCGACCGTCCGCTGCGCGACCCGCTCGTCGTCGGCGCGCTCGAGGGATGGGCGTCGCGCGAAGCCGCATCGATCATGGTCGGGCTGTTCCTCGTCGCCGCCGCGGTGATGGCCGCTGCCCTCGTCCCGGCGCTGGCCCTCGGCGGGGCGAACGCTCGTCGTACGCGTATGCTCGGTGTTGCTCCGGCCGCACCCGAAGGACCTTCGACCGATGGCCTCGACCCGCCCGAACCCGGCCTCGCCCTCTGACGACGGGTCGACCGTCGCGATCGACGTCGAGGTCAGGCGAGCTGGGGCGCTGTCGAGGCGCGACGTCCCGGGGATCATCAGGGTGGCCGTCCTGGACGGCGACACGGTCCGCGAGGCCGAGGGTCCGACCGCCCTGGCCGGAGTCGCCGACCGGCTCGGTCAGTCGGGGGCCGCCGTCTGGATCGACCTCACGGCACCGTCCGCCGCGCAGGCCAGGGAGGTCGGCCAGATCCTTGCACTCCACCCGCTCATCGTCGAGGACGTGCTGGAGGGCAATCAGCGAGCCAAGATCGAATCCACCGACGGCGTCGTCCACGTCGTCCTTTTCCACCTCGACTATGGCGATGCCGTCATCGCCTCGGAACTCGACATCGTGCTCGGGTCCGGCTACCTCCTGACGGTCCATGACTCGGACTGGGATCCCCGCTCGGGGCATCACCTGGCGGCCGGCGTGGAACCGGTTCTCCGACACGGTCCCGACCACCTGCTGTGGGCCATCGCCGACAACCTCGTCGATGGGTACTTCCCGTTCGCCGACCTGATGGGTGACGCCATCGACGACGTCCAGGACGAGGTCGTCCGGCGCGCCACGCCGGACACCCTGGAGCGGCTGTTCAAGCTCAAGCGGGAGCTGATCGGGGTCCGTCGCGCGATCAGTCCCGTCCGCGAGATCTTCAACCAGTTGACGAACCGCGACGAGCAGCTGATCGATCCCGACGAACTGGTCTATTTCCGCGACATCTACGATCACGTCATCCGATTGACCGACGAGCTCGATACCTACCGCGAGTTGGCGTCGGCGACGCTCGACGTCTACCTGACCCAGGTCAACAACAACCTGTCGGTGATCATGAAGCGATTGACCGGCGTGACGGTCATCCTCGCCGGGATCGCAGCCATCACCGGGATCTTCGGGATGAGCGAGGCGGGTGTGGTCGTCGGCGGTCATGAGGCCAGTGGCTTCTGGCTGGTCACGGCGGTCGTGCTGGGGCTCGCGGCGCTCGCCGCCGTCATCCTCCGGCGGATCGACTGGATCTGACCTCGCCCTCGAGCCCCGAGGCCAGGGCGGATAGGGCACGAGCGGCCTGGTACGGCGTCGTGAACACGACGTCAGACGCCGCCCGGACCTCATCGGGCATGCCATGCGGGCCGATCACGGCGGCCGCGAGACCCTGGATCGTGCCGTTCGCCCGAGCCTCGCGCAGGACCGCGAACCCGTCGGCGTCGCTGCTGTCGTCTCCGAACGCCACGACTGCGGCCGGCGCGCGTTCCCGCAGGAGTTCCACGAACGCCTCGCGCTTGCCACCCGCCGTCCGAGGACGGAGATCCACGACCAGTCTGCCGCGATAGTGGGCCAGGTCGTGGGCGGGCAGGTCGCGGTCGACCGCCTCGATCGCGGCCTCGACCGCCGCCCGGGCGGCCGTCCGGTCCTCGGCCTGCCTGACGTGGAACGCCACCGAGGGGCCTTTGCGCTCCACGTACAGCCACGCTGGTCGACCGAGCAGTGCCGGTACTCGATCAGCGAGGAGCTCGGCCGGCTCGATCGAGGCATCGTGGCCCGCGTGGAACGTCGTCGAGAGTCGGGCCGGGTCGCCGCCCCGTGGGAACGTCCCGCGCTGCAGCCCGTGATCCCCGAGGTAGGTCACGCCTCCCACTCGAACCCTCACCGCCGCGTCGGCGGCCGTCCGGCCGGTCAGGACCACGACCGACAACCGCCCCGGTCGGGCCACTGCCAGCCCGGCGAGACGACGCAGCGAACGTTGGGCGAGCGGGACGATGACCGCGGCGCCCGGGTCTCGCGAACCCTCGGCCAGCGTGCCGTCGAAATCGGCGATCACGAGGAGCGGCCCGGGGACCTCGGCCAGCCCGGCGACGGCCAGGATCGCTGCCCGATCCGTCCCGTTCAAGGGGTGACGTCCACCCCCGGCAGGATCGTCCTGAGGCCATCGGCCATCACGTCGGGGCCGATCCCATCGAGGGCGCCGTCGCGCACGATCCCGGTCGGCGTCGATCCAGAAGTGGACCGGCAGGGCGATCGCGCCCCAGGCGAGCGCCGCGTGGCCGTCCGCCGGAGCAGGCAGGCCGACGTGGAATGGCGTGTCCGCGATCGTCGGGTCGGGGCTCGGCGTGGCCACCGGGGAAGGCGACGCGGACGCCGTCGGCGCACTGGAGGGAGGCGGTACGGTCGGGGCAACGACGGTCGGCGGCTGGGTTTCAGGGATGAGCGTGTAGATCCCGCCGAGCACCAGTCCGGCGACCGCGATCCCGAAAACGAGGCCGGCGACGATCGAAAGGCGGGCCAACATCTCGGGCGGAGGGTACCAGTACCAGCGGGCAAGGGCGATTTCGACGTCCCGCTGCTAGGATGCCGGTCCAATGCGTCAACTCGCGGACTCGATCCGCTTTCGGGTCATCCCCGCCCTGATCATCGCGCTCGGCGTGACATTCCTCGCAGCGGGGATGCTGTCATTCACGACGCCCGTGGCCGCCGACCCGTCCGAGACGCCCGCCCCGACCGCCGTCGCCGTGGCGGATCCGACGCCGAGCCCGCTCCTCACCCTGCCTCCGATCGGATCCGGGGCGCCCACGACGGCGACACCATCCATCCCGGCCGATCGAGTGGCCACCCGGGTGCGCGTCGCCGCCCTCGAGATCGACCTCCCGGTGATCGCTCCGACGGGCGGGTATCCATACTGCAACGTGGCCCAGTACTTCGATGACGTCCGCCTTGGCCAGCCGGGCGAGGGCCGGGCCGTCTACCTGTATGGCCATGCCCGGACCGGGATGTTCCTGCCCCTGCTCGAGGCATCCAAGGTGTCGAACGGCAAGAAGATGATCGGGATGGTCGTCGAAGTCTGGACGTCTGACGACCAGCGGTTCCTGTACGTCATCACCCAGGTCCGCCGCCACGTGCCGTACGACGAGGTCTTCACGAAGCCGTTCGCCGCCGATCGCGAGCAACTCTGGCTGCAGACGTCCGAGGGCGTCGGAACGCAGCCGAAACTCCAGGTCGTGGCCGAGCCGCTGTCGAGCGAGGCGGCACCGCACCGGGAGGCGAACCCCGTCCCCAGGCCGGTGACCTGCGGCTGACGCCGTGCCCTCGGACTAGCTCGGGATCAGCTTGACGATCGACTCCGCAGCGGTGCCGGCTGCGTCGAGGAGACCCGTCGGGAACAAGCCCAGCAGGATCGTGAGCGCCGCCGCGGCGGCGAGGCCAGCCCATTGCAGGCCGCCGTGGCGGATGGCGGCTGCGTCCGTGGCCGGATCGCGCATGAACATGTACACGACGACTCGCAGGTAGTAGAAGGCCGCCACCGCGGCGTTGAGGACGGTGATGACCGCGAGGATCGTGAGGGGACCACCGGCCTCCACCGCGGCGAGGATGATATTGGCCTTGGCGAAGAAGCCGGCGGTCGGCGGGATGCCGATGAGCGACAGCAGGAACAACGTCATCAGGATGCCCATCATCGGTTCGCGTCGGCCCAGACCGGCGAACGTCCCGAGGCTCGAGGTGACGCCGGTCCGCTTCTGGAGCGAGGCGATCACCGCGAACGCACCGAGGTTCATGAACGCGTACGCGACCAGGTAGAACAGCAGCGCCGCGACCCCGGACCCTTCGGGGTTCTGGGCCCAGGCCGCGAGCCCGACGAGCATGTAGCCGGTGTGCGCGATCGAGCTGTAGCCGAGCATCCGCTTGACGTTGTCCTGGGTCAGGGCCACCAGGTTGCCGAGGGTCATCGTGATCGTCGCGAGGACGAGGACGACCGGCAGCCACCAATCCGCCAAGGGTCCGAGCGCCTCGACGAACAGCCGCAGGATGAGGGCGAACGCCCCCACCTTCGGGCCGACCGAGAGATAGCCGGTGATCGGCGTGGGCGAGCCCTGATAGGCGTCCGGCGTCCAGTAGTGGAACGGAACGGCCGCGATCTTGAAGGCGACGCCGGTGGTCAGGAACGCGAGGCCCATCGCCAGGCCAGGGGAGAGTGGGGCGTTCCCGGCCACGATCGCCGACAACTGGGTGGCGATGACGTCGAGCTGCATCGATCCGGTGATGCCCCACACGAACGCCAGGCCGAACAGGAAGATCGCCGAGCTGAACGAACCGAGGAGGAAGTACTTGATCGCGCCTTCGGTCGAGTAGCCGTCACTCTTGTGGAACGCGGCCAGCACGTACCCGGGCAGGACCATCAACTCGAGGCCGATGAACAGCAGCAACAGATCGGCCGATGCGGCGATGAGCATCGAGCCGGTCATCGCGAACACGAGGATCGTCGCGAACTCGGCGACCGGCAGGCCTCGCGGGACGAGGTAGTCCGGTCCGAACAGGATGGTCATCGCGATGACCGCCACGAACAGGACGTCGAGGAACGTCGTCAGGGCGTCGACCTGGTAGCTGCCACCGAAAGCGGTGCCCGGCGTATCCCCGGCCGTGACGGACGCGCCGACGGCGACTGCCAGCAGCGCGGTGATCCCCAGCCCGATCAACGCGGTGGTCACCGCGACCGGCGTCCGGCCGGGCCGGATGAGGTCGACGATCAGGATCGCGGCCGCCGTGAGGATCGCGGCGACGAACGGGCTGATGACCACGAACTCCTGCCAGCTCAATGGGCGGCCCCGCCTTCGGGCTCCAGGGCCGTCCGCGGTCGGGTCAGCACCCAGCCGATCCGGGCCACGACGAACACGACCAGGATCGCGCCAAGGCTGATCGGGGCGGCGATCGGGATGTCGATCGTCGAGGCGGGTTCGACGACGGCCAGCGTCTCCCGGACCGTGCCGGAGAACAGGTCGAGGAGGAGCCCGGGCTGGATCCCGAAGATGACCACCAGCGTGCCGAGCGGGACCAGGGTCAGGATCTCGACCGGGGTCATGTCAGTCAGATGGTCCCCAAGGCTGGCCAGGAAGTCGGAGACTTCGCCGAATACCACGCGGCCATACATGTACAGGAGGTAGCCGGCCGCCAGGATCATGACGAAGGCCGCGACCGCGGCCGCGTACGGGTCCGCCTCGAAGGTCCCCACCAGGACCAGGAACTCGCCGACGAAGCCGGACAGACCGGGCAGGCCGGCCGAGGCGAACACGAAGAACCCGAAGAACGCCGCGTAGACGGGCGTCCTGGCGGAAAGGCCGCCCATCTTGGCGATCGTTCGGTCGTGCGTCCGCTCGTAGATGACGCCGACCAGCAGGAACAGCGCGCCGGTGATGAGGCCGTGGTTGATCATCTGCAGGATCGCGCCCTGGAGTCCCTGCTGGGTGAAGACGAAGATCCCCAGGGTCACGAAGCCCATGTGGCTGACCGACGAGTAGGCCACCAGTCGCTTGAGATCGGGCTGGACGAGGGCCACGATCGCCCCGTAGATGATCGCGATCAGCGACAACACGATGATGACCGGCGCGAACGTCTCGGCCGCGGACGGGTACAGCGGCAGCGCGAACCGGATGAAGCCGTAGGCGCCGAGTTTCAGCATGATCGCCGCCAGCATCACCGAGCCCGCGGTCGGGGCTTCGGTATGGGCGTCGGGCAGCCAGGTGTGGAACGGGAACATCGGGACCTTGATCGCAAAGGCCAGGAAGAAGGCCAGGAACGCGAGCAACTGCAGGCCGTCGGCGAAGCCACCGGTCGCGGCGTACGCCCGGAGCGCCTCGAAGTCGAACGCGCCGACCCACGACCCGTCGTGACCCGACTGGTAGGCGAAGGCGGTGGCCAGGATCGCCACCAGCATCAGGAGCGACCCGACCAGGGTGTACAGGACGAACTTGATGGTGGCGTAGATCCGATTGGCGCCGCCCCAGATCCCGATGATGAGATACATCGGGACCAGGACGATCTCCCAGAAGATGTAGAACAGGAAGGTGTCCAGGGCGAGGAACACCCCGATCAGCCCCACCTCGAGGATGAGGAACGAGATCATGTATTCCTTGATCCGGGTCTGGATCGGCTTGAAGCTGGCAAGGATCGCGATCCAGCTGAGCAGGGTGGTGAGGACGACCAGGCCGACCGACAGGCCGTCGGCACCGAGCTTGTACTGGATCCCGAAGGCCGGGATCCAGTCGACGGCTTCGACGAACTGGAACCCGGGCCGTCCCGGCAGGTAGCCGATCAGGAGGAGCAGGGATACGACGAAGGTCAGGAGCGCGAAGGCCAGGGCCGTCGCCCGTGCAGCCGAGGGTGGCGCGATCGCGATGACCAGGGCGCCGATCAGCGGCAGGAACGTGACGATCGTCAGGATCGGGATCGTGCCGACGTCCATCAGCGGGCCAGCAGCAGGTAGGCACCGGCCATCGCGATCAGCCCGATCGCGATCCCGAGGGCATAGTTCTGCACCCGTCCGGTCTGGATCTCGCCGAGTCCGCGGCCGGCATCCACGGTCGCGCCGCCGATGGCGTTGACGGTCCCATCAACGACTTCGCGGTCGAACCACCAGAGGGCCGCCGCGATCCGGCCGCCGATCACCATGAACAGCAGGTGGTAGAGCTCGTCGAACCACCACTTGTTGAGCGACGCGCGGTAGAGGAATGGCGCCCGCGCGGTCAGTTCACGAACGCGTTCCGGTCGTGACGGCATCCGGAGCGGCCCGATGGTCACGCCGAACAGGCGCCAGGCGATGAGCAGGCCGATGGTCGCGATCGTGACGCTGGCCAGGATCAGCACGCCATCGATGCCGAAGAGCTCGTAGCTGGGCTGGGCGCCCTGACCGCGCAGGATCAGCTCGCCTTCCTCGAAGACCGGCGCCAGCCACTCGGTGATCCGGCTCGCCCCGAGGGGCAACCCCAGGTAGAGGCCGAGGAGGGCGGACGGGATCGCCAGCAGGATGAGCGGGATCGTCATCACCGCGGGTGATTCGTGGATCTTGTCCCAGACCGCCTTCGGTCCACGGAAGGCGCCCCAGAAGGTGAGGCCCATGAGCCGGAACATGTAGAACGCGGTCATCCCGGCCACGACGAAGCCGACCAGCCAGACCCACCAGAATCCGAGCTTGAGCGACTCACCCAGGACCTCGTCCTTGGAGAAGAACCCGGCCAGCGGTGGGATCCCGGCGATCGCCAACGAACCGATGAACATGGTGATGTAGGTGATCCGGATCTTCGTCGACAGGCCGCCCATCTGGCGCATGTCCTGCTCTTCGTGGACGGCGTGGATGACCGAGCCCGAGCCGAGGAAGAGCAGACCCTTGAAGAAGCCGTGGGTCATCAGATGGAAGATCGCCGCGGTCCAGGCACCGACCCCGAGCGCCGCGAACATGTAGCCGAGCTGGCTGAGCGTCGAGTACGCCAGGACCCGCTTGATATCCGTCTGGGTCATCGCGATCGACGCGGCCAGGAGCGCGGTGAAGATGCCGATCGCCGCCACCACGACCAGCGCCGACGGGGCGTGGGCGAAGATCGGGTTCGTGCGGGCGATCAGGTAGACGCCGGCGTTGACCATCGTCGCTGCATGGATCAGGGCGGAGACCGGGGTCGGACCCTCCATCGCGTCCGGCAGCCAGACGTGGAGTGGGAACTGGGCACTCTTGCCCATCGCCCCGGCGAAGAGGAGCATCGCGATGATCGTGATCGTCACCCCGTTGAGTTCGCCGATCCGCTCGATCACCGCCCGGATATCGAGCGTGCCGAGGCTCACGAAGATGAGCATGATCCCGAGGGCGAACCCGACATCGCCGACCCGGTTGACGATGAACGCCTTCTTGGCGGCGAGCGCCGCCGAACGCTTTCGATACCAGAACCCGATGAGCAGGTAGCTGCACAGGCCGACGAGCTCCCAGGCGACGAAGACGACCAGGAAGCTGCTGGCCAGGACGAGCAGGAGCATGGAGAACATGAACAGGTTCAGGTAGGCGAAGAAGCGCCAGTACCCCGGGTCGTGGCTCATGTACCCGATCGAGTAGACGTGGACGAGCAGGCCGATCGTCGTGACCACGATCAGGAGACAGGCCGTCAGGGAGTCCACCACGAACCCGACGTCGACGACGAAATGATCGGCCGGGATCCAGGTGAACCAGGTGACGGCGTACCCGTGCGATGTTTCCGACCCCGGGAGCAGCGGGGCGGTACCGGACAGGACGTCGACGACAAGGGCCATCGCGATGACCCACACTGCCAGGATCGCCAGGACCGGGATCCAGTGCGCCTGCTTGCCCAGTCGGCGGCCGATCAGGGCCGTCAGGGCGAATCCCGAGATGGGCAGGATGACCAGGACGGGGATCAGGCTCTCGAGGTTCACTGGCGCATCGAGTCGTACTCGTCGACCAGTGGGGTCTTCTTGTTGCGGTAGATCGCGATCACGATCGCCAGGCCGATGGTCGCTTCCGCGGCGGCGACGGCGATGACCATGAGGGCCACGACCGAGCCCTGGGCGGCCATCGCCGCGCTGGCACCGAACGCCGAGAAGGCGACGATCGCGAGGTTGACCCCGTTGAGCATGAGTTCGATGGACATCAGCATGCTGATCGCGTTGCGCCGGGCAAGGAACCCGAACGAGCCGATCGCGAAGAGCAGGCCGGCCAGGATCAGGTAGGCGTCGAGCGAGTCGGTCATGACGGACCACCGGGTTCGCGCTTGGCCAGGTAGACCCCGCCGATGACCGCCGCCAGGAGCAGGACGCTGATGACCTCGAACGGCAGGACGTAGTCCTTGAACAGGACGGTGGACAGTGCGTCGGCCGTGAGCCGGACCCGATGCGCTGCCTCGTTCCAGTCGGTCGCCGCGACGGCCAGGGCGATGACCAGCGCGATGACGATCGATGCGATCGCCGCCGGCACCGCCTGGGTCTGGAAGACGAGCCGGCTGGGAGCGTCCTTCGTCTGGGTGAGCATGATCGCGAACAGGATCAGGACGCTGATCGCCCCGATGTAGACGATGACCTGGGCGGCCGCGATGAGGGTCGCTCCGAGGATCACGTAGATCCCGGCCAGCGACCCGAAGCAGACGATCATCGCCAGGCCGCAGCGGATGATGTCGCGCATCGTCACGACGAGCAGTGCGGAGCCGATCATCACCGAGGCGAAGATCCAGAACAGGGCGTCGGCCCAGTCCTGACCGAGGAAGACGAGCATGACGACCGCGACCGCGGTGACCAGGCCGAGGACCATGAGCCCCAGGAGGATCGGGATCAGTCGTTGCATCGGGCTGCCCGGCCTATTCGTGATGCCGTGGTGCGATGGCCGCCCCGTCGTGATCGTGACCATCGCCGTGGGCGTGGCCGTGACCGTTGCCATTGGTGGCGACACCGGTGACCGCCGGGGGCAGCATCGGCAACATCCGGCCGGGATCGATGAGCCGTCCCTCCGCTGCTGCTCGCGCCGCCCAGTCGCGTTCGCGCCGGATGTAGGTGACCTCGGTCTCGCGCTCGACCGCGGCGATCGCCATCAGGTCGATCATCGGGTCCGACCGACTGGTGTGCGAGAGCTCGAAATCGGCGCCATCGCGGAGCGCGTCGTACGGACAGGCATCGACGCAGATCCCGCACAGGATGCAGCGGCTCTCGTCGACGTCGTACTTCTGGAGGACCCGTGGCTTCGGCATCAGCGCCCCGGTCGGGCAGGTCTCGGCGCAGCGGCCGCAGGACACGCACGGCGTGTCGTTGAGGCTCATGTCCAGTGGGGTCGTGACCAGCGTGTCGAATCCGATCCGCATGAAGTCGTAGCAGGCCGCGCCGACCACCTCGGAGCAGACCTGCGCGCAGCGTCCGCAATCGATGCAGCGTGATGGTTCCCGCAGGATGAAGGCGTGGGAGTCGTCCCGGATGTAGTCGTGATTGACCCCGGTGAACCGGTTCTCCGTGACGCTCCGATAGCCCGCCCCCGAGTGATGCTGCGGCTCGAGCGTGTGGAGCGTCGTCCCGTACTCGATCCCGAGCCGACGCAGGTCGCAGAACCCGATCGCCTCGCAGGTGCACTGCAGGCAGCGGGTCGATTCGGCGACGGCGTCCTCACGGGTGTACGGCAATTCGTACTCGATGTACGAGTCGTTCCGTTGCTCGGCCTCGAGGGCACGCAGCCGGTAGCGTGGGGTCTTGGCTTCGCTGGTGAACGGGACGATCGACAGGAACTCCGGCTGCGGCTCGGCCAGGGTCTGCCGGGTCCGGATGGCCGACAGGTCGAGTCCCTTGAGATAGGCGTCGACCGCATAGGCCGAACGCCGACCCTCGGCGATCGCCTGGACGACCGTGGCCGCGCCGATCCTGACGTCGCCGGTGCCGAAGACGCCGGGCCTGCCCGTCTCGAAGGTCACCGCGTCCGCCTTCAGGCGGCGCTGTTTGGTCGCCTCGGGACCCTCCGATCCGGGACCGATCCAGGTCAGGTCCGGCCCCTGGCCGATGGCCAGGAGGACCCGATCGCAGGGGATCGTGAACTCGGTCCCGGGAGCCGGTTCCGGGCGGCGGCGACCCGACGCATCGGGCGCGCCGAGGGCCATCCGGATGAATTCGACGCCGGTCACGGCGCCGGCGTCGTCGGTGATCACCCGGATGGGTCCGGCCTGGAAGATGGCCGTGACCCCTTCCTCGATCGCCTCGTGGACCTCGTTCGATGCCGGCATGTCCTTCATGTCGCGGCGGTAGACGAGGGTCACCTCGGCGGCACCCTGGCGGATCGACGTGCGCGAGCAGTCCATCGAGGTGAACCCGCCGCCGATCACGACGACCCGCTTGCCGGCATGGTCGGGATATGGCAGGCCGAGCGTCGCCGTCCGCAGGTACTCCAGGCCATCCAGGCACTCGGCGGCGTCCTCGCCCGGGATCCCGAGCTTGTTGGTGTCGTAGCAGCCGATCGCGACGACGACCGCGTCGAACCCCTGGAAGGTCAGGTCATCGAGCGTGAAGTCCGTCCCCAGGCCGGCGTTGCAGACGATCTTGCCGCCCAGCCGGGTGACGGATTCGTACTCGGCTTCGAGGACCTCGACCTTCGGCAGGCGGTACTGCGGGATCCCGTAGCGGAGCATCCCGCCCGGGGCCGGGTCGCGCTCGAACACGGTGACGTCGTGACCGGACAGGAGCAGGTAGAAGGCGGCCGCCATGCCGGCCGGCCCGGAGCCGATGACCGCGGCCCGACGGCCGGTGCTGGCCTGCCGTTCGAACGGCAGCGGCGGATCGACATCCTCGTCGAGCATGGCCTTGAGGACCTGATCGCCGGCGTAGCGGTGGCTGTCGCGGATGGCGATCGCCTCATCGACCTCGTCCCGGCGGCAGTGCTCCTCGCACGGGGCCGGGCAGACCCGCCCGAGCACGCTCGGGAACGGGATCGTCCGCTTGAAGATCCGGGTGCTCTCGCGCCAGTCGGCCTCGGCGTTCGCCTTGAGGAAGCCGGGGATGTCGATGTGGCTCGGGCACTTGTTCTGGCAGGGCGGCAGGCAGTAGGCGTTGTGGTCGGAGAAGATCAGCTCGAGGTTGGTCCGGCGGAGGCGGCGGAGCTCGTCCGTCTGCGTCTGGACCTTCATCTCCGGCTCGCAGGTCCGCGAGCAGGAGATCGGCGGATGGTCCTCGCCCTCGACCTCGACCACGCACATGCGGCAGGCCCCGAAGCCCGGCAGCTTGGGCTCGTAGCACAGGGTCGGGATCTCGATCCCGTTGTCCCGGCAGACCTCCAGGATGGTCTGCCCCTCGAAGCCTTCGACCACCCGGCCGTCCACTTCGATCCGGATCCGTGGCGCCGACTGCGGCCGCTGCGGTGACTGGGTGTCGAGGAGGCGATCGGCAAGCGTCTCCGGCTCGATCGCGGGGTCGGCGTCGGGGCGTGTCATCAGGTCAGCCATGGTCGCCTCACGAGATCGCACCAGCCGCCACCGCGATCGGGTGGCAGACACCGGCTGGGCAGGTACTGCGCAGGATGTGATCGTCCAGCTCGGAACGGAAGTATCGCATCCCGCTGCTGAGCGGAAGTGTCGTCAGACGCTCGTGGTCGCACAGCGCGGACGCCACGATGTCCTCCGACAGGTCGGTCAGGAGCTCCGGATCGGTCGGACGCGGGAGGCCCTCGACGACACGATCGGCGATCTCGCTCAGCCGTCGGGTCCCGATCCGGCAGGGGATCGTCTTGCCGCACGCCTCCCCGGCGCAGAACCGGGTCAGCAGCCGGGCGAGATCGACGACGCAGGTCCGGTCGTCGGCGACGACCACCGATCCCGAGCCGATGTGTGCGCCCACGGCGCGCAGTGACTCGAACGCGAACGGCGTGTCCAGGAGATCGGCAGGAAGGATGCCGCCGGACGGGCCGCCGACCAGGATCGCCTTGAGCGATCGACCGGCAGGCAGGCGGCCGCCGAGTGCCACGACGTCCCGGAGCGGCGTCCCGAGGGGGACTTCCGCGATGCCCTCGTTCGCCGCTGCCCGGACCTGGACGAGGATCGTCCCGGGCGTCTCCGGGGCGCCGATCGCGGCGAACGCCTCCGGCCCGTGGATGACGATCCATGGGACCGTCGCCACGGTCTGGACGTTGTGGACGACGGTCGGCATCCCGAACAGGCCGCGCTCCGCCGGGTACGGTGGCCGCTGCTCGGGTTGCCCTCGTTTGCCCTCGAGCGCCTTGAGCAGGACGGTCTCCTCGCCCAGCATGTAGGCGCCCTGGACCGGTCGGACGGTCACGCCGATGTCGTGGCCGGACCCCAGGACGTCGAAGCCGATGAACCCGGCGTCCTCGGCGGCGCCGATGGCCGACGTCAGGCAGCGGATCGCCTCGGTCGCATCGGCGCGGACGGCGATGATCACCTCGGCTGCTCCGGTCGCGAATGCGGCGATGGCGGCACCCTCGACGACGGCGAACGGGTCGTGCTCCAGCAGGAACCGATCCGTCCCGCTCGCCGGGTCCGCTCCGTACCCGTTGACGACCACGTACCGGCGGGGCGCGTCGGTCGTGGCGGCGGTCCGCCATTTCGTGGCGGCCGGGAAGCCCGCACCGCCACGGCCGCGCAGCCCGGACTGGTCGATCATCGCGATGGTGGCCGTGGCACCGAAGTTCCGGATCACCCGGCGGAGGCCGTCGAAGGCGCCGGCCCGGGTCGCGGCGTCGAGGTCGGTCGGGTCGGCAGCGCCGGCGCGACCGAGCAGGATCGTCGGCCAGGCTGCCGGGGTGGTGAGGCGATCGACCATCGGGCTACGCCCTGCCCGATCCGCCGAGGGCGGTATCGAGGGCGTTCAGATAGGTCGCCTCAGCCGGTCGATGGGCATCCATCGCGGCCGCCTGGATCGTCGCGTCGGCCGGCTCGAAGCGCAGGTGGCGGTAGTAGCTCGCCGTGCCATAGATCATCGCGTACCAGGCACCGGTCCGCTGGCTGATCCGCTTCAGCGTCGAGACCGGGAGATAGCCGTAGGCTGCCTGCGTCGCCTCGAGGATCTCGAGCATGTGGGCGGGGTCGTGGTCGTACTCCTCGAGGATCGTGTCGACAGCTGCAAGGTCGACCTGGGCGAAGGGTCGGTAGGCGGGATCCGGGACCGGCCGCCCCGAGCGCCGCAGGGCCGACTCCTCGCGTCGCTCCCCGTACGTCTCGGGGGCACCCCAGTGGACGTGGAACCGGCCGCGCGTATCCACCCCGCCCATGTCGATGCACTCGATCGGGCATGCCTGCGCGCACTGGAAGCAGGTCTCGCACTTGAGCGTGCCCCACTCGTCGTAGAGGAGCTGCAGCCGGCCACGGAACTTGGGAGGCGGGTCCCGGCGGTCCTCGGGATACATGACGGTGACCTTGGGCTCCACGAACCGACGCAGGGTCAGGGCCATCCCCTTGGCGATACCGAGACCGGGCAGGAAACTCATCAGGAACCCCCGGACACGATGACGATGGCCGTGGCCGTGACGAACAGGTTGAGCAGCGCGGCCGGCAGCATCCACTTCCAGGCGAAGTCCATGAGCTGGTCGATCCGGACCCGCGGCAGGGTCCCGCGCATCCACACGAACGTGAACACGAAGACATAGGTCTTGCCGAGGAACCAGAGCAGGCCCGCGACCCAGTCGAGGCCGATGTAGGCCACCGCGCCGATGACCGCCACGATGAACAGGTTGGCCAGGACGAACCCGCCGACCAGCGCCTGCCAGCCCTTGACCCTGGCGCTGACCATCCAGATCGGCGCGGCGAAGGCGAAGGTCAGGATCAGGGGCACCACGGCCACGAGGATGAGCAGGCCGACCCCCAGCTGTCCGGGGTCCAGCGACAGCGTGACGTCCCACGGCCACGGGAACGGTGCGTTCCAGCCGCCGAAGAAGAGGGTCACGGTCAGGGCGGAGATGATGAATACGTTGACGTACTCGGCGAAGAAGAAGAAGCCGAACCGCATCCCGGAGTACTCGGTCGCGAAGCCGGCGACGATCTCCGAATCGGCCTCGGTCAGGTCGAACGGGGTCCGGTTGGCCTCCGCGGTCGCGGCGATGAAGAAGATGAGGAACCCGAGCGGCTGGCGGAACACGTACCAGTCGGTGAACCAGCCGCCCTGGTTCAACACGATCTGGTTGAGGCTCATCGTGCCGGCCAGCAGGATGAGCCCGACGACCGACAGGGTCAGCGGGATCTCATAGCTGATGACCTGGGCCGCCGAACGGAGCCCACCGAGGAGCGAGTACTTGTTGTAGCTCGACCAGCCGGCCATCAGCAGCCCGACGACGGACAGCCCGCCGATGGCGAAGAAATAGAGCAACCCGATGTTCAGGTCCTGACCGAAGAACCCCGGCGCGAACGGGATGACCAGGAGCGTCATCACCGCCGCGAGATAGGTCACGACCGGTGCCCAGGTGAACACGATCGGATCCGCACCGGTCGGGGTGAAGTCCTCCTTCATCAGGACCTTGAGTCCGTGGACGACCGACAGCAGCGACCCGAACGGGCCGACCCGATCCGGGCCGATCCGCAGGTTCATCAGGGCGATGATCTTCATCTCCATGTAGATGATCAGGAACGCGGTCGGGATCGTGATCAGCAGGACGGCCGTGACCGCCACCACGAACCGGACGACCGGCAGGTTGCTGGCCAGCAGGTCGACGACCAGTCCGCCGAAGAGGATGATCGTGATCACGAGACCCGAGGCCAGCACGGCCAGCAGCGGGATCATCGTGAAGACGATCTTGCCCGGCAGGCTCAATCGGTTCCAGGACCGTCCGACGACCGTCACGCCGTCGTCCCCGGTTCGCGTCCGGACGTCACTTGTCGACCCCGCCCATGATCGGGTCGAGACTCGCCATGATCGCCATGGTGTCGGCGACGAGGTGGCCGGGCATCATCAGCCCGACCGACTGGAGATGGATGAACGACGGATCGTGGATCCGCATCCGGAATGGCTGGTCCGTGCCGTCGCTGATGGCATAGGTCGAGTACTGACCACGCGGTCCTTCGACGGCGGCGTACGCGCGACCCGGCCGTGGGCGGAGCAGGCGCGGCAGCTTGGCCATGACCGGCCCATCCGGCATCTGGTGCAGGCATTGGTCGATGATCCGGAGGCTCTGCTTGATCTCGTCCATCCGCAGGAGGTAGCGAGCCAGGCAATCGCCTTCCGAGCGGGTCGGGATGTCGAACTCCAGCTCGGGGAAGACGCTGTAGGGATGCGCCCGGCGGACGTCGAACGGGACGCCGGTCGCCCGCAGGTTCGGTCCGGTCATGACCATCCGAAGGGCGGTCGCGGTGTCGATCGTGCCGAGGCCGCGCATCCGGCGCACGAAGACCTCGTTCTCGTTCAACAGCGCGTTGCCGGCCTCGATCTGCTCGGTGGCCTTCGACATCCAGTCACCCAGGCGGCTCATGAAGTCGTGGTTCAGGTCGCCGTTGACGCCACCGATGCGGAAATAGTTGAAGAGCATCCGCTGGCCGGTCAGCGACGCCAGCATGTCGACGATGTCGTCGCGCTCGATGAACGACCACAGGATGGGGGTCAGGCCGCCGAGGTCGAGGGCCATCCAGCCCAGGAACAGGGCGTGGCTCGCGATCCGATTGAGCTCCGTCGAGAGCACCCGGATGTACTCGGCCCGCCGCGGGACCTGGACGTCCATGAGCTTCTCGAAGGCGAGGACGGGGGCCCACTCGTTGAACAGCGAGCTGACGTACTCGAGCGGGTCCGTGTAGCAGATCGCCTGGTGGTAGTCGGCGTTCTCGCACAGTTTCTCGACCCCGCGGTGCAGGTAGCCGAGGACCGGGTCGAGATCGACGACCTTCTCGCCATCGAGCTTGAGCACGACCCGCAGGACCCCGTGGGTGGACGGGTGCTGCGGACCCATGTTGATGAACATCTCGCCGTCGCCGAGGGTGTAGAACTCGGCCTCGCGCTCCGTTCGCGGTGGATACGGCGGGACCGGCTCGAAGACGCCCAGGTCGCGGTCGAGGGTGACCCGGGGATCGTCGGTGGACTGGTGCGGGACGGTCGTGCGCATCGGCTCGGTCAGCCTCCCGTCCGGCGGACCAGCGCCGTCGTCGGGGCATTGCTCGGCGCGTGCGTTCGCTCCATCGGCCGGACGCCGCCGCCGGGAGATCGGGCCGCGTCATCCGCCAGGTAGAAGTCCTTGCGCAGCGGGAAGCTCTGGTAGTCGGGCGGCATGTAGATCCGGCGCAGGTCGCGATTCCCCTCGAAGGTGATCCCGAACATGTCGTACGCCTCGCGTTCCATCCATTCGGCCCCCTTCCACAGGAAGGTCACCGACGGGACACGGGGATCGTCGCGCGACAGGCCGTCGGCGACCACCCGCAGCCAGTCCGGGGTGGTCTCGCTCCACAGGTGGTAGACCACCTGCATGACCTGCCCGGTGTCCACGCCAGCGAGGTCGCTGAGGAACTGGAACCGGAGGTCGGGCTCGTCGTGAAGCGCACCCATGACCGCGACGACGTCCCCCGCCCCGATGCGCATCTCGGTCTCGTCATGACGCTGGCGGATCGGCCCGGTCAGACGCTCCCCGAAGCGCGCCTCCAGTCGCGCCTTGAACTGGCGGTCCACGGTCAGACGTCCTCCGGAACGGTCGGACCGATGGCCCGCTCCGGCCAATGACCGCGGCGCTCCTTGACCAGCTGCTGGAGCTTCATCATCCCGTAGATGAGGCCCTCGGGCCGAGGCGGGCAGCCGGGCACGTAGACGTCGACGGGCATCACCCGGTCGATCCCCTCGACCGTGCTGTAGCTCCGCTTGTAGCGGCCGCCGGAACAGGTGCAGTCGCCCATCGCGACACACCACTTGGGCTCCGGCATCTGCTCCCACAGGCGGACCAGCGGACCGGCCATCTTCGTCGTCAGGGTCCCGGCCACGATGAGGACGTCGGCCTGGCGCGGGCTGGCCCGGAACGGGAACATCCCCCAGCGATCCATGTCGTTCTTCGAGGTGGCGGCAGACATCATCTCGATGGCACAGCAGGCCAGGCCGGACAGCAGTGGCCAGAGGCTGTTCATCCGGATGAGATCGAGGACGTAGTCCGCCTTGGTCGGGATGATCTCCAGTGCTCCGCTCCAACGGGCATCGTCGTGCCGCCCGAGCCCGCTCGCCGCGTATTCGCGGAGGTGGGTGATGTCGCTCTCCCGCCCGCCGTCATAGGCCTCGGGATCGGCCGCCTGCCAGAGCGTGTTGGGCACCACGATCGGGGCGAGCACCTCCGACGCGGCGTCGCTGACGACCGGGAGGTCCCGGCCCTCGTCCGGCTTCAGCGCCATGTCAGGGCCCCCTTCCGCCAGGCATAGGCGAGCCCGATCAACAGGATCGCGACGAAGACGAGCATGCTCACCAGGCCGCCGAGCAGGATGTCCCGGAACGCGATCGCCCAGAGGTAGATGAAGATCACCTCGATGTCGAATGCCACGAAGAGCAGGGCGTAGATGTAGAACGACAACCCGAATCGGCCGTGGGTGTCGCCATACGTATCGATCCCGGATTCGTAGGGCAGACCCTTGTGCTCATCACCGCGGTTGCGATGGGAGATGAGCCAGGCGGCGCCGATCGTCAGGAAGACGAACGAGACGCCGGCGAAGGCGAACCCCACGACGTACCAGATGCCGGTCAACCGAACTCCCTTCGAGCGACACGCCCGGGCTGGCGCCGCTGGCTCGGGATCTTTGCGGAGCGCACAGTCATACCCGGTTCGACTGGGCCGTCCCTCTCGGCATTCTAGCGTGGACAGCGGGCCGGTGGCGTGCCTGGGCGGTCATCCCGGGAGGCGGATCGGGCCGCGGCCGGGCGATGTCGGCGGACGGCTTCGGGGAGTGGTGGGCAGGAGGGGTGCGGATCGGGGAACGACGCGCGCCGAGCGCGCGTGCAGGACCGCGCGCCGCTCCCCATCGGTCGTGCCCGACCGTCGCGGATGGTGCGACCCTGGGATCGCGCGAAGCAATAGGCAGAACGCCCTAGCCACGGGCCTCAAGACCCTGGCCACGGCGTGAACCGCTGGGCCCGGCTCACCGGGTGATCCGGAAGTCGAAGCCGGCAGGATCCACCCCGAGGGGCCATCGCTGCCCGAAGCCCATCACCCGGAACCGTCCCATCGCGCTCGGGTCGAGCAGCCGCAGGAGCGCAGACCGAACATCCAGATAGGCTTCCAGCGTGGTCGCGGGATCCGCCTGGATCGCCTGCAGCAGCCCTTCGATCCCGAGTCCGACGAGGTACTCCGCCTGGGAGGTCGTCCCGAGATGGGTCAGCCCGGCGGCGGCCGCTGCTCGCTCGACCGCGCTGACATCGACATGAGCTGTCAGGTCCTGACGGCCGACATGGATGTATGGGTCGTCGTGGACCCGATGTCGAAGGTACGCGCGGAGCGTGCCGTCCCGACGCCGGATGGGGTCGTACAGGCCGGTGGCCGGATAGCCGTAGTCGATCAGGACGATGAGCCCGCGGCGGATCCCCCGGGCGAGCGCGGCGATCCACGGTTCGAGGGCCAGGCAGACCTCGGCTCGCTGGCCGTCCGCCAGAGCCACACCATCAGACGCGAGCCTGGCCGCGAGCGCCGGGGTGGACGGCTCGGCCTCGACGTCGACGAACCGGGCGCCATCGCCGATCCCGACCATGACCTCGACCAGCTGTCCTCCGCGCATGACCAGCCGGTGCGTCGGCAGCGCGTCGAGGACCTCGTTGGCAAGGACGATGCCGTCGATCGGCGGTGGTTCGTCCGTCGGGACGGTCGGGTCCAGGTTCGGACCGTGCCCGGCTGCCTCCAGTCGAGCGGCCAGGTCGTCGATCCGGCGGGCCTCGGCTTCGATCGGCTGGTAGCGGATGGTGGAGGCGAGGTCCGGGTGCTCGCGCGTCGAGCCCGTCGAGGATGCCGGTGGCCAGCGCGCCGCTCCCGGCCCCGTATTCGCGGAGGGTGAAGGGTGCCGGCCGGCCGAGTCGAGCCCACGCGTCGGCGACGGCTCGGCTGATCGCCGTCCCGAAGATCGGGTGCGCCTCCGGCGCCGTGAGGAAGTCGCCGCCGCGGCCCGGTCGCGTCGCGTCCGAACGGTAATACCCCCCATCCGGGTCATACAGCGCCAGGTCCATGAAGCGGGCGAACGTGATCGGTCCGTCCGCTTCGATCGTTGCTCGGATCCTGGCGGCCAGCGCGTCGTCCTGACCGATGGCGTCGAGGTCGGGATGCGGGTCGCGCCGGAGCCCCGGGGTCACGTCCACGACGTTCGTCCACCGCGGGGATCGTCCGGTCGGTGATCGCCCCGAAGGACGAGCCGGAGGCCCGGGCCGACCAGCGTGTGGCCACCGAGGAGGATGGGGATCGACGCCTCGACCGCGGACGCCGTCAGGGTTCGCAGCCATGGATCGGCGATCCGGTCGGGCAGCAGGAGATCCGAGGCGAACCGATCCTCGGGGCTCGGCCAGGCCGTTTCATCGGCGCCGAGGCGATGCGCCAGCAACACCCTGGTGTCGACGATCGCGCCCTCCGCCAGGCGGGCGAGGTTGTCGCCGAGCGACGCCGGCCCGTCCCGGTCAAGGACGGTGCCGAGGATCGAAGCCGGTGGTCGCTGGACGGCGACCGGGTCGGCCCGGGCGAGCCGGCTGGCGGCGCGCATGCCCCGCTCCTCCACGAATGCGCGGGTCCGGCACGCCGTCGTGCGCTCGAGCCAGGTCAGCACGGCGCCCGACGTTCGCCCGGCGACGAGCAGCTCCGCGCGGGGATCGGCAGCGATGCGTCGGAGGGAGCGGACGGCGTCGCCCACTCGACCGACTTCGGTGCCCGCCTCCTCGGCCATCGCGGCGGCTCCGCGGCCACCGACCAGCAGGAGGTCGAGCGGCCCGTCGATATCCACCGAGGCGCGCCAGCGTCGGCGCAGGTCGTCCACCCGGTAGCCGGCGTGCGTCTCGAGCCACCGCGGCAGCGCGTTGTCGGACGGGAGGTCGGGCAACGTCGCGAGGGTCGGCCAGGCATGGGCAACCGCGATGGCATCGGCGGAATACCGGTTGTTGGCGAGCGCCCGTCGGTCATCGGACTCCGGCCGCGGCGACGAAGTCGCGGATGTCGCGTCCCGTTCCCAGCGGCATCGCGCCAGAACCCAGGATGACGATCCCGTCCGGGTGGCCCGGCTCGACGAGGCCGCGAACACGCGCGCCGAACGAGACGGCGTCCGGGGGACCGGAGACGACGGTCACGTCGGCTGCCCCGCTTGCGACGAAACGGTCGTGGAGGTGCCGGGCGTTGGCCGCCCGGCCCTCGGCGAGCCATGAAGTGAGTGGCCCCGCACCGGGCCCCGGTTCCGGGTGCATGATGCGGACCGTGACCCTGCGCATGGCCCGGAGTCTATGCTCCCCGACGACGAACCCATGACCGATCGACGCGTTCGCGCCTATATCGGCCTTGGAGCGAACCTCGGCGATGCGGATGCGACGCTCGCCGAGGCGGTCCGGGCCGTCGCCGATCTGCCGACCACCCACCTCCGGGCGGTCTCGCGGCTGTATGCCACGGCGCCGGTCGGGGTCACCGATCAGCCCGAGTTCCGGAATGCCGTTGTGGCTGTCGACGTGCCGGCTGGGCCTGATCCCGAGCGCGGTGCCCTCGATCTGCTGGCGAACCTGAAGGCGATCGAGCGGGCGTTCGGCCGCCGTCGGCGCCGGCGATGGGGTCCGCGCGAACTCGATCTCGACCTGCTCGTCTTCGGACGGTCCAGGCTTACCGTCGAGCGTCCGGCCGAGGCACGGTCCCTCGACGCGGTGTCCGATCCGGCGAAGGCCGCACGCCTGCTCGTCGTCCCGCATCCGGCGGCGGTCACGCGGTCGTTCGTCCTGGCCCCGCTGGCCGATCTCGCACCTGGCCTGGTCCCGCCGGGCTGGGGCATGACCGTGGAGACGGCTCGCCGCCGACAGGCGGCGGCGGATGGGCCCGATGCGATCCGGGTCGTCGGGCCATGGGATCCGACCCGCGAGCGGTGGCGGGTGGATCAGCCCAGGTAGCGTGCCGCGAGGACCGTCTCGATGGCCGTGCCATCCGTGCCGCGTTCGACCCGGTAGGCTCGCGCATCGGGCCGTGTGCTGACGACCTCGGCCAGCCGTTCATCGCGGAAAACGAGCGCGGCCCGATCATCCGCCGCGTAGCCGGCCGGCATGATCCCCTCGGCGATGAGGCGCTGGTAGGCTGGCCGCCGTTCCGGTTCCGAGTCGTAGTGCGGCGAATGGCTGCCCGGCAGGAACCCGAGGCCTCCGGACAGGGCGGCCAGACCGCGCCCGAACGAGTCCGTGGTGCCGGTCTCGAACCAGCACAGCGAGCCGGCCGACAGGCCGGTCAGGATGACCCCCGCCTGCCAGGCACCACGGAGGGCCCGGTCGACACCGTGGACACGCCAGATCGCCAGCATGTTCTCCGTGTTGCCGCCACCGACATAGACCACGTCCTGATCGAGCAGGAACGCATCGATGTCAGCGACCGTGCGATCGAACAGCGCGAGATGGGATGCCTCCGCGCGCGAGGTGAAGGCCGTGTAGAACTTCTCGACGTAGTTCGAGGCGTCTCCGCTGGCGGTGGCCAGGAAGCAGACACGTGGGCGACTCCGTCCTCGGGCCGCACGGGCGATGGCGAGGATGTGATCGTCGAGACGCGGATCGTCCGGGTCATCGGAGAAGCCGCCGCCGCCCATCGGGATGACGATCCGCTCGGTCACTGGGAGACGACCCGGAAGCCGATGTGCTTGTCGCCGTACGTCGGGGGGTCCTCGTAGTGGCGATAGGCGGACCTGGCGACGAACTCGTTGCTGCCCCACCAGCCGCCCTTCTCGACCTTCCGGGTGCCGGTCGCCGGTCCGGTCGGATCCGTGCCCGGGCTCGTGGCGTAGTAGTCGGTCCCGAGCCAGTCCGAGACCCACTCCATCGCGTTGCCGGCCATGTCCTGTGCGCCGACCCAACTCGCCCCGGCGGGATAGCTGCCGACCGCCTTCGGCCCGATGCTGTTGATGACGTTGGCCCGATCGATATCCCACGTGTCTCCCCACGGGTACGTCCGTGACTCGGGTCCGCGGGCGGCGTATTCCCACTCCGCCTCGGTCGGCAGGCGCCCGCCACGCCAGGTCGCGTAGGCCTCGGCCTCGAACCAGGTGATGCACATTCGAGGCTGATCGGCGACGTCGCCCTGGCAGTGCAGGGGCAGTCGAGCTGCATCCTGGCTTGCGAGCCACGCCCGTCCGGCGGGCGACCAGAGCGAGCCGTCGAGATAGCCACCTGCCGCTCCGAACGCGGCGAAGGACGCCACCGTGACCTCGGTCGCGTCGATCCAGTACCCGTGGGTCAGACGCACGTCGTGGGCGGGCTGCTCACTCGGGAATTCGGCGACGACCCAGTCGGGCGGATCCTGGGCGGTCAGGTCCGCGATGGACGCGGCATCCGTGCCCATGACGAACGATCCGGAGGGGACCCAGACCTGGCTGATGCCCCACGGATCGGTGCGGATCTCGCCCGCGGCCTGGCCGTCCGACGGTCGCGCGGTCGGCGCCGGCGCTGTCGTGACCAGAGGCGAAGCGGTCGGATCGGAGGGAGCGGAAGCCGCCGGCTGGGCCGATGTCGATGCCGCCGGCGAGACGCTCGCGCCGCTCCCAGCGCAGCCGGCGGCGATCGCCCCGACCGTCAGGACGACGGCGATCGCCCGGGCACGAGCAGTGACGCGAAGTCCTGGTTCGTCCATCGTCGGATGCCGGCGCCGGTCAGTCGTAGCGAGCCCGCAGCCGGGGCAGGATGTGCTCGCCGTAGCGTGCGATGGCGGCCTCCTGGTCCTCGCCCGGGAAATGGAAGACGAGGTGGTCGAACCCATAGTCGACGTAGGTCGCGATCTGCTCGATATGGGCATCGACGTCCGCCGACACGAGCCAGCGCCTGTGGGCGATGTCCTCCACGCCCCTGGCCAGTCGCTCCATCTCGCGTGGGTCCTCGACCCCCATCTTCTGCTCGCTCGGCAGGGCCAGTGCCGACCAGGCCTTGGTGTCCTCCATGGCCCGCTCGAGGTCGTCGTCGAAGCTCACCTTCATCTCGATCATCCGGCCGAGCGGATCCGGGTCGCGACCCGCCTTGGCCGCGCCTTCGAGGACGGCCGGCAGCAACGTCTCGGTATACAGCTCGGGGCCTTTTCCGGATGTGCAGATGAGCCCGTCACCCAGGCGACCGGCCAGCCGCGCCGCTGCCGGCCCGGAGGCCGCGATGTAGATCGGGATCGGGTGGTCCGGTCGGTCGTAGATCGTGGCCGAGTGTGTCCGGTAGTAGTCGCCCTCGAACGTGACGAACTCCTCCCGGAAGAGCCGCTGGATGAGTTGCACCGACTCGCGCAATCGGGCGAACCGCTCGCTCTGTTCCGGCCACTCGATGCCGACCGGGATCTCGTTCATCGATTCGCCGGTGCCGACGCCCAGGATGACCCGGCCCGGAGCCAGGCAGCCGAGCGTCGCGAAGGCCTGGGCGACGACCGCCGGGTTGTAGCGGAATGACGGCGTCAGGACGCTCGTGCCAAGGGTGACCCGGGTCGTGGCCTGCGTCGCGGCGCCGAGCCAGACCAGCGCGTTGGGCGCGTGCCCATCGGTGTGGCGCCAGGGCTGGAAGTGATCGCTCGTCCAGACGGAATCGAACCCGGCACCTTCTGCGGCAACGGCCAGGTCGAGCAGGCGACGTGGTGGGAACTGCTCGGCAGAGGCCTTGTAGCCGAGGGTCAGCGGCATCGGGCTACATCCTGACCCGCGGCGGGCTGTCACGGTCGAACATGTGGACCGTGTCGACGAACCGGACCTGCTTCGCCTGGTAGGCCATCACCAGCGAATGCGTCCGCGCCCCACCGCCGAAGAAGCGGACGCCCTGGAGCAGGTCCCCGGCGGTGACGCCGGTCGCCGCGAAGACCAGGTTGTCGCCCGGCGCCAGATCCTCGGTCCGATAGACCCGTGACTCGTCGCCGTGGCCCATCCGCGTCCCGCGTTCGCGCTCCTCTTCGGATCGGTAGCGGAATCGGGCCTGGATCTCGCCGCCCAGACAACGCAGGGCCGCGGCGGTGATCACGCCTTCGGGTGCCCCGCCCAGTCCCATCACGGCGTGGACGCCGGTGCCCGAGACCGCGCAGGAGATGGCCGCCGAAAGATCGCCGTCGCCGATCAGCTTGATCCGGGCGCCGGCCGCGCGTACCTCCGCGATCAGGTCGTCGTGCCGGGGCCGCTCGAGGATGACGACGGTGATGTCGGTCACCTGCCGCTGGAGGGCTTCCGCGATCCGGCCGAGGTTCTCGGTCGGCGATTCGCGGATGTCGACCTTGCCGGCCACGACCGGGCCGACGCACAGCTTCTCGAGATACGTATCGGGGGCATGGGTCAGCCCGCCCGCCTCCGATGCCGCCAGGACGGTGATCGCCCCGGCCTGGCCGTACGCCACGAGGTTCGTGCCCTCGAGTGGATCGACGGCGATGTCCACCCGAGGGACATCATCCCTGCCTGCGCCGTCCCGGCCCACCTGCTCGCCGATGTAGAGCATCGGAGCGTCGTCGCGCTCGCCCTCCCCGATGACGATGCGCCCGGCGAAGTCGATCTCGTCCATCGTCCTCCGCATCGCCCCGGTGGCGGCGGCGTCGGCGGCGTCCTTCTCGCCGCGGCCCATGAACCTGGCCAATTCGATGGCGGCGGCTTCCGTGACCCGGATCATCTCGAGGGCGAGGAGCTGTTCCATGGGCAGGGTCTCCGTCAGTGTCTGAAGTGGCGTCGCCCGGTGAAGACCATCGCCATGTGGTGGCGGTCGGCCACCTCGATCGCCATCTCGTCACGGATCGACCCACCGGGCTGGATGATGGCGGTGACGCCGGCTCCGGCCGCCGCCTGGATACCGTCCGGGAACGGGAAGTAGGCATCAGAGGCGAGGACCGCGAGCCTGGCTCGATCGCCAGCCCGCCGAACGGCGATCTCGACCGAGACCTGGCGGCTGGCCTGGCCGGCCCCGATCCCGACGGTCGCCCCGTTGCGGGCGAGGACGACCGCGTTGGAGCGGACGTGCCGAACGGCGCGCCAGCCGAACAGGAGATCGGTCAGTTCCTCGAGGGTCGGACGTCGCTGGGTGACGACCTGGAGCCGCCCGCGATCGAGTCCGAGATCGTCGACGCTCTCCACGAGCAGACCACCGGCGACCCGTTTGAAGTCGAGGCTGGCGATCCCGTAGTCGCGCATCCCATCGGTCGGATCGGGCGGGATGGCCAGCAGCTCGAGACCGGGCTTGCCGCGAAGGATGCCGATCGCGGCCTGGCTGAACCCGGGCGCCACGACCGCCTCGTAGGAATTGGCCGCGATCTCCCGGGCGGTCGCTCCATCGAGCTCCCGGTTGACCCCGACGATGCCGCCGAACGCCGCGACCGGGTCGGTCTCGAGCGCATGCCGGTACGCCTCGACCAACTCGTCGTCGGAGGCGAGACCGACCGGATCGGTGTGCTTGACGATGGCGACCGTCGGAGCGGTGTAGTCGCGGGCGATCCGGTAGGCCGCGTCCAGGTCGAGCAGGTTGTTGAACGACGGCATCTCGCCCTGGAGCCGGGTGGCATCGGCAAGCGTCCCGCTGCGGTGGGTCGTCTCCCGGTAGAAAGCCGCGCGCTGGTGTGGGTTCTCGCCGTAGCGAAGGTCGTCGACCTTCTGGAGGACGATCGCGAGCTGGCTCGGAAAGGTATTGCCCGAGATCTGGTTGAGGTAGGCCGCGATCTCGGCGTGGTAGGCGGCGACGGTGCTGAACGCCTCCGCGGCGAGTCGGGCGCGGGTCTCCGGGCTGACGAGCCCGAGCTCGCGCAATTCGCTGATGATCTGCGGGTAGTGGGCCGGGTCGGCGACCGATGCGACACCGGCCGCATTCCGGGCGGCCGCCCCGAGCAGCGCGGCCCCGGCGATATCGATCATCTCGATCGCTTCGTCCAGGCCGATGAGCTTCGCCCCGATGGCTGGCGCGAACGGCTTCACGTTGACGACGACCACATCGATCAGGCCGATGCCCTGGGCCTTGAGCTCCTCCAGCTGGCTCGGCACGTCGCGCCGGGCGAGGATGCCCGCGTAGACCGCATGGTGGAACGTCTTGACCTGGCCGCCGACGTCCGGCTCACCCTGGGTCAGCGACGAGACCGGCTCGACCGCCACACCCTCACCGGCAAGGTATTCCCGCGTGCCATCGGTGGCCACGACGTCGACATGCGAGATCCAGCAGCTCGCGCGCCAACTCGGCGATCCCGTCTCGGTTCGCCACTGACAGCAGGGCTCGCACCCGGGCCTCCTCCCGATCCCCGTGGTTGGCGACGCGTCAGCGGGGCCGATCGGTGGCTCCCCCGGACGGACGCGACGGCGCCGCATCGTTGCGGTCGAGTATACCGCCCGACATGGCATACTCCCTTGACCCATCCAACATGCGACATGAGGTCAGCGCGTGACCCTTGCCCCCTGGGAATACCTCTTCGAGGCGTTCAACAGCACCAACTTCCCGGACCTGTTCCATCCGATCTGGATCGCCTCGCTGGTGCTGTTGGTCATCCTGACCGTCCTCTACAACCTGCGAACGCGCGCGCTGCATCGCCACCCGCCGTACCTCGAGATGTGGGAGTGGCTGTGGTGGACCGGCTTGATCACGTTCAGCCTGATCCTCATCGAGTCACTCTTCGTGTTCGACTTCTTCCTCGTGCTGACGACGCTCATCGTCGGTCTCGGCGCCCTCGTCTGGATCCGGTTCATCCGGTTCCCGCCGTACTTCGTCGCCTACGAGGCGAAGCTGGCGCGCGAGCGATACAACACCCAGCGCCGATATGCCGACCCGGACGCGACGATCAAGAAGCGCGGCGGGCGGCCGCAACGGCGTCGACGCCGGCGCTGACGGCGCCGTCATGGCGATCGAGATCCTGCGCTTCGGCGTCGGCCATCGGCGTCCGACCGGCCCGATCGGTTCGGTCGGCCTCAACGGACAATCCATCCATGCCGACGGTCGCGGCTCGATCGCGGAGATCGTCCTGTCACGCAACGCCCGGATCGAACCGCACGCCAACCCGAACACGACCTACTTCATCGTGATCGAGGGCGGAGGTTGGGTCGGCGTCGGGGAGGAGTGGACCCGGATCGCTGCCGGTGAGGCGGCCGTCTGGCCGGCGGACATCCCGCATGCAGCCTGGACGGAGCACTCCGAGATGCGGGCGATCGTCGTCGAATTCGCCGGCCCGGACGATTCGGAGTCGGTGATCGGTCGGGCCCGAACGACCGAAGGATCCGCCAGCCCAGGGGTCGGCCAGCTGGCCCCACGCGACGGACGGCGGCCGATGACCGACCCGAATGACGGTGAACCTGCCTGAGCCAGGCTCCCGCCGGTCCCCAGGTCTAGCCGCCCAGCAAGCCTCCCACCTGGCTCAGGATCCGGGCGGTGGCACCCCAGACGGACAGGCCGTCGATGTCGTAGGCGCCGTAGCGCAACGGCCAGTCGCCGATCCGGCGCTCCACGATGACGATCGGCGCGCCCGGCAGGAAGCGGTCGATCGGTGGCTCCACGATCCGGGCGACCTCATCGGGCGACGGCACCATCGTCGGTCGCCGGGCCGCGATGGCGAGGACGGGCGTCACGGAGAAGTCGCTGACCGGGATCCAGAACCGATCCAGGAGACCGAGGATCCGGACGCCGGCCTGGTCGGGATCCAGGGCGACCTCCTCCTGCGCTTCTCGCATCGCCGTGGTGGCCAGGTCCGCATCGTCCGGCTCGGCCTTGCCGCCAGGGAGGCTGACCTCGCCGCTGTGATGCCCGTCCCGGCTGGCCCGCTCGGTCAGGACGATCCGTGTGCCCCCCGCATCGTCCGGGAAGAGCAGGACGAGCACGGCTGCCGGGCGGCCCGGATGGTCCGTCGGGGCCGGTCGCGATCCTCGCTCCTCGACGCCGCCGATGACGACCGGCATGAGGATGTCGGCCGGGATCGGCAGTCGGTCCGGGAGCACCCGGAGTCGATCGATGACCTCGCCGAACTGCATCGTCAGGCGAGGATAGTCGCCAGCACCCGCCTAGTTCAGACGGTCACCGCCGGGGATCGGCGTCGCCGATTCGACTCGCCGTGATCGAGCGTCGCGCTTCGCGTCGCCTTCCGTGACGATGGTCGTGGACCCACTCGAGAACACGAGCGTCCCGTTGACCCGGTCCGCGTCGGCCACGATCCGGTCGCCCGGCCTGAATTCGCCGGACACGATGGCCCGGGCGAGCGGGTTCTCGACGAGACGCTGGATGGTCCGCTTGAGCGGCCGTGCCCCGAATGCCGGGTCGGTCCCTTCGAGGACCAGGAGGGCCCGGGCCGCGTCCGTCAACTCGAGCTCCAGGTCCTGCCCGGCGAGCCGGGCGGCGAGGTCGTCGATCAACAGGCCGACGATCTGCTCCAGGTCCGCCTCGGTCAGGGCATGGAAGACGATCACCTCGTCGACGCGGTTGAGGAATTCCGGCCGGAAGCTCGAACTGAGCGCCTCGGTGACCTCCTGCTTCATCAGCTCGTAGGCGGCATCGCCGCTCCTGGCGCCCGTCGCCGCGATGGCCGCGCTGCCGATATTGCTGGTCATGATGACGACGGTGTTCTTGAAGTCGACGGTGCGCCCCTGGCTGTCCGTCAGGCGGCCATCGTCGAGGACCTGGAGCAGGACGTTGAAGACGTCGGGGTGGGCCTTCTCGATCTCGTCCAGCAGCACGACCTGGTACGGCCGCCGTCGGACGGCTTCGGTCAACTGCCCACCCTCGTCGTAGCCGACATACCCCGGAGGTGCCCCGACCAGCCGCGACACGGCGAACTTCTCCATGTACTCGCTCATGTCGATCCGGACCATCGCGTTCTCGTCGTCGAACATGAACTCGGCAAGTGCCCGCGCCAGCTCCGTCTTGCCCACCCCGGTCGGTCCGAGGAACAGGAACGACCCGATCGGACGTCGCGGGTCCTTGAGCCCGGCCCGTGCCCGCCGGACAGCATCGGACACGGCCCGAAGCGCTTCGTCCTGACCGACGACCCGGGCGTGGAGTCGCTCCTCCATGTGGATCAGCTTGTCGGTCTCGCCCTCCAGCAGGCGGTTGACCGGGATCCCGGTCCAGCTCGCGACGATCTCCGCGATGTCGTCTGCGCCGACCTCCTCCTTGAGCAGGGCACCGGGTCCCTGGAGCGCCGCGACGGCGGCCTCCTGCTCGGCCATCCGGTCGGTCAGCTCCTTGAGCGTGCCGTACTTGAGTTCGGCTGCGGTCGCGTAGTCGGCTTCGCGCTCGGCCTGCTCGATCCTCGTGGTCAGCGTCTCGAGTTCGGCCTTGGTGGCGCGGATCGCGGCGATCGCCGACTTCTCCGCCTCCCAGCGCTGTTTCATGGCACCCGCCTGCTCGTCGATGTCGGCGAGCTCCTTCTCGAGCGCTTCGAGCCTCGCCTTCGACGCCTCGTCGGTCTCCTTGCGCAGCGCCTCGCGCTCGATCTCGAGCTGGATGCGTCGCCGCTCGAGCTCGTCGATCTCGATCGGCATCGAGTCGATCTCCATCCGCAACCGGGAGGCCGCCTCGTCGACCAGATCGATCGCCTTGTCGGGCAGGAATCGTTCGGTGATGTAGCGGTCGGACAGGGTCGCGGCCGCGACCAGCGCCGAATCGGTGATCCGGACACCGTGGTGCACCTCGTACCGTTCGCGCAGGCCACGCAGGATGCTGATCGTCTCCTCGACGGTCGGCTGGTCGACGAGGACGGGCTGGAAGCGCCGCTCGAGCGCCGCATCCTTCTCGATGTGCTTGCGGTACTCGTCGAGCGTCGTGGCGCCGATCGTGTGCAGTTCACCGCGGGCGAGCATCGGCTTGAGCAGGTTGGAGGCGTCCATGGCGCCTTCCGCGGCGCCCGCACCGACGACCGTGTGGAGCTCGTCGATGAACAGGATGACCTGTCCCTCGGCGTCCTTGATCTCCTTGAGGACGGCCTTGAGCCGCTCCTCGAACTCGCCGCGGAACTTGGCGCCGGCGATGAGCGCGCCAAGATCGAGGGCGACGACGCGCTTGTCCTTCAATCCCTCCGGGACGTCGCCACGGACGATCCGCTGGGCGAGTCCTTCGGCGATCGCCGTCTTGCCGACCCCCGGTTCGCCGATCAGGACCGGATTGTTCTTGGTTCGGCGCGACAGGACCTGGATGACCCGTCGGATCTCGTCGTCACGACCGATGACCGGGTCGAGCTTGCCGGCTCGCGCCTCGACCGTCAGGTCGCGACCGTACTTCTCGAGCGCCGCGTACGTGCTCTCGGGGTTCTGCGAGGTGACCCGCTGGCCGCCGCGGACGCTCTGGAGCGCCTGGAGGATCGCCTCGCGACCGGCGGCGTGGCGTTCGAGCAGGGCCTGTGCGTCACCGCCGACCTCATCGATCGCGAGGAGCAGGTGCTCGGTCGAGACGTACTCGTCGCCGAGGCGCCGTGCCTCGGCCTCGGCCAGTTCGATGACCCGGCGGGCGCGCGGGTCCATCGACAGCGACCCACCCTGGACCCGAGCCCGGCGGGCCAGGATCGCGGCAAGCTCTCCGCGGAACCCGGGCAGATCCACGCCCAGCCGGCGGAGCGTTTCGGCCGGGACCCCGTCATCGGGCTCGATCAGGGCGGACAGGATGTGCTCCGCGTCGAGGATCGGGCTGTCGAGGCGCTGGGCGGTGGCCTGGGCTTCGACGATGGCCTCCTGGGCCTTCTGGGTGAATCGGTCGAGTTGCATGTCAGTTCCCATTCCTGTGGATGCGATCGAAGAACGTGCGGGCGGCCTCGCGGGCCTCGTCGGACAGATGGGTCGGGATGGTCACTCGGGCCTTGGCGTACAGGTCGCCGTGCCCGGTCCCCTTGAACCGGGGCATCCCGCGGCCGGTCAGGCGGAAGGTCCGGCCGGATTGGGTCCCGGCCGGGATGGTGAGCAGGACGCCGCCCTTGAGGGTCTCGACCCGGACCTCCGCGCCGAGCAGCGCTTCTTCCAGGGTGAGCGGAGCTCGCGGTCGAGGTCCGCGCCGCGACGCGCGAACCGCGCGTCCGGCAGTTGACGGACGACGACGACGATGTCGCCGCCGCCCGGTCCACGCCCGGTCAGCTTGATCCGGGTCCCGGTGTCGGCGCCCGGCGGGATGGTGATCTCGAGACGCTTGCCATCGACATCGATGAGGCGGGTCGTGCCGTGGTAGGCCTCCTCGAGCGTGATCTCCGCGGCGGCTTCGTGGACCGTCCGTGGGCGGGCCCGGTTGCCCTGACGTGCCGTCGGGGCGGCCGTTCGGCCGTCGATCCCCATCCCGGCGAGGATGTCGTCGAAGCCCATCGCGCCGGTCCGGGTGCCCGCTCCGGCGCCGGCGGTCGTCGCCGGGCCGGACGGGTCGGCGTCCTGGCCGAAGAAGACCCGGAAGAAGTCCGAGAACCCGCCGGCGTTCCCCGCTCGTCCGGAACTCATAGCGGACGTTGCCACCCGGTGCCCCGTAGCCGTAGCCGGTGCCGCCGAACGGACTCCCGCCCTGGCCGCCCCCGGCCTGCCTGGCCCGACTGATCGCCTCCCAGTTGGCGCCCAGTTCGTCGTATTGCTTGCGTTTGGCCGAGTCGCCCAGGACCTCGTTCGCTTCGTTGATCTCCTTGAACCGCGTCTCGGCGCCGGCGTCGCCCGGCTTGGCATCGGGATGGTGCTGGCGGGCGAGCTTCCGGAAGGCCTTCTTGACGTCAGCCTGGGACGCGGTCCTCGGCACGCCGAGGACCTTGTAGTAGTCCTTGAACTCCATCCCACCGGGGTTGCTTGCCACCGCTCAACGGTCGCCGCTTGGGCGCCCGATCCGCTCGTTGCCGCCTCCGCCGGTCGCTCGCGTTGGCCAGGGCCACGCTCGCTCCCTTGCTCGTCGACGCCTTCGGCTCGAACACCCGAGCGGGGAAACCTCCTACTGCTGTCTTGTTCGTCGATCCGTGGATCACGGTCGATCGGTCCGTCGCGGGCTCGACCACGACCGGGGGCCGGTCGGTCGGCGGGAAGCTGGTCCGTCGAACGGTCGACGGCTTGGCCGGCTCCGGGTCGAGCGTGTCCTTGCCCTTGACGACCTTCGGAGGTTCGGTCACCAGGGCCTTCGGCTTGCGCCGGAGGGCCGCGTCGAGGACCTGCTCCATCGAGTCGACGAGGATGAGCTTGATCGACTTGCGGATCTCCTCGGGGATATCGACGAGGTCCTTTTCGTTCTTGCGAGGGAGGATGACGATCTTCGCCCCCGACAGGTGGGCGGCGAGGATCTTGCTCTTGAGCCCGCCGATCGGGAGGACCCGTCCGCGCAGGGTGATCTCACCGGTCATCGCCACGTCCTTCCGGACCGGGATGCCGGTCAGGGCGCTGACCATGGCGGTGGCCATCGTGATGCCGGCGGATGGGCCGTCCTTGGGGATGGCCCCGGCCGGGACGTGGATGTGCAGGGTGTTGTGCTCGAAGATCTCACGAGGGATCCCAAGGTCGGCGGCGTGGGCCCGGGTCCAGGACAGACCGGCTCGGGCCAATTCGCGCATGACCTCGCCGAGCTGGCCGGTGAGGATGAAGTCCTCGCGGCCCTCCATCCGGGTCACCTCGATGGCGACCACGTCACCACCGACCTCGGTCACGACGAGTCCGGTCGCCGCCCCGGTCTGATCCTCGGACTCGAGTTCGCCGTACTCGAACCGCTGCGGCCCGAGGAGAGCGGCGAGCTTCTTGGGGTCGACGACGGTCTTTCGCTTGCGACCTTCCGCGACCTGGCGGGCGACCTTGCGCATGACGTTCGCGAGCTCGCGCTCGAGGTTGCGAACGCCGGCTTCATGCGTGTACGAGCGCACGAGCTCGGTCATCGCCTCGTCCGTGATCTCGAAATGCTTGGGCTTGAGGCCGTGGTTGGTCATCTGCTTCGGGACGAGGAAGCGCTTGCCGATCTCGATCTTCTCCTGCTCGGTGTACCCGGGCAGGTGGACGATCTCCATCCGGTCCCGGAGGGCCGGTGGGATCGGATCGAGAAGGTTGCCGGTCGCCACGAACAGGACCTTGCTGAGGTCGAACGGGACCTCGAGGTAGTTGTCCTGGAAGGTGCTGTTCTGCTCGGGATCGAGGACCTCCAGGAGGGCCGAACTCGGGTCACCCCGGAAGTCCATGCCGATCTTGTCGACCTCGTCGAGCATGAACACGGGGTTGTTCGAGCCGGCCGTCTTGATGCTCTGGATGATCCGGCCGGGCAGCGCGCCGATATAGGTGCGCCGATGGCCGCGGATCTCGGCCTCGTCGTGGATCCCGCCAAGGCTCATCCGCACGAACTTGCGGTTCATCGCCCGGGCGATGCTCTTGCCCAGGCTGGTCTTGCCCACGCCGGGAGGCCCGACGAAGGCGAGGATCGGGCTGCGGATCTCATCCGCCAGCGTGCGCACCGCGAGATATTCGAGGATGCGCTCCTTGATCTTCTCGAGGCCGTAGTGGTCCTCGTCGAGGATCCGGGCGGCTTCCTTGATGTCGAGCTGATCGTCGGTCGCGACGTCCCACGGCAGGCCGATGAGCCAGTCGACATAGGTCCGGATGACCCCGACCTCCGGCGATGCGGAGGGGATCCGGCTCATCCGATCGACCTCCTTGATCGCCCGGGCCTTGATCTCCTCCGGCATGCCGGCGGCCTCGACCTTGTCGCGCAGCTCGTTGATCTCTGCCTGTTGCGGGTCGTCCTCGCCCAGCTCGCGCTGGATCGCCTTGAGTTGCTCACGCAGGATGTACTCGCGCTGGGTCTTGTCCATCTCCGACTTGACCTCGGATTGGATGCGACCCTTGAGCTCGAGGATCTCGATCTGATGGGCGAGGAAGGTCGAGACGAGCTTCAGGCGCTCAGTGACGTCGATCGTCTCGAGCATCTCCTGGCGCTGCTCGGTGGTCATGTCCGGGCTGTACGCGACCATGTCGGCGAGGAGCCCCGGCTCAGTGATGTTCCGGGCCGCGACCGCAGCCTCGGGCGGGACGGGGGCGCCGTTGGCGACGTACTGCTCGATCTGGGCCTGGACCGAGCGCATGAGCGCCTGGACCTCGACCCCGTCCGGGCTCTCGTCGGGGAGTTCCTCCACGTGGGCGCGCAGGTACGGCTCGGTCGCGCTGAACCCGTGGACACGCAGGCGGCCCTGCCCCTGGACGATCGCTCGGACGGTCCCGTCCTGGAGCTGGACGACCTGGGCGATCTTGGCGAGCGTGCCGATCTCGTAGAGCTCGGCCGGGTCGGTGATGTCTTCCTGTTCGGCTTTACGCTGGGTCACGAGCGCGATCGGGCCGCCATCGGCGACCGCCGCGTTGAGCGCGTTGACGCTCTTCTCGCGACCGACCTGCAATGGGACGATCATCTCCGGAAAGATGACCGTCTCCCGAAGTGCGACGAGCGGAAGCTCGACGATGCCCATGGTCGGGGTGGGCTGCTCGTCGACCGGGGTGGACGGTCGCTTGGCCATTCGATGATCTCCTAGGGTGCTGGGTTCGTGGGATCCTCGGTCGACGCCTCGGCGGCGTCGTCCCTGGTCCCTTCGGCGTAGAGGGCTTCGAGGATGCGAGCGCCGAGGCGCTCCTCGAGTTCGAACAGGATCCGGATGCCGGCGAGATTGACGCCGCGCTCCCGGGTCAGGTGGCGGATCCAGGTGATCCGTCGGATGTCGTTTTCGCTGTACAGGCGGATGTTGGATGGCGTGCGGGCCGGACAGAGCAGACCCTCGTCCTCATAGATGCGCAGCGTCCGAGGATGGGCGCTGACGAGCGTCGCCGCCACGCTGATCACGTAGACGGGCTGCTCGGGGTCGCGCTCCCGCCGGACCGACGCCATCCGCTCAGACGCCCGATGGGGTCGCCGGCTCGGCGGTGGGCGTCGCCTGGCGCAGCGAGACGAGCTCGCCGAGGGGCGAGACGCGGCGCACGATCGTCATGTCGCACACCTCCTGTGACGTTGGTTTGACGGGTCCCGACCGGGCATCGGCTGGAACATGGCGGATGGTAGAACCCTGACAACGTCATTGTCAAGAGAGTTACGGGTTCTTTACGTTGAGCCGGGGTGGCGCGTGGCGGTACGGGGGTCGTGTCTCGCGTCGGCTGGCGAGGCCGAACCCCCTCAGGTGATGCCGGTCTCGCGGGAGCTCAGCCGGCGACCGGGGACTCCAGGTCGCCGATGAGCTGGTCGTGGAGCAGGTCCCCGCAATCCTGCCGGCCGATCGCGATGACCTTGTCGCCTTCGAGCATCACGGTGTCCGGTCGGAGCGGCGTCGCGATCCCATCGCGGATGACCGCGAACAATGAACAGCCATCGGGGATCGCCAGGTCCTTCGGCGCCCGTCCGATGGCCGGCGAACCGGTCTGCAGATGCGCTTCGATGATCTCCAGTTCGCCTTCGCCGAGCGCGGCCAGGTGCAGGAGTTCGTGGACCGGGATGTCCTGCTCGATCGAACTCAGGACCATCCGCGTCGGACTGATCAGCTCATCGACCCCGAGATGGCGGAAGAGCGCCTCGTTCTTCGGGTTGTTCACCCGGGCGATCGTCCGCGGCACGTCGAAATGGTGCTTGGCCATCTGGCAGATCACCAGGTTGTCCTCGTCGTCACCGGTCACGGCGGCGACCACGTCGGCCCGGTTGCACCCGGCTTCACCGAGGTACTTGCCCTCACATCCGTCATGGGCGATGACGATCGACCCGATCTCGTCGGCGATCTGGGTCGCGCGCGCTCGATCCTTCTCCATCAGGGCGACCTCGTGCCCCGATTCGATGAGTTCCTTGGCCAGGTAGTAACCGACCTTTCCACCGCCGACCACGAGCACGAACACGACTCAGACCTCCTGGTTGGGGGCGGCCGCCGCGGCCGACACGGCGGCGCAGCGGACGGCGCCGATGGAGTGGCGGCCGGCGCGTCGGCCGATCCCGGGTGGTCATGACCGGTCGCGGAGAGGAGGCCGGGCAGGCCGGAGCGCGGGAGCCCGAGGTGATCGTCGATCGCATCGAGCATCAGGCCCGTCCGGCACAGCGTCGTCACGCCCAGTTCGGCGTACGCCGTCGCCCGCAGCGGGTCGTTGATCTTGGCGATCACCCGATCGACGCCGAGGGCCTCGACGGCGAGCTGGGCCGCCATGACGTTGCGATTGTCGCCCTCGGTCAAGGCCAGGAAGACGTCGGCGCTGTCCGCGCCTGCCCGTCGGAGGACATCCTCATCGGTCCCGTCGCCCCGCAGGGAGTTACCGCCGAACGTCGACGGCAGGCGGTCGAAGGCCGCGGTGACGATGTCCAGGATGACGACTTCGTGACCGGTCCGGTCGTAGATATCCGCGATCGACGCCCCGACCCTGCCGCACCCGACGATGACGATCTTCACGCTGACTCCTCGATGATGGGTTCGCGCACCACCCAGACGGCGCAGGGCGCGTTCTGGAGCACGTACGGGATGGTCCGTCCGATGGCGAACTCACCACCGAAGCGCTTCCGATACGGCAACCCGACGACGAGGAGGTCCGCTTCCCGCTCGGTCGACTCGTCGACGATCGCCGCCCCGACGTCCCGCGCCTGGAGCAGGACCGGCTCGAGCGTGAGCTTCGCATCCTCGGCGACCTCCTCGGCCATGTCCAGGACGCGCTGGACCTCTTCACTCCGGCCGGCGATGTCGGCGTCGAGGGGGAGCGTCCAGTCGATCTCGACGACGTGGATGGCGATCAGTTCGGCGTTCGACGCCTTGGCCACCTCCGCCACGAGACGTACGATCCGGAGGTCGCTCGATCCGCCATTGAGGGCGACCACCGCGCGACGAAAGACTGGCTGTCGGGCATCTGCCATGGCCGGTCACGATACCACCGAGCGAGCCCCTTGGCGTCGGCCGGCCCGGACCTCAGTCCGGCTGTCGCGCGCCATCCTCGGGCTGGTCGTCCTCCGGCGCGCGGTCACGGTCCGCCGCGCGAACGGCGCCGAGCGCAGATTCGAAGAGCGCTGGATCCTCGCGCCGGTAGGGAACGTTGACGACGACCGTATGCGGACGCCCGAGGAGCATCGATTTGACCCGCTTGGCTGCCTGGTTGTAGAGCAGTCGCTCCCACCAGCTGCGGGCGACGTACTCGGGGATGACCACGAAGGTGATCGGCGCCGGCTTGTCCGGTGGCCAGGCGGCATCCAGGACGTCGAGGTAGGCGCGCAGCGGACCCGCCAACGTCCGGTAGGGGGACTCGACGACGACCAGCGGGACTCCCGGTAGCTGGCGCTCGAACGACGCTCGGACCGTGGCGGCCGACGCGGGGTCGACCGAGATGTACACGGCCAGGACATCGTCGCTGATCGACCGCCCGACATTGATGGCCTGGACCACCGAGCGATCGAGGCCGGGGATCGGGACGACCACCCGTTCCTCTCGCCTGGGTGAGCGCATCACCAGGTCCGGGGCGACGGCCAGTTCCGTTCGGGCGCGGGCGTATTGGTGCTTGATGAACAGCATCATCGCGACGAGTGTCGGGACGAGGATGACCACCAGGTAGGCACCGTCGACGAACTTCTCCGACACGACCACGATGAGGACGACCGCGGTCAGCAGCGCACCGCTGGCGTTGACGACGCTCCGCCAGCGCCAGCCGGTCTCATGGGTCCTGAACCAGTGGCGGACCATCCCGACCTGGCTCAGGGTGAAGCACACGAAGACGCCGACCGAGTAGAGCGGGATCAGCGCGTGGGTGTCGCCACCGAACGCCCACAGGAGCAGGAAGGCGACGGCCGCCAGCAGGACGATCCCCCAGGAGTAGGCCAGCCGGTCGCCGCGGAACGAGAACTGACGGGGCATGTAGCCATCCTCGGCGAGGATCGCCGCCAGACGCGGGAAGGCGTTGAAGCTGGTATTGGCCGCCAGGAACAGGATGAGCGCCGTGCTCACCGCGAAGGTCACGAACAGCACCGACCCGTCGCCGAAGGCCGTCCGGGCCGCCAGGGCGACGATGGAGGCACCGCCTTCCTGGGTCGGTCGCAGGTCGTACTGGACCGCGAAGACGGTCAGCCCGATGAACAGGATCCCAAGGAGGATGGCCATCGCCGTCATCGTGTTGGCGGCGTTCCGTGCCTCGGGCGGCTTGAACGCGGGGACGCCGTTGGCGATGGCTTCGACACCGGTCAGGGCGACCGAGCCGCCCGCGAACGCCTTGAGCAGCAACAGAACGCCGAGTGCCTCGGTCCCGAACGGCACGGCGTCGGGCTCGGGTGCCACCGGGCCGGCGCTGCCATCCACGATCCCGATCAGCCCGATGACCACGATCGTGAGGGCGAGCCCGACGAACAGATACGTCGGGATCGCGAAGATGTTGCCGGACTCCCGCAGGCCGCGCAGGTTGGCGATCGTGATGAGCGAGATGGAGATGAATGCGATCTCGATCCGGTAGTCATAGGCGGACGGAACGACGGACTGGATCTGGGCGACCGCCGCAGCCGTGGAGACGGACACCGTCATGACGTAGTCGATGAGCAGCGCGGCCGCGGCGATCAGCCCGAAGATCGGGGCGAGATTGGTCCGCGCCACCACGTAGGCCCCGCCGCCGTTCGGATAGGCGCGGCAGACCTGCCGGTACGACACGGAAACGACGGCCAGCAGGATGGTGATCGCGACCGCCACCTGGATCGACAGGAGCAGCGCGCCAGCTCCGGCGAGGACGAGGACGCGCAGGATCTCCTCGGTCGCATAGGCGGACGAGCTGATCGCGTCGGAGCTGAAGATGGCGAGTGCCTTCGTCTTGCTCAGGCGCTCGCCGATCTCCTCCTCGCTCGACAGCGGCCGCCCGAAGACGATCGCCCGGGTCCGGGCGACGAACCGTCCGGACGACGTGGTCGGGACGTCCGCCGCTGCCTTGGCGACCAGCTGCCCAGGGCCCGTGTATCGGAAGAACGGGGCGTGCGGGCGTGGGACCCGGACGCGCCGATCCGCCGGCTTGCGACCCTTGAGCGGCCGCCGTCCGCCGATCATCGAGTTCCGGCCAGGTCCCTGACCACGCTCCGGCAGCCACCGGGCAAATCAATGTCCCCTTCGGTACGGCACGTCCGCGATCACCGTATGGTCCCGGCCCACCAGTGCGCTCTTCAGGCGCTTGGAGGTCTGGTTGTACAGCATCCGGTCCCACCAGTGTCGACCCACGTACTCGGGCAGGACGACGACGGTGATCGGCGCTTCCTTGTCCGGTGGCCAGGCCTGGTCGAGGACGTCGAGGTAGGCGACCACCGGAGAGATGATCGCCCGGTATGGCGATTCGACGACGACCAGCGGGACGTCGGGGAACTGCGCCTCCCAGCGGGTTCGCATCGTCTCCGCCGCATCGAGATCATCGGTGACGTACACGGCCCGGATATCCGACCCGAGGCCGCGCCCGAAGTTGACCGCGTGGACGATCGAGCGGTTGATCGCGTTGACCGGGATGATCACCCGCTGCTCGCGGTGCGGACCGGGCAGGACCCCCTCCTCGGGCACGCTCAATTCCCGCTCGTGTCCTTCGTATTGACGATGGATGAACGACATGATCGCGACGAAGACCGGGATGAGGACCAGGACGAGCCAGGCGCCATCCCAGAACTTCACGTAGATGACGATCACCGCGACGATCCCCGTGAGCGCCGCACCGAAGGCGTTGATGCTCAATCGCCGCCGCCAGCCTGGCGACCGCTCCCGTCGCCAGTGCCGGATCATCCCCGACTGGCTGATCGTGAAATCGATGAACACGCCGACCGCGTAGAGCGGGATCAGGAGATGGGTCGAGCCCTTGAAGATGACGATCAGGAGGGCGGCCAGCGAGGCCAGCATGATGATCCCGTACGAGAAGGCCAGCCGGTCCCCGCGCAGGGCGAACTGGCGGGGCATGTAGCCGTCGCCGGCGAGGATGGCGAGGAGCCGGGGGAAGGCATTGAAGCTCGTATTGGCGGCGAGGAAGAGCAGGACGGCCGTGAATGCCTGGAACAGATAGAACGCAAGCCCATCGCCATAGACCGTTCGAGCGACCTGGGCGATGACCGTCTGCTTCTCCGGGAATTCGATCGGGATGATGGCGTAGCGGACCGCCAGGAAGGTGATCCCGATGAACAGGGTCGCCAGCAGGGCCGCCATGACCGCCAGGGTCGTGGCGGCGTTCTTTGGTTCTGGCGGCTTGAACGCCGGGACCCCGGTCGCGATCGCCTCGGTGCCGGTCAGCGCGACGGCGCCGGCGGCGAAGGCTCGCAGCAGGAGAAGGATCGTGACCGGCTGCACGACATCGTTGAGTTGCTGGGTCGCCTGCGAGCCGTAGGTCTCGCCCTCGCCGAGGACGAGGATCCGAAAGGCTCCGACGGCGATCATCAGCAGCGCCGAGCCGACGAACAGGTAGGTGGGGGCCGCGAAGATGTTGCCCGCCTCGCGCAGGCCGCGCAGGTTGGCGATGGCGATCAGGCCGATCGCGGTGACGCCGATCAGGACGCGTTCATCGAAGAGCCCCGGGAAGGCCGACACGATCTGTTCGACGGCCGAGGAGGTGGAGACGGCGACCGTCATCACGTAATCGATGAGCAGGGCCGATGCAGCCACGAGGCTGACCGTTCGTCCGATGTTCCGGCGCGACACGGTGTACGAGCCACCGCCGTTCGGATAGGCGACGCAGATCTGTCGATAGGAGATCGCGACGGCGACCAGCAGGATGGAGATGGCGGCGCTGATCCAGATCCCGAGCGAGAGGGCGGCCGCCCCACCGAGGATCAGGACCCGGAGGATCTCCTCGGTCGCATACGCGGACGAGCTGATGGCATCGGAGCTGAAGATCGCCAGCGCCTTCGTCTTGGACAGCCGCTCACCGAGCTCCGCCTCGCTCGCGAGGGGCCGGCCGAAGAAGACGCCACGGACCGAGGCGAGCGCACGGCCCCCTCGCGTGGTCGGGGCGCTCGCGGCTTCCTTGGCGGTGAGCTGGCCGCGACCGGTGTATCGGAAGTACGGCGAGTGTGGTCGATCCACCCGCACCCGACGGTCACCTGGCTTGCGTCCCTGAAGCGGTCGTCTACCGCCGATCATCAGGCGCCGACATACAACCGGTCTACGAGACGGGTCGGCAAACCAGCAACACGCATCAGCTTCACGACGGCGTCGATGTCGTACCCGGCGCGGCCCCAGGTCGCGGTGCCGGCATCGGTGTCGATGACCATATAGCTGGCCCGCGGGTCGCCATCGCGCGGTTGCCCGACACTGCCAGGGTTCAGGAGCGTCCGGCCCTCACCCAGGGCGACCGTGTTGCCGGCCCTGGGCGCCAGGGTGCGCATCCGGCCGTCGACCTGGGTGAACGCGACCGGGACGTGGGTGTGACCGTGCAGCCCGTGCTCGGTCGAGATCGCCGATAGCCCGGCGCGGGCCAGGGCTGCCGAGGTCACGTATTCCCAGATCGGATCCCGGGGACTGCCGTGGACCAGGGTGAAGTCGCCATCGACCCTTCGTTGCGGCAGCGCCTCCAGCCAGGTCCGGGTCTGATCGGAGATCGTCGTCCGCGTCCATTCCATGGCCGCCCGGGCATCGGGGTTGAACCAGTCGATCTCGTTCCCGCCCGCAGCGGCCGCATCGTGATTGCCGCGTACGCCGGTCGCGCCCAGGGCGTTCAGTCGGTCGACGACCGCGTCGGGTTGCGGCCCGTAGCCGACCACGTCACCCAGATGCCAGATGGCGTCGACCGAACCGATCTGGTCGAGGACGGCCTCGAGAGCGGGGAGGTTGCTGTGGATATCCGAGAGGACGGCGACTCGCACGGGAAGGAATCTAGCAGCGCGCCGGTCACCATGACCGGCGTCTGCGCGTGGCCGGGTCGCGCGGGTATCCCGGGGGGACCCGGCCACGCCTGGTCGCGATGATCAGTCGATGGTCGCGGAGGCCGGGGACGTCCACCGGGCGGACCTCGATGGAGCCCCCGCCCATGCCCGTCATCGCCCGCTCGGCCACGACGAGCTCGTCCTGCAGGTCACCGCGTTTCCAGGCGATCAGGCAGCCATCCGGGGCCAGCAACGGGAAGGCGAGTTCGATCAGTTCTGCGAGCGGCGCCACGGCCCGGGCCGTGACGGCCGGCCAGCGCCCCCGATGCCGCGGATCGGCCGACAGCGCCTCCGCTCGGCTGGGCACGGCTTCCACCGCGTCCGCCAGTCCGGTCGCGGCAGCCGCGACCGCGAGGAAGCGAGCCTTCTTGGCGACCGGCTCGAGCAACACCGCGTGCGCCAGCGGCAGCGCCGCCGCGATCGGGATGCCCGGGTAGCCGCCGCCGGAGCCAAGGTCGAGCGATCGATTGACACCCCGACGTCGAAGCTCCTCCACGCCACTCAGGCTATCGACGACGTGCGCGATCGCCACGGCCGCGGGATCGCGGATCGCGGTCAGGTTGATCGCCGCGGTCCAGGCGAGCAGGAGCCGGGCGTGACCATCGATGGCGGCCCGTGCCTCCGTCGTCAAGTGCAGGTCGAGCGCGTCGAGTCCATCGTCGAGCGCGGTCGAATAGGCTCGCGACAGGGGCGCGGTGTCCCGGACGCGCGTCGGGAGCGGCTCACGCGTCCGGTCCATGGCACGCCTCCTGTGTCTGCGTGCCATCCGCCCGCGCGGCGCCGCTCCCGGCGTCGGCATCGTCTCGCACCGTTGGCCTGCGTCCGGTCTTCCCCGGTCCGTCCGGTTCGTGGCCGAGTCTCCTCGAACCCCTCGCGGACCGCGTTACCCTCGTGCCAGCCCCAGTGCGGATGCTGGACGCTACCGGTCGGATCGCCCCCGCGTCAACGGGGTTTTCCACGAATCGAGCAGCTCGACGTGGATTCGTGGATAACCGGGCGATCGCTCAGGTTGACCGGCTGGGACTCCGGACCGGACGACCGAGCGTCCGGCGGACGACATCGACGACCTCGTCCACGTAGGCGTCGGCCTGGCCCTGTTCCGCGGCGGTTCGGACGCATCCACTGACATGGTCCTCGAGGATGACGATCGACAGCGCATCGACGGCCGCGCGCAGGGCAGCCGTCTGCTGGAGGATGTCGATGCAGTACTCCTCCCGTTCGATCATCCGGGCGATCCCGCGCACCTGCCCCTCCATCCGCGACAGCCGGCGGGCGAGCAGGGTCTTGTCCTTCGAGTAGCTGTGGCGGAAATGACTCGGGTCGGGCGGTGGAGACGCTCGACGTCCTGCCGTCGGACTCATCGTCAGTCGGGACCTCGCGGGATCGACGCACATCTGGCGACGCTTCCCGAAATCATACCCCCTAGGGGGTATGGATTGTCAGCCCCAGCGCGTACCGTGAACCGGCCGGCTCCGCTAGACTTCGGGCCGATGGATCCGCGCGATCGTCTCCGGCTGCTCCCCGACGGCGCCACGTGCACCGCCTGCGGGGCGACCGTCCCGGCGGATCGGATCCGGGTCCTCGCCCAGCGGGAGGATCTCGTCTTCGTCGAACTCGACTGCGGCGATTGCGGCAGCGCCGCACTGGGGCTGATGATGGACGGCGTCTCCGGTGGGCTCTCGATGCTCGACGTCTCGACCGAGGGTGCAGAGATCGGTCGCGATCGGAGCCGATCCGTCCGTCCGGTCAGCCACAGCGATGTCGAAGCGGTGCGGCGCGACCTGACGACCTGGGATGGGGATCTTGTCGGCTGGCTGGCGACCATCGATCCCGACCGGGTCGACGGCGGCCGGGAACCGTGAGGGTTCCGTTCGCCCACGCCAGCGAAGCCGAGTTGTCCCGGATCCTCGATTTCTACGCCGTTCGATGGGAATACGAACCGCATACCTTCCCGATCCTCTGGAACCTGGACGGCGACGTCGTCGAGAGTTTCTCGCCGGACTTCTACCTGCCCGACCTCGATCTCTACCTCGAGATGACGACGCTCCGGCAGAAGCTGGTCCGGAAGAAGAACCGCAAGCTCCGGCGGCTTCGAGAGCTCTATCCGGACCTCAACGTCAAGCTGTTCTATGGACGTGACTTCCGGGCGTTGATGCTCAAGTACGGCAAGGGCGCGCTGGTCGCCGGACTGTCCGGGACGTCCGGTCAGGTAGCGACACCATATGGAGCCGAGGATGTCGGGGCCGACCGGATCGAGGGCGCTTCGCCGCAGCCATCCGACGGAGCGACGATCGGGGCCGGACCGGCGTCGGGAGTCGAACGGGTCGGGCGCCGACGACGTGCTGCCGGTCAGGGCGATGTGACGGAAGGGAAGACGACGCGCGCATGAACGAGACAGACCGATGACCGAGGGCCGCGACCTGCACCGGGACGTCGCTGAGATCCTGCTCACCGAGGACGAGATCCAGACGAAGGTCCGTGAGCTTGGCGAGCGCATCACGGCCGATCACGCGGGCCGGCCGCTGACTCTCGTATCCGTGCTCAAGGGATCACTGCCGTTCATGGCCGACCTGATGCGGGCGATCGACCTGCCCGTCCGGATCGACCTGATGGAGGTGAGTTCCTACGGCGGATCGACCACCAAATCCTCCGGCCTGGTCCGCATCCTCAAGGACCTGTCGGCGAGCATCGCCGATGAGGACGTGCTGATCGTCGAGGACATCATCGACACCGGCCTGACCCTCAACTATCTGGTCCGCTACCTCCGGGGCAAGGCGCCTGCCAGCCTGCGCATCTGCACCCTGCTGGACAAGCCGGCTCGACGGCTGGTCGAGATCCCGGTCGATTACACCGGGTTCACGATCCCCGATCAGTTCGTGGTCGGATACGGCCTGGACTATGGCGAGCTCTACCGGAACCTTCGCTACGTCGGGGTACTCAAACCGGAGGTCTACACGGAGGCCACCGACGGATGACGATGCACCGCCGACCGCTGGGACGTGGCCGGACGATGGCTGCGATCGCCGGCCCGCTGATCGTCCTCGGGTGCATCCTGCCGTGGTGGCAGGTCGGGGGCACACCCGGGATCACCGCCGAATCCGGCAACGGTCTCGCCGGTAGCGGGATCCTGGTCTTCCTGGTCGGCGTCGCGACCATCGGCCTGGTGGCGCTCCCGTACGCCGCGGGCGATCGACCGCTCGGGGTGGATCGATGGCTCTCGTTCGCGATCCTGGCAGCGGCCGGCTGGATCGGCCTCGTGTGGCGGGTCGTGGAACTCGCCGCGATCGGCGCCTTCCAGTTCCGGTCACCGGCTGAGATCGTGACCAACGGTCCTGGTCTCTGGCTGGCCGGGATCGGGCTGGTCGTGCTGTCCCGCGCCACCTGGATCATGTCGCGCGAGTCCGTCTACGACCGCTGACGGGACCACCGCCCGTCCGACTTATCCGGCAGGGTCGGCCATTTGGTTGCCGGATCTCCACCCCGAACCAGCGCCGGTAGCCGACATCGTCGGGTGGCCCGACCGCGAAGACGTACCGGCCGGCGGCCCAGCTCGCGTCGGCCGCCGGATCCTCGCTCGGGACGTAGACCGGGACCTCGACGACGACCGCCCGGGTCAGGGAGCCGGAGCCCGACCGGCCGGGCCACCGTACCCGATGCGTCGTCCTCGAGCCGCCACGCGCTGAAGACCGACCCGGGTGGCGGGTCGTCGGTGCCGTCGGGCGGCGGGCAGTAGCCGATCCCCGCGATCCGTTCGGAGACGATGGTCACGAATGGGATCCGGGCATCTTCCGGCCCGTCGGCGATCGGCGAGGGGACGATCTCCAGCCAGCGACGGAGCGGGTTCTCGACATTCCGCTGCCCGACGACCCGTCGGCCGGGGTCGCCGACCCGGACGTGCCGTCGCCGCCCAACGGGTCGCGCTGGCCGAGGGCGAAGACGCGCCAGCCACCCGCGAACGCGCATTCGACCGGAACACCGGGCGTCGGGGCCGGCGTCGCGGACGGTAGCGGCGTCGGGTCCACGACCGAGACCGGCCCCGACGCAGGATCGACCGCGCGATCGACGGGCGGGAAGAGGAGATCCCAGGGCTTGAACAGGGCCGCTCCGAGGAAGAGACCCACCACGAAGGTCGCGATCGGCAGGAACCGACCGAGCGGCCGGGTGCCGACGGGTCGAACGTGGAACTCCTTGCGTGGGTCGTCCATCGTCGCTCAGTCCTGGCCGCAGGGGCGTTCGGAGCGCGGTCAGATCTCCCCGAGGTAGGCGCGCCGGACGTCGCCGTTCTCAGCGAGGACCTTGGCGTCGTCCGACAGGAGGACCCGTCCCGTCTGGAGCACATACCCTCGGTCGGCGACATCGAGCGCCTGGAGCGCGTTCTGTTCGACCAGCAGGATCGTCGTCCCCTGGGCGTTGATCTCGCGGATGATCGCGAAGATCTGCTGGATCAGGATCGGCGCCAATCCGAGCGATGGCTCATCGAGCAGGAGGACCTTCGGTCGGGTCATCAGGGCGCGGCCGATCGCAAGCATCTGCTGCTCACCGCCGGACAGCGTGCCGCCCTTCTGGCCGGACCGCTCGTGCAGTCGCGGGAAGAGTCCGAAGACGTGGTCGATGTTCTTCGCCACGTCCTTGGTGGTCTGCGTGTAGCCGCCCATCTGGAGGTTCTCCAGGACGGTCAGCCGAGAGAAGATCCGGCGGCCTTCCGGCGCATGAGAGATCCCTTCACGGACAAGGACATGGGGCGATGTCTTCGACACGTCCCGACCCTCGAAATGGACGCTGCCGGACCGTGGGTGGAGGAGTCCGCTGATCGTCTTGAGCGTGGTCGTCTTGCCGGCGCCATTCGAGCCGATGAGCGTGACGATCTCGCCATCGCGGACCTCGACATCGATCCCCTGGAGCGCATGGATCTTGCCGTAGTAGGTCTGGACGTTGCGCAGTTCGAGGACGACCTCGCCGATCGTCCGTTCGGCGGTCATGAGGCACCCGTCCCGAGATAGGCCTCGATGACGCGCGGGTCGCGCCGAACCTCCTCCGGCGTGCCTTCGGAGATCCGTTCTCCGTGATCCATCACGAGGATGTGGTCGCTGATGCCCATGACCACGCGCATGTCGTGCTCGATGAGCAGGATGCTCAGGTGCATGTCGCGACGGAGGCGACCGATCAGTTCGGTCATCTCGGCGGTCTCGTTCGGGTTCATGCCGGCCGTCGGTTCGTCCAGCAGGAGCAGGGCCGGCTTGTTCCCGAGGGCGCGAGCCAGCTCGAGACGACGCTGGTCGCCGTACGGCAGGTTCTTGGCCAGTTCGTTCTCTCGGCCCGCCAGGCCGACCAGGGCGAGCAATTCGACGGCTCTGGCGGTCGAGGCATCCTCCTCTCGCTGCTGGCGTCGCGAGGCAAGGACGTGATCGACCATGTTCGATCGCATCTGGAGGTGCATCCCGACGAGGATGTTCTCCAGCACCGTCATGTTCTGGAACAGGCGGATGTTCTGGAAGGTCCGACCCATCCCGGCTGCGACGACGTCATTCGGTCGAGCGCTGCGGAGGATCCCGAGTCGGTCGAGCAGGCTCACGTACCAGCCCGGCCGGATCGTCGCCACGACGAGCGTCACGACCAGCGCTCCGACGACCCCAGAGGCGGTCAGGACCAGCCCGTCTTCCCCGGAGTCGCCCGCGCCCAGCGCGAGCGCGATCGCCGCCACCACGATCGCCGGCACGATCCACAGGACGGACTCGAGCCAGACGCGTCGGGGACGGCTGATGAGTATCTGGCCCTTGAACGAAACGGTCCCGGCCGTCGGGTCGATGATCCCGGCGATGACGTTGAAGAAGGTCGTCTTGCCGGCGCCATTCGGGCCGATGATGCTGACGATCCCGCCCTCCGGGATGTCGAGGGTGACATCGCGGACGGCGACCAGCCCGCCGAACTGCTTGGTCACGGCCCGGGCCGCCAGGAGCGGCTCACCAGACGGGGCTGCCGGCTCGTCGCCGGGCATCGCCGCGATAGGGTCCATCGTGTCGCTCATTCGGGCGCCGCGCCCATCGCGTCACCTTGTTCGCCGAACGCGGCGTCCTCATCGGTGTGCAACTCGCGTTTCCGGCGTTGACTCGGGAACAGGCCTTCCGGTCGCAGCAGCATCATCCCGACCAGGGCGATGCCGTAGAGCAGGAACTGGTACTGCAGGAAGTCGATGTCGCTCAGGATCGGGACGTTGACGTTGTCGAAGAAGATGTTCATCTGCTTGAGCAGGACGCTCTGGATCATGAAGATGATGAACGCGCCGACCGCGACGCCCCAGATGTTGCCCATCCCGCCGAGGACGACCATGGCCAGGACGGTGAACGAGACGTCGAAACGGAACAGGTTCGGGGTGACCGTCTGGAGCTTGGCCGCAAGGAAGACCCCGGCCAGACCGGCCGTGGACGCTCCGAGGGCGAACGCGAGCAGTTTGGTCGTCACGGTATTGATGCCATTGGCAGCCGCTGCCAGCTCGTCCTCGCGGATCGCCATCCAGGAGCGACCGAGGCGTGAGTCCTGGAGCCGGTAGATGAGGGTCATCGAGATGATGATCAAGCCCAGCATCACGAGGTAGTAGGGCCACGGATTGCCGGTCGTCGGGAACGTGAAGTCGCCGATGCTCGGGGCGCTGATGCCACCGATGCCGTTGGGTCCCTCCGTGTAGTTGCTCAGGTTCAGGATGGTGATCGGGACGATCTCGCCGAAGCCCAGGGTCACGATCGCCAGATAGTCGCCGCGCAATCGCAGGGTCGGCGCGCCGAGCATGATCCCGAATACCGCAGCGATCACCGCACCCACGATCAACATCGGCCAGAACGAGACCTGGACCCCGCTGAACGGTGAGGCGGCGAGGGCGTAGGTGTATGCGCCGATCGCGAAGAACGCGGCATAACCAAGGTCGAGCAGGCCGGACATCCCGACCACGATGTTCAGGCCGAGGGCGAGCAGGATGTAGATGCCGGCGATGGTGAAGCCGTCCATCCAGACGCTCTGGCCGCTGAAGCTGTTGAACGGCGGCAGGAGCACGATGACCGGCAGGGCGAGCGCGACGGCCCCGACCCCGAAGAACACGCTGGCGGACCGATGGCGATCACTGAACGCGCCGATCCGACCTCGGACTCCGCCCGGGCGGCTGGCTGACGGTGCCGGTGTCGCGGCGCTGGCGGTCATGCCCGCTCACCAAGTTGCTGACCGAACAGGCCGGCCGGTCGGAAGACGAGGGTGATGATCAGGATCATGAAGACGGCGGCCTGGGCCCAGACGAAGTAGCCGAAGTTGGCCGCGGTGACTTCGACGAACCCGATCATGAAGCCGCCGATGGCCGCGCCGGTGATGTTGCCGATCCCGCCGAGCACGGCGGCAGTGAATGCCTTGAGACCGGACTGGAAGCCGAGCGACGAGGTGATGTTGCCGAAGTACAGTCCCTGGACGACACCCGCGGCGCCCGCGAGCGCGGATCCGATCAGGAACGTGACGGCGATCGTCCGGTTGATGTCCACGCCCATCAGCGAGGCTGCCTCGCGGTCAGACGCCGTCGACCGCATCGCTCGTCCGATCTTGGTCCGCGAGACGAAGAGCTGCAACCCGATCATCAGGCTGATCGCAGTGACGATGATGAATACGTTGACCCAGCCGATGGTGATCCCGCCGACGTCGATCCGGGCTGTCGGGGGGATGATCTGGGGCGTGTTGATCGGCGACGGTCCGTAGATCAGCTGGACGATGTTCTGCAGGATGAACGAGATGCCGATCGCGGTGATCAGCGGCGCCAGGCGCGGTGCGTTGCGCAGCGGACGGTAGGCGAATCGTTCGATGAACACCCCCAGCAGCCCGATGACGGTCATCGTCAGGGCGAAGGTGACCACCAGCTGGAAGACCATCGTCGGCAGATCGGGTGCGGGCCCGGTCGCGCCAAGGATGTTGGTGAGGACGAACAGGGAGACGAACGACCCGACCATGAACACGTCGCCGTGGGCGAAGTTGATCAGCTCGATGATGCCGTAGACCATCGTGTAGCCGAGGGCGACCAGGGCGTAGATCGCGCCGATGGTCAGGGCGTTGACGAACTGCTTCGGCCCGAGCACGAAGTACATCAGGATCGTCAGCGCGATGATGAATGCATACGGTCCGACGCCGCTCCGTTGGGCGACCCTGAACGGGTTGGGTCGCGCCTGGGCTTTGACCGCAGTGCTCGTCATGGGGACTCCCAGCGGGTCGGATCGGAGGTGGATTCAGAACGGCCGGAGAGCGATGGCTCCCCGGCCGTTCCTTAGGTTCGGGTTACTGCCCGAAGGACTGCTGCTCCTTGAAGACCCAGTCGGCGCCACCCGCAGCGGCAGTGTCGACCGTGTAGAAGGAGATGAACGGCGACGTGGTATCACCATTCTCGTCGAACGAGATCGGCCCGAGGACCGTGTCGAACGAGCTGGCCGGGTCACTCGCGTGGGCGCGGACGCCTTCTCGAATCGCGGCCATGTCGGACGCACCACCATCGAGGGCCGCCTTGAGCGAGTCGAGCAGGACGATCGCGCAGGCATTGGCCGGTCCGGAGTACGCACCCGGGGTCTTGAAGTCCGAGTCGTTCTTGAAATGTTCGACGAAGGCGGCATCGAAGTCGGCCTTGCCGGGGAAGTCGCCGATCGCGGCGATCGTCCCATACGAGTTCGCAGACGCGTCGGCGCCGGCGATCTTGATGAGCGAGCCGTCGTCATTGACGCTGCCGTTGACGATACCGTCGGGGCCCGTGAACGGAACCGTCAGGCCCGCCTGGCGGAGCTGCTTGAGGAAGAGGCCCGCGCCGGAGGTGACGACACCGCCGTAGTAGACGCCGTCGGGCGGGTTCGCGGTGACTGCCTGGCTGCTGATGATCCCGTTGAAGTCGGTCGTGTCGGCCGGAGCACCCTGGCGCAGGACGACGTTGCCGCCAAGCTCCTCGAACTTCGCCTGGAAGGCGTCCGCGACGCCCTTGCCGAAGGTGGTCACGTCGTCGACGATGAGCAGGTTCTTCAGCCCAAGGGTGTTGTAGTCGTAGATCGCCATGGCCGGGCCCTGGAGGCTGTCGGTCGCGGCGACGCGGATGTAGTTGATCCGCTCCGGGAAGTCCTTTCGGAGATCCAATGCGGCGGGCGGCTTGGTCAGGTCCGTGTTCGTGTTGGCGGGGCTGCACTGCGCGAGGCCCGCGGAGTTGCTGATCGGGATCTGGACTTTGCCGACGGCCGAGTTGTACGGGCCGACGACGCCGAAGACCGCCGCATCCGCGACGAAGGTCTGCATGTCCTGAGCGGCCTGCTGCTCGTTGTACTTGCCGTTGACGGCATGGTCGAGCGGGAACAGCTTGATGGTGTACCCACCGATGCCGCCAGCCTCATTGGCCTGGTCGACGGCAAGCTGCGCACCCTTGAGCGTCGGCTGGCCGTCGGCCGCTGCGCCACCCGACAGGGGCAGCGAGACGCCGAGCTTGAGCTCGCCCATGGATGCGGGCGGGTTGCTGCCGCCGCTGGCGCTACTCGGTGCGGTCGTCGCACCGCTCGAACTGCACGCGGCAAGGGCCAGGACGCTGACCCCCGCGAGCGCACCGATCTTGTGCAATCTCATTCGATCTCCTCCAAATCACCGGTCGAAACCGACTGGCACGATCCGGCGCATGGATCCCGCCCGTCCATCCGGTCGCCCAAGTCCGGCGGCGCCGACCCTCCCCCGGGAAGCGTCATCGCGGACAACGGTGCAGACTCGACTGACGACTGCTGGACCCCACATCCGGACGGCGCACGAGTGGCCGCCGAAGCGATGCCGTATATTACCCTTCGGCGTCCCGAATGCAAGACCGGTCGGCCGCACCCTAGAGACGCGCCGCAAGCGAACGAACGCTCGGCGCGGAAGGGCGGATCGCGGGCCCCGGTCTCGCCTCGCTCGAACCCGATCGAGATAGATGGTCGCCTGACCCTGTGAGGTTCGATCCGTCGGCGTGGAGTATCAGGTCCGAGCAGCCCGTGTCACCGACATCGACCGAGTCGTCGCCCTGAGCGACGCATCGGTGCAGATGGCGGGTGGCGAGAGCCCGCTCGAAGCAGCTGATCTCATGCGCCAGCTGGTCTACCTGCCGCAGGCCAGCATCATCGTCGCGGAGGCGCAGCGCCTCGTCGTCGGGCTGCGCGATCCTCGCGCTCCGCCCGTCCGTCAAGGCCGGCGGCTACGTCGGCACGGTCGACCTGCTCGTCGTGGACCCGGGCCACGACGCCGACCGGATCACCGCGGCGCTCCTCGAGGAAGTCGTCAGGTCTGCAAGCAATAAGGGGTGTACCGTCGTCGAAGCCGATCTGCCGCCGGCAGAAGCCCGCATCCGTTGGCAACGGATGGGTTTCGCCGAGGCCGGTCCGCGCATCCAACGGATCGTGGTCGCCGCGGGTTCCGCGGCGCGCCGCCAGTCATGAGCGTCCTGACCGAGCAGCGCCAGTGCGCGCCGGCCGGGCGAACCAACCAGTCAAGGAGCCAATGTGAGTAAGAACGTCGCCGTCTTCGTGGACGTCGCGAACATCTTCTACGCAGCCAAGGCGGCCGGCGTCGACATCGACTATGTGACCCTGCTCAAGGCGGCCTCGGCCGGTCGGGACCTGGTGCGCGCCTACGCCTATACCGGGCTGGACCCGGACAACGAGAACCAGCGCAACTTCCACGACTTCCTTCGCCGCAGCAACTACAAGGTCGTCAGCAAGGACATCCGCAAGTACGGCGACGGCAAGGTCAAGGCCAACCTCGACATCGAACTCGTGGTCGACATGATGAAGACCGCCCGGAACCTGGATATCGCGATCGTGGTCTCCGGGGACGGCGACTTCGCACCGGCCATCCGAGCCGTCCAGGAGCAGGGCGTCCGGGTCGAGGTCATCAGCTTCCGCGGCAACACCAGTTCGGACCTCATCGAGGTCGCCGACCTGTTCACGGACATCATCCAACTCGCCCGGGTCGAGAAGGGTTCCCGATCGGGACGGCGGGTCGCCGATGACGACGCTGATCTGTCCATGACCGAAGTCCCGGACAAGCTGACCGAGGGCACCGGGGTCGGGCGCGGGCGTGGTCGCGGGCGTGGTCGCAGCCGTGACGCGGAACCGGCCGGTCCGTCTCCACGGGGACGGGGTCGAGCCCGCAGCACGACCGCGACACCGGTCGCGGCCGATGGGTCGGCCGGCCCCCTCGCCCTGCCGGGCGAGCGGCTGTCGCGTGCCGTCGGGACGCTCACCGAGGCGGATCTGGCGAGGGCCGAGGTCTTCACCCTGGACGCCGCCGACGATGCCGTGACGGACGCGATCGACGAACTGGACGAGCAGGATCGCGGTCCGGTCGAAGACGGGGCCGAGCCGCGGCGCCGGCGGCGACGTGGTGGCCGTGGACGGGGCCGGGGACGCGGTCGTGACGAGGACGCCCCGATCGAGACTGCCGAGGACGCGCCGCGGAACGAGCCGACGCCGTCGGCGCCGGCTGGCGATCGCGTCCCGGAGGATGAGATCGAGGACCGGCCCGCGCCACGGGCTCCGAAGGGCACTCCGTTCGGCTCGGTCTGGGACTCGCAACTCGGGACACCGACCTCCTCTGCTGCGGCGTCGAATGCCCCGATCCTCGACGATGAGGACTTCGACGAACCGGAGATCCCCGAGTACCTCATCGCCGAACAGCGTCGCGGTGCGAACCGCGGCGGCGCAGGTGGTGGACGCGGACCACGCGGGGGACGATCCGCCTACCAGTCGGCGATGGAGCGGGAGCGGTACGGTCGTGGCGGTGGTGGCGGGATCAACCGCTATCCGGACGTCAGCGGCCGGACGCAATCCGGGGGATCGACCCGAGACGAACGATCTCGCGGCCGCGGCGCGCCGCAGGAACCGTCCCGCGCGCCCCGCGATCCCGCGGAGCCGTGGAGCGACGTTCCCCCGGAGCTCGAGGCGATGCTGCGAGCGCAGGTCGCCCAGAAGCCGGCCCCGGCTCGTCCCGCATCGGAACCTGCGGTGGCGTCGACCTCGTCGGGCGACACGCCCGAACCAGCGGTGACCCCGGCGAAGACGCGATCGACGCGCAAGCCGGCCGCCGCGAAGTCGGCCTCGACCAAGGCAGCGGCCAAGCCACGGGCCTCCCGGGCGTCGACCAAGGCGGCCGCGGAGCCAGGATCCGAGGCGACGGCGGAGGCGCCTGCCGCGGGATCGACCGCCGAGAAGCCGGCCCCGAAGCCGAGGGCGCCCCGCAAGCCGAAGGCCGCCGCAGGGATCCGACGCACCGGTCTCGACCGATGCGACCGGGGACGCGGAGCCCAAGGCACCGGCAAAGCGTCGGACGACCCGCAAGGCGGCCCCGGCCGAAACCGACTGACCCTCGCCGATGGACGGCGCGAGGACCCGCGGGCAGGCGAACGCGCTTCGGGCGGTCTCCGCGATGGCCCGTGGATCCGGGCCGCACGCCGTCATGCTCGTCGGTCCTGAGGGCATCGGGAAGACGACCCTCGCGCTCGACCTTGCCGCCGGCCTGCTGTGCACCGCGACCGAGGCGGAACGGCCCTGTCGTCAGTGCCGCGCCTGCCGCCTGGTCGATCACGGTACGCACCCCGACCTGCATCGCCTTGGTCCGGTCGGCCCGGGCCGGCAGGTCGTGATCGGCGGCCCCGATGCGAAGTACCGCGGGGTGAAGGAGCTGATCGCCGACCTCGCCCTGATGCCGGTCGAAGGCGGAGCCCGGGTGGCCATCATCGAGGCCGCGGACCGGATGAACGAGGACGCCCAGTCGGCACTCCTCAAGACCCTCGAGGAGCCGCCACCAAGGGTGACGATCGTGCTCTGCGCGGACCAGGAGGCGCGGCTCCTGCCGACGGTCCGGTCTCGTTGCTCGCGGGTCCGGCTGGGCCTCGTCGGACCCAGGGACATCGAAGCGATCCTGGCCGACCACGGCCTCGCCGACCCGCCGACGGCCGCCCGGCTCGGTCGTCTCGCGGGGGGCCGACCCGGGATCGCGCTGGCCTACGCCCGAACTCCGGACGCCGTGCTGATCCGGGCGGAGCTGACCCGGCTGCTCCTCGACCTCACCGGCGAGGGGCCTGCGATCCGGCTGGCCGCCGCGAGGGCTGCGGTGCCTCGGGCGATCAGCCTGTCGATGGCGCTCGATGGCTCCGATCCAGCTTCGGTACGGGTCTCGACGTCCGCGGCGGAGCGGCGCCCGGTCGGCGGGATCCGAGGCCCCCGCGCACGCGGAACCCACTACTGGCACGAGCGTCGACGACGTCGATGGCGGGGCGACCCGGGTGCGCACCCCGGCCGCCGAGCGTCGCCGCGGCGTCGAGACCCTCCTCGGCCTCTGGGCGGATGTCGCGCGAGACCTGCATCTCATCGCGGCGGGGGGCATGCGCTCGGTCCACGATACGGTCCTGATCGACGAGCTCGCGGCGATCGCTGCGACGGTCGACGATGCCGGCGTCGTCGCCTTCATGGACCGGACGGCGCGATCGGCCGAATGGCTGGCCGGCAACGTGTCCCCGGAACTCGTGCTCGATTCGCTCGTCCTGGCCTGGCCGCGACGAGTGGCGGCCGCATGATCGGGCCGTGTCCGACGAGGTGACGACCCGCCGGGTGGACGCGACGGTGGTCGGTCGGGTCCAGGGCGTCGGGTTCCGCTACTTCGTCCTCCGTGAAGCGACGGAGCTGGGTCTGCGCGGCTGGGTGGCCAATACCGCCGAGGGCGCGGTCCACTGCGTCGCCGAAGGACACGAGCGGGAGCTCCGGTCGCTGGTCGCCCGGCTCGAGGCGGGCCCGCCCGCCGCGATCGTCGATCACGTCAGCGTGGCCTGGATGCCGGCGACGGGTCGCTCGGGACATTCAGCGTGCGGAGCGGCGGCCACCGCGGCGATTGACCGGACCTCTGCGGTTGGACCTTCGGCGGTCTCGACGGGAACGGGTGGGCTATTCCACCTCTCCGGGGCTCGGGTCATCCTTGAGACGATGGAGCCGAACACCGCCGCCAAGGAACTTCCGGGGCTCTACCGCGCCGTCCTCGACCGCGTCGGTGAACTGTCGGTGTCCGGCCACCGCGATCAGGCCAATCAGGTCCGGGCCGAGGCGGTGAGGATCTACTCGCGCGCCTGGGATGACCGCGCCCGACGTGAACTGCTGGCCCTGCTGCGACGCAACCAGGACGTGACGACGAGCCACCCGCTGCCCGAGCGCGGCCTGTTGCACCGGTTCATCCGCGCCACCTGACCATCCCGGCGCCACCGGGGGCGTAGGCTAGTCCGATGGCTGGCGAGACACTCCGCGAACTCATCGAGCGGGTCCTGGACGCCTACGCGGACCTAGCCGAGCTCGGTGAGACCGTCGAAGACGAGTGGTCGTACGTCAATGACCTCGCCGACGCCTGGCGGACCCGGTTCGACCTCGTCGCCGAGCATGGCGGTCATCTGGATCGCGTCCGACGAGGCGAGCGAGGCGGTCGACCGAGCGATCGACGAGATCGGCCGGATCGAGGATCCGCACCGGGCGATCGACTGGCTGTCGACCTTCCCGCAGGTCGTCCTCCTCGCACTGGGCGAGCGGCCGTGAGGTTCCAGGACGCGGCGCCCGATGCGCGAGCTGTGGTCTATGCCGGGATCCAGGCCGACCCACTGGTCATCCAGGCGGCCACGCTACTGACCACGGCGACCCTGGCCCAGCGCGTCCTCGCTCGCGCAGTCATGAACGGCGAGTCGACCGAGCCGGGTCACTGGCGGGCGATGTTCCCGACGTTGTTCGGTGCGGCGGCAGCCGACGAGGAGCCGGCGCTCGAGCGCTCGGAAGCGATCCTGGCCGCGTCGCTGGCGGTGGCCGACCGAGGCGAGCAGGTCCGCAGTCAGATCCGCGGGGCCCTGGTCGAGGAGTTGACCGCCCGACTCCTCGCCCGCCGGGTCGACCCGGCCGCGATCATGCGCGAGCGCCGGATCCTGTTCGACGGGGTCAGGGCGGAGATCCATCCGTACGACGTGACGGTCGAGCTCGACGGGGCGGCCGAGACGTATGACTGCAAATGGGGTGCCCGGGGGATCAACGCGGACGTCCTGCACCAACTCGACGATGCCCGTACCCACGCGCTCGACGAGGATGAACGCCTCGCGGTCGCCCTGGTCATCTTCGATGCCCGGCGCTCATGTGACGTCAGGCTCACCCACCAGAGCGCGCCCCACGAGGCGACGCGACTGTTCACCATCGGGACGCTGGACGAGCTTGCCGAGTCGGCGAGGTGACCGATCGCCCGGCGGATTCCTGCTCGGCTCCATATCGGGTCAAGTTCGACGAAGGATCACCGGACGGCCTGATCCGGACCTCGGTCCTCCTCCGGTACACCCAGGACCTGGCCGGCCATCACTCGACTGCTCGCGGGTTCGACCGAGCCTGGTACCAGGAACGCGAGATCACCTGGCTGGTCCGCGCCGCCGAGATCGCGGTCGTGGCCAGGATCCCGGTCGACTCGGAGCTGATCGGCACCACCCGGGTCGTCGGCTGGCGGCGCGTCTGGGCGCGCCGGCGGACGGAGTACGTCGATACCGCCGGGACGATGGTCGCCTGGGTCCATATCGACTGGGTCCTGCTCGACCGGCGTGGCGCCCCGACCCGGATCCCACCCGAGTTCGATGCCGCCTTCGGCGCGCCTCCGGCTACCTTCCCGTTGGCCCGGGTGGACCTGGGGGAGGCTCCCGACGATGCCCGCCGCGCCGACCTCATCGTCCGGCCCCAGGAGCTCGATCCGATGGACCATGTCAACAACGCGGTCTACGCGGATTGGGTGGATGAAGCCGTGATCGCCGCGGGTGGCGCGGGATCGGTCCGGGTCGTCCCTCGGTTCCTTCGACTCGAGTACGCCCGGGCCGCCGAGCCGGGTGCGCGAGTCGGGTCGGTCGTCTGGCCCGATGCCTCGGGCGGATGGTCGTGCCGGATGACCGATGACGCCGACGCGGACCTGTTGCGCGCGCGGCTCGAACCCCTGTGAGCCGGACCCGCGACGTCGTCATCGTCGGTGGTGGCGCGATCGGCGGGTCGGTCGCCTGGTTCCTGGCCAGCGATCCCGGGTTCGACGGGACGGTCACGGTGCTCGAGCGCGACCCGACCTATGCGCTGGCATCGTCGACGCGATCCGCGGCATCGATCCGCCAGCAGTTCTCCACGCCCGAGAACATCCGGATGTCCCGTTTCTCCTTCGACTGGCTCCAGGATGCCGGGCGGCACCTCGCCGTCGACGACGGCGGTCTGCCCGGTGGATCTGGGGTTCCAGGCCGGCGGCTACCTCTACCTCGCGACGGCCGGGTCGGCAGCCGACCTGCGCCGGAACCATGCCGTCCAGCGGGCCGAGGGCGCAGCGGTCGACCTGCTCGCCAGCGACGAGTTGGCCGACCGATACCCGTGGCTGGCCGTCGGCGACCTCGCCCTCGGATCGCTGGGTCGCGCCGGCGAGGGATGGTTCGACGGTCACGCGCTCGTGACGGGCCTGCGCCGGGCGGCCCGCGCCCTGGGGGTGGACTACGTGGCCGCCGAGGCGGTCGGTCTCGAGTCGTCGTCCGGGCGGATCGAGACGGTCGTCCTGGCCGACGGCTCGACCATCGGTTGCGGGACGCTGGTGGACGCGGCCGGTCCATGGGCCCGCGAGGTCGCCCGGTTCGCCGGCGTCGACCTGCCGATCGAGGCGAGGCGCCGGTGCGTGTTCGCGTTCGAGGCGGCCGAGCCGATCCCGGACTGTCCCCTCGTGGTCGATCCATCGGGGGCGTGGTTCCGGCCCGACGGCAACGGGTTCATCGGTGCCATCCCACCGGACGTCGGCGAGGACCTCGATGGCCTGCCGCTCGATGTCGACCCGAGGCTGTTCGACGACCGGCTCTGGCCCATGCTGGCTGCCCGCGTGCCGGCCTTCGACCGGATCCGCCGGACCGGCTCATGGGCCGGCTACTACGAGATGAACGTGTTCGACCACAACGCGGTCATCGGACCCCATCCGGAGCTCCACAACCTGCTCTTCGCGAACGGGTTCTCCGGCCACGGGATCCAGCACGCGCCGGCGGTCGGGCGCGCGCTGGCGGAGCTGATCATCCACGGGCGGTACACCACGCTCGACCTGGGCCTCTTCGGGTTCGACCGACTTGCTGCCGGGCGACAGGTGCTGGAGCGCAACGTCATCGGCTGACCGGATCAGGCTCCCGAGCCACGCTGGATCATGCCGGCCGCGACCGTCCGGTTCGTCCCTTCGTCGACCAGGATGAAGGCGCCGGTCTCGCGGTTCGTCTGGTACGCATCGACGAACAGGGGTTTGGTGACGCGCAGCTGGATCCGCCCGATCTCGTTGAGTGACAGCTCGGTGGCGTCCTCGACCCGATGCAGGGTGTTGACGTCGATCCGGTAGGAGAGCTCCTTGACCACGGCCCGGGCCCATCGCGTGGTGTGCTTGATCGCGTACCGGCGGCCGACGGTCAGCGATGCGCTCTCGTCCATCCAGCAGACCTGGGCGTCGACGTCCTGGACCACGGTCGGAAGGTTGTGCGGACGGCAGATCATGTCGCCTCGGCCGATGTCGATGTCGTCGGCCAGGGTGATGGTGACGGCCATCGGCGGGAACGCCTCGTCCACCGGACCGTCCGCGGTGTCGATCGTCGCGATGGTCGATTCGAGGCCGCTCGGCAGGGCCATGATCTGGTCGCCCGGCCGCAGGACACCGGATGCGACGGTCCCGGCGTAGCCGCGGTAGTCGATGACCTCGGTCGACTGCGGGCGCAGGACGTACTGGACCGGGAAGCGCACGTCGACCAGGTTCCGGTCGCTCGCCACGTGCAATCGCTCGAGGTGACTGAGGAGCGTGGCGCCCTCGTACCAGGGCGTCTTCGGGGACCGGCTGACGATGTTGTCGCCGAGCAGGGCCGAGACCGGGATGAAGGTCATGTCGCGAACCCGGAGGCGGGTCGCGAATTCGCTGAACTCGGTCCGGATGGACTCGAACACCGATTCGGAGAAGTCCACCAGGTCCATCTTGTTGACGCACACGACCAGATGCGGCACGCCGAGCAGGGTGGAGATGAAGGCGTGCCGGCGGCTCTGCTCGGTGATCCCGCGACGAGCGTCGAGCAGGATGACGGCGACGTCCGCGGTCGACGCCCCGGTGACCATGTTGCGGGTGTACTGGATGTGGCCCGGCGTGTCGGCCACGATGAACTTGCGCCGTGGTGTCGCGAAGTAGCGGTAGGCGACGTCGATCGTGATCCCCTGTTCGCGTTCGGCTCGAAGGCCGTCGGTGATCAGGGCGAGGTCGGTGTAGTCGTTGCCTCGGTCCCGGCTGACCCGTTCGACCGCATCGAGCTGATCGGTGAACAGCGACTTCGAGTCGAACAGGAGCCGCCCGATGAGCGTGCTCTTCCCGTCATCGACCGACCCGGCGGTCGCGAAGCGCAGCAGTTCCTGGGACATCAGAAGTAGCCCTCACGCTTGCGATCCTCCATCGCGGCCTCGCTCACCTTGTCGTCGCCGCGGGTCGCCCCGCGCTCGGTGATCCGGACCGCGGCGATCTCCTCCACGATCAACTCGACCGTGTGCGCGTCCAATTCGACGGCGGCCGTCAGGTTGGCGTCGCCGATCGTCCGATAGCGGACGCGACGGATCTGGGTCGCCTCGCCTGCGCGGAGGGGGATGAACTGATTGACCGCGTAGAACATGCCGTCGCGCTCCACGACTTCACGATCGGCCGCGAGATAGAGCTCCGGGATGGCGATCCGCTCGGTGGCGATGTACGTCCAGATGTCCAGTTCCGTCCAGTTGGACAGGGGGAAGACCCGGATCGATTCGCCGGGGAAGACCCGGCCGTTGTAGAGGTTCCAGATCTCGGGGCGCTGGTTGCGCGGGTCCCACTGGCCGAACTCGTCACGGAACGAGAAGACGCGTTCCTTGGCTCGCGCCTTCTCCTCGTCGCGCCGTCCACCGCCGAACAGCGCGTCGAACTTGTAGCGCTCGACGGCCTCCAGCAGGACGCCCGTCTGGATCCGGTTCCGCGAGCCGTTGGGTTCCTCGCGCACCAGCCCGCGCTCGATCGCGTCCTGGACCGACGCGACGATGAGTTGCAGGCCGAGCTCCTCGATCCAGCGATCCCGGAAGGCCAGGACCTCCGGGAAGTTGAGGCCGGTGTCGATGTGCATGATCGGGAACGGGATGCGAGCCGGGGCGAACGCCTTGCGGGCGATGTTGAGCATCACGATCGAGTCCTTGCCGCCCGAGAAGAGCAGGCACGGTCGCTCCATCTCGGCGGCGACCTCGCGGAAGATGTGGATGCTCTCTGCCTCGAGGTTCCCCAGCTGCGTCAGGACGTGCGTGCTCATCGGCGCGCACTCCTGCACGTCATCGAGCCCGGCCGACTCGAGGAGCCGCCCGAGGAGGGTGACGAGCGCAGGCTCGCAGATCAGCAGGTCCGGGCTCCATGGGTCGGCCTGGTTGAACGCCAGTGCCGTGCCGTCCAGACGCGTCGCGACGAGTCCGGCCGCCCGGGCCACCGCGACCGGGGCCGCGGAATCCCACTCGAACTGGCCGCCGGCGTGGACGTACGCGTGGACGCGCCCATCGACGACCGCCATCGCCTTCACCCCGGCCGATCCCATCGGCACGAGTTCGACATCGGCGAGGTCGGCGAGCCGATCGACGATGGCCGGCGGCCGGCTTCGGCTCACCGCCAGGCGAAGCGGCCGGCGGCCCGCTGCAACGGCTTCGGTGTCCGGTCGGGCGGCGCCGCGGTCTCCGGACGAATGGACGCGATCCCGGGCCGGGAGGGCCACGGCGGCATCGGTCAGGCCCCGGCCGCGCTGCCACAGGGCGAGATGGACGGCGAAGTCGTCGCGCCATCCGCCGTCATCGGTGCGCTCGGCGAACTCGCGGGTGCCGTCGAGCGGATCGATGATCCAGACTCGTTCCGCGTCGAGGCGTCGGCGATCGTCGACCGCTTCCTCCGAGAGGATGGGATCGTCGGGTCGGGCCGCGGCCAGGGCGGCGGCGAGGAAGCGCTGGGCCGCGGCGTCCCCGGCCGCGCGGAGATCCGCCGTCGTCCCGGCGATGCGACCCGACTCCGCCTGGGCTCGGACGTCGAGCAGTACTCGGCCGGCGCCGACCGCCAGGTCGGCGGCCAGTCTGGTGTCATCGGTCGTCGGCCGTTCGACCTGGGCGTGGTCGATCACGAGCGCTCGAACGTGCGGGTCACGGGCGGATACCTTCCTGCGGAGTGTGTAGTTTGAACGAACGACGCGAACCGGGCTTGGGGCGGTCCGGGTAAAGCGTCGCAGGTATCATCGCCGCATGCCAGCCACGCCATCACGCGGCTCCGTCCGACAGCCACCGCCATGACCTTCGACGCCCCGCTGGCCGCGGCGGGCCTCCTCATCGGCATCGTCGTGGGGTTGACCGGGATGGGTGGCGGAGCGCTGATGACCCCGGTGCTGGTGTTCTTCTTCAAGATCGATCCCTTGACGGCGATCTCCAGCGATATCGTCGTCAGCCTGTTCATGAAACCGGCCGCCGCGATCGTCCACCTCCGACGCGGCACGGTCAATCTCGAACTCGTCGGCTGGCTCTGCGTCGGATCCGTCCCGGCGGCGTTCATCGGTGCGTGGTTCATCAGCTACGTCGCGCTCGACGAAGGCTCCAGCACGGTCATCAAGCAGGTCCTCGGGGTGGCCCTCCTCGTCGCGACCGCCGGCCTGATCGTGCGCAGCCTGATCCAGATGTGGCGCAAGCGCCTGCCGCTCGGCGAAGGCCCGGCCGTCGTCGTCCGGCCGCCGATCGTCAAGATCCGGCGCGTCCCGACCGTGGCCCTGGGGCCCTTGGTGGCTTCATGGTCGGGGTGACCTCGGTCGGTGCCGGTTCGATCATCATCGTCATCCTGTTGATGATCTACCCGACCCTGAAGGCATCCTCGCTCGTCGGCACGGACCTCACCCAGGCCATCCCGCTGGTCGCCGCAGCGGCGGCGGGCCACCTGCTCTTCGGCAGTTTCTCGGCGGTGGTCGCGGCCTCGCTCCTCGTCGGCGCCGTGCCCGGAGCGTGGATCGGAGCGCAGATCAGCAGCCGCGCTCCCGGGGGCATCATCCGGCGCGTGCTGGCCGTGCTGCTGCTGGCGACCGGTCTGAAGTTGATCGGGGTCGACACGATCTGGGTCTTCGCGGCGGCGATCATGGCGATCTTCCTGGGGACGGTCATCTGGGCGCTGATCCGCTCGCGGGTCGTCCCCAAGCCCGGCGTGGCGCGGAACGCGGAGGCCGCCCTTCCCGGCACCGACGGCGGGCCCCAGTGAGCGCCATCGACGGCGCTGATGACCTGGCGTCCCTCGCCGATACCCCGCGCGTCGTTCTCGACGGCGACGGCCTCGATGCACTCGAGCTCGCGCTCGGCGGTGCCATCGCCGGACTCCCGGCCTGGGTCGGCGTGCCTCCCGATCAGGAGTCGGTGCTGACCGATCGGGAGAACACGCCACTGGCCCACGTTCGCGTCGACCCAGCGGGCCGCCAGACCGTGCATCCACTCCGTCCGTTGCCCGGCGGCGGGGGCCCACGCTGGGACGCCACGGCCCGCCGGGCGGCCCGGGACGTGCGGGCAGCGGTTCACGACCTGGTCGGGAGCGGCCCGGTCCTCGCCGTCGTCGTCGACGACCTGCCGACCCGCGCCGACATGCGCACGATCGTCGAGACCGTTCGGACCGACGCGATCGCAGCCGTGCTGTGGGCCATCCCCGTCGCGCGTCTCGACCGTACGCAGGGTCCGGTCACCGGGGCCGGGCTGGCGGCGGCGGGCCGGTCCCTCGCGGACGTGCTTGCCACCGACCTCGAGGGTCTGCCGGTCATCCCGCTGATCGTGCCCTGGCCGGGGCGGGACAGCGACGGACCGGTCACCTTCGGCGATGTCATGGCCGCGTACGGCGCGACGACGACCAGGCACCTGCGCGACCTGCGCGTAGCCGGGACCGACCAGCAGCTCGCCAGCCTGGATGCTGCATTCGAGCGCGACGTTCGGGCGATCTATCCCCCCGCGTCCGCCGCGGCGATCCTGACCGCCCGGGATCGTGGGCCCCGAGTCGGCGTGGTCGTCTTCTTCACCGGGCTGTCCGGATCCGGCAAGTCGACGATCGCGCGAGCGCTCAGTGACGCCCTCGCCGATCGTGGTTCGCGGGTGACGTTGCTCGACGGAGACGAGGTGCGCCAGCACCTGTCGGCCGAGCTTGGGTTCGACGCCGCCTCCCGGGAACGGAACATCGATCGGATCGCCTACGTGGCCTCACTCGTCGCCGCGCATGGCGGGATCGCCGTTGCGGCCCCGATCGCCCCATTCGCCGCAGGCCGCCGGGCCGCCCGAACGATGGCCGAGGACGAAGGCGTGTTCCTGCTCGTGCATGTCGATACGCCGCTGGCCGTGTGCGAGGCACGGGATCGCAAGGGACTGTATGCCGAAGCTCGCGCGGGCCGTATCCCCGAGTTCACCGGGATCAGCTCCCCGTACGAGCCCCCGGACGATGCGGATGTCGTCATCGATACGACGACGACGTCGGTCGACGGATGCGGTCGCGGCCATCGTAGACGCGCTCGATCGGCATCAGCCGCCGTCGCGCTGATCGCGTGGGTCTCCTGCGGCGGTGACGGAGACGATGCGTTCGGCGACCGACGGACGCGCGGATCCGGCTCCAGAGGACGGCCATGACCTGGACGGTCGGGATCCTGGCGAGGTCGGCGGGCTCATCCCGTGGGCGCGCTGTCGGGCGAGCCCGACGATGCCCTCGAGCCCCGGGCCAGGCCGCTCGCGACGACCACGCCCATCGCCGTCGCCGCCGCGGTCGCTGCCGAGATGTGGATCGGACCCGAAGTGTCGGCATCGGGCTTCCGGACAGGCGGCCGCTGGGTGAGGTGCTCGGGATTCCCGACGATCCGGACGCCCGACGCGACGATCGCATCGACCATCTCCCGGGCGATCTCGCCGGCCCGCTCGAGCGCCCAGCCGGGCGCTTCCACCCGAGGCTCGTCCGGGGCTGGCGGTCGAGACTTCACGTACGTGGCGGCGCCGAAGCGCATCACCTTGGTATGGAGCGGCCGGCTCAGGCCGGCCGCGAAGAACTGCCGATTGAACGCTCGGACGACCTCGACTTCGGACAACGTCATCGATCGATTGCTGAGGTCCTCCTCGGCGACGAGGGTGCCCGCCCGCAGGCCAACGAGCTGCTCGAAGACGCGGAGGACCATGCCGTGATCCTGATCGTCGAGGGCGATGACCGTGAGGTTCTGCGGTCCGACGACCTCCGCCCAGCGCGCGACAAGCTGATCGTGCCGGTGCCGTCGCCAGAACGTCGGCGTGATCCGGGATGGATCGTTGAACACCGCGTCGAGCCAGTCGTCGAATGCCATCCGTTGCCCGCTCTGCACGAATTGCTGCCACTGTGAGGAGAGGATCCGGGCCAGCGGACGAAGGGTTACCACGACGTGGGCCCGGGCCCCGCCAAGGTCCTCGACGATGGTCTTGATCGTTTCCGGTTTCGCCTCCGTGAGGAACTCGCTGCTGATGACCACTCGTGGCTGGCGAGCGTGGGCAACCTCGCTGACGAGGCTCCGCCACCGCTTCATCGACGGGATCTCTCCCGTATTCGGGCTCGCATTGCCGACGATCGCCTGGACCGCGGCGACCGGTTGGCGGCCCCGGCCCGCATAGTGGACACCCTGGGCGGACACGGCCTCGCGGTTGCCGTGGAAGGCACCCTGCAGGTAGGTGGTGCCGGTCTTGGGCGGGCCGATGTGGATGAGCCGGGTGCCCTCGGGCAGGAGCAGGTCGTCCGGTCCGGCTGCGGCGGTCATCGGGATCGCCCGAGCAGCCGCCGTGCGCGCCGCCCGGCCGCGGCGACGATGCGTCGCCACACGATGGCCACCATCTCGAGGGTCGGGATCCTGGCGAGGGCGATCGGTTCGACCGATGCGCGAGTGACATGACCGTCGGCATCGATCGGGTCGGGGACGAGGCCGCTGGCCCGGAGGACGCTCATCGCCACCGTCGCCGCGATGTCCGGGGTGATCCGGGGGTCCGGCTGCCGGCCGTCGACCAGCCGGCTGGTCGCCACCGGTCGGAGATTCTCGAGATCCCCGACGATCCGGACGCCCGAGGCCGTGATCGCATCGACCATCTCGTCGGCGATCTCGCCGGCCCGGTCGAGCGCCCACTGTGGGGTCTCGATCCGTTGTTCGTCCGGACCCGGCTCGCGGGCCTTGATGAAGGCGACCGTACCAATATTGGCCTGCCCGCCGATATGCATGACCCTGGCGTGCAGCGGCCGGCTCAGACCCTCGGCGAAGAACTGCTCGTTGAACGCCCGGACGATCTCGATCTCGGCCAGGGTCATCGATCGGTTCGTCCGGTCGCCGTCCGCCACCAGCGTGCCCGACTCCAGCCCGAGCAGTTGCTCGAACACCCGCAGGACCATGTCGTGATCGCGCTCGTCGAGGGCGATGACGGTGACGTTCTGCGGTCCGACGACCTCGGCCCACCGGGCGATCAGCTGGTCATGGCGCTGGCCGACCCAGAAGAGCGACTTCGAACGGTCGCTGTCCGGATCGCCGAGGACCTGCTCGAGGAACTCGTCGAACGGGATCGGCAAGCCCGACTGGACCTTCTGCTGCCAATGCGAGGGCAGGATCCGGCCAAGTGGCCGCAGGGTCACGGCGATGTGGACCCGATCCGGACCCAGATCCTCGACGATCGACCGGATGGCGGTCGGAGTCGCCTCAGAGAACCGTTCGCTACTGAGCAGGACCCGCCGGTCACCGGCCCCGTTGATCTCGTCGACGAGGTGCTGCCACCTCGATCGTGACGCGACTTTGCCGGTCCGTCGACTGGGACGGCCAAGTCCGGCCTGTACGGCCTCGATCGGTTGGCGGCCCCGGCCCGCATAGTGGACACCCTGGGCGGACACGGCCTCGCGGTTGCCGTGGAAGGCACCCTGCAGGTAGGTGGTGCCGGTCTTGGGCGGGCCGATGTGGATGAGCCGGGTGCCCTCGGGCAGGAGCAGGTCGTCCGGTCCGGCTGCGGCGGTCATCGGGATCGCCCGAGCAGCCGCCGTGCGCGCCGCCCGGCCGCGGCGACGATGCGTCGCCACACGATGGCCACCATCTCGAGGGTCGGGATCCTGGCGAGGGCGATCGGTTCGACCGATGCGCGAGTGACATGACCGTCGGCATCGATCGGGTCGGGGACGAGGCCGCTGGCCCGGAGGACGCTCATCGCCACCGTCGCCGCGATGTCCGGGGTGATCCGGGGGTCCGGCTGCCGGCCGTCGACCAGCCGGCTGGTCGCCACCGGTCGGAGATTCTCGAGATCCCCGACGATCCGGACGCCCGAGGCCGTGATCGCATCGACCATCTCGTCGGCGATCTCGCCGGCCCGGTCGAGCGCCCACTGTGGGGTCTCGATCCGTTGTTCGTCCGGACCCGGCTCGCGGGCCTTGATGAAGGTTGCCACGCCAAGGTTGGTCCGTACGCCGTGGTGCATGACCCTGGCGTGCAGCGGCCGGCTCAGACCCTCGGCGAAGAACTGCTCGTTGAACGCCCTGACGATCTCGATCTCGGCCAGGGTCATCGATCGGTTCGTCCGGTCGCCGTCCGCCACCAGCGTGCCCGACTCGCAGCCCGAGCAGTTGCTCGAACACCCGCAGGACCATGTCGTGATCGCGCTCGTCGAGGGCGATGACGGTGATGTTCTGCGGTCCGACGACCTCGGCCCACCGGGCGATCAGCTGGTCATGGCGCTGGCCGACCCAGAAGAGCGACTTCGAACGGTCGCTGTCCGGATCGCCGAGGACCTGCTCGAGGAACTCGTCGAACGGGATCGGCAAGCCCGACTGGACCTTCTGCTGCCAATGCGAGGACAGGATCCGGCCAAGTGGCCGCAGGGTCACCGCGATGTGGACCCGATCCGGACCCAGCTCCTCGACGATCGACCGGATGGCGGTCGATGTGGCGAGCAGAGAACCGTTCATTGCTGAGCAGGACCCGCTGGTCACCGGCCCCGTTGATCTCATCGACGAGTGCCTGCCACCTTGCGATCGGGCGGGACGTTGCCCGACATGGGACCTGCCATCCCCATGACGGCCTGGACTCCTTCCACTCGTCGGTGGCTCTGCCCCGCATAGTGGACACCCTGGGCGGACGCGGCCTCGCGGTTGCCTCGGAAGGCATCCTGCAGGTAGGTCGTGCCGGTCTTGGGCGGGCCGATGTGGATGAGCCGGGTGCCCTCGGGCAGGAGCAGGTCGTCCGGTCCGGCTGCGGCGGTCATCGGGATCGCCCGAGCAGCCGCCGTGCGCGCCGCCCGGCCGCGGCGACGATGCGTCGCCACACGATGGCCACCATCTCGAGGGTCGGGATCCTGGCGAGGGCGATCGGTTCGACCGATGGGCGAGTGACATGACCGTCGGCATCGATCGGGTCGGGGACGAGGCCGCTGGCCCGGAGGACGCTCATCGCCACCGTCGCCGCGATGTCCGGGGTGATCCGGGGGTCCGGCTGCCGGCCGTCGACCAGCCGGCTGGTCGCCACCGGTCGGAGATGCTCGGGATCCCCGACGATCCGGACGCCCGAGGCCGTGATCGCATCGACCATCTCATCGGCGATCTCGCCGGCCCGGTCGAGCGCCCACTGTGGGGTCTCGATCCGTTGTTCGTCCGGACCCGGCTCGCGGGCCTTGATGAAGGCCGCCGCGCCGAATCGCATGAACCTGGTGCTCATGACCCTGGCGTGCAGCGGCCGGCTCAGACCCTCGGCGAAGAACTGCTCGTTGAACGCCCGGACGATCTCGATCTCGGCCAGGGTCATCGATCGGTTCGTCCGGTCGCCGTCCGCCACCAGCGTGCCCGACTCCAGCCCGAGCAGTTGCTCGAACACCCGCAGGACCATGTCGTGATCGCGCTCGTCGAGGGCGATGACGGTGACGTTCTGCGGTCCGACGACCTCGGCCCACCGGGCGATCAGCTGGTCATGGCGCTGGCGGAACCAGAAGAGCGACTTCGAACGGTCGCTGTCCGGATCGCCGAGGATCTGCTCGAGGTACGCTTCCAGCGGGATCTGGAGGCCCGACTGGACCGCCTGCTGCCACTGCGAGGACAGGATCCTGGCCAAGCGGCCGCAGGGTCACGGCGATGTGGACCCGATCCGCGACCCAGATCCTCGACGATCGACCGGATCATGTCCGGCGTAGCCCGGGCCAGGCGTTCATTGCTGAGCAGGACCCGCTGGTCACCGGCCCCGTCGATCTCATCGACGAGGTGCTGCCAATCTGACCGCGACGGGACCTCACCGGTCATCGGATCCCGCATCCCTATGACGGCCTGGACCGCCGCAACGGGTTGGCGGGTTGAACCCGCATAGTGCACGCCTTGGGTGGTCAGAGCAGTCGGACAGGCCATCGGAACGCTCCCTGGAGGGTCGTCGTGCCGGTCTTGGGCGGGCCGATGTGGATGAGCCGGGTGCCCTCGGGCAGGAGCAGATCCGCGGGTCTCGAACCCGACGGGGCTTCCTCGATCGTTTCCGTCGACGCTGCGGTCAACCACCGGCCCGAGGATACCGGAGATAGGGGTCGACCCTCGGGTCACGGGAATCAAAAGCGGCCCGACCGGTAGGTCGGGCCGCACAGAGCGTCAGGCGGCGCGGACGTTTCCGGCGCGGGGCCCCTTCGGGCTCTGCTCGACATCGAATTCGACTCGCTCGCCGCCGCTCAGGCGGTCGAAGTCGAGCGATCCGTCCATCCCGGCGCGATGGAAGAAGTATTCCTTCTCATCCTCGCCGACGATGAATCCGAAGCCGCGGTCGCTGACGACCTTCTTGATGGTACCGGTGGCCATGATGACCTCCAACACTTTCCGAACAGAGATTGCAGATCGCACGGTCTGTTCGAAAAGGGGGTCGACCAGGCGGAGCTTCGTCGCACAGTGCGGCGAGCGATGATGATAGCACGGATGTTCGAGGTTCCCCGCCCCGGAAGGGACGCATTCGTCATGGCCGCGGTCACAAGGCGCCAGTGAGACGGGCCGGCGCCTGTACGATGCGCCCGTGGATCTCACCCTCGAGGAGCTTGCGCGTCAAAGCCAGTCGGACGTCGCGTTCGTCGAGCGCCTGATCCGCCTCGGCGTGCTCACAGAGTCACCGAATGGGTTCGTGGCCGGCGACGTCTGGAAGGTCCGCGCTCTCCGAGCCATCGAAGCCGGTGGTGCGACGCTGGAGTCGGTCGCGGAGGCGATTCGCGCGGGACGGGTCAACCTTGACTTCCTCGGCTCGCTCTTGCCTGAGCCTGGGCCGCTCAGCGATCGAACCTACCGGGAGTTCATCGCCGCGCAGGGCCCGAACGGCGACCTGGTAGGCCCGCTCCTCGAGATGTTGGGGCTGCCCCTGCCACCGCTCGACCTGCCGATGCGCGCCGACGACGAAGCGATGTTGACGCGCTTCCTGGATCAATGGGCCACCAGTCCCGAGATCGCGCTGCGCGCGGCCCGTCTGATGGGTCAGACGACGCGCGCGACGACCGAAGGCTGGACCGGCCTTCACTACGAGTTGTTCCGCGGCCTGGGCGGTCCGGATCGGGCTGCCTGGACACCGGAGTTCCGGGCGCACGAGGAGGAGGTCGCTCGCGACGCGATCGCCCTTGCCGCCGCCATGCCAGGCTGGCTCTTGCCCCATCTCGTCGAGCGGATCCTGGCGGCCGATGTCGTGGAGAACCTCGAAATGGGCACCGATCCCTTCGCCGAACGGCGGCAGGACCTGCCTCCCGGTGCGCGGGTCCCCGCCATCGCGTTCGTCGACGTATCGGGCTTCACCGCACTGACCGAGGAGGCCGGCGACAGGGCCGCCTCCGACTCGACGACGGTCTTCGAGGAGGTCGTGACTCGGGCAGCGGCGGCGCATGGCGGTCGAGTCGTCAAGCTGCTCGGTGACGGCGCGCTCCTCCACTTCGTGGATGCGACCGTCGCGATCGATGCGATCGTCGTCGTGCGGGACGCGCTCCGCCCGCGCGGGTTGCGGTCGCACGCCGGCATCGATTGCGGGCCGATCGTCGAGCGCGACGGCGACGTGTTCGGTCGAACGGTCAATCGAGCCGCACGCCTGGCCGCGTTGGCTCGACCCGGCGAGATCGTGGTCAGCGAGGCCGTGGCCATCGATCTCGCCTCGAGCGCGGTCGGTGCTGGAGTCGATGGGCCCGCAAGAGCTGAAGGGCATCGACCTGCCGTTGGCTGCCTATCGACTCGTGGACGACCGCTCGCCCGATCGGTGAACCGCGGATCGGCGGCCGCGATCAGGTCGCCGAGCGTTGTCGCGCTGGTCCAGCGAGACGGCCGTGCCGGTGACCCGGATCCCGCCGTCCTCATCCGGGACCTCGACCTCGATCACTGCTGGGTCGGCCCATCTCGACGCCCTGGCTGATCGTGAACCGGGCGGGTGGCACCAACTCGCCGCGCCACCGCAGGTACGCGCCGAACGCTGCTGCGGCGGCACCCGTGGCGGGATCCTCGACGACGTTGCCGACGGGGAACGGGTCGCGCGCACGGAAATGGTCGGCGGTCTCACGCCAGACGAGTTGGACCGTCGTCAGGTCCGCCCAAGCATGATCGAGCGCAGCCGATCGAAGTCGTAGGCGAGCGACGCCAGCGTGGCGTACGCAGTGACGGCGAGGATCAGGTGCGACGCCCCGGCATAGCTCACGGCCGGCGGCAGCGCCGGATCGAGCTCGGCATGATCCCATCCGAGGGCGGCGAGCGCCTCGGCCACCAGCTCCGGCTCGGCCTCGCGCGTCCGAGGCGGGACCGAGGTCAGCGTCGCCCGGACGTGTCCGTCCGGCCCACGCTCCGTATCGAGTGTCACCAGGCCGCCATTCGTCGTCAGGATGAAGCGGCCGATACCCGATCGCTCGGCCAGGGCGACCCCGGCCGCGATGGTGGCGTGGCCGCAGAACGGGACTTCCGCGGCGGGGCTGAAGTAGCGGACCCGATAGGCGCCCGGCCTGGCGCTCCTGTCAGGGGCGAGGAAGGCCGTCTCGGAGTAACCAACCTCGGTCGCGATCCGCTGCATCTCGGCGGGACCGGGCAGCTCGGCACCGATCCAGACGCCCGCCGGATTGCCACCGGCGGGATCGAGCGTGAACGCGGCAAGGCGGAGCAGCTCGGCCATGCGGGCGATCCTAGCCGATGGCAGTGGTGCGTCGCATGGCCGCGTTCACATCGCCGGTTTGACGACTACGATCTGTCGATGTCATCGACGTTGCGCCAGCTCGACCGCCGTCGGGGTCTTCGGCTGCTTGCCGTGACGATCCCGTCCCTCGCGGTCGCCACGTTGGTGGTCGGCGCGCTGGAGACCTGGCTGGGGGTGCCGAACGCGTCGATCGTCTACCTGGCGGCCGTGGTCCTGAGCGCGGTCCTGGCCGGCACCTCGGGCGCCATCCTCGCGGCCATCGGGTCGGTCCTCCTGTACGACTTTCTCTTCACCGGCCCCGAGTACACCCTCAGGATCAGCGATCCAGACGAGTGGCTGAGCGTGATCCTGTTGTTGTTCGTCGGGGTGGTGGTCGGCCAGCTGGCTGCGCTCCAGCGGTCGCGTGCGGAGGAAGCCCGGTCTCGGGAGCGCGAGGCGAGGGCGCTCTTCCGGGTCAGCCGAGCGCTGGCGACGCGTCGCGTCGACCTCGGCAGCGCTCGAGACGATCGCCGCCGTGCTCGTCGGCGAGACCGATATGTCGCGCGTGTGGGTCGTGCTCGACAGCGACGGGTCGGAACGCACCGTCGTCGATACGGACGGTGGACCGCGGCCGACGTTGTCGGCCGTCCAGCACGTGCTTCAGCGGATGCCTGGAGACGAGCCGGCCCGCTGGCAGCGGGTTCACCAGCCGGCGCGCTCGGCGAATCGCCCGACGCATGACGCCGGCCTTCCTGCATATCGCATCAAGATCGAAACAGCCGACACCGTCCTCGGCTCGATCTGGTGCACCCGTGATCGCGCTCATCGTGACCCTGACCAAGCCGAGACGCGGCTGCTGGCGGCCGCCGCAGACCAGACCGGACAGGTGATCGCACATGATCGGCTGGCGGCGGAAGCCCGCGCACTCGAGGTCATCCGCCAGGGAAACGAGATCAAAGCGGCTCTCCTGCAATCGGTGTCGCACGACCTGCGGACGCCCCTGGCGACGATCCGCGCGGCCGCAGGAACGATGCGACCAGGCCACCACGCGCCCCCCGAGGATCTTGAGGAGAGCGCCGACCAGATCGATCGCGAGGTCGACTACCTCAACCGCCTCGTCACCAATCTTCTCGACCTCAGCCGGATCGACGCTGGTGCGCTTCGCATCGATCGAGACGTGTTCGAGCTCGACGACATCGTCCGGCGAAACCTCGATCGCATCGCCCCGCGCCTGGGCACGCGCCGGGTCGACGTGGACCTGCTCGCGCCCCCGGTCGCGGTCGACCCGGCCCTGTTCGACCAGGTGGTCGCCAACGTTCTCGACAATGCCATCAAGTACACGGCGGACGCCACGCCGGTGCGACTGCGAGCCTCGTTGCTTGACGGTGAACCGTTCGTTCGTCTGACGATCGAGGACGCAGGACCGGGCGTTCCCGAGGATGCCATCCCGCATGTGTTCGACAAGTTCTACCAGGTGCCCGGCGTGGCCGGCGGCTCGCGTTCCGGGACCGGGATCGGTCTCGCCGTCGTCCGCGGTCTGATGGTCGCGATGGGCGGTCGGGTCGGCGCACGCCAGAGCGACCTCGGCGGCCTTGCCATCGACCTCGATCTTCCCGTCGCCACGATCCCTGCCGAGCTCGAACCATCGGGGATCGGTTGAACGCGCCGAAAGCCGCCGACGGCCCGTCCATCCTTATCGTGGAGGATGATGAAGAGACGCGGCGTGCGCTCGTTCGCGAGCTGCAGCTCCGTGGTTACCGGATCGACCAGGCGGCCGATGGACGATCGGCCATGGGCCGGTGGGAGCTCCGCCGGCCCGACGTCGTGCTCCTCGACCTCGGCCTCCCCGATATGGACGGCCTCGAGGTCATCCGCCGCATCCGGCGAGACGCGGCCACGCCGATCGTCATCCTGTCCGGCAGATATGAGGAGCGCGAGAAGGTCGCCGCCCTCGAGGGCGGCGCTGACGATTACGTGGTCAAGCCGTTCAGTGTCGATGAATTGCACGCCAGGCTTCGTGTCGCGCTTCGCCATGCGGCAGGCCCGGTCAGCGGGGCGACCGGACGCATCACAGCCGGGACCCTCGTCCTCGATACGGCCCGTCACGAAGTCCGGGTCGGCGCGCAGCCTGTGGAGCTGACGCCGCGCGAATTCGAGATCCTTCGGGTCTTCCTGACCCACGCCGGGCGGCTGGTGACGAAGGGCCGTCTCCTGCGGGCCGTCTGGGGGGAGGCCTACCAGCGTGAGGACAGCTACGTGTACGTCTACGTCCATCACCTGCGCCGGAAGCTCGCTGCTGCCGATCCGAGTGGGGACCTGCGGGACCTGATCGTGACCGAACCCGGCGTGGGGTATCGGATCCGCGAGCTCGGTGACCCGCAGCGATTCTAGAGGCGCTTAAGGCCGCCGGAGCGCTCGAGCGGACGGCCCTCTTGGGACCGTCCCGCACGCTGGGTTCATGAACGAGGTCAGCGACCGGACGGCCGCCACCGCATCCGCGCCCATCGATCACGAATTGCTGCTCATCAAGGAGGCGATCCTCATGGTCGCCTCAGGCCACTCGCCCCGCGTCATGCTGGCGGGCATCCACTTCGGCGAGGCGCTGCTCGATCCTGGTCGGCGACTGGCACACGACGCCGGCGTCCAATTGATCCCTCTCCGGAGGGTGGACGACGCCCGTTCCGACCTCGCCATCGAACGACTCGAGCGTTGATCGGCGGTCGTCGCCTCTTGGCCGGCCGGAAGGTCGCCGATCGGCGGGTCCGCCTCGAACGGCCACACACCCGCTACTTCCGCTACGCCGGGCCACGCACACTCGTCGCCAAGCCGGAGGCATCGGCGCCTCGAACGCCGTTCGGGCGGACGCTCGCGCGTGGGAAGGCGGTGCTGCTCGGTCGCCCATTGTCGATCCACGAGGAGATGAGCGAGCGCCTGAATGTCTTCACCGGCTTGTCGATCTTCGCCTCGGACAACATCAGCTCATCTGCCTACGCGACCGAGGAGATCATGCGGGTCCTCATCGTCGCCGGCGCGGGGGCCCTCGCACTCACCATGCCGATCACGATCGGCATCGTCATCGTGCTCGCGATCGTGGTCACGAGCTATCGTCAGACGATCGCTGCATATCCGTCAGGCGGCGGCTCGTACATCGTCGCCAGCGACAACCTCGGCGCCCTGCCTGGGTTGACGGCGGCGTCGGCGCTCCTGACCGACTACGTGCTGACGGTCGCGGTGTCGGTCGCGGCCGGAGTGGCCGCATTGACATCGATCTTTCCCGGCCTGTTCGAGTATCGCGTCGCACTTGGCGTCGCGATCGTGGCCCTCATCGCGATGGTCAACCTGCGCGGGGTGCGCGAGAGTGGCATGGTCTTCAGCATCCCGACCTATGTCTATCTGGTCTCGATCTTCGGCGTACTCGGCATCGGTCTGTTCCGGAGCGTCACTGGCACGATGCCCGACTATCAGGCGCCGGCCTCCTGGTTGACCACCGAGGGTGCCGGGCCGCTGGGGTTGCTGCTCATCCTCCGGGCGTTCGCCTCAGGCTCCGTCGCGCTGACCGGCACCGAGGCGGTATCCAACGGCGTTCCGGCCTTCAAGCCACCAGAACCCCGCCATGCGCAGCTCGTCATCATGCTCATGGGGCTCTTCTTCGGCTCGATCTTCCTGGGGATGAGCTACCTCGCCGGGCAACTCGGGATCCTGCCTGATCCGACCGAGGAGCAGACGGTCGTCAGCCAGCTGACCGGAGCCCTGGTCGGGGCCGGGAGTCCCTTCCACTACTTTGTGCAGGTCTCGACGGCGGTCCTGCTCGTCCTTGCTGCGAACACCTCGTTTGCCGACTTCCCTCGCCTGTCCAGCATCCTCGCGCGCGACGGGTTCCTGCCGCGGGTCTTCCAATACCGCGGCGATCGGCTGGCGTTCAGCACCGGGATCGTCCTCCTCGCGCTCGTCGCCGTCGGGTTGATCGTCGCCTTCGGCGGCAGCGTGACGAATCTCATCCCGCTCTATACGGTGGGGGTGTTCATCGCGTTCACCCTCAGCCAATCCGGCATGGTCCGACACTGGTGGCGTCTGCGAGGCGAGCAAGCCGGCTGGCGCAGGCGGCTGGCCATCAACGGGATCGGCGCGGTCACGACCGGGGTCGTAGCCGTCGAGGTCGCGTTCTCGAAGTTCCTGCTCGGCGCCTGGGTCGTACTCATCCTGATCCCGGTCCTCATCGGGATCATGTTGTTCATCCGCCGGCAGTACCGCTCGTCCGCGGCCAAGCTGACCATTCGTGCCGACACCCCGATCCCGGCGCCCAGTCGCGAAGAACGTGTCATCGTGCCCGTCCCGGGCATCGATCGGGCGGTCGTCCAGGCCGTCAATGTCGGTCGCTCGATCGCCGCCGATGTCCAGGCCGTCCTGGTCTCGGACGATCCCCACGAGGCCGCGATCATCCGGGAGCGGTGGCAGATCCAGCTCGCCGATGTGCCCCTGGTCGTGGTCGAGTCGCCGTATCGTGCTCTCGTGGGGCCCCTGCTCGCCTATCTGGACGTGCTCGACGATGCCTCGCCACCGGGCAAGGAGGCGCCGATCACCTTCGTGGTGATCCCGGAATATGTCGCCCGTAGCTGGTGGGAGCGGATCCTCTACAACCAGTCGGCGCGGCGGCTGCGCGGCGCGTTGCTCGGTCGTCGTCACACGGTCGTCGTCAACGTTCCCTACCGCCCGGAGGACGTGGAGCCGCCCGATCGGATCGCGGCATAGGGCGCGACTCGCGGCGGGCATCGCCGCCCCACCGTCGCCCGAAATCCTGCTGCGGGGAGCGCCGGACCAGAGCCTGGCGGACGTGCCTCAGGACGCCGGCTTGCCGGAGGTGTTGAGCTCGACCGCCTGGCGAATGAGCGCCTTGAAGGCGGACTCGTCGACTTCGTCCCCTTCGTGGATGTCGATCGCACGGCGTGCATTCCCGTCGAGGCTGGCGTTGAAGAGACCGGCCGGATCCTTCAGGGACGCGCCTTTGAAGAAGGTCAGCTTGACGATAGCCTTGTAGGACTCGCCGGTGCAGATGATGCCGCCGTGCGACCACACGGGGGTGCCCGGCGACGAGGGCTTCACCCACTTGATCTCCTCGACGATGTCCGGGTCAGCTTCGTTGATGAGCGTGCGCATCCTGCCGAGCGTCTCCCCGCGCCAGTCCCCGAGTTCGGCGATCCGTTTCGAGATGGACTCCAAAGCCGTCTTCCCCTGCCCCGTGTCCGACTCATTCATCGTTCATCTCCGTTCGGCTGCGATAGACGGATCGGCTGCTTCCGGGCGCGCCCCAGGCCGTCGAGGACCAGATCCAGCCCGTATTCGAATTCGTCGGCGTAGTCGTAGCCGGGCTTCGTGGCGTGTTCGGTGATGAAGGAGACGAGGTTGGGGTACGCATCGAACGCAAATGGCCGGAGCATCCCCTGCGCCACCGCCGCAACCTCCTCCGCGGATTCGAACGGGAGGTTCATCTTTGTCAGCGCGAACCCATAGATGTAGCTGTCCAGGAGCGCATAGGCGTGCGCCGCCATCGGGATGTCGAAGCCCGACGCGAGAAGGCTGCCGATCATCGCGTCGTGATGTCGCAGGTTCGCCGGACCGGGGCTGGTCCGCGACTCCATCAGGCCGATCGCCCAGCGATGACGAGCCAACGCGTCGCGGAGCGACACCGCCCGCCGGCGCATCGCCGATCTCCAGTCGGCCCCGGTGACGGGAAGGTCGACCTCGCTGAAGACGATGTCGACGATGCCATCGATCACCTCTTCCTTATTGGCGAAGTGGTAGTAGAGGGCCATCGCCTCGACCCCTAGCTCATGACCCAGCTTGCGCATACTGAGCGATCCGAGCCCGCCCTGGTCGGCGAGCTTGATGGCAGCGTCCAGCACGTGCTCCCGGCTCAGCGGGACGCGGCGCTGCGGTCGCGTGGTGGTCTGCGTCGTCATGGCCTCTTCTCCCTGCCGGTAGGGCGTAGCACCGGGTTGACACTAGGGACTTTACACCGTACAGTCACGCCACGAACTTTACAGCGTATAGTCGCAGGAGTGCCACCGATGAAGGCGATCGTTCAAGACAGGTACGGCTCGGCCGAGGTGCTGAAGTCACAGGACATCGAGAAGCCCCAGATCGGGGACGACGAGGTCCTGGTGCGCGTCCACGCAGCGTCGATCCATGTCGGTGACCTGGTGGTCATGATGGGCTCGCCGTACCTCATGCGGATGGTGACCGGACTTCGCCGACCGAAATACCGCGTTCCGGGGACGGATATCGCGGGGACGGTCGAGGCGGTCGGCAGGGACGTCAAGGGGCTGCGAGTCGGTGACGACGTGTTCGGGTGGTGCACGGGTGCCTTTGCCGAGTACGTGACGGCAAGCGAGGACCACTTCGTCCGCAAGCCAGCCGACCTCACCTTCGAGCAGGCTGCCGCCATCGGCGTGTCCGCCACCGCTGCCCTCCAGCTCCTGCGCGACGACGGACACCTCCAGTCCGGGCAGAAGGTCCTCATCAACGGGGCGTCCGGCGGCGTGGGCACGTTCGCGGTTCAGATCGCCAAGGCGTTCGGCGCCGAGGTGACCGGCGTATGCAGCACGAAGAACGTGGAACTGGTCCGGTCGATCGGGGCCGACCACGTCATCGACTACACCAAAGATGACTTCAGGAGTGGTGGACCGCGCTACGATCTCATCCTCGACAACGTGGGCGACCACTCGATGTCGGTGACGAGGCGAGCGCTCACCGCCGATGGGACGCTGCTCTCCAACGGCGGCGCACACTCGGGCGGCAAGCTCGGGCGCGTGATCAGGACCGGCATCGTTTCCATGTTCGTTCGCCAGCAGGGAAAGCCGACCGTCAAGTTCCAGAACCACGCCGACCTCGTCGCCCTGAAGGAGCTCGTCGAGGCCGGGAAGGTCACGCCCGTCCTCGACTCGACGTACCCACTGGCTGAGACCCGCCAAGCGATCGGCCATGTCGGGGCGGGACACGCCCGGGGCACGGTCGTCGTCTCCGTCGCCCGTACATCCGAGGGTGTCGTTGCACCAGCGAGCACGATGGCGCCGGCGATCGCGTCATGAGCGGCAGCGGATCCAAGGACGATCGAACCGCGCGCGACAAGCGATCGATCCAGGGAGCGTCCGTCGCCATCGGTGTCGGGATCGGCGCCGCCATCGGGATCGCCATCGGCAACGTCGGCGTCGGCATCGCCGTGGGTGTGGCCATCGGTGCTGCCATCGGAGTCGGGCTGTCGGGTCGGCTGGGCGAGCGCGACGTCAAGTGAAGGCAGTCCCGGTCAAGAAGACGGTGCCCGCCCAGCAGCTCAGCGCCGACGGTCTGCGGCACTCGATGAACCTGTCCACCCGAACGGAGGCCCGAGCATGAATGTCGTCGAAGTCAGCGGACTCAGAAAGCAGTACGGCAGTCAGGTGGCCGTCGACGGCGTGTCCTTCAATGTCGAGGAGGGCGAGATCTTCGGCATCCTCGGCCCGAACGGCGCGGGCAAGACGACGACCGTCGAAACGATCGCCGGCATGCGCAAGCCCGACGGCGGGACGATCCGTGTGCTCGGCCTCGACCCGCAGCAGGATCGTGACCGGCTGCGACCTCTCGTCGGCGTGCAGCTCCAGGAGAGCGAGCTGCCCGACCGCATGACCGCGGCCGAGGCGGTCGAGATGTTCGCGTCGTTCTACGCCGACCCGGAGGATCCGACAAGGCTGATCGGCGACCTTGGACTGACGGAGAAGCGCCAGACGGAATACCGCAATCTGTCTGGCGGTCAGAAGCAGCGCCTCTCGATCGCCCTGGCCCTCGTCGGCAAGCCGAAGGTCGCGATCCTGGATGAGCTGACGACGGGCCTCGACCCGCAGGCTCGCCGCGAGACGTGGCAGGTCATCGAGTCGATCCGCGAACGGGGCGTCACCGTACTCCTCGTCACGCACTTCATGGAGGAGGCGGAGCGCCTCGCGGATCGCGTCGCGATCATCGACAGTGGCCGGATCGTCGCGATCGACACGCCCGCCGGGATCATCTCGCGCCTAGACGCCGAGCAGACGCTCCGCTTCCGCCCGTCGGCGCCGATCGAGGACCAGCTGCTTGCCGACCTCCCGGAGGTGAATGACGTCAAGCGGGCGGGCCCGGTCGTCGTGGTCACCGGTACCGGCAACCTCATCCACGCCGTGACATCGCTCCTGGCCCAACGCGGGGTCGTGGCCAACGAACTCCGGGTCGAGCAGGCCAACCTGGACGATGCGTACCTCGCCCTGACGGCCCGCACCGCAAGGGAGCTGGCATGAACGAGATGCGCGCCCTCATCGTTGCCGAGACAAGGCTCCTCCTGCGCGAGCCGATCAGCTGGATCCTGTCGATCTTCCTTCCCACGACGATCCTGTTGGTCTTCGGCGTGATCCTCGCGCCTCACCGCCCGGACCCGATGTTCGGGGGCCTGCGGTTCATCGACGTGTTCGCCCCGTCGCTGGTCGTGATCGCCATGGCGATCCTCGCCCTCCAGATCCTGCCGGTCCGCCTGACGACCTACCGCGAGCGGGGCATCCTGCGTCGCTTCTCGACGACGCCGGTCCACCCCAGGCGGCTGTTGATCGCCCAGGTCGTCGTCTACTCGGTGACGGCGACCCTCGGCGTGGTCCTGCTGATCGTCGTCGGCAACCTCGCGTTCGACATCCGGATCCCGGCAAATCCGATCGGCTTCGTGGCCGCGTTCGGCGTCGGTATGGCGGGCCTCCTGGCGATCGGGCTGCTGCTGGCCGCGGTCGCGCCGTCGACCGGCGTCGCCACGGCCGTCGGGGTCCTGGCGTTCATGGTCGTGCTGCTGCTGGGCGGCGTCTACGTCCCGCGGGCGATCCTGCCCGAGACACTCATCAGGATCGGCGAGTACACGCCACCAGGCGTCCAGGGGCTGCAGGACGCATGGGTGGGTGCGACCCCGCAGCTCCTGCCGCTGGCCGTGCTGGCTGTTCTGGCCGTCGTCTTCGGGGCGATCGCCAGCCGCACATTCCGCTGGGAGTGACTGCTGGCATGGGCCCGAATCGTCGCAGGCCGAGCGCATCGTTCGGGCAAGGCCGAAAGGCCGTATGAAGGCGATCCGCCGGGACAGCTACGGTCCACCCGACGTTCTCGAGCTCAGGGACATCGAGAAGCCCCAACCGGGACACGACGAGGTGCTCGTCCGCGTCCGGGCGGCATCGCTCAACCAGGCTGATCTCGACTACCTGCTGGGCAAGCCGTTCCTGACGCGCATGGGTACCGGGCTCCGCACGCCGAGGAACCCTGGCCTGGGGTTGGATGTTGCCGGGCAGGTAGAGGCCGTCGGCACCGACGTGACGGCGTTCAAGCCGGGTGACGAGGTGTTCGGAGACCTGACCGCGTTCGGCTACGGCGCCTTCGCCGAGTACGCGTGCGCTCCGGAGGACGCCTGGGCGCACAAGCCCGCCAGCCTGACCTTCGAGGAAGCGGCGACCATCCCCCAGGCGGCCATCCTGGCCCTCCAGGGGCTCAAGCGAGGGGAACGGATCAGGCCCGGAGACAGGGTTCTCGTCAACGGTGCGTCGGGCAACGTGGGGCCCTTCGCCGTCCAGATCGCGAAGGCGTTCGGTGCCCACGTGACCGGCGTCTGCAGCACCGCCAAGATGGACATGGTGCGCGGACTCGGCGCGGATGCGGTGATCGACTACACCCGCGAGGACTTCACCCGGAACGCGCAGCGGTTCGACTGGATCGTCGATGTTGCGGGCAACCGATCCATCCTGGAGTGCCGGCGCGCGCTGAAGCCCGGGGGCGTTTACGTCATGGTCGGCGGTCCCACGAGCCGCATCTTCGGTGCCCTGCTGCTCGGCCCGCTGATCTCGCTGGCCGGGAGCAGGAAGCTCGGTCTCATGTTGTGGTGGAAGGTCTTCAGGAAGGAGGACGTGATCCTGCTGACGGAGCTCATCGAGGCCGGCAAGGTCAGCCCGGTCATCGACCGGCGCTACCCATTGGGCCAGGTCCCGGAAGCGCTTCGATACCTGCTGGAAGGGCGTGCCAGGGGGAAGATCGTCATCACGGTGTGACGCGTCCTGCCTCGCCGACCCTGGCCGCCGTCGCTGACGTGGCCTGGGCCGGTCGGCCGGCCATGCGTGTCGCGATCCCGTCCACGATCTCGGCGGCGTCGGCACCCACGCCGCCCACCAATGGGGATAGGAAGCCGGTCTGGAAGGGCAGCCCGACGAATGACAACCCGGGCTCGGTCGCGACCACGCCTCGTTCGTGGCGCGGCAGCCCGCCCGGCCCGAGCACCGGCAGGTGGATCCAATCGAACGCGGGTCGGAACCCCGTGCACCAGACGACCGAGTCGACCTCGAGCACCCGTCCGTCGACCAGGATCGGCCGGCCATCCCGCACCCCTTCGACCCGTGCCACGCGCTCGACACCAGCACGGTCCAGATCCGACTGCCGGACGCGGATGACCGGGGCGGAGCCGTGGCCACCCATCTGGTCGCGCATCCGGCGCCCGATCGGCGTCTTGAGCGTGAGCACCCGCCGCGCGAACGCGAAGAATGGACCCCCGTCCCGAACGCGGGCGATGCGCGGCAGGTACGTGCTCGGCCCGGCGAGGCTGACCCGACGACCGGCTTGCGCCAGCTCGAGGGCGATCTCCACCCCCGAGTTGCCGCCACCGACGACGAGAACGGAGGCGCCGTGCGCCGACCCCGGGTCCCGGTAGGCGAGACTGTGCAGCTGCCGGATCCCCGGGTCGAGCGTATCGGCGAACGGCGGCACGAAGGCTGCCGACAGGAAGCCGGTCGTCACGACCACCTCGCTCGCCTCGTACCGTCGGTCACCGGCGGCAAGCGCGAACGAGCCTTCGGAGCGGTCGAGGCTGTCGACACGTACCCTATGCTCGATCGGCGCCCGGTTGTGCGTGGCGTACGCGAGGAGGTAGTCGGCCATCTGGTCCTTCGTCGGCAAGCCCGTCGCGGAGAAGCGGGAACGGCATCCCGGGCAACCCGTCGATCCCGGCCGGCGTGAAGAGGCGCAGCGAGTCCCAGCGATCGCGCCAGGCGTCGCCGACCCGGGCGCCGGCATCGAGGACCACGTGCTCGATGCCCCTGCGGGTCAGGTGGTGGGACGCTGCGAGTCCCGCTTGTCCTCCACCGATCACGACCACGTCGTGCCGCTCCGTCACCGTTGCCGTCATGTCAGTTGCCCTCCTTCGTCGCTGGCGCGTAGCCAAGCTGCTGGAACATCCCGAGCTGGTCGGCCACGCCCCAGTGTTCGGCGACACGTCCGTCCTCGATTCGTGCCAGGTCGAACACGTCGATCGACACACGCTGACCGGACGGGGCGAGGCCGTTGACCGGCCCGGTGTTGGTGCCGGCAACACGCATCCGCAACCACACGCGGTCGCCCACCACGGCGAGGTCGTCGATGCGGAATTCGAGATCGGATAGCCAGCCGTGGAGCCTGGACACGAACTCGTGGACGCCTGCGACGCCCTGCCCGTGGCCGCGCTGGTGCTCGATGCAGCCCGGGGCGATCAGTTCGTCGATGATCGCCCGATCGTTGTGGGCGAACCCCACTTCGATCAGCCGGTGCATCCGTTCCGCGACGTCGATGGTGGTCGGTGGCTCGAGCATCTGGCACACTCCGATCCGGGGTCAATCTCCACACGATAGAGTGACACTCTATCCAATAGAGCGGTACTATAGCGACATGCCGGAGTCTGTCAACCCGAGGCCATCACTTCGCGCCGAACAGGCCGCGGTCACGCGACGTCGCATCGCGGACGCCGCTCGCCTGCTGTTCGTGCGCGACGGCTACGGCGCGACCACCCTCCAGGCGGTCGCCGACGAGGCCGGGGTCGCCGTTCAGACGGTGTACGCCGTGTTTCGCTCGAAGCCCGGCATCATGCGCGAGTTGCGCGATGGCATCGTGTTCCAGCCCGAGGCCGACGAGCGCTTCCGGGAGGCGATGGCGATCCGCGGCGGCAGGCGACCCGGCTGCCGCGCTCGACGCGTTCGCCCAGTCGATCCGGATCCGCTGGGAGGTCGGGGCAGACGTCGTCCTGGTCGGTCGCGAGGCAGGCTCGACCGACCCCGAGCTGCGTGCAGAGGGGCACAAGCCGTACGAGCGACGACGCGGTGGCCTGCACGCCCTGGTCGACGCCGTCAGGCCCGGCCTGCGGCCCGGCCTGGAGACTGACGACGCGATGGCCGCGCTCGATGCGCTGACCCTGCCCGATGTGTACGTCGAGCTGGTCCGCGGGCTGGGCTGGTCACCCGATGCCTACGAGGCGTGGCTCTCGCGTGCGCTTCGCCGATTGCTGCTGGCAGGCGAAGCCTAGCTGGGCAGACACGAACTGCAGGGCCCGACCCTTGCCGGCCGCCTTCGCCTCGTACATCGCCGTGTCGGCGTCCCGGACGAGGTCGTCGACGGTGGCGCCGTCGGCCATGCCGAAGGCGACGCCGATCGAGACGGAGATGCTCGCCGGACGTCCGGCAAGGTCGAACGGCTCGGCCATGAGATCGGTCGTCCGCGTTGCCACCGCCAGCGCCTCGTCGACGGAGGAGACTCCCTCGAGCAGCACCGCAAACTCGTCGCCGCCGAAACGGGCCGCGGTGTCCCCTGCCCGGATCACCGTCCGAAGTCGCTCCCCCACGAGGATCAGCAACCGGTCACCCCGGGCATGGCCGAGCGTGTCGTTGACGGTCTTGAAGTCGTCGATGTCGATGAACAGGATGGCGAGGGCCGCCCCCGCCGTTCGAGTCAGCCGGACGATGGCGTGCTCCGCGCGATCGACGAAGAGACTCCGGTTGGCGAGGCCGGTCAGCGGGTCGTGGAGCGACCGATGGCGGAGCTCCTGGTAGAGCCGCCCGTTCTCGATCGCCGTGGCCGCTTCGAATGTGAGCGTCCGGGCGAGGGCAAGCCGACGCGCGTCGATCGAGCGGGGCATGGCGCTCGTCAGCTCGGCGACTCCGACCGGCCTGTCCTGGGCGGTGAGGGGCATGAGCAGCATGGTCTTTCGACCGAGGACCCGGAGGCGGTCACGTTCGAGCGGGTCCGCCTGCTCTGTGATCTGCCCGCGAGTTCAGATCCCCGTCGCATGACGAATCGTCATGACGTCGCGCCGCCCGGGGTGCCTACTGCAAACAGCGCATTGGCTGGCGAGCCGCCCGGCGGTTGTCATCAGACCCCGATTCGCCGGATGCCAGGGGAAGGGAGAACGTCATAACCATCGATCAAGTCGACCAGAAGGTCGTCACCACCCAGGAACCCACGGCCTCGGGCCAGGAAACGGTGCAGACGGACCGCCGCCGCACCACCACGGCGGGCCCCGGGGGCGCCGAACTCGCCCGCCGCATCGTGGTCCTCGTCTTCGGCCTCATCCAGATCGTCATCGGGGCACGCATCGTCCTGCTCCTGCTCGACGCGAGAGAGTCCAACGCCCTCGTTTCGGCAGTCCTCGATATCAGCCAGGTGTTCGTGGCGCCGTTCGAAGGGATCCTGCGAACGGACTCCCTCCATTCTGCGGGCTCCGTCCTCGACGTCACCGCCATCGTGGCCTTCGTCGGCTGGACGATCCTCGAGCTGATCGTGCTCTGGGTCATCGGGATCTTCGCCCGCCGCTCGACCGTAGCAACCGTCTGACCGCAGCAACCGTCTGACCGCAGCAACCGTCTGACCGCAGCGGAAGGGTGATCCTCCGCTATCTATGCGGCCCGTCCCGGACGGGCGCGACTCGAAAGGAACAACTCCCATGGGAATCATCGCCTGGATCGTCCTCGGCGCGATCGCCGGGTTCATCGCCAACCTCATCATGGGCGGAGGCGAGGGCCTCATCATGATGATCATCCTGGGGATCGTCGGCGCCGTTGTCGGCGGCTTCATCGCAGGGTCCGTGCTCGGCATCGCCGACATCACGGGCTTCAACATCGAGAGCCTCATCGTCGCCGTGTTCGGCGCCATCGTCGTCATCTTCGTCGTACGGCTCGTCCTCACGCGCGGGGCTAGCAAGGCCGTCTGATGGCCGACCAGCACGTCAAGGGTGCCGTCAATACCGTCAAAGGCACTGTCAACGAAGACGTCGGGAAGCTGACCGGCGACCGGAAGCAGGAGACGAAGGGCAAGGTCCAGAAGGTCGAGGGCAAGGTCCAGGGCAAGTTGGGCGACGTCCAGGACGCCGTCCACAAGGACGACCACGACTGACCGCTGACACGCCGCCGAGCCCTGCGCCGGGTGGGCTCTTCCCGAAACGTGCACCCCGCAGCCACAAGGCGCCGTCGCCGGACCATGCGTGCTTATCCTCATCCTTGTCGGGTGTCATCAAGCTAGAACGCCGCGCGCCGTGAGCGTGCCACCTGCGGGAGTCTTCTGAGATGACGTTCAACAAGGGTGCAAAGCTCGATCCATCGCAGGTCGAGGACGTCCGCGGCTCGCGGATCGGAGGGCGCGGCCTGATGGTCGGCGGCGGTGGCGGGATCGGGATCGTCGTCGCCCTCGTGTGGGTGCTCCTGGGCGGCAGCCCTCAGACCGGCGAGACGGTCGGCGGCCTCGTCGACCAGACCATCGGCGGTGGCGTCGAGCAGCCTGGGCCTGCGGGCAGCGCGCTGGCGGCCGAGTGCCAGACGGGGGCCGACGCGAACGCCATCGAGGATTGCCGGATCGTCGGCTACGTCAACAGCATCCAGGCGTACTGGACCGATGAGTTCGCTGCCTCGGGGCAGCGATACGACCTGGCCAGGACGCGCTTCTTCACCGACCAGATCAGCACCGGCTGCGGCATCGCGTCGTCCGCCAGCGGCCCGTTCTACTGCCCCAGCGACGCGTACGTCTACATCGATCTCGGGTTCTTCGACGAGCTCCGCTCCACGTTCGGCGCCCAGGGGGGCCCGTTCGCCCAGGCGTACATCCTTGCCCACGAATACGGGCACCACGTCCAGGATCTCCTTGGAACGCTGTCGGGCGGGACGAGCCAGCAGGGAGCGACCGGGCAGTCGGTCCGCATCGAGCTCCAGGCCGACTGCTACGCGGGCGTCTGGGCGGGCAATGCGGCTGCCACAGGGTTCCTGGTGCCACTCACGAACGCCGAGATCGCCGATGCCCTCGATGCCGCGTCGGCCGTTGGCGATGACCGGATCCAGCAGGAGATGCAGGGCCAGGTCAACCCCGAGACCTGGACCCACGGCTCGTCCGCCCAGCGCCAGAAGTGGTTCACAGCCGGCTACCAGGCGGGGTCGCCCCAGGGTTGCGACACGTTCAACGGCACCCCATGAGGCCGGTGCGGGACCTCGTGAGGGTCAGGGCAGGGTCTTGGCGTCGTAGGTGACCTTGGCGCCCGTTGGCACGACCTGGATGAAGATCGGGCCACGAACCAGACTGATCTCCGTGCCGGCGGCGTCGTAGAAGCGGGTAAGTGTCCAGCGCGAGGGCTTCTTCCAGGTGGCCCGGATCACGTGCCCGTCGCGGAAGACGAGGGCCTTGCCGGAGCCGACCTGGTCGAGCAACGGCCGGTTGTGGTGCGGCTCGGACTCCGGATCCACGGACACTCGCATCCACTGGATGACGACGTTGCGAGCCGTCACGCGCTTGCCATCGGCGGCGTCGATCTGCGGCTTGCCGGACACGGAGCGCAGGTACAGGTTCCTGGCCCTGTCGTAGGTGTAGCTCGTGCCGCCCCGATTGTAGGGGACCTTGATGGAGCCTTTCGCGGGTCGCTGGCCCGCGGGCAGGTCGTCGGCAAACGGTCGCACGCCCAATCCTGGGACCATCGTGGCCGGGGCGCCCTCCTTGACGGCGCGCTTGCGCACGGACGTTGAGCTGGCGACGGCGTTATGGGGAGCCGTCCGCGTCTTGTCACGGTGGAATGCCGGTGCGCTCCCGAAGAGCGCGTCGATGTCGTAGATGACCTTGTTGTCGATCAGTGGCAGGTAGATGAGGGTCTTGGCGTCGCCCCCGTAGTGGGCAAACGCGGTCCGGTACTCGGACGCCCAGTTGACGAAGTACGGGCGCCCGCTGCGCACGGGTTCCACTCGCTTCGCGTCCTTCTCCTGGAAGACCATCATGTAGCGGGTCTCCCCGCCGTCGGCTGGTGCCTGGTAGACGATCGACGCGGCGTTGAAACCGTACTGCGGTCGCGCCTGGACGTTGTCGTCGACCATGATCGCGACTGGGAGCCGCATACCCACCCCCGGGTTCACGAGCACCCCGTCGAGGGGGGCGTAGCCCGCGTCGGGCGCGAGGGTGGGGCCTGGGTCGGCGGGTTCAGCGCTCGCGGAAGGCGAAGGCATCGCCGAGGCGAGAGCACTGGAGACAGGCGAACTGCTGGGTTGGACCACGGCGGCGTCGGTCTCGGCCGGGGTCGGTGTCGGCTCGACCGGCGAGCAGGCTCCCAGGAGCCCAGTGAGAAGAAACGTAACGGCTACGAACGACCATCGATGAGTTCGCACGGGACGATGGTAGCCCTCCTGGTCCCACGAGGCACCACGCCTGATCCCATGGACCGTAGTCGGCCGGCTCACCCGAGGCAGGCGTCCGCCCGCGTGCCCCCCGTGGAGATGGGCATCGGCATTGACCTGACCGATGGCTCAGAACACCTCCCGTGTCCATACTGCCGCGCCCGTCGGCCCAAGCGACCTCGCAACGGCATCGACCAAGCCGGCCTCGACCTGGACGAGGTCGGTCTCTCCCCGCAGCCTTGCGTTGAAGGCGACGATCCGCTCCGCGTCATAGCGCGCTCGGTTGAAACTGCGGTCCACCCTGCCTTGGACCTGCCGTCGGACGGGCTGGAATGCCGAGCCGCCACGAGCGTCGACGCGGCCACGGCCAGGCTGCTGTGGTTCGTCATCGGGGCGAGCACGATCTGGAGTGCGACGATCAACGACGCGAAGATCCCGGCCACGATCCGAGTCGTCACGGTCCAGACCTCTCGAGGCCGCCGCCACACCAGGAGGAGTCCGACAGCGGCGAACCATCGAACCCCACGAAGGGGTCGCCGCCCGCCGCGAGCCAGGCTATGCCGATCCCTGCACCGAGGGCGAGCAGGCCGAGCGAACGCGCACGACGCGATCACGGATGCGCCTGGGGGTGCTCATCGACCGGCCCTCATGGAGACATCGTCGCGGCGGAACGTCCGGAAAACGTTCCGCGTCCGCGGAACAGCAGGCGCGCTGCGACGGAGCCGCGGACCGCAATTAAGTCGACAGTCGGACGTCAGTCAGCCGGCATCGCGAACAGGGCAGGATCGCGCTGGTAGGTGCGCAGGAACGTGAAGATGAAACCCATCCGCTCCCGGTAGTCCTCCCAGTCCGGCGCGTCGCTGTCTACCGCGGATGAAGGATCCTGCCCGAACCTGGCAGCCAGCTCCACGTAGATCCGGGTCGTCCAGAACGACCAACTCCGGCGGGAACTGCGCACCGCCAAGGTATGCCGGCGGCGGTACGTCGCGATCGAGCGCCAGCGACGCGTCCGGCAAGTGGATCCCCAGGTGGGCCGTCGCGATGACCGCAACGATCGATCTCCCCGGGATCGCTGCCTTGACGAAGGGGTCAGCCACCACCTGTTCGGCCGCCCCGACCGACACGTTCGCGACGAGCATCCGCTGGGCGCGCCTCGCCGCCAGGTCCGGAGACGTGCTCCCGAGCAACAGCACGTCGGCGTACGCGGCGAATGCCTGCCTCAGGTCATCGCTGTCGCGCAGCTCGGGAGTGTCGGAAAGGGCCTCGAGGATCGCAGCTGCCTCGACCGGGTCGTGCCGGGCGGACGGATGATCGCGAAAGGCGACGATGAACCGGGCGAACGGCCGGCCGACGTCACCGAACACCGCGGCGTTACCACCGGCCACCGCCCGCTCGATCTCACGACCCAGGAACGGACGCGCAGGCCCGGGGATCGACTCGCCGCGGATCGCGCGACCCGCCTCCGCGCTGGCCCATTGGCCGAATGTGAGCCAGTTTGCATCGGTGCGCCCAAGCAGCGTCGTGACCGCCTCGGAGAGCGCGTGATATCCCCGGGTGATCGCCCGGTTCCGCTCGACGACGTCGGCCATCGCCACCACTCGCCCGATCCTGTCGAGATCGAGGAACGGGTCATGCAGTGGATCGGCGCCCGGCACCTCGCCTCCCGTCGTCTGCGTGTCGGATCCAACGGCCCCAAGCATACGTCCCGCTCGGCGCGCCCCCGGGTGGTCAGCCGCGGCCGGCCACCGCCCTGGCCTGTCGCACGCTCGCTCCATACGCTCGTGCCGGGGCGCGGTGCGGCCGACAGGATTTCGGCGCCCGGATGCAGGTTCTACGGGCATACGGTTGCGACACCCTCCCCGGGCGTTTCCCGGCTCGTTCAACCAGCCTGCAGCCACTCGGCCACATCCTTCGACCGCGGTCGCGCGGTTCGCTCCTCACGTTGGCCGAGGAACAGACGCGAAATGCGACAACTTGAGCCACCGCGGAAGGGCATTCCGAACCGGTACGCGAGCTTTCAGACGAACGCGGCCCGAGTGGAGGGCGTCGGACCAGTGCTCATCGCCCCGCCACAGCCTGGTGAGCGTCCGGAGGTCCGTTTCGACTATCCCGGCCACCACGCCACCAGGGTCGAAGTCGCACAGATCGACCCCATCGGCCTTGATCACGAGCCACCAGTCGCGGCCCGATCCGTCGACATCGCGGAAGGTGAATCGCAGGACGGTCGTGCCGGCTGGCACTTGGGTGAGATCCATGTTGCGGTGGACATCCCACATCAGGAGGTGCGGATCAAGGTCCTCGTCGCCGAGCTCGGGGATCCAGCGGATCCCCCACCGTCCGATCGCCTCGACGATCGGCGCAAGCTCCCGACCCGCCGCCGTCAGCGTGTAGGTCACGCGGTTGCGTTCCTGGTGCCGGTCGATCACTCCGGTACGCGCGAGCGTCTGCAACCGGGCGGACAGCAGCGCGGGCGACATTCGCGGGACGCCTCGACGCAGTGCGGTGAAGCTGCGGCTCCCCTCCAGCAGCTCCCTCACGACGAGCATCGTCCAACGCTCGTCCAGCAGTTCCATGGCCTTCGCGACCGGGCAGAACTGGCCGTAGTGGCTCACCTGAATTCCTCCGGCGATCACAGCGCGTCGGCCCGACGGTGCATCTTGGCGCAGAGGCGCCGACGCGCACAAGCGTACTGCCCCAGGTACAGATTTTGTATCACCGCGACCGTCGCCAGGTGGCGATACTCGCAGCAACAACCAACTGGCGCCCGGATCGTTGCCGAACGACTGTCGTGGCAGGCAAGGTCGTGAGGTCCGGGAGGAAGACGGAGTCTGAGTGATGACCCTGGAGCAGGAGCCAAACGCGCCCTCGGACGCGCGTGAGATCAATCTAGCCGCGCTTCGGGCCGAGCTCGACGGCCGTGTGGCGCTGCCGGGCGACGATGCCTACCTCGAGGCGACCACCATCTGGAACGCGATGATCCGCAAGCAGCCGCTCGCGGTAATCCGCGCCGCGTCAGGCGACGACGTCACCAGGACGGTCCTTGCGGCGGCTCGCGAAGGCCTCGAGCTGTCGATCCGTGGCGGCGGTCACAACATCGCGGGGCTGTCCCTGTCGGATGGAGGCCTTACGCTCGACATGGGCGACTTCCGCAAGATCGAGGTCGATGCGGATGCGCGGCTTGCCCGCGTGGGAGCCGGCTGTCTCCTCGCCGAAGTCGACCAGGCAACCTTGGCCCACGGACTGGCCGCCCCGTTCGGATTCGTCTCGGCGACGGGTGTCGCCGGCCTGACGCTTGGTGGCGGCTTCGGCTACCTGACCCGCCGCTTTGGATGGACGGTCGACTGCCTCGAGGAGGCCGAGATCGTGATGGCTGATGGGAGTGTGAAACACGCATCCCGGAGCGAGGAGCCAGAGCTGTTCTGGGCCCTCCGCGGCGGCGGCGGCAACTTCGGCGTCGTAACCGAGTTCGTCTTTCGCCTCCACGACGTGGACCCCGAGATCACTGGAGGCCTGATCGCGTGGTCCGGCGACGAAGCCGAGGCGGTGCTGGAGGTCTTCCGCACGACGACCGAGCGCGCCTCTCGAAAGCTCACCCTTGCCGCGTTGCGACGCCTCGCGCCGCCCGCTCCGTGGCTGCCCGGATCGGCCCACGGAAAGCCGCTCGTCGCGGTGGTCGTGTGCCACTCGGGCTCGGCCGCGGAAGCCGAATCTGACCTGGCCGACCTCCGCAGCGTGGGCCGCCCGCTCGCCGACTTGGTCGTGCGGAAGCAGTACGTCGCGCAGCAGGCGCTCCTTGACGCGACCCAGCCGAAGGGGATGTCCTACTACTGGAAGTCGGAGTTCGTGCCGCGACTCAGCGACGATCTGCTCGAGACGTACCACGATCAGTTCGTTGACCAGAAGGCGCCGGCGAACCAGATCGTGCTATTCCATCTCGCCGGCGCGCTCAACGAGTACCCCGAGGATGACGGCGCCGTCGGGAATCGGGAGGCTGAGTTTGCCTGCGTCATCCAGTCGATGGGTCGGCCGGAGCTGCCTGCGGACGACAACAAGGCCTGGGTCCGCGCGGCGTGGGAGGCGCTTCGTCCGTTCTCGACCGGCGGGAATTACGTCAACTTCCAAACCGACGACGAGCCGGACGCCCGCACCGCCGACTCATACCGCTCGAACTACCTGCGCCTTCTGGCCGCGAAGCGCCGGTACGACCCCGACAATGTGTTCCGCGTGAACCGCAACATCCGGTAGCTGCGGGGTTCCTCCTGCGCGACCTCGACGTCATGCTCGCCCGTCGAAAGATGTCCGTGGGCGACTTCGCCAACGCCGTCGGCATCACGCCCGCGAACGTCGCCGTCTTGAAGAACGGGCGCGCTCGAGCGATCAGGTTCGCCACCCTGGACTCGAAGTGCCGGGTGCTCGACTGCCAGCCCGGTGACATCCTCCGGTGGACCGCCGACCCGTCAGCCGCGGGGGACATGGCCCAATCGACCAAGTAGTAACCGCAGCCTGCCGCCGCGACCCTTAGGCCATGACGGCGCGCTGGTCCGAACCACACCGACTCCCGGGTCCCCCGCCGGGTACGTCCGCGCCGTCCACCGTGTGGCCGGTTGATGAGCGGGGTCGTCAGCGCTCGGGGTCGGGCAGCGTAGGGTAGTCCGGAATCGGATAGATGCCGACGCTGAACCCGTAGACGATGGACCCCGACCGGGGAAGTTGATCGAACTCGTCCACCAGGGCCATGGCCTCCGTCCAGAACGCAGCTGCTCGCTCGGGCGATATCCGGGCGTGGCGGATGAACGACCGCAATTGGTGCGCCTGATAGGCCTGCTGGGACTCCTTGGCCGCGACATCGAAGTCGTTGAAGTCCAAAGGCAGCTCCCCGTCGCCAGTGCTATGCCCAACGCCAACGTAGAACATCCTCGCGGTGCGGCCGAAGTATCGCTCCTCGATCGCTCGCACCCGGCGAGTCCTCACCACGCGGACCAGACCGGCTCCGAGAAGCACGTTGACGTGGTAAGCGACGGTGCTCTTGGGCCGGCCCATGGCTATGGCCAGCTCGGTCACGGTGGCCGCACGCTCGTGCAGCAGGGCCAGGATCGTGGTGCGGAGTCTGCGACCGATGGCCTGCACCTGGACAGATGAGGTGAGCTCCATCGTGTCGTCGAGGTCGTAGTCGGGGACCGAGGACTTGCTGGCCATCGCCGATCAGACTATCATTCCCGATTGTTCCATATTATTGGATCAATACCTCTGCCCGAAGGAGCCGAGAGCCATGGCCGAGATCCTGTTGTTCCACCATGCCCAGGGGCTCACCCGGGGGATCGTTGCGTTCGCCGATGAGTTGCGCGGTGCCGGTCACACGGTACACACGCCCGATCTGTTCGGGGGCCGGACATTCCCAACCCTGGAGGATGGCATTGCCTACGCGAAGACGGTCGGGTTCGACGCCATCCTCGACCTCGGAGTCGCCAGCGCCGACGCGCTCGGCCCGAACCTCGTCCACGCGGGCTTCTCGATGGGTGTGATGCCGGCCCAGAAGTTGGCCCAGACCCGTCCGGGGGCACGGGGTGCCTTGCTGTTTTCGGCCGCCCTTCCGCCGACTGAATTCGGCGGCCGCTGGCCGGACGGAGTCGGCCTCCAGATCCACCTGATGGAAGGCGATGAGTGGGCGATGGAAGACCTCCCCGCGGCGCATGAGCTTGCCCGGACGGTCGACGGTGCGGAGCTGTTCCTGTATCCCGGGAATCGACATCTGTTCGCTGACAGCAGCCTGCCCGACTTCGACGAAGGGGCAGCCACACTGTTGACGCAGCGCGTGCTGGCCTTCCTCGACAAGCTCGACAACGACCGCGAGCCCTGATCGACCGAGGTGCGTAGGCACGCGGTCGGCAACCTCGAGGCGAGGCCCTCATCTCAAGGTGGCCGTCGTGGCGCTACCCGCCGCCAGACGGCGGAGCGCGTCGATGGCGCGGTGCCGTCAGCTCAGCTTCTGGGCCAGGGCGACCATCAAGCCCTCCTGGCCGCGGACGTAGCAGAGCCGGTAGCTGTTTTCGTATTGCACGACTTCACCGACGAGCTCTGCGCCCCGGCTGCGCACGCGGGCAAGCACGGCCTCGAGGTCGTCGACGGCAAACATGATGCGGCGGATGCCGAGCGTGTTGACCGGCGCGTCGGCTGGCGCGCCCACAACCGCTGGCGGCGAGTGGAACTTGTCGAGCTCGACGCCCTGACCGTCCGCGGTCCGCATCATGGCGATCTCGCTTCTGACGCCATCGAGCCCCACGAGGCGGTCGACCGACTCTCCTTCGACGGTCGATCGGCCCTCCAACTCGAGACCAAGATCGGTGAAGAACGCGATGGCCGCGTCGAGGTCCTCGACCACGATGAGCACGTTGTCCATTCGCTGAATCGTCATCGGCCCATGGTAGCGGCGCAGCTCGCCCGGGCCGGCGTCATCGGGAGCTTCCGGTGACCGCGGCACCCGAGGTTGGCAGCCCGACTTGGTGGCTCGACCGGCATGGCCCTCTACCAGGCCTACTACGAGGGCAACCACCGCGCGACGTACAAGGTCCGGCGGGTCGACGAGGCTTCACTCGCGCTCGTCCGCCGCGTCTACGAGCTCGCAGCAGGCGGCGGCACGGATCGCGAGGTCGGCGCAACGACGGGGCTCACGTACCACTCGCTGATCTTGCTGCTGTTCTGACGGTCCAGCGCACCGGTCGACCACGGAATGGGTGTCGCCCCGGGCGGCACCCATTTTATGTTTAGTTGGGGCTTGAACGCCTCCGCAGGCCGAGGACCGTAGCTGCACGGGGGTTCGTCCCCTCCTCGAGCGATACGACGCTGGCCCGTAGCGTGGTCCGACACGCTATGCTGAGAGGCAGTCCATCGTTATACGGAGGTCTACGATTGTCAGGCGGCCCGGGTCGTCGTGAGCGGAAGAAACGTGAGGCGTGGCAACGAATCCTCGACGGAGCGGTAGCCCTGTTCGCGGCGCAGGGCTACAACGCGACGACGATGGAAGAGATCGCGGAGTCGACCGACGTCTCGCGCGCCACGGTATTCAACTTCTTTCCTCGCAAGTCGGACCTCGTCCTCGCCTGGTTCGAGGCTCGACGGGCCGAGCTGGCCCGCCGCCTGTCCGAACGCGAATCGGATCCGATCCCGACCTCGCGCCGACTGGCCCTGGCGCTCAGGGCGATCTCGCAGATGTTCGACCAGGACCCACGAACGGGACGCGCGATGGCCCGAGCCTGGCTGCAGGCGGGAGGCCCGCTTCTGGCCCCCGATTCCGACACGTCACGGATGTTCGCAAACACGATCCGGGCAGGGCAAGAACGGGGAGATGTGGACCTCCGAATCGACGCCGACAGAGCCGGGCTCGTCCTGTTCGACGCCTACCTCGGGGTGCTTTACCGATGGGCATCGCGCGAGGAAGCGACAGGTGGATTTGGGTCCGACCTGGATGCCACGCTCGATGTTCTTCTGGCCGGCATCTCGAAATGAGCGCAGGACGACCGCACAGGTTGTGTGGATCCTCGCGCCGCGGCAGGAGGAACAGCACAGGCAGACAACTAGCGGCGGGCTCGCAGGACGGCTCGAACCGGAAAATGCAACAAGCCTGCCTTGGGCGATCCCACGAGCGGTCGTCCAATGAGCCAATGATGTCCGAACGGGTCCTCGACGCGCCCCTGCCGCATCCCGTATGGCTGATCCTGGACCGGGAAGATCAGCTTGGCGCCAGCGTCGACGGCGCGCTGGGCCACAACGTCAGGATCTGGTACGTACAGGCTGATCCGCACGGTCGTGCCACCCAGCGTCGCTGGGCTCACGTTGCCCACCCGAGGCGCCTCGTCCACGACACCGAATTCCGCACCGCCGATCGCGAGGAGGATAACGATGCTTCCCCCCGGCTGACCACCCGGGAGAGCTCCTGCGCCCCGAACGCCTGTTGGTAGAACGCGCTGGCAAGCGACGCGTCGCGCAGCGACAGCATCGGCACGATCTTGAGTCCGGGCTCGTAACGCAATTCTGACCCCCTGCCCGTGCAGCGCATACGCGATCAGTCGTAGACGATGGAGCCGTTGTAGGCGTCTCGCCGATGACCGCCGGCAGGTGAGATCGTCGCCCCACCCTCGCTCGACGTGCCCGGAAGCGACGCTGGCCCGCGCTGTCGCCTGCTCAGGCGTTTGTCAAGGGCGCCGGCGGTCATGATGGCCCTGGCATGGCCCCCAGCTGCCGCATCATCCCGAGCTGATCGAACTGGTGCCAGTGCTCGACGATCCGGCCGTCGCGGACACGGAAGATGTGGATCTCGGGGATCGTGTAGCGCTTTCCAGTCGACGGCATACCCATGAGTTCGCCGGTCTGGGTTGCGCTAGCGGTGAGCCGGGCGACGACTTGATCGCCCTCCGCGATCAGGTCGTCGATCGTGAACGCCGCATCGGTCAGGCCCTTCGAGACGCGTTCCATCGCCTTCTTGAGGTCCTCTCGGCCGTTGCCAGTCGAAGGCCACGTATGGGGCACGAAGTCCTCGGCCACGAGCTCGTCGACGGCATCGAAACTCCCGTTCTGGAATACCTGGTCCACGAACCGTCGGACGACAGCCTTGTTCTCGTCGATGCCCATCTGGTCGCTCCTTTCCTTCGCCTTAGCTCCTCGCGGGCTCATAGCTGGCGATCACCACGCCGCCCGACGCGATGCGCCCTTGGGCAAGACGGAGTGTCGTGTCCATGCCCTCCGGGAACAGGCGCCGTCCACTGCCGAGCACGAGCGGGTGGATCATCAAAAGGTACTCGTCGATCAGGTAGGCAGCCATTAGCGAGCGAATCAGGACACCGCTCCCCATGATTGCCAGCACGCCATCGGATTGTGCCTTGAGCTTAGACACGGCCTCGACGACGTCGCCGTTGAGCAATGTCGAATTCGGCCATCGCAACGGTTCCTTGAGCGTCGTTGACGCGACGTACTTGGCTGCGCTGTTCAGCGCGTCCTTGAACGGGCCGCCTCGGGCGTTCCACGCGGCCAGGAGATCTTCGTACGTCCAGCGGCCGAACAGCCACCCGCTCAAGCCGCCACCCGCAGCCATGCGCTCACTCATCGCGCTGGTCAATTCCTCCGGTGACTGCGTGGACCGAGTGCCCCATCCGCTATGGATGAACCCGCCTCGAGTGTCCTCGTCGGTTCGCGCTGGTCCCTGCATGACTCCGTCCAAGGTGATCTGGTTCATTACGAGGACTCTGCCCACTTCCGCCTCCTCTCGACGATGGACCGGTGCACTTCGATCGGGTGAGCCAGATCCGGATAGGAGAGGGCGCCGGTCTGGGTATGGTCGGGGCCATGCCGTGCCCGGAGGTTCCGATCACGAGCCCATCTTGCCCCGATCGACGCATCACCGCCGGCAATCGGCCCGCGTTCGAATCGACGCCACCCTTACCCTGGCCCCAGGGCGGCGATATCGATGGGCGCATCCAATGGCCGCGAGCGCGATCGAAGCTGAGCGCCGTGAGGTCGGCTGCGTCCTAGTCGAACCGCGAGCGCGCAAGTTGCGGAACACGGCCATCGAGTGGCGGGCGCAGAGGCAGGACGGCGAAGCCGATCCCGCGCATTCCCAAGGCGACCCGTGTTGGCCGACTACCAGCGCCATCGGGTCGCGCCGTATGGCTCTGACGTGGCAAGACCATAGGCCAACGTAGCCCGGATCTCATAGAGCTCGTACGGCGGTGGGCCTGCTGAGGGCGCGCCATAGTCGGCGAAGTAACGCCCATCGACTGGACGGATCTCCCACCCGTACTTCGCGGCATACAGGGTTGCGACGTGCCTCAGCGTGTCCCCGTCACGGACCAGCGTGGCGACTCCCTCGACCACGATATCCAGCCCGTCAGCTGACGTCGCAATCACGCAGCGAGGGTCGCGCGCGAGGTTCCACGCCTTTCGAGACTTCGGCCCAGCGGTCGTGTAAACCACGTCGTCCTCGCATACTGCGAACAAGGGCATGACGTGCGGCCGGCCATCGGGCTCGATCGTGGACAGCCAGTAGGTGCCGACGAGCGCAAGTCGAGCCTGCGCGTCCTCCCATGGAGTTGTCGCGGCCTCGCCGTTCGTCGCAATCGAGGCCGTCGCTCGGGGCTCGGCAGTGGTCATGGTCAGCCTCCTTGGCGTTCGCTATTCGAGCCGCATCAGGGCTACCCGTCGATCAAGGCTCACTAGTGAATGCCCACGTGGAGCGGCGCGACCCTGCCACGTCGCCTCTGGGATGTGCAGGCCCAGCTTCATCTTCTCCTCCGTCGGTGTACCCGTTGCCTGCCGAGCAGGACTCAGATGCCGGGCTTGGCGACCATGTCCCAGACCGCGACGGCCAGGATGACGAGGACCACTCCGTAGCCCGCGAGCCAACGAGCGACAAGCGCGTGCTGCTCGATCGGACCGGTGCTCTCCTTCTCGACCCGCCCAAGCCGGATCCCCAAACGACTGAGATAGCCGACGCCGATGAGGAACGCCGCCGCGAACAGGCCGATGCCGATCAGGATCCACGTCTGCGAGAAGTCCCAGCCATCGCCGGTCAGCACCATCAGGGTGCCGAACACCAGCACGGCCAATACGCCTGGCACGAGGACGCGCGGTCCGACATAGGCGAGGAGTCGCCCGAACTCGGCGATCGCCATCGGGTCGTCGCCTGATCGGGCACGGAGGCCGAGCACGAACAGGGTCAAGCCACCACCGAGCCATGCGATCGCGCCGACGACATGGCCCAGGTGGAGCCACACTTCGAGTGTCATGTCCAGCCTCTCGAAGGGTTGTGCGGCGTGACTCGCCGCGGGCGCACTACTCTGCCACTGATGCTTTGATCTGTCCAATCATCGGACTACTCAACTGATATCATGCCCCCATGAGCTCGGGGCGAACCAAGGGACGCGGATCGGCGGGGGATCTGTCCAAGGCGGAACTCGCGGTTGAGGCGTGGCTGCCAATCATTGCCTTCATCGCCGATACCGGTCCGCGTCGCTCGCGGATCTTCGGTGAGCTCGGGTTGACCCCGAACGACGGGCGGGCGCTGGCCAGCCTGGATCCGGCGATCGGTCGCCCGATGCGCTCGCTCGCGGGCGAGTGGGGCTGCGATGCGTCGACGGCGACGTGGGCCGTGGACCGGCTCGAAGCGAAGGGACTCGCGGAGCGGCGAGCGGATCCGCACGATCGACGGGTTAGGTTGGTCGTGCTCACCGAACAGGGGACCCGACTCCGCGATGAGTTGCGCGTGCGGATGCAGGACCCGCCTCCGGAGTTGCTTCAATTGCGCCGATCGGAGCTCCTCGCCCTCCGTGATGCGGCGTCAAGGCTCCGCCGGCCCGGCCAGGCGACCGGTACCCCAGGGTCGAAAGTTGCCGTCGAGCGGAGTGACTCTTGAGGAGCGGCCGTGAATCTGCAATTTGAGATGGCCGCATGGTCCCTGGCGAGCCTGACGTTCATACCGGTGCGATCGCGTGCGACATCGGCTGCCGCCGTGGCGGCGACTCAGGCCCCTCGGCGACTGAACATCACGTGCACGACGCCGCTGGGCGAAGCGGTGGTCTCGATCGCAAAGTCGTTCTCGAGGTTCTCCAGCCCGTCCCAGAGGCGGACGCCCCGGCCGAGCAGGATCGGGACCACCACGATGTGCATATGGTCGATGAGCCCAGATGCCAGGAACTCGCGGATCGTGGTAGGCCCGCCGCCGATGCGGACGTCCTGGCCGTTCGCGGCCCGCCGAGCTGTCTCGAGTGCCTCGGCAGGCGAGGCGTCCACGAAGTGGAAGGTTGTGCCACCTTCCATCTCGATCGATGGGATCGGGTGGTGGGTGAGAACGAATACGGGCGTGTGGAACGGCGGGTTCGGGCCCCACCAGCCCTTCCACCCAGGGTCCTCGTGCCAGCCGGGGTAGCCGAACTTGCCGGCACCCATGATCTCGGCACCCACCCCCGGAGCGTGCAGCCGCAGGAAGGCGTCATCGATCCCACCGCTGCCGCCCGATTCCCCGACCATCTCCTGCCACCATCGGGTGACGAACATCCACTCGTGCAGCCGTTCACCGGCATGGCCGAACGGCTCTTCGAGGCTCAGGCCATCGCCGGTGCCGAAACCGTCGAGCGAGACTGAGAAGAACTGGACGCGTGCGAGTGACACTGCTCGTGCTCCTCTCGTTCTGGCCGGCTAGCCCTCGCCCGACGTGGGGCTCACGGGCTACCGGCCGTCCGTCAGGTGGTTGGCTGTCCGGCGGATGGGCCGGACAGGACCGTCGGCACGTATTCCAGCAGCTGGATGCGGCCGTCGAACGTCCGACTGGCAACCATCTCGAGGGCGACGTCCGGGTAGCCGTCGTAGATCCGGTCGGTCCCCGTTCGCCCGGTGATCACGGGGAACACGACGACCCGGAAGCGGTCGACCAAGCCGGCCTCGAGCAGCGACCGGCACAGGGTGAGGCTGCCGAGGGTGTGGAGCGCCATCGAGTCGTCCCGCTTCATGGCGCGCACGCTCTCGACCGGGTCACCACGGATCAGCCGGGTATTGGGCGTGGTGAGGGGCTCCTGCAGGGTCGACGAGAACACGACCTTGGGGGCGGTCGCGAACTCCCCGATGCTGGCAGCCTCGTCGCTCTCGGGGTCGATCCCGGATGCCTCCGGCTGCTCCGCGAACCCCGACATCAGTCGGTAGGTCGTCGCCCCCATCAGGGTCCTGTAGTCCCGCGGCTGCTCGGCGAGCCAGGCGAGGTACTCGGGACCCTGGAGGCCCCACCATCCCGGCCAGCCCTCCGCCGCGCCGTATCCATCCAGCGACGTGATGAAGTCCACCATCAGTTCCTGCATCTGTGCTGCACCTCCCATGGCCGTGTCGGGAATACTGAGTGGCAGTCTATTGTTAGATGGCGGTATGCGATTGTCAACCAGCCCGGGTCGCCGAGGACGCGACCTACCTCGAGCGGTAGCATGAGCTCCGGGATGCCAAGGACAACCTCGACCGCACCAGCGCCGACATGAGCCAGGTCCCTCCAGACCCCGACGATCGCCGCGCCGTCTACGCCACGCTGCGACCGTTGCTCATATCGATCGCGTACGGGGTGGTTGGCGCGGTGGGCGAGGCGGAGGACATCGTCCAGGAGGCGTTCCTGCAATTCCATCGCGCCGGCGCGGAGGGCGCGGACATCGAATCCCCGAAGGCCTGGCTCTCGACCGTCGTGACCCGCCTCGCGATCGACCACGTCCGATCGGCACGGGTCCGCCGCGAGACCTACGTCGGGACCTGGCTCCCGGAGCCGCTGCTGACCGACCCGGCGCCGGACGCGGCCCGGCAGGTCGAGACCGCGGAGGCGCTCTCGATGGCGTTCCTGGTCCTGCTCGAGCGTCTCAGCCCCGTCGAGCGGGCGGTGTTCCTGCTCCGCGATGTGTTCGACTTCGGGTTCGACGAGATCGCGGACATCGTCGGGAAGTCCGAGGACAACTGCCGCCAGATCGCGGTGCGCGCCCGCCGGCACGTCCAGGACGGGAGGCCGCGGTTCGAGGCCTCCCGGGAGCGTCGCGAGGCGCTGGCCCGGCAATTCTTCGAGGCGGTCAGTGCCGGAGGGACGGACGGGCTCGTGGACCTGCTGGCGGCCGACGTCGTCCTCTACACCGACGGCGGCGGCCGGGGGCCGGCGTTCCCGCAACCGATCTACGGGCGTGAGAGCGTCACACGGATCTTCAGCGGCTACCGCCCGGCGGCCCTGGGGGCCGTCGAGCAGCGGTTCGCCGAGGTCAACGGCCAACCGGGGGTGGTGTTCCTCGATTCAGAGGCGCGGGCGGTGGCCGTCATCGCGCTCGACATTGCCGGCGGGCAGATCATCGCCGTCCGGGCGATCAGCAACCCAGAGAAGCTCCGTCACCTCGACGCGCGCCTGATCCGCCTGCGGCGGAGCTGACCAGCTGTCACGGGCCGGCCCCCGGTCCCGTCTTGATAGTTGCCGAGGCACGGCCCGGCACCACACGGTATGAGTCGCCGCACGATGGAGATCGAGCGGACCAGCGTCTGCGTCGACGAACATTGAGACCGCCTTCAGGGGATGTGATCGACCCATGCAGAGAGGAGACACCATGACGGACGAGAAGACGACTACGAGGCGCCCGGGCGCGCCCAAGTCGGAGGAGACGTGGACCGATGAAGAGCGGGCGGCGATCCAGGAGTACCGCCGAGACCGGAGTCGGCCCGCGCGCCCCGGCAGGGGCGGCAAGAAGGACGAGGCCAACGGCGAGGCTGAGGTGCTGGCCAAGATCGCCCAGCTGGATGAGCCGGATCACTCCATGGCCGAGCGACTCCACGCGCTCATCAAGGCCGCCGCGCCAGAGCTCACGTGCAGGACTTGGTACGGGAGCCCCGCGTACTACCGGGACGGCAACCTCATCTGCTACTTCCAGGAGCGTGCAAAGTTCAAGGCGAGGTACGCGATCGTGGGCTTCAGCGACAAGGCCCACCTTGACGACGGCTCGATGTGGCCGATCGTGTACGCGCTGCCGGAGATGACCCCTGCCGACGAGGCAAGGATCACCGCACTCGTGAAGAAGGCCGCTGGCTGAGGTTGCCGCGAGCCGGCGCGTGAGCGTCGGCGACGTACACGAGGGTCCGCTGGTCTAGATTTCCGGCCACCGTGCCTGAGCCCGACAACCTTGCCCAATCGACCGAATAGGAATTTGCCCGCCGCTGACGTTCCCACATACTGAGTGAGCATGGCGAGTCGAAACCCGCACCTGGACGCGCTCATCGCCTCGAACCCTGGCTGGAAGGGCGAGATGGTGGGTCGACTGCGCGCGGCGATCCATGCCGCAGATCCCGAAGTCGTCGAGACGTGGAAGTGGGTCTCCGCAAAGCTCCCGGGGACGCCCTGCTTCGAGCACGACGGCATCGTGTGCCACGTCAATGTCCTCAAGGAGCGTGTCCGCCTCACGATGAGTGACGGCGCGGCTCTGCCCGACCCGCTGCACCTCTTCAACGCGTACCCCGACAGCAGCCGGCGGCGCGGCATCGACTGGTATGAGGGCGACGCGTTCGACACGGCGGCGGTCGAGGCCATCGTTCGGGCCGGCGTGGCGAAGCGCCAGGGGTAGCCGAGCATCCCCTCGGAGAACGACGGGCAGTTGCCGCGCTCACGTTCGTCCTGGTCGTCCTCCTTGTCCTTGACGTCGCCGTCCCCGACTACGACGTCAGCCCTGGCACGCTCTCCCCCTCCTGGGCGCCATCCTCGCGCTCCTGGGGCTCGAGGCCGGCTCGCTCTGGAGGGGTGTGAAATGACCACGATCACCCGTCTGCTGACCAACAAGGCCTACGGCTACCCGACCCGCGGCGCGCGACGGCGCCGGAAGCTGACGATCCTCGCCTGCCTCCACCAGACCGCCAACGCCAAGGCGACCGCGATCCAGGAGCGCACCTACGCCAACAGGGCCGGCTCCTCGGGGCCCTCCGCCACGGCCTACATCGATCGTGACGGCACGATCGTCCGCGCCATCGACCCCGCCTAGTACGCAGCCTGGAGCCAGGGTGACGTCGCACATCCCACACCAAGCTCCCCACGATCGCCGCCGCGGTCGCCTCGGGCGTGAACGTGAACGAGTGGGTGTACGAGTCTCGATCGAGTGCTCGGGTGCCGGAGCGGAGCCGTACACGGACGCTCAATTCGAGTCCGTGGCCCAGCTCGTCGCCGCGGCACACAAGGCGACCGGAGTGCCGGTCAACCGGAGCACGGTGGTCGTGCACGCCGACATCAACAGCGTGAGCCGCCGCAGCGACCCGTGGCCGCCGAAGACGCGGGAGCAGCGGATCAAGCGCGTCATCGCCCGGGCGAACGCCATCCTGCGGCCGCCGATCGTGACGGTCACCGTGAAGATGGGCGACACGCTGAGCGAGATCGCTGCCGCGCACGGGCTCACGCTCAAAGCCCCGCTCGCCTTCCCCGACAACGCGAAGTACCGCGCCACCCCCCGGCTCATCCACCCCGGCGACATCGTCCGCGTGAAGTGAGCGGAGGAGCGATGGACACCCAGCCCGGCACGATCCTCGGACGGGAGCCGGCGCTCTTCCTCTCGCTCGTCCGGGCCGTAATCGCCCTGGTCGTGGCGTTCGGCCTGAGCCTCGCACCCGACCAGATCGGCGCGATCCTCGCCGTCACCGCAGTGATCTTGGGGCTCATCACGCGGAGCCGGGTAAGCCCGGCGTCGTGAAGGACGGGTACCTGCGCGGCTCCCTCCCCCGGACGCCGACGGCCCGCCAGGTCGACGTCCTCGCCGCCTTCGTTGCGCCCGGCGGCTCCGTCGCGGAGGCAGCGGCCCATGTCGGCGTCCGACCGAATACCGCGAAGCGGCACTGTGAGACTGCACGCCCGGTCCCCGGCTGGGCCGGGAGCCCAGACTGGTGCCGGCAGCGGCGGGCATGACCCCAAAGCGTCACTGGCCGCCTGGCGACGAGCCGGGCGTGCCCTGGCGAAAGATATGTCTGCCCGTCCGCTGTCGGCGCCGGCCTGGGACGCCGCGGCGTTGGCCTGATCAGAAGCCTGTCCACCCTGTCCAGGGTGTGACCCATCACAGTCCTGCCTGCACGGTGATCCAGCCCAGCCCGGCGCCGATCTTGGCCACCCACCAAGCAGGAGGGCAACCATGTCGATGCTCGCAGACCAGGTCGACGCTGTCATCGGGGTCGACACCCACAAGCACTCTCACACCGCCGCGGTCGTGACGCCGACCGGCGGCCTCGTCGCCGACGTGACGATCCCGACCGATGCCTTCGGCGCGAAGCGCGTGCTCGCCTTCGCCCGCGAGCAGGCGCCGGGACGTCGGGTCTGGGCGATCGAGGGCTCCGGCAGCTATGGCTCCGGCCTGACGACGTACCTGCTCGAGCAGGGCGAGTGGGTCGTCGAGATCGATCGCCCGGCCCGGCCGGCCCGTCGCAACGGCGCGAAGTCCGACGAGCTCGACGCGCTGCGGGCAGCCCGCGAGGCGCTGAGCCGCGAGCACCTGGCGCAGCCCCGCCGGCGCGGCGACCGGGAGGCGATCCGGGTCCTCCTGTGCACCCGCGAGGGCGCGGTCCTCACCCGGACACGGGCGATCGCCCATCTCCACGGGCTCGTCGTCAACGCGCCCGAGGGGATCCGCAACCAGCTCCGGAAGCTCACGACCGACGAGCTCCTCGCCCGCTGCGCCCGACTCCGGACCGGTCCCAGCCAGTCGGTCGAGCACCGGGCGACGATCACGGCGCTGCGCTCGACGGCTCGCCGGGCCCTCGCCTGCGAGGCTGAGGCCGCCGATCTCGAGTCGGCCCTCGAGCTCATCGTCGAGCGGGTCGCCCCGGGCCTGCTCGACGAGCCGGGCGTCGGCGTGCTGAGCGCTGCCCGGCTGCTCAACGCCTGGTCGCATGCGGGACGCATCCGGAGCGAGGCCGCATTCGCCAACCTCGGCGGCGTGGCCCCGATCCCGGCCTCATCGGGCCAGACCGTTCGCCACCGCCTCAACCGCGCCGGCGACCGTCAGCTCAACCGGGCGCTCCACACGATCGTGCTGTCGCGGCTCCAGCACGACCCCGAGACGCGTGCCTACGCCGCTCGCCGGCTGGCCGAGGGCAAGACCCCTCGGGAGGTCAAGCGCTGCCTCAAGCGGTTCGCCGCGAGGCGCCTGTTCAAGCTCCTGGAGCACTCGGCAGAGGCCGCTTGACAGACATAGAAGCATCCTCGCCGACCTGCGGGCGCGATCGCGTCTCAGCACCGAGCAGCTGATCTACCGGGGACGGGCGGAGGGCTGGCTCGTCGTGGTGAGCCTCGAGCCGCCGGGGCGCGTCCTTCCCCTGATCTGCCGCGCAGCAACTCGGCCGAGGGACAGGCGTCAGCTGATCGTCCGGAGCGCCGGCCACATCACGGACCATGGCTGACGCAGCCCGGTGCACACCGAGACGGGCACCCCCTGCTCGCCGTTCTCGATCCCGAGCCCGTTGTTGATCGTTGCGACGTCCTGGCAACCGGTGAAGTAGTCGGCGTAGTCCACCGGTCGCCAGTCGCCGACGTGGATGACGACCGTCCGATCGTCCGGCGGCGGCCCCCACGACCAGTAGCTGTTGTGGCCCGAGTAGACCGGCGGTAGTCCGGCACCCAGCAGGATCAGCGGGCTTGCCTCGCTGTAGTCGTTCGTCAGGATGACGGCACGAGCGCGCTCGTCCTCGGGCAAGGACGCCACCACCTGCTCCACCGTCGAGACGAACTGCGGCCAGCCGACTTGGTTCGCAGTGTCCTGGACAGTGGCGGGAAGGGACGTGCTGGCGTAGGTGGCGAGCGGCAGGATCGGCAGGGTGAGCAGCGCGATCAACGAGGTGGACAGAACGGCGGCGACGGCGAAGCCGAAGAGCTTCAGGCCGGCGTGCCCGCGGGCCAGCCAGCGATCGATCACGACGCCACCCGCGGCCATGCACACCGAAACCGTCCCGATCGCGTAGTAGGCCTTGCCGCCAATCACGAAAACGAGGATGAGCGCGACGATGCTGACGGTCCCGATGGCGCGCCAGGGCACGGCCGCTTTCGCGACGAGCAGCCACGCGAGTCCGGCGGCGCTTACCGGGAACAGGAGCGGCCCGGTGAACAGCCACAGCAGGGGCACGACCTGCGCGCGGTTGTCGGCCGCATACCCGGAGATCTGCGAGGCCATCGTGAGCTGGGGCCAGCCGTTCGCCGCCTGCCAGGCGAGGTTCGGCGCCCAGAGCAGGAGCGCGATCCCGATCGCGCTCCACGCCCACAGCGAGCGCACGACGTCCCAGCGCCGAGCTAGGACGAGTCCCACCGCCAGCCCCGCGCCCAGGAACAGGAGCGTGTCCTTGTTCTCCAAGCCGATCCCGGTCGTCACTCCAACGCCAAGCCAGAGGCGCCGGTCGCCGCCAGCGAGGAGCCTCACCAGCAGCCACAGCACGATCGCCCAGGCGAGCAGGTCCGGCTCCGTCGTCGTATCGAGATGTCCAGCCCCGAGGTAGCCGGAAAGCGCGGCCACGATCGCGGCCAGGACCTGCGCACGGCGCGATCCGCCGAGGTCGCGCACCATCAGCGCGATCAGGACCACGACCAGCGCCACCTCGAGGGCGGGCAGCACCCGCACGGCCGTCGGCGAGACGCCAAGCACGACTACGGACGCGGCGGACAGCAGTGGCGTCAGCGGCGGCTGGTCGACGTAGCCGAAGGCGGGGTGCTGTCCAGCCACGACGAAGTACATCTCGTCGCCGTGGAAGCCGTACTGCCCCGACACGGCCAGCAGGACCGCGAACATGAGCCCGGCGACCAGGAGCACGGGCCACGAGATACCAAGCCGCGCCACCGCACCGCCGGACACGCTGGAATGCCGCGTCGTCACGCTCGGAGCCGGGGTCACGCCTGCTCGACCAGCTGGTAGGTCACCTTGTAGTGGGTGATGCCGAGCAGGGGGATGCCGAACTCGCCGGAGGCCACGACCCGGTAGCCCTGCCTGGCCATCGCGACGGCGTCATCCTCCATGTCCCGCGCTGCCGATTGCTGCCAGCCGTTCATGCCCCGGGAGGCCATGAGGAACGCGAACGGGATGCTGAGCAGCCCAAGCAGACTGCCGCGCCCATACGTCTTCACGACAACCTCAGGCGGTCTGCCTTGTGCGAGCTGGCCCATCGTCGCGCCTCTACACGAGCGTTGTGACGCACGTCTTCTCGGTGTCCATCGGGACGCCATCGCCGTGATTGTCGCTCTCGTGGACGACGGATGCAGGGGCAGCGTTCCCGCCGCATCTGCTCCGGACGGCCTCGACGTAGCGAGCGAGGGCGGCGACGAGCGGATCACGCTCCACCGGCCGCCCCTGCTCGCTCATCGGGAGGTCAGTTCGCGCTCTGGATCGTGTAGGTGACAGCGATCGCCAGCGCCGACCAGACGTCCCGGGCGATCCCGTACAGCGGGCCAGGGGCGGCCTTCCGGCCCATCGCCGCCGAGCCGCCGAAGCGCTCGAGGAGCGCCTGGCGGATGTTCGCGTCCTTGGCCCGGGAGTCACCGCACAGGGCGAGCTTGACTGCCCGCCGCGGCAGCATGACGACCGGGACGCGGTGGGCGGCCTTTGCGAAGCGGCCGGCCCAGAGGAGGTCGACGCGATCGAGACGCAACGAGCCCACGACCTTCCTGCCCAGCAGGCGCTCGAGTGGCTCGACGCGCTCGCCGAGACTTGGCAGCAAACCGATCTAGCGGAGGAGCAGTCAGACGTGATCCACGCCGTCTACGAGCGCATCGTGGTCGAGGGGCCACGCTTCGTCAGTGTCCGCCTCACACCGGCCGCCTATCGGCATGGCCTGGCGCTCGCGCTGCCGGATGCTGTTATGGCGCGCCCGACAGTGTCTGAGTTCACGACATAGGCGTCAGATGATGCGAGTCTGATGAGTCGCGACATGCGTGACAGTCAGTCGCATGTCGAAACATCGGGTGGCCGTCCTCAAGGTCGTCTCATCACAGCTGTCTGTCACCGCCGCGGCAGCCGCGTACGGGATCAGCCGGCAGCAGCTCACGCGCTTGGTCCGCCGCTACCGCGACGGTGGGCTCGAGGCCCTCGAGCCACGTTCCCGCCGACCCCTGTCCAACCCGGGCCACACGCCCGACGCGACCCGCGACCGGATCGTCGCCCTCCGCCGGGAGCTGATCGCCCACGGGCTTGACGCGGGGCCGGTCACGATCGCCTGGCACCTGGAGCGCGTGGGGCGGCCGGCCCCGTCGACCTCGACCATCCGGCGGATCCTCCACGCGGCGGGTCTCATCGTGCCCGAACCGCGCAAGCGCCCGCGCAGCTCGTGGATCCGGTTCGAGGCGTCGTTGCCCAACGAGCTGTGGCAGTCCGACTTCACCCACTGGCGGCTGGCCGATGGCAGCGAGGTCGAGATCATCAGCTGGCTCGACGACCACTCCCGCTATCTGCTCGCCTGCACGGTGTTCCGGCGGGTCACCGGCGACGACGTGGTGGCCACCTTCAGCGCGGCCGGCGATGCGCACGGCTGGCCGGCCGCCACGCTCACCGACAACGGCGCCGTGTATACATCTCGCTTCACCGGCGGTCGCAACGGCTTCGAGTACCTGCTCGCCTACCTCGGCATCCGCCAGAAGAACGGGGCACCCGGCCATCCCCAGACCCAGGGCAAGATCGAGCGCTTCCACCAGACCTTGAAGCGCTGGCTCGGGCAGCAGCCGCCCGCACGCACGATCGCCGAGCTCCAGCGCCAGCTCGATGCCTTCCGGCTCGCCTACGACGAACACCGGCCGCACCGCGCGACCGGGCGGGTCACCCCGGGCGAGGCCTACCGGGCGACGCCCAAGGCGTATCCCGCCGGTCGCGGCGCACCCGGCCACTTCCGCCTGCGCTACGACGTCGCCGACAAGAAGGGGGCCATCACCCTGCGCCGGGCCGGTCGCCTGTACCACCTCAAGGTCGGGGCGGCATTCGCCCATCGGCGCGTCCTGGCCATCGTCGACGAGGCCGAGGTCACGGTCGTCGCGCTCGATACCGGCGAGATCCTCTCGACCCACCGCATCGAGCCCGCCAAGGGTTACTGGCGCAACACACGACGAGACCCCGGCCGTTGGCCGGGGTCTCAGGCGACAGGAGGATCACAGTGACTCGGATGTCCCGACTCATGTGACTCACATGTCGCGACTCATGACAATGGCGCGCCCGACAGGACTCGAACCTGCGACCTTTGGGTCCGGAACCCAACGCTCTATCCACTGAGCTACAGGCGCGCGGACGCCCATGATAGAGGCAATGCCCGGGCGTGAGCGTCTCAGGTGTCGCGCAGACCCTCGGCCGACCTGGCTCGATCGCGTCCCTGATGGCGCTCGATGATGTCCGGATCCATCACCCCGGCTCTCGGAGGCTCCGCTCCGGGGCATCGGGGATGACCGCAGCCACGTGCTGGGCCACATGGCGACCCGACGAATCGGCAAGATTCTCACCGGTGGACCGCTATGCCCGAAAGGAGCCTGATTCGCCATGTTCGGGTCGGCGGTCAGGTACGGAGCCCTCGTGGAGTTGCCGGCCAGATGGCCGGATCGCCGGTCGAGGGGGCGGGATCGCGGCCACGACTCGTCATAACGATCCGGGGGTGAGGATCCTGCCAGGTAAAGCCGGGTTCGGCTCGGGCGATCAGCCCTGACCGGGCCGCGCAGGCCGGTGCCGGCCACGATCAGCAGATGACGCCAGACATACGTCGAGGCGGCTCCCGAAGGAGCCGCCTCGAAGCTGTCCCGGTGAAGGCGCTCGCGTTAACGACCGCTTCTGCCACGCGTCAAGAGCATCTATCACGTCGGCTACACCGACTACCCTGACCCTACCTACCCATGATCTTGCCGCTGGGGCAGCGCTGACTGAGCAGCTACGACATCGTATCCGGTCGCGGGGCCGTTTCCAAGGGTTTTGACACGTGATCGTGTGTAAATTCCTTAACCTTCGGCGTGATGGATCGTGACCGAGGTCATCGCGACCGGTTGATCGGGCAGGTCCCGGCCGTCCCGCGGCGCGCCGACGATCGCATCGACGACGTCCATCCCGCTCGTCACCAGGCCGAACAGGGTGTAGTTCTTCGGCAGTTTCCCGGTCAGGTCCTGGTGGCAGATGAAGAACTGGCTGCCGTTCGTGTTCGGCCCGGAATTGGCCATCGCCAGGGAGCCCCGCACGTAATCGCCCTGGACCGGCTCGTCCTCGAACTTGTACCCGGGTCCACCGGTGCCGACGCGTCCGCGCTGGAGGTCCGACTTCTTGCCGAACTGGCCGTCGCCGCCCTGGGCGACGAAGCCCGGGATGACCCGATGGAACACGACGTCGTCGTAGAAGCCGGATTCGGCGAGCTTGACGAAGTTCGCTGTCGCCTTCGGAGCACTCTCGTCGAACAGGTCGACCTCGATCGTCCCGAGGTCGGTCGCGATGGTTGCGCTGGTCATGGGCGTGACTCCTTGTGTCAGGGGTTGGCGACCGTCGCGGTCGTGATCCGCACCGGATCGGCCGGCAATTCGATCCCGCCGGACGCCGCGAAGATGGCGTCGGCGGTGTCCATCCCGGAGGTGACCGAGCCGATGATCTGGTACGTGTTGGCGGAACCGAGGATATCGCCATCCTTGTCGTCGAGGACGATGAAGAACTGGGAACCGACGCTGTCCGGCGCCGGGGTGCTCGCCATCGCAACGGTACCTCGCACGTACGGCGTCGTCACCGGCTCGTCCTTGATCGTGTAGCCGGGGCCACCGGTCCCAGTGCCGGTCGGGTCACCGCCCTGGATCACGAACGGTGTCCCGTCCGGAAGTGCCGCCGTTCGGTGGAACGGCGTGCCGTCGTAATAGCCGCAGGAGGCGAGGGCGACGAAGTTCCCGGCTGCGATCGGCGACAGATCGGCTTCGACCTTGATCGCGATGTCACCCAGCGGTGTCGTGAGGGTCACGGTCCGGGTCTGTCCGGCAGCGAGCGGATCCGGCTGGCTCGACGGGCAGGTACCGGCGACCGGCGCGGCCGAGCTTGCGCCCGGCGAAGCGGATCCCGCGGGCGATGCGGACGCGCCGGGCCCGGCCCCGTTCCCGGTCGGGCGCAGCAGGACGAACCCGGAGATCAGGACGACCACGACGATCGCGGCCCCGGCGATCCAGACGAGGTTCGGGATCCCAGCCGGCCCCGTCGTCACGTGCCCACCGCGATCAACCGGACTGGTCGCTGCCGGCTTCGACGAACTCGACTGGCGGTTCTGCTGCGAACCGCGACGGCGCTTGCCTCGTTTCGACTCAGGCACGGTCGTGCTCGGTCGTGTCTGGGTGGATCATGCGGCGGCCTCCAGGGCTGCGGGATAGTCGATGGCCCCGGAGAGGAGGGCCTCCCCGAGGATGACGCCGGCGACGCCGGTGTCGCGCAGACGCCGCAGGCCCTCGATATCTCGAGCGCCACCGGCGACCAGGATCTCAGCATCGTACGACCGAACGAGATCCCGGGTGCGGGCGAGGGCTGCCACGTCGAGTTCGGCCCCGCCGTGGCTCAGGACGAAGCGGGCGACCCCCGCGCCGATCAGCTCGCCCAGCAGCGATTCGACGGTCGGCGGGCTCGCTCGACGCCACGGGAAGGCGGCCAGGCGCTCGGGTCGCGGGTCCAGCCCGACAGCGAGCCAGTCCCCGGCCACGGCCAGGCAGGCGCGCAGGTCGTCGGGACGGTCCGCGATGACCGTGCTCAGGACGACCCGGGTGGCCCCGGCCGCGAAGGCGAGTCGGATCCCGTCCGCGGAATCGACCCCGCCGGCGACCTGGAGCGGGACGGCGACCCGCGATGCGATCTGCCCGACCGCCTCGAGGTTGGCCGGCGCGCCGGCGCGAGCGCCGTCGAAGTCGATGAGGTGGATGAGCCGGGCGCCCATCGCCGCGAATCGCTCGGCGATCCGATCCGGTCGGTCGGTCGGGGCGCCGATCCCAGCCCCGGCGCCCGGCCAGAACACGACTCGCGAGCGTCCGGCCTCGAGGTCGATCGCGGGGATGACCTGCACGGTCGGATCAGCGCTCCATGGTCAGGAGCCGGCGATGGAACGAGATCGGCAGCGAACCGTTGCGGAGGAGGGAATCGTGGAAACCCTTGAGGCTGAATGCGTCGCCGCGCCGGCGCTGCTCGTCCGACCGGAGGCTGAGCAGCAGGGTGCGCCCGAGCAGGTAGGACAGCGGGTACGTCGGCCGATACGTGTACCAGCTCACCTCGGCCCGGGCGTTGGATCGCTGGAAGCTCGTCTGCTCGACCATGAAATCGACGGCCTCGTCGATCGTCATCTCACCCCGATGCATCCGGACGTCGAGGATCATCCGGCACGCCCGCCAGATGGCATCCGTGTGGAGTGCGATCCGGAAGGCCGGTCCGTCGTCGAAGCCGTGCTCACGCATCATCAGCTCCGAATACATCCCCCAACCCTCGACGAACTCTGGTGCATCGGTCTGGAGCCGCGTCAGTGACCGGTTCCGTCGCGCAGCATCGAGCTGGAGGTGGTGGCCCGGGTAGGCCTCGTGGATGCTCGTGTTGCTGATCGAGGCGAGGTTGTGTTCGCGCATCGCGTCCGGATCGCCACCGACCGACGGGGTCACCACGTAGATCCCCTTCGGTTGAGCGTCAAAGATCGCGGGCTCGAAATAGGCGGCGAACGGGATGACGTTGCGGAGGTACTCCGGGGTGGCGACGATGTCGATCCGTTCGTCATCCGGGACCGTGACCAGGTCGTGGTCGATGAGGTGCTGGCGGGCGCGCAGCATCGCGCTCCGGTAGGCCTCGAGCGCGTCGTCGAAGGTCGCCGGCTGATCAGACTTCACGCGCCCGATGACGGTCGCTTCGTCAGCGCTCGGATCGATCTCGCGGGCCGCTGCGATCCGGGCCTCGTGCTCTTCCCGGAGGCGTTCCCAGCCGAGCGCCAGGATGTCGTCGCCATCGAGTCCATCGAAGGCGCGCAGGGCGACCATCGCATCGTGTCGCTCGCGGCCGATCGCCCATTCGTCCGTGCCGGTCCTGAGCGTATCCTCGAGCCAGGCCGAGTAGAGCTCGACGGCGATCTTCGCGCTGGCGCTCGCGCGTTCGATGCGCCGTTGCTCCGCGGGAGCCAGGGTCGTCGCCCCGGCCGCGACGATCTCGTCGAAGAAGACCGGCAGCTGCGCGGCGGTGTCGATCTCGATCTGCTGCCAGAACCTGACCTGCGGCACGGTGGCCCGGGTCTTGGCTTCCTCGAGGTAGGTGGCGATCGCTTCCATCCGTCCCGCGAGCGCGTCCAACCGCTCCCCGAGCGGAGCATGGTCCCTCGCAAAGAGGAGGAACAGGCCATCGCCGACGTGATCCAGGGCGAACGACCGCCGCTCCCAGATCCGCAGGTCGTCCACGCTGAAGATGGCTCGACGGACGTTGTGGACCTCGAGGTCGCGATCGAATCGGGCCGCGACCGACAGGCCCGCATCGTCCAGCCCCTCGACCTCCGCCAGGTGCCGCCGGTCTGCCTCGAGTTCACCCAGGACGGCCTCACGGCTCCCGTCACCGAGGAGGTCGTCGTCCTGGTGCAGGCCGATCCCGGTGGCATAGACGGGGTCCTCCCGGACGACCCGCTGGAACCGGGTCTCGACGAGGTCGTAGAACGCGTTCATCGAGCGGCCCGGCGTCGGCCGTGGACGGGGGCCTCGGGAGTGGCCCGGCGGGCTGGAGGTCGGACATCAGGCGGTCTCCTTCAGGCTCGCCCTGGTGGCGGCGATCGTGGCGTCGATATCGGCGGCGGTCACCCCATAGTGGGTGACGGCCCGGACCTGTCCATGCGGGTACTCCACCATCTCGACGCCTCGCGCCCGCAGTGCCGCCAGGAACGCGGCTCGATCGCGCAGGACCCGGAAGAGCACGAAATTGGTGCGCACGCGGGCGGGATCGAGCGGGTCCGGGTGTTCGGAGTCGGTCGGCTGGGCCGTACCCCCGGCCGCGACGATCCCCTTCAGGCCGGTCAGGCCCTCGGCGAGGCGTCGGGCATTGGCGTGATCCTCGGCCAGCCGCTCGATCATCCCGTCGGGGCCGTCCGACAGCGCCACCAGCCCCGCGGCCGCGAGAACGCCCGCCTGGCGCATCCCGCCACCGACCATCTTCCGAGCCCGCCGGGCCCGCCAGATGACAGTCACGCGTGCCGACCACGACCGAACCGACCGGGCAGGCGAGGCCCTTCGACAGGCAGAAGGTGACGGTATCGGCCGGGCCGGAGAGGTCGGTCGGACGGACGCCCTGGGCCACGACCGCGTCCCAGAACCGGGCGCCATCGACATGCAGGGGGACGCCGTGCTGCCGGGCGATCGCGGCGACCTGGGCGGTATAGGCCGCGGTGAGCGGCTGACCCATCGAATGGGCGTGGGTGTTCTCGATGGTGATGAGCCCTGTGATCGGTTCGTGCGGGTCGCTCGGGTCGCGGAAGGCGGCCTCGATCTCGGCCGGATCGACGGTCCCGTCCGGGCGATCCTCGAGGGCTCGCATGCTGGCGCCGACGATGACCGCGTGGCCGGCGGCCTCGTCGATGACCATGTGATGCTCTCGACCGGCGATCGTCTCCTGGCCGCGGGCGAGGTGGGCCATCTGGGCGACGAGGTTGCCCATCGTGCCGCTGGCGACGAACAAGCCGGCTTCCTTGCCGAGCAGGTCGGCCGCGCGTTCCTCCAGGGCGTTGACCGTCGGGTCGTCGCCGAAGACGTCATCACCCAGCTCGGCCTCGGCCATCGCGCGACGCATCGCCGGCGATGGATGGGTGACGGTGTCGCTGCGCAGGTCGATCCGGGACATGAGGGCCGAGTATAGGTTGGCGTGCTATGCTCCGCCCTCGCCGCAACTGGACCCGTGGTGTAGCGGCCCAACATGCCAGCCTGTCACGCTGGAGATCGCCGGTTCGAATCCGGTCGGGTCCGCCATCAACGCATTTCCCTACGCCCCGTCCGCCCGCCCGGACGGGGCGTTCTTCTGTCCCGCGGGACGGCCGGGGCCGGCTCTGTCACACTCCCGCTCGTGAACGGACGTTCCGTGCCGATCGTCTTCGGCCTCGTGCTCGTCGCCCTCATCGTGGTGATCGCCGCCGGACCGCTGGGTCTGGCGAACGGCTCGCCGGCGACGCGCAGCCCGGGGACCGCCGACACGACTCGGAACGGATCACCCGGCAAGCCCCGCTGGATCGCTCGACGGTCCCGCCACGGCGTCGCCCGCGTCGGATCCCGGGACGGACCCCGCCGAGACCCCGACCGCGCAGATCGGCGATGTCGCGATCGTGCCGGTCACGAACTTCCGGGCCACGCCGACTTCCACCACGCGCAAGGAGGTCGCAGCCGTCCTGGCAGGTACGAGCAGCCGCTACACGGCGCTCGAGCTCGTCCGGAGCGAGGCCGGTGCCATCCTCGGCGCCCTGGGTCTCGACCGTCCGAGTGACTCGTCGCGCCTCGTGCTCGCGCGGGATGCGACGGCCCTCGCCTCCGACCTGGCCGACAACCGGAAGCGCCTCGCCTTCCTGCGCGCCGACGTGGTCGGTCCTGACGTCCGTGCGCTCGACTGGGGCGCGAAGGCCCTGTTCGGCGTCGATCGGGTGCGGAAATCGAGCGCCTGGCCGCTGACCGCGCGGCTTCCGGAGCCATCGGCTGCCGATGCCTACGATCCGGCAACGACGTGGACACTGTTCGCGGGTGGCGACATCATGCTCGACCGCGGCGTCTATCAGACGCTCGAGGTCAACGGCAAGGGCGCCGACTTCCCGTTCGATGGCGGGACGGCGGAGATCACGGCTCGGGTCTGCTGTTCCGCATTCGGCTGGGATGTCCCGAAGACCCGGCGGACGGGCGACGCGGGCGCCGTCCGGGAGCTCATCTCCGGTGCCGACATCGCCATGGCGAACTTCGAGAACCCGGCGCCGAACAAGTCGACCTGGCACACGTCAGGGACGGTCTTCTCGGCCGATCCCGCGCTCATCAGCGGACTCGCCGACGCCGGCTTCGACTACGTGTCGCTCGCCAACAACCACATCCGCGATGCCGGCGCGAAGGGCCTCCTCCAGACGATCAGGAACGTCAAGTCGAACGGGATCGCTGTCTCCGGCGCGGGCAAGGACCTGGCGGCGGCCCGAAAGCCCGCCATCCTGAACGCGGGCGGCGTCAAGGTCGCGGTCCTCGGGTACGACGCCATCGCCGCCTACTACCACGCGACCCCGGACACGGTCGGGAGCGCGCCACTGACCGCGAAGAACGTCAAGGTGGACGTAGCCGCCGCGCGAAAAGCCGGGGCGGACCTGGTCATCGTCTATCCACATTGGGGCACCGAATACGACCCCACGCCATTCACCCGGCAGACGAAGCTCGCCCGGATGATCATCGACAACGGTGCCGACATGGTCATCGGCAACCACGCCCACTGGGCGGCGGCGATGGAGATCTACAAGGGCAAGCCGATCTGGTATGCGCTGGGCAATCTCGTCTTCGACCAGACCTGGTCGGAGCCGACGATGGAGGGCATCACCCTGGAACTCACCTTCCGGGGTACGAGCCTGGTCCAGATCCACATCCGGCCGCACATCATCCTCGACAAGGCGCAGCCCAACTTCCTCGATCCGGCCGGCGACGGCAAGGTGGTCATGGGCCAGGTCTTCACGGCCTCGAAGGGGCTGCTGCCCTGGTGAATGACCCGCGGCGATCGCCCTAGACGATGCCCGCGAACAGGTCGGTCTCGGGAAGGCTCGATCCCACGCGTGAATCGCGCAGGATGTAGGCCTCGTTGGCCCAGCCTTCGCGCCAGCCGTCGAACCCCAGGAGCATGAACGGGCTTTCGTCGCTGATCTGGGTCACGTGTTCATGGATGGCGTCCCATTTGGCCTGGAGCGGCCGGCCGGAGACGTCGATCCAGGTCGTGACCGACTCGTCCGGCACGAGCATCCTGGCAGCGAATGCCTCCATCTCGGCCAGCTGCTCGGGTGTCGCGTCATCCGGTGGCGACCAGAAGCTCTTCCGGCCGGACTCGCGCAAGCGGGTCTCCATCCGTTCGCGGACGGATGCCGGGATCGCCTGCTCGTAGAGTTTCGAGGGCGTCCACAGGGCGACCCCGTCGGCTTCCAATTGCTGCGGGTACCAGGCGGGATCGCCCGCCCGGTCGTAGGCGCGGACCGCGACATCGTGGGACCGGATGTGGTCAGGGTGGCCATAGCCGCCGAAGTCGTTGTACGTCGTCATGACGTCCGGCTGATAGCGGCGGACGAACCAGACGAGACGACCGGTGGCTTCGTCGAGGTCGGCATTCCAGAACGCTCGCGGATCGCGATTGCCGGCCCGACCCATCATGTCCGAGTCGTGGTAGCCGAGGTTCTCCCACTCGGTCACGCCAAGGCGGCCCATCGCGCGCTCGAGCTCGCCGGCACGGAGCTCGCCCAGGCGCCGGTGATTGTCCGGCGTATCCATCTCGGGGACGACGATCTCGCCCATCTCGCCGCGGGTGCAGGTGATGAGCACGACCCGGTGGCCGGCGTCGACGGCCTTGGCCATCGCCCCACCGGTCCCGATCGTCTCGTCGTCTGGGTGGGCGTGGACGGTCATGAGGGTCGGGCGATGGCCCGTGGTCGTGTCGGTCATCGACCGATGCTAGCGCACCCGACCCTCCCTGGCCCTGACCCGCACCGCTACCATCGAGCGAGATGGACGATCGACCCGCCGGCGGGCCGCTGACCGGCCTCCGTGTCATCGATGCTTCGACGGTCCTGGCCGGGCCGTACTGCACGATGCTCCTTGGCGACCTCGGCGCGGAGGTCATCAAGGTCGAACCGCCGGAAGGCGACGCCACACGCGGCTGGGGTCCGCCATGGGTCGGCTCCGTTGCGGCCGGCACCCGGACCGCGGCCTACTTCCTCGCGGTCAACCGGAACAAGCGCGGCATCCGGCTCGACCTCAAGGCACCGGCCGGTGCGGAGGTGTTCCGCCGCCTCCTCACCACGGGGGACGTCCTGGTCGAGAACTTCCGGGTCGGTCGGTTCGCCCGACTGGGCTTTGACGACGAGGTCCTGCGCCGTCTCAACCCGAGGCTCGTCCACCTCGCGATCTCCGGGTATGGCACGACCGGTCCGGGCGTCGACCGCCCCGGCTACGACTTCGTCGTCCAGGCGATGAGCGGCCTGATGTCGATCACCGGAGCGCCCGACGGTGAGGGCGGTGGCCCGACCAAGGTCGGTGTCGCGATCAGCGATGTCGTGTCCGGGATGCTCGGCGCCGTCGGCATCCTGGCGGCCCTCGTCGGTCGCGAGCGGACCGACGGACCCGCGGCGGACCGTGGCCAGCGGATCGACCTGTCGCTCCTCGGCGCGACCCTGGCAACGCTGGTCAACCAGGCGCAGAACGCCTTTGTCACGGGGGTGGCACCGGGCCGGCTTGGCAACGCCCATCCGAACATCGTCCCGTACGAGACCTTCGCGACATCGGACGGCGCCATCGCGGTGGCGGTCGGATCGGAACGCCAGTGGCCGCGCTTCTGTCAGGCGCTCGGCGTGCCCGATCTCGCGACCGATCCGCGATTCGCGACCAATGGCGATCGGGTGCAGCGACGGACCGACCTTCGACCCCTCCTCGCCGACCGGTTCGCCGACGCGTCGTCGGCCACCTGGCTCGCCGCGCTCACCGTCGCCGAGGTGCCGTGTGGTCCGATCAACGATGTCGCTGCCGCGTTCGAGACGGAGGAGGCGACCGCACTCGACATGACCGTGGAACAGCACCACCCTGCGTGGGGGACCATCCGCCAGGTCGGGATCCCGTTCCAGCTGTCCGCCACGCCCGGCTCGATCCGAACGCCGCCGCCGACGCTCGGTCAGGACAGCGACGCGGTCCTCGCGGAACTCGGGTATGCGCCCGCAGGAGATCGACGCGTTGCGGGCGGACGGGATCATCTGACCCGCCCGCCGGGTCAGAGCTCCTGGCGGCGGAACGACCACGCCGCCGCGCCAAGGCAGACGGCGATGAGGACGATCGTGGCCCCGACTGACGCCGCGATGTCGCCGGCATCGACCGGCGCCCCGGTGGCCAGCGCGATGGCAGGATCGGTCAATCCGCCCGGGCTGAACCGTCCGACACTCGGGATCGCCGACACGATCGAGATGACGATGAACGCGAGGAACCCGACCCCGGCCGCCGCGGCAGCCGACCCCGTGACCGTGCTCCCGAGGAACGTCACCGCCGCCCACGCCGCGAGGCTGAGCCAGGCAAGGATGGCCAGCCCGACCCAACCGCCGATCGGCTGGGGCTCGAACAGGACCGCGGTGTAGATCCAGGCGACCACCACGGCCAGGACGACGGCGACGGCGAGTACCGTTCCGAGGGCGACGACCTTGGCCGCCAGGAAGCTGCCCCGCGAGACCGTCTTGGACAGGATGAACGCCGCCGTCCCACGCTCACGTTCCGTGGCGACCGCGCCCATCGCCAGGATGATCGCGGCGAACGCGCCGAACTGCCCCAGGTTCTTCCACAGCTGGAGCACCGCGTCGGTCGGGACCGGGGTCGGGATGTCGATGCTGCCGAGCTGATCGCCGCCGGCGGCCTTGACGATCTCCGGGAGGAATTTGGCGAGGAGCGGCGAGGTGAGTCCAACGATGAGGAACAGGGCGGCCACGACCGGCAGTCGATAGGTTCGCCATGACTCCAGCCACTCCTTGCGGACGAGGGTCGTCATCCCGCTCATGCCGCCGCCCCTTCCGTCGGATCCCGGCCGACGAGTCGCAGGAAGACGTCCTCCAGCGTGGGGCGCGCCCGCTCGAAGACGACCACTCGGACCATCGCCGCCGCCACCAACGGCAGCAGCCCGGCCGACGCGGCGGTCTCATCGGTCACCGAGACGGTCAATCGATCGACCTGTTCGTTGCGCTCCACCGCGTGGACCCACGGGGTGGCCCGCAATGTCGTCACGAGCGCCGTCACGAGGTCGTGCTGACCCGGTTCGGCCTCGATCGTGTAGACGGGTTGGGCGTAGCGCCCCAGGAGCTCCTGGAGCGGTGCCTCCGTGACCAGCCGCCCTCGATCCATGATCCCGACCCGGTCGCAGATCCGTTCGACGTCGGCGAGGACATGGGTCGAGAAGATGACGGTCGCGCTCTCCCGCAGCTCCACGATCAGGGCCAGGAGGTCGCGGCGGCCCTCCGGATCGAGCGCGCTCACCGGTTCGTCCAGGATGAGCAGTCGCGGTCCGGCGACCAGCGCCTGGGCGATCCCGAGACGCTGGCGCATGCCGCCCGAGTAGCCCGAGACCCGTCGCCGGGCGGCATCGGCGAGGCCGACCCGCTCCAGGGTGGACCGAGCGCGCGTCCGAACGTCGGCATCGCGAAGCCCCTGGAGCCGCCCCGCCAACTCGACCAGCTCCTGTCCGGTCATCCAGCCGTAGTAGCGCGGGTCCTGGTCGAGGACCCCGATCCCGCGACGCGCCGCGGACCCATCTGACGCGACGGGGCGGTCATCGATGGTGACGCTCCCGCCGGTCGGCCGGGCCAGCCCGGTGATCAGGCGAAGCGTCGTGGTCTTGCCCGCGCCGTTCGGCCCGAGGAGGCCGAACACGGATCCGGCCGGGACATCCAGGTCGAGGCCATCGACCGCCAGGACACCCCGCGCGCCGCCGAACCGTTTGGTCAGGCCGAGGCAGGCGACACCGACCGGCGACGACGGCCGATCGTCCGCCGCGGAGATTGGCGACGTGGTCATTCCGGCTCCCGCCCGACGATGAAGTAGACGATCGGCCCGATGAACCCGAACAGGACCACGATGATCCCCCACATGAGCTTGCTGTCTCCACGGACGCGCCGTTCGGGCCGGAGCAGATCGCGCAGGGCGAAGATGATCAAGCCGAGCTCGATGATGACGATCGGCAGGACGAGGAGCAGCATCTGGGTGTCAGTCATCGGTGTGGTCCTCAGGATTCACGGCGGGCCGGATCGGTCTTCCAGACCTGGTACGAGTATGCGAACAGGACGACGATCATCAGGATCATTCCACCCATCAGCAGGGCGAACAGGACCCCCGGCGCCGGTCGGACGATCGCCAGCACGATGAATGCGATCCCCTCGATGACGAACAACCAGCCGCCCAACCGATGGGTCTTCGTCCACGAGACGTCACTCGTCAGCGTCCACGGGGTCCGGATCCCCATCAGGTAGTTCGATCTGATCTTGGGCAGGTAGTTGCCGATGACGATGAACAGGACCCCGGTGCCGGCGAACACGAGCGCGGATACGTCGAAGGCAAGGCCCTTCGCGGCCGCCACGGTCACGACCTCGATCACCGCCATCAACAGGATGAGCCCGACCCAGATCGCCCCATACGCCTTGCCGGACTTCTCGAAGTTGGCGCGGCGGGGCTCGATGACGGGGATGACCCACATCAGGGCGGCCAAACCGATCGTGATCAGCGGCACCAGGAAGAGCCCGATCGTCTTGTCTGCGAAGCCATTCGCCTGGCCGTCCAGGCCCCAGTGGATGGGGACCTGGGCGTCGGCCGGAAGACTCAGCCAGGCCCACGTGCTGAGCAGCAGCATCGCGCCGATGACGACGGCGCTGAAGATGACCAGGCGACGGCGATCCATCACGACTCCTTGGGCTGGATCCGGAATGCGTCAAGGAGCGCGGACATCGCTTCCTCCAGGACGGACAGGTTGAGGTGATAGGTGATCGTCGTGCCGACCTTGTCCGCCGCGATCAGGTCGGCTTCACGGAGAACGCTGAAGTGGCCGGACATCGTCGGCCAGGCCAGGTCGAACTGCGCAGCGAGTTCGCCGGCGGTCATGTCGCGTTCCCGGAGGAGGGCGAGCACGCGACGACGGGTCGGGTCGGCGAGTGCGCGGTAGACGCGGTTGATTTCGCCCGCCTCCTCATTAGGTAACTACCAAAATATAGCGCATCGGCACGGCCCGTCAAGCACGGTCGGCGTGCATCCGTGCATGGACCTCGGTCAAGCACGCAGCGGCCCGCTGCTAGACTCGGCCGAACGACCCCACCATGGAGGAGACCCCATATGACCGATGATCGCGAGCGCTGGGCGCTGATCCTTGGCGGCTCGTCCGGGATGGGCGAGGCGACCGCCATCACGCTCGCGAAGGCCGGCTACAACATCTGCGGGATCCACCTCGACTTCCGGGCGGCGCTCGCCCACGTCGAGGAGGTCAAGGCGGCGATCGTGGCGGCCGGGGTCGAGGCCCTCTACATCAACATGAACGCGGCCGACGACGAGAAGCGAGCGACCGCGCTGAAGGCGCTCGGTGAGCGGTTCGAGCGTTCCCGGGCCGAGGGTCGTGAACCGTATGTCCGGGTCGTCATGCACTCGCTCGCGTTCGGCTCGCTGGTGCCGTACCTGAGCGAGGATCCCAAGGGCGCGGTCGATCGCAAGAAGATGGAGATGACCCAGGACGTGATGGCGAACAGCCTCGTCTACTGGGTCCAGGATCTGTGGCGCGGCGGGTTCCTCGGGCGTGGATCGAAGATCTACGCGATGACCTCCGAGGGTTCCACCCGGGTCGTTCCCTCCTATGGCGTCGTCTCATCGGCGAAGGCGGCCCTCGAGTCGCATGTGCGCCAGCTCGCCATGGAACTCGCCCGACAGGGGACCGGCGCGACGGCGAACTGCATCCGCGCTGGCGTCACGATCACTCCGGCCCTGCTCAAGATCCCGGAATCGCAGACGATGATCGATATCACCATGAAGCGGAACCCGACCGGCCGGATGACGACGCCACAGGACGTGGCCGATGCCATCCTGGCGCTGTCGGGTGACGGGACCGAGTTCATCAACGGCGACATCATCAGCGTCGACGGCGGCGAATTCATCACGGGGTCGTAGCGCGCGTGGGTGGCCGGGTCGTCGTCGTCGGATCCGTCAACGTCGACCTCGTCGTCACGACGGAGTACCTCCCGGCGCCCGGCGAGACCGTCATCGGCGGACGATTCACTCGTCACCACGGCGGGAAAGGCGGCAACCAGGCGGTCGCCGCTGCGCGACTCGGGGCGGACACGATCTTCATCGGCGCCGTCGGTGACGACGCCTTCGGGGTCGAGGCGCGGGCCGCGCTGGCGGCGGAGGGCGTCGATATCGCCGGCCTGCTGACGCATCCGTCAGAACCGACCGGCGTCGCCCTCATCGTCGTGGGCACCGCGGGCGAGAACAGCATCGCCGTCGCCGGGGGCGCCAATGCGGCGCTGACCTCGGTCCAGGTGCGGATCGCCCTCAAGCGCCTCGAACTGACCGCGGAGGACGTCATCCTGGTCAGTCATGAGATCCGGACGGGCGCCACCCATGAGGCCATCCGACTTGGCCGGCTGGCTGGTGCAACGACGATCCTCGATCCGGCCCCGGCAGGCGGACTGGAGCCGCCGACCCTGGCGCTGGCCGACATCCTGACCCCGAACGAAGTCGAGCTGGAGACCCTCGTCGGCACCGCGGGATCCGTGTCGGCGCGAGCGAAGCGGCTCCTGGGGCCCGATCCCGGGCGCCGTGCCGTCTGCGTCAGCCTGGGCGCAAAAGGGGTCCTCCTGGTCGCAGGCAAGCGGGCTCGCGCCCTCAAGCCCGCGCGGGTCGCGGTGACCGACAGCGTGGGTGCCGGCGACACACTCGATGGCGCGCTCGCCGCCGGGCTCGCGGCCGGCCTCGAACTCGACCAGGCCGTCGCCCGGGCGGTCCTGGCTGCGTCGATCGCCGTCACCCGCTCCGGCGCCCGCGAAGGCATGCCGACGCTCGCCGAACTCGACGCGGCGGAGCGGCGTCAGGCGCGCATCCGCACCTAGCCGGGCTGCGCCCGCCGGTCCGGGGCGGGTCGGGTCCTCGGCCGCGACCCAGACGGTCCGGGCACGGGCGTGGGCCGTCATCTCGAGCGTTCCGTCGTCTGTGACCCACCAGGCTGCCAGCCCTCGTGCTCGGGCCTCGGACGCGATAGCCGCGTGGCCGCCGACGAAGAGCACCTTGGACCAGACCTCTGCCCAGGCCGGATCCGGCCCCGCGACGGTCACTGCCAGCAAACCCGCTTCGGCCGGGTCGCCGGTCGCCGGGTCGATGAGGTGATGGACGCTCCGACCCTCGACGGTCCAGCGATGGACCCGCACGGACGATGTCGCGACCGCGCCATCATCCACGGCGACGACCGCCAGGTGATCGGTTCGCTCGGTCGGATCCTCCACGCCGATCATCCACGGTTCCCCGCTGGGATCGACGCCGCGAGCGACCAGGTCGCCCCCGGCCTCCAGCAGGAATGCCGTCGCGCCACCTTGCTCCAGCTCCGCCGCTGCCCAGCGCAGGGCGAGACCCTTGCCGATCCCTCCCAGATCGACCGGCCGGGCCAGGCGCACACCGTCGCCGTCGACCCGGTCGACGACCCGATCACCGCCGGTGCCGGGCTCGCTGGAGGACCGCCCGCGATCCGACGCCGGCCCGAGCGCCGCGCCGCGATACCCGAGGCGGTCGAGGTCGTCGAGGATCCGTGGGTCGAACCGGCCGCCGCTGATCCGGTACGCTCGATCGGCCGCCACGAGGGCCTGTCGCAGGCGGACGGAGACCCGGGAGACGGCACCCGATCCGGCCGACCGGTTGAGCGCGGTCAGCTCGCTCGTCGCGCGGAACCGCGACATGACCTGTTCCGAGATCTCGAACGAGCGTACGACCGACGCCCAGGTCGTCTGTGACACAGCGTGCTGTCGCTCGCCGCGGTCGCCGAGGGTCAGTCGCAGGGGCGAACCCATCGCCCGCCCGACGAACGCCGACCGTCTCACCGGCCCCGCCGGCTCGGGCGTCGGGCCGGTCGTGACCGCGGGTCCGTCAGCCGCCCGAAGCACCCGTCGACGCGCTCACGCGCGGCTTCGAGACGGTGGTCGTGACCACGCGGGTCACGCTCGGCAGCGATACGTGCTTGGGGAGCGCTCGAGCAGCACCGCTGACCTTGGCCATCAGGGCGGCATGGTTCGCGAGCGCCGACTCCAGCGTCGAGAGATCGGTCGCGAGTGCGTCGTAGCGCGCCGTGACGGACTCGATGGCCTGAGCGGACCGCTCGAGGTCCGACTGCAGCCGGTCGTGCTCGACGCCGAGTCGGGCGGCCGCGTCCTCGGTCGGCGCCTGCCGGTCGATGACGGCCTGGTCGGCGCCGGACTGGAGGGCCGTGACGCCGGCAAGGCTCACCGCGTATGCCGCCGTCGACGTTCCCAGGAGGACGGCGAGGTGCAGTGGGAGACGTCGGTCAGTCATCGCCGTGCTCGCCGCCATCGTCGTCGCCGCCCCGGCGCGGGGCTGCGGTCGCCGCCGCGGCTGTCGTTCGAACCGTCTTCGTCACGACCGTGGTCGTGCGGGCCTGCCGGATCGACTTCTTGAGCGCCGCGAGCTTCGCTTTCGCGTCCTTGAGGTCCTTCTGGAGCGCGGTCGCCTGATCGGCGTCGGTGACGATCTGTGCCTGAGCGGCCTCCAGCGCGGTCGAAAGCTGGTCGGCATTGCCCGTGAGCGCCCAGAGCTGGGACTGCAGATCCGCGGAGCGCGACTGTTCGTCGAGCAGCTTGTTCTGGATCGATGTGGCCGAGACAGGGGTCGTGGTCAGCGGCGCTGCGTCGACGGCCCAGGCGGCCGCGGACTGGATGACCGCGAATCCCAGGACGAGGGCGGCGAGCGTGCCACCCAGGGTCAGGGTCCGCCGGATGCGGAGCGAGCTGATGTTCATCGGGTCCGTACCTCCGTGCTGGTTTGCGAGCGACTCGTCTCGAACGTGGGTCGACCTTGTCGAGATGCCCAATAGCGGTAGGCGCCGGCCATGACGACGGCCAGACCGGTCGCGATGTAGACGGCGCGGAGCGCCTCTGAATCGGTCCCCGACAGGATCCCGTGGACCCAGGCGAGGATGAACACGATGAGTGACAGCCGGTGGATCGACAGCCAGACGCCGGCGGGAAGCAGCTTCGTGAAGCGGGCCGTGACCGCCGTGATCAGGAACGCGTACAGGGCGAGCGTGCCGAGTGCCACCGGCACCGACCGGTATTCGGACAACCCCGGGATGAACGATCCCGCCACCCCGACCCCCGCGTACGGGTCGAGGATGATGCTCACGATATGGACGACGAGGAAGGCGATGACGAAGACCCAGACGTGGACATGCCACGGGTAGATGGTCTTGGACAGCCGCCAGGTCGACTTGTTGGTCGGATGGGAGAGCACGAGGCCGATGCAGATCTGGAGGGTCAACAGGAACAGGGTCACGATCCCGGTCGCGCGCGCGGCCAGCCAGATGCGGAGCTGCGCCTGACGATCCGATGTCGCCGGTGCGACCTGGTCCGTCGCGTAGATCAGGATCAGGCCGATGATCGCGGCGAGGATCACGGTCGCCCGGCCCGACAGCCGGAACGGTGGCTGGGTGCGGGGGGCGACCGCCCTGGTCCTGGTGGTCGGTGGCGCCACGGCGGGTTCGATGGTCAAGGCGGACTCCCGGAACTCCTGCCGGCCGGTAACGATCGTCCCGGGCCGTACTTCCCTGAGTCCAGCCGCGCAAAAAAGGTTTCGCGTCAGGGGCGGGTGTTCGGGTCAGGTGCGGGTGGTCGATCCCGTCGGCGACTTCCGGGCTGCCCGTCGCCTGAGCTGGTTCGCCAACAGGCCCGAACTCGGGGACAGGAGCAGGGCCAGCGAGAAGAACAAGGTCTCGACCAGGACGATCGAGGCGCCAGAGGCGACATTGAAGTAGAAGCTCAGGTAGAGGCCGCTGATCGCGGACACGATCGCGACGGCGATGGCGACCCGGACGAGGTCCCAGAACCGGCGCACCAGGAGCTGGCCGGTCGCGGCCGGGGTCACCAGCATGGCCACGACCATGATGATCCCGACCGCCTGGATGCTCACCACGATCGTCGCGCCGATGAGTCCGAGGAGCAGGTAGTCGAGCCGCTCGACAGGGAGTCCGGACGCCGCCGCTCCGGCGGGATCGAAGGAAGCGAACAGCAGTTCCTTGCGCAGGACGGCGACCACTACCAGGACGAACCCGCCGAGCAGCGCGATCTGGAGGATGTCCGTGGTCGTGATCCCGAGCACGTTGCCCAGCAGGTAGCCGAACAGATCGGCGACATAGTTGTCGATCGTGCTGAACAGCAGGATGCCCAGCGCGAACATGCCGGCGAACAGGACACCGACCGCGGTATCGAACCGGAGGGTCCCACGCCGGGCGACCGCGCCGATGGCCAGTGCGGTCCCGATCGCCGCGATGGCGCCACCCAGGTAGAGCGGAAGCCCGACCATGTAGGCGATCACGAGGCCGGGGAACGCGGCGTGACTGACCGCGTCGCCGATGAAGGCAAGGCCGCGGAGGACGACGAACGCGCCCATGACCGCGCAGACGATCCCGACCAGGATGGCCGCGACGAGGCCGCGCTGCATGAACCCGATAGGCGAGCGGATCGAGGATGAGGTCGACCATCGTCAGCGCGGCTCGTCGTGGAAATGCTGTTCGCCCGAGGGCGCCTGATCGTGATGGTGCGCGTCATCGATGACCGCACCCTCGCCCGCGGGCAGCACGATGACGTGCCCACCGTAGGCGGCCTGGAGCAGCTCCGGATCCATGACCAGGTCGGCCGGTCCGAAGGCGACGATGCGTCCGTTGACGAAGGCGACCTGGTCGAAATGCTCGGCCGCACTGGCCAGGTCGTGGGTCGTCGCGATGACCGTCCGGCCGACCTTCGATTCCGCTGCAAGGATCGCCATGAGGTCTTCCTGGGTCGTCACGTCGACGCCGGTGACCGGCTCGTCCAGCAGGTACAGCTCCGGGCGAGCCGCGAGCGCACGGGCCAGGAAGGCGCGGCGACGCTGGCCCCCCGATAGCTGACCGATCTGACGGTCGACTTCATGGAGCAGGCCGACGGTCGCCAGGGCCTCATGGACCGCGGCACGGTCGGCCGCGCCGGGCGATCGACCGATCCCGATGAGGGCCACGCGCCCCATCATCACCACGTCACCCACGGTGACCGGGAAGGCCCAGTCGACCAGTTCAGCCTGCGGGACATAGGCGATCCGGCGCCCGGCCTGAGACGGTGGCCCACCGAGGACCTCGACCGTCCCGCTGAACGGATGGAGCAAGCCGGCGATCGTCTTGAGCAGCGTGCTCTTGCCCGCACCGTTCGGGCCGATGACCGCGAGCAGGGATCCGACCGGCACGACCAGGTCGACGTCGGCGAGGGCGACACGGGTGCCGTACCCGGTCGTGACTCCAGACAGCCGGACGGCGTCCGCGGTCGTCATCGGAGCGCCCCCACGACCTGGTCGACGTTCCAACGCATGACCGAGAGGTACGAGTCCTCCGGGGCAGGCCCGACGCTGTCCGTGTAGAGCGTCGTCACCACCTTCGAGATGCCGGCCTCGCCCGCCAGCGTGGCCGAGAGCTTCGGGCTGAATTGCGCCTCGGAGAAGACGGCGGTCACCCCGGCCGCCTTGACCGCGTCGACCAATGCCGCCAGGTCCGACGAGCTTGGCTCCTGTCCGACATTCGCCAGGATCACGCCGACGACTTCGAACCCATAGTGCCGGGCGAAATAGGGGAAGGCGTCATGGAACGTGACCAGCTTCCGGTGCTCGACCGGGATCGTCGCGATCTTCGTCATCGCGTCGGCATCCATCGCTTCGATCTGGGCCGCATACGCGTCTCGGTTCGCCGCATAGGTCGTCGCGCCCGCCGGATCGACGGCACTGAGGCTCGCGGCGATCGCCGGCAGGTAGTGGTCGACGACGAGACTCGGATCCAGCCAGAAATGCGGGTTCGGTTCATCATCGACGTCGATCGTCGGGATCCCGTCACCGAGGACGAGGTGTGGGGTCGCCCCTTCGCCGGCCGCGTTGATCAGCCGATCCAGGAAGTCATCCAGGCCGACACCGTTGGAGACGATGAGATCGGCACCCGCGAGCATCCGCGCGTCGTCTGGTTTGGGCTCGTAATCTTCCGGACCGGCCCCGGCGGGCACGATCGAGGTCACGTGGACCCGGTCCCCGCCGACGTTCCGGACGATGTCCGCGAACACCGTCGTCGTCGCCACGACTTCGACCGCCGCTGACCCTGCGGGGTCCGAGGCGGTAGCCGAACCACATCCCGCCGATGAGCTCCGGCGAACAGGGCGAGGCCCAGGAGCACGCAGATCGGGCGGATCGCGCGGGGGACGTCGGTCGATCGCACGGCTAGCCGTCCTGGTGGTCCTGCGTCGGGTCCGCGGCCGCGGCCGCACAGGTCGGACACAGGCCGAACAGCTCCAGCCGATGATCGTCGACCCGGTAGCCGGTCCGGCGGGCGATCTCGGCGACGACGGTTCGCAGCCCGGCGTCCTCGATCCGATCCGTTCGGCCGCAGTTCGAGCAGACGACGTGGTGGTGGTGGGTGGGGTCGCAGCCGACGTAGGCATGGGCTCCGGACGGCAGGTCCAGGCGCTCCACGGCACCGAGGCCCTCGAGGACCTCGAGCGTCCGGAAGACGGTCGCCCGGCCGACACCGAGCTGCCGATCGTTGACGGCATCGACCAGGTCGGCGGCGGTGAAATGACCCTCCTGATCCGCGATGAGGGTGGCCAGCGACCGGCGCGGCTCCGTCAGGCGGTAGCCGGCCCGGTCCAGGGTGGTGACGATCGTCGCAGCATCGGTCATCGGCCGACTCTAGCACATAACTGAGACACAGTCTCATCAAGCGGCGAATGTACCGTCACGGCACCGGGACCACCGACCGGGGTGCGTGGAGGCCTTCGCGGAGGACACTGCGGTCAGGATCTGGGTACCGCCACGTCTGGACTGCAGGTCGGCCATCGGATGGAGCGTGACGACCAGATGCTGTCAGGTGTGTTCGGGCGGAAAGCCGAGCGGGACGATGCGGGTCCCGAGATCGGCGATGCCGACGTACATGTCTTCAATTGCCCGGCGTGCGCCAGACCCCTGACCGAAGGCACCTCCCGCTGTCCTGGCTGCGGCGTCCGTCTGATCATGGGCGTCCTGGTCCGCCGAGCAGCCGGCCTGCTCGCGCTCGGGCTGGTCTGTCGGCGTCTTCCTCGGTGGTGCTGCGACGGCCTCGTTCATCGCCCTGGCCCTGCACCCCCAGCAGGTGATCGCCGTCGTCGAGCAGTCGGCGATCGTCGAACCATCCGTGGCCCCGGCGGCGGTCGTGCCAGCTGTCGGTACCCCGCGTGAACCCGGCCGTGCCGGTTTCGGCGATGACCGCCCTGAGCGGGACGGCGGTGATCAACGGCCGGATCGCGACGGACAGTGCGAGCCTGCAGCACGACCCTGGAACGGAAAGGGGTCAGCGCGAACGAACTGGCCAAGGGGCTCCGGGCGCTGGCCGCCGATGCCGCCTCCGGGATCGACCTGACCAGCCGGATGGCGCCGTGGACCGCGGCGGCGTCGGTCCAGGCCGGACTGACCGACTTCTACACGACGATGGCCACGACCGCCCGCGACGGGCTCCACGCTCCGCTCGCCGACCTGGCCGCCTACCGCTCGACCGCCAAGGCGATGCTCGAAGTGGTCGCCGGTCTCGACGCCGTCGATACCGCCTCCCGGTCACTGGCCGTCAGCGTCGGTCTCGACCTGCCGTAGCGTCGGCCGCGAATCCTCAGGGAGCGTATCCGGTCAGCTCGACGTAGGCCTGGCCCTCGAGCTCGTGTCCGTGCCGAGTGGCCGAGACGACCTGCGATCCTTCCCAATAGACGACCCCGGTCGTCGCTCGGGTATCCAGTTCCTGCGCATGGACCGTCGGGTGGAGGTCGATCGTGAGGCCCTCGCCCGGGATGACGACCCGCCAGCCGGCTGGATAGGTGGCGCCGGTCGCCGGGCTCGTCCATCGGTCGGTCACGGTGACGGAGAAGGCATCGCGGTCGAGGTGACCGACGGTCCCACCGGCGTCGACGATCGTGCCGTACACGAGTGGGTACGTGCCGTCCGTGTCGCGGACGAGCGACAGGGTCAGATCGGTCCCGTCTTCAAGGTTGACCGCGAACCAGTCCCAGCCGCCGCCTCCGATCGAGATGAAGTCGCCCCATTGGTGGTCGAACCAGGCCGAACCATCCACCTCGAGGGTCCGTCCATCGACGACCAGCGACCCGGTGGCCTGCATCGCGGTCCGCGAGTAGTAGTACGACCCACCCGCCGGACCGAAATCGATCCAGCCGTCCTGGCCGTGCAGGGCGGCCGGCTTCGTCGCGACCAGGCGGAGGTCCAGGCCCATCCCCCCCGGGCTGCCGGCGGCCGTCGCCTCGGCCGGCGAGAGTGCGGCCGTCAGGTGATCCGAGCCACCGCTGCCGGTCATCGTCCAGGCGGAGCGATCGAACGTGTCGGGGGCCGATGGGTCGATCCCGGTGAGGGCGAGATCGAATCCGGTCGGCACACCGTCCGGGCCGGTCGGGGAGCGGTCCACCGCCGGTCCGACCTCTAGTCGCTGGCTGTACAGGAACCGGTCACCGCGCTCATCGGTGACGGCGAGGTGCGACACCCAGGAGGTCGGGAACCGACCACGTTCGGCTCGGAAGATGACGTACTCGAAGCCGTAGCTCGCACCATCCGTGGACCGGAGATGCCCGGTGTAGTACCACCATTCGGTCAGCCGATCGTGCGGGCCGTCGTCCCGTGGCAGGACGACAGGGATCGGGTCGGCGACGCTCGCGTGACCTGGCGTGGCCGCCGGCGGCGATGGTCGGAGGGGGACGGGGTTCGCCAGGATCGGTCCGCCGCCGAGACCGGCCATCCCGCCCGCGCAGCCGGCGACGGCCAGGGCGAGCAGGAGCGCCACCACGGCGCGACGCAGTCCCGACGCCCGATCGCTTGACCGGGTCATCGGATCCCCGCCTCGATGTCGGCCTCGGAGGCGGGCAGTCGCCCGGCCATGATCCGTTCGAGCGACGCCGGCATCCACCAGTTCCATCGACCGAGCAGGCGCATCGTGGCCGGCACGAGGAGTGCCCGCACAACGGTCGCGTCGAGCGCAACCGCGATCGCCATCCCGATCCCGAGCGCCTTGATCAGGACGATGTCGGCGAACGCGAACGAACCGGCGACGACCACCACGATGAGGGCTGCCGAGGTCACGATCCGGCCACTCCGCTCCATCCCGCCGGCGACCGCTTCGACGTTGTCGCCGGTCCGATCCCAGACCTCCTTCATCCGCGACAGCAGGAAGACCTCGTAATCCATCGACAGGCCGAACAGGACGCAGAACAGGATGACCGGCTGGGTCGTCTCCACGAACCCGAGCGGCTGGAAGCCGAGCAGTGCCGACAGGTTCCCATCCTGGAAGATCCAGACGAGTGCGCCGAAGCTGGCCACGATCGACAGGGTGTTCATCACCAGGGCCTTGGCCGGCAGCACGGCCGAGCGGAGCAGCACGAACAGGACGAGATAGGTCGAGACGATGATGAACAGGGCGGTCCGTGGGAAGTCGGCCCTGACCCGATCGACCACGTCCGCGACGTCCGCGGCGCCCCCGCCCACCAGGATCGTCGCCCCGGCCGGCGGGGCGAGTGCGTCGTCGGCGCCACGGAGGTCGGCGACCAGTGATCGGCCTTCATCGCGGTTCGGGCCGTACGGGGTGTAGATCGTGAACGCGGTGAGATCGCCGCGGGTCGTCGCGGTCAGGGCGGTCTGGACGTATCGATCGCGCGGGCCGTTCGGGTCGGCGTACAGGAGGCGGTACTGGTCCAGGGTCAGCCGGGGGTCGACATCGACCAGGCTGTCCACGTGCGTGATCCGCGGGTCCGCCGCGAGTCGCCGCGAGTAGTCGTAGAGGGCGGCCAGGTTGGCCGGGGTCGTCGCGGCGCCGGTCATCCGGACCGCGACGACGATCGGCGCGAACTCACCCTCGCCGAACTCCGCCACCAACCGGTCGAACGCGGCACGTGATGGCACGTCGGGCGGCAGGATCGATGCATCCGGGGCATTGAACCGAACGTGCAGGAACGGCGAACCGAGCAGGAGCAGGAAGGCGAGGGTCGGCACCAGGACGGCGACCGGATGGCGCATCACCCGCCGCGCGAGCCTCGACCACGCCCCATCGGCGCTCGACACGCCGGACACCCGGCGGATCGCGAACCGGTCCACCCGGCTGCCGAGGACCATCAGGACCGCCGGCAGGAGTGTGAGCGCGGAGGCGACCGCGAGACCGACCACGATCGCCCCGGCGATCCCGACCGAGCGCAGGATCATGAACTCGAACAGGACCAGGCCGAGGAGGCCGAGCAGGACGGTCAGGCCACTGAAGAAGACGGCGCGTCCGGCCGTTGCGACGGTGATCCGGACGGCTTCGGCAACGCGATCGGACCCATCGGGTCGGCGGGCCAGTTCCTCCCGGAACCGGCTGGTCATGAGCAGCGAGTAGTCCACCCCGAGGCCGAGACCGAGCAGGGTCGCCAGGTTGAGCACGAAGATGCTCATCGGCGTGAGCGAGGCCACGACGAAGATCGCCGCCAGGGCCACGATCACCGCGGAACCGCCGACCACCAGCGGCACCCCGGCGGCGACGAGCGAGCCGAAGACGAAGACCAGGGCGATGGCCGCCAGCGGCAACGAGATGGCCTCGCTCCGTCGAAGGTCGGATTCGGACACGGTCTGGACGTCGCCGTAGAAGGCCGGGCCGCCGGCGAGCGCGACGTCGATACCCGGCGCGTCATGGAGACGTTCGCGCAGGATCGGGAGCGCGTCCGGGGAATCGTCCGGGGCCAGGTCCAGGAAGACGATGTCGTAGGCGGTATGGCGGTCGACCGAGACCTGGCTCGGGGCCAACGTGTGCGATACGACGCGCACGACGTGCGGTGCCGTCGCGACATCGCGGGTCGCCTCGGCTGCGGCGACCTCGAAGGCCGGATCTCCGGCCGTCAGCGTGGGACTCGAGAAGACGATCACGAGGGCCGACGGCGGGACGTCGAGTTCGCGCTCGAGCAGGGTCTTGGCCCTGGCCGACTCGAGGTCGTCGAGGATGAACCCGCCGGCACTCAACTTGCCGGGCAACTGGGGTGCGAACGGGATCGCCACCAGCAGCAGGACGGCCCAGACGGCGATGACCCACCAGGCGCGGCGCGCGACGAATCGCCCGAGTCGGTCGAAGGGGTTCACAGCACAGGTTCGCCTTGGTCAGCGGATCGGATGGCGGGCGGCGACATCGTACCCGTGAACCCGTTTCGGAGCACCGACCCATCTGCTAGCATCGGCCCGTGCAGCTGTTCCTGGTCGCCTTCCAGCAACCCATCCCGTTCGGGATCTCGATCCTGATCGTCGTCCTGATGCTCGGCATCGTGCTGCGCTCGGCCATGACGGCCGAGGGAGGCTCGAGTTGGGTCCGCCGGATCACCAGCCCGAATGCGAAGTTCCTGTTCACCTTCCTGTTCATCGGGTGGGCCATCGTGTTCGGCGTCGGCCTGCAGCTCGTCCCCCACACCGGTGCGAATTCGATCTACGGCGGGCTGGGCCTGATCGCCCTGTTCAGCGGCTTCTTCATCATGATGGGCTTCCTCTGGTCGGTGATCGGGGAATAGCCGTCATCGGCGCCGACGCGGCTGCGTGCGCCACACCCGCCCCGCTGCAGTCCGGCTCGCATCCCGGCCCCTGGTCCGACCGGCGCTGGACCTGCCCTGCCCATCGCGCTATCATCCCGGGACTTGCAGACTGCATAGACTTTATGCGTCTCGACTGGCCGTCAGCCCGACCTGACGCCGATGCCCGGAGGCCGAACCGCGTGGACACCCAGGAGATCAAGACCGCGGTAGCGCACCAGGATGCCGCTCGGAGTGCCGCCGAGGCCCCATTCGTGAACCTCGCCGACCCGGCCCGGGCGCTCGGCCCGACGGGAGCTCCAGCGGTCAGCCGGCGCGCCCCGATCTGGGAGGACGTACCGGACGAGAAGTGGGACGACTGGCGCTGGCAACTCAGCAACCGGGTCAACGACCTGACCGAGATCGAACGGATCCTCGAACTGACCGACGACGAGCGCGAGGGTCTCTCGACCCCGGACAAGTTCCGCGTCGACATCACGCCGTACTTCATCAGCCTGATCGACCCGAAGGACCCGAACGATCCGATCCGGCGCCAGGTCATCCCGACCGCTCGGGAGCACGGCGCCTTCACCGGGATGATGGAGGACTCGCTCGCCGAGGACCGGCACTCACCGGTCCCGGGTCTCGTCCATCGCTACCCGGACCGCGTGCTGATGCTGGTCACCACCCAATGCGCCAGCTACTGCCGGTACTGCACGCGCAGCCGGATCGTCGGCGACGCGACCCAGAACTTCAACCGGCGCGACCACGAGGCCCAGCTCGAGTACCTTCGCCGCACGCCACAGGTCCGTGATGTCCTCATCTCCGGCGGTGACGGCCTGACCCTCGCGCCAAAGCTGTTCGAGTCCATCCTGCGGGGTCTTCGGGAGATCCCCCACATCGAGATCATCCGGATCGGTTCGCGGGTCCCGGTCTTCCTGCCGCAGCGGATCGACGACGAGCTGTGCGAGATGCTCGAGAAGTATCACCCGCTCTGGATCAACCTCCACTTCAACCATCCGAACGAGATCACCCCGGAGGTGAGCCGGGCCGCCGACAAGCTGGCCCGGGCGGGCCTGCCGATCGGCAACCAGAGCGTGTTGCTGGCCGGCGTCAACGACTGCGTCCACATCCAGCGCGCGCTCGTCCACAAGCTCGTGGCCAATCGGATCAGGCCCTACTACCTCTACCAGTGCGACCTGGTCGAGGGTTCGGGGCATTTCCGGACCCCGGTCGGCAAGGGGCTGGAGATCATGGAGGGCCTGCGCGGCCATACCTCGGGGTACGCCGTCCCGACGTACGTGATCGATGCGCCCGGTGGGGGCGGCAAGATCCCGGTCATGCCCAACTACCTGATCAGCTACTCGGACCACAAGGTCGTGCTTCGGAACTACGAGGGCTACATCACGACCTACGAGGAGCCCGATACGTATCAGAAGCACGACCCACGGGCTTGCGAATACTGCCAGCAGGGCCGACCCGAGCCCGGCCAGTCGGGCGTCCTCGGTCTGCTCGAAGGCGAGCGCATGTGGATCGAGCCGGCGGGCTTCGTCGAGACCCACACTCGTGGCAACCAGGAAGCGCACCGGCTGCAGGATCCGTCCAAATGGGTGCCCTATGGTGTCGGCGCGATCGAGGGGACGGCATCGGCGTCGCTCCCGGTCCTCGAGCCAGGTGCCCCGACCGACGGGACGCCTCCCGAGGCGGTCGAGTACGGTCCCGGCGAGGAACCGCGGCCGCGAGATGGCGAGCCGACCGGAGCGGCGCACGGCGAGCTGCTCTAGCCCCCGCGGGTCAGCCTCGGCCGGTCGCTAGACTCAGCGAGTGACGAAGAAGAAGCCGGGATCCGTCGGCCAGTCCATCGGCGGGATCCTGGCCGGGATCGATGGACAGATCTTCCGCACGACGCCGCCCGTGAACGAACTGGTCGCCAAGGGGGATCCGATCCCGGGCGTTGCGGCGGCCGGTGGGGGCCGGCTATCGATCGAGATGCCGGATCGGCAGGTCCTGGACCAGTGGCCCGAGACCGTGCGCCTGTCGGCCCCGGGATGTTCCGCGACCGTCGACCTCGTCGCCGGCGGCCGGCTCGCTTCGCTCGTCGTCGGCGGGCACGAACTCCTCCGAACGACCGGCACCAGCCCCTTCGGATGGGGGTCGTTCCCGATGGTCCCGTACGCGGGACGGGTCCGCGATGCAACGCTCGCGTTCGCCGGCCAGCGCTACAGCCTCCCCGTCGGCGACCCGCCGCACGCGATGCACGGAACGGTGACCGACCGTCGATGGCAGCGCGTCGGTGAGGACGCGATCGCCACCGACCTCGGCCCCGGGTGGCCGTTCCGTGGGCAGGTCATCCAGCACTTCGAGCTCGCTACGGACCACCTGCGATGCCGGATGGAACTCCATGCCGAGGAGCCGATGCCGGCGTCGATCGGCTGGCATCCGTGGTTCCTGCGGCGGCTAAAGGGGACGCCGGCCGGGTCGGATCTCGAGTTGGACCTCGATGCCGGGGCGATGTACCGGCGCGATGCCGCCGGGATCGCGACGACGGAGCTCATCCGGCCGCCGGCCGGTCCGTGGGACGACTGCTTCACCGACCTGCGGCGGCCGCCGACGCTGCGCTGGCCGGGCGTCCTCGGTCTCACCATCGAGTCGGACTGCCCGGCGTGGGTCGTCTTCACCTTCCCGACGGATGCCCTGTGCGTGGAGCCGCAGACCGCGCCACCGGATGCGCTCAACACCGACCCGACGGTCGTCCATCCCGGTCGTCCGCTGGTCGCGGAGATGACCTTCCGCTGGTGGTCGCTGGCGGACTGAAGCCGCCTGGCTGGAGGTCGCGGCTCAGCTGGCGCTGGTGGCGACCGCGGCGACGACCGTGAGGGCGCGGGCGAGTTGGGGGTCCGTCAGGGCCTTCACCTGCGCGGCCGTCATCTTGCCGACCTCGCTCGGGTCCAGCGGGGCGACGTCGTTCGCTCGCGCGACCGTGACATCCGGGGTGATCCCCTGGTGCCAGATCTCTCGGCCACTCGGGGTCAGCCATTCCACTGTCCCGACCCGCAGCGCCGATCCGTCGCTGAGCGGGAACTCCCCGAGGACCGTTCCGGTGCCGAACGTCTGGACACCGATGATCGTGGCCCGGCCGGCGTCCTGGAGCGCCCCGGACACGATCTCCGATGAGCTGGCCGTCCCGCCGTCGACGAGGACGACGAGCGGCAGGTCCGTCGCCACGCCGCCGGAAGCGACCGGATGGGTCGTTTCGTTGCCCGCCGCGTCCCGTTCGATGAACACGACGCCACTGGAGAGGAACTGGCTGGCCACCGCATCGGCTTCGTTGACGTACCCACCGGGATTACCGCGCAGGTCGAGGACGAGCCGGTCGGCGCCCGCATCGCGGGCCTCGGTGAGGGCGGCCTTCAGGTCGTCCGCTGCGCCCGTCGAGAACTGATCGAGCCGGATCAACGCCGTATGGGTTCCCGGGACCATCGCCCACGAGACCGGCGCGACAGCCACGCTGGCGCGGACGATCGAGATCTCGCGCTGCGTGTCGTTGGGTTCGTGCTGGACGGTCAGGACGACCGTCGTCCCAGCCTCGCCGCGGACCCAGGTCACGACGTCATCGATCGTGTGACCGGCGGTCGATCGACCGTCGACCGAGACGATCTCGTCGCCGGTCGTCACGCCGGCGGCTTCGGCCGGACCGCCCTTGAAGACGCCGACCACGAGGGGCAGGCCGTCCGAGGCCGTATCGATGCGAACACCGATCCCGACGTACGAACCGGACAGGTCGCTCGCCCGGGCGGCCCGTTCATCAGGCGTCAGGAACGACGTGTGCCCGGTGTCGCCGACGGCCTGGGTCAGGCCGTCGATGGCTCCGTAGACGAGCTTCGTATCGTCGAGCTGGGAGGCTCCGACGTACTTGGTGTGGAGGATGTCCCAGGCCTGGCCGATCAGGCCGAACTGGCCGCCATCGGAAGGAGCCGGGGTCGTCCACCCGACGACACCCACGGCGGGCAGCGCAAGGTTTCCGACCCCGATCCCGACGCTGAACGTCAACGCCAGCGCGAGGCCGATGACCGCCCGACGCACCCATGGACCGCGTCCACGTCCGGCCGCCGGTGAAGTCGAGACCAGGGAGGGGCCGGGCGCGACGGCGTCACATCCGGTGGCTCGGCTTCGGTGGTCGGTTCGGGCGGGATCGTTCCAGAGTCCATCGTCGTCATGCAGCTCGCGTGGTGAGGACATTCGACGGACCGCTTGATGCGAGCCATCGCCGGACGCTTCGTCCGATAGCACCAAGCATGATGCACGGACGTGGGGATGCGGTATCGGGATGGTGAAGGTTCGTTCGCACGCTCCGGGTCGGATCTGCGCAGGGTGCGGTAGACTCGGCAATCCCTAGTAGATCAGTCGGAGATGGCCGACCACGTGACCAGTCATTCGCCCACCATCGGTCTCGGTGACCTGCGCCCAGCCCCGGCCGGCCTCCCCGACCCTGGCATCGCGCCGCCGACGATCGCCGAGACCGGCGACCCGTTCGCCGCGATCAGGGTGATCGACCTGCTGGCCCGGCTCGAACGCGCGCGGCCGATCCGGGTATCCGACATCGTCGACCGACTGAACGCGTCCTACCTGGATTGGCTGTTCTCACCGTCGGTCGTCGTCGACGTCGTGCTCCAACTGCAGGCCAACTGGATGGCCGACTACCGGAACAGCTCCGGGATCGTCGTCGAGGACGGAACGCACGGGGTCACCGTCACCATCGAAGCGTCCAGCCGGGTCGACCCCTGGATCGTCGGCCAGGCCCAACGCATGCGTGCCGCGTGTATGGAGCGGCTGGCCGAATTCAGCCGTCGCGACCGAGTGACCTCGGACGGCTGAGCGGGCCAAGCCGCGCTACCGCATCCGTGACGACTCGCTGACCACCCCGACCCTTGAAGGAATGACCGAATGACCGACCTGGGATACGCCAACAAGACCGCGCTCGTGGACAGTCGATGGGCGCTCGCCCACCTCGACGACCCGGGCGTCCGCTTCGTCGAGGTCGACGTCGATACGACGGCCTACGAACAGAGCCATCTGCCCGGTGCGGTGGGCTGGGACTGGACGAGCCAACTGTCCGACGGGGTCCGCCGCGACATCGCCAGTCGCGACGATTTCAGCGCCCTCCTGTCGACCTCGGGGATCGGGCCGGATACGACGATCGTGCTCTATGGCGACAACAACAACTGGTTCGCCGCCTGGGCGTACTGGCAGCTGAAGCTGTACGGACACGCCGACGTCCGGATCCTCGATGGCGGGCGCAAGTTCTGGCTGGACCATGGCCTGGCCCTGAGCGTCGATGTGCCGGCCCACGAACCGACGGGGTACCGCCTGCCGGAAGCCGATCCCAGCCTGCGGGCCTTCCGCGACGACATCCTGCCGCGACTCGGCGACCCGAACCTTGCCCTCGTCGATGTCCGGTCTCCGGCCGAATACAACGGCGAGATCATCGCGCCACCGGGGATGAGCGAGACCGCCCAGCGGGCCGGCCACATCCCGGGCGCTGCGTCGATCCCGTGGGCCCAGACCGTTCGCGAGGACGGCACGTTCAAGGATGCCGAGGACCTGGCGACCCTGTACGAGGCCAAGGGCGTCACGCCGGACAAGGACGTCATCGCCTACTGCCGGATCGGCGAACGATCGAGCCACACGTGGTTCGTCCTGCACGAGCTACTGGGCTATGGGCGGGTCCGCAACTACGACGGCTCGTGGACGGAATACGGCAGCCTGATCGGCGTTCCCATCGAGAAGCCCGCGCCGGTCCCCGCCGGCTGACGATCAGCCCGTCTTCGGGCCCCGACCGTACTGCCCCATGATCTCGCGCAATCGGTCGTGGGGCAGGGCCCGGGCGGTGATCCCGTCCCGTCCGACCATCGTCGTGGCGCCGACGAGGGCGTTGATGATCGCCTCCTCGGTCGCCTCGATGACGCCGTCGAAGAGCGCATCGATGACCCTGTCCCCGACGGCCTGAACATCGTAGGTCCGGGGCGTCAGCAGCCCGTCATGCAGCTCGGGGAGGCGGTTGCCCGTCGCGAACGCGATGAACAGGTCGCCACTGGTGTGGCCGCCGGTCCCACCTGCGCGAGCGATCCCCAGCCCGGCCCGCTGGGCGAGCCGCTCGCACTGATGGGGCAACAGTGGTGCATCGGTCGCGACGACCACGATGATCGAGCCCGAGCCGGCCGGCCGGCCGCCTGGCTGCACCGCATCTGCCTCGTCATATGGGCTCGGGACCTCAGCCGTCGTGATCTCGGCCCCGACCGGGACGCCGTCGACCCGCAACCAGCCCCGCCGGCCGTGGTTCGCCTGGACCAGGACACCGACCGTGTACCCGCCACGATCGGCGGCAGTGACCCTGGAAGCCGTCCCGATGCCGCCCTTGAATTCATGGCAGATCGACCCGGTCCCACCACCCACGCCGCCCTCGGCGACCGGTCCGCCGGTGGCGGCATCGAACGCCGAGCGGAGGTGCTCCGGGCGGACGTGGAAGCCGTTCATGTCGTTGAGCAGGCCGTCGAACGTTTCGCCGACCACCGGCAGCGACCAGTCCGCGTCGGGGGCGTCGGGCCGGCCGATCGAGGCCGCCACGATGGCATCCCGGACGACGCCGACGCTGTGGGTATTGGTGATCGCCACGGGCGTCGTCAGCAACCCGGACTCGCGGACCCACTCGAGGCCGGTCAACTCGCCGTTGCCATTGAGCCGATGGCAGCCGGCGAAGACCGGCTCGGCCCATCGGTCGGCCTCCCGGGGCACGATCACGGTGACCCCGGTCCGGATCGGCCCCCGTCCGACCACGAGCGGCCCGTCACCCTCGATCAGGGTCGTCTGCCCGACGCGCACCCCCGGGACGTCCGTGATGGCGTTGCCCGGTCCGGGCTGCCCGATACCGATCTGGATCCCCAGCTCTCGTGTTCGCATCCGTTGATGCTAGCGGGCGTGACGGTCGGCGCGCCCGGCGGATCCGCCACCGATGGGTTCGCGGAGCGGGCCGTATCATCGGCCCCGATGATCCCGATCCAACGATCGAGTTCGACCATCCGACTGCGCCGGCTGCCGGATCGGGTGGCCGCCACGCGCGCCATCGACGCCGCCGAGGCGTTTCGTGATCTGCCCGGGCTCGTCCTCCTCGAGAGTGCCCGACCCGGCCGGAGCGCGCGCTGGACCTACCTGACCGCTGACCCCGTCGCTGTCCTCGGATCACCGGCTGCGGGCCCCGACCCGTTCGCGGTCGCTCGACGACTGGTCGGCCGGCTCGACGGGACGACCATCGTGCCGGCGGATGCCCCGCCATTCCTCGGCGGTCTCGTCGGGTTCGTCGGCTACGACCTGGGCGCGGCCCTGGAGCGACTCCCGGCGATCGCCCCGGAGGACCAGGATCTCCCGCCACTCCGGCTCGCCCTCCATGACTGGGTCGTTGCCTGGGACCGGCGAACCGGTCACGCCTGGTTGGCCGGCCGGGCGCTCGACGGCGATGGACGCCGGCTGTCGCGCCGCCTCGATGATGTACACGCGCGGCTGACGATGCCGTCGCGGCGGATGGACGGGTCGACCGATCCAGGACCGGGTGGTCCGCTCCGGTTCACCTCCGGTCTGGGCCGATCGGCCTACGAAACCGGCGTCTCGGCCGTCCGAACGCATATCGCCGACGGCGACATCTACCAGGCCAACCTGACCCGCCGCCTGGCGACCCCGTTCGATGGCGACCCGTGGCCGCTCTACCGCCGCCTTCGGACCGGCGATCCATCGCTCTTCTCCGCCTACCTCGACCTGGGTGCCGGCCAGCTCACCGGCCGGCCCCGCGCCCTGCTGTCCGCCTCGCCCGAACCGTTCCTGTCCGTCGACACCGAGGGCCGGGTCAAGACGGATCCGATCAAGGGCACCCGTCCGCGCGGCCGCGATGCAGCCGCTGACCGGGCACTCGCCCGCGAGCTCCTCGCGTCGGCCAAGGATCGTGCGGAGAACGTGATGATCGTGGACGTCCTGCGCAACGACCTCGGGCGGGTTTGTCGGCCAGGCAGCGTCCGCGTCCCTCGTCTGTGCCGCCTCGAGCGGACGGCGGCCGTGCAACACCTGGTCTCGACCGTCACCGGTGTGCTCGCCGACGGGAAGGACGCCTTCGACCTGCTGGCCGCCGCGTTCCCGGGCGGCTCGATCACCGGCGCCCCGAAGATCCGGGCGATGGAGATCATCGAGGGTCTCGAGCCGGTCCGTCGCGGTCCGTACACGGGAGCCATCGGCTGGATCGGACCGGACGGGGCGATGCAGACGAGTATCGTCATCCGGACCTTCGTCGCCGACGGTCGGCGGCTGACTCTCCATGTCGGCGGCGGGATCACCTGGAAGAGCGATCCGGCTGCGGAGTGGGCGGAGACGGTCACCAAGGCGCGCGGGCCCCTCGAGGCGATCGGCGGGGTGGAGGTCACGTGATCGGGGAGCCGGCGGGCGGCCAGCGATCGGATCACGTCTGGGTCGATGGCCGGGTCCTTGCCGCGGAGGTCACCCACCTGTCCGCGTTCGACCGTGGGTTCCAGCTCGGCGACGGGATCTTCGAGACCCTGCGCGCCCGCGCGGGGATCCCGGTCGAGCTTGACGAACACCTCAGTCGGCTGCGCTCGTCCGCTGCCGGGTTGGAGATCGCGCTCCCGGACGACGTCGGCCCGATCCTGGCGAACGGCATCGCGGCGTTGCTCGCCGCCTCCGGCCTCGACGGACCGTCCGGCGATGCGTCGGTGCGCGTCACCGTGTCGCGGGGTCCATATCGGAGCCGCGGCCTGCTGCCGGCGGCAGAGGCGGTCGCTCCGACCATCGTCATCCAGGCCTGGCCGGTCACACCGCCGCCCCCGGACCACCTCGCGCGAGGGCTCCATCTGGTCGCCTCCGCCGTCAGACGCGATCCGGCCAGCCCGCTCGCCGCGCTCAAGACCACGTCCCGCGCCGAGTACGTCTACGCGCGGCTCGAAGCGCGCCGTGCCGGGGCCGACGACGCCCTGTTCCTGACCGTCGACGGGCGCCTGTCCGAGGGCACGTCGGCCAACCTCTTCCTCGTCCGCACGACGGCCGATGGGGGCCGGGAGCTTGCGACCCCGTCGCTCGACTGCGCGATCCTGCCCGGTACGACCCGGTCGTGGCTCCTGGCCTGGGGCGGCCGGGTCGGCCTCCGGCCATTCGAAGGTTCGCTGCTGCCGGCCGACCTGGCCGACGCGGACGAGGCGTTCCTGTCGTCGAGCGTCGCCGGTGTCCTGCCGGTCACCAGGTTCGCGGGGGCGCCGATCGGGGACGGCCGGCCCGGACCGTGGACGCGACGCGCCCGCACCGATCGCGACGCCATGATCGACCAGGCGGGGGCGGACGCTTGACCCGGGACGAACTGATCGCCGGGACTCGCCAGCTCATCGAGGAAGGCGACCGGTTGCGTGCCGACCCCTCGCTCGGTTCGCTCCGCGTCTGGCTCCAGCGCTCGGATGACCTGCTCTCGACCGCCTGGGGCAGCATGGATCGGTACCACCTCGCGTGGTTGATGGTCGGCAAGCCCAAGGGCATCGTGCGGGGTCGCCAGATGACCGACGAAGAGGAGGCGGCCTACGTTCGCGAGGTCGCCGAGCAGAAGACCGCGGCCCTCCGGATGAGCCTTGACGCGGTCGAGCGCCAGGGGATGCCGTTCGTGGGCGAATCCGGCGGGTTCAGTCCGGGCCAGGCGGACCGATCCGCCGACAGATCTCCGGACCGGGCACCGGATCGCTCCGGCCTACCGGTGGATCCAGGGTTGGCCGAACGCCTCGCCGAGGCCCGTCGCCGGGCGGAGGACCACCTCGACCACGATGCCCCGCGAGCACCCCGCCCGGACCGGATGCAACGATGACCGGAGACGGACGCGTCCCGGCCGTCGGCGGCACCCGGACGGTCGCGGCGCCCGACCCGGTTGCGCGCGACTACCTGCTCCTCGCACTCCGCCTCGACCAGCACATCCCCGGCCTCGTCGATGGCTACTTCGGCCCGGCCGATCTCAAGGCGCAGGTGGACATGGAGCCACTCCGGTCGCCGGCTCGGCTGCGCGACGATGCGGCGGCCCTGCGCACCCGCCTCGAAACCGAGGTCCCGGAGGCCGACCGACGATCGTGGCTCGATGGGCAGCTCGTCGCGCTCGAGACGCAGGCCGGCGGACTTGCCGGACAGCCGCTGCCATACCTTGACCATGTCGCCCGGTGTTTCGCCCATCGGCCGGCACGACACGACCCGGCGATCTTCGATACCGCCGCCAGGGAAATCGCCACCCTGCTTCCCGGCCCCGGGTCGCTCGCTGACAAGCTGGCCGCGTGGGATGCCCGGTTCGAGATCCCCGCTGAACACCTGATGACGGTGGCAGGCTGGCTGGTCCGCCGTTTCCGGGAGGCCGCGGCCAGCTCGTTCGGCCTGCCGGATGGGGAAGATCTTCGGATCGCCCGGGTCACGGGCCAGCCGTGGGCTGCATACAACTGGTATCGACGGCGGGCTCCGATCCCGAGTCGACGTCAATACGGATCTGCCGGTCCGTGCCCCCGGCCTCGTCGGGCTGGTCGCCCACGAGGCGTACCCGGCCATCATCTCGAGCATGCCTGGAAGGAGGCGGACCTGGTCGATCGCCAGGGGCGCCTCGAGTCATCGATCCTGCTCATCAATACCCCCGAGTGCCTGATCAGTGAGGGCCTGGCCGACGTCGGGGTCCGGTTCGTGGCGCCGCTCGTCAGCGCGGGCCGACCTGCTCGTCGAACTGTTCGAGCGTGCTGGACTGGCGTTCGCGAGCGATCCGGTCGCCTGTCGTGAGGCCGCCGACCTGGCCGTCGCGCTGGACGGGCCGCGCGCGACACTCGGGACGATCGGTGGCGACGCCGCGATCCTGCGCCATGCCGACGGCGCATCCCACGACGAGGTCCTGTCCTACCTGATCGACGTCGGCCGGACTCCGCCGGCGCTTGCAGCGAAGCGGCTCGGGTTCATCGAACACCCGCTGTGGCGGACGTATGTGTTCGTCTATGCCGAGGGCGAGGCGCTCCTGGACCGCTGGCTTGGATCCGCCCCGGGATCGACCCCGGTCGAGCGCTTCGGGCGTCTGCTCCACGAGCAGCTGACCCCGGCGGCGGTCACAGTCCCCGGCTGAACACGACCCGGTCGTCGCCATCGGCGTCGTAGTCCGGATAGGCGCGGTGGCCGTACAGGTTCTGCGTCCCGGGCCCGTCCACGATGCTGAAACCCAGGGCCCGATGGAACGCGATCGAACCCTGGTTGCCGGGCCAGGTGATCGCCGTGACTCGATGCGCCCCGTGCTCGGCCGCGTCGACGAAGAACCGGTCGTACAGCTCGCGACCGAGACCCGAACGGCGATGATTCGGACTGGTTCCGACCATGTGGACATACGCCTGTCCGGGATCATCCGGGCTGATGAAGCCGATCAGGAAGCCGGCCAGGCGATCATCGTCGTCCTCCGCCAGCCACGATGTCCCGGTGAAGTGCTGGAACCACAGGCGGGGGAGCAGCGAGTGGATCCTGCGGCCGCCCCACCAGTCGTCGACCTGCCCGACCAGGCGAGCATGATCGGCTTCGGTCGGGCGGCGGAACCGGAGCCGATCGGCCGTCCGCGGGCCGGTCATCGAGCCGCGACCGCGGCGATGGTCGTGGCAGCGACGAATTCGGCGATGACCAAGGGCCCGTAGACCTGGGCAAGGAAGTCGATGAAGGGCAGGACCCCGCCCTCGGAGCGGCCGTACTGCCACAGACCGATCTGTCCGAGCGCGACCGCGCCGAACGACAGGCCGATCGCCAGCAGGATCCGGCGTCGGCCCGCCATGTGGTCTCCCGCCCCGAAGGCGAGGCCCGCTGCGATCCCGAGTCCGGTCAGACCGGCCACGGCGAGAAGACCGGTCGTCCACGCGATCACGCCACCGACGAACACGATGGCTCCGGCGCCGACGATGGCGGCGATGAGCGCGAGGGTGATGCCCCGCGGGAGGGAGGCCGCAGGATCCGGGACGTCCGCCGCGGCCGCGGCCGCCCGCTCCTCCGCTGCGCGATACCGGTCCGACGGCGGGTGGGCGAGCCGGCGCTCACCAGGGATGACCGGGGCTGACCGTGCCCCGGGGTCGGACGAGCCGGGAGAAGGCGTCGGTTCGCTCATGCGGTCATCGTAGCCGCCGATGCGACCTGACGGCCGACGCGCGACCGGACGTGGCAGGGCTCCGGCCCCCACGGTAGACTCCAGCCATCGTGAGCCATCCGAGTCTCGGTCTGCCGCCGCCCGATCGAACCGCCGGATACCCGGCCGCCGCGGCACGTCTCCGCCTTGATGCCCCGCGCCTGGCGGGTCGAGCGCTGGCGTTCGCGATGGACGCGGACGAGACGATCCAGGCTCGCTACGACGAGGTGGGCCTGCGCCATCTGCTCCGGGATGGGGAGCTCCTCACCGATCGGGTCGCCCTGTGCCTGTCGATCGGCGATCCGGAGCCGGCCCGCGAATACGCCGAGTGGACCGCCGTCGTCTATCGCCGCCGTCGCACGCCGATGGACGACCTGATCGCCCTGTGCGAGGGACTCAGGGCGGCGATGCCGACCATCCTTGCCCCGGCCGAGATGGACACGGCGGCCGCCGCTCTCAATTCCGCGATCGCCGCCTACCGCTGGCATCGGCGGATCGCCGGCGACGCGCGCCGCAAGAACGCGTTCCTGCAGTTGCTGTACAAGGGCGCCTGAGCCGTGACCATCAAGTGGGTCCAGCAGGATCCGCTCGTCCTCAACGGCGAGCCGTTCTGCTATGGATCGCGCCTGACCGTGCGACAGCTGCTGGAGTTGCGGTCGAACGGCTACGAACTGGTCGACATCCTCAAGGACCATCCGGAACTGCGCGTCCTCGGTGTCGCCGCGGCGTACGTGTATGCCGGCGCGAACCGGAGCCGCTACGCGGACTTCTTCGAGGCCGATGGGTCGCTGGTCGGCCCCGGCTACACGGACGCGGAGGCTGCGTCACTGCCCGCCCAGTACCGCGTTCCGGGCATCGTCGTGAAGCGCGGGGCATCCGCCGCCTGACCGGCGCCCGTCCGTCCGGAAGGCCTCCTGGCGGCTCGATGGTACGCTCTTGCGACGCAATCCGGAGACCTACATGACCGACAGCATCGCCGAAACCTCCGACCAGGCTTCGACACCGTCCACCGAACCATCCCCGTTCGATCCTGAGCGCCGCGCGACGGAACTCGCGATCCTGGATGCCCTGCGGGCGGTCGTCGATCCGGAGATCGGGATGAATGTCGTGGAGCTCGCGCTCATCAAGCAGATCATCCTCGGACCGGGTTCGACCGAGGTCAAGATGATCCTCACCACGCCGTTCTGCCCGTACGCTGGCTCGATGATCGCCCAGGTCAAGGAGCAGGCGGAGACCGTGGTCGAGCATGAAGTGAAAGTGACCCTGCTGGCGGAGCGCTGGGATCCGCGCGACGCCGGCCTGATGTGGTGAACCGACAGGACCCAGGAGACACGCGATGACCCAGAACCAGAACCCGACTCGATATTCCGCCCCGCCTGCAGTCCCCGCTTCGGGGATCGCGCACACGCCGGGCGCCACACCGTCGGCGCTCGGCGTCAAGCCCGATGCCCGGCTGCAGGCTGCGTTCCTGTCCCAGGCCTTCCTGTGGATGTTCGCCGGCCTGCTGGCGACAGCCATCGTCGCCTACGCGGTGCAGCAAAACCAAACCCTGCTCGACTTCGCGAGCGGGAGCTTCTTCATCCTGTTCATCGCCCAGCTCGCCCTCGTCGTCGTGATCAGCGCCGGCATCAACAGGATCAGTGCCACGGCCGCGCTCGGGCTGTTCTTCGTCTATGCGGCCTCGCTCGGGGTCACCATCGGCCTGATCGTCGCCAGCTACACGACGGGCTCGGTCGTGACGGCGTTCCTGAGTGCCTCGGCGATGTTCGGTGCGGCCGCCATCTACGGTGCGGTGACCAAGCGCTCGCTGGCCCGGATGGGTGGGCTCCTGTTCATGGGCCTGATCGGACTCCTCGTCGCGATGGTCCTGAACATCTTCCTGCAGAGCACGGCGATCACCTGGATCATTTCGATCGTGGGCGTCGTCCTGTTCACCGCATTGACCGCGTACGACGTCCAGCGCATCCAGTCGGGTGACCTGGCCGCCCAGACCGGCTCCATGGAGAAAGCGGCGGTCATCGGCGCACTGCGCCTCTACCTCGACTTCATCAACCTGTTCCTGTTCATGCTCCGCCTCATGGGCGGCCGCGCCTAGGATCGACCGGCGCGCTCGCGGTCTGGCGACAGGTCGTCGAGCGACTCGATCACGACATCGGCGAGCGGCAGCAGGTCCGCGCGGGTCCCGACCCCGGTCAGGACCCCGACGACCCGGCCCGCCCCGGCGGCCCGTGCCATCCGCAGATCGGCCGGGGCGTCCCCGACGACGGCCGTGCGGGCCGGCAGCACGTCCAATGTGGCGCACAACGACAGGACCATGTCCGGTTCCGGCTTGAGTGGGACGTCGTCGCCGGCACAGACCATCGCGTCGATGGCTTCAGCCAGGCCGAGCGCCGCCAGCGTCCGCTCCGTCGCGTCTCGATCGTCGCTGGTGGCGATGGCGACCGCGATCCCGGCGGCGTGCAGCCGGTCGAACAGCCCGGCAAGATCCGCGAGCGGGTGGACGAGCCCGACCGGGTCCGGGGCATGCCAGGACGGCCCGGAGCGCGGTGTCAGCCTCGGCCTCGGGCACGCCGGCATCGACCAGGACCGCGCGGGTGCGTTCTCGCAATCGGGCCATCGGCGTCGCCGCCAGTCCGCCTCCGGGTCGGACGGTGCCGGTCGAGGTGTCGTAGCCGAGCATCTCGAAGAGGGGAACGTCGACGGCTCGGCCGGTCATCGACCGGAGCGATCCGGCCAGGGCGACGGCCCAGGGGCTCCACATCGACGCGAAGTCGATGAGGGTCCCGTCCTTGTCGAAGATGACCAGGTCGACCGCGCGGAGGTCCAGGCCGGCCGGCCCGGCGGTCATACCTCGGCGCCGGCCTCCGCGCCCGACGCTTCGTCACGGGCGGCGCCGAGGACGAAGCAGGCCTCGGGCGGGAACGAGATGGCGATCGACTCCCCGACGGCCGGGAGCGCGAGGTGTGGTTCGTTGAACGTGTCGAGCGCGACGACCGTTCGCCCGACGCCACTCGTGCCGGTATCGAGCCGGACCCGGAGCCGGACGATCGACCCGAGGAAGTTGATGTCCTGCAGGGTGCCCGTGACCCGGTTCGAGCCCGGCTCGCCGTCGCCGAGACTGATCCCTTCCGGCCGGACGGCGAGCGTTACCTGCCCGCCCTCCCCGACGCCCGTGATCGCCTTGCTCGTCCGGACTTCCTGGCCGACGATCGACAACCGTCCTTCGGCGACATCGATGACGCCGGCGTTGACCAGGTTCAGGGTTCCCACGAACGAGGCGACGAACGCCGTGCTCGGGAAGTTGTAGATCTCCGACGGGGTGCCGATCTGTTCGACGTGGCCGTCGCTCATGACGACCACCCGATCGGACAGCGAGAGCGCCTCCTCCTGGTCGTGGGTGACGTACACGGTGGTGATCCCGAGCTGGCGCTGGATCGACCGGATCTCCGAGCGAAGGACGATCCGGATCTTCGCATCGAGCGCAGACAGCGGCTCGTCGAGGAGCAGTACCTGGGGCTCGATCGCGAGGGCGCGAGCCAGCGCGACCCGCTGTTGCTGGCCACCCGACATCTGCCACGGGAACCGGTCGGCGCGACCTTCCAGGTGCATCATCTCGATCAGTTCGGCGACCTTCCGGGCGATCTCGGCCTTGGGTCGCTTGCGAACCTTGAGCCCGAAGCCGATGTTGTCGGCGACGTTCATGTTGGGGAACAGCGCGTAGGACTGGAAGACCATCCCGACGTTGCGCTGGTTGGGGGCCTGGTCGGTGATGTCGGTCCCGTCGACGACGATCGTGCCGGCCGTCGGCTTCTCGAACCCGGCGATCATCCGGAGGGTCGTCGTCTTGCCGCAGCCGGACGGTCCCAGGAACGACACGAACTCACCGCGGACCGCTTCGAGATTGAAGTCGGCCACGGCGATCACGCCGCCAGGGAAATGCTTCTGGATCCCTGTCAGGGTCAGGAACGACATCGGGCCTCCTCGTCCATCCTAGCGGGCACCACCGAGGGTGACGCCGGTGCGCGACCCGCGGCCGATGAAGGCGATGAGGATCATCGCCAGCCAGGTCAGACCGAAGCTGATGATCGACACCGCGGCCGGCTCGTACGCCTTGTTCTGGCCGAGCAGCGACAGATACGGTCCGAACGCCGGCCGGGCCAGGAAGATGGCGATGGTGAATTCGCCGATGACGATGGCCAGGGTCAGGAACGCACCACTCAGGAGGGCCACCCTGACGTTCGGCAGGATCACCCGCAGGATGATCCGGGTCCAGCCGGCCCCGAGGCTCTGGGCCGCTTCGGTCAGCGTCCGGATATCGATGGCCTGGAGCCCGGTATCGACTGCCCGGTACATGTACGGGAACGACAGGATCACGTAGGCGAAGACGAGCAGGGCCGTGCTGCCGAGGTCCGTGTAGGTGAACGGGAGCGGCGGTTTGCTGTACGTCTTGAGGAGACCGAAGACCAGCACGATCGGCGGGACGACGAACGGAAGCAGGGTGATGAACTCGACCAACGGTCGCGCCTTGGGGACCCGCAGCCGGACCCAGAACGCCGTGGGCATGATGAGCGCGATGCTGATGACGATGGTGATGACGCCGACGACGAACGAGTAGCCGAGGCTTTCCCAGAAGGCAGGGCTTGCGATGACCTCCCGGTAGAAGTCGAGGGTCGCCGGTGCGTGGACCGGACCGGTCGGGTGGCCAAGCGAGAATTCGAATGTACCCAGCAGCGGCAGGAAGAAGTACAGGAACCCGACGATGAAGACGAGCCACCACCACAGCCTGGAGAGTTTCATCGTCGCCACCGTTCAGCCCGGCGCTGGAGCCAGATGTAGATCAGGATCGTGGCACCCATGATCGCCACCATGCCCATCGCGATGGCATAGCCCAGTCCAAGGTTGTTGAGGACGTCGCCACGGATCTGGCGGGTGATGAGCAGGGGCACGATGTTGAGGACCCCACCGGTCAGCTGATAGGCCGTGGCCTGCGCGCCGAAGGAGTTCCCGAACAGCAGGATCATCGTCCCCAACAGTGTCGGCGTGAGGATCGGCAGCGCGACGTGGCGCCAGTACTGGAGGGAGCTCGCGCCCATGTTCTCGGACGCTTCGCGCCATTCCTTCTTCAGACCGTCGATGGCCGGGGCCATGATCAGGACCATCAGCGGGAACTGGAAATAGAGATACACGATCTCCAGGCCGAGCTTGGAGTAGATCGTGAACCCGTTCCCATAGATATCGATCCCCAGGACGTCCTTCAGGAAGACGGTCATGAAGCCGAGCCGGCCGAGAGTGAAGCCGAACGCCAGGGCCAACGGAACGCCGGCGAAGTTCGATGCCACGCCCGAGAACGTCATGAGTCCGCCCCGGAACGGGCCGGGCAGGCCGCCGCCGATGACGGCGTACGCCATGAGGAAGCCGAAGATCCCGCCGAGGACAGCCGTGACGAGACTGATCTCGATGCTGGTGAGGTAGGCGTTGACGATCCCCGGCTGGGTCAGGTCCGCGTAGTTCTGGAGGGTCGGCGCCCCGTTCGGGTCCTGGAAGCTCCCGGTCACCAGCCCCAATGTGGGTACGAGGAGGAAGGCCGTAGCGAAGAGAAGGAATGGGACGAGCCCGAGCCACGACCAGCCCAGGCGGCGCCGGACGGGGCGCGCCGCTGGCGCGCCCCGAGCCGTCGTTGCTGTCACCGTACGACCGAAGTCGGCACGGGCAGGTCCCTCACTACTGGACGGTCACCCCGACCACGGTCGGCCAGCCCTTGACGATCACGTCGGTGGCCTTCGTGATCTGGTCGAGCGTCGGCAGGTAGGTCCCGGTGGTGTCCGGAAGCTTGGCCTGGGCTGCGGTGTCCACGGTCGAGTTGGCGACCATGTCGTCATAGCGGATCGGGTTGCAGTACCCGGCGAGCCAGAGGTTCTGGCCCTCGTCGGAGTAGAGGTACTCCATCCACAGCTTGGCCGCGTTCGGATGCGGTGCGTACTTGCTGATCGCCTGGACGTACATCCCGCCGAACCGGCCGGTCGCCGGGACGACGACCTCGATCGGCGGATTGCCGGCCAGGGTGTCCTTGTCGGCGAGTGCGTTGTAGGTCCACGCGATGCGGATCGGGGTCTCACCCTGAGCGACCGTCGTGGCGTTGCCGATGACCGGGACGAAGTTGCCGGCATCGTTGAGCTGCTTGAAGTAGTCGAGACCGGGCGCGGCGTTGTCGAGGCTGCCATCGGGCTGTGAGAAGGCCGAGGCCCACACGCTGGAGGTCGCCTGATTGGAGGCGGTCGGGTCACCGGCGAGGGCGACCATGTTCTTGTATTCCGGCTTGAGCAGATCGGACCAATCCTTCGGGACGTTGGTCACGACCTGCGGTGTTCACCTCGAAGGCGAGGACACCGTAGTAGTCGCCATACCACATGCCATTCGCGTCCTTGGCCGAATCCGGGATGGAGTCCCAGGTCGAGACCTTGTACGGCGCGTAGAGATCGTCGGCGACGCCCTGGGGTCCGTACGACAGGCCGACGTCGACGACGTCAGGTGCCTGTGGGCCGGGGTTGTCCTTGTTGGCCTTGATGGCTTCGAGCTCGTCCTTGGATCCGCCACCCGGGTTGAGCCCGTTGATCGGGATCCCGTACTTGGTGGTGAACCCGTCGATGAGCGCGCCGTAGTTGCACCAATCGCGCGGCAGCGCGATCGTGTTGAGGCCGCCCTCGGCCTTGGCGGCCGCGACGAGGGCGTCCATGGATCCGGCGTCGCCGGATGCAGCCGCGCTCGGGGCGCTGGACGAGCCGGACGATGAGCAGGCCGCGAACACGAAGCTCGCGCCCACCAGGAGCCCGGCGATCCGGGTCACCTTGCGATGTGTTGTCAAATCCTGTCCTCCGATGATGTACATGACCGGCGATCTGAGGCCGGGGGACCTCCTCATCCCCACGGTCCGTGCCGCCGGCAGACATTGTGGCGGACGGCACGGTCAGCCGTGCGGTCGTCGCGCGCATTGGACAGCCGCAGCGGCCGGGCGTCAAGTCGGTGATCGTGGAAGACGACCGGGTGTCGCCCCGCGCCGACCTCCGAACCCCGCCGCAACGGCGCCCGCGTACGCTCGTCGCGGCCCTATACTCCCTGACCATCGGGCATCCGACCGCATCACCGGTGCTCGATGGAAGGGACGAGTGATGACAGCTGGCCCTGGCGAACCCAGCGATCTGCCGACGCTGCAGGATCCGTTGGCAGAGTCGTTGCGCGTCGTCGAGGCCGCGGAGCGCAAGGGACTCCTCGTCCGGCTCATGGGCGGCATGGCCATCCGCGCCCACGCCCCGGACTGGCCCGCGAGAACGCGCCGGGTCGAGGTCGATCTCGACTTCGCAACTCGCTCGCGGGACCGCGCGGCCTTCTACACGTTGCTCAGCGCCGAGGGATATACCCCGGATAAGCGCCACAACGCGTTGTTCGGCGGCAAGCAGGCGTACTTCGTGGACGTCCCACGCAATCGACCGGTCGACGTCCTGGTCGACAGCCTCGAGATGTGCCACCGCTTCGACTTCAGCGACCGCCTGGAGGTGTCCAGCCCGACCCTGCCGCTGGCCGAACTCCTCCTGTCCAAGCTCCAGGTCGTGAAGATCAACCGCAAGGACGTGCTCGACGCGCTCGTCCTGCTCGTCGAGCACCCGCTCGGGCCGAACGACGGCGCACCCGACTCGCGGCACGGGCTGGGCTCGATCAACGTGCCCAGGATCCTCAAGTTCACGTCCAACGACTGGGGTTGGTGGCGGACCGTCACCGGCAACCTCGACAAACTCGTCCAGTACCTCGCCACCGAACTCGAGCCGGACGACCTCGACCTGGCCAACGGGCGACCGTACCTGTTCGACCCGGGCGACCAGATCGCCGCCCTCCGCAAGGCGATCGACGATGCGCCCAAGTCCACGAAGTGGCGGCTGCGCGCCCGGGTCGGGGAACGTGCGACCTGGTACCAGGATCCGGAGGAGATGGGGCACGGGACGACGTGAGGATCTTCTTCGCAACGGACATCCACGGTTCGGAGATCTGCTGGCGAAAGTTCATCAATGCCGGCAAGTTCCACAAGGCGGACGTCCTGATCATGGGCGGCGACATGACCGGCAAGGCGATGGTCCCCATCGTCGCGAACGGCTCGGACTGGGAACTGGAGCTGCAGGGCCAGTCCCATGTCCTGACCACGGACGACGAGCTGCGGGCGATGGAGAAGCGGATCAGCGATCGGGGCTACTACCCGGTCCGGTTGACCCGAGACGAGGTGGACGCCTGGTCGGCCGACGCGGAGCTCGTCGATACCCGGTTCAGGGCGGAGATGCTGGCCAATGTCGAGCGCTGGATGGCGCTCGGCGACGAGCGCCTGACCGGGACCGGGATCCGCTGCATCGTCTCGCCCGCGAACGACGACATCTTCGAGCTCGATCCGATCATCGACCAGGCGAGCCACGTGGAGCTGGGGGAGGGGAACACCATCGAGCTCGATGGGTTCACCCTGGTGTCGACCGGCTACGCCAACCCGACGCCCTGGAACACGTTCCGGGAGCTGCCCGAACCGGAGCTGCGCGAACGGATCGACGGGCTGGTGAGCCAGGCGGCCGATCCCCACCGGGCGATCTTCAACTTCCACGCCCCGCCCTACGGCTCGAACCTCGACAGCGCCCCGAAGCTCGATGCCGACATGAACTACGTGTCCGGCGGTCAGGCGCTCATCCCGGTCGGGTCACGCGCGGTGCGCGAGTCCATCCTGGCGTACGGTCCGCCGCTGTCGTTGCACGGTCACATCCATGAAGGCAAAGGGGCGGTCAAGCTCGGCCGGACCCTTGCGGTCAATCCCGGCAGTTCGTACGAGGACGGCGTGCTCCAGGCCGCCATCGTCGATCTCGACGTCAAGAAAGGCGAGGTGAAGCGCTATCTGCTGATCAACGGCTGAAGATCACGGACTTGGGGGTGAGGAGGGAACCATGGCCTCGCAATCGGCTTCGGCACCGTCACTGTTCCTGAGGAACGCCACCGGACTGGTCAAGGGCTGGTCCGGTTTCGACGCGTTCACGTACTCGTTCATGTCGGTCAACCTCGTGACCCTGGGGATGTTCTACAGCCTCGCGGTCTTCGCCTACGTCCCGGATGCGTCACCGGTGCTCTCGATCGTCCTGGCGGCGATCGCGGTGACCTTCCTGGCGGTGGCCTATTCCGGCCTGATCGCGGCCATGCCGCGTGCCGGCGGCGACTACATCTGGCAGAGCCGGGTCCTCGATGGCCTGCCGGGCACCGCGGTCGGCGCCGTCGTCGGCGCGGTCGCGGGCTACCTGGTCGCCCAGGCGGTCGGGCTCGACAGCACCGTCGCACTCGGGGCCGGCGTCCTCGGGCTCATCGTCGGCGGATTCATCGGGCGACTGAAGGGCGGGATCGGGTTCGTCCTTGCCGCCAGCGGGTGGTGGTTCATCCTCGCCCTGTGGGCGCCGATCTACGGCGCGATCCTCAAGATCGAGTTCTTCCAGCCGCTGGCAGCCCTGCTCGGGTCCACGGACGGGGTCAACTTCTTCGCGACCTCCGAAGGCACCCTGACCGTGTCGATCATCGTCATCGTCCTGACGTCGGGCCTGGTCGCCCTGGGCATGGCCGGGTACGCCCGGATCCAGCGCTGGTGCCTGTACGCGGGGCTGATCGGCCTGGCCATCATGTTCGCCCTCATGCTCATCTCGTCGCAGGCCGATTTCCAGGCTGCGTTCGATCGCGCCTCGAACTCGCTGTTCGGGGTTTCCGGCGCCTACAGCCAGACCATCGCGGACGCCGCGGCGAACGATGGCTTCACCGGTTCGCTCGACCCCCTGGCGCTCGGTGACGATCTCGGGGCGACCCTGACCGCCACCCTCGCGATGATCCCGTTCATGCTGTTCTGGATCCTCTATCCGAACTGGGGATCGACCCTGTACGGCGAAGTCCGTGGGTCCGGCGACTTCCGCAAGGTCCTGCGCGGCATGCTCGGTGGCATCTGGGTGACCGCTGGCCTGGCCATCGTCTTCGTGCTCCTCGCCGCCAATACGTTCGGGTGGCTGTTCTTCAACGCCACGAACGTCAACTTCATCGACTGGTTCTACGGCTACACGACGACCGATCCGACGGTCCCGATCTGGAGTTACCCGCCGCTCCTCGCCTCCTATCTCATCGATAACACCCTGTTCCAGATGGGGATGGTCGTCCTGTTCGCGGTCTGGTTCCTGGGCTGGTCCGGGACGCTGTTCCTGTCGTCCACCCGGATGATCTTCGCGGCGGCGTTCGATCGGATCCTGCCCGAGAGTGCAGCCCGAGTCTCGGAACGTCGCGCCGTCCCGATCGTGGCGTTGCTCTTCATCATGATCCCGTCGATCATCGTCAGCGCGATCTACGCGTATTCGACGGACTTCGCAGCGTTGACCCTGGACGCGACCCTGGTCATCGCCGTGACCTTCCTTGGCAGCACGGTGGCTGCGACGATCCTCCCGTGGCACAAGCCGGCCATCTTCGACAACTCGCCGGTCGCCCACCTGAAAGTGGTCATCAGCGGGGCTGGGCTGATCACCTCGATCATCCTCGCCTGGGTCATCTACCTGTGGTTGTCGGACCCGCTCTACGGGATCGGGGTCGGGAACGCCAACTCGATCATCTTCCTGGGCGTTGTCTACGGTGCGGCGGCCGTCCTGTATGTCGTCGCGCGACTCTATCGGCGCTCACAGGGCGTGGACCTCGATGCGATCCACTCGGAGATCCCGGCCGAATAGCGCCGGTCTCGCTGGCAACGGCAACGGCGCCTCGGGTCCCCCGGGGCGCCGTTCTACGTCCGGTTCCGCTCCCGCCGGCGGCCGGTCCGTCAGCCGCCGAACCAGCCGGTCGGGCCTGGAGCGGTGTTCCGCCAGATGTGCTTCGCCTCGCGGTACTCGTCGAGTCCCGATGGACCCAGCTCCCGGCCGATCCCGGACTGCTTGTACCCGCCCCACTCGGCCTGTGGGAGATACGTGTTGTAGTCGTTGATCCAGACCGTGCCGTGGCGCAGGCGGGCGGCCACCCGCTCGGCGCGACCGGCATCCGCGGTCCAGACGGCCCCGGCCAGCCCGTAGGTCGTGTCGTTGCCGAGGGCGATCGCCTCGTCTTCCGTGGTGAACCGCTCGATCGTCAGGACTGGGCCGAAGACCTCTTCACGGATGATCCGCATTTCGGGCGAGACGTCCGCGATCACGGTCGGCCGGTAGAAGTAACCGGCCTGCAGTTCGGGTTCGTCCGGTCGCCGACCCCCGGCCACGACCGTGGCACCGGCTGCCAGCGCGCCCGCGACGAAGTCCTCGACCTTGGCCCGATGGTCGGCCGAGATCAACGCGCCGGTCTCGGTCGCGTCGTCGAGCCCGATCCCGAGCCGGATCCGATCCGCGCGCGCTCCGACCGCTTCGACGAACCGGTCGTAGATCGTGTCCTGGACGATCGCCCGACAGCCCGCCGAGCAGACCTGGCCGGAGTGGGTGAAGGCGGCGGTCAGCGCGTTGTCCACCGCGGTCTCGAAGTCGGCGTCATCGAACACGATGTTGGGGCTCTTGCCACCCATCTCGAGGGCCACTCGTTTCAGGTTGACGGTTGATGCGTGCAACAGCGCGCGCCCGGCCTCCAGCCCGCCGGTGAGCGAGATCAGGTCGACGTCCGGGCTGTCGGCCAGCGCCTGTCCCACCCGGCCGCCGGGACCCAGGACGAGATTGACCACGCCGGCCGGCGCGCCGGCTTCCTCGAGCAGCTTCGTCAGGTGGATCGCCGTGAGCGGTGTGAGTTGCGCCGGCTTCATCACCACCGTGTTCCCCGCTGCCAGGGCCGGCGCGATCTTCCAGCTCAGCTGGAGCAACGGATAGTTCCAGGGCCCAATCAGCGCGCACACCCCGATCGGCTCGTGGACGATGCGGCTGAGAGCGTTCGGGTCGCCGGTATCGACCAACCGTCCGGCATCCTTGTCGGCCAGATCCGCGTAGTACCGGAACACCCGGGCGACGTCGCTCATGTCCCAGCGGCTCTCGCGCATCGCCTTGCCCGTGTTCAGCGTCTCGAGCCGGGCCATCTCCTCGAGATCCCGGTCGATGAGACCCGCGACGCGATCGAGCAGTGCTGCCCGCTGGCTCGTCGGTGTCCAGGGCCAGTCGGTGGCGTCGAAGGCCCGTCGCGCAGCCGCGATCGCCGCCTCGACCTGGTCGTCCGTCGCGACGTCGACCTCGCTGACGAGGGAAGCATCGGACGGGTTGACGACCGGGCTGCAGGTGCCGTCGCCGGAGGCGACCCATCGACCGTCGATATACAGGCTGGGCACGGGGACCTCATCGCTGCTGGCCATCGAGCTTGCCCCTCGCGGCGGTCGGGCGTCAAGGTCGCGGTCCATCCCGCGGACCGGGTGCGACTCCGGGTCTGCATGGTCGGAGGCCCGGCATCCGAGCCGGGCCTCCGTGGTGCTGGCGAGAACGCTCCGGCGACGTCAGCGCACGGCCAGCCCGACGCCGGAAGCCGGCAGACCGGTCACGCCGGGGAGCGCGTCCAGGCTGCCGTCAGCGGCGATCCGGAACGCGCTCAGCGAGTCACCGGCGCCGTTGAGCACGTACAGGAACGCACCGTCGGCCGTCGTGGCCAGGTCGGTCGGGCCCGCGCCCGTCTGCCCGGTCGCTCCGTCCGCGTCGAGCAGCTCGAGTCGTCCGTTGCCCCGGATCGCCAGGCCCGTGACCGTGGCGCTGCCGGTGTTGGCGACATACGCGAACCGACCGTTCGGCGTGGTCGCCACCCAGCAGGCGGCGCCCTGACCGGTCGCGAGCGGCCCGTCGACCAGACGCACAGCACCCCGGTTGGAGACGCCGTACGAGGACACGGTGCTCGCACCGGGTGCACCGCCGGTCGCCTCGGACACGATCGCGTGACCCGCCCGGTCGAACGCGAACCCGAACGGGGTCGTGCCGGCCGATGGGCCGACCGACGGTCCACTGGTCGTCCCGTCGCGATGCAGCTTGTAGGCAAGGATCCGGTTCGTCGCCTTCTCGGTGACGACGAGCGCGTCCCCCTGCGGGGTGAACTCGATCTGGGCGGGTCCGGTGCCTGCGCCGCTGAGCGGCCGATCCGATCCGGCGATCGCGTCGAGGTGTCCGCGTCGATCGAGCCGGAAGCCGGCGATGTTGCCGGCGCCGCCGTCGTCGAGGACGTAGACGAGCCGGCCGTGGATGGTGACGCTGATCGGATGGTCGCCAGCCGGATCCGACGCGATCCGCCCAGTGGAGCGATCCGTCGCGGGCGACCCGGAACGTCGTGATCTCGTCGCTCCCGGCATCGACCGCGAGGAGGAGCCGACCGTCAGCGCTGAGGACGACGGCGCCCTGCGAGCCGAGACCGCTGCCACCGCCGAGACCGCCGGTCGGATACGTTCCCGCCGGCGTCAGCGACCCATCGGCGCCGTGGCGGAAGGCGATGACGGCATTGCCGGCGGCCTGGTTCGAAAGGGTGTAGACGGTGCCGGGCCGTCCCTGTGGACCGGTCGAGCCCGGGCCGTCGGCGGCCGAGACCGCTCCGGTCGCGCTGATCGCAAGGAGCGCGCTGGCTCCGAGCGTGAACAAGGTGGATCGTCGACGCATGGCCTGTCCTCCGGGTTCGTCGGGTCCGTCCCGACCTGCCGTTCAGACTCGCGGCCGCCCGTTTCGTGGGGATGTCATTCGCATGACCGTTGCGTGACAGGTCGATGACCGTCGTGTGACGGTGGCGGGTACCGGGTCGGATTCAACCCGCCTGGCGCAAGTTTCCGGAGATACGGGCCGCCGTGGCGACGACCTGGTTCGCGAGCTCCGTTTCCACCCCCTCCGGCGGGAACCGGTAGGACGGCCCGTGCAGATGGAGGGCCGCGACGACCTCCCCGGATCCATCCGCGACCGGGGCGGCGACGGACGAGATCCCCTCGTCCAATTCCTCGAGCGCCCAGGCGTAGCCGTCGCGACGGATCGCCCGCATCCGCTCGAGCAGCGCCTCGGCCGTGGTCAGCGTCCGGTCCGTGAAGCGCTCCATCGGCCGGCCGAGGTACCGCTGGACGAACGTGGGCCGGGCGTGGGCGAGCAGCACCTGGCCGGACGGCACGGCATGCAGCGGGATGCGCGAACCGGTCCAGTCACGGACCGATACCGGGTTCCGACCGCCCACCTGATCGATGTAATGGACCATCAGTCCGTCGGCGACGCTGAGTCCAGCCGCCTCGCCGGTCGCAGCGGCAAGGTCCTCGAGCGACGGGCGGGCGAGCGCCGCCACCGAACGGGTCGGCCGGATCCTCGCCGCCAGGGTCACCAGGCGCGGTCCGAGGCGGTAGCGGGTGTCGCCCGGGACCTGCTCCACGACGCCCTCGCGGCTCAGGGATGCGAGCAGCCGGGCGGCCGTCGACTTGGGCAAACCGACGCGATCCGCCACCTCGGTCACGCCGATCGGACCGTCGGCGAGGGCCCAGAGGACAGCAAAGGCGCGCTCGATGGACTGGACTCTGGACATCGTGCCTCGTCTGGGCTAGATTCGCGGCTCAAGGAGTTCCATCATACGGTACGGTTCCACATCGTGGAACCCCCAGGAGACGGCAGCGATGACCCAGGACGAGTACGCCGAGATCGATCTGGCGGCGCTCTCCGACGAGGAACTCACCGAACAGATGCACAACGACCTGTACGACGGGATGGCCGCCGAGATCGTCGAAGGCACGAACATCCTGCTCGGTCGTGGCTGGACGGCCACCAGGGTCCTCGATGATGCACTCGTCGCCGGGATGAAGATCGTCGGGATCGATTTCCGGGACGGGATCCTGTTCGTGCCGGAAGTGCTGCTCGCGGCCAACGCCATGAAGGCCGGGATGGGCATCCTCCGACCGCTCCTGGCAGAGACCGGCGCGGAGCCCGTCGGCAAGGTCGTGATCGGGACGGTCAAGGGCGACATCCACGACATCGGCAAGAACCTCGTCGGGATGATGCTCGAAGGCGCCGGCTTCGAGGTCTTCGACCTGGGCATCAACACCGATGCCGACAAGTTCATGGCCGCCCTCGACGAGCACCATCCGGACATCCTCGGCATGTCCGCGCTCCTGACCACGACGATGCCGTACATGAAGGTCGTCATCCAGACGCTCAAGGACCGCGGGATCCGGGACGACTACATCGTCCTGGTCGGTGGCGCGCCGCTCAACGAGGAGTTCGGGGCCGCGGTCGGTGCCGACGCCTACTGTCGCGATGCCGGCGTTGCCGCCGAGACCGCGCGCCGGCTCATCGACGAGCGCCGCGCCAGTGCGGCCTGAACGAGCCTATTCGCCGACCGCCCGCGCCTCCGGCCCGGCTGATCCCGCCCGCGTCCTCGTCATCGGCTGTGGCGCCCTTGCCCGTGAACTCGTCGCGGTCATCGATCAGGCTGGCCTGGACAACGTCGATCTGACCTGTCTGCCGGCGACCCTCCACAACCGGCCCGGAGGGATCCCGGCCCTCGTCCGGGCGAGGATCCACGCGGCTCGACCGCGCTACGAGCACATCTTCGTGGCCTATGCCGATTGCGGGACCGGCGGCCTGCTCGACGCGATGCTGGTCGAGGAAGGCGTCGAACGCCTGCCAGGCGCCCACTGCTACCAGTTCTACGCCGGGATGGCTGCCTTCGACGCGATCGCCGACGAGGACCCGGCGACCTTCTTCCTGACCGACTTCCTGGCTCGCAACTTCGACCGGCTGGTCATCCGCGGCCTCGGCCTCGATCGCCATCCGGAACTCCTGCCGCTCTACTTCGGGAACTACCACCGGCTCGTCTACCTGGCCCAGACCGACGACCCGGGACTCGTCGCGGCCGCTCGTCGCGCGGCGCGGCGTCTCGGACTGGCGTTCGAGCATCGTGCGACCGGATACGGCGAGTTCGAGTCGTCGATCGTCGCCGCAGCCGAGGTCGCCTGACGTGGCCACCATCTCGATCATCTGGTGGCGCGACATCCCGGCGCAGGTCGTGGCCAGGGACGGTCGGCGGTCGAGCAAGATCGTCCTCCACCCCCGGTTCCAGGTCGCCATCGACAAGGCGGCGAACCGAGCCGGGAAGCGTGAGTACAACAGCTACATCGAGGAGTGGCGCAAGACCAACCGACCGTGTGGCGACGACATCGAAGCCGCCGTTCGGGTCGAGGCGGAGCGCCTCGAGACCGAGTACGCCAAGCACCACCTGGCGGAGCTGATCCAGACCGGCGGCGTCGCCGGCGGCCCGGTCCTGCCCCCGGCCAGCACATCGGAGACCTCCGCGACATGACCGACACCGTCCTCTCCTCCGCCACGCGCGAGGTCGCCATCGGGTTCGACCGCCCGTTCGTGATCATCGGCGAGCGGATCAACCCGACCGGCCGCAAGCTCCTCGCCGAGGAGATGAAGGCCGGTGACTTCAGCCGGGTCGAGCGCGATGTCCTCGCCCAGGTGGAAGCGGGCGCCCACATGCTCGATATCAACGCCGGGATCCCACTGGCCGATGAACCGGCGATCCTGGCCCGGACGATCCAGCTGGTCCAGGGCCTGACCGATCTGCCGCTGTCGATCGACTCGTCGATCGTCGAAGCACTGGAGGCCGGTCTGCAGGTCTACCAGGGCAAGCCGCTGCTCAACTCGGTCACCGGCGAGGAGGAGCGCCTGGAGCGCGTCCTGCCGCTGGTCCGCAAGTACGGCGCGGCCGTGGTCGCGATCAGCAACGACGACACCGGGATCAGCATGGACCCGGACGTCAGGTTCGCGGTCGCCAAGCGGATCGTGGAACGGGCCGCGGACCACGGCATCCCGTCGTCGGACATCGTCGTCGATCCGCTGGTCATGCCGATCGGGGCGCTCGCCCAGGCCGGCCAACAGGTGTTCGCGCTGGTCCGGCGCCTGCGCGAGGAACTGAAGGTGAACACGACCTGCGGCGCTTCGAACGTCAGCTTCGGCCTGCCCGACCGCGAGCGGATCAACGGGGCGTTCCTGCCGATGGCGATCGCCGCGGGGATGACCTCGGCGATCACCAACCCGCTGATGGCCGATGTCAAGCAAGCCGTCATGGCGGCCGACGTGTTGATGGGCCACGACCCGGATTGCGGGCGCTGGATCTCCGCCCACCGGACGCCGGCGCCCGAAGGTGAGGTCAGTCGTCGGCGGGTCAATCGACGCGCCGTCCCGATCGGCTAGCGGGCGATAGCGGTGCCCGACGACGCGCTCGTCATCTTCACTCCGTCCGGCCGGCGCGGTCGATTCGCCGAAGGCACGACCGTCCTGGATGCCGCCCGTTCACTCGGCGTCGACATCGACTCGGTGTGCGGCGGCCGAGGGATCTGCGGCCGGTGCCAGGTCAGCCAGGGCCTCGGCGAGTTCCCCAAACACGGCATCGTGTCCGAGCCGGCTCACCTGTCCGCCTTCACGGAACTGGAAGAGACCTACCGGTCGGACAAGGGTCTCGCCCCGGACCGTCGGCTGTCGTGTACCGCGACGGTCTGTGGGGATGTCCTCATCGACGTCCCGCCCGAGAGCCAGGTCCACCGCCAGGTCGTTCGGAAGGGCCTGGACGTGCGCACGTTCATCGTCGATCCGGTCGTCCGCCTGCACTACGTCGAGGTGACGCCACCGGAACTCGCCTCCCCGTCGGGTGATCTGGCCAGGCTGTTCGAGGCGCTCGAACGCGAATGGCAGCTCACCGGCCTGGACGCGGACCTCGAGGTCATCCGCGCCCTCCAGCCGGCGCTCCAGGCCGGATCGTATGGGGTCACGGTCGCGGTCCATGAGGGCCGCTCGGTCATCGCGGTCTGGCCCGGGCTCCACGAGAAGGCCTACGGCGTCGCCATCGATGTCGGCTCGACCACGATCGCCGGCCACCTCGCCGATCTCGCCGACGGCGCCGTCCTGGCCAGCAATGGCGTGATGAACCCGCAGATCCGGTTCGGCGAGGACCTGATGAGCCGCGTTTCGTACGCGATGATGCACCCGGAAGGTGCCGGCGAGATGACCACCGCGGTACGCAAGGCCCTCGATGGGCTGATCGCGTCGCTGGCGATGCGGGCGGGGATCAAGCGGGCCGAGATCCTCGAGCTGGCGATCGTCGGCAATCCGATCATGCATCACCTCCTGCTCGGTATCGACCCGACGCCGCTCGGCGGCGCGCCGTTCGCGCTGGCCACCGACCGAGCGGTCCGGACGACCGCCGCCGAACTCGGCCTGCGGGCCCACCCGGGCGCACGCGTCTACGTCCTGCCGTGCATCGCCGGTCACGTCGGTGCCGATACGGCCGGGGTCATCCTGGCCGAGGAGCCCCACCGAGCCGACCGGATGACCCTCGTCGTCGACGTCGGGACGAACGCCGAGATCGTGCTCGGTGACAAGCGACGCCTGCTCGCCGCGTCGAGCCCGACCGGCCCGGCCTTCGAGGGCGCCCAGATCAGCGGTGGCCAGCGAGCGGCGCCGGGCGCCATCGAACGCGTCCGGATCGACCGGACGACGCTGGAGCCACGCTTCCGGGTCATCGGGGTCGATGCCTGGTCGGACGAGACGGGCTTCGCCGAGGGGATCGCCGAGACCGGCATCAGCGGGATCTGCGGGTCGGGGATCATCGAGGTCGTCGCCGAGATGTACCTCGCCGGGATCGTCACCGAGGACGGCGTCATCGACGGCGGGCTGGCGGTCCGAACCAGCAGGGTCGTGGCAGACGGGCGAACCTTCAGCTACATCCTGCACGCGGGCGATGAGGCCGGAACCAGCCCCCGGGTCGCGATCACCCAGAACGACGTCCGGGCCATCCAGTTGGCCAAGGCTGCCCTGTACGCCGGTGTCCGCCTGCTGATGGATCAGCTCGGCATCGACGAACTCGACGAGATCCGGCTGGCCGGGGCGTTCGGCAGCCAGATCGACCCGGTCCACGCGATGATCCTCGGCTTGGTCCCCGATTGCGATCTCGATCACGTCCGGTCGGCCGGCAACGCCGCCGGGACGGGAGCGCTCATCGCCCTGTTGTCCCGTGCGGCGCGGCGCGAGATCGAGGAGGTCGTCCGGCAGGTGGAGAAGATCGAGACGGCGGTCGAGCCGCGATTCCAGGAGCACTTCGTGGAAGCGATGGCGTTCCCGCACAAGACGGCGCCCTTCCCGAACCTGACCCGGGCCGTCGTCCTGCCGGACCGCGGCTCCGATCGCGCCGGGTCGGGGACCGCGGACGGTACCGCCACGCGGGGTGAGCGACGCCGGCGCCGCGCAATCGCCACCGCATCACGGGAGGACGGCTGATGGACGGCACCGCACGGCGACGATCCGGCGGTCGGGCCGCACGCCAGGCACTCCGGCTCGCCGCCCACGCCGAGCACGTCCCGTTCCTGACCCGCAAGCTCGCCCCGTTCGAAGTCCTCGGCGAAGAGGGTCTCGCGCTCATCGAGCAGAACGCCGACACGATCCTCGAGGAGGTCGGGATCGAGTTCCGCGATGATGCCGAAGCGCTCCGCCTGCTCCGCGACGCCGGTGCCGACGTGGACGGGACGCGCGTTCGCTTCCCGCGCGGGATGTGCCGGCAGATCGTCCAGGCGACGGCGCCGCGACAGTTCACCCAGTACGCCCGAAACCCCGAGCGGAACGTCGAGATCGGCGGGATGCACACGGTCTTCGCGCCAAACTACGGCTCGCCATTCGTCCGGGATCTCGATGGCGGTCGGCGCTACGGCACGATCGAGGACTTCCGGAATTTCGTGAAGCTGGCGTACGCCTCGCCCTACCTCCACCACTCGGGGGGCACGGTCTGCGAACCGGTCGACGTGCCGGTCAACAAGCGCCACCTGGACATGGTCTACAGCCACATCCGCTACAGCGACAAGCCGTTCATGGGCTCGGTCACGGCGCCCGAGCGGGCACTCGACACGGTCGAGATGGCCCGACTGACCTTCGGCCCGGACTACCTCGAAGACCACCCGGTGATCCTGTCGCTGATCAATGCCAATTCGCCGCTCGTCTGGGATTCGGTGATGGTCGGCGCCGCTCGCGCATATGCCGAGGCCAACCAGGCGACCCTGCTCACCCCATTCATCCTGGCCGGCGCGATGGCCCCGGTCACGGCGGCCGGGGTGTGCGCCCAGACGCTCGCCGAGGCCCTGGCCGGGATGACCTTCGTCCAGCTGACCCGGCCCGGAGCGCCGGTCGTGCTGGGCAGCTTCGCCAGCTCGATGTCGATGCAGTCGGGGGCACCGACGTTCGGCACGCCGGAGCCCGCGCTCGTGCTCTACGTCATGGCCGCGCTGGCCCGACGGCTCGGCGTCCCGTTCCGCTCCGGCGGCTCGCTGTGTGGCTCGAAGGTCGCCGATGCGCAGGCGGCCTATGAGTCGGCGGCCACGCTCCAGCCGACCGTCCTCGGCGGGGTCAATTTCGTGCTCCACGCGGCGGGCTGGCTCGAGGGCGGACTGACCGTCGGCTACGAGAAGTTCATCCTCGATGCCGACCAGTGCGGGATGATGGCCGTCTTCGTCGACGGCGTGGACATGTCCGAGAACGGCCAGGCACTCGATGCGATCCGGGCGAACGAGCCGGGCACGCACTACCTCGGCAGTGCCCACACGCTGGCCAATTTCGAGACGGCGTTCTACCGGTCGGACGTCACCGACAACAACAGCTTCGAGCAGTGGCAGGAAGACGGCTCGCTCGACGCGGCGCAGCGGGCCAACGCGATCTGGAAGCGGATGCTCGCCGAGTACGAAGCACCTCCACTGGATCCAGCCATCGATGAGGCGCTCCTCGACTTCATCGCCCGGCGCAAGGCGGCGATGCCGGATTCGGAGGTCTGATGGCCCCGTTGCTGTCGCGTCGTCGCGGCCTGGATGACGACGCCCGCGCGGCGCTCCGAGGCGTCCTGGAGGACCCGATCTTCGAGCTGCTTCCGCTCAAGAACCTGCCCGATCAGGTGCCCCATCTGCCGCCCGGCGCACGGGTGTCCGTGACCGCCTCGCCGGCCAAGGGGATCGACGCGACACTCGACTGGGCCGTGCGCCTCCACGGCGATGGGTTCCGGGCGATCCCGCACCTGTCGGCCCGGATGATCGCCGACCGGCAGACACTCGCCGGGCTGCTCGATCGAGCCCGGGATGCCGGTCTCCGCCACGCCTTCGTCGTGGGTGGCGATGCCGACGAGCCGGGCGAGTATCTCGATGGGCTGTCACTGCTGCGGGCCATGACCGAGCTCGGCAATCCGTTCGAGTCGATCGGCTGTCCGGCCTACCCGCAGGGGCATCCGGATATCCCGGACGAAGCACTGGCTGCGGCACTTCGCGACAAGTCGCCATATGTGGCCCATGTCACGACCCAGATGGACTTCGATACGAAGGCGATCGCGAGCTGGGTGCGTGACCGCCGCGAGGAAGGCCTCCAGCCCGATGTCGTGATCGGGGTCCCAGGGGTCGCCGATCCGCAGAAGCTGCTGTCGATCGCAGCCCGGATCGGGGTCAAGGATGCGAAACGGTTCCTCTTGAAGAACGTCCGGTTCGTGACCGGCATGGCCCGGTCGGGCGGGTTCTACAAGCCGACCGGGTTCGTCGAGGATCTCGCCCCGCTGCTGGCCGACCCGGCGGCCCGGGTGACCGGTCTGCACCTGTACACGTTCAACGCGGTCGAGGCCACCGAGGCTTGGCGCCAGTCGATGCTCGAAAAGCATCCGTGAATCGGGATGCGCTCCTGGCGATGTTCGTCGCCTTCCCGGAGCGGGTCGCGGTCGCGGGTCGAGCCGCGGCAGGCCAGCCGGTCCCGACCGGCGAATGGGGACCCGCCGAGGTCGTTCGGCACCTCCTCGCGGTCGAGGATGTCGTCTGGCACGCGCGCCTCGCCCGGGTCGCCGCCGAGGACGATCCGCATTGGCCGTGGATCGAACCGGGACTGGCGCCGGGGTTCGACGGCGCGCCCCTCGACGAGATCCTGGCGGCGTTCGCAGCGGCCAGGGCGGCGACCGTCGATACCCTTCGTGCGCTCGACGAGACAGGCTGGGCGCGGTCCGGTGTGCACGCGACATATGGCGTCCTCGACGTCGAAGGGCTCATCCGGATCGCGGTGGACCACGACGAGGAACACCTGACCTGGGTCCGGCGTCTCATCGAGGCGACCGCGCCGGGACACTAGGGACTCGGCCCCGTCCCGGGCCTCAGCTTTCCGGCCCGGCCTGTGACTGGAAGCACCGCTTTCGTCGTCGACGCTGGTGGGATTAGGCGTGGTCCGGTGCGGTCCCGTGTGATGCAGTGCAGTACCCGACTGGCCCAAAGGTACTGGTCAATCCCAGGACCTCACGGCAGGATGAAGGACATCGCTGGGATCCATTGGCTTCCCAATGATGCGTCGCGACCCCGAGCGACGTGTGACCGGGGCGCCCTGCCGATCCGTCGGCCGGGTGCCTCGGTCGCTTTCATGTTCGGGGGCCCGGGCTGCCGGTGTCGCGAACGCGTCGGTCCGCTATCGTGCCGGTGACGACCGCACCGCCCGGAGGGATCCATGGGGTTCGAGACACTGACCGTCGCCGTCCCCGGCGGCGAGATCTTCGCGACGCGACGGGGATCGGGGCCGCCCGCCCTGTACCTCCACGGCGGTCCCGGGATCGGCGCCGAGTACATGGTCGGGGTCGTCGAGGTCCTCGATGGTCTCGTCGACGGCGTCGTGCCGCAACAGCGCGGCTTGTCGCCGAGCACCCTCGAGGGGCCGCGTGACGTCGAGACCCATGTCGCTGATGAGATCGCCGTCCTCGACCACCTCGAATGGCCACGGGCGTGGCTGATCGGTCACGCCTGGGGCGCCCATCTCGCGATGCATCTCGCCGTCGCCCATCCGGACCGCGTGTCGGGTCTGATCCTGATGGAGACGCTCGGCGCCGTCCCCGACGGCGGCAGCACGGAGCTCGTTGAGAACCTGGTGGCCCGCCTGACGCCCGAGGAGCGCGCCAGGCTCGATGAGCTGATGGCTCTCCAGGCCGCGGGCGATGACGACGGCGCGCTCATGACCAAGATCAACATGGCGCTCTGGCCGTCCTACTCCTACAAGCACGGCAACGTGCTCCCACCGGTGTCCATGCGCCTCGAGCACCCGCTCGAGGACGGCGGGCCGGACACGATGGCGTCGGTCCGGGCGCACTTCGAGGCGGGGACGCTGGAACGAGGCCTGCCCGACCTTCGGCTGCCGACGCTGTTCATCCACGGGGAGGGCGATCCCCTGCCGCTGCACGCGACGGAACAGACGGCGGCCCTGATCGCCGGCGCCCAGGTCCGGATCGTCGATCGAGCCGGCCACTATCCGTGGATCGAACGTGCGAACGAGGTCCGTTCGATCATCGAAGGCTTCCTGACGGAGCAAGGCGCACTGTCCACAGCGACCTGAGCGAGCGATCACACATCGGCGACGGAACCGCGGAGATCCGCTCGCACCGTGGCCGCTGGCGCTAGCCCGGTTCGCCGACGAGTGCGTTGAACCCCAGCCGGACGCGGTCAAGGACCAGTCGCTCGCGGAGTGCGGCGTGCGCGGCGATCACCGTCTCTCCCGCGGCGTCGCTCGTCCAGGTCGTCGTCCCCAATCGGTATCGCAGTCGAAGCACGACCACGTCGCCGGCCTCGAGTTCCAGGCCTTCGAGCTCGATCCCGGGGCCAAGGATCTCAGCGCAATCGGCGACCACGCGCGACAGATACTGTTGCTCCGCATCGGACCCGTTCGGCAACTGCATCGCGCCAACGATGGTACTGCCCGGGGCTGGCAGGACGCTCGTGCGATCACCGGGGCTATGCCCTCGGTGATCCGCTTGATCGCGCATCGCAGCCCCGCAGCGCTCACGATGGCGGCAGAACGTTCACCCGGGGACCGCAATGGCAAGTCGACGAGTCCTGGGACCTCGATCGATGGCGTCACGCGAACCGATCTGGTCGTCGCTGAGCACGGGTTGGGCGCCGGCGAGCCCGCCTCGGCCGCCGCGATACTCGGTCGACGTGATGGGACATGGCGTAGCGGTCCAGTGGTGAGAGTCTCGCCACGTTTCGTCCCGCGATGAGGCTCTCGACCGCCGCTAAGTGCGCTTCGGGGACTTCCTGCCCCGTGCCGTCCGTTTGAAGCTGACGAGGCCTAGTGAGATGCGGTACCGAACACCACGAAGGGCGCCTCGCTCTGTGGCACACGCAACCGCGAGCGGCCGACTTCAGTCGCCCACACGTCGGCCATCGCATCCTTCCACCGAGCCTCATCAGCCGAGGGGGCGATAGCAAGGTAGTCGCCGACGGTCGCTTCGGAGCTCTGAAAACCAGCCGAGGAAGCAAGGTACTGCCTCACAAACCCATCGGAGTACGCGTCGAGCGAGCCGCCGGGAGCCTTGTCGATGGCAGCTCTCCATTCCGCCGCTTGTGACTGCGCGGCGAGGACGCTGCCGACAAGGGTCGCGACCCCGTCGAGATCCGCCGAGGCGAGGCGCGCAAGGATCGTCACCGCGCACAGATTCGCAGGCTCGTCCTCGCTGCCCTCGGCTCCGTCAACGGAGCATCGGATCACCGCCCGAAAGGCGGTCTCAGCATCAGCTCTGCCCTTTTCACGCCAGTACTCCAGCGTTTCGTCTGGTGAACTCATGTTGATCCTGGCTTCCCGACCGGCGCGCTTGATCCCGGACCTGCTCGGTCGTTGGCACCCTCTCATGGAACACCGTCGCCGGTCCCTCACGCGAAAGTACGGTCGCCGCGATCGGGCGGCGCCGAGGCTAATGGCAAGATGCGAACTGACACCGGCGACTTCGACCACCCCCGGTCCTCGAACTCTGTTCGGAGGTGTAATGTCAGACATGCCCGAGTCAAAGAACTCAGGACGCGTTTCCCCGATCTTCGCGTTCCTTCTGCTACTCGCCGGTTTGGGCGTCGGTTTCGTAGTCTTCGTCCTGCTCTTCGTGCCCAGGCCATAAGCCGCCAAGTCGCCCGGCGATGACCAGCGATCCTCTGAAAGCGCACTAGTGCAGAAGGGGAGCCGCCGCGTGAAGACACCCGGAATTCGTTGGCGCTGGTTGGTCCTTGGGACTGTCGTGATCCTGGCGTTTGTTGCGATTCGGCTCCTCGATCAGCCGTTCCACCTCGAGTCGTACCAGACCCTCGATGACCAGACCCTGGCCGTGGTGGGCTACGGCGCCCCGTATTCGTGGCCCCGCGTCACTGTTGTCGCAGAGACGGATTCGACCGTCACGATTACCGTGAATGTCATCACCTTGCAACTCGGCCCCAGCACAGCTGTCGCTGCCCGGCTCTACGTTCCGGTGTACCTCAGCGAGCCGCTCGAGGGCCGGACCGTCATCGATGGAAGCACCGGTCAGGAGATCCCGAATCTCCATAGCGGGGAAGCGCAGGCCGAATTTGTGTGGCGCGTCTGCGTTGGAGTGGTGCACAGCCTCCAGCGACTACCGTCTAGGGGTCCCCGGCGACTTCCGACCTCCCCGTCCTCTACCGCCGGTCCCGATTGACGCTCCCCGTGCCCTCCGCGTAGACTTATTTCCGACGAAATCACTCGGATATCGAGGACCCTCTCCTGACTGTCTCGGCCGCTCCCCGTCTCGCGTACCACGGCAGCGGCGCCATCGCCTTCTCTACGAAAGGCGAGTACGGCGTCCGGCTGATGGTCCAGCTCGGGCGACATCGTGGTACCGGGCCTGCCAGCCTGGCCGAGATCGCGGCCGAGGAAGACCTCCCACGCGCCTATCTCGAGCAGCTCGTCGTGAGCCTGCGCGAAGCCGGTCTGGTGACGAGCACGCGCGGCGCCCGCGGCGGCTACGAACTCGCACGGTCGCCAGAGAGCATCTCGATGGCCGAGGTCCTGCGCGCACTCGAAGGCCCGATCGCCCCGATGCTGTGTGCGAGCGACGATCCGGAGTACGCGACCTTGTGTGACCGCTCGTCCAGATGCACGGTCAACGTCCTGTGGGTCCGCGTTCGCGACGCCGTGGCCGGCGCGCTCGACTCGATGACCCTCGCCGATCTCGTCCCGCCCCGCTCGAACCCCATCGACCTCGACCAACCCACCGTCCAGCAGGGAGCCCTGACCCACCCGTGACCACCGATACCGATCAGCAGCTCATCGTCCGCGGCCTTCGGGTCGCTCCGGCCGCCGCCCCCGACCACGAGATCCTCCAGGGGATCGACCTGACGGTCGGGAAGGGCGAAGTCCACGCGATCATGGGCCCGAACGGCTCCGGCAAGACGACCCTCGCCTACGCCCTGATGGGCCACCCGGCCTACATCGTCAAGGGCGGTGAGGTCATCTGGAAGGGTCGAGACATCCTCGCCCTGTCGGCGGACAAGCGGGCCCGGCTGGGCCTCTTCCTCGCCTTCCAGTACCCGACCGCGATCCCGGGCCTGAGCGTGGCCAGCTTCATCCGGTCCGCGCTCAACGCCAAGCTCCAGGGGATCGACAAGGACCCGGACATCGACCCGACCGACGCCGTCAAGGGCGGCATCTCCATGCGCGATTTCCGCAACAAGATGCGCGAGAAGATGGCGCTGCTCCGGATGGACGAGGGATTCGCCAGCCGGTACGTCAACGACGGCTTCTCCGGTGGCGAGAAGAAGCGACTCGAGATGCTCCAGATGGCCGTCCTCGAGCCGGAGATGGCGATCCTCGACGAGACCGACTCCGGCCTCGACATCGACGCTCTCCGGATCGTCGCCGAAGGCGTCAACGCGATGCTCAGTCCGGAGCTCGGCGTGTTGCTGATCACCCACTATCAACGGCTGCTCAACTACATCACCCCGGACGTCGTCCACGTCCTCGCCCAGGGCCGGATCATCACCTCGGGTGGGAAGGATCTCGCCCTTCGGCTGGAGGACGAGGGCTACGGGCCGGTCCTGCGCGAGGCCGGCTACACGACCGACCTTCCCGACGAAGCACTCCTCGTCCCGGCAGGACCGACCGATCCGGAGCTCGATCCGGTCGAGGTCGCCCGCTAGGCGGGCAACAGGACCCATGGCCATCGCCCCGGATCCCGTCGGCACCCTCGACCCACAGGTCGTCAAGGCCGATTTCCCGATCCTCCGGCAGGAGATCAACGGGCACCCGCTCGTCTTCCTCGATTCGGCGTCGACGAGCCAGAAGCCCGCGGTGGTCATCGACGCGGTGACGACCTACTACGAGGAGTACAACGCCAACGTCCATCGGGGCATCTACACGATCGGCGAGCAGGCGACCGCGGCCTACGAGAACGCCCGCGCGCGCATCGCCCGGTTCATCGGTGCGCCGGACACCGGCGAAGTCATCTTCACCCGCAACGCGACCGAGGCGATCAATCTCGTCGCCTACGCCTGGGGTCGGCGCAACATCGACCGTGGCGACGCCATCGTCCTGACCGAGATGGAACACCACGCCAACCTCGTCCCGTGGCAGGTGCTCGTCCAGGAGCGCGACGGCGACCTGGAATTCATCCCGATCACCGATGACGGGATCCTCCGGCTGGATGTCCTGGAAGTCCTCCTGCGTCTCAAGCCGAAGCTGGTCGCCTTCACCCACGTCTCGAACACCCTTGGCACGATCAATCCCGTCCGCGAGATGATCGAGATGGCCCACGCGGCCGGCGCGCTCGTCCTGGTCGACGGGGCCCAGGCGGTCCCGCACATGCCCGTCGACGTCCAGGCGCTCGGCGCTGACTTCTACGCATTCTCCGGGCACAAGATGCTCGGCCCCATGGGTTCGGGCGTGCTCTGGGCGCGACGAGAGCTGCTCGAGGCGATGCCGCCGTTCCTGACCGGCGGCGAGATGATCCGGGAGGTCCACCTTCGCCGGAGCGAGTTCAACGAGATCCCCTGGAAGTTCGAGGCGGGGACGCCAGCGGTCGGCGACGCGATCGGGCTCGGTGTGGCCGCAGACTATCTGATCGGGTCTTGGGATGGCAGCGGTGCGGGCGCACGAGCGCGACCTCGTCGCCTACGCGCTGGAGGCATTGCCTCGCGATGTTCCCGGCATCGAGCTGTACGGCCCGCTCGACCCCGACCTGCGCGGCGGTGTCGTCCCGTTCAATCTGCCGGGGATCCATCCGCACGACGTCGCCCAGGTCCTCGATCGATCCGGCATCGCGGTCCGGGCCGGTCATCACTGCACGATGCCGCTCCACGAACGGCTCGACCTTGCCGCGACGGCCCGGGCGAGCTTCAGCGTCTACTCGACGCGCGACGACATCGACGCCCTTGCGTCCGGTCTCAGGGAAGTCCAGCGCGTCTTCAACGGCTGACGCCGAGGTTCAGGAAGCGCTGACGTGCAGGAACACTGACGCGTAGGTGGAAGCGCTGACGCGAAGGTGGAAGGTGCGGGTTCTGGCTCTAGCCGGTCGCCCGTGCGGTGCGCTGGCGGGCCGCACCCGTGGTTCGCTTCGTGCGACTGTCCCGGTGAACGACGAGCGAGGCCTTGCCATCGTTGGTCGCGACATCGATCGTGGCGTCGGACAGGAGGTCCGCGGCGCTGGCAGCCACGAGCGTCGAGAGCCGGCCGTCATCGACGACGCGGTCGCTGGCGATCGGCTTCCGGACGAACGTCAGCACCAATCGACCGGCACGCCGGATGAACCTCGGGACCGAATCAGTCCCCAGACCCTTCTCGCGTCGGACTCGGACCAGGTGATCCCTGGCTTGTGGCGTGAATCGAAGCATCGGCAAACCTCCAACTGTCACTATATAGTAGCCTACTGGCAAGTATTTGACCAGCCCCAACGTTCTGGCAGCCAAGAGGAACCTTCGCGTGATCGATCCGGAACTCCTGGACGTCATCGAGCGGATCGTCGTTGCCGGCGTGGCGATGACCAACGAATCGCTCGGAAGGTCGCGACCGAACCTCGAGCTCACGCTCCAGCAATGGCGGGTCATGGTCGTCCTCGGCGACGCTCCGGAGGGCCATCCCGTCGGTGAGATCTCGCAACTCATCGCAGTGACCCTGCCGGCCACCGGCCGCCAGCTCCGCCGGCTCGAGCAGCGCGGCCTGGTGACGCTCGCGCGGGACCCACACGATCGTCGCGTGACACGAGTGCGTCTGACCGAGGCCGGGATCTCCGCGCGCGAGTCGATCGTCGCTGATCGTCGGGCGATCATCGGCGAGGCCATGCGCGACATCCGGGGCCGGGGCGACCTCATCAGGCAGCTCGAACGTGATCGCGTTCGCGCTCGAGGCCGAGGACGGCAATCCCGAGACCCCGGCGAGCGGGGATTAATCCCGACCTCGCTGGTCGGGATTGGACAATCGCGCTAGACTTCAGGCTGATGGACGACCTGTACCGCGACTACATCCTCGAGCACTATCGGCGGCCCCACAACTTCGGGGTCATCGAGGATCCCGACGCGTCCTACGAAGGCGCGAATCCGTTGTGCGGCGACCGGATCACGCTGATGCTCGGGGTGAAGGACGGGGTGGTCGATCGGGTCGCGTTCACCGGCCGCGGTTGTGCGATCAGCCAGGCCAGTGCGAGCCTCCTGACGGACGAGATCAGCGGCAAGTCGATCGAGGAAGTCGCGGCCATCCGGGCGGACGATCTCCTGGACCTGCTCGGCATCGACATCAGCCCGGCGCGTCTCAAGTGCGCCATGCTCAGCCACGACGCGCTCCAGCATGTTCTCGAGGACGTTGGCGCCACGGTTGCGCCGGCCGACGCGAACCGATGACCCACCCGAGCCGGATCGAGCGCCGCTGCAGGTGTCGTCAGCCGGTCTGAGTACCGGCCCGACATCCAGCCCCTTCCCACTGCCGAACCAATCCATGAGGACGCATCCTGGGGGGAGCGTCCTCATCGCCCTGGTGCCACCCGCATCAGCCCGTCGACCATCGGAGTCCACCAAGCCACATGCCGAAGTCCTACGCCGACCTCCTTCGTGAGGCCCGCGCCCAGATCAGGGAAGTCAGCCCGCAGGAGGTCGACGCCTTGCCGGTGGGCGGCGCGGCGATCATCGACGTCCGTGAGACGTCCGAATGGGAGCAGGGCCACCTGCCCGGCGCTCGCCACATCTCGAAGTCATACATCGAACAGGAGATCGAGGGGGTCGTCCCGGACCGCGACGCACCGGTGATCCTGTACTGTGCCGGCGGCATCCGTTCGTTGTTCGCTGCCCAGACGATGCGAGAGATGGGCTATACGGATGTCGCCTCGATGTCCGGCGGGTTCCAGTCCTGGAAGGGAGCCGGTCTCGACTTCGAGACGCCGGTCGTCCTGACCGCGGAGCAGAAGCAGCGGTACAGCCGGCATCTCCTGATCCCCGAGGTGGGAGCGGCCGGCCAGGCCAGGCTCCTCGAGTCGAAGGCACTGCTCATCGGGGCCGGCGGCCTTGGTTCCCCAGCGTCGCTCTATCTGGCCGCGGCCGGCGTCGGGACGATCGGCATCGTCGACTTCGACATCGTCGATATCAGCAACCTCCAGCGCCAGATCGTCCACACCACCGATCGGGTGGGGGAGCGCAAGGTCGAGTCAGCGAAGAAGTCGATCAACGCGTTGAACCCGGACGTCAACGTGGTCGCCCACGAGGAGATGCTGGTCGCCGGGAACGTCGATCGGATCATCGCCGGGTACGACGTCATCCTCGACGGGACGGATACCTTCGAGACCCGCTACACGCTCAACGACGCCGCCGTGGCAGCCGGGATCCCGGTCATCCACGCCAGCGTCTTCCGGTTCGAGGGCCAGCTCACGACCTTCATCCCGTATGAAGGGCCGTGCTACCGCTGCCTGTATCCGACCCCGCCGCCGCCGGAGCTCGCGCCCGGTTGTTCGGTCGCCGGTGTCCTGGGCGTCGTGCCGGGCATCCTCGGCCTGCTCCAGGCGACCGAGGCCCTCAAGGTCCTGCTCGGGATCGGCCAGACCCTCGCCGGTCGGCTGCTCCTGTTCGATGCCCTCGAGACGGAGTTCACCGAGCTCCGACTGCGCCGCGACCCGGCCTGCCCGGTCTGCTCCGACGCGGCCGTCAAGGCCCGCGCCGAGGGCCGGCCCCTGGCGATCCCGGCATGAGCACCGTCTACATCCCGTCGGTGTTGCGCGCGAATGTGGGCGGCGTGAAGTCGCTCCAGCTCGACGGCGACTCGATCCGGGCAGTCGTCACTGCGCTGGTCGCCGAGCACCCCTCGCTCGAGTCGCAGCTCCTGACCGACGACGGCGACCTGAACCGGTTCGTCAACGTCTACGTCAACGGCCAGGACGTCCGCTATCTGGCCGGTCTCGAGACGCCGGTCGCGCCGGCCGATGAGGTTCGCCTCCTGCCGGCGATGGCCGGCGGCTGACCGATGGCCGTCCTCCGGCGGCTCGATGACGCCGACCACGAACACGCGCACGCGCACGAGGCGGTCGCCCCGCATGGCGGACGCTACGACGACATCCTCCAGGCGATCGGCCACACCCCGCTCGTCGAGATCCCCCGGATGTCGCCGAACCCGGCGGTCCGGATCTTCGCCAAGCTGGAGATGCTCAACCCGACCGGTTCGGTCAAGGACCGGGTCGCCCGATACCTGATCGAGGATCTCGAGCGGCGCGGTCTGCTCCACGACAATTCGATCATCCTGGAACCGACCTCCGGGAACACCGGGATCGCCCTGGCGATGATCGGCCGGCGGAAGGGCTATCGCGTCGCCCTGGTCATGCCCGACAACGTGACCAACGAGCGCCGTCAGATGGCCGCCCTGTTCGGCGCCGAGGTCATCGATTCGCCCGGCGCGCAGGGCTCGAACGGGGCGATCGCCCTGGCCAAGCACCTCGTCAGCAAGGACGCGCGGTTCGTCATGCCCTACCAGTACGGCAATCCCGCGAACCCGCAGGCGCACTACGAGACGACCGGGCCGGAGATCCTGGCCGACTGCCCGGAGATCGACGTCTTCGTCGCCGGCCTCGGGACCGGCGGCACGCTGATGGGCGTTTCGCGCTACCTGCGCGAGCATCGGCCGGGTGTCCGGATCGTGGCCGTCGAGCCGCTCCCCGGGGAGCTGGTCCAGGGCCTGCGCTCGCTCGACGAGGGGTTCATCCCCGAGATCCTCGATCCGTCGCTGATCGATGCGAAGTACCTCGTCTCGAACCGCGACGCCATCACGGCGCTGCGCGACCTCGTCTTCCGCGAGGGGATCTTCGCCGGTCCGTCATGTGGCGCCGTCCTCGTGGCCGCGGCCAGGGTCGCGTCGGAGATGACCGGCGGCACGATCGTCGCCCTTCTCCCGGACGGTGGCTGGAAGTACCTGTCGGCGGGGACGTTCTCGAGCGACCTCGATGACATGGAAGAAGCGCTCGAGGGTGGCGTCAACTGGTGGTGACGCCGCATCCGGGGCCGACCTCCGTCGAGTTGCCCGCCCGGATCCGGGAGGCGATCGTCGCCCAGGCACGTGCCGAATACCCCGACGAAGCGTGCGGGCTGATCATCGGTGACCGTGCGGCCGCCGTCGGCGGCGTCGCCCTTCGCTACGTGCCCACCCGGAACGAGGCGGCGTCCCCGTCGCGGTACCGGATCCATCCGGACGACCTCCTCCGTCTGACCATCGAGACCGATGACGCCGACGAGGCCTTCTGGGGGATCGTCCATTCACACACCCACACACCAGCCCGTCCGTCGCCGACCGACATCGGCCTGGCCATCCTGTATCGCGAGCCGCTCTACTTGCTCGTCTCGTTGAGCGACGACGAGGCCGACCCGACGACCGGCGGCCCGAGTCTCCGGGCCTGGCGGATCCTTGACGGGGAGGTCTACGAGGTGGCACTGCGGTGATCGCCCGATGACCCGACGGCAGGGGATGCTCGGCACGCTCGCTGCCTTGGTGGCCGGCGGCGTCGCGATCCTGGCCGTGACCCTGCTCGGCTCCAGCCCAGGCCTCCTCGATGCCGTCGTCCACCCGCCGGACATCGTCCGGGCGGCACTCGTCGGCGGCTCCGTGACGCTCGCCGTCGTGCTGCTGACCCGTGGCCTTGGACGACTGGCCGCCGGCACCGATGACGTCCCTGGTCTCGTGCGCGGCGTCCGGCTGGTCTTCCTGGCCCTCGCCGCCGCGGCCGCGGCCGCGGGATGGCTGTTCGGCGTGGCGCTGCCACTGGTGGTCGCCGTCATCATCGGCGGGATCGACGTCGTCGAGACGTCCTTCCTGCTGCTCGTCGTTGCAGCAGGTCCGATCAGCCGAACGGACTGATCGTTTCCCGTTCGCGGGTCGTGTCGTGGACCGGGGCCGTGACCCCGATCCCGCCTCGGACGACGAGGACGGAGCAGGGAGCGTTCAGCAGGACGTTGCGGGCGACACTGCCGACCATCAGCCGGCGCAGGCCCGGTCTGTCCTCGGGTCCCCATGACGATCAGGTTGGTCCGATGAGCGGTCGCTGCCGCGACGATCTCGCGGGCCGGATTGCCCTGTCGCGGCTCGGCGGTAGCCTCCAGGCCGGCTTCCCGCAGACGGCCGGCGACGGCTTCGCACTCTGCCGTGACCGACTCCGCCGGTGCACCCGACTCGGCCACGCTGAGCACGGTGATCGGCAGGCCGGAGAAGAGCGGCCAGTCCATGAGCATGGACTCGGCCGACCGGGCGTGGAGGGACCGGTCGTCGGCAAGGATCAGTGGTCCGAGGTTCTCGTCGCGCGCCACCAGGACCGGGCATGGCGCCTGGTCCACGACCTCCGCGGAGACGGATCCGAGGAGCATCGTCTCCCAGCGCCCGGCACCCCGGTGGCCGACGACGATGAGGTCGGCCGGCATCTTGCGGGCCTCGTCCACGATCATGCTGGCGGCGCGGCCGTGGAGCAGGGTGGATTCGATCGCCAGGTCGGACCGGGCGGATCGGATCTCGTGCTCGGCGCGCCGGATCGCATCCCGGTGGATCCTGACGATACCCGGCTCGGCGCCGGCGACGGCTGGGGTGGCGGCCATCGACCACGGCCCGCCGACGACTTCGGCATGGATCGGGATGACGCTGACGATCTGGACCCGGTCGCCTGCCCGCCACGGGAGCGCGGCGACCAGATCACGCGCACGATCGGCAGCGAATGAACCATCGATCGCGAGCAGGATGCGCACCGGAAGACCCTCCTTGGGGTTTACAGCGTGCACCGGGCAGCGAACCGCGGGGACGTGCCCGATGGCCTGAATCGCCATGCCCTGTGGACGTCTCCAGGGCCGATCAGCCCCCTCGGGTCTCGAGTCGCCCCGATCAGCGACGAGGCTCTCGGCGTCGAGCCGAGGCCGAGTCGCGCCCCGATCCGGGCCGCCATGGTCGGTTCGAGGTAGGTCGACGCCAGGGTCGGCCAGGAGGACTCGGCGAAGACGTCGTCCGGCGACCCGTCGAGCAGGATCGTGCCGCCGCCCATGACGACCACCCGATCGAACGTCTCGGCGACGAACCGCATGTCGTGGCTGATCGCGATGACCGTCCGACCGGCCGCGAGCAGGTCTTCGATGACGCGCTCCACGCGGGCGACGCCACGAGCGTCCTGTCCGGTGGTGGGTTCGTCCAGCACGACGACCGAGGTCGTCATGGCGAGGATCGACGCCAGTGTCAGCAGTTTCCGGCGCGAGTAGCCCAGGTCGTAGGGGTTGGTGTCACCCAGCTCGGTCAGGCCGACCGCAGCCAGGGCCGCATCGGTGGCCGTCGCGATCTCGGTGGCCGTCCGGCCGAGGATCCTTGGGCCGAACGCCACTTCCGCGCGGACCTTGCCGGCGAAGATCTGCCGGTCCGGGTTCTGGAAGACGATGCCGATCCGGGCGGCCAGCGCCGCGACCCGGCTGCTGGCGATGTCTTCGCCGTCGAGGAGGATCCGGCCCTCGGTCGGGCGCAACAGGCCGTTGAGGTGGCGGGCCAGGGTGGACTTGCCGCTGCCGTTCTGGCCGACGATCGCGATCCCCTCGCCCGGCCCGATGGCCAGATCGACGGCCGATAGTGCCCGGGTCCCGTCCGGGTAGACGAACCCGATTCCTTCGAGCTTGATCGCGGTCACCTGGCGCCGCCGTCCATCGCGATGAGACCGGGATCGAGCCCGCGGCTCGTCAGCGCCCGGGCCAGCCCGATCCGCGACGGCGGCTCCACCCCCCACGCATCCAGGCGTTCATCGGCGAGGACATCGCCGGAGGGACCGTCGAGCACGATCCGTCCGCCATCGACGACCACGACCCGGTCGCACAGGCCGTCGAGCAGGTCGGTCTTGTGCTCGACGATCAGGAGGGCCGTGCCGGTCGACGCCAGTCCACGCAGCGCCGCTCCGACCAGGCGGGTGCCCTCGGGGTCGAGCTGGGCGGTGGGTTCGTCGAGGACGAGATGCGCCGGTCGCATCGCCAGCAGCGACGCGATGACGACGAGTTGGGCCTGCCCACCGGACAGCCGGCGCGGTTCGCGCTCCGCGAGACTCGTGATGCCGAGGGTCTCGAGCGCTGCCCTTGACCGGGCGACCGTCTCGCGGGCAGGCAGGCCCAGGTTCATCGGTCCGAGTGCCACCTCCTCGAAGACCGAACCCGTCACGCCGGACAGCTGGGTCGCAGGGTTCTGGAAGCCGATCCCCACCCTCGTCGCGAAGGCATGGAGTGGCTTGCCTGCCATCGACTCCCCGTCGATCCGGAGGTCGCCCGTGAGCCCCCCACCGATCGAACCCGGGGCCAGCCCGGACGCGACGAGGCAGAGGGTCGACTTGCCCGCCTCGTTGGCACCCACGACCCCGACGATCTCGCCATCGGCCAGGGTCAGGTCGATGTCATGGAGCACCGGTCGCGCGTAGCCCGCGTACCGGTACGAAACGCGTTCGAGCTGCAGCACGTCGTGGCCTACCCGAGTGCGCTGACGCGGATCGCGACGAGTCCCACCAGGGCCGCGACGAGGGCCCACCGGAGTCCTCGCTCCCAGCCGGTATCGGGCATCGTCCAGAGCAGATCGCGCTTCCCGGGCCGGCTGAACGCCCGGGTCTCCAGCGCCAGGCTCCGTTCCTCGACATCGGTCAGCGAGGTCAGGATGACCGGCACGACCATCGGCAGGAGGCCCCGGATCCGGGCCACGACACCGCCCTCGGTATCCATCCCGCGAGCTCGCTGGCTCTCACCGATGACCGCCGCTCGTTCGACCAGGGTGGGGACCGCCTCGATCGTCGCGACGGCCACGAATGCCGCCCGCGGAGAGACGCCGCGCCGCTCCAGGTCGAGGACGAACGCGTGCGGATCGGTGGTCAGGATGAACAACCCGATCGAGGTCGAGATGGCGAACAGGCGGACGACCGTCTGGACCGCGAAGTCCACGCCCTCGACGGTCGCGTCGAACGGTCCGATCTGGAAGATGACCGTCGTTCCCGCCCGGGTGAAGACGCTGACGAGGACCACCGAGACCGCGATCGGCAGGGTCAGCAGGAAGGATGCGCGGACGAGGCGGCGACCGACCCCCGCCAGCCCGGCCAGTCCCGAGCATGATCCCGATGATCACGGCCGGCCCGAGGTAGCCGCCGAGCACGAACGCCCCGACCGATGCGACGGTCGCGGCGATCGCCTTGGTCAGTGGGTTCAGCCGGTGATACGGACTCGGCGTGGCCGGCACCAGCCGTGCGATGAAGTCGGCATCAGCGGGCTCCAGATCGCCGGCCAGGACCGCCCGGGCCGGCGCCGGCGATCCTACGCGTCCTCCAGGCCGAGCGCCTTCTCGCCTTGCGGGAAGCGAGCCACGAACCGGCGGGAGAGGGTCTGGAGCAGGACGAAGACGATGAAGAAGGTCACGGTCTTGTCGATCGGGTCGGAGATCAAGCCCTGCTTGAGGACCGCTTCCTGGAGGTCGGAGCCGGCCTGCTGGAAGGCGGCGACGAGCAGGTCCGTCCCGGAACCGGTCACCCCGCCGAAGACCACCGCCGCGATCGGCGCCGAGATGAGCGCCGAGACGATGCCGCAGATCAGGCCGGCGATCGCGACCCAGGCGACCCCGATGTCACGCCGGATGACGAGCAGGGCGATGAGACCGACGATCGCCGCGACGATGGCGATCGCGATGACGTAGCCGAGGAGGATGAAGATGGGGTCGGCACCGGTGGTGTCGCCGAAGAAGGTGAACGTGCCGTCCGTGTAGAACGGCAGGAAACCGTAGTAGCCGATGCCGCCGAGGACGAGGATGACCAGCAGGGCCGCGCCGCCGACCTTGGCCCACGAAGCGTTCGGCCGACTGCGGAAGAAGCCCCACTGGGCGACGAGTCCGGAGAACAGGCCGATCCAGGCCGCCACGACGGCGAACGGTGCCGCGAAGTCGGAGTGGAACGGGGCCGGGATGACGTACGTCCAGACGAGATTCGTCAGCACGCCGGTCACCAGCCCGGGCAGGGGCCCGGCGAGGACGCCGACCAGGATCGTCCCGATCGAATCCATGTAGATCGGGACCTTGAGGACCGACGCGACGGTCTGCCCGAGGACGATGTTGATCGCCATCGCGATCGGGATGAGAACGACGGTCCGCGTGTCGAATCTGCCCCAGCTCAAACCCATCATCGCGCGCTGCTCCCCTCGTCCGACGGCCCGGGTAGGGTGGGCTGGCCGTCCTCCGGCGTTAGCCTGACACGTCCGGGTGGTTCGCCGCCAGTCCTCCGACGCGTTCGACCAGGCGGTCGAGGAACTCGGCCACGTCCACGCTGACCGCGACATCGAGGTTCGGGTCCTTTCCGGTCAGTCGGCGACGGTCGATGACGGTCATCCCGGTGGTCAGTTCCCCGTTCGTCTCGACGTCGACGTAGACGGGTTCGGTGGTGACCAGGCTCCGGTCGAGCGTCGCGGCGACCGCCAGCGGGTCGTGGATGAACGCCCCGTAGAACCCGTCGTAGCGCGCATGGAACTCCATGTAGAAGCGCAGCGCGTCGGCGAGGAACCTGACGATCGGGTTGCTCGCGACCGAACGCGTCGCGTGCATCGGGTCCTCGCCGTGTGCCAGGGCGATCGAATCATCGGGCGTGCTGCCCGCGCGCCGGGCGAGCCGGACGACCAGGTCGGGCAGGATACGGGCCTGCTCGGTCACGTCCAGCCCGAGCGCCAGAGGCCGTGGGATCGTCGGATCCGTTGCCCGGGCGTCGGCCCAGGCGCGGAAGACGATCCGGGCAGCCTCCGGATCGCAGTGGATGTTCCATTCGGTCGTCGGCGTCGTGTTCCCCGAAACGCCGAACGCGCCACCCATCAGCGTGTAGCCCTTGAGCAGCCGCGGCAGGGTCGGTTCGCGGAGGACGGCGATGGCCAAATTCGTCAACGGCCCGAGCGTTACCAGGGTGATCTCGCCCGGTCGGCGGCGCGCTTCGTCAAGGATGAGATCCACGGCGTGACGCTCCGAGAGGGCCTGCGAGGGAGGCGGAAGCTCGGCATATCCCATCCCCAACGGACCGTGGGTCTCCGGCGAGACCTCCAGGGCTCGGACGAGTGGGACCTCGCGGCCGATCGCGACCTCGACATCGGTCCTTCCGGCCAATCCGAGGACGGCCCGGGTGTTGACCGCCACCTGCCGGGCGTCGATGTTTCCCGACACGCACGTGGCCGCGACGAGTTCGACGTCGGGGGAGGCGACGGCGTAGAGCAGCGCGAGGCTGTCGTCGATCCCCGTATCGACATCGACGATGAGTCGGGTCGGCCCGGTCGGCCCCGGGTCGTCCCCGGAGGAGCCGCTCGGCGCGTTCGACGACCTCGTCGGCCGACCGACCATCGGTGTCGATCACGTGCGCACCGACGCTCGCCAGGAGCGGCTCGCGCCTGGCCGCCTGCGCGGCGAGGAAGGCCTCGGGCGTCTCGCCGTACGTCGGACGGTGATCGTCGCCCGACTCGAACCGATCCGCCAGGTTGTCAGGCCGGGCATGGAGCCAGATGACGAAGACATCGGGAGCCGCCATCGCCTCGCGGCAGGCCGGCGACTCGATGACGCTCGCGGCCGCGCTGACGATGACCGGGTCCGGCGACGAGATGGCATCGATGAGCTGGGCGGCCTCGCGGGCATGCATCCCGTCGACGCCCTCCTGGGCGCGCAGTTCGCGGACGGTCCGTCCCGTCTCCGCCTCGATATCGACATCGGAGTCGCGCCATGCGATCCCGAGTCGATTGGCGAGTTTCCGACCGACCGTCGTCTTGCCGACACCCATCAGACCGGTAAGCACGATGTGCCGCGGCAGGGCGGGATCCGAGGCGTCCATCGCGATAGCGTATCGGACCCGGGGCGCTGCCCTCGCGCCCGGGCTGCTGCCGCGCGACGGCCCGACCTCTACACTCGCGTCGTGGAAACACCGCAGCCCATCGCGCCGCCCGCCGTCATCGGTATCCTCGGTGGCGGCCAGCTGGGACGGATGCTGGCGGGTGCCGCCCGAGCGATGGGCTATCGCATCGCGATCCTCGATCCGGATCCGGAGTGTCCGGCAGCGGCGGTAGCCGATCATGTCGTCATCGGCGGCTACGCCGATGTCGACGCCGCGGACCGTCTGGCGAGCCTGAGCGACGTCGTGACCTACGAGCTGGAGCACGTCGCCGCCGAGGTGGTCGCGACGATCGAAGCCCGCGTCCCGGTCCGGCCAGGACATGGGCCGCTGGTCGTCACCCAGGATCGCCTGGCGGAGCGGCGTTTCGTGGAAGGTGCCGGGGTGGCAGTCGCGCCGTGGCGTGAGGTTCGGACGGTGGCCGAGGCGCGAGCGGCCGCAACCGATCTGGGCCTGCCGTTGCGTCTGAAACTGCCGATCGGCGGGTACGACGGTCGCGGCCAGCTCCGGATCGCGGACAGCGCGGCGCTGGATGACGCCTGGGGCCGACTCGGCCGCGAGCCAGGCGACCCACTCCTGGCAGAGCGGGAGCTCGCGTTCCTGGCCGAGCTGTCGGTCATCGTCGCCCGTGGACCGGATGGTTCGATCGCGACGTTCCCGATCACCCGGAATCACCACGACGACGGGATCCTCGTCGAGTCGGTGGCGCCGGCCCCGGTCCCGGCCGGTGTCGCCGCCGAAGCAGCCACGATCGGCACGACGCTCGCCCTCGCGATGGACCTGTGCGGCACGCTGACGGCCGAGCTCTTCCTGCTCCAGGATGGATCGCTGGTCGTCAACGAACTCGCGCCACGGGTCCACAATTCCGGCCACTGGACCATCGAGGGTGCCCATACCTCCCAGTTCGAGCAGCACATCCGGGCGATCTGCGGATCCGGTCTCGGGTCACCGGCCGCGTCCGGTCCGGTCGCGATGGTCAACCTGCTGGGGACGGGAGCCCCACGTGACGCGCGCCTGCGCGGTGTCGCAACGGCGTTGACCGATCCCGCGGTCCATCTCCACGTCTACGACAAACGCCGGGTGTTCGAACGCCGCAAGATGGGGCATGTCACGGCCCTCGGTGCCGACCTCGAGACGGCACTGGCCTCGGCGCAGGTCGCGTTGGATGCGCTGTGGTGGGCGGAAGACGGGACGACGAAGGAGGACCGATGAGCTTGACGACCCAGGCGCCGATCGTCGGCATCGTCGGTGGCAGCCGCTCCGACTTCCCGACCCTCGAGCGGGCGGTCGCCATCCTGGATGAACTCGGGGTGTCGTCGGAACTCAGCGTCGTGTCGGCCCACCGAACCCCGGATCGGTTGTTCGAGTACGCGGAGGGGGCGGCCGGTCGGGGCATCCGGGTGATCGTCGCCGGGGCCGGCGGCGCCGCGCATCTGCCCGGGATGCTCGCCGCCAAGACGGCACTCCCGGTCATCGGCGTACCCATCCCCACCGAGCACCTCGGCGGCCTCGATTCCCTGTTGTCGATCGTCCAGATGCCGCGAGGTGTGCCCGTCGCGACGGTCGCCATCGGCAACGCGCTGAACGCCGGCCTACTCGCGGCCGCGATCCTGGCGCTGTCCGATGACGGGCTCGCGGGTCGACTCGCCGCCTGGCGCGCCCGGCAGACCCAGGCCGTGCTGGACGATGCGGGGACCCCGCCGGGCTGATTCGATCACCCGCCGCGCACCCACGGTGTCGCTGCCCCCTGGATCCCGACATCGATCGCCCATAGCGTCGAGGTCGCGGTGATGAACAGTCGTCGACCGTCGGCGCCCCCGAACGTGCAGTTGCTGACCGTTTCGGGGAGAAGGAACCGGCCCACCTCGGCCCCGCGCGGATCGAGGACATGGATCCCGTCGCCGGCGGACGTCCAGACGTTCCCGTCGACATCGACACGGAGGCCGTCGGAAAGACCCGGATCGATCACCGCGAAGATGCGTGGAGCGGCCAGGTGTCGGCCGTCGACGACGTCGAACGCGACGATGTGGTGGTTGCCGCCGCTGATCCGCGCGGCAGACGTATCGGAGACGTAGAGGGTTCGCTCGTCGGGCGAGAAGGCCAGCCCGTTCGGATGGACGAGGACGTCGGTCGCGATCGCCAGCTCCCCGGTCCCCCGGTCCAGCCGGAAGACGAAGCAGCCACCCAGCTCGGATTCGGCGGCGTGACCTTCCGAGTCGTCGAGGATGCCGTACGGCGGATCGGTGAACCAGACCGCCCCGTCCGATGCGACGACAAGATCGTTCGGTGAGTTGAGCCGTCGACCCTCGAATCGATCGACGATGGTCGTTCGACTCCCGTCCCGCTCGTATCGCGACACGCGCCGACGCCCGTGCTCGCAGGCGAGGATCCGACCGTCATGGTCAAGCGTATGGCCGTTGGCGAAGTCCGACGGTCGGTACAGGTCGCGAACGCCATCCGAGCCCGTCCAGCGTCGGACGACGTTGCCGCGGACGTCACTCCAGACGACCGCCCCCGCCTCAGGCAGATAGACGGGGCCTTCCGCCCAGGTGGCGCCGCCGGCCAGTCGTTCCAGTCGCGCGTCGGGCGGGACGAGCCGATCGAACCGCGGATCGCGGACGATGCGCTGCAGGGGCGGTCGATCAGTCTCAGTCATCGGGTGGCTCCTTCAGGGGCCGTGAGCAGGGCGCCCAGGCGCAGACGCTACCATCACGGCGATGCCATCACTCCGTCTGCGCCGCGCCGTCCGCGCTGCCATCCTCGATGAGACCGACCGGATCCTGCTCGTCCGGTTCAGCTTCCCCGATCGCACGGTGTGGGCATGCCCCGGCGGCGGGATCGAGCCCGATGAGGCCGACGCGGACGCGATCGAGCGGGAACTCGCCGAAGAGACCGGATTGACCGGCGCGACCCTGGGTCCGTGCATCTGGCTGCGCGAGCACGTCTTCCCGATGGCCGGCGGTCACTGGGACGGCCAGACCGAACGCTTCTACCTCATCCGGACGGCCGCCTTCGATCCGCATCCGCGATTTTCCGAGGAAGAGCTCCGCCGCGAGTACGTGACGGGGATCCGCTGGTGGACGCAGGCCGAACTGGGCGCCGCGACCGAGGCATTCGCCCCGAGGCGGCTGCCGGAGCTGATCGCGACGTTGATCAGGGACGGCGTCCCGGACCCTCCGGTGGACGCCGGCGTCTAGCTACGAGCCGGCCGGCGTCTGGCGCCGGTGCGCTGGCGCCGCTACGCGTCGCCTGGCGTCCGCTCCTGGGCGCTGACCTGCACCGTCCGCTCATCGGCGCCCCGGACCAGCGTGACCGCGAACGGGAGTGCGGCACTCCCGAGTACGGCGTGCAGGTCGTCGGCGTCGGTGATCGCCCGTCCGGCCGCTTCGACGATCAGGTCGCCGGCTTCGATCCCGGCAGCAGCGGCGAGGCTGTCATCCTCGACCCCGCGGACGAGGACGCCGTCACGTTCAGGCAGCCCGACCGAGCGACGAAGCCGGCGAGCCACGTGGGCGGGTGCGACCGCGACACCAAGGCGCGGCCGCGCCGGGGATTCGCCGCGCCCGAGGGCGTCGACCCGGGAGCGCAGGGCGGCATCCGCCGGCAGGGCGAGGTAGAAGCCCTCGCCGATCCGATTCGTGTTGACGCCGACCAGCGCACCCGCCGCGTCGAGGAGGGCCCCACCGGATGAACCCGGGGCCAACGGAGCGGTGTGCTCGACGCTGCCATCGATCCGCCGACCGCCGGGGCCGCGGAATGCGCGGGCGACGGCCGACACCAGCCCGAACGTGACCCGTGTCCCGCCACCGCGGCTGGCACTCGCGCCAAAGACCGCGGTCCCGACGCTGAGGTCTGGATCCGCAGCCCAGCTGACCGGGCTCGCGTCGGCGGTATCGACATCGATGACCGCGAGGTCTCCATCACCATCCCAGCCGGCGACCGTCCCTCGAGCATGGCGACCGTCTGCGAACATGACGGTGACCTCGTCACCGCGCAGGTTGTGGGCGTTCGTCAACACCTTCCCGGCGGCGATGATCACGCCCGAGCCGCGCGTGCCGCGCCCGATCCCGACGATGGCTGGGCCGGTCTGCTCGGCGATGGAGGCGACGGCGGTCTGGAGTTCTTCGATGGCGCTCATGCAGGGTCCCCTTGCAGGTGGATAGACTTGTGACTTGCAATCTACTACTGACACCGGCCCCGTGACAAGCGTCCAGCCGCCACCTACCATCGGCCGGATGGCCGATCCCGGTGTCCCCCACGAGACATCGCCGCTCGCCGCCGCCCTGGAGCGGGTGGGAGATCGCTGGAGCCTGCTCGTCGTCGAGGCGCTCCTCGATGGTCCCCACCGGTTCAACGAACTCGGGGACCTGGTCCACGGGATCGCACCGAACATCCTGACCGATCGCTTGCGCCGGCTGGAACGCGAGCGGATCGTGGTCGCGACCGCCTATCAGCAACGTCCCCCGCGGATGTCGTATGCGCTGACCAGCGACGGCCGTGACCTCGCCTCGGCGCTTCGGATGCTGGCCGACTGGGGGGCGCGCCGCCTGCCGGGTCCGGATGGCGCGTCGACGGCGCCGATGCGCCATGCCCGATGCGGGACGCCACTCGAGGTGCGCTGGTACTGCCCGACCTGCGATCTGAACATCGACGGCGCCGATGCCGAGGGGGTCCGGACCGTCTGAGCGAGGTCAGGTCGCCCTGGGGATACACTCCAGAGGCGATGGACGACGAGCGCTGGGAGCCAGGGATGCCCGTCCTCGACCGCCAGGCGGTCGGGCCGGCCGGGGCACGTCCCGCATCCTCGAGCCTCCCACCGAGCTTGCAGGGGCTGCCGCCCAGATCGGTGCCCGAGATGGCCCCGACCCCACTCCAGCGTCACTACATCAACCTCAGCGTCATCGTCCTCGTCTGCGGCGCGATCGCGATCTCGGCCCTGGAACTCGGGGCGGCGGTGGGCAGCCCGCTCGTCAAGCTGTGCGTGATCGTCGCGGCGCCGCTGCTCGTGCTCACGACTGCCGACGCCGTCCTGCGGATCTGGCGGTCAGCCTGGGCCTGGATGCCGGTCGACCGGGGCAAGGGCCTGTTCCGGTTGGCCTGGGTCGCCGTCAGCCTCGTCGGCCTTGCCGCGCTGATCGGTGCATCGATCCTGGTGATCCTGGCATGACGCGCCGGCACGACTCGTGACCGCCGACCGGTTCGCCCGTGGCCCGGACGGTCGCTCGACCGATCTCGCGTCCGGTCGCGGCGTGCCGCCGTGGCTGGCGGCATCGCTCAACTTCTGCTCCAGGTGTGGTGCCGGGCTGACCTTCGGTGCGATCGAAGGGGAGGACCGCGAGCGTCTGGCATGCGGTTCGTGCGGGCACATCACCTACGTCAATCCGCGCCTGGTGGTGACGACCTTCCCGATCACCGAGGCGGGGGAGATCGTCCTCATCCGCCGCGGCATCGAACCGGGCAGGGGTTCCTGGGCGCAGCCGGGCGGGTTCCTCGAGATCGATGAGACGGTGCACCAGGCAGCCATCCGCGAGACCTGGGAGGAGACCGGCCTGCTGGTCGAGCCGAGCGAGATCATCGGGCTGTACACGCGTCTCGAGGCGAGCGTGGTCACGATCGCGTTCGAGGCCAGGATCGTCGGCGGGACGGCCGGTCCGACCGTCGAGGCGACCGAGGTCAGGACCTACGCGCCGGAGGACGTCCCGTGGGACGGGATCGCCTTCTCGACGACGATCTGGGCGCTCCGGGACTGGTTCGCCCGGCGGCGCCCGGACCTCGACCTTCCGGATATCAGGTCAGGTCGATGAAGACGTTCTTCGTCTCGGTGTACAACTCCAGGGCGGCCATCCCGAGTTCGCGGCCGATCCCCGACATCTTGTAGCCACCGAACGGCGCCTCGGTATGGACCGAACTGTTCGAGTTGACGCTGATGACGCCGGCCTGCAGGGCCTTCGCCGCCCGCAGCGCCTTCCCGATATCGCGGCTCCAGATCGAGCCCGACAACCCGTACGGTGAGGCGTTCGCCAGGCGGAGCGCCTCCTCCTCCGTGTCGAACGGGATGATCGACACGACCGGACCGAAGATCTCCTCTTTCGCGATCGTCATCTCGCTCGACACGCCATCGAAGACGGTCGGCATCAGGTACGCCCCGTCGGCGAGCGCCGCATCGGTCGGCGCGTCCCCACCGACGACGAGCGTCGCCCCTTCCTGGAGCCCGATCTCGATATAGTCCTCGGACCCGGTCGACGCTGCCTGAAACTGACCAGCGTCCCGACCTCGGTGGCATCGTCGGACGGAAGGCCGACCTTGACGTTCCGGGTCGCGGCGGCGAACAGCTCCACGACCTGTTCGTGGGCGGACCGCTCGACGAGGATCCGGCTTCGCGCACAGCAGTCCTGACCGGCGTTGTCGAAGACCGAGTAGGGCGACTCGCGCGCGAACTTCTCGAGGTCGGCATCGGCGAAGACGATGTTCGGACTCTTGCCGCCGAGCTCGAGCGAGATCTTCTTCACGTTGCCGGCCGCCAGCCGCATGATCTCCTGACCCGTCGTCGTCTCACCGGTGAAGGCGACCTTGCCGATACCCGGATGCGCCGCGATCGACGCGCCGGCCGAGCCGCCTGGCCCGGTCACCACGTTGAGGACCCCGGCTGGGATCCCGGCCTCCAGGGCGAGCTCACCGAGACGCAGCGCGGTCAGCGGCGAGTAGCTGGCAGGCTTGAGGATCGCGGTGTTACCGGCGGCCAGGGCAGGCGCGACTTTCCACGACGCCATCAGCAGCGGGAAGTTCCAGGGCACGATGAGGCCGACGACCCCGATCGGCTCGCGCAGGGTGAAGTCCAGCCCCGGCTTCGACACCGGGATCGTCTGCCCGAAGACCTTGTTGGCGGCGCCGGCGTAGTAGTCGAACACGAGGCTGACGCCGGTGATCTCACCGCGCGCGCCGGAGATCGGCTTGCCGATGTTGCGACTCTCCAGCTGGGAAAGCTCCTCCGTGTGCGCCTTGATCAGCGCCGCGAACTTGGCCAGCGTCCGCCCGCGTTTGCCGGCCGCCCAGCTGGCCCAGCCCTTGCGCTCGTCGAATGCGGTTCGTGCCGCGGTGACCGCCCGGTCGACCTCGGCCGGCCCGCCGAGCGGAGCCGTCGCCATGACCTTGCCGGTCGCAGGGTCGACCACGTCGAACGTCTGGCCGTCCGCCGCGTCCACCAGCTCGCCACCGATCACCATGTGGGTGGTCAGCACGTCAGTCGTCGTCGTTTCGGTCGTCATCGGATCGGGCCTCTCGAGGGGGATGTCTGGGCCGATGATACGTGCGATGCGGGCCCGCCGGGCGGCGGTAGCATCGGGTCGTGACGACCTCCATCCTCCATGCGCTCCGAGGGACCCACGTCCGGCTGTGGATCGCGGCGATCCTGGTCGTCGCGGCCGTCGGTACGATCGGCTACGTCGCCATGGGGTGGTCGATCGGTGACGCTGCGTACATGACCGGGATCACCCTGACGACGACGGGCTATCGGGAGGTCCGCGACCTCGACGGGATCGGCCGGGCCTGGACTGTCATGCTTGGGATCGCCGGCGTCGGGATCATCTTCGGATCGGTCGGGATCGTCACGGAAGCGTTCCTGTCCGATGCGGTCAGCGGGCGGCGGGAGGCGAAGCGCATGTCGGACACCATCGACGGGCTGACGGGCCACCTGATCCTGTGTGGCTACGGACGGGTCGGATCGACGGTCGCCCGCGAACTCGCCCACGTCGGCGAGGCCTTCGTCGTGGTCGACATCAACCCGACCTCGCTCGAGGCGGCACGCGCCGACGGCCACCTCGTCGTCGCCGGCGACGCGACGATCGACTCGATCCTCGTCGAGGCCGGGATCGAGCGCGCTCGCGGCCTGATCACGACCATCGATTCCGATGCCAACAACGTCTACGTGACCCTCTCCGCGCGGTCGCTCAACCCGAACCTGTTCGTCGTCGCACGAGCGAACCAGGAAGGGTCGGAAGCGAAACTCACCCATGCCGGAGCGCAACGCGTCGTTTCGCCGTACACGCGTGCCGGCCGGCAGATCGCCGAGCTGGCGGTCCGTCCCGGTGTCGCCGATTTCATCGATTTCGCCCTGTCCCATGGCGAACCCGCGTTCGCGATCGAGGCGGTCGTCGTCCGACCGGGCGGGCCGCTCGATGGGCAGTCCATCGGTGCGCTGCGCGATCGCGGCATCTTCGCCCTGGCGGTGGTTCGGGGCGATCGGGACTACGAGCCGAACCCCGCGGCCGATCGCACGCTGCGCGAGGGCGAGAACGTGATCGTCTCAGGCCCGGCGGACACGCTCCGGGAACTGCGCGGGCGGGTCTAGCCGGCGTCGGCCGGATCGATCGGATCCGCGGCGTCGACGTCCGGGTCATCGGCCGCGGCGGTCCCGGCGATCCCGGCATCGGCATCGGCCTCGACCTCGGTCAGGACGACCCCGGCTCAGGGCGGCCGCTGCCTCCGCCTCGGCGACGGCCAGGGCCGGCGGCGGTGCCTCCGCAGCGACGATCGCGGCACCGATGATGCCCGCATCGTTGCGCAGCTCGGCGGGTACCACCGGGCAGCGCACGGTCAGTCTGGGCACGTACTTGTCGGCGCTCTTGCTGACCCCGCCGCCGAGGATGATGAGGTTCGGCCACATCAGTTGCTGGATCCGGTCCAGATGCTCGTCGAGATCGCTCGCCCACGCCTTCCAGGACAGCCCGCGCTTGACCCGCGCCGCTGCCGCCGACCGACGTTCCGCTGTGCGACCGCGGATCTCCATCTGGCCGAATTCGACGTTCGGAACGAGCGTGCCGTCGACGAACACGCCCGAGCCCACGCCGGTCCCGAGGGTCAGGAAGATGACCACGCCCGGCTGATCCCGGCCGACGCCGAAGCGCATCTCGGCGATCCCGGCGGCGTCGGCATCGTTGATGATCGAGATCGGCCGTGACATCAACCGTGCCATCCGCTCGACCACCGGGAAGTCGATCCAGGTCGAGTCGATGTTGGCGGCCGACTTGAGGACGCCATCGATCGTGACGCCCGGGCAGGCCGATCCCGATCGGGGTCGATTCACCCAGGCCCGCCGACTTCACCAGTCGCCTGGTCAGCCGGGCGACGGATGCGAGGACCGCCTCCGGCGTCGACGGGTTGGGTGTGGCGACGCGCAGGCGTTCGGACCTGAGGCGCCCGGCTTCCACGTCCACCACCGCGGCCTTGATCCCGCTGCCCCCGACATCGACGCCGATCGCGATCCGTCCCGTGGCCATCTCGGGCGTTCCCTCCGTCATCGATCCCTCCCGGCCCCGATCAGAAATAGTTGACGCTGATCCCACCGTCCACGACCAGCGATGCGCCGTTGGTCCAACGCGACTCGTCCGAAGCCAGGTAGATCGCCATCTGGACGATCTCCTCGGGCTTCCCGAACCGACCGGTCGGGTTGCGGGCCAGGCGGAGTTGCTTGGCCGCCTCGTCCTTGAGCAGCCAATCCATCAGCAGCGGCGTCTCGACGGGGCCCGGGCAGATCGCGTTGGTCCGGATGCCGTGGGGTCCGAACTGGACGGCCAGACTCCGGGTCAGGGCCAGGACCGCCCCTTTCGAGGCGGTGTACGCGTCCTGCGGAACGCTGCAGCCGACGAGCGCGACGAAGCTCGCGATGTTGATGATCGAACCCCCACCGCCGGCGATCATCGCCGGGATGGCGTACCTGCAGCCCAGATAGACGCCTCGGACGTTGACGGCCATGACCGAATCCCAGGTCGTGACATCCGTGTCCACGACGGAGTGATCGGCCTCGGGCATGATCCCGGCGTTGTTGTACAGGCAGTCGAGCCGCCCGTACGTGGCGAGGGCGTGATCGACCATCGCCTTGGCCTCGGCCTCCTGCGACACGTCGGCTCGGACGAGCGTGGCCTCACCGCCGGCCGCCCGGACCAGGTCCACGGTCTCGGACCCGGCTGGCTCGCTGTACTCAGCGACCACGACCCTTGCCCCTTGTGCCGCGAACAGCTGGGCCGCCACCCGGCCCATCCCGCTGCCGCCGCCCGTGATGATCGCAACCTTGCCTTCGAGCCGCATCGCACTTCCTCGTTTCGTGTGCCAGGTCGTGGCGTCAGGCTCAGAGTAGCGCTCGGCCACTCGGGGTGCCGGGTGTCCCGTCATCTTCGGTGGCCGGTACCACGGCCGAGTACGATGGCACGCGTCAGGCAGGAGCGCTGGAATGGGACCCTCGGACGCTGAGCTGATCGAGGCGGTGACCGCCGCCGATGCCGCCCGGGTGACGGAACTCGTCGCCGCGGACCCGACGCTCGCCTCGGCCCGGAACCGGGATGGCGTGTCTGCGCTGATGCTCGCCCGCTACCACGCTGATCGTGCAGTGACCGACGCGCTGCTCGCCGCCGATCCCGACCTCGACGTCTTCGAGGCGGCCGCCCTCGGCTACCTCGATCGGCTCCGTGAGCGGCTCGACGACCCCTGGCAGGCCAGGGCCTACTCCAGCGACGGGTTCACGGCCCTGCATCTCGCGGCCTACTTCGGCAAGACGGAAGCCGCCCGGGCGCTCATCGCGGCGGGTGCCGGGGTCGACGTCTACTCCACCAACGAGATGCGGGTCCAGCCACTCCACAGTGCCGCCGCGAGCCGGAGTCATGAGGTCTGCCGGCTGCTGATCGCCTCGGGCGCCGATGTCAACGGGACCCAGCAGTACGAATTCACGCCACTCCATGCAGCCGCCCAGCATGGGGACACGGAGCTGGTCGAGCTGTTCCTGTCGGCCGGCGCCGATCCGACGGCGATGACCGACGGCGGCGCGACGCCCGCCGATATCGCCGAAGCTGCCGGCCACGTCGACCTCGCCCATCGCCTCCGCGAGGTCGGCTCGGCCTGACCGGTCGGGCTAGCCGCGCTCCAGGTAGCGCTCGCGCTCCCATGGATGGACGACCGAATCGAACGTCGCCTGCTCCACGCGTGCGGCATTGAGGTAGTGATCGACGACATCCTGGCCGAAGATCTCGACCGCGGCCGCTGAGCGTTCCAGTTCGGCGATCGCCTCATGGAGGGCCCGCGGCATCCGGCTGACGCCCTCGGCGACGTAGCCGTTGCCCTTGAACTCGGCATCGAGCGTCAACCCGTGCTCGATCCCGTACAGCCCGGCGCCCATCATCGCGGCATAGGTCAGGTACGCGTTCATGTCGCCACCGGGGAACCGATCCTCGACGTGGAGCGCCGGACCGTGGCCGACCAGGCGGAACCCGGTGGTCCGGTTGTCCCGGCCCCAGACCACATTGACCGGCGCCCACGACAGGGACGCATAACGTTTGTACGAGTTGATGAACGGGGCGATGAAGATGGCCAGTTCGCGGGACAGGTGCATCATCCCGGCCATGAACTGCTGGCCGACTTCGGAAAGGCCGTACGGACCGGCCGGCTCGCCGTCCGACGCGGGCATCAACGGCCGATCCGTGGCGATGTCCCACAGGCTCATGTGCAGATGGCCGGACGAACCCGTCCAGTGGTGGTCCGGCTTGGCCATGAAGGTGATGCCCCAGCCGTTGAGGTAGGCGATCTCCTTGGCCCCATGCTTGAACACCACGCTCCGGTCGGCCGAGGTCAGGACATGGTCGTAGCGGATGTTCACCTCGTGCTGACCGGCCGCCGCCTCGCCCTTGCTGAACTCGATCGGCACGTCCGCCGCGGTCATCTGGTTGCGGAGCAGGCGATACAGCGGCTCTGCCTTGGTGCCCTGGAGGAGGTGGTAATCCTCGTTGTAGTGTCCGAACGGGCGGGGGACCGGGTGGCCACGCTCTGCGAGGTCCTCCCAGGAATCCTTGAGCACGTAGAACTCGAACTCGGAGCCGGCCTTGAGGGCGTAGCCGGCCGCGGCCGCGCGGTCGACCTGACGCTTGAGGATGGTCCGTGGAGCGACGGGGATCTCGAGGCCGGTCTCCTCGTCGACGACATCGGCGAGGACCATCGCGGTGCCCGGGAGCCACGGCAGGATCCGCAGCTGATCCCAGATCGGCCTGGCGACCCAGTCGCCGTATCCCGTCTCCCAGTTCATCAGGGTGAACCCGTCGGGCGTGCTCATCTCCATGTCCGTGCCCAGCAGGTACGTGCAGAAGTGGGCACCGTGGGCGATGACGCCGTCGAGGAATGCCTGGCCCTGGACCCGCTTGCCGAGCAGGCGGCCCTGCATGTCGGCGAAGGCGACGACGATCGTGTCGATCTGGCCGTCGCGGACCATCTCCTCGAGTTCGATCAGGCGCGGGTGCCGCGCCCCGGGATCGTCATCGGCGTCGTCGGGCATCGATCGGCGTCGTCAGTACAGCATCGTCGTGCCGGTCGGGAACTCCAGCTCGAACGCGTTCGACTGGAGTGCCGCATCCGGCGCCAGGTCCACGACATCGGCCTGCCGCGTCACGGATCCGCCGATCGACTCGACGAGGCGGAGGATGACCCCGGTTGCTCGATCGACCGCGATCGACAGGTGGAAGTCGGGACGGTCGCCGGACGACCTCGTCGTGCGCGGATGGTCGCATTCCAGCAGGACCGCTTCCCGGCCGTTGACGACAGCGGATCCGCCGATGAAGCATCGGCCGGTGGCAAGGACGTTCTGGCAGTAGCCAGCGGGATGGACGAACGTATCGACGAGCGTCTCCGCGGGCAGCGCGGTGACCGGCTCGTAGACCCGCGACGGGCCCGGGAAGTCGCGATCGGCCAAACCACGCGGCCGGTTGCGCACGGGTCGCTGGGTTCCCAGGCGATGCACCCCTGAGTACGTCCGAACGAGATCCCCGTCCGAGACCCAGACCTCGTAGTCGCCACCCCCGACCGAACCGCCTCGGCTCGTGGTCACCCGCGCCTGGCCCGGATGGCGGAGCAGCAGGTCCATCGTCGCGCGTCTCCTCACCGCGCGATCCCTGGATCAATTCGACGATCCGCATCCGGAGCGACCCGAACCGAGTCTCCGCGTCGCGCATGAAATCGAACAGCGCGGTCACGCTCGGTCGGTCCTCGGTCAGCGCGGCGACTTCGGGCAGCCGCCGACCATCCCGGACGGCGGGCACGGCCGCGGCGCGATCCCAGAGGCGGGTTTCGGTCATCGGGCGGATTGTAGCGGCCTTGCCCCGGTGGACGTGGCCTATCCCCCGCCGAGTCCCGGTTCGGTCATCGCGATCGGGTCGAGCAGTCGGTCGACCTCGGACGGATTCCATCCCGCGTTCGATGGCCAGTTCGCGGATCGTCCGTCCGGTCTTGAGCGCGTCCTTGGCCAGTCTGGCCGCTTCGTCGTAGCCGATCGAGGGGGCCAGCGCCGTCGCGAGCATCAGGCCCTGCTCGACGAGTCGCGGGCCTCGGTCGGTGGCGGTCAGCCCTTCGATGCAGCGCGCGCTGAAGTTGGCGGTCGCGGCGCCGAGCAACTCGATCGACTCGAGCATCGCCGCGGTCGTGACCGGGAGCATCACGTTCAGCTCGAGGAAGCTGCCCGTCTGGCCGAATCCGATCGTCGCGTCGTTGCCGATCACCCGGGCCACGACCATCGTCAGGCTCTCGACGATGACCGGGTTGACTTTGCCCGGCATGATGCTCGAGCCCGGTTGCGTCTCCGGCAGCGCCAGCTCCCCGATCCCCGCCCGCGGACCCATCCCCATCAGGCGGACGTCCGAGGCGATCTTCCAGAGCCCGAGCGCGGTCGCCCGGATCGCGCCGTGGGCCGCGATGACGGCGTCGAGCGTCGCCTGGGCATGGAAATGGTTGTCGGTCTCACGGACGGGCAGGCCGGTGAGGTTCGAGAGACGGGCGCACGCACCCGACGCGTAGTCGGGATGGGCATTGATCCCGGTCCCGACCGCGGTCCCGCCGAGCGGGACCTCCAGCAATTCGACCTGGGCGGCGCGGACCCGCCGGATCGCCTGGTCGAGCTGACCGGCATAGCCCTTGAACTCCTGCCCGAGACGGACCGGCGTCGCATCCTGGAGGTGGGTCCGACCGGTCTTGACGATCGGCCAGAAGGTCTCCGACTTTGCGGCGAGTGCTGCCCGCAGCCGCTCGAGGGCGGGCAGCAGCGTCTCCTCGATCGCGACCGCGGCGGACAGCTGGAGCGCGGTCGGGATCGTGTCATTCGAGCTCTGGCACCGATTGACGTCGTCGTTCGGGTGGACCTTGCGCCCGCCACCCAGCCGGGCTCCCGCGAGATGCGCGATCACCTCGTTCATGTTGGTGTTCGTCGAGGTGCCCGAGCCGGTCTGGTAGATGTCGATCGGGAATTGGTCAGCGTGGTCGCCATCCGCCACGGAGGCTGCGGCCGCGGCGATCGCCTCGGCGACATCCGGCTCCAGGAGTCCGAGTTCCCCGTTCGTCTCCGCCGCCGCGAGCTTGACCAGGGCGAGCGCTCGAACGAATCGAGGAGGCATGCCCTGGCCGGAGATCGGGAAGTTGAGGACGGCCCGCTGCGTCGAGGCGCCGTACAAGCGCGTCGGCCGGGACCTCCATCTCGCCCATCGAGTCGCGCTCCAGGCGGGTGGCGGGCCGCGTCGTGTCGGACATGGTCAGATTGTAGGGGTCAGGGGAGGACTGTCGGCCGCGGTATCGGCGTGGCCGGAAGGCGCCTAGACTCTGCGAGGTGAGCAGCTCCAGCACCGCGATCATCGACTCCGAGACGTTCCGCCGGGTCATGGGCCACTTCGTGACCGGCGTGACCGTCGTGACCGCCCTGGACGGGGACCAGCCGTGCGGGATCACCGTGAACGCCCTCAGCTCCGTGTCGCTCGATCCGGCGCTGGTCATGATCGCCCTCGACCGACGGCGGTTCATGACCCCGATCGTGCGTCGAGCGGGTCGATACGCGGTGAATATCCTGTCCGAGGACCAGCAGGGGTTGTCCGACTGTTTCGCCGGCGCTCCGGTCGTGCCCGGGCGCGATGCGTTCTGCGGGGCGGTCTGGCAGCCCGGGGAGACGGGGTTGCCTCTCCTCGACGGGGCCATCGCGACCCTCGAATGCACCGTCGTCGAGACGTTCTCCGCCGGCGACCACGACCTGTTCATCGGGCGGGTCGAGTCGCTCGCCAATGAGCACCATCACCCGATGCCGCTGCTCTACTATCGTCGCCGCTACCTTCGGATCGAGCGCTCCGCGAGCACCGAGATCGAAGGCAAGCCCGAACGCTAGGCGCCCCGCCGGTGGCCGGGGCGGGTCCGCGATCGGACCCGCAGGCCGATGACGGCTGCTCGGTACACGACGACCTCCGCCGGGACGCCAGGGAGCGGTCGCTGCGCGATCGGCCACCCGCCTGTGGTGTGCGAGCCTCGTCGTCGCCTCGGCGACGGCCGCCGCACTCAACGACGCCGGGCTCGGTGCGCCGACGTACGTGATCAGCGGCCGCTTTGCCGGTCGCGGTCCCGGGTCCGGTTCTGACGACATGGCCACCGCCCGGTTGATCGAGCGCGCCCGACTCGGCCGGCCTCTCGAGCGCGACAGGACCATCCGCGAGGTGGCCTCCTCCGAGGAGGCGATGGCGACCCTGGCCCACGGACCGCACAGCGCCCCGCCGGAGGACATCGACCTGGCGACCCGGGTCGACAGCTTCGATTTCGCGATGGAAGTGGTTCGCGCGACGGACGGCCTGCGGCTCGAGCGTCGCGACGACCCGGGCGCGCGTTAGCATCGAACGATGCCGAAGCTTCGGGCGAACGGACTGGATATCGGGTACGAGGTGGCGGGGGCCGGACCTCCGTTGATCGCGCTCCATGGCGCGACCATGTCCGGCCGAGAGGAGTTCGCCGCGCTGTCCCCGTCGTTCACCTCGGCCTTCACCCTCCATCTGCCGGATGCCCGCGGCCATGCGACGACGCTGTGGGACGTCTCGTCCGGCGGGTTCGAGGCAACCCGGCTCGTCGACGATCTCGAGGCCTTCGCGGATGGGCTCGGCCTGAAGACCTTCCACCTGGTCGGCTTCTCGATGGGTGGGATGACGGCGCTTGGGTTCGCCAGCCGATCCCCCGAACGGGTCAGGACCTTGGTCGTCGCCGGTATCTCGACGGCTCGGGAGCCGCGAGCGTCGGTCGTCAAGCATCTGCTCGACCCGGAGCGGATCGAGGGAGAGGATCCCGACTGGGCGGCCCGGCTGCGCGCCCGCCACGACCCTGTCCAGGGCGCCGGGGCATGGCGACGGCTGTTACCGGCAATCGCCGACGACGTCGCCGCGCAGCCGCTCTTCTCGGCGGCCGAGCTGCGCAGGATCGACGCTCCCGCGCTCGTCGCCAGTGGCGATCGAGACCCGTTCGCACCGGTCCCGCAGGTCGCCGAACTCGCACGGCAGGTTCGCCACGGCCGACTGCTGATCGTGCCCGGTCACGGGCACGACATCGTGTCCGGCCCAGCCACGGAACTCGACGCGGCGCTCGCAGCCTTCTATCGTTCGACCGAGCCGATCGCCCGCCGGCGCGCCGATGTCCATCCGGAGGTCGCCCGATGACCACGCTGCTTGCCCTGTTCCGGCGACCCGATGGTGGTGACGACGCCCGCACCACCTTCGAGCACCGCTATGCCACCGAGCACCTGCCGCTCGTTGCGGCGACACCGGGCCTGCGGGAGACCAGGGTCCATCGGGTGAGCGAGGCCCTCGGCGGCGACACCGACCTGATCCTGGTCACCTCGATGCGGTTCGACGATCGTGCGTCACTCGATGCCGGCTTGGCGTCCGATGCCATGCGGGCCGCCGGGCGCAACCTTCGGGAGATCGCCCCGGGCCTGTCCACGCTGCTCGTGCTTGACGATGCGCCCGAATTGGATGCTGCGGCCTTGCCGTCCGTGGATACTGTCTGAACGACAGCCGAGGACGCCGTGACCGAGCCCGCCCACTCGAATGACGCGATGACGACCAGGTCGCCCGATGACGGCGATCGGCCGCACCGGACCTTCGTCCAGGTCGCCACCCCGGCACCGGCGCCCGCGTCGGCCGCTCCCCGAACGACGCTGGACGGGGTCGCGCTCGTCACCATCGACCGACCCGAGGCGCTCAATGCCCTGAGCTTCGATCTTCTCGACGAGCTGGTCGCGGCGCTCGAAGCGCTCGATGCCGGCGGCGAGTGCCGCGCGATCGTCATCACCGGGGCCGGGACGCGAGCCTTCGCAGCCGGTGCGGACATCCGCGAGCTCGCCACCCAGTCGCAGGCTTCACTGACGGCCGGGGGACGGTTCGACAGCTGGGACCGCCTCGCGGCCATCGGCCTGCCCATCATCGCCGCGGTCCGGGGCTTCGCGCTCGGCGGCGGCTGTGAGCTCGCGATGACCTGCGACATGATCGTGGCCGCCGACGACGCGAGCTTCGGCCAGCCCGAGATCCGGATCGGCGTCATGCCCGGTGCTGGCGGGACGCAGCGGCTGACCCGGGCGGTCGGCAAGGCCCGGGCCATGGACCTGGTCCTGACCGGGCGGACGATGAGTGCGACCGAGGCCGAAACCTACGGCTTGATCACCCGGGTCGTCCCGGCGGCGGCGACGGTCGATGCCGCGCTCGAGCTGGCGGGACGGATCGCGTCGATGCCGCCGCTGGCGGTCCGGGCGGCGAAGGCCGCGATCCTCGACGCGGCGGCGGGCAGCCTGGCCGATGGCCTGGCCCGCGAACGCGCCGCCTTCTTCCGGCTCTTCGATACCGACGACCAGGCCGAGGGCATGGCCGCGTTCGCCGAGAAGCGAGCACCGGTGTGGTCCGGGCGATGACCACGAGCGCGCAGCGAGGAGGACGCCATGGAGCGAGAGCCTGACGGCGGGAGTGATTTCGGCCCGGAGCACGAGCGAGACCTCGGCGACGAGCCGCCGCCCGTGTATCGAGACAGCGCGCCGGATTACCTCGCCCCGATCGATGCGACGTCACCCGTCAGCGGGCACTCGCCGGCGCCTGTCGCGACGACGCCCCTCGCCGAGGCACCAGAACACGACTGGACACACGCTCGAACCCTGCTCTATCCGGCCTTCCGCCCGGTCGGCACCCAGGGTCTCGACATCGCCACGATCGACCGCGAGGCCCTCGTGGGCCACGCTTCCCAGAGTCACGCCCAGCCGCTCCTCGATGAAGGCCCGGCGGGCTTGCCGGTCGTGTACACGATCGACGCCGGGGCGTACGACATCGTGGTCAACGGCGACCATCTCCTGGCGTGGGGCGTCGAGCCGGCCGAGATCCAGGATGCAGCCATGCACAACCTGGCCGCCTGGTCGGCCACGGCGCCATGGACCGACGAAGTTTCGGGCGATCGACGGTTGATCAGCTCGGACACTGGCAACGGCTGGGACGCGGCGCGGATCCTCCTGCCAGAGGTCGTCGCCCACCTCGTCGCGGAACTCGGTCCTGCCGGACGGATCCTCGTGGGTCTCCCCGAGCGCCACCTGCTGACCGCCGGGTCCCTGGGACCGGGTGACGACGACTTCGCCGGCCTGTTTGCCGATTTCGTCCTGGAGCACTCGGGCGGTGCCGACGAGCCCATCGACCGCCGCGTGTTCGAACTGGTCGACGGCCGCCTCGTCGAGTTCGGGGGCGTTTGAGCGCTCGATGGACCGTGATGGTTCGGCCGGGGCGCCGATGTCGCTTCGGTACGAGGTCGCCGACGGCGTCGCGACCATCACGCTCGACCGTCCTGCGGCGCTCAATGCCCTGACCATCCCGCTCAAGGTGGAGCTGCTCGCTGCGTTTCGCGCGGTCGCGCGGGACCGAAGCGTGCGGGCGGTCATCCTGACGGGCGCCGGTCGGGCGTTCTGCGCGGGCCAGGATCTCAAGGAACGGCTGACGCCCGATGCGACACCGCTGGCGGTCGAGTTGCGCGAACGCTACAACCCGATCGTGTCGGCGATGCGAGCGCTCGACCAGCCGATCGTGGGCGCGATCAACGGGGTCGCCGCCGGGGCCGGTGCGTCACTCGCCTTCGCCTGCGACGTTCGGATCGCTGCCGAGACAGCGTCGTTCTCGCTCGCGTTCGGACGGATCGGGCTCGTACCCGACAGTGGGGCGACCTGGTTCCTGCCGCGCCTCGTCGGGCAGTCCCGGGCGGCGCAGCTCGCCCTGCTCGGCGAGACCCTGAGTGCATCGGAGGCTGAGCGGATCGGGCTGGTCGCCCGGATCGTGCCCGCTGAGGAGCTGGAGGCGGCGGCACGGTCGGTCGCCACGCAGCTTGCCGGTCTCGCGCCGACCGCGCTGGCGTTGACCAAGCACGCCCTGGACCGGTCGGGGGACCTGTCGCTCGATGCGGCCCTGGAGGATGAGGCGTTCCGGCAGGGGATCGCTGGCGCGACCGCCGATCACGCGGAAGGACTGGCGGCCTTCGTCGAGAAGCGCAGCCCCCGGTTCACCGGCGATCGAGGCCCTTGACGCCCGTCACCGTCCACCGTAGTCTCCCAGACTAACGAGCGTTAGTTAGGAGCCATCCAGGCATGGTCGAGACCGGCCGTCGTCGCGAGATCGAGGACGCCGCGAGCACGCTGTTCCACGAGCACGGGTACTCGGGGACGAGCGTGCGCGACATCGCCCGGGCGGTGGACATCCAGGGCGCCAGCCTGTACGCGCACGTGGCCTCGAAACAGGACGTCCTGTGGGCCATCGTCGAACGGATGGCGACCCGGTTCGAGGACGCGGCGGATGCGGTCGAAGAGGCTGACCCCGGCGCGCTCGTATTCGGGCCCGGCGTCCAGCTCATCGGCCTCGTCCGAGCGCATGTCGGCGTCGTGACCGATGACCTCGAACGCGCCAGCGTGTTCATCCACGAGTGGCGCGCGCTGGAGATCGGATCGTCACGACGAGATCGCCCGTCGCCGCGACGCGTACGAGCAGCGGTTCCGCGCGGCCATCGACGGTGGGGTCGACGTCGGGGGCGTTCGTCGCGGTCGACCCGACCGTGACGACGGCGTTCATCCTGACCGCGCTCAATGGTCTCGTGTCCTGGTATCGACCGGATGGGCGGTGGTCCGCGCGCGAGGTCGCGGACGCGTACGCCGATCTGACCCTGCGGGCCGTCCAGGCGGCCGGGACCAGGCGATGACGGACCCGCTCGCCCTCGAGCCCATCCTCGAACCCGCTGGACCGCGAGCCGCCCGGCCTTCGACGCCGAGCTCTCGCATGACGAGCGGTTCGGCCCTGTTCGAAGCCCATATCGCAGCCGGGTCCAAGGTGGAAGCGACCGACTGGATGCCGGACGAATACCGCACGTCGGTCCTTCGCTTCGTGGAGATGCACGCCAACAGCGAGCTGATGGGGGTCCTCCCCGAACGCGAGTGGCTGATGCGCGCACCGACCCTGCGCCGGAAGCTGGCGCTCACCGCCAAGGTCCAGGACGAGGTCGGTCATGCGCAGCTCCTCTATCGAGTCGCGGAGGACCTGGGAAAGCCGCGCGAGGCCATGTTCGACGACCTGCTGGCCGGCCGGACCAAGTTCCACAACGTGTTCCACTATCCGACGGTCGGCTGGGCTGACGTCGGGATGATCGCCTGGCTCGTGGACGCCGCTGCGATCGTCGCGCAGCAGGCGTTGCGCGACTCGTCATACGCGCCGTACGCGCGGACGATGCGAAAGATCTGCTGGGAGGAGTCGGTCCACATCATGCATGGTCGCGACGTCGTCGTGACGATGGTCACCGGGACCGCGAACCAACGCGCCGCGATCCAGGATGCCCTGGAGCGCTGGTGGCAGCCGCTGATGCAGATGCACGGCCCGCGCTCGGACCGCGACAAGGACCGCGACCTCCACTGGCGGATCAAGGCGAAGACCTCCGAGGAGCTTCGCCAGGAATTCCTGACCATCTACGTGCCCCGGATCCGCGAGCTCGGTCTCGTCATCCCGGACCCCGAGCTGCGCTATGACGAGTCGGCGGCCGAGTGGCGGTACACCGAACCGGACTGGGACGAGTTGCGCCGCGTCGTCACGAACCACGGACCGATGTCCGAGTCGCGCCTGGCCTTCCGACGACTCGTCCGCGAGGAGACCCGATGGGTTCGCGAGTCGATCCTCGGGGTCGCGGCCGCGGCGTGAGCGCCGAGAAGCCGGAGGTGCCCGATCCGGGTTCGGCCTCAGCAGGGCTCGAGGCGTGGGAGGTCTTCCGACGCGAGAAGGACGGTGATCCGATGCGTCACGGCGGCAGCGTCATGGCGCCGGATGCCGAGCTCGCCGTGCATTACGCTCGCGAGATGTTCGGCCGGCGACAGGAGAGTGTCCGGCTGTGGGTCGTCCGCCGCGGAGACGTCGTCGACCTCGATGATCCAGACCTGCTCCAGCCGCCGCTCGACCGCTCGTTCAAGAAGCCGGGCGGGTACGTGATGCGGGACAAGCTGGCGGCCGCTCGCGAGGCCGCCAGCCAGCCCAAACCCAGGGCGCGTTCGAAGTGACCGCCGCCGTCTCGCTCCCGGAGGCGGCCATCGGGGAGTTGCTCCTGTCGATGGCCGACGACGAGTTCGTCATCGGGTTCTCGGATTCCGAATGGACCGGCATCGCCCCACTGCTCGAAGAGGACGTGGCGATGAGTTCGATCGCCCAGGACGAGCTGGGCCATGCGGCCGCCCTCTACGGGTTGCTCGCCGGCCTGCTCGACACGAACGCCGATGCGATCGCCTACGACCGGGAGCCGGACGAGTACCGCCACTGTCGCCTGCTGGACCACGGCCGCGGCGACTGGGCGATGACGATCGCCCGACGGTTCCTGTACGACACGGCCGACACGGTCCGGCTCGAGGCCGCGGCAGCCGGTTCGTGGCCGCCATTGGCCGAACTCGTGGGCAAGCTCATCCGCGAGGAGCGATACCACCGGATGCACGCCGAGGTCTGGCTCGATCGGCTGGCCCGAAGCGACGGAGAGCCGCGGGCGCGCCTCCTGGCCGCGCTCGAGGAACTGGCTCCGGACGCCGCGACGGTGTTCACTCCGCTGTCCGGAGAACCGGCACTGCTCGAGGCCGGGATCCTCGAGGGACCGTCCGCTGAGCTCGAAGGCCGCTGGCGCGCCACGATCGAACCGACCTTCGAGTCCCTCGACCTGCCGATGCCGCCCCCGGCCGATCGGATCGAACGCGGTCGACTCGACCATGGTGTGCACTTCCGAACGTTGTGGGATGGGTTCACCTCGGTCCGCCGGGCCGATCCTGGAGCGACCTGGTGAGCGAGTCGGCGACGCAGGTCGGGGTCGCCCGATCCCGCGCGGCCGGCCTCGCCCCGACGCTCGATCTGGCCGCGGTGTGGGCCGCCCTCGCCGAGGTCATGGATCCCGAGCTGCCGGTGCTGTCCGTCGTGGACCTCGGGATCGTCCACCGGGTCACGGTCGAGCCGACCGGCGGCGCGATCGACGTCGAGATCCTGCCGACCTTCGTCGGCTGCCCGGCGCTCGAGGTGATCAAGGCATCGATCGCCGACCGACTGGGTGCGTTCGGGCGTCCGGTAGGGGTCGAGGCCACGTTCGAGATCCCCTGGACGTCGGACCGGATCACGCCTGCTGGACGCGAGGCGCTCGCCGCGGCGGGCATCGCCCCGCCCACATCCGGGGTCGACGGCGGGGGCTCCCTGATCGCGCTTGAGGCGCGCGTCGCCTGCCCGCACTGTGGTTCATGGCGGACGACCCTTGAGAACCTGTTCGGGCCACCCAGTGCCGGACGATCCGCTACTGCGCCGAGTGCCGGCAGCCATTCGAAGCGATCAAACCGGTCTGATCCGTGACCGTCGGGGTCGTCGGAGCCGGGACGATGGGGGCCGGGATCGCCCAGCTCGCGCTCGAAGCTGGACAGATCGTGGGCATCCACGACGTCGATCTCGCCGCGATCGACCGCGGCCGGTCGCGGATCCGCTCGGGCCTCGGGCGACGGGCTCGGCGGCTCGACCTCGACGCCAGGGCGGCGGATGCCTGGGTCGATGAGCGGATCGAGCGACTGTTCGATGCGCTGACGCTCGACGAGCTTGCCGACGCGGCTCCTGCGCTGGTCATCGAAGCCGCACTCGAGGACCTCGAGGCCAAGCGATCGATCTTCGAGGCGCTCGATCGGACCACATCGGCAGACACGATCCTGGCGACCAACACGAGCGCCCTGTCCGTGGCCGCGATCGCCGATCGGACCGCCCGGCCGGGGCGGGTCCTCGGCCTCCATTTCTTCAATCCGGCGCCGGTCATGCCCCTGGTCGAGGTGGTGTCCGGGCCGGCGACGGACCCGACCGTCGCGGATCTGGCCGCTCGACTGGTCACGACCTGGGGCAAGGTCCCGGTGCACTGTTCGGACACACCCGGCTTCATCGTCAACCGGGTCAACCGCCCATTCACCCTCGAGGCCCTGACCATCCTGTCCTCCGGTGGCGGTTCCGTCGAGGCGATCGACCGAGCCCTCCGGTCGGCCGGCTTCCCGATGGGCCCGTTCGAGTTGATGGATCTCGTCGGTCTCGACATCAACCTGGCAGCCGCCCGGGGCCTCTTCGAGCGGACGGTCGCGTCCGGCGATCCACTCGCGAACCGGTTCCGTCCGTCCCCGATCCAGGAGCACCTGGTCGCGACCGGCCGGCTCGGGCGCAAGTCGAGGGCCGGCTTCTACCGCTACGACGAGGCCGATCAGCTCATCGGCCCCGCGCCGGACAGTCATCGGGGCGGATGGCGGCGCCGCACCTCGTCCCGGAGGGATCGGCGACGATGGCCGATCGCTCGCCGAGCGGATCATCCTGGCCATCGTCAACGAGGCGTATCGGGCCGTCGGGAGCGGCGTCGCATCCGCCGCCGACATCGATCTCGCGATGCGGCTCGGTGCCGGGCACCCCATCGGCCCGTTCGAGCGTGCCGCGCAGCTCGGCGGGCCTGCCGCCGTCCGGGACCGGCTCCGGGCGTACGCGAGCGAGGGCCCGCGGTTCACGCCCGCCCCAGGGCTACTCGCGGAGGGGTGACCCCGCTACCATCAGTCGCATGACTCGAGACGCGCGCCGCACCATCCGAGAAGCCTGGATCATCGAGGCGGTCCGGACCCCGATCGGCCGGTACGGGGGCGCCCTGGCCGGCGTCCGTCCCGACGATCTCGCGGCTGCCGTCCTCCGCGCGGTGGTGGATCGGGCGAAGCTCGACCCAGCGCTCGTGGAGGACGTCATCCTCGGCTGCGCCAACCAGGCCGGCGAGGACAATCGGGACGTCGCCCGGATGGCCCTCCTGCTGGCCGGGTTCCCGGTCGAAGTCGGTGGGCTGACCGTCAACCGGCTGTGTGGATCGGGGCTCCAGGCGATCAATTCGGCCGCCCATGCCATCGCGGTCGGCGACGGGGACGTGTTCATCGGTGGCGGCGTCGAATCGATGTCGCGCGCACCCTACGTACAGCTCAAGGCGGCCACGCCGTATGAGCGGGGCGATCGTGAGATGGCCGACACGACCCTCGGCTGGCGATTCGTCAACCCGCGCCTGGCCGAGCAGCACTATCCGTACTCGATGGGCGAGACGGCCGAGAACGTGGCCGAGCGATGGAGCGTGTCGCGCGAGCGGCAGGACGCCTTCGCCCTCGAGAGCCAGCAGCGAGCGATCGCAGCCATGGACGCCGGCCGGTTCGACGACCAGCTGGTCCCGATCAGCGTCCCGCAGCGGAAGGGCGATCCGATCGTGGTCGATCGCGATGAGCACCCGCGCGCCGACACGACAGCCGAGGCGCTGGCCAGGCTCCGACCGGCCTTCCGTCCGGAAGGTGGTTCGGTCACGGCGGGGAACAGTTCCGGCATCAACGACGGCGCGTCGGCGGTCCTCGTCGTGGAATCGGAACGTGCCCGCGACCTCGACCTGCGCCCGATGGCCCGGGTCGTGGCCACCGCCGTCGCGGGGGTCGATCCGTCGGTCATGGGGATCGGCCCGATCCCGGCCACCCGCAAGGCCCTGCAACGGGCGGGCATCGGTGTCGACGATCTCGACCTCATCGAGCTGAACGAAGCCTTCGCCTCGCAGTCGCTCGTCTGTATCGACGAGCTCGGGTTGGATCCGGCCAAGGTCAACGTCAACGGTGGCGCGATCGCGCTCGGCCATCCGCTCGGGATGAGCGGTGGCCGGCTGATGACGATGCTGACCCACGAGCTGCGGCGGACGGGAGGGCGATTCGGTCTGGCCACGATGTGCATCGGGGTCGGTCAGGGGATCGCCACGATCATCGAGCGACTCGACGACTGATCGCGACTGGTACGAGAGTTTCGGCGCGGGCGCTTGTCGAAACCCGTTGCCGTGCGTACGATGACCGGGCACACGGACGTCCGTCGTCCCGACGCCTGACCTCGAAGCAACCTCGCGGAGGGACCGAACCCGATGATCGACCAGCAGCCCCAGGTGGTGTCCCTGACTGACGCCGCGGTCCTCAAGCTCCAGGAGCTGACCAAGGAGGAGACCAACCCGGACATCGGCCTGCGGGTCTATGTCTATTCAGGTGGTTGCTCAGGGTTCCGCTACGGGATGATGCTCGAGGACGCGCCGACCCCAGAGGACCAGGTCCTGAGCGCGAGCGGGATCAAGGTCTACGTGGATGGCCAGAGCATCAGCCTGCTCCAGGGTTCGCAGATCGACTACGTCGACACGCTCATGGGCGCCGGCTTCACGGTCAACAACCCGAACGCCGTCGCCGCGTGCGGTTGCGGATCCAGCTTCCGGACCGCCGATGACGAGGGTGCACCCAAGGGCTGCTCGCACTGACCTGATCGAGCGCAGGCCGCGCGCATCGGCCGCCTGACAGGTCGATGGAGATCCCGCTCTTCCCGCTGCATACGGTCCTCTGCCCCGGCATCGTGGTGCCGCTCCACATCTTCGAGGATCGCTATCGCGCGCTGACCCGCCACTGCCTCGACACCGGCGCGCCGTTCGGGGTCGTCCTGATCCGGGACGGGCGCGAGGTGGGATCGACCGACGTCCTGACCCTTGCCGGGATCGGCGCGATGGTCGAGATCCGCGAAGCGGGCCGCTATGCGGATGGTCGCTTCGATCTGCTCGCCGCGGCGACCGGCCGGTTCAGTCTCGACGCCGTGGATCCCGGGCGAGAGCCGTACCTGGTCGCAGAGGTGACGCCCCTGGCGGACGACATCGGCGATGCGCCCCGAGCGGAGCGACTGGCGGCGACCGCCATCCGCAAGTTCGTCCGCTACCTCGAACTGATGCGGACCCGCGACGGCGAGACCAACGACACCCTGGATGTCCAGGTCGAGATCGACGGGGAGACCGGCGGCGACGGCGATCCGCCGGCGCCGTCGGCAGGGCGCCCGGCCGACGACGATGTCGAGGTCGTGTTCGATGCCGGCCCGCGCGGCGATCTCGCCATCCCGGACGATCCGACCGTCCTCTCCTACCTCCTGTCCGGGATCGTCCAGATCGAAGTCCCGCGACGCCAGGCCCTGCTCGAGGCGACGACGACGACGGAGCGACTCGAGGCACTCATCGCGCTGCTCGACCGCGAGCTCGTCCTGCTCTCGGCTCGGTTGCGCCTGTTCGTCCCCGATCCCGCGGCTGGTCGGCCGGACCGGCCGGAGCTGAACCGCTCGACCCACGGCCCCTCGCCGGCTACTCGCTGAACCGCTCCTCCAGCCATGGGTCGGCGTCGTTGTTGTAGCCGTAGCGCTCCCAGAAGCCGAGCTGGTCGTGGTCGAGGAACTCGAGGCCCCGGATCCACTTGCTGCTCTTCCAGAAGTACTTCTTGGGGATGAGGAGGCGCAGCGGATACCCGTGCTCGAGCTCCAGTGGCTCGCCGCCGAACGTGTCGGCGAGCAGGACGTCGTCGTCATCGAGAACGGACAGCGGCACGTTCGCCGTATAGCCCTGCTCGGCATGCGAGACGACGTGGCTGGCGGTCGCGCGGACCCCGGCCATCTCCAGGATCGTCTGGATCGCGACGCCCTCCCAGGTGGTATCGAGCTTCGTCCAGCGGGTGACGCAATGGATGTCCGTGGCCACGGTCTTGCGCGGCAGGTCCTTGAATTGCTGCCAGGTGAGGGTGAACGGCGAGTCGACCTCGCCCCACACCCTGAAGTCCCAGGTCGCGAGGTCGGTGCGGGGAACGGATCCGTAGTGGAGGACCGGGAACTTGTCCGTCTTGTACTGGCCCGGTGGGATCCGGGTGGCGATCGCAGGATCCTGTTCCTTGGTGCCGAAGAGTCGCTCGAACATGGGCGCGGTGACCTCGAGGCTTGGCTGACCGCGGTATCGTCTCACACGCGGATGACGGCTCCGTGACTGCCTGAGGGTCTGGCGCGACTCGGGTGGGGTACCCTTCGCGGGTGGTCAGCCCGGAGTCAGCGGATCGCCCGCCGCGTCTCGTCGTCGTGATGCCCGCCTACAATGCCGCCCGGACGCTGGAGCGGACCTACGCGGACATCCCCCACAGCCTGGTCGACCGGATCATCCTCGTCGACGACGTCTCCGCCGACGAGACCGTCGGGATCGCCGCGAAGCTCGGGCTCGACGTGATCATCCACAGCCAGAACCTCGGGTACGGCGGGAACCAGAAGACCTGCTACGACGCCGCCCTCGCCGCCGGCGCCGACATCGTGGTGATGCTCCACCCCGACTACCAGTACGACGCGACGCGGATCCCGGCGCTCATCGCGCCGATCGCGGCCGGCACGCACGATCTGATGCTCGGCAGTCGCTTCCTTGGCGACCCGCTCGCCGGCGGCATGCCCCGCTGGAAGTACGTCAGCAATCGGTTCCTGACCGGCCTCGAGAACCTGGTCTTCGGCCTGCGCCTGTCCGAATACCACACCGGCCTCCGCGCATACAGCCGGCGGTTGCTCGAGACCGTGCCCTACCACCGGAACAGCAACGACTTCGTCTTCGACCAGGAGCTCATCGCCCAGGTCGTCGCCGTCGGGATGCGCGGCCGGATCGGCGAGATCGCCGTCCCGACGCGGTACTTCGAGGAAGCCTCCTCGGTCGGGTTCCGGCGGAGCGTCGTGTACGGGCTGTCGACCCTCCGGGTGGTCGCGCGGTACGCGCTGCATCGTCTTCGGGTCCGGCGCTCGGCGAAACTGGCGGCCCGCCGCCGACCCGACTGACCATGCGGATCGGGCGCAACGGGCTGCTGCGTGGGGCGCTGGGGATCGCGGTCAGCGTCGTCGCGCTGTGGATCCTCGTCGGATCGGTCGACATCGCTGCCGCGATCGACGTCCTCCGGACCGCGTCGCCTGCCTGGATCGGGGTGATGCTCATCTCGGCCACGATCGACGTGGGCGCCCGGGGTGCCCGCTGGCGCGCGCTGCTCATGCCCATCGCCCGACTCCCATACCGCCGCGTCCTCGGCTACACGTACATCGGGTATCTGGCCAACAACGTCTTGCCGGCCCGGCTCGGTGAGCTGTACCGGAGCCATGCCCTGGGTGACGGTGAGGGGATCAGCCGGACGACGGTCCTCGGCACGGTCGTGGTGGAGCGGGTCGTGGACACGATCATGGTCGTCGCGATCGCCGCCGTCGCCGTCCTTGTCCTGAGCGTTCGGGGCGTGATGACCAGCGCCGTCCTGCTGGGTCTCGCATTCGTGACGCTCATGGTGATCGCGCTCGGCCTGGGGATGGCCGCCCACCGCCTGCCGGGTGCGGACCGGGTGGCGGCCATCGTCGCCCGCCGACCGAGGCTGCTCGAGCTGGGTCGTCGGCTGCGCGAGGGGCTGGCGGTCGCGGGCCGGCCCAGGACGGTCGGCGCCGCACTGGCCTTCAGCACGGTCGCCTGGAGTGCCTCCATCCTGACCTTCCTGGCGGGTGGCCAGGCCGTGGGCGTCGAGTTGACCGTCGCCCAGGCCGCCCTGCTGACGAGCGGGGTCGCCCTGGTCACGATCGTGCCATCGGGTCCCGGCTATGTCGGGACCTTCGAACTCACGGTCGTGGGGATCGCGGACGGGTTCGGGATCCCGAGGGACTCGGCGTTCGCGATGGGCCTGCTCGTTCACCTCGTGATCCTTGCGACCACGTCGATCGGTGGCGTGATCGCCCTCATCGCCGTGCGTCGTCGGCACCCGATCCCCGAGGCTCCACCGGTGACGACCGGATGACGACCGAGTTCCCGCACGTCTTCGAACCGCTCACCCTGCGCCACCGGACCCTGCGCAGCCGGATCAACTTCGGTGCCCACACCGCCAACATGGCCGAGGACGGCCTGCCCGGCGACCGCCACATCGGCTACTACCGGGAACGCGCTCTCGGCGGCGCCGGGATGATCGTCGTCGAACCCGTGCCGATCCACGCCACCGGCGTCCTGACCCGCGGCAACTTCCGACACGACGATGACGCCATCATCCCGGCCTTCCGTCGGGTCATCGACGCCTGTCGTGAGGCAAACCCGGATGTCGTCATGATCCACCAGCTGTACCACGTCGGCCAGCACGGCGATGCCGACAACTCGTTCCGACCGAACTGGTCACCATCCGGCCTGCCGTCCTACCACGACGCCGACGGCAGCCATGCGATGAGCACGACCGAGATCGATGAGCTGATCGATGGGTTCGTGGCGGCCGCCGGCCGGGCGCAGGCGAGCGGGTTCGACGGGATCGAGGTCTTCGCCGCCTACCACGCGGTCGTCGACCAGTTCTGGACGCCCTGGTCGAACCGCCGGACCGACCGATGGGGCGCGACCTTCGAGGACCGGATGCGGTTCTCGAGTGAGATCCTCCGGCGCATCCGCGAGCGCTGCGGCGATGACTTCATCATCGGGCTGGCGGTGAGCGCGGATCCCGGCTCGCCGGCGATGCCGTCCATCGACGAGCTGGCCTCGATCGTCGCCTGGCACGACGAGCGGCGGTTGATGGACTACGTGACCTGCGGGACCGGTTCCTATTTCGATTTCCACCAGATCATGCCGCCATCGCTGTACGACCAACGCCTGGGTGAGCCGTTCGCCGCCGCACTGAAGGGGGTGGTCCGCCATGCCCTCGTCCAGGCCGAGAGCCACATCCGGACTCCCGCTGCTGCCGAGGCTGTCCTGGCGGCCGGCCACGCGGACATGGTCAGCATCGTCCGTGGCCAGATCGCAGACCCGCATCTCGTCGCCAAGGCACGGACCGGTCGCGCCGACGAGGTCAGGCCGTGCATCTCGTGCAACCAGATGTGCTGGGCCCGCCGCTCGCGCGACTACTGGATCTCGTGTCTCGTCAATCCCTCGGCCGGGCGGGAATGGGAATGGGGCGGCGACCGCTTCGAGCCGGCGCCGGATCCGCGGCGGGTCCTGGTCGTGGGCGGCGGACCCGCCGGCCTCGAGACGGCCCGGGTTGCCGCTGAGCGGGGCCACAGCGTGACGCTCCACGAACGCGACGCGGTGCTGGGTGGGCAGTTCCGATTGGCGGGTCTTCAACCATCGCGCGGCCAGATCACCGACCTGCTGGCCTGGTACGGCCGCCGGCTCGAAGCGCTCGGCGTGGACGTCAACCTCGGTTCGTCGCTTGATGCGAGCGGGCGTGATCGAGAGCGGGCGCGGACGAGATCGTGGTGGCCACCGGATCACGCCCCCCGCTCAACGGGTTCCAGCGGTCGCTGCCGATGGTGGACCGCCTGCCGGGCGTCGATGGGCTGGATGTGTGCTCCATCCAGGCGGTGCTCGACGGAAGTGCGGTACCGGGATCCCGTGTACTCGTGCTCGACGACCTCGACGACTGGCGCGGACTCGGGACCGCGCTCTTCCTCGCCGAGCACGGACGCGCCGTGACGATCATGACCGCCGCCCCGGTCGTCGCGAGGGGCCTCTTCCACAGCGCGGCCGACGGGCCACTCCGCGCCCGATTCGCGCAAGCCGGCGGCGTGTCAGTCACGTCAGCCTGCCTGATCGAGTGGCGGACCGGCCTGGCCACGATCCGGTCCACCAGCACGGGGCAGACCCTGGACCTGGCGGCTGACACGCTCGTCATCGCCGAGACCGCCGTCGCCGAGACGGGACTCGCCGAGTCACTGACCGCGCGTGGGATCCGGTTCCACGAGGTCGGGGACTGCGTCGCGCCACGTCGGGCGAGCCTGGCCATCTACGAAGCCCGTGAACTCGCTCGGCAGCTCTGAGGTTTCCGGGCGCCGTAAGATGACACCGGGACGCCGCCGGTTGCCGGTGTGCCTCCAGCCGAGGAGATCGCGATGACAGCCCAGGACCTGGAGCAGCCTGCCGCGCGGCGAGGACGGGCGGCCCGTCAGTCGGAACGTCTCGCCCGGTCGATGGAGACGCTGCCATACCTGACCCGAAAGCTGGCGCCGGTCGAGGTCATCTCGGCCGAGGGCCTCGAGCTGATCGAATACAACGCCGAAACGCTGCTCGAAGAGGTCGGGATCGAGATCGTCAACTTCCCGGAGGGGGTCGAGATCTTCCGAGGCGCCGGAGCCGACGTGACCGGTACCCGGGTCCGGTTCCCGCGCGGGATGTGCCGGTCGCTCGTCACTGCGACCGCCCCGGCCGTGTTCACCCAGCGGGCCCGCAATCCTGGTCGGAGCGTCCGGATCGGGGATCCGCACATGGTCCTGGTGCCGACCTACGGCTCACCGTTCATCCACAACCTCGACGAAGGCCGCCGCTATGCGACCATCGAGGACTTCCGGAACTTCGTGAAGCTGACCTACACGAGCCGGACGCTCCATCACGGCGGCGGGACGCTGTGCGAGCCGGTCGACCTGCCGGTCAACAAGCGTCATCTCGATATGGTCTACAGCCACATCCGCTACTCGGACCGAGCGTTCATGGGTTCGGTGACCCACCCGAGTCGCGCCCAGGATTCGGTCGATATGGCTCGGATCGTGTTCGGCCAGGAGATCATGGAGCACGACCACGTGATCATGGGACTGGCCAACGCCAACTCCCCGATGTCGTGGGACTTCAACATGCTCGGGTCGGCGAAGGTCTACGCCGAGAACAACCAGATCATGCTCATCACCCCGTTCATCCTCGGCGGGGCGATGGCCCCCGTGACCGTGGCCGCCCAGGCGACCCAGACCCTCGCGGAGGCGCTTGCCGGGATGGCTTTCTGCCAGATCGTCCGGCCGGGCGCGCCCGTGATCTTCGGATCGTTCGCCTCATCGATGTCGATGCAGACCGGCGCACCCACGTTCGGCACGCCCGAGCCACAGCTCGTCCTCTTCGTGCTGGCCGCCCTGGCTCGCCGATTGGGCGTTCCGTTCCGAAGCGGTGGCAGTTTCACCGCCTCGAAGGTGCCCGATTATCAGGCGGCATACGAAAGCGCCATCAGCTTCCTCACCACGATCCAGGCCGGCGTGAACTTCAACCTTCATACCGCCGGCTGGCTGGAGGGCGGCCTCGCCATCGGGTACGAGAAGTTCGTCCTCGATGAGGACCAGGCCTCGATGACGAGCGCGTACATCGCGGGTGTCGACGTGACCGACAACGGCTACGCTCTGGAAGCCATGCTCGCCGGCGGGCCGGGCCAGCACTTCCTGGGTTCGCCCCACACGCTGGCCAACTTCGAGCACGCGTTCTGGCGATCCGAACTGTCGAACAACGACAGCTTCGAGCAGTGGGAGCTTGACGGCGGACTCGACGCCGCGCAGCGGGCCAACCGGCGATGGAAGAAGCGCCTGGCCGAGTACGAGGCGCCGCCGATCGATCCCGCTCTCGACGAGGCGCTCATCGAGTGGATCGACCGACGCAAGGCGAGCTTCCCGGACTCTGACGTCTGAGCACGCGGTGACCGTCGCAGATCCGCTCCTGCAGCCGTTCCAGCTGCGACACCTCACGCTCCGGAACCGGATCATGAGCACGAGCCACGAGCCGGCCTACGCGGAGGACGGGAAGCCCAAGCTGCGGTACCAGCTCTATCACGAGGAGAAGGCCAAGGGCGGGATCGCCCTGTCGATGTTCGGCGGGTCGACCAACGTCGCCCCGGACTCGCCGGCGGTCTTCGGGCAGCTCTACGCGGGCGATGACGAGATCATCCCGTGGTTCCGCCAGCTCGCCGACCGGATGCATGTCCATGGGGCCGCCACGATGATCCAGCTCACCCACATGGGCCGCCGGACCGTCTGGGATGACGGCGACTGGCTGCCGACGATCTCCGCCTCATCGATCCGGGAGCCCGCGCATCGCAGCTTCCCGAAGGAGATGGAACCGGCCGACATCCGGCGGGTCGTCACCGCGTTCGCGGAGGCCGCCCGGCGCTGCAAGGAGGGTGGCCTCGACGGGCTGGAAGTCATCGCCTACGGACACCTGATCGACCAGTTCTGGTCACCCCTGGTCAACCATCGCGGCGACGCCTATGGAGGATCGCTGGCGAACCGGATGCGCTTCTCGATCGAGGTCCTGGAGGCCATTCGCAGGACCGTCGGGGACGAGTTCATCGTCGGGATCCGGATGACCGGTGGGGAGGATGTCGACGGTGGATTGAGCGAAGCGGACGGTCTGGCCATCGCCACGACGCTGGCACGGACGGGCACGATCGACTTCATCAACATCATCAAGGGCTCGATCGCGACGGACGAGGCCATCTCACACGTGATCCCGGGAATGGGCACGCCGCTCGGGCCTGCGCTCGAGTTCGCCGGACGATTTCGTGAACGGGTCGACCTCCCGATCTTCCATGCGGCGCGGGTCGCCGACGTCGCGACTGCCCGGCATGCCATCAGTGAGGGCCTGCTGGACATGGTCGGGATGACCCGGGCCCACATGGCCGACCCGCACATCGTCCGCAAGCTGGAGGCGGGCGAGGCCGATCGGATCCGGCCATGCGTCGGCGCGTCGTACTGCATCAATCGGCTCTACCTCGGCCTGGACGCGTTGTGCATCCACAATCCGGCAACCGGTCGCGAGGCGACGATCGCCCACGTCACGCCGCCGGCGACGGGCCCGGTGAGGCGGGTGGTCGTCGTCGGGGCGGGTCCGGCCGGCCTCGAAGCCGCCCGGGTCGCTGCCGAGCGCGGCCACCGGGTGACCCTGCTCGAGGCGTCCGATCGAGCCGGTGGGCAGATCGTGCTCGCGGCCCGGGCAACGCCACGACGCGGGGACCTGAGTGGGATCGTCGACTGGCTCGTGTCCGAGTGTCGCCACCTCGGTGTGGACCTGCGCCTGGGAACCTTCGCCGATCTCGAACTCGATCGCGTCGTTCGAGCCCGACGTCGTCATCATCGCCACGGGCGGCCGTCCACGGATGCCCGCGCTCTCCGAGGGTGAGGAACTCGTCGTCAGCACCTGGGACATCATCGGCGGTGAAGTCACACCATCCGCGGGTGAGGTCCTCGTGTTCGACGACCACGGCACGGAGGACGCCCTGTCATGCGTGGAGCGGATGGCGGCCGCCGGGTCATCGGTCGAGATCGTGACGCCGGACCGCCACGTCGGGCACGAAGTGACGGGGACGGCGTATCCGAGCTACCTCGCCGCCTTCTACGCCGCGGGCGTCCGGATGACACCGGATCGTCGCCTCCGATCGGTCCGGCGAACCGATGACCGGCGACTTCGACTCGAACTGACGAGCGACTACGTCGACACCGTCGAGGAACGCGTCGTCGATCAGGTCGTGGTCGAACATGGCACGATCCCCAACGACGAGATCTACAAGGACCTGATCCCAGGCGCATCCAACGGTGGCGAACTGGATCTCGATCCGTACCTGGCGGGTCGGCCGCAGATGCGGGTCGTCAACGAGGACGGACGCTATCAGCTGTTCAGGATCGGCGACGCCGTCGCCAGCCGGAACATCCACGCCGCGATGTACGAGGCCCGCCGGCTGGCCATGGCCCTGTAAACGGGTCTCCGGCGCGGTTCAGGCCTGGGCTGGGGATTCGGCGGCCGGTCCTCTCGCTCGATGAGATTGACAAGGTCGGCCGTGTCTCGCTTGCTCGTCTCTGGTTCGTCGGCGGGGTCGACGGGATCGGCGAGGGTGGAGTCATCGATCCTCGTGATGGACCCACCCGCTCCGGCTCCACCGAACTCGGCATCGCCGGTCGTCCCGGCCGCGGAGCCGGCCTCGCCGCCCGGTCGCGCTTGCAGGCGTCGAAGCTCGTCGAGTGGGATGTGGCAGCTCATCATGTGCCCCGGCTCGACCTCGACGAGCGGCGGTTCGGTGACCTCGCACAGACCGCTGATCGCCCGGTGGCAGCGGGTACTGAAGACACACCCGGACGGCGGGTTGGCCGGACTGGGGATCTCGCCCTCGAGCAGGATCCGGGTCCGCTGCTCACCGTCGACGTTCGGGACAGCCGACAGGAGCGCCTCGGTGTACGGGTGGTTCGGACCCCGGAAGACGGTCTCGGAATCGCCGACCTCCATGATCCGGCCCAGGTACATGACGGCGATCCGGTCGGCCAGGTAGCGGACGACCCCGAGATCGTGCGAGATCAGCAGGTAGCTCGTCTTGCTCTGGATCTGCAGTTCCGAGAGCAGGTTGAGGATGGCGGCCTGGACCGACACGTCGAGGGCGCTCGTCGGCTCGTCCGCCACGACGATCCGAGGATCCCCGGCGAATGCCCGGGCGATGGCGACTCGTTGCTTGAGCCCGCCGGAGAGCTGTCGAGGCTTGAGGTCGAGGTGGCGTTGGGTCAGGCGCAGGTCGGCGGCCAGCTTGTCGACCCGCTGGCTGACGGCCTTGCCCTTCAACCCGGTCAGCTTGGTCACCGACCGCTCCAGGATGTGCCGAGAGGTCCAACCGCGATTGAGGGCCGAGTCCGGGTTCTGGAAGACCATCTGGATGGAGCGCTTGTCGTCGGTCGGCCGGTCGCCCGAGCGTGGCGCCAGCGGATGCGCATCGAGCTCCACGGTCCCGCCCGCATCCGGGCTCTCGATCCCGAGGATCGTCCGGGCCATGGTGGACTTGCCCGAGCCGGACTCGCCGACGAGGCCGAGCGTCTCCCCGTCGTACAGGGTCAGGTTGACGCCGACGAGCGCCGGGACGTCGGTCCCGCTCTGGTGGAAGGTCTTCGAGACGTTGTCCAGGGAGAGGGCCAGCTCGCCGTGGACGGTGTCGGCGCCGGTGACCGCGGGTGGCTCGACCAGCTCATCCAGCCGATCGCGGTGGTGGCACAGCGTCCAGCGGCCCGGGGCGACCTCGACGACGGGCGGCTCCACCGTCCGACACAGCTCGTCGGCGAGCGGGCAGCGGTCGACGAAGACGCAGGTCGGCAAGTCCGTGCCGATCTGGGGCAGGTTGCCGGGGATCGTCGCCAGCTGGCGTTGCGACTTGCGGATCCCGCGGCGAGGGAGCGATCGCAGCAGGCCGAGCGTGTAGGGATGCTGCGGCGACTCGAAGACCGAGGCCGAGTCACCTTCCTCGACGATCCGGCCCGCGTACATCACGCCGACGCGATCGCACAGCGTTCGGATGACGCCAAGGTTGTGGGCGATGAGCAGGACGGCGGCGTTCGTCTCCGCCTGGAGTTTCCGGACGAGATCGAGGACGCTCGCCTCGACCGTCGCGTCGAGCCCCGTGGTCGGCTCGTCCAGGACCAGCAGTTTCGGGTCCGAGGCGAGGGCGATCGCGATCACGATCCGCTGCTGCATCCCACCCGAAAGTTGGTGCGGATACCGCTCGAACACGCCCTCCGGGTCCGCGATCTGCACCCGTTCGAGGGCCTTCATCGCGCTGACCCGCGCGTCCTTGCCGTTCTGGCCGAGGATCGTGAACGCCTCCACGACCTGTGGGCCGACCTTGGTCGTCGGGTTGAGGGCGGCGCCCGGGTCCTGGTAGACCATCGAGGCGTGGTGGATCCGGAAGCGGCGGACCTCGTCGTCGCTCATCTTGGTGATGTCGTCGCCCGACACGAGGATCCGGCCGCCCGTGATCAGTGCGTTGCGGGGCAGGTATCGGACCGCGGCATAGGCGGTGGTCGATTTCCCACATCCGGACTCGCCGACGAGGCCATACGACTCGCCTGGGCGCACCTCGAACGAGACCCCACGCAGGACCGGGCGGGGAATGCCGCGGACGACATACGACAGTGACAGGTCGTCGACCTTGAGCGCCGCCGGCGCGTCGTTCGAGGCCGGCATCGGCGCGCTGACTGCCTCGGCCGTCATTCGCTCATCACCGATTGGAGTGAGTCCGCGATCAGGTTGACCGCGATGACCATGCTGGCGATGGCGAGCGCCGGGAACAGGGTCGGCCACCAGACCCCGGAGATCATGTTGTTGTATTCCTGGCTCACCGTGAGCCCCCAGTCCGGGGACGGTGGCTGGATGCCCACGCCGAGGAACGACAGCGTGGCGACCGTGAAGATCGCGTACCCGAACCGGACGGTGAGTTCGACGACCGTCGGGCCCAGCACATTCGGGAAGATCTCGCGCGACAGGATGAACGGGCCGGACTCCCCGCGCAGCTTGGCCGCGGTCACGTAATCGAGCTGTCGTTCGGACAGGACGGCGGAGCGGACCGTGCGAGCCACGATCGGGGTGAACAGGATGCCGACGACGCAGATGACGACGATCGGCGACGTCCCGAGGACGACCAGGGTCAGCAGCGCGACGAGGATGACGGGGAGCGCGAGGAACGCTTCGACCAGCCGGCTGATGAGGTCGTCCACGACGCCGTGGTAGTAGCCCATGATCAGCCCGAGCAGCGTTCCGGCGACGACGCCGAGGAGGGCGGCCAGCGGGGCGATGATCAGGACGTCTCGGGATCCGACCATGACCCGTGAGAGGACGTCGCGGCCGAGCCGGTCCGTGCCCATCAGGTGCTCCAGGCTCGGCGGCAACTGGCCGGTATCGAAGTAGTTGAACGGATCGTACGGGGTGATCCGCTCGCCGAGGAGGGCGGTCACGATCCAGCCGACCATGATCACGACCCCGATGATGAACGCGGGCCGGTGGAGCAGGACGCGGATCGTCTCGCGGCGTGCCTTGGCTCGCTCCGAGGTCGGTGTGGGTGTCTGGGAGAGGATCTCCTCCGGCGTGACCGTGACGTCCATCAGCGTTCCGCGTCCAGACGGATCCGTGGGTTCATCCAGGCGATGATCAGGTCAGCGCCGAGCGTCGCCAGCATGTAGACGATGCCGATGACGATCGCTCCGGCGGTGAGCATCGGGATGTCCTTTCGCTGGGCGGCGAAGAGCATCGTCTGACCCATCCCGTTGTAGTTGAAGATCTTCTCGACGGCGATGATCCCGCCGAACAGGTAGCCGATCTGGACGGCGATGACGGCGACCGTCGGGATCAACGCGTTGCGCAGGACGTGGTGGCGCATCATCTGGCTCGTCGTGAGCCCCTTCATCGTCGCCGTGCGAGCGTAATCGGACTGCAGCACGTCGATCGTGCCGGCCCGGGTCATCCGGGCGATATAGCCGAAGTAGACGATGGCCATCGCGGTCGCCGGCATCAGCAGGTATCGGATCTGGGTCAGGACGTCTGCGTCCGGCGGCGGCGTCGCGAGGACCGGGAGCAGGTGGAAGTGCACCCCGACGACGACGACCAGGATCGTCCCCGTGACGAACTCCGGGATCGATGACGAGGTCACGCCGAGCAACACGATCGCCCGGTCCGCGGGTCTGTCCCTTCGTCTCGCGGCAAACAGACCCGCGATGATGGCGAGCGGGATGGTGATGAGCAGTGCCAGTCCGGCGAGCTTCGCCGAACGGCCGATCGCATCCACCAGCTGGGGCAGGACGGGCTGGCTCGTGATGTACGAGTCGCCGAAGTCGAGGGTGACGATCCCGACCATCGCATCGACGTACTGGACCAGGATCGGACGGTTGGTGCCGAGGCGCTCGTTGAGCGCATCGACACTTTCCTGTGGCGCGAACGGGCCGAGGATCGTCCGCCCGATGTCGTTGGGCAGGACATTCGCGATGATGAACACGATCGTGGCCAGCAGCCACAACGTGACGAGCGACAGGAGCAGTCGGCGCCCGACGAACCGGCCCATCGCCCTAGGTCACCCGATACGGAGTCACGCCGGCACGGGGACCGTGGCACTCGCCACCGTCCCCGTGCGGGGCCTCAAGAGACCTTCGAAGCCGTATTGAAGAACGCCTGGCCCAGACCACTGGAGTAGAACCCGGTGAACTGGTTCGAGGAACCACTGAGGAAGTTGTAGAAGTACGGCACACCGATCGGCACCTCGTCGTTGAGGATGGTTTCGATCTTGCCGCAGGCGGCCTTCTGGGCATCGACGCCGACCGACGTCTGGAATTCCTTGAAGGCGGCGTCGTATGCCGCCGATGAGTACTGGGACGAGTTCCAGACGCCCTTCGTCGACAACGCCGAGTTCAGGTAGACGTCCGGTGTCGCCCGATGTCCATAGTCGACGATGCCGAGCTCGGCAGCGCCGGAACACGGTGGGTCGGCCGGCTCGGGCGGGCACCACTGTGCACCGTAGAACGTGTCGAGGCTCTCGACGGCGACCGTCAGGTTGATCCCGGCCGGCTCCGCCTGGCTCTTGAGGAGCGTCGCGAGGTCAGGGATCTCCAGGATCTGGCCGCAGTGCAACGTCGCCGACAGCCCCGTCGCGTTGGCGTCTGCCAGGAGTTGCTTTGCCTGATCGATGTTCTGCGCCCGCTGGGGCACGGACGAATCGAAGTACGGGTAGACCGGAGCGATGACATGGTCATTGCCCAGATCCGCCTTGCCCTGGAACAGCTGCTGGATGAGGGCCGGCCGGTCGAACGTGAGGGCCAGCGCCTGGCGGACCCGCTTGTCAACGAACTGTCCCGTGTCCGTGCGCATCCAGATCTGGCGATGGAGGGCCGCCTGAAGGGCGACGCTCGTGAAGTTCGGGTCGTCCAGCAGGGACTTTCCGGACAGGACATCGAACTGGATGATGGCGTCCACCTGGCCGCCCTGATAGGCGGTGACCATCGGCCCGGTGGCGTCGAAATAGATCCACTCGACCGTGTCGAGCGGTGTCTTGGCACCCCACCAGGCATCGTTCCGGGCGAACGTGGCGCCGCTGGCCTGGTTGTAGTTGACGAGCTTCCAGGCGCCGGTGCCGTTCGGGCTCCCGTCGAGGGTCGTGCCGGTCGTGTAGGCCGCCGGTGTGATGAGCGTCTGCGCATTGAAGACCGAAACGAGGTACGGGAAGTTGCCGTTCGGGTTCGCCAGGTTGAAGGTGACCGTGTTCGCGTCGGTCGCCACCGCGCCACCGCTCTCGAGCACGCCCTTCAGGCCGGAGTTGCCGGACTCGACCAGGCGCTCCATCGTGGCCACGACATCGGCCGAGGTGAAGTCCGTGCCGTCCTGCCACTTGACGCCCTGGCGGAGATCGAAGACCCACACGCTGCCGGTGTCGTTCGGCGTCCACTTGGTGGCCAGGCCCGGAGCGAGCAGGACCAGGGGCTGACTCGGGTCCGAAGTGCACAGGAACTCGAACGACATCGCCGTGGTGCCGTATGAGCCGAGGTCCTGCATCAGGATCGGATCCAGGGGGCCCGACGGCCGCTGCGCCGCGACCCGGATCGTGCCGCCGGCGACGGGCGGAGCCGCGCTGGCGCCGGCACTGGCCCCGGTCGTCGGCGCCGCTCCGGTCGCGCTCGAGCTGCCGCAGGCGGCGATGACCGCGCTGATCGAGGCCATCGACAGGCCGACGATCGCGCCACGTTGCATGAATTCGCGGCGGCTCAATCGGCCGCGGGCGAACGACTCGACGACGTCCAGCTGCAGCGGGGTGGTGTCCTGACGAACCTTGTCAAGCTTGGAATAGTCCATGGGTCTGGAACCTCCGGGGCGACAAGTGGGCGGCGGGACTCACGACCATGATCGACCGCGAGCGACAACGCGATACCGGCTCTGTGTCTCCCCAGCCGGTCCGTGAGTGTGTCGGAACCGTACCGGCCGACCTCTCGACTGTCAACGCTCGGTGACCCCAGGCGCGATACTTCGCGGATGCGAATCACGGCCATCCGGATCGACCGGGCCACCCTGCCGCTGTCGCCGCCGTTCCCGGCGGCATGGGATCCGATCCCTCGTGAGTCCTTCGCGGCCACGATCGTCCGAGTCGAGACCGATGCGGGGATCGTCGGGATCGGGTCGGGCGACACGATGGATGGCTTCGGGGCGTTCAGCCACCTGTTCCTCGGCGAGGACCCGTTGGCCATCGCCCGTCATGTCCGGGTGCTCGAGACGATCGACTTCCATGGCAGTCGCTACTGGCCGCTCGAGGTCGCCCTGTGGGACATCATCGGGCAGGTCGCCGGGTTGCCGGTGGCGACCTTGTTCGGCGGCACGCTCGACGGGATCCCGGCCTACGCATCGTGCGGGATGTTGCTCCCGGCGGCGGCCCGCGCCGAAGCAGCGCTGCGCTTCCGGGAGGAAGGCTTCCGAGCCCTCAAGATCCGGGTCGACCCGGAACATCTCGAGGATGGTCTCGCGGCGGTCACCGCGACGCGGGCGGCAGTCGGCGACTCGATGGCGATCATGGTCGATCTCAACCAGGGCTGGCGGATGGCCGGTGACGTGCGCCGCTCGCTGGACCCCGTCGCGGCGCGCGAGGTCGCGGCCCGGCTCGCCGACGATGGCGTGCTCTGGGTGGAGGAACCGCTGGCGGGGACCGACCTGCGTGGCCTGGCTGCCCTGCGCGCATCGGGTCCCGGCATCCGGGTGGCGGGCGGCGAGATGACCCGGACGTTCACCGAGCTCCTGGCTGCCCTCGACGCCGACGCGTTCGACGTCCACCAGCCCGACGTCGTCCTGGCCGCCGGGATGTCGCGCGGCCGGACCATCGCCGAGCTTGCCATGGCGCGCAACCGCTGGTACTCACCGCACACCTGGACGAACGGGATCGGGCTGCTGGCCAACCTGCACGTCGCTGCCGGCGTCGGTGGTGGCCCGTTCATCGAGTACCCGTACGACCCGCCCGGCTGGACCGCGGAGCGACGCGACTTCATGCTCGCCGAACCGATCCGCCCGGGCCCCGATGGGATCCTGCGCGTCCCGACCGCGCCAGGGCTCGGGATCGTCCTCGACGAGGCGGCGATCACCAGGTATGCGGGATGACCTCGGCACCGACGAACCCGACCGTGGACGACTGGATCGCCCGGGCGGCCGAGGTGGCGCCGCGGACCGAGCTGTTCATCGATGGGCGGTTCGTCCCGGCCGCGTCGGGCCGGACGTTCGACGACGTCGCCGGGCGGGACGGGCAACGGATCGCCACGGTGGCCGAGGCGTCGGTCGAGGACGTCGACCTGGCCGTTCAGGCGGCCCGGCGTTCGTTCGACGACCGGCGATGGAGTGACCAGCCGCCCGCGGCGCGAAAGCGGGTCCTCCTGCGCCTGGCGGAACTCGTTCGCGAACACACGGACGAGCTCGCGCTGCTCGAGTCCCTCGACGTCGGCAAACCCATCCGCGACACCCTGGCCGTGGACGTCCCGGGTGCCGCCACGACCTTCCAGTGGTACGCAGAGACGATCGACAAGACCTACGGCGAGGTCGGACCGACCGGTCCCGATGCGCTCTCGCTGGTGACCCGCGAGCCGATCGGTGTGGTCGCCGCGATCGTGCCCTGGAACTACCCGCTGATCATCACCGCCTGGAAGCTCGGGGCGGCGCTCGCGACGGGCAACTCGGTGGTGCTCAAACCCGCCAGCCAATCGCCGCTGACCGCGCTCCGTCTGGCGGAGCTCGCCGCCGCCGCCGGCCTGCCCGACGGCGTGCTCAACGTCGTCGCCGGTCCTGGGGCGGTCGTCGGCGACGCCCTGGCTCGACATCCAGGGGTCGACAAGATCGCGTTCACCGGGTCGACGACGGTCGGCAAGTCGCTCCTTCGGGCAGTCGGCGAGTCCGACGTCAAGGCCATCTCGCTGGAACTCGGCGGCAAGAGTCCGCAGGTGGTCCTCGCCGACGTCGGCGACCTCGACACGGCGGCTTCGGCGATCGGCTGGGGGATCTTCTACAACAGCGGCCAGACCTGCAACGCCGGCTCCCGGCTGGTCGTCCACCGCTCGGTGCGCCAGGAACTCGTCGACCGGATCGCGGCCCTCGGTCGGACGCTGGCGCCCGGGGACCCGCTCGATCCCCGGACCCGGCTCGGCTCGATCGTGGACGGCCGCCAGCTCGAGAAGATCCTCGGATACGTGGCCATCGGCCGGACGGAGGGAGCCGCGGTCCTTGCCGGCGGCGAGCGCGTGCGAGAGGAAAGCGGCGGCTACTTCGTCGGTCCGACCATCCTCGACGGCGTCAGCAATTCGATGCGGGTGGCCCGCGAGGAGATCTTCGGACCCGTCCTGACCGTGACCGAGTTCGAGGACGAGGACGAAGCGATCGCGATCGCCAACGACACGCCGTACGGTCTCGCCGCCGGCGTCTGGACCCGCGACGTCAACCGTGCCCATCGCCTGTCGCGTCGGATCCGGGCCGGGGTCGTGTGGGTCAACACCTTCGACACTGCCGACATCACCGTCCCGTTCGGTGGCTTCAAGCAATCGGGCTTCGGGCGCGACAAGGGACTCCACGCCCTCGAGGGGTACAGCCAGCTCAAGACGACCTGGTTCGACCTGTCCGGAGGCTGAGCCGGCGGCTCCGAGCCGCGGCCCCCGGTTTGCCGTTAGCATGCTAGGCGTCGTCGACGCCCCGGATCGGGCCGTCGAGGCAACGTCGGACAGGAGTGCCTGTGACGGACATGGACACGGACGCGGGCCAGGGTCTTCGACGTCGCCGTTCAGGTGGACGCGAGGGTCACGCTCGGAGCGCCCTGCCCCAGCAGCGACCGTGGGCCCAGCCACGGATGCGCTATCCCCCGACCGAGCTGATCTCGGCCGATGAACTCGAGTCGATCCACCTTGGCTCGCTGCGGGTGCTGTCCGAGATCGGGATGGACTTCCTCGACCCAGAGGCCCGCGAGATCCTGCGCGGCGCCGGTGCCACCGTCGAATCGGACTCCCAGCGCGTCCGGTTCCCGCCCGCGATGGTCGACGAGATCATCAGGACCGCGCCGTCGACGTTCACGCTGCATGCCCGCAATCCGGCCCATGACGTTCGCCTCGGCGGCGACTGGATCGCGTTCGGGACCGTCGGCAGTCCGCCGAACGTGGCCGACCTGGACCGGGGACGTCGGATCGGCAACCGGGCGGACTACCAGAACCTGCTGCGGCTCTCCCAGATGCTCAACGCCGTCCACTTCATGGCGGGATACCCGGTCGAGCCGGTCGACCTGCACCACAGCGTCCGGCACCTCCATGCGACCTACGACGCCCTGACCCTGATGGACAAGGTGGTCCACGCCTACAGCCTCGGCCGCCAGCGCAATATCGACTGTCTCGAGATGGTCCGGATCGCCCGCGGCATCGACATGGACACGATCGACCGCGAGCCATCCGTGATGACCGTCGTCAACTCGAGTTCGCCGCTGCGCCTGGACACTCCGATGCTCCAGGGGATGATCGAGTTCGCGTCCCACAACCAGGTGGTCTGCATCACGCCGTTCACGCTCGCCGGCGCGATGGCCCCGGTGACCCTGGCCGGCGCACTCGCCGAGCAGAACGCCGAAGCCCTGGCCGGGATCGTCATGACCCAGGCCGTCCGACCCGGCGCGCCGGTGATCTACGGCGGCTTCACGTCGAATGTCGACATGCAATCGGGCGCGCCAGCGTTCGGGACGCCGGAGTACATGCGGACGGCGATGATCGGCGGCCAGCTCGCCCGTCGGTACGGTGTCCCGTACCGCTCCTCGAACGTGTGTGCCGCGAATGCGCTCGATGCCCAGGCGGCGTACGAATCGGTCTTCTCCCTGTGGGGCGCGATCATGGGCGGGGTCAACCTGCTGATGCACGGCGCCGGCTGGATGGAAGGCGGACTCCACGCCAGCTACGAGAAGATGATCCTGGACGCGGAACTCCTCGAGATGGTCGAGGCCTTCCTCGAGCCGGTGATCGTCGACGCTGACACCCTCGGCTTCTCGGCGATGGAGGAGGTCGGCCCGGGGGGCCACTTCTTCGGGGCCGCGCACACCCAGGAGCGGTATCGGACGGCCTTCCACAAGCCGATGCTGAGCGACTGGCGGAACTACGAGACGTGGCAGGAGGCCGGCTCGCCCGAGCTGCCGTCCAAGGCCAATCGGATCTGGAAGGAGCTGCTCGCGGCGTACGAACCGCCACCGATCGATCCGGCCGTCGCCGAGGAACTCGAGGCGTTCGTAGCTCGACGTGTCGCCGAGGGCGGCGTCCCGACGGACTACTGAACCCAGCCGGCCCCGCCGGCTCGAGCGAAGGGGAGCACCATGAAGTCATCCGCCCAGGTCGTCGTCATCGGTGGTGGCGTCGTCGGTGCGAGCGTCCTGTATCACCTGACCAAGGCGGGCTGGACCGACGTCGTCCTGCTCGAGCGTCGTGAACTGACGGCCGGGTCGACCTGGCATGCCGCCGGCGGGATGCACACGCTCAACGGCGATCCCAACGTGGCCAAGCTTCAGCAATACACGATCAAGTTGTACGAGGAGATCGAGCGGGTCTCCGGGCAGGATTGCTCGATCCACCTGCCCGGCGGGCTGATGCTCGCGGACACGGAGGTCCGGATGGACTTCCTGCGGATGGCCGTGGCGCGCGGCCGATATCTGGGCATGGAACTGGAGCTGATCAGCGCCAGGGAGGCGCAGGATCTCTTCCCGCTGATGGACGCCCAGTATTTCGTCGGCGCGCTGTGGGACCCGATCGAAGGACATCTGGACCCGACCGGGGTGACGCGGGCCTATGTCAAGTGCGCCCAGTTGGCCGGCGCGGAGGTCTACCAGCAGACCCCGGTCGTCGGCTTGACCCAGCGCGCCGACGACACGTGGGACGTCCGGGTGGAGAGCGGCGACGTGATCCACGCGGAGCATGTCGTCAACGCCGGGGGCCTGTGGGCTCGCGAAGTCGGTCGGATGGTCGGTCTGGAACTGCCGATCCTGGCGATGGAGCACATGTACCTGCTCACCGACGACATGCCGGAGGTCAAGGCGTTCAATGCGAGCACCGGCAAGGAGGTGCCCGGCGTCCTCGACTTCGGCGGCGAGGTCTACCTCCGTCAAGAGGGCCAGGGGATGCTCCTCGGCACCTACGAGCAGGCGTCGGTCCCGTGGTCGCCGAAGGCGACGCCGTGGGACTTCGGCTCGCAGCTGCTGAAGCCCGACATCGACCGGATCACCCCGGAGCTCCAGGTCGCCTTCCAGCACTACCCGGCGATGGGTACGATCGGCATCCGTCGGGTCGTCAACGGACCGTTCACCTTCTCGCCGGACGGGAACCCGGTCGTCGGCCCGATCCCCGGCCTGCCTGGCTTCTGGGTCGCCTGCGGGGTGATGGCCGGCCTGTCCCAGGGTGGTGGGGTCGGGCTCGCCCTGGCCGCCTGGATGACCGCCGGCCGGGACAGCGACTCGGGTATGGACGTGTGGGCGATGGATGTCGCTCGCTACGGCGACTACGCGACGATGGGCTACACGAACGCCAAGGTCCAGGAGAACTACCGTCGGCGCTTCCAGATCACCTTCCCGAACGAAGAGCTGCCGGCCGGCAGGCCGCTCCACACGACCCCGATCTACGACCGATTGAGCGCTGCCAACGCCGTCTGGGGTGCGTCGTATGGCCTCGAGCACGCCCTGTGGTTCCAGGACGCGGGCCTGCCGCCGGTGGAGGACGTCACGTTCCGGCGCTCGAACGCCTGGGACCCCGTCGCCGCGGAAGTCAAGGCCGTGCGCGAACGGGTCGGTCTCACGGAGATCTCCAACTTCGCCAAGTACCGAGTCCGTGGTCCGGCCGCAGAGGCATGGCTGTCGTCGCTCCTGACCAATCGGATGCCCAGGGTCGGCCGGATCGCGCTGACGGCGATGCTCAACGATCAGGGCCGGATCGTCGGGGAATTCACGGTGGCGCGGGCCGCTGCCGATGACTTCTTCCTGTTCGGGTCACAGGCCGCCGAGACGCATCACGGCCGCTGGTTCCGAAGTCACCTTCCGACCGACGGGTCGGTCACCTTCGAGGTCCTCGGGCTCGGCCTGGTCGGGCTGTCGGTGGCCGGACCGAAGGCTCGCGAGGTGCTCCAGGCGGTCACCGACGAGGACGTGTCCGGCGAGGCACTCCGGTTCCTCGACTTCCGCGAGCTGGATCTCGGGATGATCCCCGCGCGCGTCGGTCGGCTGTCGTACAGCGGCGACCTTGGCTACGAGTTGTGGGTGGCGCCCGAGTACCAGCGGGCCCTGTACGACCGGCTGATGACGGCGGGCGCCGCCCACGGCATCCGTCTGTTCGGGTTCCGGGCGCTGATGTCGCTCCGGCTCGAGAAGAGCTTCGGCACCTGGTTCCGTGAGTACCGGCCGATCTACACGATCCCTGAAGCCGGGATCGGCCACTACGTGAAGCTCGACCACGACTTCATCGGGCGCGAGGCCTACGAAACCCAGCTGGCCGCTGGACCGACACGCCGCCTGGTGATGCTCGTCGTCGAGCCCGACCCCGACGATCCGGCGGACGTCATCGGCGACGAGCCGATCTGGCACCGCGACCAGGTCGTCGGCTGGGTGACGTCGGGCGGCTACGGCCACTCCGCCGGGGTATCGCTGGCGCTTGGCTACGTTCCCACGGAACTCGCCTCGCTCGAAGGCGATGGCGAGTTCGAGATCGAGATCATCGGCCGGCGGCGCCCCGCCCGCATCCAGCCACGACCCGTGGTCGATCCCGAGGGTCTGCGGATGCGCCAGTGACAGAGGTTCCCGGCGGGGACGACCGGATCGTCGTCGACGGGCGTCCGATCGCGTTCGAATCTGGGGATCCGGTCGCCATCGCCGTGCTGCGATCCGGCGATCACCCGGCCCGCGGCGGGACGCTATGCCTGGCCGGCGACTGTGGCAACTGCCTGGCGGAGGTCGATGGGATCACCTACGTCCGGACCTGCCAGGTCCAGGCCCGGCCGGGGCTCGTCGTCCGGCGCCATCCGGCGGCGGCGATGCCGGCGCTCCCCACGCTCACCGCGGCGGACGTCACCGCGAGCCCGGTCGTCCGCGCCATCGGCGTCGAGCGGGAGACCGTCGATGTCGCGGTGATCGGGGCGGGACGCGCCGGGAACGAGGCTGCCGCCCAGGCGGCGGCCGACGGTCGCCGGGTGCGGCTACTCGACGCGGGCCAGGGCGAAGAGGTCATGGGCGTCTATCCGGGCCCGATGGTCGTCGCCCGGACGCCCGGCGGCATGCTCCACCTCGAGGCCCACGAGGTCGTCGTCGCGACCGGATCGGCGGAGATCCAACCGGTCTGTCCCGGTGATCACCTGGCGGGCCTCCTGACGGCGCGTGCGGCCGAGGCCGCCCATCGGGCGGGGGTCGACCTCGGTGTGGCGGTCGCGATCGGCACGCCGCCCGACGGCGTCCCGTGCACGGTCCTTGCCGGCCGGATCGTCAGGTTCGAGCCAGGGTCGGACGATCCCGGCCGGGTCGGGAGCGTCGTGACGATCGACGACGCGGGCACGGAGCGTGCCGCTACCTGCGATACCGTCATCCTCGGCCTGGGTCGTGCCTCACGGGACGTCCTGGCGAGGATGGCCGACACGCGATCCGTCTCCGTCATCGGATCCGCTGCCGTCGATCACCCGCTCCCACCGCCGCCCGTCGACGGCGTCGTGTGCCGATGCATGGGCACGACCGTCGACGACCTCGACGGAGCCTGGCAGCACGGCTTCACGGAGCTCGAGCTGCTCAAGCGATCAAGCCGGGCCGGCCTCGGACCGTGCCAGGGTGGTGCCTGCCTGCCGCACGTTCGGTCCTGGATCGCCGCCAGGACGGGTGTCGTGCCCGAGCCATTCACGGCTCGACCGGCAGCCCGCCAGATCACCCTCGGCGAGGCGTCCGCCGATGCGTCGGTCGATGCCTTCCGGCGGACGCCGCTCCATGCCGAGCACCTGGCGCTCGGTGCGCGGATGGACCGGTTCGGGAACTGGTGGCGCCCGTGGCACTACGGGGACGTGGCCGCCGAGTACTGGGCGGTCCGCGAGGGTGTCTCGCTCGGCGACGTCAGCACGCTGGGCAAGCTGGTCGTGTCCGGGCCGGACGTCGTCGAACTGCTCGAGCGCCTCTATCCCTGTCACGTGGCCGACATCAAGCCCGGTCGATCCCGCTATGCCCTGCTGCTCAACGAACGTGGACACGTGATGGATGACGGGATGATCGTGCGCGAATCCGAGGACCGCTTCGTCCTGTCATTCACGTCGGGCGGCGCGGCGAACGCCGAGATGTGGGTCCGCGACTGGATCGATACCTGGGGTCTCCGGGTCCACGTCCTCGATCGGACGATGTCGTTGGCGGCGATCAACGTCACCGGACCGCGCGCGCGCGGCCTGCTGATCCGGGCCGGCCTGGCCGATCCGCCTCGCTTCCTCGGCCACGTCCACGCCGACGTCGCCGGTGTCCCGTGTCACGTCATGCGCCTGTCGTTCACCGGCGAGGCCGCCTTCGAGCTCCACCATCCGGTCGACCGATCGGTCGAGCTCTGGCGGGCGCTCATGCGTCTTGGATCGGACCTCGGGATCCGTCCCCACGGGCTGCAGGCCCTGTTCGGTCTGCGACTCGAGAAGGGCCACGTCATCGTCGGGATGGATACCGAACTCGACACGACGCCGCGCCGGCTGGGGATGGACTGGGCCGTCCGGATGGAGAAGCCCCGGTTCATCGGTCGCTCCGCGCTCGAACGGACCTCGAAGCTTCCCGACGAGCGGCGCTGGATGGGGTTCACCATGGATGGCGCTGCCCCCATCGAAGGCGCCCCGATCCGGGCCGACGGCGAGATCATCGGCAACGTGACCGGCAGCTGGACCTCGCCGCTGCTCGGACGAGCGCTCGTCCTCGGATGGCAGCGTCGAACGCCGTACCGCGATCGGGTCGAGATCGACGGCCGCGAGGCGACCGTCAGCCCGACCCCGTTCTACGATCCGGAGGGCCACCGTGCGCGCGCTTGAACGGCTCGTCGGTCTCCGCGTCGTGGCGGATCCCGCGGCCATCGACGCGGCCCGCTGGCGTGGTGACGAGGTCACCGTCCTGCGGTTCGCCCCGGACGATGCGTTCGCCCTGGGGGCGTCGGGCGTCGAGGTCGACGATCCACTGGCCATCGTCGAGCACGAGGTCGGGTTCGCAGGCGCCCGGCTCTCCTCGACGGAGTTCGCCGAGATCATGGCCCACGTCGAGTGGCCGCTCCCCGCGGGCCGTCCGGCACTCGCGCAGGGCGCGATCGCCGGGGTCCCGGCGAAACTCTGGCTGGCGAACGACGGCGAGGCGATGCTCCTGGCGAACCTGGCCTACGCCGAGGAACTCGAGGGGCGGCTGCGATGAGCGCGTTCGTCGACGACCTGCCGGCGATCCGCTGGCACGAGCCGCGGTCGAGCTATGACGTGGTCATCGTCGGCGGCGGCGGTCATGGCCTGGCGACCGCCTATTACCTCGCCACGCGCCACGGGATCACGAACGTCGCGGTCGTCGAAGCGGACTACATCGCCTCCGGCAACACGGGCCGGAACACGACCATCATCCGGGCGAACTACGGGATCCCGGAGGCGGTCCGCTTCTACCAGCACTCGCTCGAGATGTATCAGACACTCGAGGATGAGGTCGGCGCCGCGATCCTCCACCAGACCAAGGGCATCTTCTGGGTCGCCCATACCGAGACGACCATGCGCACGGAGCGGGCGCGCTGCCTCGTCAACACGGCCTGTGGCGCGAAGACATCGATGGTCAGTCCGATCGAACTCAAGGAGCTGATCCCGGAGATCGACCTGACCGGCGGTGGTCGGTATCCGGTCCTCGGTGCGTCGCATCATGTCGAGGGCGCGACCGCGCGGCACGACCGGGTCGCCTGGGCCTACGCTGCCGGGGCATCGCAGCGGGGGGTGCATGTCATCCAGCATCGACCGGTCACCGGGCTCATCCACGACGGCGACCGGATCGTCGGGGTCGACACCGAGGCTGGTCCGATCGCGGCCGGCCTGGTCCTGTCCGCCGTGGGTGGCCGGGTCACCCGAATGGCCGCCCATGCCGGGGTCCGTCTGCCGGTCCGGACCCATCCCCTCCACGCCTTCGTGACGAACGACTACGCCCAGGGGTTCGGATCGATCCTCGCCAGCACGGAGCTGGCCTGCTATGTCTCGCAGACGGAGCGCGGCCAGATGCTCATCGGGGCCGAGTTCGACTCGCAGCCGTCGTATTCGCGCCAGTCGTCGTTCGCCGCACTGCGCAGCTATTCGTACAAGATCACCCGGCTCCTGCCATTCCTGCGGGACATGCGCATCCTGCGCTCGTGGGCGGGCAGTTGCGACATCTCAGCGGACTTCTCGCCGATCATGGGTGCGACCGGTGTCGATGGGTTCCTGATCACGACCGGATGGGGGACCTGGGGGTTCAAGGCGATCCCGGCCGGTGGGGAAGGGATGGCCGGCCTCATCGCCACGGGCCGGCCGCCGGACCTCATCGCCCCGTTCAGTCTCGACCGCTTCCGACGCGACCACGTGCTCGCCGACCAGGGCTCGGCGGGGACCCGCTGATGCTCTGGCTCCCCTGTCCGCACTGCGGCCGTCGGCCGATCGACGAGTTCACCTTCGGTGGCGAGCGCCGAGCCGTGCCGGACTGGATCACGGATCCCGACGAGCGGGACTTCGATGAGGTCTGGAACTTCGAGAACCCGGACACCGAGACCACCGAGCGCTGGTTCCACGCCTTCGGTTGCCGGCGCTGGCTGACCGTCCGGCGCGATACCACGAGCGACACCGTCCTGGAGGTCACGACGTGACCGGTCTGGCCGACCGGCGGTTCGAGATGGTCCTGCGCAACCGCGTGCTGTTCGGGGTCGGTGCCGTCACCCGGTTGCCCGAGGTGATCATCGCGGCCGGTGGCTCGCGCGTCTTTCTCGTCACCGATCCGGGGGTGCAGCGGGCCGGGATCATCGAACCGATCGTCGAGGAGCTGGTCGCTGCCGGCCTCCCCACGACCGTCTACGCCGAGGTCGAGCCGAACCCGGCCGCCTCGACCGTGGAGCGCGGGGCCCTGGGGCTTCGGGACGTCGGCCTGGACGGGATCGTGGTCGTGGCGATCGGCGGCGGATCGGCGATGGACGCAGCGAAGGCGATCGACCTCCGCGCCGTCAACGATCGGCCGGTCTGGGAGCTCGGATACGACGACCCGGACCTGACGCCCGGTCGCCCGATCGTGGCCATCCCGACGACCGCGGGGACCGGCGCGGAAGCGCACAGTTTCGCCGTCATCACCCACGAGGAGATCGGGCGGAAGGACTACGTCGGGCACCCGTCGCTGCTGCCGGTCGCGACGATCCTCGATCCCGGCCTGACCGTCGGCCTGCCCGCCGCCGTCACTGCCTCCACGGGCCTCGATGCGATGACCCACTCGCTCGAATCGCTCCTGTCGGCCAACCCGAACCCGTTTGCCGAAGCGATGGCCCTTGGGGTGATCAGGACGGTCGGTTCGTGGCTGCGGCAGGCCGTCGCCGACGGGGCGGATCTCGAGGCACGGTCGCAGCTCCTGATGGCCTCCCACCTGGCTGGCGTGGGGCAGGCCAGCGGGACGGGGGTCGGCCTCGTCCACGCCCTCGGGCATTCGATCGGCGCCCGTGGCCGAGTCGCCCACGGGAGTGCCCTGGCGTCCGTCCTGCCCGACGTCCTTCGGTTCTACCTCGGTGTTCGGGACCGGGAGCTCGCGCTCGTCGGTGTCGCGCTCGGTGTCGCGTCGAGTGCCGAACCGGAGGCGACGGCCGCGACGGCCGCCATCGGCGCCATCGACAAGCTGCTCCGCGATGTCGGCCAGCGACCGACCCTGCGGACCTTCGGTCTCGCCGACCCGGAAGCCATCGATCGGCTCGTGACCGACACGCTCGACGACGCCGCGATCCGCAACTCCCCGCGCCTCCCGACCGCCGCCGAAGCGCGGTCGATCCTCGAAGGCGTCGCCGGCTGACCTCGCCCGTCCGAGGCGGCCGGGCCCCAGGGTCAGACGAGTGGGAGGACCTCGCCGATGAAGCGCTCGAGCGTCTCGACGTCGTACGGTGCCGGTTGTTCCGAGAGGATGGTCCGGAACCCGAGGTCGACGTAGGGCCGGAGTCGATCGGCGATCTGCTGTGGGGTGCCGTTCCAGAAGGTGGTGTCATCGGCCAGGTCCGCGAGCGGCGTCCGGTTGTGCGCCATGGCGGCTCGCCAGACGTCGTCCGCCTCGGCCTTCGTGTCCCGGATCGTGAGCTTGACCCCGAGGGTGAACTCGATCTCGCCGATGTCGCGGCCGACGGCCTCGCAATGGGTTCGCAGGACCTCCACCTTGTGGGCCATCAGCTCCACCGGCCCCATCGCGTTCCACATGTCCGCGTAGCGCGCAACGGTCCGCAGCGTCTTCTTCTCGCCGCTGCCGCCGATCATGATCGGGAGGTGCGGCTGGATCGGTGCCGGCTGGTGGCGCAGGTCGTCGAACGCGTAGTGCCCAACCGGATCGGACGTCACCGACTTGCCGTCGAGGACCTGACGCATGGCGCCGACGGCTTCATCGAGCCGATCGAGTCGTTGGCCGAAGCCCGTCCCGAAGTCGATCCCGTGGGCGGTGTGCTCGAGCTCCATCCACGCGCCGCCGATCCCGAGGACGGCTCGGCCAGCGCTGGCATGATCGAGCGTCGTGGCGTTCTTCGCCACAAGGCCGGGATTACGGAACGTGTTGGCGCCGACCAGCAGGCCGAGCCGGGTCCGCTCGGTCTCGCGAGCCCACGCGTTGAGCAGCGACCAACCCTCGAAGATCGGTTGGTATGGGTCGCCGAAGATGGCATAGAGGTGATCCCAGGTCCACAGCGACGCGTACCCGAGCCGGTCGACCCGCTTCGCCGCATCGAGCATCTCGGCCCAGGTCGCGGCCTGGCTCCAGAGCAGGATCCCAGCCTTGAGTTCGGACATGCCGTCGCCCCCTCGGTCGTAAAGAGATGGTCGGGTGAAGTCGATCAAGTGTAGTCGGGCGTCGAGTCAGGCGATCCCGCGGACGTCGAGGACGCGACCCCAATGAAAGACCCGGACCGCGACCAGGACGCCGAACGCGGCGAGGACGAGGATCGCGGCCGCGGCGATCGATGCGTCGAGGTCCCCACCCTGGAATTCGGCGTAGACGACCAGCGGCAGGGTCTGGGTCCGTCCTTCGACGTTGCCAGCGAACATGATCGTCGCTCCGAATTCGCCGAGGGCCCGTGCCCAGGTCATGACCAGGCCGGCGGCCAGCGCGGCGCCGGCCAGTGGGATGGTGATCCCCGAGAACAACTGTCGCTCCGAGGCGCCATCGGCCCGGGCCGCATCTTCGACATCTCGATCCACGCCGGCGATGCCGGTCCGGGCCGACCGGATGAAGAACGGCGCAGAGACGAAGGTCTGGGCCAGGATCACCGCGACCGTGGTGAACGGAACCGAAAACCCGAGCAGCTCGAACGGGGCCGACAGCAGCCCGCGACGTCCGAAGACCAGGAGGAGGGCCAGGCCCGCGACCGATGGCGGCAGGACGATCGGCAGGTCGACGACGGCTTCGACCAACCCGCGTCCGCGGAACCGATGGCGGGCAAGGACGTACGCGAGGGGCAGGCCGAGGGTCACGGTGATCGCCAGACTGATCGCCGTCGTGAGCAGGCTCAACCACAGGGCATCGAGCACGACCGGCGAGGCGATCGCCACCGCCAGCGACCCGTCCAAAACGGCCCGGCCGACGAGCGCGATGACCGGCAGCCCGAGGAACAGGGCGAACAGCCCGGCGACCAGCCGAAGCGAGCGTTCACCCCACCGCCCTCGATGGACGACCGGCGGACGATCGGGGTCGGTCCGGCTCATGTCGGCGCCTGGAATCCAAAGCTCGAAAGGATCGCCTGGCCGTCGGGGCCGGCCAACCAGTCGAGGAACGCGCGGGCAGGTTCGATCGAGCTGGATCGCTTGAGGACCACCCCGGCATAGGTAGCCGTGACATTGGCCGCGGCGGGCAACGCGATGCTCGCCACCTTGGTCGATCCTGCCGCGTCGGTGGCATAGACGATCGCGGCATCGCCTTCGCCAAGCTCGATCTTCGCGACGACCGCCTTCACGCTGTCCTCTCTGGATACGATGTTGGCCGCATATGCCGCCGCGAACCCGGCCGGATAGCCCGGCTGCCGGGCGAGTTCGTCGACGACCCTGGTCGCGTATCCGGTGATCGGCACGGCCTCACCCGCCGCGATGATCTTGAGCCCGGGCGTCGCCAGATCGGCGGGTGTCCGGAGGCCGGCCGGGTCGTCTCGCGGCACGATGATGACGAGGCTGTTCGAGGCGAAATCCACGGCCGGTCCGTCGGTCATCCCCTTGTCGACGAGCGCCTGCGGCTCACTCGTGTCGGCGGACAGGAACACATCGGCCGGGGCACCGAGTTCGATCTTCGCCTCGAGCGCCGACGAAGCGTCCGTCGAGACCGTGATCGTCGTCCCGGGCGTGGCCGCCTCGTAGTCAGTCGCGAGCCGCTCGAGGACGTCGCGGAGCGATGCCGCCCCATAGACCGTCACATCGACCTGGTCGGCGGTGGACGAACAGGCGGCCAGGAGCAGGCAAAGGCCGGCGGTCGCCCCGACGAGTCCGGCCTTCACCCACGGGATCCCTTCACCGAGGGGATCTCCACGATCACGTTCGTCGACTTGACGACGCAGACCGCCTCGTCACCGACCTTCAGATCGAGTTCCTCGACCGCCTCGGCGGTCATCAGGCTGACCAGGCGGTGCGGGCCGGCCATGACCTCGACGACGGCGGCGACACCGTCGCGCTCCACCCGGGTGATGATCCCCGGGAACCGGTTTCGAGCAGACTGGGCGACGATCGGCCGATCGCTGCTGGCCCTGCGTCGATCGTCCATCAGGCGCGAGATCTCGTCGAGCGGGACCATGCGCTGGCCCCCGTCCGACCGTTCCATCCGCAACCGGCCCTCGGTCTCCCAGCGCCGAAGCGTCTCGACGGAGACCCCGAGCATCTCGGCCGCCTGGCCGACCCGGAGGCGGGAAGGGGCCACCGCACCATCATCTGACATACCGATGAAGTATTGCCAGATTTGGCCTACATGTCTAGGTGTTCAGTCGATGACATCCAGCTGCCCGGCGATCTGGTCCCGGGCCGCCGGGTCGGCGATCGGGGTCGCTCATCCGTTCGATCCTCCCATCCGGGTCCTCCGCTAGGCCCGGTCCAGCTCCCGATCGATGGCGCGCAGGATGAATCGCGCGGCCTCCGCACTCTTGCCGCCGAGCTTCTCGCTGTCGTTCTGGGCGAGGGCCTGGCGCAGGTCACCCAGGTACAGGTCCATGGACGGGGTGCGTTCGAGATCTCCGGCCGCGAACGCTGCATCGAGCCGATCGATGACCGCCCTGGCGTTGTCGACGACGTGACCCTTGGCGGCGATCGACGCACGGACGTCGGCACGCGCAGCGCCTGCGGCAGGACTGTCACTGCTCATCGCCAGCGGCCCAGGCTGCGACGCCACCCATCCGGACCATCCGGTGCGTCCGGCGCACCAGCAGCGACCCGCTCGGTGGCCCGGCCGATCGGCCGCTGGTCCCGGCCGGCCCGCCAGTCCGGCTCGAGGACGCTCATCCCGATCTCGTCCCACCAGCGTCCATCGCGCCAGATGGACTCGCGCGACCGGCCCTCGATGACGAAACCGCAGCGACGGTAGGCGCGGATGGCTCGCTCGTTGAACTCGAACACGAAGAGCGCGATCCGGTGCAATCCCATCGACCCGAACGCGTGGTCGACCATCCGTGCGGTCGCCTCGGTCCCGTAGCCGTGTCCCCACGCGTCGGCTTCGCCGATGGTGATGTGATAGAGGGCTGACCCGTTGTCGCCGTCGAGCTGGCTGAACGCACAGGTCCCGATCAACCGGTCGGTCGTCTTCTCGTGGATGGCCATCGCCATCGTGCTCGTGCCGACGACCCTGGACGCGAAGAACCGCTCGATCTCCTCGGGTCGCATCGGGGTGGACTGGTAGCGAGCCAGCCGGGCGATCTCCGGATCGGCGTACCAGCGCTGGAACGCGGCGACATTCTCCGGACGATGCTTGCGGAGGACGATCAGCTCGCCGGTCAGCGACTCCGGGAACCACGCTCGCTGGATCATGACCGGCACGGTATACCATCCTCCACATGCGTCGCTGGAGCGAGCTCGCCGAGCGCCTGGCGGCGACCACCCGGACCTCCGAGAAGACCGCGCTCGTCGCGGAATATCTCAAGACGCTGTCGTCGACGGAGCTCCCGATCGCGGCGGTCTTCCTGACCGGTCGACCCTTCGCCGAGGCGGATCCACGCGCGGCCGGGCTCGGCTGGTCGGCCATCGCGACGACCGTCACCGGTCTCGCCGGCGTCGGCCGGTCGGCGCTCGGCGGAGGCGTACGATCGGTCGTCGGACCTGGGGATCGCGGTCCAGGACGTCCTCGAGGCCGCAGGCCATGCCCCGCCCGCTGTCCGATCGCCGTCGCTCGCTGACGTCGCGGACGGGTACACGGCGATCGAGGCGGCGACCGGACCTGCCGCGAAGTCGGTCGTGCTCGGCTCACTCCTGGCACGGGCCGACCCGCTGACGGCCAAGTACATCGTCAAGGTGCTCGGCGGCGATCTTCGGATCGGTCTCCGTCAGGGACTCGTCGAAGCGGCGATCGCGCAGGCATTCGATCGATCGCCCGATGCGGTCCGCTGGGCCGGGATGCTGGTCGGGGACGTCGGTCGGCTGGCCGGCCTCGCCCGTGACGACGCGCTTGGGAGCGCGAGCCTTGACCTCTTCCACCCGCTCAAGTTCATGCTCGCGTCACCGGCCGAGGATGCGGCCGAGATCATGGACCGGCTCGGCCCGGAGGTCTGGGTCGAGGACAAATACGACGGGATCCGTGCCCAACTGCACAAGCGAGGCGGCGCTGTCCGGCTCTACTCGCGAGAGCTGCACGACATCAGTCTCGGCTACCCGGAGATCGTGGCCGGCGCATCGTCGCTGGCGTGGGACGGGATCCTCGACGGCGAGATCCTGGCCTGGCGCGACGGCGCGGTGCTTCCGTTCATCGCGCTCCAGGGCAGGCTCGGTCGCAAGGCCCCGACCGAGGCGATCCAGGCCGCAGTCCCGGTCATCTTCGTCGCCTTCGACCTGCTTGCCGTCGGCCCGGGCGACGGAGTTCCGGTCGAGCCGCTCCTGCGTTCGCCGCTGATCGAGCGTCGCACACGGCTGGATGGACTCGACCTGCCGATGATCGAGACGGGCGGCCGGTTCGCGCGTTCCCACCTGGCGACGGTCGCGGATGGCGCGGCGTTGGAGCGTGCCTTCACCGACGCACGTGGCCGCGGCAACGAGGGGCTCATGGTCAAGGACCCGGGCAGCGCCTACGCCCCCGGCCGACGTGGTCTCGGCTGGCTGAAGATGAAGAAGGCGCTGGCGACGATCGATTGCGTGGTCGTCGGCGTCGAGCTTGGCCACGGCAAGCGCCACGGCGTCCTGTCCGACTACACCTTTGCGATCCGCGACACGGAGACGGACCGGCTGGTCAACATCGGCAAGGCCTACAGCGGCCTGACCGACGCCGAGATCGCCGAGATGACCGACTGGTTCGAGGCCCACACGATCGCCCGCTACGGGCGATACCGCCAGGTCGAGCCGACCGTCGTGGTCGAGATCGCCTTCGACGTCATCGTGCGCTCGAGACGCCACGGTTCCGGGTTCTCGCTCCGGTTCCCCCGGATCGCCGCGCTTCGCCCGGACAAGACCGTCGACGAGATCGATACCGTGGAGACGGTCACGGCCCTGTATGAAGGGCTCCAGGCAGGAGTCCGGCATCTCGTGACGGCCGACGCCCGGATGCGCCCTCGGGAGGGTTGACCCCTCAGCGTTCCACCGGCAGATCGAGCCGGTTTCCCCAATCGGCCCAGCCCCCGTCGTAGACGGCCACGTCGTCGTGTCCGAGGACCGCAAGGACGAGAGCCAGCTTCGCGGCGGCCACCCCGGATCCGTCATAGCAGACGAGGCGCCGACCGCGGGTCACGTTGGCCCCGTGGAGGAGGTCGCGGAGCTCCGACCCGTCCCGCAGCCGTTGTCCGCCCGGCTCACTCGTCGCCCCGACCGGGACATTGATGGCCCCCGGGATGTGACCGAGCCGCCTCGTGTTGCCCTCGAACCCTCGGTACTCGGCGGGCGCGCGGGCATCCAGCAGGGTGACGTCCGGTGCGCCGAGCAGGCCCTGCACGTCGGATGTCGTCAGCCGGCTGCGGTTCGGCCCGCGGGCGGTGAAGTCGCCGGCGACCGGCTCGACCCGTGCATTCGACACGGGGTTGCCGTGACGCAGCCAATCCGGATACCCGCCGTCCAGGACCCTGACCGAGGTCAAGCCGTAGGCACGCAGGCTCCACCAGACGCGTGCGGCGAACAAGCTCTGGCTGTCGTCGTAGAGGACCACCGTGGTTCCGTCAGAGATCCCGATCCGGCTCGCCAGGTTCACGATCCGCTCGGGACTCGCGAGCAGCAGGGTCTCGCCATGCTCACCGTCGTCGACCAGGTCGGCCCGCCAGTCGACGAGCGGAGCGCCCGGGATGTGCCCGACCGCATGGAGCTGCGGCGCGCTGCCGTCGGGCCGCCAGCGCACGTCGACGGCGCGGATCTCGGAGCGACCGAGGTTCTCCGCCAGCCACTCCGTCGTCGCAAGAAGCTCCGGTCGGGGCAAGCCACTCATGGCCGTATCATACGGGCCGTGGTCGTTCCCTCCATGCCCGATCCGGAGAAGCTGACGGCCGTCAGGACGGCGATCCCGGCGCTCGCTGCCGGGATCTACCTCAACACCGGGGCGGTCGGGCCACTGCCCGCGGAGACGGCTGCGGCGATGGCCGAGATCGCCACCTCCGATCGCGACCTGGGCCGCGGTCACCCGGCCCGGTTCTTCGACCTGCTCGAGCGGATGGCCGAGGCTAGAGCCGGCGTCGCCGCGGTCGTCGGCACCGATGTCGACAACGTCGCGTTGACGCACGCCGCGACCGACGGCATGAACGCCGCGGTGCTGCTGCCCGACTGGCGCGCGGGTGGCCGGGCGGTCACGACGGTGCATGAGCATGCGGGCGCGCTTGGTGCCCTCAGCGCACTCCGCGATCGGAACGGCATCGAGATCGGGTTCGTCGACGCGGGCGACGACGGCGATGACGCACGTACCCTGTCGGCGTTCGACGCCGCGATCACTCCCGACACGCGTCTCGTCGCGATCTCACACGTCCTCTGGACGACCGGGGCCGTGCTCCCGGTCAAGGCGATCGCAGCGATCGCTCACGCCCGCGGCGCGATGGTCGTCGTCGACGGCGCGCAGGCGGTGGGCGCCATCCCGTTCCGGTTCGATGATCTCGGTGTGGACGCCTACGCGCTGCCGGCCCAGAAGTGGCTGCTCGGTCCGGAAGCGATGGGCGCCCTGGTCGTGGATCGAGCGTCGGCCGGACGCCTGACCCCGTCGCTTGGGGGCTGGTTCGCGTTCGAGCGGATCGACGGTCGCGGGGCCGCCGACTGGTGGGTCGACGCGCGGCGCTTCGAATCGAGCGGATACGACCTGGCATCGGTCGTGGGGATGGCCCGTTCGATCGGTTGGCTGTCGATGTATGTCGGTCTGGACTTCGTCTACCGCCGAGGCGCGACGATGGCGACCTATGCCGCCGACCGCCTGGCGGCGATCCCCGGTGTCGAGGTCCTGACCCCCCGGCATTCGATGGGGACGCTCGTCACTTTCGCCATCCCCGGCTGGTCGGCGGAAGCTGTCCTCGAAGAGCTCGGCGCTCGGGTCTTCGCCATCGCCCGCACCATCCCGAGCCTCGATGCCGTGCGGATCAGCGTCGGCTTCTTCTCGACCGAGGAGGAGCTGGATCGGTTCGCCGACTGCGTCGCGCTGCTCGCGGCGCACACACCGGAGACCATCCCGCCTCGACGCACCCTCACCTTCCTGGGAGAGCGATGAGGGAGCCGCGCGATCCGTCGGCACTCCCGCGCCGGCGATCCTGGGCGGAGATCCGATGGCGCCAGTTCCGTCGAGCGCCCGCGGCCGGTCGTGCGCGCCGTGTCTGCGAGCCTGAGCGTCGCGGTCGTCCTCGGCGTGGCGTACCTCGCCTACGACGTCGCCCTGAGTCGCGGTGCGGTGTTGCCGGGCGGCGACCTCCGGACGCTCGCGATCACCGCGTACGTCATCCTCGTCCTGCTGATCGGGAGCGTAGTCACCTACCTGATCGTCCCGCAGCCGACCGGGTCCGGCTCGGTTGCGCGCCGCAGCGGCTGGAGCGCAGCACTCGGGTTCTTCGCAGCCGTGCCCATCGCGTATCTCGTGATGGTCGTCGTCCTCCAGGTGATCCGGCCAGTACTCGGATGACGACCGGAATGGTGCGCCGGGGCACCATTAGTCTCGCTTGACGCGCGTTCTCCTAGTCCCTATGGGTCATTTCGCGGTACGATTTCCAACGGCAATCATCTCGGCCTGGCCCCGCTCATCGGGTCTCGTCCGTCGCTCTGAGGATTTCGCGCGTGTCCATCGACGAACAGCATGTCGCGCTGCCGAAACTGTACGGTGCGCCCGCCTACGCCCGTCCTCCCATCACCGTCGCCGTGACGCCGCGCCCGTTCGATCCGGACGAGCTTCCGCTCGAGGCGCTGCGGACCGACGAGGATCTCGAGGGCGCCGCGACCATCCCGGCCCAGGCCTATGGTTCGACCGGCGTTGCCATGGACCAGCAGGGACCCGACGATCGTGGACGCGGCGGCCTGATCCCACGCTCGTTCAGCATCCGGGGCCTCGCCGGTCGTTTCCTCGGCGGCGACTGAAACCCACGACCGAAGCCGCGCCATCGCGGGTGTAGCATCGCCCCGCGGGGGAGTAGCTCAATCGGTTAGAGCGGCGGGCTTATATCCCGCTGGTTCCAGGTTCGAGTCCTGGCTCCCCTACCAAGCCGTGATCGAACATCGGCCGTACCTAGTGACCGTGCCGCCCGACGCTCGCAGCATGGATCCGGACTGAAAGTCGATCGCGCCGGGCCTGGGTGAGGCTGCGTTGCTGCGGCAGGGCGGCGGTCCATTCGGCGATCTGCGCTTCCGTGATCACCGCGCAGAGCGGCGATCGAGGGATCGTGAGGTCGGAGGTGATGACGGCGGCGTACACCCGTACCACGAAGTCCAGGTCACCCTGGTTCAACCAATGACGGATCCGGTCCGCGTCGCGGGCGGCGCGATCGCGCGGATGTTCTGCCGGGATCCAGCCGCCCGCGGTCCGAACCTCCCACGATGGACCGACTCGGCGGAGCGCGCCGCCGCGGCCAGCATCGTGCACGACCGCCACCCCGAACGCGCCGATCAGGACCTCAGGGATCGGCTGCCCGCCCTGCGGGGCGACGTCGATCGCGACATCGACGTCCACGGATCCATCGGCCAGAGCCGCGAAGGCGGGCGAGCGGTGTCGGGTCCGCCAGCGGACGGCGGCGACGGTGGTGGCCAGTCGCTGCGTCCCGGCGATGAGGAGGCACCCGCCGGCGACGATGGCGAGGGTCCATGCGGCCAGGGCGATCGACACGGGCGCCTGACCCGCGGTCAGATACCCCTGCGATGCGCGTCGCGAATGGTGTCGAGACGGCGAGCAGGGCGAAGCACAGGCCGGCTCAGGGAAAGACCGGCACCGACGATCACGCCGCCGACGAGCGACCCTGGACCGGCGGGGAATCGGCGGCTGGGGGTCGGATGCATGACCAGAGGATGAGGCTCGGCATCCGTCAAGCCAATGATCATTCCTGCCCAGTCGTCCCTCGGCGGTCGGCCCACCCGCCGGTCCGGACCGCTCCGGACCGACCCACGAGCGGTGCGTAGGCGCACCTGAGAATTCGGCAAAAGGGCCTGCCCGTCGGGTCTCCGGACCGGACCCCCGTACCATTGCCCACGCCCTCGCGGCCGGACATGATCGGGCGACGGAACCGATGCGTCCGTGCTGGGAGGCAGTTCGAACTGATGCAACGACGGGATCGAAGGGCGCGCGACGCGTGGTCCTGGCTGTGCGCGTTCGCTGCCACCGGACTGCTGCTGGCGCTCTTCGCGGTGCCTGCTTCCGCTGAGTCGAACAGGACACAGCTTTCCGACGCCGTCGTTTCGCCACGAACCGGGACGACGGCGACCAAGATCACCATCTCCGTCGTCTACGAGAATCGGACCGGTGCGCCAGCCGAATCGGTCTCGGTCGCCATCGGGACGACGAGTCACGCGATGTCCCGGACTCCGGGCGGCGACTGGCGATCCGGCGTCACCTTCGCGTGGACGGGCCAGCTGCCGAAGGGAACGTACGGTGTCACGATCCACGCACATGCCCGAGGCCGAAGTGATGCGGTCCTGGATGCTGGGTCCCTGACCATCAACGCTGTCGCCAGCCCCAAGCCGACGCCGAAGCCGACCCCCAAGCCGACCCCCAAGCCGACCCCCAAGCCGACCCCGAAGCCGACCCCCAAGCCGACCCCGAAGGTCGCCCCAACGCCGAAGCCCACGCCCAAGCCCACCCCGACGCCCACCCCGACCCCGACCCCCACCCCGACCCCGACTCTGACGCCCACTCCCACCCCGACGCCGACCCCGCCGCCCGCCGGGCTCCCCGATCAGGTCGGCCCGACCCCGACGCCGAGTCAGCTGCCACCAGTGATCGCCGGCGTGGATCCGGGTTCCTCCCCTGATCGATCCGGAGGCGGCTCGCCACCGACTGGATCCGCGGCCGGTGGCACGAATGGTCCGACCGGTTCGAACCCTGGCGGTCGTCCGATCGGACCGATCGCAGCGGTCCTTGGGACCTTCGGTCTCCCGGCCCCGACCCTGCCGACGTTCGGCTTCGCCCCGACGCTGGTGACCACCACCGGCGCCGTGACGTTGGCCATGGGGCTCGGGCTCTTCGGTCGCCGGCGACGCGAGGATGAGCTGTCGGACGAGATGCTCGCCGAGACCGCCCTGGCCGCGGCGACCGGCGTGGCGACGCTGCCCCGCGACGACCATGCTGGCAGTGCGGACCTCGGAGCTGGTCTTACCGCCGAGGAGGAGGCGCTGCTGCCGCGCTGGCGTCGGCCGTCCCTCCTGCAGGCACGCAAGGCCGACCCGATCCGCGACGGCGTCGAGTTGGGCCCTCGACTGACCTTCGACGAAGGACTGGTGGGGCCACTCGACGGACGTGAACGGCGGTTCATCCGATACCGGGTCGTGCGCCTCCTCGATTCTCCAGATGAGTTGCGTGGTGCCGAGATCGGCTACCTCGACCAGGGCGACGAAATCCAGGTGCTCGACAGTTATGGCGCCTATCGTTTGGTGCTCTGCCCGGATGGTCGGGAAGGCTGGCTGCACAAGATGACGCTGGGCGAGATCGTCGAGGAAGATGGCGGTGAGCCGGAGAGCCCGGTCGCCACGATGCCGACCGCGGCCGACAGCTGGACGATGGGTGAGTCCGACAGCGAGGTCGACAGCGACGTCTTCGACGCCTACCTCGAAGCGCGTCGCCGGCGAGCCTGACCAGGCCCTTCCTTGCGGAGCACCAGGATGTGCTGGTGCACGATGTTGGGGACGAACGTTCGCGGATAGCCATACGGGCGTAGCCGCGTCCCGGCCTGGTACCAGATGAGGTCGCCTTTCGGCACGAACCCGACCTCGCTCGCCCGCGCGGCGAGATCGGATCCGGTGAAGACATACCGTCCGTCCTGGTAGGCATCTCGGACGATGACGATGGCGTACCGCCCGCTACGCAGGACACGGTGCAACTCGCGGAAGACGAGACCCATCCGGCCGAGGAAGGTCGCGTAGTCGGTGACGTTGGCGAGATCATCCGGAAGGTCGCTCACCATCGCGTAGTCGGTCCGGCGATTGGCATGATCCTTGGCCAGTGCACCCCCGGCCATCGTCATCGGCAGCTGGACGTTGTAGGGCGGGTCGGTCGCAACGAGATCGACCGACTCGTCGGCCAGGGTCGGCAGGACGGCCAGGGCGTCCCCAACACGAAGTTCGACCGCGCTGGGATCGAACGTCCGTGGCCCGCCGGGGTCCGCTGTGCCGAGATCCGCGATCGCCGGCCCGGCACCCCCGCGTTCCGCGGACAGGTCCCGGACGACGGACGTGAACACCTCCGCCCATCGAGGATCGAGCTCGATCCCGACGGCCCGCCGGGGACCACGGCAGATCGACGCACCGAGGAGCGTCCCGCCGACACCGGCGAATGGATCGAGGACGAGGTCACCGGTCCGGCTGAAGAACTCGATCAGACGAGCCATCAGGCGCGGCGGCTTGTTGGCGCCATGTGCCCGCCGGGCGGCATGACCGAGCTCGGATGGATAGGCGGTCGTGAGGATGGACTTGGTGAAGTAGAGCCATTCCGCGCCGGGCAGCTCATTCAGGTCGTTCCTGGGGTGTGGGGCTCGGCGCGCTTCGGACATCGCAGCCAGCCTAGCCGACGCGAGGAGACGCGAAGAGACGCGATGACAGGGGTGTGACCGCCTCTAGAATGAGGAATGCCTGTCAGGTACACCAGCACGCGCTTCGTCGGGCGGGACGCCGCCTTCGGCCGACTTGCAGCTCGCCTGGATGATGCTGTCGGGAGACGATCCGGGACGGTCATCATCGGCGGGACCTCCGGGATCGGCGTGACTCAATTCCTGGACGAGGCGATCGCGCGGATCGATGCGGCGCCCGAACCGATGACGGTCCTTCGCGCGACAGCGTGGGCGGGCGGCGACGAGCCCTTCGGCCCATTGATCCGGGCCATCGGTCCGACCCTCAGGGCGCTGCCGACCCAGGCGCTCGTCGATCGGCTGGGTGCGTCGGCATCGGACATCGCGCGGCTGATGCCGGACATCGGCCTGCGGTTGGCCGAGTCGGCCGGCTGGGTCCCGGATCGGAGCGTCACGGCCCCCGAACGACGCCAGGCACGGATCCTCGAAGGGATCCTCGGCCTGCTCGGCCGATCAGGGGAGGAGCGCACGGTCGCCCTCGTGCTCGAAGACCTCCACCATGCGGACGCGGCCACGCGGGCGCTCGTCACGTTCCTCTCGCGGATCGCTCGGGAGCAGCGACTGGTGATCATCGGGACGTACGAGCCGGATGTCGTCGTCCGGGATCATCCGTGGCAGGACGACCTCAGGGCGATCGCGACCGGACCCCGTTCGATCGAACGGCTCGACCTGGCCCCGCTCGACCGCGACGAGCTGGCGGCGCTCATCGAGGGCATCCAGGGCGAGCGAGCTTCGGCCAGCCTGCTCCTCCTCGTGGCCGAACGGTCGGGCGGTTCGCCGTTGGTGGCGGAGGAGTTGCTCGCGGCCCGCCGCGAGCTACCGAGCGCATCGTTGACCGGATCGTTCGACGAGATCGTCGTCGCCCGGATGGCCATCCGTTCCGCCGAGTGTCGGCGGATGGCCCGCCTGGTATCACTGGCTGAGCGGCCCTTGACGTCGCAGGAGCTGGCGGCGGTGGCGGCTGCATATGAGGCTGGGGCGGATCGAGGCGCGCCGCGGTCGGTGACGAGCCCACGCCGTGGGGACGGCATCCTGGACGCCGATCTTCGGGCCGGCCTGGACGAGGCACTCGAGCACGGCTTCCTCGTCGACATCGACGGAGTGATCGGGTTCCGTCATGCGTCGATCGGGCGGGCGATCGCCCTGGATCTGCTGCCGATCGCCCGGGCCCGGCACCACGAAGCCATCGCCGTCGGGATCGCCGGGCACCCGGCGGCGGCCGCTCGGCACTGGCTGGCGGCGTTCGACCCCGCGGCTGCCCGAGCGGCGGCGATCGAGGCGGCATCGATCGCGGGTGGCCGCCATGCGGCCGCGGATGAGCTCGAGAGTCTCGAACTGGCGCTCTCCCTGCCGCTCGGCCGTACGGCGAGCGCGACGTCGAGACGGAAGTCGACCCGACCGTCCGACGTGGCGGAGTTGCAGGTCCGAGCTGCCGAGGCCGCCTTTGCGGTCGGCCGAACGGCACGGGCCACGAGCTTCCTCGAGGCGGCCGTATCCGGCTTCGACGCACGTCGGGACCGGGTGCGGCTCGGCCTGCTCCACGATCGTCTTGCCTATATCCGTCGGGCCGCCGGCGACCCGGCCGGCGCCATGCTCGCCGCGCGTCGTGCCGTCGAGTTGGTGCCTGCCCAACCGACCCCGGAACGCGCGACGGCGTTGGCGACGCTGGCGCAGCTCAAGATGCTCGACGGGGTCTTCTCGGAGAGCCAGGGCCTGGCCCGCGAGGCGATCCGGATCGCCCGGTCCTGCGATCCGGTCGCCCGAAGCCAGGAGGTCCACGCGACGACAACGCTCGCGGTGGCACTCGCCTGGGGTCGTGACCCCGCCGCCGCGATCGACTTGCTGCGGCAGGCGGAGATCGAGGCAAAGGACCTCGATGACCACGAAGCGCTGTTCCGGGTCCGCGCGAACCTGACCACGGTATTGGATCTCGTCAGTCGTCGGACCGAGGCGGTCGAGGTCGCCTATGCGGCGATCGAGGATGCCCGGCGTGTCGGCCTCGAGGCTGTCTACGGCAATGCCCTCGCGGGCAACGTCGCCGATACGTTGTTCTTCCTCGGCCGCTGGCCGGAGGCGCGTCAGATGAGTCTTCGCGCCATGAGCTGGCTGACGGTCGGTGTCGTCTACATCGAGGCGATCCTCGTCCTCGCTGCCGTCGAGATCGAGACGAACGCCGGCGAAGAGGCATCGCGACTGCTCGGCCAGACGGCCCTCGAGCTGGCCGCCGTCCGCGAACCGCAGCTGGCTGGTCCGTACTACCTCGCATCGGCGTCATTCGCTCTGTGGCGTGGCGACATCGGCGATGCGACGCGGTCGGTCGAACGAGGTTGGGCGAGTGTGAGATCGACCGAGGAGTGGGTCCTGGCGGCGCGGATGGCGGCGATGGTCGCCCAGGTCGATGCGGCCGCCGCTGCCGAGGCTCGCGATCGTCGTCTGCTGGCGCCGCTGGCTGCCGCCAGATCGCGGACCGCTGAGGTCATCGACGCGGCGACCGGGATCGTCGAAGCGAGCGGCGCCCCGGCTACCGCCGGTTCGCGTCGGGTGGCGGAGGCGTCGCTGGCGACCGCTCGCGCCTATCAGCGCCGGCTCGAAGGAGACGACGACGGAACGGTCTGGCGTCGGGTCGCGGACACGTGGTCCAGCCTCGAGGCGCCATACGACGAGGCACTGGCCCGCTGGCGCCAGGCCGAGGCGAACCTGGCCAGCCGGACCGGACGCTCCGGTCGTGCTGCCGCGCAGCGTCCGCTGTTGGCCGCCGTCGACGGTGCGGTCGCGCTCCGCGCGCGTCCACTGTTGCGTGAACTCCGCGAGCTGGCGGGACGCGCTCGGATCGTCGTGCCGACTACCGTCGATGCGGTCCTCGTCGGTGATGCACCACCCGCCGGGGCGATCCCGATCGACGCAAGTGGGACCAGCGCGGATCCGAGCGCGACCGGCGGAGATGGACGGTCAGGCCTCGTCCTCGCTGTCGCGGGCAGTCCGCGGACGACCGATCGACACCCCGATACGTTCGGTCTGAGCGGGCGGGAGCGCGAGGTGCTGGGCCTCGTCGCGATGGGCCGGACGAACCGCGAGATCGGCGAGCGATTGTTCATCAGCCAGAAGACGGTCGGCGTCCACGTCGGGAACATCCTGTCGAAGCTCGAGGTGTCCGGACGGGTCGAAGCTGCGGCCGTGGCCATCCGGCTCGGGCTGACCGAGCGACGCTGACGCATCGCTCCGAGGCGTCCGGGAACCCCAGACACGCCGCGAGACCCGGAGGGAGGTCTCCGGGTCTCGAAGGGGATCGCGAACCGTCCCGCCGGATGGGCTCCGGCGACACGGTGAAGGCTATGCGGTCTGGATCTACCACTTCATGCCGGCCGCAAGGGTCAGCGCGATGGCTGCCAGCGGGCCGACGGTGAGGGCGATTCGGCGGGTGCGGGTGGCGATGTCCTTGATCATGGTCGGGCTCCGGACTGCGGTGCGGTAGGCATCCCCATGCAGGGGTGGACAGCGAGCCTACGAGCAACCTCCGACGCTCCACAACCGGGCTGATGGTACTGGGGGGCCATGGCTCAGGAGTACCAGGACCCCACCCGGACGACACTGCATCTACCCTGCACGACCCGCCTGACACGAGCCGTCCGGCGCGGTAGATTCCCAGTGCACACCCGAAACGAGCCCGACCCCGCCCCTGGAGAGGTCAGATTTGCCCATGCGACACGCGCGAATCCTGTCCGTCGCCGTCCTGTCGGCGGCCATCGTCGCCGCCTGTACCAGCGCCAGCGCCGGATGGACCTATGCCCCGGCGCCATCGAAGACGCCGGCTCCGAGCGCTGCCGGTTCGGCCGAGCCCAGCGCGTCCGCGAATCTCAACGTCGTGGTGATCAGCGCGCTCAATATCCAGTACGAGCAGACGACGGTCACTGCGCCGGCCGGCGTCCCATTCCAGATCCAGTTCGAGAACAAGGACGCTGGTACCCCGCATAACGTCTCGATCCATCAGGGTGGCGCCACCGGCGCGGAGCTGTTCAAGGGGACGATCTTCAACGGGATCGAGACCCGGACCTACGACGTCCCGGCGCTCGACGCCGGCCAGTATGCATTCGTCTGCACGGTCCACCCGACGATGGTCGGGACGCTCGTCGTCCAATGAGGATCGCGGGCCGCGGCGTGACGGCGACCGGCGAGCAGCTCTGCTACTCGGATGCCTATCTGCGTGCCACGGAGGCGCGGATCGCCACGGCCGAGGTCGGGTCGGATGCGACGCAGCTCGTCCTGGACCGGACCGTCTTCTATCCGGGCGGCGGTGGGCAGCCGTCGGACCGGGGTCTCGTGATCCGTGCGTCGGATGGTCGGTCATGGACGGTGCGAGGCGCCCGAAAGGTCGGTGGCGAGATCGTCCACGAACTCGAACCCGATGGCGGCGAACCGCCGGCGGTCGGTGATGTGGTCCGGGTCGACCTCGACTGGGCTCGGCGCCTTGCGTTGATGCGCACCCACACGGCCCTCCATGCCCTGTGCGGCGTCGTCTGGCGCGACTACGGCGCACTCGTCACCGGCGGCAACATGGAGCCGGGATCCGGGTCGAATGGACTTCGAGTTCGAGCGGATGTCGGGGGACCTCGTCGACGCCATCGAGGCGACCGTGAACGCCGAGCTGGCGGCCGCGCGGGACGTCCGAGTCGCGGTCCTGCCTCGCGACGAGGCCTTCGCCATCCCGGACCTGATCCGGACGAAGGTCAACCTTCTGCCGCCCGGGATCGAGCAGATCCGCACGATCGAGATCGTCGGGCTCGACCTGCAGGCGGACGGTGGGACGCACGTCGCGAACACCAGCGAGGTCGGGCAGATCCGGGTGACCGGCTACGAGTCGAAGGGCCGGATCAACAAGCGGATCCGGATCGCCGCTGGTGGACGAGTCGTTGCCAGTGCCGGCGGACGGCGGGTGAGTTTGACCTCAGGCAAGCGTTCTGGTGCCGCGGTTGGTCCGCTCTTGACCTGTCGGTGGCGCCGGTCACCGGTGCCTCGCTCTCTGCGGACGGGATGCTGGTCAATGGCGTGCGCCCCGCCTTCCTGACCATGGAGTCCCGGTCCGGCCGTCGTCGAGGACTCGCGATCCCTCGCCGGGCGGGTGATGGGTACCGACCGGCGGAATCCGTCCTATAGACCAGCGGTCGCCAGACCCCCACTGTGGTCATCACGGGCAGTCCACGGGCACTGCCGCGCGCACTTCTCCTGAACGACCACGCTGGCCTCACCTGGAGTGGCTTTCGAGCCCCACCACTGCCTCAGAAAGGTCGTTCCCATGCGCACCATCTCCATCCGCCGACGCGCGGCCTTGGCCGTCGGCACGGCCGGCTTGCTCGTCGGCACACTCGCGGGACCGGCTTTCGCCGCCGACACCGTGACCCAGGCCATCACGGCGGGCGGCGGGCTGTCCGCCAGCGTGGCGAATCTGACCCTCCCGTCCGTCGCCTACGAGAACGCGACCCACGACGTCACCGGGACGATGGTCGTGACCGCCGACGACAGCCGCGGCACTGCGCTCGGCTGGAGCGTCACGATCCAGGCTTCGGACTTCGTGTACACCGGTGCCAATGCTGGAACCGACATCCCGGCCGCCAACTTCGCCCTGACCTCCGCCGAGCAGCCGACCCTGATCGCCGGCCAGCCCGTCTCCCTCGTCGCCTCCACAGGCCCGCAGATCCCGATCGAAGGGATCGTCTGGGGCTCGCTCGCCGCCCCGCTCAAGGTGATCCGCGCGACCGCCGCTTTTGGCAACGGCACCTACGCCCAGAACCTCGGCGTGACGCTCACGATCCCGGGCCAGAGCAAGGTCGGCACGTACACCGGCACGCTGACGACCACCATCTCGGCGACGCCGTAACCATGCTGGTCGCGCGCCTGCGCCCACGGCGCGGCTCGTCGCTCGCCCTGCTGCCGCTGCTCCTCGTTCTCGCGTTGCCCGGCGTGGCGCTCGCGTCGGACGCGCCGGTCCGGCTCTCCGTGCTGCCGGTCGGCCAGGCAGGGTCCTACTTCGATCTGGCCATGCGGCCGGGCGAGAGCCGGACCCTCGCGGTTGTTCTCGTCAACTACGGGCCGGCCGACCTGGCGGTGGCGACCTACGCCGCCGATGTCTACACCATCACCAACGGCGGCTACGGCGGGCGGCTGCGCGGCGAGCCCCAGACCGGGACCACGACCTGGCTTCGCTACCCGACCGATGTCATCGAGCTGGCGTCGGGGGTGCGCTCGCGCCGGGCCTTTAGCGTCACGGTGCCGGACGGTGTGGCCGGCGGCGAGTACATCAGCAGCATCGTGATCGAGAATGACCAGCCGGTGGTGGGCAGCGGAGCGATCGGCCTCGAGCACTTCGTCCGCCAGGCCGTCGCGGTCGTCGTCACCGTACCCGGCCCTCGGACGCCGGCGCTCGCCATCGGGGAGGCCAGCCACGCGGTCGTGACCGGCCGGTCGGTGGTGGCCGTCGAGCTCGACAACGGCGGCAACGTCCGGCTCAGGCCGGTCGCCGCTTTCGAGCTGCGCGACGCGGCCGGGAGCCTGGTCAGCCAGACGAGCATCGCGCTGGACACGATCTACGCCCACACCGCGACTCGCCTCGAGGTACCGCTCGCGGCGCTCCTCCAGCCGGGCACCTATCACGTGGCGCTGGCGCTCGTCGATGACGTCCAGGGCCTTTCCACGCAGCGAACCGATCTCACGTTCGTGGTCGGACCGCTGCCGCCACGACCAAACCTGGCTCGGGGCCCGCGGTGACCGCGGTCAACCAGACACCAGGGGGGACATCGGTCCCGTGGACAGCCGTGCTGGCGCTGCTCGGCGTCGTGCTGCTCGGCTCGCTTGGGTTCGTCGCCTTCCGGCGCGCCCGGAACCAGGCTGCCCGCTAGGGATCTCGGCCGCGACCTGCAGCCCGATGGCGGCACCCAGGGCGCCGACACGCGCGAGGCGGGCGGGATCCGGGTGATCGGCTCTGAGAGCAAGCGCCCGGTCAACCAGCGGATCAGCGTCCGTAGGCGTCGCGTCGGAGCCCGACGAGGATGCCCGACAACTCCGGACCGGAGACGCCCATCCGCTGCAAGGCATGGCGGGTCAGCTCGAACGCGACTTCCGCATCCGGATCGGCGACCCGACCGACCCCGGCATCGCGAAGCTGGTCGATCTCCGCACGGCCTCGGGCTCGCACGGCGATCTGCAGCCGGGAGTTGATCGCAAGCGCGCGTTCGATGGCCAGGCGCGTCGTCAACGGGTCGCCGACGGCGACCACGAGCACGCGCGCCTGATCGAGCTCGGCCCGGGCGAGGATCCGGGGGCTGGCGGCGTCACCATAGAGCGTCGCCGCGCCAAGTCGCGCGACCCGCTCGAGCTGATGCTGGTCGCGATCGACGACCACGCATCGGAAGCCGCGCGCGCGGACCGCCCGCACCACGACGCGCCCGACCCGGCCCGCTCCCAGGATGACGACCGCGGGGCGGGCGGCCGACGGATCGACGTGACCGAGCCGTTCGCCACGAGTGTCGGCTGGATCCCCGGGGATCGGTGGGGCCGCTTGTCGTTCCTCCCAGCGCCGACCCAGCGCCCCGGAGATCCGCACCGAGAACGGGCTGAGGATGATCGACACGACCGCGGTCCCGAGGACGAGGTTGTAGGCGGCCGAGTCCAGCAAGCCGGTGTCGAGTGCGTTCTGGGCGAGGATGAAACTGAACTCTCCGACATTCGCGACGAACCCGCCGAGCAGGAGGGCGGACCGCACGGGCATCCCGAGACCGCGCCCGAGGCCGACGGTCGCGATCCCCTTGATGCCGATCGCGATGGCCACCAGCAGCAGCACCGTCGGGGCCTGGGCCACCAGCGCGGCTGGGTCGACGAGCATCCCGACCGAGACGAAGAAGAGCACCGCGAACAGGTCGCGGAACGGGATGACTTCGGCGGCCGCCTGGTAGGACACCTCCAATTCCGAGACGAGGAGTCCGGCGACGAAGGCACCCAGGGCCAGGGACAGCCCGAAGATGGCGCTCGACACGAACGCCGTGGCCAGGGCCGTGCCCACGACCGCCAGCAGGAACAACTCCTGTGACCCGAGCCTGGCCACCGCCCGGAAGACCCAGGGGAGGAGTCGTGTCCCGCCGAGGTAGGCCAGGGCCAGGAACGCCGCCGCACTGGCGATCGCGCCGATCAGGGGGGCGACCGGATCGCCGCCCGCGAGCGGCGGCAACGAGACGATGAAGACGATCGTCGCGATGTCCTGGACGATCATCCAGCCGATGGCGGTGCGGCCGTGGATGCTGTCGAGTTCACCGCGCTCGATGAGCAGTTTGAGGACCACGACCGTCGAGGAGATCGACAGGCAGGCCCCGACGACGAGGGCCGCGCGCGGCGACAGGCCGAGCCATGCGGCCGCCAACGTCCCGATCGTCGCCGTTGCGAGCAACTGGAGGATCGCGCCGGGCACAGCCACCCGGCGGACTCTCGCCAGCTCCTTCAGCGAGAATTCGACCCCGAGCGCGAACAGCAGGAAGATGACGCCGATCTCGGCGAGGACCGAGATCTCCTCGACATCGCCCTGGAAGCCGGGCGTGAACGGACCGATCGCGATACCGGCCAACAGGTAGCCGACGATCGCCGGCTGGCCCGCTCGCACCGCGATGATCCCGCCGATGAGCGCCGCGATGACGGCCGCACCCAGGTCCAGGATGAAACCGAGTGGCCCGTGAAGGTCGATGGTCGGCTCGAACGGCAGCACCCGACCCATGATAGGTGCCGGTGTTGGGCGACGGTCGGGCGAGGCGCCGTACAGCCTCCGATCGTGAGCGTGGCGGTGATGTCGGGGTGCCTGGGGTCGACGATGGTGTACGTGCCGGCGGGCAGCGGGTCGATCGGGTAGCGGGTGGATGCTGGTCCGGTGATCGCACCAGGCCGAGAACATGTTCGTCCCGGCCGCATCGAGCAGGTAGATGCCATGCTCGACCCCCGGATCGTCGTTGACCAGCTCGATCCAGAAGCGCGACCGCCGGCGAACGTCAATGATCGGCGAGAACCCGGTGCCGTCGATGCTGACGACGACGTCGGCGGGCGGCGGGGTCTCGTTCGCTGTCGGGGCTGGAGAGTGGAGGCGCGACCGCCACGACATGGAGCGTGCCCTCCATGTTCGGGTGGACCGGATCGGCGAACGTGTACTGGCCGATCGCCAGCGCCGGGATCTCGAGGTCGCGCGTGTCAGGGCCGATCGAGATCGGGGCGCTGAACACCACTTGCCCGGAGGCTGCCGTGATGTCGAGCCCGTGCGGAACCGCTTCGTTGCTGATGAACCGGATCACGAACGGCGTGGTCCGGCGGACCGTAGAGATCGGACTGCTCGAACTGCCACGTCGGACTGCGGTCAGCACCAGCAGATCGGACGGCGCACCGGGCGCACTGGCTGACACGCTCGGGGAGACGGTAGTGGTCGGACTCGGGGACGCGGTTGACGGCGGCCCGGTCTCGGGGCCGTCGGCTCCGATGTGCAGGGTCCCGGACATGAGCGGGTGGACCGGGTCCGAAAACGCATACCGACCCGCGGCCAGCGCCGGGATCTCGAGATCACGGGTGTCCGGGCCGACGAACGGGCTACCCGTGAACACGACCTCCCCCGATGCGGCCGTGATCGCCTGGGCTCGCCTCCATGTTGATCAGGCGGATGATGAACGGGCGGTCGAGCGGACCGTCGAGGTCGGACTGGTCGAACGCGGCATCCGTCGCTGTCAACACGAGCAGATCGGACGGTACAGGCACGAGACCACCGGCGCCATGTCCGGGGTCGCGCTCGAGCAGCATGCTGGCCGAGATGGTCTGCGGCGATCAGGACGGCTACGAGTCCGGCCAGGCGAAGCGGCACGGAGACGCATGCGCCTCCACCGACGCACATACGGTAGGCGACGCTGGGCGGTCTGCGCCGACCTCGCTGAGGATCGAATCGATGAGGTACTCGGGAGCGTCGACAGGTCCGGCCGCAGCCACGCTGCCAGGGTCCGTTCGAGGTCGCGATCGGTGGATCATCAGCGGTCCCCCTGATGGTGGCCGAGCGTGCCTCTGCCTCGAGGGCGGCGCGCATGACCCGGTGGGCGTGGTGGAGACGGGATCGGACGGTCCCGTCCGGGATGCCCAGGATGTCGGCGATGTCGGGCGTTCCGAGACCGGCGAGTGACGGAGCACGAGCAGGGCGCGTTGGTCGGCGGGCAGTCGCTGGAAGGCCCGCTCGAGCTCGTCGCGTTCGACGACGTCGATGTAGTCGTCGCGCCCGATGGCGATGTCGACCGGGAGCTCGACAAGATTCACCACGTGGCGGCGCGCCTTCTTCGCCTCGGCGAGACAGGCGCGGACGACGAGGCGATGCAGCCAAGCGTCGAAGCGCTCGGGATCCCGGAGACCGGGCAGGTCTCGCCAGGCGTCGACCATCGCCTCCTGGAGGGCATCCTCGGCTCGGTCTCGATCGCGCAGGATGCGCTGCGCGAGGGCGAACAGCCGCCCGACGCGCGAACGAAGCAGGTCGGCATACGCGTCCTCGTCGCCATCGCGAGCCGCCTCGACGATGTCCGTGTCCACGATCCCTCCCGTGCTGCGACCCGCAGATCGAGGCCGCCTGGTCACTATGGGTGCAGCAGGGCCGCCGACGTTCGATCGCGGTCGGGATCGTGCGCCTATCCTGCACATATGCGTCCGTTGCGCTGGCTGAGCGTCATCGTCCCGATCGTCGTGATCGCGATCATCGAGCTGATCAGCGACGGCGTCCTCGATGGGCTGCTGCTGTTCCCGCTCGACACCGTCCTCGTGGTCGCGATCGTGGCCATCCTCGCCGTCACCTTCTCGACCGTGGCCTTCCGACGGATCGACCGACTCAGCGCCGCGCTTCGCGCCCGCAACGCCGACCTCGAGCGCCGCGAGGCATCCGCCCGGGCCCTGCACCGGGTGAGCGTCGCCGTGGCATCGCTCGATGACCTCGATGACGTCCTGACGACCATCGTGGACCAGGCGCGGATCCAGCTCGCGGTCGATGTCACGGTGCTCGTCACGTATCGGCCGGACGGTGAGGCCTATGTCGCGGCGGCGAGCGGATCCGTCGACGAGATCGAACCCACCGGGGATCTGCCCGATGCCGAACCCGGCTCCGGAGGTGGTCGGTTCGTCCGCCCGGAACTGCGGATCGCCCGGCTCGAGGCGCCGCTCCAGCGGGCCGGCGAGACGATCGGCCTCCTGCTGGCCGGCTCGCGGACCGAGCGAGGGTTCGGGGTCGACGACGTCGAGATGTTGTCCTCGCTCGCGAATCTGGCGGCGATCGCCATCGAGAACGCCCGGCTCCAGGCACGACTCGGGAACTCGCCGTCGTCGCCGAGCGCGAGCGGATCGCCCGGGAGATGCACGACGGACTCGCCCAGGTCCTGGGCTACGTCAACACCAAGTCGCAGGCTGTCGAGGAGTTGCTGATCGCCGGTCGCACGGACGATGCACGGAGCCTGCTCGCCGAGCTCGCCGCCGCCGCCCGCTCCATCTATGTCGATGTTCGCGAGGCGATCCTGGGCCTCCGCAGCCCGGTCGTGCCGGGCGTCGGGTTGGTGGAGGCCGTTCAGGAGTATGTGGACCGGTTCACCGAGGCGTCGAAGATCCCCGTCCGGATCGAGGCGTCGGACAAGCCCTCGTCGACGCGAGTTCCCCCCGACGTCGAAGCCCAGGTCTTCCGGATCATCCAGGAGGCGCTGACGAACGTCCGCAAGCATTCGGGCGCAGGTCGAGCCGTCATCCGATTCTCGTTTCATGAGACCGGGCTCGAGGTCGCGATCGTCGACGACGGGCACGGGGTGGAGGGCGGACCTGGCCAGTCGCCGATCGACCGCACTACGGGATGCCGGCGATGCGCGAGCGAGCCGAGAGCATCGGCGCCGGCGATCAGCTGGCAGCGACGTCCCAGGTGGCAGGCTGCGAGGTCCGGCTGACGTCGATGTCGAGCCGAGCCGGTCCAGGTCCGGACTGGGGGCGCCTGATGCGGATCGTCCTCGCCGACGACCACGCCCTGTTCCGGGATGGCGTCTCGTCCCTGCTCAAGGCGTGGGGCCACGACGTGGTCGGCAACGCCGCCAACGGCCGGGAGGCGGTCGACCTCGCGGTTCGCCTCGAACCGGATCTCATGTTCATGGACGTGCGGATGCCGGAGATGAGCGGCGTGGAGGCCACGATGGCGATCGCAGCTCGTGCGCCTCGGATCGCCATCGTGATGCTGACCGTCAGCGAGGATGAGGAGGACCTGTTCGCCGCCATCCGGGCCGGCGCGCGCGGCTACCTCCTCAAGGATCTCGAGGCCGCCCAGCTGCGGGCGATGATCGACGCCGTCTCGCGCGGGCGAGGCGGCCATCACGCCGGTGACCGCTGCCCGGATCCTGCGCCACCTCACCCGCCTGGGACTCGACGCCCCGACGAAGCGAGCCGTGGACGCGCTGACCGACGGGAGATGGAGGTCCTTCGGCTGGTGACGCTGGGCCGGCGGAACAAGGAGATCGCGGCGGAACTCGACATCTCCGAGAACACCGTGAAGTACCACCTCCGCAACATCCTGGAGAAGCTCCACGCCGAGAGCCGGACGGAGGCGGCGACGATGGCGCTTCGAGGGGGGCTCGTCGACCAGGAGTGACCGATGGCCCGGGCCGGATGGCCCCGCTGGGTCCTACCCATTCGAGCGCTCCCGGCCCATCCCGGCGAGGCGTGGCGCGCGCCCCGACCGGATCGATGCTGGCCTCGTCATCTGACGGAGGCAGCTCATGGGCTATCGCATCGACATCGACCACACCGGCTGCATCAATTGCGGCATCTGCATGGACACGTGCCCGGTCGAGGCCCTCGACATGTCCCGGCCGACCGGTCCCGGTATCGAGACAGCCGGGTTCGGCGTCCCGGCGAACTGGATGATGGAGCACCCGATCCAGGTCGGCGAGTGCATCGGCTGCGGCATCTGCATCGGCGAATGCCCGGTCGTCGTCATGACCCTCGTCGAGGCACCGGGCGAAACGGCCCTGGCACCACGGCAGGGGCCGATCGATCGACCGGTCTCGAGCGACGGACCGAACGCCTGGTCCCCGCTGGCCAGCGTCACCCGCGAATCGTTGAAGCGGGACCATCCCTCGCCCTGGGGGGACCTGTTCCACTGGCAGACCGCCCAACGAGCCGAGGCGTGGCAGACGTGGCGCACCATGAAGGAGAGCGGGCCGGCGATGCCCCTCGCTCCGTGCCAGGTGGCCTGCCCGGCCGGGACCGATGCCGGCCGATACATCGGGCTCATCGGCGCGAAGCGCTATGACGATGCGTACGCGGTCGCCGCGGAGGTCAACCCATTCCCATCGGTCTGCGGGTGGATCTGCACCGCGCCGTGTGAGACCGCATGCCGGCGCGGCGTGCTCGACGAGCCCATCGCCATCCGGACCCTGAAGCGGTTCGCCGCCGAACATGGCAGCCTGCCGCCGGTCCCTGCGCCGACGATCAAGCGGACCGACAAGGTCGGTATCGTCGGCGGGGGACCCGCCGGGATGTCCGCCGCCTACTACCTGGCCCGGCTCGGCTATCCGGTCACCGTGTTCGAGGCGATGCCGATCCCGGGCGGGATGATGGCGATCGGGATCCCTTCGTACCGGTTGCCGCGGGCCGTTCTTCAGGAAGAGATCGCCCGGATCGTCGGACTCGGGGTGGACCTTCGAGTCGATACCGCGATGGGTCGCGACTTCACCCTCGGCGACCTCGAGCAGGACGGCTACCGAGCGGTCTTCCTGTCGACCGGCGCATCGAAGAGCCGGCGCCTTGGCGTTCCCGGCGACGACACCCGGGGCGTCGTCCCCGCGACCCTGTTCCTCAAGCAGGTCAACCTCGGTGAGGAGCCGCGGCTCAGCGGTCCCACGATCGTCGTCGGCGGCGGCAGCACCGCGATGGACGCCGCACGATCCGCGTTGCGCAGTGGTGCGTCGCCGGTGACGGTCGTCTATCGGCGAGGGCGGGCAGAGATGCCCGCCCAGGCCGAGGAGGTGGAGGCCGCCGAACGCGAGGGCGTCATCGTCCGAACCGGTCTTGCCCCGGTCGAGGTCGTTCGTCGCGACAGCACCGTCGCCGGCCTCCGTTGCGCCGAGACCCGAGCGTCGACGTGTTGCCGGTGGCGGCGGGCCGGGTGACGCGCGACGGATCCCATGGGAACCGATCCCGGGGACGGACAGCGAACTGCCCGCCGCGACGATCCTGGTGGCCGTCGGCGAGGAGCCGGACCCATCCATCCTGCCCGAAGGCGCCGGCATCGAGGTCAGCGGCTGGGCAGGCATCGTGGCGGATCCCCGGACGATGGCCACCGGCCGGGCCGGGATCTTCGCGGGTGGCGACGTGGTGTCCGGTCCCAAGACGATCATCGACGCGGTCGCGTCCGGGCGACGGGCGGCAGCCTCGATCCACGAGTACCTGGCCGGCGTACCCGATGGCGAGGCCGAGATCTTCGCCGCCGTGCGCTATCCGACCGCCCCGGAAGGGCGACCTGACCCTCGACCTGGCCAAACGGCGACCGCGGGCACACGCGCCGCTGCCGATGTTCCAGACCCGGTTCGTTCGACGCGACCCAGACCGGTTTCGACGAGGCGACGGCCCGGGCCGAGGCATCCCGTTGCTTCCGCTGCGACGCGGTCTACCGAGGACCGGTCGTCGACGTCGTCGCCGGCCGCGGGCCGGTGGACCCGAAACCGGGCGTGCCACCGACCGAGATCCCCACGGCAACCAACCAAGACACCGCTGGAGGCGCACTATGACAGCCGATCAGGTCGCAGGCTTCTTCGATGCCGGAGAAGGCTTCATCGAAGGGACGATCGCCGCCGCGCTCGTCGTCCTCTGGCTGTTGGCCCTGGCGCTGCACCTCGGTCGCGGCTACATGGTCCGGACGACCGGCAAGTTCACCCTCCGGCTCGGCGCCGATCTCTGGTGGATCATCTACATCGCCCTGCGCGACATCATGGTCGTCCAGGTCTTCCTCGGCAGCTTCATCTTCTTCTACCCGGACGTCGTCGCCGGGATGCCGTTGCCGATCACCGGCGGACTCGCGGCGGTGTGTGCGTTCGCCGTCCTCCTGATCAAGCTGGTCCGACACAGCGACGAGACGACCGCTTTCCGGTGGCAGCTCCTCCTGCTGGGTCTCGGGGCGACCCTGTATATCGGCCCCTACCTCCTGGGCGTCCAGATGACCGAGATCACCGGTCAGAACGTCGAGCGGATCGCGCCGATGCTCGTCACTTCGGAGAACCTCGATGTCGCCCTGCCACTGTGCTACCTGTCCGGCTGGCTGGTCGGGCTGATGGGACTGTTCGCCGTCTACTACAACCTGCGGATGACCGGCCGGTCCGCGGCCGCCGACGCCACGGAGGCGACCCGATGAATGCCGACGATCTTGCCCAGGCGCTGGTCAGTGGTGGCTCTGGATGGCTCGTCCTGTCCGTCGCCGCCGTGCTCCCGATGGTCTGGACGTTCACCCTGGTCATGCACTTCGCCCGGCCGACGGTCATCCGCTTCCTGCGGTCCCTGACGCTGCGGTTCGGCGGTGACGTGTGGTGGTTGTCGTACGTCCTCATCCGCGATGCGCTTCTGGTCATCACCCTCGGTCTGGGCATGCTCTTCTTCATGCCCAACCTGTACTTCGTCCAGGGCCTGCCGATCACGGCACCGCTCTCCGTCCTGGTCCTGTTCTGGGCGCTGTGCGTGAAGATCGTCCGCGACCCCGATGAGGATCCCGGGGCGTTTCGGCTCCTCAGCGTCCTCCTCGTCATCGCCTCGGTCCTGTATATCGTCCCGCAGATCTATGGGCTGGAGGCCGCCGATCAGGAGTATCTCGGCGATCTGCCGAGCAAGCTGATCAGCAGCGAGAATCTGGACGTCGCGAGGCCACTGTTCTGGCTGAGCCTGGCCGGGTTCGTCATCACCGCCGGGGTGATGTTCGTCCGGGCGGTGCTCCAGACTCGCGATCCGGAGAAAGCCACGGACGTTCCGGGGGGCGCGGCCTGACCTGAACTTCGCCCCCGGTTTGCCTCGCGGAGGGTCACGTCGCGATCGTGGCCCTCCGCTTCTTGTCGCCCGGGCGCGGCTCAGACGCCGCTCTCGGCCGTGATCTCGACCGGATCCGATCGCCGCCACGAGCGCGGCGTGATCGCGCTCGGTCTGGTCGGCGTACGCACTGCCGAACGTCGCCATCGCGTGGTCGAACTCGGTATCCGTGCCGAGGTACGCGGCGATCGTGGCCGGCTCTCCGGAGCGGGCGTGCCCCCTGGCAAGCGCCCATCCACATAGCTCGCCCCAGGTCGCCAGGTCATCGAGGGTCATGTCGTCCACGACGGCGCTGCCCTTCTGGTCCTGGAGCTGGCGCAGGTACCAGTGACGTCCGCGCTCACCGACCGTCCAGCCGAGGAGGATGTCGCTGGCGGCCTGCAGCCGACGCTGGCCGTTGACGACCCGCTCGCCGTGGCTCCCGGCAGGACCCTTGCCGAGGAAGCGCTCATAGATCGATGCCTCGGCCTGCTTCGCCTGGAGCAGGAGCGGGTCGCTGTCGTCGGCGCCGATGTACAGGAAGATGAAGGCGCCCAGGCCCACGCTGCCGACCCCGACGACCTTGAGGGTGAAGTCGGTCATCGAGTACCGATCCAGGAGGACTCGGCGATCTTCCTGGAGGGTCTTCCGGTATCGAGTCAACGCCCGTTCGGCGATCGGTAGGGTCGCCTCCGCGAGTCGGACGATGGTCGGCGGGTGCTCGACGATCCGGCGCTCACCGTCGACGACCGCGGTGAGCTTGGCCAGTTCATGGATCGCGTCGTGGTGGGCGGTCGACTTGACCGTGCCCGCGATCATCGCCCGTGCGCGCTTGTCCGCGTACGCCATGATCCCGGTCGCATCGACGTGGTCGTAGTACACGTCGATCGCCCGCATCGTCGCGTAGGCGGCCATCCGATCACGGTAGGAGCGCATCGCCCGGTGGACGATGTGACGCGTGTCGTGGGGAGTGAATGCGCGTGATCGGCCGGCGACGACGAGGCTGGCGGCGAGCCGCATCAGATCGAATTCGAACGGTCCACGGAGGGTCTCGTCGAAATCGTTGATGTCGAAGAGGAGGTCGCGCTCTGGCGAGGCGAACAATCCGAAATTGGCAAGATGGGCGTCGCCGCACATCTGGACCTCGATCCCCGTCCTGGGGCCAGGGGCGAGGTCGGCGGCCATGGGCAGGGCCGCCCCTCGGTAGAACGTGAACGGCGAGATGGCCATCCGCCCATAGCGGACGGGGAGCAGGTCGGCGATCCGGGTGCTGCCCTGTCCGACCAGCAGATCGACCGGGTCCGGCCGGTCGGTGGACGGGCGTCCACGCTCCCAGGATGGACGGCGGCACCGCGGTCCGCGCAGCTTCGCCGGCCGCCGTCAGGGCTTCGCGGGTCGGTCGCGGGGCCATCGGACAGACCCTAGCCGGTGGCCGGAGCCGGGCTGGCCGACTCGGGCGGCGCGCGATACGCCAGGATCGCTTCCTCGGCGGAGCCGTAGATGTTCGTCGGACCGATCTTGTCGACGAGCCCGTAGGCATCGAGCTAGCGATCGGACTCCCGGACTCAGATCGGCGAGGACCATGGTCACGACCCTTCCGTGCCAACTCCTCCTGGACCTGGCGCAGGGAATCCGATCCGGAGTAGTCCACATCAGCGATCGCCGATCCGAGGAGCACGAACCAGCGCAGTGGTGTTTCCGCGTTCTCGACGAGGTCCATGACCTCCTCGGTGAAGCGGGTCGCGTTGGCGTAGTAGATACCAGACCCGAACCGATAGACGATCAGGCCCGGCGACATCTGGGAGTTACTGGTGAGCGGTACCGTCCGGATGCCTTCGGACGGCAATTCGACGACGAGCGTGTCGTATGGGCGGTAGCTGTGGTAGATGTGCTCGATGATCGACAGGGCCATGGCGAGGATGATGCCCTGCTCGACCCCGACCACCACCACCGTCAATGCCGTGATCGCCGCGACCGCGAACTCACCCATCCGCAGCCGATAGATCTCGCTCATCCCCTTGACGTCGATCAGCCGGACCCCGATCAGGAAGACCACCGACGCCAGCACGGCGTTGGGCATGTAGGACAGCGGCCCGGTGAGGAAGAGCAGGACGATGACGACGATCGCCGCCGCGGTGAGCTGGGCGATCTGGGTCCGGCCGCCGGCACTATCGACCATCTCGGTCTTGGTCGGGCTGCCATTGACCACGAACGTGCCGGTCAGGGCGGCGCCAAGGTTCGCTGCGCCGAGCCCCACAAGGTCGACGTTCTCATCGAAGCTGTCCGAATACTTCATGGCGTAGGCGCGCGAGGTCGCGGCGCTCTGGGCGAGGATGACGACGACGAGCGAGATGACGGTCGGGAGCAGGGCCGTGACGTTGTCCCACGTCATGACGGCCGTCGGGAGTCCCAGCGACGGCAGGCCGCCGGGCACGGTACCGAGCGTCGTGACGCCGTCCGCGCTCAGATTCAGCGCATAGCTCGCTCCGATGGCGATGACGACGGCCAGGAGCGCGCCCGGGATCTTCTTGTTGACGCGCCCGAGCCCGATGATGGTGATAAGGACGAACGCGGATACCGCGAGTGTCGCCGTGTTCGTCCCGGACGGGATCGCCTTGAGCGTCTCGAGGAACTTCTCGATGGTGCCGCCGGTCTGACCGCTCACGCCGAACATCCCTCCGACCTGGCCCATCGCGACCTGGATGCCGACACCCGTCAGGAATCCGATCAGCACGCTTCGGGACAGGAAGTTCGCGATGAACCCGAGTTTGAGCACCCGCGCCAGGACCAGGAGTACGGCGCACATCAGGGCTGCGAGTGACGCCAGCTCGACATAGTTCGTGGAGTCGGCTGTGGCACCCATCGCCACAAGCCCGGTCGCGAGGATCGCGGCTGTGGCCGAGTCGGCGCCGACGACGAGATGCCTCGACGAACCGAGGATGGCGAAGAAGATGATCGGCAGGAGGATCGTGTACAGGCCGGTGATGACCGGCGTCCCGGCGATCTTCGTGTAGCCCATGACCTCGGGGATCGCCAGCGCGGCGAGGGTCGCGCCGGCGACGATGTCGACGCTGATCCGCGACGGATCGATCGGGAGGACGCCCGACAGGATCGGGAGGCCCTTTGATGCCTGCCTGGTTGCCAATCCCCGTCCTCCATCCCCGCGGCTCGACCGACTGCCGCGCACATGCTACGGGATTGGACCGCGCCCGATGACACGGAAACGCTGATCCTCGCGCTTCGCGTCGAGACGTCCGGTCAGACCGGTGCATCGGCGGTCGCGTTGTGGCACGATCGAGGTCGTGGCCAAGCTCCCCGTCGTCGCCCCGGTCCTCGCGAGTCCGCTCGTCCGGCGGATCGCTTGGCATATCCGACGTGTGGGCGGCCAACTGGACCGTCGTTTCTTCATCTCCCTCGGCGAGGGCATCATCGTTTTCGTCGCGATCGCGGCGCTGGCGATCACCGTCCTCGAGAAGCCCCTGACCCTCGAGTCGCTGTTCGACTCGTTCAACTGGGGGATCGCCACGGTCCTCGGCCAGGGCGACGTGGGCTACGTGACGTCACCCGGCGGCCGCGTCATCGGCTGGTTGCTAATCCTGTTCGGGGTCGCCATGCTCGGGATGATCACCGGCGCGCTGGTCGCCATGGTCATCGACTTCCTGCTCAAGGAGGGTCAGGGTTTGGGGACGTCGGGCCATCGGAACCACATCGTCGTGTGCGGCTGGAACAGCACGGCCCGGGACCTGATCGACGAGCTTCGCGGAGACGACTACAAGCAGAAGATCGTCGTGCTCGCCCCGCTCGACAAGAACCCGGCCGGATCCGGCATCTACTTCGTCCGTGGAGACGCGACCGATGCCGACGACCTCGACCGGGCCGGGATCACCTCGGCCTCGGCGGCACTCGTCTTCCCGGTCGATGGATCTGACGAGGCGGACATGCATTCGATCCTCGCGATCATGGCGATCACGTCGGTCGCCCCGGGTGTCCGCACCGTGTCCGAAGTCAACAATCCCCGCCACGAACCGCACTTCAGGCGAGCCGAGGTGGGCGAGCTCCTGGTCACGTCACAGGTCGCGTCCCATCTCCTCGCGCGCTCGGCCCTCTACCCGGGGTTGACGGGACTCGTCGCCGACATCGTGTCCGGCGGCGAGGGCTCGGAGCTGTACCGGGTCACCCTGCCCGATGAGTACGTCGGGTTGCCCATCGATGTGGTCTCGTCCCGGCTCCGGAGCGAGCACCGCGCGACGCTCCTGTCGGTCAATCGCGGCGACCGTGCGTTCGTCAACCCACCGACCGATTTCGTCCTGCAGCAAGGCGACGACGCGATCGTCGTCGCCGAGAGCCTGGGGACCCTGTCCCCGATGCAGATGCGCGACCTGTCGACGGTCCCGCGGACCGCTGCGGTGGTGCCGAGCGCCTGACTACAGCTCCTTGACAGCCGCCGTGAGCGCCGCCAGGCCGTCCTTCGCATCGGCGAACAACATCCCGGTCTTCGGGTCGTTGTAGAGCTCGTTGTCGATGCCGGCGTAGCCGCGACCCATGGACCGCTTGATGACCACGATGGACTTGGCGTGGTCCACGTCCAGGATGGGCATGCCCGAGACCGGTGACCCCGGTCGGCGTGCGGCCGGGTTGGTGACGTCGTTCGCGCCGATCACCAGCGCAACGTCGCAGCGGTCGAACTCCGGGTTGATCTCGTCCATCTCCTTGAGCTGGGGGTAGGGCACGTTCGCCTCCGCCAGGAGGACGTTCATGTGTCCGGGCATCCGGCCCGCGACAGGGTGGATCGCGTACTTGACGTCGACGCCACGCGCCTCGAGGAGTTCGGCGAGCTCACGCACCGCGTGCTGGGCCTGGGCGACGGCCAGGCCGTAGCCCGGCACGATGATCACTGACTGGGCGTAGGCGAGCTGGATCGCGACATCGTCCGCCCCGATCTCGCGGACCGTGCCGCCGGTGCCGGCAGTGGCCCCGGCAGCGTCGTCGCCCCCGCCGAACCCACCGATCATGATGTTCAGGACCGACCGGTTCATGGCGTCGGCCATGAGCTTGGTGAGGATCGCCCCGGATGCGCCGACGAGCGCGCCGGCGATGATCAGGACCGGGTTGCCGAGCACGAACCCTGCCATCGCTGCGGCGGTCCCGGTGAGCGAGTTGAGCAGGCTGATCACGACCGGCATATCGGCCCCGCCGATCGGCAGGACCATGGTGATCCCGAAGATCAGGCCGGCCGCCACGACGATGGCCAGCAGCCCGATGGTGGCCGTGCTGTCGAGGGTCAGTGCGCCTGCTGCGCCGAGGATGAGCGCGGCGGTGCCGAGCACGGCGATGACCGCCAGTGCGATCGTCACGAGCTGGCCGCCCGGGACGTAGATCGGCCTGCCGGCGATGAGCCCCTGGAGCTTGCCGCCCGCGATCAGCGAACCGGAGAAGGTGACCGATCCGAACAGCGCCCCGAGGATGACGAAGATCGTCGTGTCGACCGGCGCGCCCGAGTTGAGCCGGATGAAATCATCGATGGCGACGATCGCGGCCGCCCCGCCGCCGACCGCGTTGAACAACGACACCAGCTGGGGCATCGCGGTCATCTTCACCGTGCGGGCTGTGTACAGGCCCGCCCCGCCACCGATGAGGAATCCGACCACGATGATGATCAGGGCGGTCCCACTGAGGCCGCCCTCACGGCTGATCAGGTAGCCCAGGGTCGCGACGACGGCGATGGTCATGCCCGCGGCGCTCAGCTGGTTCCCGCTCCGGCCGGTGGCCGGCGAGTTCATCCTGTGGAGGCCGAGCACGAAGCAGGACGCGCCGACCAGCCAGGCGATGTAGACGATCGTGTAGATCCACTCTTGTGACATGGACGTGCTCCTCGGCTAGGCGCCGGGAGCGCCGTCGGCGCCCTCGGTGGTGGCCTTGGGGGCCGTCGGCTTCTTGCGGAACATCTGGAGCATCCGGTCGGTGACGACATAGCCGCCGACGACGTTCATCGCCCCGAAGACCATGGCGACGAACGCCAGCAGATAGCTCAGCGGGTTGTCCGCCTCGGCGGCGATGATCATCGCCCCGACCAGGACGATGCCGTGGATCGAGTTGGCTCCGGACATCAACGGGGTGTGGAGGGTCGCCGGGACCTTGCTGATGACCTCGAAACCGACCAGGATCGCCAGCGTGAAGATCGCCAGCGAGGTCAGGAGTTGTTCACTCACGCGGGACCTCCAGCGGCCGGGGCGGCCGGCTCGAGCAGCTTCTTGACCGCCTCGGATACGACCTGGCCACCGTGGCTGATGACCGTGGCCTTCGTGACCTCGTCCTCGAAGTCGAGGTGGAGGACCCCGTCCTTGACCATCCCGAGCAGGAGTGCGGAGATGTTCCGGGCGTAGAACGCGGATGCTCCGGCCGGCATCATGGCCGGCAGGTTGTCCGGGGCGATGATCGTGACGCCGTTGGGGGACTCGACCGTCTCGCCGGCCTTCGACAGTTCCACGTTCCCGCCGAGCGCCGAGGCCGCCATGTCGACGATGACGGAGCCGGGCTTCATCTTGCCGACGGCGTCCGCGGTCACGAGGAGCGGCGGCTTGCGGCCGGGGACCTGGGCGGTCGTGATGATGATGTCCATCGTGCCGATGACTTCGTTGAGTTCGGCCTGCTGCGCGGCGCGCTCCTCCGGCGTCAGTTCCCGGGCATACCCGCCCGCGCCAGTGGCATCGATCGTCGTCTTCAACTTCACGAACTGCGCCCCGAGGCTCTCGGCCTGCTCGCGCGTCTCCGGCCGGACGTCGTACGCCTTGACGACGGCGCCGAGCCGTCGGGCGGTGCCGATGGCCTGCAGCCCGGCGACCCCGATGCCGAGGATCAGGACGTTGGCCGGCTTTGCCGTCCCTGCGGCCGTGGTCAGCAGCGGGAAGTAGCGGCCGTAGGCGTTGGCGGCGATGAGGACCGCCTTGTAGCCACCGACGTTGGCCTGGGAAGACAGCGCGTCCATCGTCTGGGCCCTCGACAGGGTTCGCGGGATCGCGTCCAGGCTGATCGCGGTCACCCCTCGGTCGGCGAGCGCCTTGGCGGTCGCCGGGTCGATCAACGGCGCCAGCAGCCCGAGCAACGCCTGACCGGACCGAAGCCGTGCGACTTCCGAGGCGGACGGCTTGGCGACGCGCAGGATCGCGTCGGCATCAGCGTAGAGCGCGTCGGTCGTGACCACCGTCGCGCCGGCATCCGCATAGGCGTCGTCCGGGATGGACGCTCCGGCACCGGCGCCGTGCTCGACGAGGATCTCCAACCCGGCAGCCTTGAGCTTGCCGAGCGTTTCGGGTACCAGGGCGACGCGCCGCTCTCCGGGCGCAGTCTCCTTGGCGACGCCGACCTTCATGGGCACCACCTTGACTCGGGTGACATGGGGGCCGCGGACGGACAGGTCCACGGGGACACTTGGGGTCGCCTCGAAGGATAGCGCGTGGACGGCCCTGGTGCCGGAGCGCACAGGTTGCGAATCGGAATCGGTCTGGCAGACTTGGCCGATGAGCATTCCCGTGACCAGGCTGAACCACGCCGTCCTGTTCGTGCGCGACGCTGGCGTCGCGGCCGAGTTCTACGCTCGCGTCTTCGGGTTCGAGATCGTGGCCAGCGAGCGCGGTGGGTCGGCCATCTTCATGCGGGCCGGCCACGGAGAGAACCATCACGACCTCGGCCTGTTCTCGGTCGGTCCCAACGCCCCGAAGGCGCCCCGCGGTTCGATCGGCCTGTATCACCTGGCATGGGAGGTCCCGAAGATCGAGGACCTGGCGGACGCGGCGCAGATCCTCGCCGAGGCCGGTGCGCTCGGTGGGGCCTCGGATCACGTCGTGTCGAAGTCGCTCTACGGATCAGATCCGGACGGCAACGAGTTCGAGATCATGTGGCGCGTTCCGCGCGAGGGATGGGGTGAGCACGAGGCCCAGGGCGCCATCCTGCCGCTGGACCTCGACGCGGAGGTCCAGCGGTGGGGTTCTGGTCGGTGACCCTCGCCGGCCACTGACCTCAGAAGATCTCGAAGACCACGGTCACCGAGGCGCTGAGATCCTGCGTCCCGGGCTCGACCGGGCGTGGCCGTGTCCCTGGCGGCACCCGAGGCCATCGGGCCGTACCCGTAGAAGATCGGCGAACTCGGCGTGGCGTCCGTGATGGTGATGACTGATCCCAGGGTGACCTTGGCGGCGCCGGCAAGCGCCTGCGCGCTCGTGCGGGCGGAATCGACGGCTGCGGCTCGTGCGTCGTCCATGACCTTGGCCGGGTCGGCGACTTCGAACGAGATGCCGTTCACGTCCGTGGCCCCCTTCGCGGTCGCCGTGTCGACGACGTCGCCGGCCTTGTCGAGGTCGCGCACCGTGACCTTGACCTGCTCGCTGATCTGATAGCCGATGACCCGTGGCTTCGAATTGGAGTCGTACTGCGGATAGAGGCTGATGTTCGTCGTCTGGATGTCGGCGTCGGCGACACCGAGCGCCTTCAGGGACGCGATGATGTCGGTCATCGATTGCGCCGCGGCTGACCGGGCAGCCTTGACCGTCGGCTTGGAGATCGTGACTCCGAGGTAGACGCGGGCGACATCGGGGACGACGGTGACCTTGCCGGTCGCCGAAACCGTGATCGTGTGGGCTGGAGGCGTGGTCGTGTCGGCGCCACTGGCCGGACCGGACCGGACGGACAGCGCCGCGATGGCGACGACGGAGGCGCCGAGTGCCAGGGCGCCGAGCGTGCGAAGTGGCTGTGTCATTTCGGTCCACCTTCGTTGGGCGTCCGCCTGTGTGGGATGGCGGTCGTGTCGGGTAGACGGCGATGACTCGGTTCCGGTTCCCGTGCGTTCGTGCTTCGGTACACTCAGGCGCGACGTCACTGGATGGAGGCCTGGACCGGGTGACCTGTTCGAATTGCGGAACGACGAACCGCGTCGGGGCCAAGTTCTGCATGGAGTGTGCGGCTCCGCTCGCCGCGAATTGCCCCTGCGTGCGGGGCCTCGAATCTCCCGGCCGCGAAGTTCTGCTCGGAATGTGCGACCCCGCTCGGTGGTGTGGCCCAGGCGGTCGCGATCCCGCGGCAGACGGCGGCGCCTGCGTCCACAGCCGCCGGCGCTTCGAACGCCGAACGCCGGCTCGTCTCCGTCCTGTTCGCCGATCTCGTCGGGCTTCACGCCGTTCGCCGAAGAGCGTGACGCTGAGGACACCCGCGAGATGCTGTCACGCTACTTCGAGATCGCGTCCGACGTGATCGGCCGGTACGGCGGCACGGTCGAGAAGTTCATCGGCGACGCCGTCATGGCCGTATGGGGCACGCCCGTCGCCCACGAAGACGATGCCGAGCGGAGCGTCCGGGCCGGGCTGGAACTCGTCGATGCTGTCCGTGCCCTCGGTCCGACCATCCAGGCCCGGGCGGGGATCCTGACCGGCGAGGCGGCGGTCACGCTCGGTGCCACCAACCAGGGGATGGTCGCCGGCGACATGGTCAATACGGCCGCCCGCCTGCAGTCCGTCGCCGCGCCCGGCTCGGTCCTCGTCGGGGAGAGCACGGTCCGGGCCACTGAGGCGGCGATCGCCTACGAGGCCATCGGCGAGCAGGACCTCAAGGGAAAGGCTGCACCCGTTCCCGCCTGGCGCGCGCTTCGCGTCGTCGCGGAGCGCGGTGGCCGCAACCGGGCCGACACACTCGAGGCGCCCTTCGTCGGTCGCGATGACGAGTTGCGTCTGCTCAAGGACCTGTTCCATGCCACCGGTCGCGAACGACGGACGCGTCTGGTCAGCGTCGTCGGTCCGGCCGGGATCGGCAAGAGTCGCCTTGCCTGGGAGTTCACCAAGTACCTCGACGGGCTGGCCGAGAACATCTACTGGCACGACGGGCGGTCGCCCTCGTACGGCGAGGGCGTCACGTTCTGGGCGCTCGGTGAGATGGTCCGGGGCCGGGCCGGCCTGGCCGAGTCGGACGACGAGGCGACGACGCGCCAGAGGATCGCCGCCAGCTTGGCCGCGAACGTCCCGGACGAGGCAGAGCGACGCTGGATCGAACCGGCGCTACTCGTGCTGCTTGGCTACGGTGGGACGCTCGAGCCCGACCAGCTGTTCGCGGCCTGGAGGACCTACTTCGAGCGCATGGCCGCCAGCGGATCGGTGGTCATGGTCTTCGAGGACCTGCACTGGGCGGACACGGGCACGATCGATTTCGTCGAGCACGTGCTCGACTGGTCGAAAGGCGTTCCGATCTACATCGTCACGCTGGCCCGCCCGGAGTTGATCGAACGTCGGTCCGGACTGGGGCGCAGGCAAGCGCAATTTCGTGTCGATGTACCTCGAGCCACTCGACGAGTCGGCGATGCGGGAACTGCTCGCTGGCCTCGTTCCGGGCCTGCCGGACGTCGCGATACGTTCGATCGTCCAGCGAGCGGACGGGATGCCGCTGTATGCCGTCGAAACCGTGCGGATGCTGGTCGCCGATGGACAACTCGCGCTGCGGGACGGCGTCTACCAGCCGGTCGGCGACCTCACCTCGATGGCGGTTCCCGAGACCTTGACGGCCCTGATCGGAGCGCGTCTGGACGCGCTCGACCCGGCGGATCGTTCCACGGTCCAGCAGGCGGCCGTCCTTGGCCAGAGCTTCTCGCTTCCCGCGCTGGCGGCGGTGGTCGGCGAGGACGAGAACGATCTCGAAGGACGACTGAGCGGGCTCGTCCGGCGGGAGCTGCTGACGGTCCAGGCCGATCCACGATCACCTGAGCGCGGCCAGTATGTGTTCGTCCAGTCGCTGATCCGCGAGGTCGCCTACAACACGCTGGCGAAGAAGGACCGCAAGGCTGGCCATCTTGCGGCCGCGCGCTACTTCGAAGCGCTCGGGACGGACGAGCTGGTCGGCGCTCTGGCCACCCACTACCTCGCGGCGCACGCCAACAGTCCCGAAGGTCCCGAGGCCGACGCGGTCGCCGGTCAGGCTCGGATCGCGCTCCGCGCCGCGGCCGAACGAGCCATCGAGCTGGGCTCCTTCGCGCAGGCGGCGACCTTCTACGATCAGGCCAGGAAGATCACCGACGATCCGGCGGAGATCGCGGACCTGCTGGAACGGGCGGGCGTCGCCGCCGACGAGGGGGGCGCCGCCGAGATCGCGGAGGCGCACCTGCGAGATGCGCTGGCGATGCGTCGGGCCGGTGATGACGATGCCGCGGAGCTGCGGGCGACGGTGCACCTCGCTCGCGCGCTGACCAGCTTCTTCCGAGTGGATGAAAGCATCGCATTGCTTGACGCGGCCGCCGAACGCTGGGCCGCGCCGGACATGCCGCTGGATGAAGATCGGGTCGCGCTGCTCGGACAACTTTCGCGCGCGTGCTTCTTTCATGAGGACAACCCACGCGCCCTTGAGATCGCCGATCGGGCGCTGCCGGCCGCCGAACACCTCGACGCACTGCCGCTAGTCGCCGACCTGCTCATCACTCGCGGCAGTGTCCTCTCGCTGCTCGGTCGTCATCACGAGGGTCTTGGGGCCATCCGGGCTGGGATGGAGCTGGCCGATGAGAACGGGATGACATCGACGTCGTTGCGGGCGCGGATCAATCTGTCGGCCCACGATCAGGGCAATCCGGTACGGGTGTACGAGATCGCCCGGCAGGCGGTCGAGACGGCCACCAGGCTTGGTCGCCGAGGATACGGTCGGATCGCCCTCGCAAATGCCACGTCCGGCGCGATCGAGGTCGGCGAGTGGGACTGGGCGTTCGAGCGCTGGACGGCGGAACTCGACGCGGAGACGGACGATGTCGCGACCGCCCACGCCCGCTGGAACCTGGCGTCTCTGAACGCTCTGCGTGGCGTTGATGTCAGCGAGGAGGTGGCCGCCATCGAGCAGTGGGCGCAGGAGTTCGGCGACTCCAAGGTCCATGGCGGCGTGGCGGGCCTGGCGGCCGAACTCGCGCTGTCCCAGAACCGCTTGACGGATGCCTCTGACGGCCTGCTCCGCGCCGCGAGCAACGACGCCCTCAACGCCCCCGCCAACGCGCAGCTGGCCGGTGTCGTGGCGCTCATCGCGCGGGATTCTGATCGGGCGGTCCGGGCACTGGCGGCTCTGGATGCAACCGACGTGCACGGTCGCCTGTGGGACCTCGACCGTGCCTTGCTCCGAACCGGGATCGCCGCGATGTCGGCCCCCACCGGGGCCGACCTGCGGTCGTACCGCGAGATCATCGCGGCGTACCGCGAGATTGGCCTGCCGTATCGCCAGATGATGGCGACGCTGGGCCTGATGGCGACCGTCGATGGACATGACGATGAGATCGCGGAGCTGGCCGATGAGGCCCAGGAGATCATCGATCGGCTCGACGCCACCCCGATGCTCCGCGAACTCGAGCGCCTCCGGGCGCTGCGCACCACGGGTGGCCCGCACCAGGTGACCACTCGAGCCGCGACCCAGACGCCGGCCCCGGTCCGCGACTGACCGATCCGACGAGGTTGCCGCCCAGGCTGATCGGGCTGCGACATTGAGCACGCACAGCCGAGCCGCTCTGACCCAGCTGGTCGGGTCGCGTGCCAGAATGCCGCATGCCCGCCACACCTCTGCCGACCACACCCCGGTTCCAGGTCCTGTGTCTGCCCAACGTCCCGTGGGACGTGCTACGGGAGCGGTTCGTCCGGCTCGAGGCGCTCGGGTTCGACGTGGCGGCGCTGCCCGATCATTTCGTCGACTGGACCAATCCGCCGAGTCCGTGGTTCGAGTCCTGGACCGCGCTGACCGGATTGGCGGCTGCCACGAGCACGATCCGGATCGCGACGTGCGTGACCCAGATCCCGTTCCGGAACCCGGCCATGTTCGCGCGACAGGCGCTCACGCTGGATCACGTCTCCCACGGGCGGCTGGAGATCGGCCTGGGGACGGGCCTCGTGGGCGATCCGTCCTACGCGATGCTCGGGATCCCCGATTGGGACGCGAAGGAGCGTGTGGCCCGGCTGGTGGAATACGCCGAGATCGTGGATCGGCTGCTGCGCGAGGAGTCGGCGTCGTATCACGGCACGTACTACCAGGTCGATGGTGCGATCATGACCCCTCGACCCGTCCAGTCACCACGGCCGCCGATCACGATCGGTGCGCTGGGCCCGGTGATGATGCGCCACGCCGCCCGCCTGGCCGACGTCTGGAGCAGCCTGTCGTTCCTCGAAGCGTTCGATGACCAGGTGGACGAGACGCGTCGCCGGGTGACGACGATGGACGAGATCCTCGCGACCAGCGGGCCGCGCGCCGGAGACGCTCCATCGCTCGTACACGATGTACGAGGCGACGGTCCGCCCACGCGGCGGCATGTACGACTGCTACGCGTCGGTGGACGAGTTCGAGTCGCGGGCGAGTCGCATCCTGGAGCTCGGCATGGACGAGATCGTCATCTACTACCCGCCCGATGCGCGACAGCTGCCCACGTTCGAGCGGATCGCCACAGACGTCCTGCCGCGGCTTCGCGCGGGCCACGGCCCGAGCTGACCCAGGGACCGAAAGGAGCGCGCATGACCAGTCTCGAGATCGGGCTCGTCCTTCCAGTGAGCGAGTCGTTCGTCGACGGTTCAACGGCGAGATGGGTCGAGATCCGCGATCTTGCGACCACCGCGGAGGCCATCGGGTTCGACACGCTGTGGGTCGCCGACGAATTGTTGTGGCGCCCGACCGACGGTCCGACGATCGGGTGGTGGGAGTGCGTGTCGATAACCGGTGCCGTAGCCGCCTCGACTTCGCGGGTGAAGGTCGGCACCTGGGTCCTGTCCGCGCTCCATCGAAACCCCGGCCTCACGGCCAAGGCCGTCGAAACGCTCGACGAGATCAGTGGGGGACGCTTCGTCCTGGGCCTGGGCTCGGGGCATGCCGGCAGCCAGGCGCATGCCTTCGGCCTGCCCGAGGACAAGGTCTACAGCCGGTTCGCCGAGGCCCTCGAGATCATCGTCCCGCTGTTGCGCGAAGGTCGGGCCGATTTCGAGGGCGTGTTCCACGCCGCGCACGACCTCGAGCAGCGGCCACGTCGGGCCGCGTCCCGGCAGGATCCCGATCGTGATGGGCGCCAAGGGCCCCAAGATGCTCCGCGAGGCCGTTCGCCATGCCGATATCTGGAGCTGGTACGTCGAGGAGCGAAGCGATCTCACCGAGTTCGGCCCGCGGCTCGCGGCGCTCGAGGCGGCGTGCGTCGAGGGCGGCCGTGACCCAGCCACGATCGGCCGATCGGCCGGGATCATCGTCGAGCCGACGTCGATGACGGGTTCCGCGGACGTGCTCGGCGTTCCGATCAGCGGATCGGCCGAGGAGATCGCCGACGGCATCCGAGCCTTCGGTGCCGCAGGCTTCACGCAGGTCGAGGTCATGCTCTGGCCGCCGACGATGGCCGCCCTCGAGGCGATGGCTCCGGTGGTGGAGCTGCTGCGCGCGGACTGAGGGCGCCGCGCTCGCCAAAAGGTACGGGGGAAACTTTTCTCCCTGTTCGGTGCCTCGATGATGTGTGACCTTGGATCGCCCCGGGTCTCGCCCGAACCGAAGCACGGAGCACCAGTTGACCTCGACACAGACGATCGACCGACTCTTGGCCGGACCGCCACTCGACGGTAATGCCGAGCGGTTCGATTCGCACGACGCCCGGCTCGGCGCGCTCCCGGGTCCCGGGGACACGCGGGACCTGATCGCCGAACTCGAGGCGAGCGGCGTGCTGGGTCGGGGCGGTGCCGGGTTCCCGGTCGGACGGAAATGGCGGGCGTTGGCGAACCGCGCCACCGGCCCGGCGGTCGTCGTCGCGAACGGCGCGGAAGGCGAGCCGGCGAGCTACAAGGACCGAGATCCTCATGGCCCACCGCCCGCACCTCGTGATCGATGGTGCGATCCTGGCCGCCGATGCGATCGGCGCGGACGAGATCGTCTTCTACGTCGGCGAGGAACATCGTGCCGCGGGCGAAGCGATGGCCAGGGCGATGGACGAACGAAGGGGCGACCTTCGCCGGCCCGCCCGGCTCGTGCTGGCTCCGATCACCTATGTCGCCGGAGAGGCGTCCGCCGCCGTCCATTACATCAACAGCGGCGATGCTCGCCCGACGACGACGCCACCACGGATCTCGGAACGCGGCGTCGGCGGGCGGCCGACCCTTGTCCAGAACGTGGAGAGTCTCGCCTACGCTGCCCTGATCGCCCGGTTCGGCGAGCGCTGGTACCGCGCAGCCGGCCGGTACGAGTCACGCGGCACCGGCCTGATCACCGTCGCCGGGACCGCCAAGGGCGCGGGCGTCCGGGAGATCGACCTTGGTGTGACGGTCGGCGAGGTCGCCGCCGATGCCGGGCTCGCTGCGCCCACCGGGACCCGCGCCGTCCTGCTCGGCGGCTACTTCGGTACCTGGGCTCCGGCGACCCGGGTGTGGGGGCTTCCCCTCGACCCGGCGATGATGAAGCAGCACGGCCTGACGTTCGGGTGCGGCATCGTCGCACTGCTGCCCGACGACGTCTGTGGCGTGACGGCGACGGCGGGGATCATGGCCTACCTGGCGAAGGAGAGTGCCGGCCAGTGCGGCCCGTGCCTCTACGGGCTCAAGGCCATCGGCGACGCGACGACGAAGATCGCCAACGGGCAGGCCGGCACGGAGGAGATCGCCCACATCGAGCGCTGGTCCGCGCAGGTCGTCGGGCGGGGCGCTTGTCACCATCCGGACGGCGCGATCCAATTGATGTCCAGCGCGCTCGACGTCTTCGGCGACGAATTCCTCCACCACACCCGATCCGGGCACTGCTCGGTCACCGGGGCGCGGATCGAGGCCGCCTGATGAGCCGACGTCGAACTGAACGTTGACTGGATCCTGTGCGACGGCTACGGCCTGTGCGGAGACCTGTTGCCGGACCTGATCGATCTCGACGACTGGCGCTACCCGATCCTGCGGGCGGAACCGGTCGAGCGAGGCCGGATGCACGACGCGCAGCGGGCTGTCGACTGCTGCCCGGTGAAGGCCCTCACCCTGAAGCCGGTGCCCGCGCCGCGGCGCTAGGACGCGGCGGCCACTGACGGCGACTTCGGCCGCCCCGCGCAGGATCGCCTTGTGTGCGCCTTCGGCCGCCATGTAGTATCGCGTCGATGACGACCATCGCGACGCCAGACATCCTCGCCAAGGTCCCGCTCCTCGCCGGGCTTGACCGCCGCGCGCTCGAACAGCTCGCCCGCGAACTCAAGGACCGCACATTCCGCGCCGGGGAGCACGCCATGGATGAAGGCGAGTCCGGCGTCGGGTTCTTCATCGTCCTTGATGGCACGGCCACCGTCTCCGTCGGCGGGCGGGTCGTGCGGCGCCTCGGACCGGGTGACTGGTTCGGCGAGATCGCCCTGCTTTCCAACGACAGCGTCCGCACGGCGACCGTGACCGCGGAGACCGATGTCAAGTGCGTCGGGCTGACCGCCTGGGAGTTCCGTCCATTCCTGGCCGATCACCCCGACGTCGCCTGGCAGGTCATGGTGACGATGGCCCATCGGATCGGGGACAGCTCGCCGGCGTAGCCCGGTCCCCGGCAATCCGCTCAGCCTGAGACGACGCGGCCGCGATCACAGACCGGACCTTCGGCCGGTGGCACACCCAGTACGACCGTGCAAGACTGCCTAACGACGCATGGGAGACCTGCCGCCCTGTGAAGAAGCAGAACGGACGCACGCTGAAGGCGAAGCACGAACACGGTCGCAACGGCCACGGCAACGGCCGGAAGCTGGCCGACGACGCCCCGATCGCCGACGTTCTGCGGTTCGCCACTGGCACCCAGCGCCACAGACCGGCGAACGGCCGATCGCCATTCCCGCCGATCTCCGACTACGCGTTCCTGTCCGACGGGGAGGTGACCGCGCTCATCGCTCCGGGCGGCAACGTCGAGTGGATGTCCGTGCCACGGATGGATTCTGCCGAGCGTCTTCGGATCCATGCTCGATCGAGATGCGGGTAGCTTCCGCTTCGGTCCCAGCCGACACGTTCGTGCCGGCGGCCCGCCGGTACGTACCCGGGACGATGATCGTCGAGACGAGCTGGGGGACCCCGACCGGCTGGCTGATCGTCCGCGACGTCCTGCTGATGGGTCCGTGGAAACACCAGGACACTCGCTCGGAGCGGCACCATCGGCCACCTACCGACTACGACGCCGAGCACGTCCTGCTCCGGATCGTCCGCTGCGTCAACGGCGAGGTGCAACTCTCGCTGAACTGCGATCCGGCACTCGACTACGGGCGACTTCGCGGTACCTGGGCGTACGCCGGGGACGGATACCGGCAGGGGACATATGCCGCCGAGGGGAACGACGTCCGGCTGACCCTCACGTCGGACATCAATCTCGGTTTCGAGGGCGGCCGCGCGATCGGGCACACGCTCGTCAAGGAGGGCGAAGTCCGGTATGTCGCGTTGTCGTGGGGTGGTGCGCCGCCCCCGGCCGATGCGGGCGAGGCGTATCAGCGTCTGGTCTGGACGGCCCATCACTGGCAGCACTGGTTGGCTCGCGCGCGGCTGCCCGACCATCGCTGGCGTCCGTATCTCGAGCGGTCGGCGTTGACCCTGAAGGGCCTGACCTACACGCCGACGGGCGCGATCATGGCCGCGGCCACGACGTCCCTGCCCGAAGTCCCTGGCGGCGAACGCAATTGGGATTATCGCTACACGTGGATCCGCGACTCGGCGTATGCGCTCTGGGCGCTGGATACCCTGGGCCTCGATTGGGAGGCGGCCGACTTCTTCAGTTTCCTGGCGGACGCGATCTCGACCACCGGCGAGCTGCAGGTGATGTACGGCATCGGCGGGGAGCACGACCTCACGGAATCGACGCTCGACCACCTGCACGGCTACGCGGGGTCACGGCCGGTCCGGATCGGCAACGACGCCTTCCATCAGCGACAGCACGATATCTGGGGTTCCCTGCTCGACTCGGTCCATCTGCACGCCAAACGACGCGACCAGCTCGACGACCGACTATGGGGCGTGGTGGTCCGGCAGGTCGAAGCGACACTCGAGCAGTGGCGGGAACCGGACCGCGGCATCTGGGAGGTGCGCGGCGCCCCACAACACTTCACCTCGTCCAAGGTCATGTGCTGGGTCGCGGCCGACCGCGGCGCGCGTCTCGCCCGGCTCCGCGACGACGACGACCTCGCCGCGCGCTGGCAGGCGGCGGCCGATGAGATCCATGCCGACGTCTGTGCCAACGCCATCGACGATCGGGGCGTCTTCACGCAGGCCTATGGGGCCACGAACCTCGACGCCTCGGTCCTGCTGATCCCGCTGGTCGGTTTCCTCCCGGGCACCGACGAGCGGGTTCGCGCGACCGTGCATGCGGTCGCGGAGGAACTCGCCGTCGACGGCCTCGTCGAGCGCTATCGGGTCGCGGAAACCGACGATGGTCTCTCCGGCCAGGAAGGCGCGTTCGTCATCTGTTCCTTCTGGCTCGTCTCAGCCTTCGTGGCGATCGGCGAGACGGCGCGGGCGCGCCGCCTGTGCGAGAGCCTCCTCGCGCACGCCAGCCCGCTCCAGCTCTACGGCGAGGAGATCGACCCCGAGACGCGGCAGCATCTTGGCAACTTCCCGCAGGCGTTCACCCACCTTGCCCTCATCAACGCGGTCATGCGGGTGATCGCGACCGAGGACTGAGGGGCGCCCGGCGATCGTCGCGCGGGGGAATCCGACGGGATGCACGGTCAGGGCCGATACTGGGGTCGTGGCTGATCGCGTCGTCGTCGTTTCGAACCGACTGCCACTGACCGCCCGTCGATCCGGGGGTCGGTGGCATGGTGAGCGGAGCAGCGGCGGGCTGGTCGCCGCCATGGGGCCGGTTCTGGAACAGACCGATGGCCTCTGGATCGGCTGGCCCGGTGACGCAGGCTCGAGCGATCCGACCGGACGAGCCGAACTGTTCAAGGAGTGGGAGCGGGAGCACGGGTTCGCGGCCGTCGAACTGCCCGCCGGTGTCGGCAGGGCGTTCTACGAGGGGTACAGCAACAACACGCTCTGGCCGCTGCTCCACGGCTTCCCGTCCCTGGTCAGGTTCGACCCGGAGACCTGGCACGCGTATCGAGACGCCAACGAACGGTTCGCCACTGCGGTCATCGACCGGGCGCGCCCCGACGATCTCGTCTGGATCCAGGACTACCAACTCATGCTCCTCCCCGGACTGTTGCGGGCGGCGAAGCCGGCCGTGCGCAGCGGTTTCTTCCTGCACGTCCCGTTCCCGCCACCGGAGATCTTCCGGATCCTGCCCCAGCGCGAGGCGATCCTCCAGGGGCTCCTCGGTGCCGATGTCATCGGCTTCCAGACGCACGAACACATGGGTGCCTTCCGGCGGAGCCTCCTCCAGATCCTGGGGGTGGAGAGCCGGATGGACCAGGTCGACGTCGGCGGCCGGATCGTCAGCCTCGAGGCGCACCCGATCGGGATCGTGACCGATGAATGGGAGCGACTCGTCACGACGGACCCGGGCGTCGCCAAGCGGGTCGACGACCTTCACGCTCGCCACGTCGGTCGTCGGCTGGTTCTGGCCGTCGACCGGCTCGACTACACGAAGGGGATCCCGGAGCGTCTTCGGGCCTTCCGCCACTTCCTCGTCTCGCGACCGGAGTGGCGCCGAAAGGTGACCCTGATCCAGGTGGCCGTCCCATCGCGGGAACGGATCCCGCGGTACGCGGAGTTGCGCAGCCAGGTCAGCGAGTTGGTCGGCGAGATCAACGGGGAGCTTGGTACGGCGACCTGGAACCCCGTCATCTACCTGCGGCGGTCGATCCCGCGGACGGAGCTCGCTGCCCTCTATGCCGCAGCGGACGTCGGTTGGGTCGCGTCACTTCGTGATGGCATGAACCTGGTGGCCAAGGAGTACGTCGCCTGTCAACGCGACCGGGCCGGTGTCCTCCTGCTCAGCGAACTTGCCGGCGCTGCGGGTGAGATGGGCGAGGCGATCCGGGTCAACCCATACGATGAGCCCGGTTCCGCCGATGCCCTCGAACGTGCGCTCGAGATGCCCGAGGACGAGCGGACCGAACGGCAGACCGCCCTGTTGGAACGAGTCCGCCGGAACAACGCCCTGGCGTGGGCCGAGCGTTCCATCGCGGATATCGCCCGCGCCGGGCCCCAGGCAGGCCAGGCCCTGGGTGCCTTGCCGCCGCCCCCGCTGTCGGCGATCCGGAGCGCGTTCCGAACGGCTCCACATCGCAATTGCTACCTCGACTACGACGGGACGCTGGTCCCGATCGTGGCCCGTCCGTCCGACGCGATCCCGACCGACGCCGTCCGGGAGGTCGTCGAAACCCTGTCGCGACGGCGAAACACGACCGTGGTGATCGTCTCGGGTCGGTCCGCACCGGATCTCGAGCGGTGGTTCGGTGGGCTCAACCGGATCTGGCTCGCCGCCGAACATGGCGCCCTGCTCCGGCCGCCCGGACCCGCAGCCATGGCGGCCACTTCAGGGCGGGCGCCGACGTCGAGTGGAAGGCGAAGGTTCGGCCCGTGCTGGAGCACTTCGCCGACCGCGCACCGGGCAGCACCGTCGAGGAGAAGGAATACGCGCTGGCCTGGCACTTCAGGCTCGTCGAGCCGGAGTTCGGCGACTGGTTGGCGAACGAGGTGGCCGCCGCACTCGACCAGCAGCTGGCCGGGACCGAGCTCGCCGTCCTGCGCGGCAACAAGGTCGTCGAGGTGCGGTTTGCCTGGGCCAACAAGGGCGAAGTCGCGGCGCATGTCCGCTCGCTCAGTGAGGTCCCCGAGTTCGAACTGGCGATCGGGGACGACCGGACCGATGAGGACCTGTTCGAGCGACTCCCCGATGATGCCTGGACGATCCGGGTCGGCAGCGGCGTCACCCGCGCTCGGTACCGTCTCGCGGATCCGTCGGCCGCGCTCGCCCTCCTGGCCACGCTGGGGACGTCGACGCGCCGGGCAGCGACGGCTCCACGGAGGTCGGCCGACGGCTGATGGCCTGGCGGCCGGTGGCTCACGCCGCCTAAGATGCGGCGTGGTGATCTCCCGATGAACTGTGTGGCGTGCGGGGCCAAGAATGAGGATGGCCGCAAGTTCTGCGGCGAGTGCGGCACTGCCCTCGGGCGGACTTGCGCCATGTGCGGGACCGCGAACCCGCCGACCGTCAAGTTCTGCGGCGAGTGCGGGTCATCGCTCCAGGCCACGGCCGCACCGGCGACCCAGGGACCCATCGACCAGCCGTCGAGTGGCACGGAGCGGCGTCTCGTCTCGGTCCTGTTCCTCGATCTGGTCGGCTTCACCACGATGTCCGAGAAGCGTGACGCGGAGGACGTCCGGGCGCTCCTGAGCGCCTACTTCGATATGGCGCGAACGATCATCGAGCGCCACGGCGGGGTCGTCGAGAAGTTCATCGGCGACGCGGTCATGGCCGTGTGGGGGACACCGATCGCGCACGAAGACGACGCCGAGCGGGCGGTCCGGACCGCCCTCGAGTTGGTCGACGGTGTCGAGGTGCTCGGCGACGCGGAGGGGCTCCAGCTCAAGGCCCGGGCCGGCGTCCTGACCGGCGAGGCCGCCACGGTCCGCGGTTCCGTGGCCGAGGGCATGGTCACCGGCGACATGGTCAACACCGCCTCGCGACTGCAATCGGCCGCCGCCCCGGGTGCCGTCTATGTCGGCGAGGCGACCTACCGTGCTGCATCGAGGGCGATCGCGTTCGAAGCGGTCGGTGGCCTCGACCTGAAGGGCAAGGACGTCGCCGTCCAGAGCCTGGCGAGCCCTGCGAGTCGTCGCCGATCGCGGCGGTGCGAACCGGATGGCGGTCGAACCGCCTTTCGTCGGACGGGCCGAGGAGCTCCGTCTGCTCAAGGAGCTCTTCCATGCGACGGGCCGCGACGGCAAGTCCCGGATCGTGTCCGTCACCGGCATCGGCGGGATCGGCAAGTCCCGTTTGGCCCGGGAGTTCGAGAAGTACGCCGACGGGCTCACCGAGCCGATCCTGTGGCACCAGGGCCGCTGTCCGTCGTACGGCGACGGCGTGACCTTCTGGGCGTTGGGCGAGATGGTCCGGATGCGCGCCCAGATCGCCGAGCGGGACGTGCCCGAGGAGGCACGGGCGAAGCTCGTCCGATCGGTCGCCACCTATATCACCGATCCCGAAGAGCGCGAGTGGATCGAGCCCCGGCTCGCCTTCCTGCTCGCCCTCGGCGAGCGGCCGACCGGTGGCGGCGAGGAGCTGTTCGCGGCGTGGCGGGCGTTCTTCGAGCGGCTCGCGACGGCAGGCCCGGTCGTGATGGTGTTCGAGGACCTGCAATGGGCCGACCCAGGGTTGGTCGACTTCATCAGTTCCCTGCTCGAATGGTCCAAGAACCACCGGATCCTCGTGGTCACGCTGGCTCGCCCCGAGTTCGCCGACCGGCGGGCGGACTGGGGCGTCGGGCTGCACGCATTCACGTCGATCCACCTGGGATCACTGCCCGATGAGGCCATCGGCGAGCTGGTCCACGGGCTCGTCCCGGACGCGCCCGGCGAGGTCGCGGACAAGATCGTGGAGCGGGCCGGCGGCGTCCCGCTGTACGCGGTGGAGACGATCCGCATGCTCGCCGATCGCGGGATCCTTCGCGTCGGCGACGCCGCCTACGAACTGGCTGAACCCCTCGACGAGCTCGAGATCCCGGAAACGCTGCAAGCTCTGATCGCGTCGCGACTGGACACCCTGGACCCGCTCGAGCGCGGGTTGCTGCAGGACGCGGCGATCCTGGGCAAGAGCTTCACCACCGCCGCGCTTGCCGCCGTCGCCGGCGAGGACGCTGGCACGCTCGAGACCCGGCTCCGCGACCTCGTTCGACGGGAGTTCCTGCTGGTCGAGACGGATCCACGATCGCCCGAGCGAGGTCAGTACGCATTCACCCAGAGCCTGATCCGCGAGGTCGCCTACGGCACGCTCTCGAAGAGCGATCGCCGAGCCCTGCATCTGACCGCTGCGGGCTATTTCGAAGGTGCCAAGGATGACGAGCTTGCCGGCATCGTGGCCGCGCACTACGTCGAGGCGCTCGACGCCACGCCCGCCGGACCCGATGCGGACGCGCTGGCAGCCCGGGCGCGCGACTGGCTCCGCCGGGCCGCCGATCGCGCCGTGTCGCTCGGCTCTCCGGAGCAGGCGCTGGCGTTCGCGGAGCAGGCATTGGCGTTCACGAAGGATGGTCCGGAGCGGCGAACGTTACTGCTTCTCGCCGCGGACGCCGCTGAGGATGCGCTTCGGCCCGACGAGCGGGAACGCCACCTGCGGGAGGCGGCCGAGCTGGCCGGTTCGGCCGGCGACCAGATCGGGGAAGCACAGATCCTCATTGACATCGATCCTGACCAGGTTCCAATGCGGGTCGGGAGGACGACCTGGTCGAACTTGCTTCGGCGATTCAAGGCGCGCTTCGGCCAGACCGATCTTCCCGCCGTCCGGGCTTGCGCCGTCTGGGCGGACGCCATCCTCCATTTCCTCGAGCGCGACTACGAGGCGAGCCTTCGTCTGATGGATGAGGCGGTGGCCAGCTTCGAGCGGCTCGACGACATGGAGCGATTCCTGCGGGCGATGATCCGCGAAGATCATCTTGCTGGGGCCGTGTCGGGCGTCGACATGAAGTGCCATGCTCGCGAGCGGCTATGTGGAGATCGTCCGGCGGCGAGGGGATCGCCGCGTTCTCGCCGAGGGCCTCAACATCGTGGCCGTGCAGCTCGTCCAGGACGATCCACGAGCCTCCCTCGACGCCCACCTGGAGGGGATCGTCGATCGCGCGCAAGGGCGGCTACGGTGAGATCGAGGTGAACGCGCTCGCCAACGCCGCGGAAAGCGCCGTGGAGCTAGGGGAGTGGGAGATCGCCGATGCGATGCTTGCCCGGCTTCGCGAGATGCCGTCCCTGCCGTCGAGTCTTGCGGACTTGCTGGCACTGGACGAGGCCCTGCTCTCCGCCTACCGCGGTGCCGACGTCGAGGCGTCGGCCGCACTTGCGTCGGTCCAGCGCCAAGATCTGCGATCGTGGCCGACTGGGTCGAGCGGGTGCGTTCGGTGGTCCTGACCCAGGGTGGCGACCCCGGAGCCGGGTATGACGCCGCGATGACCGTGCTCATCGATCAGCCATCCGGGTCCAACAGCGGCCTGGCGCTCATGTCGGCTGCGACATGCCGCCGTGTGGTCCGCCGACCAGCTGCCGACCGCGGCCGAGCGGATCCGACGAGCGGTCGACGCATCGTCGGCGCTGCGCGGCGCCTGGATCGAAAACGTGCGGGCCGGTCTGGCGGCCGCCATGGCGGGGCTGGAGGGTCGTCGCGAGGAGTCGGTCGAAGGCTTCACGGCCGCCCTGAAGGTGTGGACCGCGATGAAGCTGCCGTTCGACCACGCGATGACGGTCGGTGATGCCGTGACGGTCCTGGGTGCCGATGCCCTTCCGCCGGGAGTGGTCGCGGAGGCGGCGGCGTTCCTCGAGCGCATCGGCGCGGGTCCACTCCGTGCTCGGCTCGGCGCGGTGGTGACGACAGGGGATCCCGTAGCCGTCTGACGGGCCGTGCTACGGTTCGACGATGGAGACGACGGAGCTCGCCAGCCTCGAACACGAGAACCTGGTCGAGGCCATGGCCGTCTACACAGCGCATGTTGACGGCGCGCTGATCCGCCGCGC
>CAWGNI010000011.1:0-64595 GCA_963823925.1 uncultured Chloroflexia bacterium
TCCGCCGACCAGCTGCCGACCGCGGCCGAGCGGATCCGACGAGCGGTCGACGCATCGTCGGCGCTGCGCGGCGCCTGGATCGAAAACGTGCGGGCCGGTCTGGCGGCCGCCATGGCGGGGCTGGAGGGTCGTCGCGAGGAGTCGATCGAAGGCTTCACGGCCGCCCTGAAGGTGTGGACCGCGATGAAGCTGCCGTTCGACCACGCGATGACGGTCGGTGACGCCGTGACCGTCCTGGGTGCCGACGCCCTTCCGCCGGGAGCGGTCGCGGAGGCGGCGGCGTTCCTGGAGCGCATCGGCGCGGGTCCACTCCGCGCTCGGCTCGGCGCGGTGGTGACGACCGGGGATCCGGTAGCCGTCTGACGGGCCGTGCTACGGTTCGACGATGGAGACGACGGAGCTCGCCAGCCTCGAACACGAGAACCTGGTCGAGGCCATGGCCGTCTACACAGCGCATGTTGACGGCACGCTGATCCGCCGCGCCGACGGGATCGCGATCATCTCCACGGGCCTGTCGTTCCTGCTGTTCAACCAGGTCCTCATCGACGGGCCTGAGGCGACTCCCGCGTCGGTCGTCAAGGCCGTCGGCGTCATGCGGGAGCGCGGTGGTGCCTTCGTCGTGAACCTTCGAGTCGGCCCGGATGACCAGTTCATCGCCGCCACAGCGGCGCTCGGGCTGGTGCCGGTGTCCGAGCGACCGTGGCTGCCCGGCATGGCCCTGCATCCCCTGTCGACGGCACTGGCGCCGGGGGCGTTGCCGGACCACGACATCCGCCAAGTGACCGACGAGGCTGGTCTCGAGGACCACATCCGGATCGTCGCGGCCGGGTTCGACCTGCCCGAGGAGCTCATCCGGGCCTCGATGGCGCCGGAACTCATCGGTCGCGACGGGACAGCGATCTACGTCGGCTACACCGACGGTGAGCCCGTCAGCAGCGGTCTCGGTATCCGGTCAGGTCGCACGATCGGGGTCTACAGCATCGCCACGGTCGCGGCTGCCCGGGGCCGGGGTTATGGTGCCGCGATGACGAGCCGGGTCGCCTTCGATGGCGCCGTGGCCGGTTGCGACGTTGCGATCCTGCAGGCGAGCGAGATGGGATACCCGATCTACGAACGCCTCGGCTACCGGAAGGTCGTCGAATATGTCGGGTACGTCGAGCCCCACGTCGTCGGATCGGAGCTCGCATGAGCCTCCGGGCCGAACACGACCCCAACGCGCGCGCCTAGGGTTTCGACGACGCCCGAGATGTGACGGCCGAGGAGCTCAGGCTGGAGCGCCAGCGCGATCGGCGTCGATGACCCCCGCCGAGACGAGGTCACCTCGCCAGCGGTCGATCATCTCGTGGCTCTGATACGGATTCCGTTCGAGCCAATCGGCGATGTCGGTGTCGGGATAGCGCCCACGGATCAACTCGGCCGTTGCCCGCGCCCGACGGTCCAGTCCCAACTCGACCTGGGCAGCCGTCAGGACGAGCAGGGCCTCGAGGTTCTGCGGCTGGTGCTCAAGGACCATCTCGGCCACGGACGCCGCCTGGTCGACCCTGCCGCCCATGTAGAGGGAACAGGCCTTGACCGTCGGGTACCAGGGCTTGTTGACGCCGGTGAGGCGCATCGCAGTATCGGTCAGGTCGACCGCCTTCTCCCACTGGCCCAGGTATCGCCGCACGCTCCCCTCCAGGCCGTAGGTCACGTCGCAGGTCGGCCGGATGATCTCGGCCTTCTCGATCTCTTCCAGCGCTTCCACGCCGCGTCCCTGGGACATCAGGATCGCCGCTTCGACGGTCTTTGCCATCCCGGTCTGGTCACCGATCTCCAGCCCGATCCGGGCCTGATCGCGCGCCAGGCGCAAGGTCGCTTCCGGATCAGGCACCCACCCGGAGCTGACACCCATCCAGTTGGCAAAAGCGGAGAGCACATGCCCATAGGGCGCATCCGGATGCGACCTGGCGACCTGGCCGAAGAATTCGACGGATCGGGACCAACCCTCTCGAGTCCCGCTCGTCAGGTGGTACCAACCCATGTAGATCTGCTCGATGGCCTCCGGGTCAGCGAGTTCGTTGTACAGACCGGCGGGCGCCCCCACGATGATCTCCACTTCGATCGCTCGAGCGACGTCATCGGCGATCGAATCCGACAGCGAGAACAGATCGCCCGCCTTGGCGGTCCACTTCAAGGCCTTGACGACATTCATCGTCGTCACGTCGATGAGCTCGACGTAGACGCGTACGTCGTCACCCGCCTGATGCGCACCGATCTCGATCATGTATCGGGCGGCGACAGGACGGCGGTTGCCGCCCGGTTCCGCCTTCGCGTCGATCACCTGTAACTGGGGGATCCTCGACAGGCGGTGGATCAGATCAGCCCGCAGGATCCCCGCGGTCGCGCCCACCGGGGCGTCGACCATCTCGGCGTGGATGGGCAGGACCGCCAGCGTCGGCGACTCGAGTCCGAGTTGCCGCTGGACGGTGGCAGACGAACCATCGCTCGGCAGGTCCTCGAACTCGAAGACGTCCACTTCCTCCGGGATGTTCTTCAGACGACGTGCGCCGATCGACTTGAAGCGCAGCGCTGGCTCATCGAGGGCCTTGTAGATCCGGCCCGAGACGCTGATCCCACCCGGCCGCGCCAACGCCTGGATCCGGGCGGCGATGTTCAGGGCATCCCCGAACCACTGCTGGTCCGAGACCGTCACCGGCCCCTGATCCATGCCCATGCGAAAGCGGGTCTGCCGCGATGGATCACCCGTCGCGTTCCTCGCCTCGATCTCGGTCGTGATCTCGATGGCCGTCTGCATCGCGTCCGTGACATCGCGGAAGACGGCCATGAAGTTGTCGCCGACGAAGTTGACGAGCGTCCCGCCACTTTCGACGACCTTCGTCTCGACGAGGCCGGCGTACGCTTCCATCGTCGCCGTCGTCGCCTCGAGGTCATCAGCCATCAGGCGGCTGTAGCCGACGACGTCGGCATTGAGGGCCACCAGCTCGGGGCACGCTTCTCTTCCAACAGGACCCTCCACCCTCCTGGGAACCGACACTTGGGATCGTCCGCGCTCACTGGGCCGATCGAAAGGACGCGTGAGGACCACAACGATAGCGTGCCGCGCCAGACCGTCGCCCCGGCGCCGGAAGATCCTGGCGCCCGATTAGGTGATCGCGCTGTCTGATGCTAGGGTCGCCCGAGGTCAGGCATCTGACACGTCGCCCAAGGCGGCGGACGAACATCCGGACGCTGCGCCGTGAGCGCTGGGCGGGATGGACCACAGCGCGAGGTGACACCAGTGCCGTCGACATCCGGCTACCGATCGGTCGAGTTCACGTCCGACGGGGCGACCTTGCGGGGGCGGCTCTACCTCCCCGACCGACCTCCGGCCGCTGTCGTGGTGATGGGCCACGGTTTCTCGGCGACGATCCCGATGACGATGGACCGGTACGCGGAGTGCTTTCGGGATCGGGGTCTTGCGGTCCTGGCCTTCGACCATCGCGGCCATGGGATCAGCGACGGTGAGCCTCGTGGTGAGATCAACTCCTGGGTGCAGGCGCGCGGGTTCGTCGACGCCATCGGTTTCATCGGCTCCCTCGGTGAGACCGCACCCTCTGGCGTCGCGCTGTGGGGCGACAGCATGAGCGCCAGGATCGTGCTGGGCGTCGCGGCCATGGACGAGCGTGTCGGCGCCGTGATCTGCCAGGTCCCGGCGCTCGGAGATCAACCTGGGATCGATGATCCGGATGGCACCCGTCTGGACGCCATGCGCCGTTTCCTCGCTGCGGGCGACCTGCGCCGCCCATCGGACACCTGGGTCTGGTCATCGGTCGTGTCGTCGGACCAGTCCGCGAACCCATCGGCCCTTACGCCCCTGACCGCGTTTCGCTGGTTCATCGAATACGGCGGGCGGTACGGCAGCGGATGGACGAACCGGGTGGTCTTCACCGCATCGAGTGATGCGCCGGACTTCGACCCGTTCTCCTGCGCCCCACGCGTTCGCGTGCCGACCCTGTTCGCCATGTCGCCAGACGACGAGATGCCCGGCGCCGTCAGTGAAGTGGCGCGTGCGGTGCTAGATCGCATCTCCGGCCCCATCGGAACTCGTCGAGGTGGACGGCGGTCACTTCGGGACCGGCGAATATCCCGAGCGCGGCGTTCGACCATGCCAGCGAGGCACAAGCCTCGTGGCTGGTGCGGACTTTCGGGATCAGCGAATGAGCGACCCGTTGCGCAGTCGGGCGGCCGGCCGATGACTCGGTCGCTGGAGCAGGTCGGGACCATCGTCGTGGGGGGTGGACAGGCGGGCCTGGCCGTGAGCCACGAACTGACCCGTCACGGTGTCGAACACGTCGTGGTCGAACGGGGCCGGATCGGGCAGTCCTGGCGCGACCGCTGGGAGAGCTTCTGCCTGGTCACGCCGAATTGGTCGGTCCGACTTCCGGATGGTTCGTACGACGGCTCCGACCCGGACGGCTACATGCCGCGGGATGAGATCGTGGCGTTCCTCGAGCGCTACGCCTCACGATCGGCAGTTCCGATCCGGGAGGGGGTCGCGATCCAGTCGCTCGAGACAGCGGACTCCGAAGGGTTCGTTGCCCGAACGTCTGCCGGCGACCTTGCCGCGTCGCGAGTCGTGCTCGCGACCGGAGCCTACCAACGTCCCTTTCGACCCTCGGGTGCCGGGTCGCTGCCCGAGGGCCTGCTGCAGATCGATCTCGGTGGCTACGACCGCCCGGCCGCTCTCCCGCCCGGGCGCGTCCTGGTCGTCGGTAGCGGCCAGTCGGGTTGCCAGCTGGCGGAGGAGTTGCACGAGGCCGGTCGAGAGGTCGTCCTCGCGTGCGGCAAGGCTCCGTGGGCGCCGCGTCTGGTCGCGGGCCGCGATATGTACTGGTGGGCACTGGAATCGGGCTTCCTCGACGGCACCGTCGCATCGCTGCCGTCGCCCGGCGCACGGCTCGGTGCGAATCTCCTCGCGACGGGTCACGGCAAACCCCACGACCTCGACCTGCGAACGCTTCGAACGCTCGGGGTCACCCTCGTCGGTCACTTTCTGGGAGCTGACGGCGCGGAGGCACGGTTCGCGCCAGACCTGGCGGAGACGGTCGCGTGGGGGGACGCTCGCTACGGGGAGCTGATGCAGCTCATCCGCAGGACCGCTGAGGATCTCGGACTGCCCCGGCCGGAGACGCCCGACCCAGCGCCCTTCGACGGGCAGGCCCCCGAGACCGTGTCCCTGGCCGGTTTCGGAGCGGTCATCTTCGCCGGCGGCTTCAGGCCCGACTATCGGTCCTGGCTGCCATGGCCGGCCGCGTTCGACGATCTGGGCTTCCCGATCCAGACGGACGGTGCCAGCGACATCGTGGATGGGCTCTTCTTCGTCGGCGTTCCCTTCATGCGGACGCGCAAGTCGCCCCTGCTGCTCGGTGTCGGCGAAGACGCGGCCGTCGTCGCCGGAACGATCGCCCGACGCGCGGCGCTCGCATAGGGGCAGCGGTGGGAAGCGATCGGACGCGCCCGCCCGCGGCCTGCCGACGGTCTACGATGGCCGGGTGCCTGATCTCGTGACGGATCCCACGAACCACGCATCGGAGCCCACCACGCTCGTCGAGCTGATCCGCGCGTCCGTGATCGGGGACGACGAGGCCGTCGCTGGGCCGTTCGGGATCCGTCGCGTGACCTACGCCGACTACACGGCGTCCGGGCGAGCGCTCACGTTCATCGAGGACTACCTGCGCGAAGCGGTCCTCCCGCTCTATGCCAACACCCACACCGAATCATCGGGAACGGGACTCCAGACGAGCAGGTACCGGGAAGAGGCTCGCGGCATCATCCGGTCCGCCGTCGGCGGCACGGACGACCATGCCGTCATCTTCTGTGGCTCGGGCATGACGGCGGCGATCAACAAGCTGGTGGACGTGCTGAACATCCGGATACCGGCGGACCTGGACGATCGATATTCGCTTCGATCGCACGTCCCGGCCCGCGAGCGCCCGCTGGTCTTCATCGGTCCGTACGAGCACCACAGCAACGAACTCCCGTGGCGCGAATTGCTCGCCGACGTGGTCACCATCGGTGAGGACGCGGACGGCCGGATCGACCTGGTCGGTCTGGAGCGAGCGCTCGAGGCGAGTGCCGACCGGCCGACCCGGATCGGGTCGTTCTCTGCGGCGTCCAACGTGACCGGCATCCTGTCGGACACGCGGGCCATCTCGATCCTGCTCCATCGACACGGCGCCCTGTCGATCTGGGATTTCGCGGCGGCGGGACCGTATGTCCAGATCGAGATGTCGCCGCACCGTCCTGGCCCCGACGCCGAGCTGGACTACAAGGACGCCATCGTCCTGAGTCCGCACAAGTTCATCGGTGGCCCCGGGACGCCAGGGGTGCTCGTCGCTCGCCGCGAGCTCTTCCGGAACCGAGTCCCGACCGCTCCCGGCGGGGGAACCGTCCTCTACGTCAACCCCCTCGAACACGTCTACCTGGCCGACCCGGAGCACCGCGAGGAAGGAGGCACGCCGGCGATCATCGAATCGATCCGCGCGGGTCTGGCGTTCCAGCTCAAGGAGCGGGTCGGCTACGAGACGATCCGGGAACTCGAAGAGGGGTTCATCAGCCGCGCCGTGGCCGCCTGGGGTGACGAGCCGGCGATCGGCCTGCTCGGTAATCCGGCCCTGCCGCGGCTATCCATCGTCTCGTTCACCATCCGCCACGACGGTCGGTACCTCCATCACAACTTCGTGGTGGCCCTGCTGAACGACCTGTTCGGTATCCAGTCTCGCGGTGGATGCTCGTGCGCCGGGCCGTACGGCCACCGACTACTCGGGATCGACATCGAGACGTCTCATGCCTTCGAGCGCGAGATCTCACTCGGCTGCGAGGGGATCAAGCCCGGCTGGATCCGGGTCAACTTCAACTACTTCATCAGCGAAGCGGTATTCGAGTACCTGGTCAGCGCCGTCGCCCTGGTGGCGCGTGATGGTTGGCGCCTCCTGCCGTGGTATCGGTTCGAGCCGGCGACGGGCCTGTGGCGACATGCGACGGGATCCCCGGAGGCCCCGATGTCGCTGCATGACATCCGGTACGACGGGGGCGGGCTCAGCTATCCGGCCCATCGACATCGTGAACCGGAGTCACGCCTGACCGCCCACCTCGACGAGGCCGCACGGATCCTGGCGGACCCGGTCGCCGTCCTGGGTCCCGCGCCCGACCTGGAACCGCTCGACGTCGACGCGGATTTCGAGTCGCTTCGGTGGTTCTGGCTGCCGAGCGAGGTCCGTGCCGGTGTCTGAAGTCCTTGGCAGTCGCCACGGCCTACGACCTCGACGAGCGCACGTGTCGAATCGGGGAGACGGCATCACGTCGGCCCGAGTAGTCCGAAGGGTCGGTTCGCGGAGGGATATCTTCCGTGTCGTCGGTTCCCGCCCTCATCCTCGGTTCGCATCTGACCGGTCTTGGCGTCCTCCGCTTGCTGGCTCCTCGCGGCGTCCCGACGTACGGAGTCGACGCGACCCACGACATGATGACCAGGTCGCGTTGGTATCGGCCCGCACCTCGGCGGATGGAGGAGACCCACGATAGCGAGCGGCTGGCGGCGTATCTGGATTCGCTGCCCTTGGCTCGCGCCGTGCTGATCCCGTGCAGCGATGCGTGGGCGCGAGCGGTCTCTGGCCTGCCCGAGGAGATCCGTGAGCGGTTTCCGGCAAGCGTCCCCAGCCGCTCATCCGTCGAGGAGCTGGTCGACAAGGACCGGTTCAGGGCATTGTCGGCGAACCTCGATCTGCCTCGACCGCGGGGCCTCCTGTTGCGAGACGACGATGACCTGGCCACGGTATCGGATTCCGAGATCCGCTCTGGGTTTCTCAAGCCCACCGATTCTCAGCGCTTCTCGGCTCGTTTCGGGATGAAGGGATTCTGGGCGCGCGACCGTGCGGAGGCGAGCCGATTGATCAGCGGAGGCCAAGAAACGCTGGCCTCAGTGCTGATGCTGCAAGAGTGGATCCCGGGCGCCGCATCGCAGATCGTGAACATGGACGGCTTTGTCGATCGGAATGGCGTGCTTGTCGCTCTGCTGGCGAGACGAAGGATCCGGATCGATCCACCCCGACTCGGCAACGCGTCAGCAGCAGTGACGGTCCCGCTCGATGACGTGCCTGAGGCCGTGGCTGGCACCCGCAAGATCATCGAGGCCGTGGCGTACCGAGGTGTCTTCAGCGCCGAGTTCAAATTGGACGCCCGCGATGGTCACTACAAGGTCATCGAGGTCAACGCGCGCCCGTACTGGCATATCGCGCTGACTGCCGCGGCCGGCCTTGATCTCGCCTGGATGTCCTACCTGGATGCCCTCGGAGTGCCCAGTGCCGGACGCGTCGTCGTACAGAGTCGGCGTCTACGGGATCTACGAGATCAGTGATGCCGCGGCGCTGGCACGATCCTGGTCTGCTCTCCGCCGCCACGATGGCCCCGTACTCCGGCCATGGCTCACAGGAAACCGTGCGTTGTTCTGGTGGAGCGACTCCGGGCCTGCGTTAGTTGACGGATACTCCGTTCTGCGGGATCGCTTGGGGCAGCGGCGACGTTGAACCTGCTTCCCAGGGACCTGATCCGCTAGGGGGTCGCCGGCCAGAAACTGGCCCGCCCGGAGGGATTCGAACCCCCGACCTACTGATCCGAAGTCAGTCGCTCTGATCCACTGAGCTACGGGCGGACTCGCGGATGATACTGCCTTCCGCGTCTACCGCCGCTCAGCCCTGCTGTCGGCCCCAACGCATCGCGTCAGGCCGACTGGCGTACGCCCTCGTCGATCGCCATCGACATGACGAGTTCGTGTCTGCGGAGACGGTTGAGCTCATACCAGGACAGGGTCGCGCGGTTGATGGCACTCGGGCTGACGTCCGGCCCGCGGGCGATGACCGATGCGCGGACGGCCGCACTGACCAGCACGGCCGTCACCTTCGCCGTGATGACCTCCGCGGACTCGCCGGCCCGGCGCGCCCCGATCTCGACCTGACCGGCCCGGTCGAGGGCGGCCGCGATGAACGCCGTGGCGTACTCCGTGGAGAGCAGGCTGGCACCTGAGCGCAGGAGCGACTGGGCGGCGTCGATCGCACACAGGCGATCGCCGGCCGCATCCCGCAGCGGGATCTCCCGGCCATCGAACCCGCGCATCGGCAACCCGAGGCGGAGGCGCTCGTAGAGCAGGGGCACGTCGTCGTAGTCGTCGCGGTCCATCTGGGTGGCGTTCCTTTGCGATCTCGGATCCATCGAGGTGGTCGATCAACACGGTAGGGACAGCTGGTAGCGATGCGGTCGATGGAACGATGAAGAACTCGCTATCGATCAAGCCGATGACCGTTTGCGTTGGAGGGTGTGCGGGTGATACATATCGTCCGTGCCCCCATACCGACGCCGATCGCGCCGTTCCCGACTCGTCCTGCCCTCGGCGGTCGGCCTCGGCCTGATCATCGGGATCGGCTGGGCGGTTGCCGGGCCATCGGCCTCACCCGCTCGTTCGAGCGTCGGTGCCGTCGCGGGCGAGACCGACCGATCGACGACCCCATCGGCTGGGACGAGCCCGGATGGTCGGTTCGCGGTCGGTGCGGCAACCCCAGACCCGGTGGGGGCGAGTCCTGACGTTGGGGGGGTCGCCGTCCCGGTCGCCGAGGACGGGCCACCGAACGCGGCCCCAGCCATCGCGACCTTGACCGGCTACCAGTGGCCGCTGCCGCACGCCCGGATCACGCTGCCCTTCGGGCCGACGCCCTGGGGAACAAGGATCGTCGATGGCCAGACCTTCCATGACGGGGTCGATCTGGCCACGTTCTGCGGCGACCGCATCGTCGCCGCCCATGATGGGACCGTGGTCGCTGCGGGCCGCCACTACGACCACGTCATGGGCTGGATCGGCGACCTGCGGCCGTATCTCGCGCGACTCGACGCCAAGCAGCTGTGGAAGACGCTTCCGATCGTCGTCGTCATCGACGACGGCAACGGCTACCGGAGCATGTATGCGCACTTCTGGAAGATCGAGGTGAAGAAAGGCGACATCGTGACGGCCGGGACGTTGCTCGGGTACGAGGGGATGACCGGCCACGCGACGGGCTGCCACCTCCACTACGGGCTGTTCAGCCCGTATGAGACGGCGTCGTTCCGGATCGAGCATGCAGTCGCGAAACGGCTGAAGCTGCCGTCCTCGGAGATCGCCCGGATCGACCCGCTCCAGGTCCTGCCCGCCCGCACCAAGCCGTCGAACTAGCGCCGCCGGTAGCGCCGGCCGATCAGCCAGTAGGCGGGGATCGAGGCAAGCGCGGCGGACAGCGAGCCGGCCCCGCCATCCCGGGTCTCGAGCGCCAGGAGGCCGTCGGTCGAGGCCGGGTCCGCCGGCCGCGCATCGACTTCGGCGAGGTCGATGGCGACCCGGCCGGGTTCCGCAACGCCCAGGCTGGCGACGAGGGCCTCGGGCCGGCCTCCCAGCTCGTACTCGGCTCGGATCTCGGCTTCGGCGCGCCAATTCGGGCGGCGAAGCAGGATCGCCTCCCAGGCGGCGGCGACGGTCCGGGTCACGTTCCCGTCGCCTGGGGTCGGGCGGTCGTCGATGGCTTCGCCACGCGCCCATCGGGCCGCCTGATGCAGCAGGCCGTACTCGTCGAGATCGACGTAGCGGCCCAGCTGCTCGGCAGGCGACTCGTCCCCGAAGATCGCCCGGACCGACGGCCCGAACACCTCGGCCAGGTCGAGGTCGATGGCTCGCACGGTCCGATGGAAGTAGACCTGCTGGTAGATGAACCGGCGTGAGGTGAGGAACATCTCCAGCGCCGGCAGCCCCGGCTCGAAGAGGGTCAGGCCACGCTCCGAGACGAACGTGTATCGACGCAGCCGCTCGACGTCGATCGGGCCGATCGCGACCCCGGTGAGGTATGCGTCCCGCCGCACGTAGTCGAGGTTGTCGACGGTGAACACGCCGGACAACAGTGGCTGCAGCAGGCGGACCCAGCGCGGCATCGATGGATCCTCGATGGCCGGCTTGGACACGAGGAAGGCGATCCAGGCTGGGTCGATCTCCTCACCCTCGGCGAAGGCGTCGCGTTCGGCGACGCCGCCCGGGGCGCGCCGGAGACCCCGGATCAGGCCACCGAGCTCATCCTCGATGATCCGCTGCGACAGGTCTTCGTGGGTGAGTGCCTTGCCCGTCGTCCGGCGGGCATCGGGCGGGGCCGGGAACCCGGCGAGCACGTGGTCGTCGAAGAAATGGGCGAACGGTCCATGTCCGACATCGTGCAGCAGGCCGGCCATCCTGAGGGTCTCCACGACCAGGCCCTCTGACGGCGTCTCGTCGCCGCCCGAGACCAGGCTGGAGCGCAGGCTCGGGTAGAGCGAGCGTGCCCACAGGCCCGCCTCATGCATCACCCCGAGGCCATGGGTGAAGCGGGAGTGTTCGGCGGTCGGGAAGACCCATCGGGCGCTCTGGAGCTGGCTGATCCGGCGCATCCGCTGCAGCCAGGCGGTGTCGAGGAGATCCTCCTCGGCGACGTCCTCGTCGGCCAGACCGGCAGCCGCGGACTCGGCGGCGGTCAGCCGCTTGGTCAGCTCGACATACCCGTGGATCGGGTCGCTGATCAGGTTGACCGCCGCGAACGGGTGCCGACGCATCAGGCGTACCGGGCGCTTGCCCGCGCGAGCGTGGCGGCGACGTCGTCGCGCAGCGAGGCGGGTGCGAGGACCTCGACGTCATCGCCCCAGGACAGGATCCACAACCGGATCTCGATCGTCCCGGAGACGGTGGCCCGCCATCTGAGCGATCCATCCGGTTCCGTGGCCACGACCTGGGTCGGGTGCCAGGTCGCCTCCAGGATCCGGCCGGCGACGGTCGGCGTGAAGCGAAGCTCGACCGTGACCGGTGGCTGGTCGGCGATGATGTCCCACGCCGCCCGAAGCGCCGAGGTGGTCTCGGCGGGATCCGGCGGCTCGAATGTCCTGGGCGTCAGTGCTGCCGTCCGGATCCGTTCGATCTTGAAGGTCCGCAGGGCCGATCGCTCCTCGTCGTACCCGATCAGATAGAGGGCGTGGGTCTGGAGGGACGGTTCCAGGAGGAACGGTCGAACCGTCGCGCGGCGCGGCCGTGCGTCACGTTCGTAGCGTGCCGGCGCGTACTCGAAGGTGACCACCCGCCGTTCTGCCCATGCCTTCGTCAGGAGCCGCACGTTGGCGCTGAAGCGCGCATCGCGCGGGGCCTTTGGACAGGCCATCGAGCGTCCGCTCGACGTGTTCGGCCAGGGGCGATGGCAGACCGCGCTCGAGCTTCTCGAATGCCGCCGCCAGGTCCGGATCGTACTTGTCGGCGTAGCGAACCATCAATCGAGCCGACAGCACGACCGCCATGGCCTCCTGCTGGGTCAGCTTGAGCGGTGGAAGGAACGCCTTCTCATCGTCGATCCCCCAGACGCCATCCTCACCCCAGACCGGCAGGCGGAGTTCGTCCTGCAGGGCGGCCAGGTCGCGGTAGACCGTACGAACGGACATGCCCACTCGGCCGGCGATGTCGGCGGTTCGGATGCCCTCCGGATGGGCCTGCAGGAGTGAGACGAGCCGGGTCAGGCGCGCCAGGCGATCGCGCTTGCTCGAATAGCGTTCGCGATCATCCTCGAAGGTCATGGACTCGGAGGATAGATGACCGCGTCCCGACCGCGCTCGGTCGCCGTCAGGCGAACATCGATCGTCCCGCTCAGCGCTTCCGGGACGATCCCGGCGGCCTCCCCGTTGGCACTGCCAGCGACCTGCCCGAGTTCGCCATCCATGAAGATCCAGTAGTCGAGCTGGCCGCGCCAGCGGTGGAGATCCGCGTCGCCGATCAGCCAGGACGCTTCCGGGAACGCTGCGTGGAAGGCGTTGCCGTCGATCGAGACACGGCATCGACGTGCCCGGGCGCCCTCGATGACCTCGACCCCGCGATCCTCGGCCGTCGACCGGATCTCCGGTGTCAGCGCGACGTCCAGGATGCGCCTGTCCACGGTGTCGGCCGCCACGGTCGACAGGTCCACCCTGGACCACGAGCTGCCCGGCGACGTCGCCCATCCGACGGGGCCGATCCGGGCCTCGCCGTACTGCCCGAGCTCTCGGTCGCCGGCCACGTACGCGAGCCATCGGAAGTCGTCACCGACGCGGGTCCCGAGCAGACCGACGTCACCGATCGGACGGAGGTCGACGGTCGCGTCGAGGCGGAGGTCGAGCCGGGCACTGGAGCCCGTGTCCAATCCTTCGTCGCACAACGGCGGCTGACCGGACCCGACCACGGGTCCGAACCGCGAGTCCTCGATCGGCGTGTCGCGGAGCGCGGCATCGTTGGCCACGGCCACTGCGGCGAAGGCGAATGCGGCGACCGCCGTCGCGCCGACCGCGATCCCGACCCCGGCCCAAAGCGTCGACGTCGGACCGCGTTGCCACCCTGCAGTCGCCTGGCGATGCCGAGGCCACTGAACAGGCTGGTCGCGATGAGCGCGACCAGCCATGGATAGATGGACTCGAGCGATGGGAGCAGGGTGCGCGAGCCGTACGCCAGCAGCTGGGTCACGACTCCGGCGATCGACGGGATCAGGCACAGGATCGCCAGGATCCCAAGCCAGACGATGGCCGGGAACGCGACCGCGCCACGTGCGACCGGGGGCCAGACCACTGCGGCCAGCGCGATCGCGATCGGGATGATCATGGTCAGGCCGACGACCACGTCGAACGGGCCACCAGGCCGATAGGCGAGCAGGACGAGTCCCGCGGCGATCGCCCAGCATGCGACGAGCGCACTGGCCAGCAATCGGAGTTCGAAGGTGCGGACCCGCATACCTCGGAGTCTATCCGCAGCAGGTCCGAATGGCCGCTGACGGGGCCCGCAAGTACCGGGCCGGCCCGGACCGCCGGGTCATCGTCCGGATGCAGGTCCGGCTGAGAACATATCCGTACCGCACCGGACCGGACGGGCCGGGCGCGCTGGACGTACTGGGACGTACGAGATGGTCACACAGACACCGAGCGGATCGGGATCAGCCCAACGAGAGCACCGACGTGGTTCCCGGTCGACCGATGCGCCCACTCCAGCGACCAAGTCGATCCACCGGTCGCTGGTCATGCACGGAATGACCTCGACCGAGGCGGACAGTCTCACCGCCCTCATGTGCGGCCTCCCGTCGACCGACCTGCGTTGGTCCATCCAGCAGCTCAACCACCTGCTTTTCCTGCGGCGGATGCACGAGACGGGTCGCTACTGACCAACCAATCCAACGGACCGTGCCGGCGCCCTCCTCCCGCCGGCCGCGATCTCCTTCCGAAGCGGCGTCGAGCATCCTCCCGGCGCCGCTTCGGTGCGTCTGGGCCGCGTCGTCCGGGACATGTCCGACATCCGCAGGTACACTCTCGCGCGTCCCCGCAAACCTGAGGTACCCGCATATGCGCAAACGCCCCATCCTGTCCTTCGGCCTGGTCGCGATCCTGGCGGCCGCCTGCTCGAGCGCGGGGTCGACCCCGAGTCCGGCAGCGACCGACGTTCCGACGCCATCGACTGCGTTGGCATCGGTCGTCCCGACCGTCGCACCGACACCGACGCCGGATCCCTGCGCCCCGGCCAACCTCGCCCTGATCGCTCCCGGGACGCTGACGATCGGCACGGACAATCCGGCCTATCCGCCGTACTTCCAGCCGAATGCAGATGGCTCCGCGACCGCACCGTGGGAATTCGGTGACCCGACCAATGGCGAGGGCTTCGAGAGCGCGTTCGCGTATGCCCTGGCCAGCCAGCTCGGGTTCACCAAGGACCAGGTCGCCTGGACCTATGTCCCGTTCGACAACAGCTACAAGCCCGGACCGAAGACCTTCGACCTCGACATCAACCAGATCTCGTACAGCCCGGAGCGGGCAAACTCGGTCGATATGTCCGATGGCTACTACTTCGTCAACCAGGCCGTCGTCTCGCTGGCCAACAATCCGATCGCCAAGGTGACCTCGATCAGTGGTCTGGCCGACTTCCGGTTCGGGGCGCAGGTCGGGACCACGAGCTATCAGACGATCACCGACGTGATCAAGCCGACCAAGGAAGCGAGTGTCTACGACAGCAACGATGCGGCCATCTCGGCACTCAAGGCCAAGCAGATCGACGCGATCGTGGCCGACCTGCCGACCGCCTTCTACATGACCGGGGCGCAGCTCAACGACAAGGGCACCGTCGTCGGTCAGTTCCAGCTTCCCTCGGATACCCAGGTCGAGCACTTCAGCGTGGTCCTGGCCAAGGGCAGCGCCGTCACCTCGTGCGTGAACGGGGCGATCGCCGCGCTGAATGCCGACGGATCGCTGGCGGCGATCACCCAGGAGTGGCTGTCCGACAAGGTGTCGGCACCGGTCTTCACGCCGTAGCGCTCGCCGACGGATGACCGGATCTGGAGGCCCGCCGGTAGTCGCCGGGGGGCCTCCGCTCATCAGGCGGCGGAGATCGGCCGTCTCGTGGCGGGCGACCGCCATCGCGCTGGTCAGCACGGTCGTCGTGATCGGCGGGCTGTGGTGGATCATCGTCAACGCCCCGAACTGGCCCGAGGTCCAGGCGGACTTCCTCGATGGGCCGTTGTTCTGGTCGAGCCTGCCCGGCCTGATCGCCGCGTTCTGGACGAACGTCAAGCTGTTCCTCATCGCCGAGGCACTCGTCCTGCCGTTCGGGCTCCTGCTCGCGATCCTGCGGGGTCTGCCGGGTCCGGTCTTCTTCCCGGTCCGGGGTCTGGCGACCGCCTACGTCGACATCTTCCGGGCCGTGCCCGGGCTCGTCGTCATCTACGTCCTGGGGTTCGGCGTCCCCGGACTCGGGATCCCGGGGGTCCCGAACGAGCCGTTCTTCTGGGCGGTCGTCGCGCTCACCCTCATCTATTCGGCATACGTGTCGGAGGTCTACCGAGCCGGCATCGAATCGGTCCACCCGAGCCAGGACGCCGCGGCCCGCTCCCTGGGCCTGAGCCGGTTCCAGTCGATGCGCTACGTGATCCTGCCGCAGGCGGTCCGGCGGGTCATCCCACCCCTGCTCAATGACTTCATCGGCCTCCAGAAGGACACCGTACTGGTCTCGTTCATCGGCGTCGTCGAGATCTTCCGGACTGCCCAGATCAAGCAGGCGGCCACGTTCAACTTCACACCCGATCATCGGGGTCGCCCTCGTCTTCATCGTGGTGACCATCCCACTTGGCCCGGTTCACCGATTGGCTCATCGCCCGCGACCGGCGACGGGCATCCGCCGGGGGCGCGGCATGACCCTGCCGGCGCTGCGGATCGAGGGCCTCCACAAGTCGTTCGGGGAGACGGCGGTCCTGCGCGGGATCGACCTGACGGTCGGGGAGCACGAGGTCATCTGCCTCATCGGCGCGTCCGGCTCGGGCAAATCCACGCTGCTCCGGTGCATCAACCTGCTCGAGCCGATCGATGCCGGCCGGATCTTCATCCGGGATGACGAGATCACGGCGGACGGGGTTCACCTCGACCGCGTTCGGCGCCGGATCGGGATCGTATTCCAGGCGTTCAACCTGTTCCCCCACATGTCGGTGCTCCAGAACGTCACGCTGGCGCCACGCAAGGCGGCCGGCATCCAGCGGCGGCAGGCCGAGTCGGAAGCGACCGAGCTGCTGGCGCGATTCGGCCTGGCCGACAAGCGCGACGAGTTGCCGGACCGGCTGTCCGGCGGTCAACAGCAGCGGGTCGCGATCGTCCGCGCGCTCGCGATGCAGCCGGATCTCCTCCTGCTCGACGAGGTCACCAGCGCGCTCGACCCGGAGCTTGTCGCGGAGGTCCTGAACGTGATCCGCGAACTCGCCGGAGCCGGGATGACGATGGTCATCGCGACCCACGAGATGGGGTTCGCTCGTGACATCGCCGACCGGGTCTGCTTCCTCGATGCCGGGACCATCATCGAGGATGGCCCACCGGAGCAGGTGCTCCGGGAACCCGCCGAAGCGAGGACCCGCCAGTTCCTGCAGCGGATCATCGAGGCGGGCCGACTCTAGCCCGAGTTTGGTCACGGGCTCATCGACGGCCGGCGGGTCCTCGCGCGGCGTCGACGAACACGGAGAACAGGCGCTCGAACACCGGCGGCATCGATTCGGTCCGCTCCGGGTGGCACTGGATCCCGAACAGGAACCGCGCATCCGCTGCCTCGACGCCTTCGATCAGGTCACCGGCCGGGCTGCTGGCCCAGGCATTGGCGACCAGGCCGGGAGCGAGATCGGACGGCCGCACCGCCTGATGGTGATACGAGTTGACTCGGACGACACCCCCGCCCGCGTTGGCCGGGAACAGGACTCGGGCAAGCCGGGTCCCACGTGCGATCCGCAGTGGATGGACGTGTGCGGGTCCGGTCCCCCAGCGCGGGCCCTGATGTCCGTCGACGTGTTGGAGCAGGGTCCCGCCGGAGAAGGCGTTGATCGCCTGGAACCCGCGACACACGCCCAGCACGGGCAAGGCGCGTTCCTGGGCGACCGTCCACGCTTCTGACTCCAGGGCGTCCCGATCCGGTTCGACCGTCACCGAGCCACTGCTCGGCCGTCCGTAGCGCTCTGGATGGAGATCGGCGCCGCCACTGATGTACAGCCCGTCCATGGTCGCGAACGCCTCGGCCCGCGCCGCCGGCGTCGACGTGGCGTCGACGACGATCGCCGTGCCGCCGTGGCGGGTCACGCTCGCGGCATACAGCGCATTCTTTCGCGCGGCGAGGTCGGGGTCCCGCTGCCGTTCGGCGGCGGCGACCGTCACGACGATCCGGGGACCGAGCGACGAGGAACCGGGCATCGGTCCACGATACCGCTCCGGTGCGCTCAGCCCTCGAACGGCGGGTCGTCCGGGAGATCCTCTGGGGGGATCGTCGGGTCCGGGGTCGCCGTTTCCAGCCCGGGCGGCAGGTCCTCCGGGTCGACTTCGTGATTCGGGATGAGGTCGAGCGTCCATCCGATGACAAGGCGGTTCGGACGGTATCCGGCCGAATCCGGGTCGAGCGACGGATACCGAAGCCGGTTCCAGTAGGCGATGCTCCGGCCGCTCGTCCCGTACTGGCGGGCGATCGCGACCAGGGTGTCGCCGGCTTCGACGCGGTAGACGAGGAAGGTCGGGGACGGGCGCGGCGTCGGCCGGACGTACGAGGGCGAAGGTGTCGGGCCGGCTGGTGTCGGGATCGGCGTCGGGGACGGGGTCGGTCCGCCGACCGCCGCCGAGGTCGTCGGCCGGTTGGTCGGATCCGGGACGCAGGCCGACACACCCAGCTGCGGCGACGATGAATGCGAGCGCGACGAACCCGGTGCGCATGTCGACGATGGGGACGACCCGAGTCATCGGCCAGTGACGACCTGGCCGGCGCACCCGTGCCAGCGCTCGATGCCTCAGCTGCTGGACAGCCCGGTCGGATCGACCGGGGTCGGTGCCTGGAGCGACAGTTCGGACGCGAGTTCGAGACCCTCCGCGGCCGTCGCGACACGGTCGCGTCCGCGATTCTTGGCCACGAAACAGGCTCGATCGGCGGCCAGCAGGATGTCGCGAGCCGTTGTGCCGTGCTGTGGGTAGGTCGCCGCACCGACCGACGCGGTGACCGATTCATCAGCGGCCGACACCGCCTTGCGAAGGCGATCCGCGGCTCGGATTGCGCCGGCCTCGTCCGTGTTGGGCAGGATGAACGTGAACTCATCCCCGCCGTACCTGAACACGAGGTCCGAGTCGCGGCCGGCCGTCACCAGGGCATCGGCGATCCGGCGCAGGGCGTCATCGCCGGCCTGATGGCCAAGGTCGTTGTTGATATCGCGGAAGTCGTCCAGGTCAAGCATGATCAGACTGAATGGCGCGCCGTCACGAACGCTGCGCTCGAGCCACTCTTCGAACGTCCCGTGGTTGTACAGGCCGGTGAGGTTGTCTGTCCGGGCACGGATCTCGACCGCCTGGAAGACCTCCGCGTTCTGCAGCGCGATCGAGACCTGAGCCGCGAACAACTTGACGAGCTCGAATTCGTCCACGGTAAATCGCTCTTCCGCACCGAGGCGTTCCAGGGTCAGGACGCCGAGCGGGTTGCCGCGACCACGAAGCGGGACGATCACCAGACTGCCGTCCACCGTCCCGGTCTCGCGGCGGAACTGGTTGACCCGAGGATCATCCCGCTCGTCGGTGATCAGGACCGGTTCGTTGTGCTCGACGACCCAGGGCGCGATCCCGGTCTCCCCTGGCGCCCAGGGCTCCATGTACTCGGCGGCATGGATCCCGCGGGCTGTCATGGGAGTCAGTACCCCCGTCGTCGGATCCACGATCTCGATCGCGACATTGTCGGAGTCGACCAGGCGTTCGAGGCGGTCGGCGATGCTTTCGAGGACGTCCCGCGAATCGAGGGTCGTGAGGAGCGATTCGGTGACCTGCAGGAGTTCCCGCTGGCCGCGCAGCTGGCGCTCGAGGACGACCGTCTGCTCACGAAGGCGCTCGGTCGTATCCGCATTCGCCATCGCCTGGGCAGCAAAGCTGGCGTAGATCACGAGGAGGCGGAGGTCGTCGTCGGTGAACCGATCGAGCCCCAGTTTCGACAGGACGAGGACGCCGAGGACTTCGTCGTCGAAGAGCATCGGCGCAAGCAGCATGGACTCGTCGAGATCCTGTTCGGTACCCGGGATGGTCGATGCCCGCGGGTCGGCCGCCGCGTTCCCGAGGTTCTGGGCGATCCGGTGCTCGGCGACCCAGCCGGTGATCCCCTCGCCGAGGGTGAGCAGGAGTTGGTCCGGGGTCTCGTCGAAGTATTCCCCGATCTCGCCGAGGATGGCGACCGGGATCAGGTCCGTGCCGATCAGTCGATAGACCCGGACGTTGTGGTACTCGATCAGCTGGCGAAGCTCGCTGGCGATCGACTGACCGATGTCCGCAACGCTGGACAGACGGCTCAGCCTGGCTCCGAGCTGCTGGATCGACTGGAGTTGCGCCGCCCAGGTCGCCATCTGCTCGTAGTCGTGTTCCGGGCTGCCGGCGTCGTCTTCCGGATCGTCGTGGTCGACGACCAGGGCGATCGCCTCGGCGGCGACGTGGGCAAGGTCACGATCGCCAGGGCCGAGGGACCCGGGCGCCTCGCCGACCACCCGCAGGATGCCCCAGGGGCCGGCCATCGAGGCGATCGCCACCGACAGTTCCGGACGCCCGTCCGCCCGGATCGACTGACCGGGCTCCCTCGGGGGGGTGGCCGAGCCCGCGTCTACGCCGGCGCGCGCCCGGCGACGGGATCGGCCATCGCGCGTCTCCCAGACGTCGACCAGATGGTGGCCGTAGGCCTCAGCGATGGTGTTGGTCACCGTGCTCAGCGCGGCGTCGAGGGCGGCACGATCGATGGCGCGGACGATCGTGGCGGCCGTCGTCAGGTCGAGGTGATGGCGCTCCGCACCGAGTGGGTCGGCCGGGACTGATTCCGCCATTCGTCTCGGATACCGCGCGAACCGCGCGGGCGCGGCCGGATCGACCGACCGCCTGCCGCCCCACCGCCCAGGTGGCTCTGACCCATGGCCGTCAAGGTGGCCCGTCTCGGCCGTGGCCAGGAATCGCTGGAGGTCGCTCAATCGATAGCGCCGGTCCCCGCGAGGATTGATCCGGTAGTAGCGCAGCCGGCCGGCGTCGCTCCAGGCGCGCACGGTGTTCGGATGGACACCAAGCAAGCCCAGCGGCCTTGGTGACCGAAAGGGTGGCGTCAGTCGGACGTTGCGGGAGTGAGGTCGGCACGGCTCATGTAAGGAAATGTGAAGTTGATGGGGCGAGCCTACCAATCTCACAGTTCTTGACAATGGGCCGATGGTCCCGGTCTCACCCACCGGGCTCAGGGGTCGCGTCTGGCGGTCACCCGGATGTAGGTGAGGGTCGCCGCCACCGTGAGCACCCCGATGACGACGACGGCCAACAAGGCGAACGCGGGGTCACCGACCAGGCCCGGCCCCTGGCCGGAGCTGCGAGGATCTCCGGCGGAACCCGGGCTGGGCGACGCGGCCAGGGCGACGGCACCCGACCATAGCCACACACCCATCAGCGCGATGGCCGGGGTCACGATCGTCGCGGTGCGTCTCACGACACGGCCTGGGCGAGGCCGATGGCCGCGCCGACCGCGATGAGGGCCGCGCCGCCGAGCAGGCAGGCCGCCGCCACCACGGGTCGGCGCCGGTCGCCGCCGACCAGGATGCGCATCGCCTCGTCCCGATCGAGCGTGGTGAGGATCAGCGGTCGCCCCAGGCCCGCCGACAGCCGGGGCTCGCCGGATCCGTCGAGTCCGGGGACCCCGACCGCGATCACGTGCTCGACCGATGAGATCTGATCGACACGCAGGCGGACGGGTGTCTCCGGGGCCGTCCCGGGTGGCACGCGATCGGGCACGTCTGCCGCTGTCCCGACCGACTCACGCGGGATGACCACCAGCCCTTCATCGAGGGCGGCATCGTCGACGACGATCGCATCGAGCCCATCGCGGATCTCGAACCGGACTCGCTCCCTCGTGTCCTCGAAGGATTCCCACGCGGTGCCGGCGCGGAGCTGCAGTCTGGTCCGACGGAAGACGAGCGGGCGGTGGGCATCGTCCTCGAATTCGTCCTCGGCGTCGATCCGACCGTCGACCCTGACGAAGCGTGCCGGTCCGGTCGCGAGCGCCCGAGCCTCGCTGACGCTGACCGTCCGGGCTGCCGCCAGCATCCGGCCCACGCGGTAGCTCGAACCGTACGTTCGCAGGATGAGGACGCCGACGGCGAGCGCGACGAGACCGGCGAGGATCAGGATGGTCGGAGACACGGCGGCGATGATACGCGCCGGACACGAAAGGGCCCGAAGGAACCTCCGCGAGACATGGGCCTTGAGGCGATCTCAGCCGTTAGTGTCGCTCGGCCTCTCCGGGCTGATTCGAATGCTAGGGTGCGGTCGGTTGCCGGTCAATCCGATTCATCCACCGATCGGACGCATCCGGACCCGGTTATCCACAACGTTTCCACCGTCCGACGGTCAGCCGGCCGTCCGTCCGGTCCGCGGGTCGAGCGCGCTCACCTGTCCGTCGAAGCCGGTCAGGACCAACCGGCCACCGACCAGGTCCGCCGCGGTCACGACATCGGAATGGGCGATCCTCCAGGCGACGGTCCCGTCCGCTTCGATCGCGAAGGTCTCGATCTCGGCCTGGACGATGACATGGTCGAGACGCGAGGATCCGAACAGGGCGATGAGCGGACTGGCCGAGCGATGCTCCCAGCGCAGTGAGCCCGAGTCCGTCTCGAGGCCGTAGGCGTGGAACCCGTAGACGACGACCAACAGGCCGGCGCTGTCCCAATGGAGCGCTCGAGGCTCGTCGTGGATGAGGGACGCCAGCCGGACCGTCCAGGCGCCGCGAGGGCCCTCCAGGCGGAGCTCGGCCCGGCACAGCGCATCGGGGTCCGCGGCGACCGACGGACCAAGGTCGATCAGGCTGCCGCCCGCCTCGGACAAGGCGAAGACCGCGGCGGCCGAACCGCTCCCGCCCCACCGCCAACGTGCTCGAAGCCCGCCCGGATAGGTGACCGCGGCATCGCGTGGTTCGCCGCTCACGCCTCGGTCTGGGCGATCACGTCGCCGCGCTGCCGGTCGCCGACGGTGCGCCGGCATCCGCCTCGCGATCCGCCCACGAGCGGTCTTCGGCGATCGGCGCGACCGTCGCGTTGGCCAGGGTCCGGAGGGTCGCCGGCGGGACCGGGAAGACCGCAGTCGACAGACCCGCTGCCGCCCACACGACCGGGTAGCGTCCAAGGTCCGGGTCCATGATCGCGCGCACCGGACGCAGGTGGCCGATCGGAGGGATCCCGCCGATCGCGAACCCGGTCAGGTCGTGGGCTTCCCGGGCGGTCGCGCGACGCAGTTCCGATGCTCCGGTGACCGCGGCCAGCCGGGCCAGATCGACTCGGTTATGGCCGGCCGCGAGGCACAGCACCGGTTCGAGGCCATCGTCGCCCGGGGTCACGAAGATGAGCGACTTGACGATCTGGCCGAGCTCGACCCCAAGCGCGGTGGCGGCCTCGACCGCAGTGTGGGTGGACTCGTCGAACGCGGTCACCTCGAGGATGACGCCTTTCCGTGCGGCCGCGTCGAGGACTCGCTGGATCGCCGTGGGGATCGGGGCGTCGGGCACGGCCGGAGTCTAGCATCGGGCCGCACGCGGCACTGGTAGGATCGGCCGATGGTCACGCTCATCCTCGCCGACGGCGACGTGCCGGAACGAGCGCGACTGGATGCCGTCTGGCCGGGCTGGGACGCCGGGGTGTCGTTCGTGATCGCGGCCGACGGCGGCGCTCGACACGCTGCCCAGCTCGGGAAGTCGATCGACCTCTGGGTCGGCGACGCCGACTCGCTTGGCGCAGACGGTCTCGCTGCACTGCGCTCGGCGGGCGTCCCCATCGAGCGGTCCCGGCCGGACAAGGATGCTTCGGACACGGAACTGGCGCTCGATGCGGCGATCCGACGCGGCGGCGACGCGATGATCATCCTCGGTGCGCTCGGAGGCCCCAGGATCGATCACGCGCTCGCGAACATCGCCCTGCTGGCCCGCGAGGACCTGCTGGGACGGGCCAGCATCGTGGATGGACGGTCGAAGCTGACGGTGATCGGCCCGGCCGTGTCCGGCGACGGATCCGCCCACCGGGACCTGTCGGGCGGCCCGGGCGACCTCGTGTCCCTGCAACCGATGGACGACTCGGTGGATGGGGTCACCACCGAGGGGCTGGTCTATCGGCTCGATGGCGAGCCCCTCAGACTCGGCTCCACCCGAGGGCTGTCCAACGTCATCGAGCGACGCCCAGCCCGCGTATCCGTCCGAGCGGGCCGTCTGCTGGTCGTCGAATCCCCTGCTAGTCTCTAAATCATGACGACACCTGCGGTCGGAGACCCAGCACCCGCGTTCGCCCTGCCCGACGCGACCGGGACGATCCACCGATCCTCCGATCAGCGCGGGCGCTGGACCATCCTGTACTTCTACCCGGCCGACGACACCCCGGGCTGCACCACCGAAGCGTGCGAATTCCGCGATCGCCATGACCGCCTGGTCGAGCGCGGCGCTGACGTGTGGGGAGTGAGTCCGCAGGGTGCCGCCAGCAAGCAGGCATTCCGGGACAAGTTCGACCTGCCGTTCATCTTGCTCGCGGACGAGGATCACGCCGTCGCCGCTGCCTACGGCGCATGGGGCGAGAAGACGAGTTACGGCAAGACCTCGGTCGGGATGATCCGGTCGACCTTCGTGATCGATCCCGAGGGCCGGATCGCGCGTGTCTGGCCGAAGGTGCGGGCGGAGGGCCACGCCGAGAAGGTCCTCGCGGCACTCGACGAACTCCAGGGCTCGACCGGATCGTGACCCGTTCCGGGACGCAAGAAGCTTCGCCCGTGGGGGGAAACGGGCGAAGCCTCGGGCGCCAATGTAGCGCCGCCAACCGGCCGGTGCAATGACGACGGACGAGAAGCGCGCCCCGCACGACTGGCGCCCGGACCGCTTCATGGTCATCGCCGCGCATCCGGACGATGCGGATTTCGGGCCGGCAGGGACCGCTGCTCGCTGGATCGATGCTGGCTCGGAGGGCTGGCTGGTGTGCTGCACCAGCGGCGATCAGGGCGGTGAGGACGCCGATGCCGACCCGCTTGCCCTGGCGGCGGTGCGTGAGACCGAACAGCGGGCCGCGGCAGCGATCGTCGGATATGCCGGCGTGACCTTCCTCCACCGGCCGGATGGCGCCCTGGTCAACGATCTGGCGCTTCGAGAGCAGCTGGTTCGCGAGATCCGCACGTTCCGCCCGGATGCCGTGCTGGCCACGGATCCCGAGACGATCTTCCACCGCGGCGGCGGGATCAACCACACCGATCATCGGGCGGCAGGCATGGCAGCCGTCGACGCCGCCTACCCGGCGGCTCGAAACCCGATGGCCTTCCCGTGGCTGGCACGGTCCGGGCTCGAAGCCCAGCGGGTACGGCGCGTCTACCTGTTCTGGTCGGACAGACCGGACACCTGGGTGGACGTGTCCGCCACGATCGGGCGCAAGACCGACGCGCTTGCCGCGCATGCCAGCCAGATCAGCGATCCGCCCGGCCTGGCCGAACGGATCCTTGCCTGGGCTGCCGAGGAGGGCGAACCGATCGGGGTCTCCGCTGCAGAGGCGTTGCGCCTGATCATCATCGACGACGACGAGAACGAAGGGCCCGGCTGACCGCCGGTCGCTTCTGGGTCAGCCCTCGGCGAGCAACAGGGGCCGGATCGTGCCCCAGTGGTTCCAGACCTCGGCGAGGCTGTCGGCGCGCCGGCCGAGCATCGCGACCATCTCGGCCAGGGTCAGGTCGCCGGCGACGCCAGCCAGGTATTCATCGGCCGCGACGGTCACGTCGCGGTAGAGCTTGGCAGTGCCGTCCGCGTCCGGCCATTGTCGGACGCGCATCGGGTCGAGTCCCGCGTAGCCGAGCGCGAGCGACAGATCCCGCTGCGACGGCATCCGCTCGTCGATCCAGCCGCCAAGTCCATCGAAGCGGTACCCGAGCGACGCGAGGGCGTGACTGATGTCGCGGTTCTGCGCCCGAGTGAACAGGCTCCAGAACGGATCGTCGTCAGGGAATTCCAGGGCGGACGCCTCGATCGATTCGGCGACGATCGCTTCGACCAGGCTGGCCATCAGGAGTTGCCAACGGCGCCGTTCGTCGGATCCGTCACCGGCGAGCGCGGCCACCAATCCGGTCATCCCCTGGCGATCGCCCCGCAACAGCCTGAAGATCAGCGGCGCTTCGCCGCTCTCGAGCGCGACCGTCAGGGTCTCGTCCTCGTCGAGCCGGGTGGCGGGGGTCGCGTCGAGCATCGGTGGGGGAGGTTCGGGAACCGGGGAGGCCTCCTCTTCGCATTCGAGCCACGGCAACACGTGCCGCGAGGCAGGCCGCTTCCGCGGTCTCCGCCCCGATCCGTGCCGCATTCGCCTCCAGGCCGAGCCGATCGAGGTCGGCCCCGATCGAACTGGCCGCCGCATGCTCGCGCTCGGCCGTCGCCTTCGCCTCGCGTGCGTCGGCGTTGATCCGGTTGATCTCAGTCAGCCAGTCACGGGCAGCGGCTTCGAGCCCGTCCGGGGTGGTGGCGGCGGCGACCGCGGATCGAAAGCCACCCTGGGCTTCGTCCTTGGCCTGGTGGACCGCTCGCGGGTCGGCGCGCCAGGCGGCCGTGACGGCGGCGGCCTCGTGCTCGTCGTACTGCCGCTGGGCGGCGCGGAGTGCCTCGCTCGCCGTTGCGGCCAGCGCCTTGGCCCGGGTCGCGAGCTCACACCGCTCGTCGGCGACGTGTCGCAGCTCGATGCATCGCTCGGTCGCGGCCGGCTGCTGGACCGGTGCACCGCCCGTCGGCGGGTCGAGCAGGGCGACGGTGGTCATGCGTCCCGATGGCGGAGCGCTCCACCTCGCGATCAGCGGCATCCGCCGTGAGCGCGCCGAGGATCGGGTCACGGCCGGTGGCGACCGACAGTCCGACCGCCTGGCCGCCTGCGCGATACGAGGAACCGACCCCTTCGGTGGACGCGACCATGACCGGCGCAAGAGGGCGCCCCGATCGCGGTGGCGCAGGAGCAGGGTCGATGCGAACGTTCGTTCGGCGATCGAGCTGTCCCGACGATGCCGGACCATCGGAATGACGCCGGTCTGCCGGTCCGCCCCGGGCAGGTTCCGGTCGGGCGCCGACGAACGGGTCGTCGGCGAGGGTCATGGAGCGTCGCGGGATGGCCTCATGGGCGACCGTGAGGCGGACCATCCGGGGCGTCGCCGGTCGAGCACGAAGGATCTCGATCAGGGCCGCACCGCCCACGACACCGAGCGCAAGGCCCAGCGCCAGGAAGCTGAATTCGCTTGCCGTCATGCCATCACGCCGTTCGCATCCCCGGATCCGTGGGTCCCGCCCGTGCACGGCTGCCACGCCGCTGCAGCGTAGCTGCGACCCCGGTGAGCGTCAAGGTCGCGAGCGCTTGTGCACAGGAAGCGGATCGGATGGTAAATTCCGGGGCGATCGGCCGGTCGGCCGATCCTCTGTTCGCGCCCGAGTCCTGAGCTCCAGGGAAAGGCACGCCCGCTTGGTCATCGAGCAGCCCAAGGAATTCCTCGTCCAGCCCGTCGATGCCTCCTGGCTCCAGTGCAACATCGAGTGCCAGGAAGCATGCCCGGTCGGGACGAACTGCCGTGGCTACCTGAACCTCGCCGCCGAGGGGCGGTTCGAGGAGGGCTACATCCTGTCGCGCGACCCGAACCCGGTCGCGGCGATGTGCTCGTACGTCTGTTCGGCGCCGTGCGAACGGGCCTGTCGCCGCGGCGACATCGACCGCCCGCTGGCGATCCGGGCGATGAAGCGGTTCCTGGTGGAGTGGCACGAGGCGTCGGGGATCCCCGATCGCCATGCCCCAGATCACGGCCCGCGCAGAGCGTGTCGCCGTCATCGGGGCCGGACCCTCCGGGATGGCCGTCGCGCGGGAGCTGGCCACGAAGGGCTATCAGGTCACCGTGTTCGACAGCCTGCCCTATGCCGGCGGAACGATGCTGATCGGCGTCCCTGCCTTCCGACTCCCGCGCGAGGCGATCGAGATGGATGTCCGCCTGATCGAGCGGCTCGGGGTGCGCTTCATCTTCGACACCACGATCGGCAAGGACATCACCTTCGACCAGCTCCAGAAGGACTTCGACAGCATCGCCATCACCGGCGGGGCGATGGATGCGGTGGCCCTGGACATCCCGGGCGCCGAACTCGAAGGGGTGCAGTACGGGGTCGACTTCATGAAGAAGGCGAACCTCGGCCAGGCGCTCGAGGTCGGCACGGACGTGGTCGTCATCGGCGGCGGCTACACGGCCATGGACTGCTCGCGAACGAGCCTCCGCCATGGTGCCGACAACGTGTCGATCGTGTACCGGCGCACCCGCTCCGAACTCGTGGTCGACGAGGAGGAGCTCGGCGAGACCGAGCGCGAAGGCGTGCGCATGGAATTCCTGGCCAGCCCGATCGAGGTCCTCGGCGAGGGCGGCAAGGTCACCGGCGTCAGGTTCATCCGCAATCGTCTTGGCGAGCCGGATGCGTCCGGTCGCCGCTCCCCGGTCCCGATCGAAGGCTCCGAGTTCGTCATCAAGGCGCAGACCGTCATCCCGGCGGTCTCGCAGGCCGCGGACCTGACGATGCTCCCGGTCGAGGCGAAGTTCGAGGTCAATCGAGGCCGCGTCAAGGTCGATCCGGCGACCTACGCGAGCAACGTCAAGGGCGTGTTCGCCTGCGGTGACTTCGTGACCGGTCCGACGACCCTCATCGAGGCGGCCGGGCACGGCAAGAAGTGCGCCTACGCCATCGATCGATACCTGTCCGGCCGGACCGACGTGACCGTCGCCGCGAACGTCAAGATCACGAGCTCGTGGCGACACGACATGCCCGAGTTCTACGACGTCCTGCCGCGCCAGCACATCCCGATGGTGCCGCTCAGTGCGCGGATGCCGTCGACCGAACCCGTGGTCAACTTCAACACGCCGGTCGAGTTGGGCTATGACGCCAACGGCGCCGTCGCCGAATCGACCCGGTGCCTGATGTGCAACTTCAACATCTGGTTCGACCCGTTCCGGTGCGTCCTGTGCGGGGCGTGCGCGGACGTCTGCCCCGAAGGCGTCATCCACATGGTCGATATCAACCAGCTGAAGTCCGAGGGGCTGCTGCCGGAGCTTGAAGAGGCATACGGCTGGGACAACGGCGGGGCGATGATCCTCGACGAGGAGCGGTGCATCCGCTGTGCGCTCTGCGTCAAGCGTTGCCCGTTCGACGCCATTACGATGGAGCGGTTCGAGTTGCAGGAGATCTCGACGGACGGTCGGCTCTACAAGGAGTCGTATCGTGACGCGCAACTAGCCGGGACACCCGGCGTGGCAGGAGGGGCCCGGTGAGTTTCCTCGAGCGGGTGGATCAGAGCATCCGCCGAAGCGCCGTCTGGCGCTCGCTCTTCCGCCAGCCCTATCCGCGTGACGAGCGGTCGCGTGCGTACGCGGTCATGAACAACGTCTTCCTGCACATCCATCCGGTCAGGGTCCGCCAGCATGCTGTCAAGTTCGCGTACACGTTCTGCCTCGGCGGGCTGTCCTTCTTCCTGTTCCTGGTCCTGACCGTGACCGGCGTCTACCTGATGTTCTTCTACGTGCCGTCGGCGACCCAGGCCTACACGAACATCCTCGAGATCCAGAGCCAGGTCACGTTCGGGTTACTGACCCGGAATATCCACCGGTGGGCGGCGCACCTCATGGTGTTCTTCGTCTTCCTGCACATGATGCGGGTCTTCTACCACGGCGCCTACAAGCCACCGCGCGAGTTCAACTGGGTCGTCGGCGTCGTCCTGCTGTTCCTGACGATCATGCTCAGCTTCACGGGCTACCTGCTGCCGTGGGATCAGATCGCCTATTGGGCGATCACGATCGGGACGAACATGGGCGGCTACGCGCCGCTGTTCAATACGCCGACCAAGCTGATCCTGCTCGGTGGCCTGGAGGTCGCCCAGAACACCCTCTTACGGTTCTACGTCGGGCACGTGATCTTCTTACCCTTGATCGCCGCGGTCTTCCTGGCGGTCCACTTCTGGCGCATCCGCAAGGACGGCGGGATCTCGGGGCCGCTATGACGACGCCCTGCCGGCCCCGAGGGGGAGTACCGAATGTCTGACGTGAAGACGCCGCCGGAGACGCAGAAGCGGGAGGTCCTGCCGGTCGACCCCGCGCGTCGGACGGAGATCGACAAGCAGCGCGTGCCGATGTCGGCGCGCCCCTACCGACTGCTCGCCCTGGTCAAGCAGGATGCCGTCGTCCGCGTCCAGAAGGAGCCGGACGACACGGTCATGACCTGGCCGCACCTGCTCACGATCGAATTCCTCGCAGCAGGCGTCATGAGCATCTTCCTGCTGATGATGGGCCTGTTCATCAACGCTCCGCTGGAGGACCTGGCGAACGGCAACGTCACCCCGGCGGTGGCGAAGGCGCCATGGTATTTCCTTGGCCTGCAGGAATTGCTCGCGTATTTCCATCCGACCGTCGCCGGCGTCATGGTGCCGACCTTCGTCCTCGTCGGAGCCGCCCTGATCCCGTACATCGACCGGGCGGATATCCTTGTCGTGCGCCCCTCGGAGCGCAAGACTGCGGTGATGCTGTTCACGATGATCTGCTGCCTGGGACTCATCCTGACGTTCATCGGCATCTTCTTCCGCGGCCCGGGCTACACGTTCGTCATCCCGTTCGTGACCAGCCCAGGCTTCCACTTCGCCCTGTGAAGAGCCCTCGAAGGAACAGGATCGCATGAGCAACTACCACGTCGAACTCGTAGACAAGCCGGCCGCCCTGACCAAGGAGGCCATCAAGTCGCTGCGCAAGCAGCAGGTCCAGGGCATGTCGCGCCGTCAGCTGATGCGGACCGCACTCGGGGCGGGGATCGGGTTGTGGGCCGTCGAAGTGCTGGCCGGCACACTGGGCTTCGCCTGGCCGAACCTGAAGGGCGGCTTCGGGGCACCGATCTCGATCGGCGACCTGGACACGGTCAAGCTCCAGAACTCGAGCCTGCCGATCGAGGAAGGGTTCCCGGCGTACTACTCGGAGGCCCGGGCCTTCGTCATCCTCTACGATCCCGGCCAGCAGCAATTCCTGCCGGGCGAGGACACCACCGGGGACGGCCAGGCCCTCAACGTTCGGGCGCTCTACCAGCGCTGTCCGCACCTCGGCTGCAAGCCGAACCCGTGCCTCAAGAATTTCTGGTTCGAGTGCCCGTGCCATGGGTCCCGGTATGACCGGCTCGGGATCAAGGCCGCTGGGACCCAGTACGGTCCCGCGCCACGGAGCATGGATCGGTTCTCGATCTCGGTCGACACGTCCGGGGTCCTGACGATCAACACCGGGAAGATCACCCTCGGCCCGCTTCCGGTCGCCCTCGGACAGCCCGGGATCATCCCGCCGCGCACACCGACCGGCTGCATCTGATGGTCGTCATCGCCCGATCCGAACGACAGGGAGCCAAATGAGCGAACCGCACGACGGCGGGCCGGAGGAGCGACTTCCGGTCCCGCGACCGCCGACGGACGTGGCTCCGGCTGAGCGATTCTCGTCACCGCCTGCGACTCGCAGCGTCGAGCTGACATCGGAGCGCGCGGCGCAGGTCGTCCGGCAGTCCTCCAATGCACGCTGGGTCGGGTTCCTCGCCGTCGTCGTGGTCATCCTGTTCATCACCGTCTACTGGTTCTATGAACTGGCGCCGCTCGGCTTCACTGAGTCGCGCCTCGACACGGAGTCGACGGCGCAGCAGGTCACCTCGGTGGAGCGCGGCTACAACCTGTACGAGGCCAACTGCGCACGATGCCACGGCGCGAATGGCGAGGGTGGCATCGGGCCGACCCTGAACAGCCAGGAGAAGCTGTACGCCCACCTGTCGGTCGCCTATCTGCAGAACATGTTGTACGCGGGCGGCCGATACGCCTGCGGAAACGCCAACTCGGTCATGCCGGTGTGGTCCAACGTGGGCAACCCGCCCGGACCGCTCAATTACGTCCAGATCGACGACGTCATCGCGTTCATCCGGGCGCCGAGCACGGAGACCTACACGAAACGTGATCCCGAGCTGGGCGAGCCGAAGAAGGATCCGATCACGGGCGAGGTCCAGACCTTCAATGGCTGGGTCGACCCGAGCTACAAGCCCGCGCCCGGCGCCACCCCGTTCCCGGCCTGCTGGTCGGATGCATTCGCCACCCCCTCGTCATCTCCCGGCACCGAGTCGCCTGCGGCCTCGATCGACGCGAGTGCGCCCAAAGGTTTCCGTGATCGCATCCGGGATCCAGTTCACGACGCCCACGATCACGGCCCCCGCGGGGACCCCGTTCGTGATCGAGTTCGACAACCAGGATGCCGGCACCCCGCACAACATCCAGATCAAGGATTCGACCGGTGCCGTCGTGTTCGCCGGAGATACGTTCAACGGCGTCGCGACCAAGGACTACCAGGTGCCGGCGCTCGCCGCCGGGACGTATCCATTCATCTGCACCGTGCATCCGACGATGACAGGGACGCTGACCGTTCAGTGATGCATCGCCGGCCCGGATGGCCGGCCGATCGAGGGAGGACGATGGCGGAACAGGCGCTCGGACCGGGAACCGCGGTGCCGCGAAAGCGGGCCATGTTCGGCCTGCTCAATTCGGCCGGCTGGGCCTGGGCATCGGTCAAGGCGTTCGCCTGGCTCATCATCATCATCTTCATCCTCGGGTACCTTCCGGATCGGGCGTACTACCTGACCGTCGGGCGGACCGTCGATCTCGGCGTCCTCGTCTGGTCGCCGATCAACCTGTGCTCACCGTCGAATGAGACCCTGCCCTGCCCGGCACCCGTCGGTGCGCTCGTGCCATGGGAGTCGTCGCCGCCCCAGCTCGCCCTTCCGCAAGGGCGGACGGACGGGTCGCTCCTCCAGGTCGGCACCCAGATCTTCTACTTCGGCGGTTCGGACGGTCAGTCGGCCAGCTCCACCGTCTACGTGGCCGAGACCGTCGAGACCGGCAATTTCGATGCCTGGACGGAGGGCCCACCGCTCCCGGAGCCGCGAGCCGACGCATCGGTCGCCTACGTGGCGGGGAGCATCTACGTCATCGGGGGTGTGGATGCCTCCGGATCGCCGACGACGACGGTCTTCGTCCTCAGCCCTGACTCGCAGACCGGCCAACTCGGGGATTGGCGGACTGCCGACACGCTCGCGCTTCCCGAAGCACGAAGCGGTGCCGCGATCGCGATCACGCCTGATGGGCTCCTGCTGATCGGTGGGCGGAATGCCGACGGTCCGGTCGCAACGACCTGGAAGACGCTGCTCGACTCGAAGGGGGCGCTCGGGGCATGGACGCCGGAGCAACCGCTCAACTCACCCCAGGCGGACGCGACGGCTGAGCTCGTCGGCGAGTACGTCTGGCTGTACGGCGGCAGTGATGCGAATGGGCCGGTGGCGACCGTCCAGCGCGGTGCGTTCGGCAAGGCAGCCGCGGCGGGTCTTCCGGCCAACCCGAATGCCGGCAAGCTCATCCGCTGGGACGTCAACCCGGACAGCAACCTGCCTGCCGCGCGCACGAACTCGGCGGGTTGGGGAGCCAACGGGGCGATCTACAGCGCCGGCGGCAGTGATGGCAACGGCCCGACGAGCGACGTCTATTGGGCGGTGCCGACGTCGACCGGCGACCTCACCGAGTGGTCGCAGCTTGACGTCATGAACCTGCCGGCCCCGATCGAAGGGGCGCCGGCGGTCGTGAACGGGCCGAATGTCGTGATCGTCGGCGGCCAGACGAGCGACGGCACCGTGGCGTCGTCAAGCGTGCGGGCCAACACCTCGCCGCTCAGCCCATTCTTCCAGCTCGGGCTCGTCGGGGCGACCGTGCCGGGGATGAAGATCGACGGCGAGATCGGCCAGCAGCTCGGCTACCTGAACGCCGCGCTCGTCGGCACCATCGACTTCGTCCTCCTCGATCCTCGTCGGCGTGGCGTTCGCCCACAAGGAACAGACGAAGCTTCTGTTCGAGCGGATCCGGCACCGCGCCCGTCGCCGGTAGGCAGCGTTCGCGTCAGGCTCCCGGCAGGTCGCCTTCACCGGGTTCGAGCGGCCCACGGCGGACCGGCAGGCCCGCGCGCTCCCACGCATCCATCCCGCCCGCCACGTTGAACACGTCCGTGCGACCGGCCCGGGCGAGGAATCCGGTCACTGCCGCCGACCGTTGACCCGTATGGCAGATGACCAGCAGCGGACGGCCGGCCGGCAGCCCATCGAGGCGGGCCATGAAGCTCGATGTCGGCACGAGCACGGCCCCCGGGGCACGGACCGCCCGGAACTCGCTGGCCTCGCGGACATCGAGCAAGATCGGGCCGGACGGATCATCGCGAAGGCGTCGGTCGGTCTCGGTCACGTCGATGGTCGAGATCAGGTGCGGCATCGTCACGGCGGACTCCTTCGAAGCTGGGGCGGGCCGAGGGTCGGCTCGTCCGGATGGATCGATCAGGTCCTCGAGACGGAGATCGATGGCCACGATCAGGTCTGACGGATCGACCCCGACGAGACGGTCACGAACCGGGTCGGTCCCAGGCGTGGAGCGAGGCGGCAGTGTCGCCTCCTGAAGCAGGCGACGGGCACCTTCGAGATTTCGGCGGATCCCGACCGGGTTGCCCCGGACACCGTGGACGTACGCCGCCGCCATCTTGATGAGGCCCTGGAGGAGTGAACGCTCAGCGGGATCGTCCGTGCCCATCCAGGCCGGTTCCAGTTCCTCGTGCGCCTCGAAGAAGTCACCTCGCTCGTACGCGGCCAGCCCTCGGTCCACCGCCTCGGCGCGGATTTCGGCCGGAAGTGGCCGGAAGGCCTTGGCTCGCCCATCGCGGCCGATGACGACGGCGCGTTCGGTCACTCGAGCTCGACCAGGGGCCGCCGGTCGGCGAACCCGGTTTCGAGTCCGTGCCACCAGCCGACGGCGGGTTCGCCGCGTTGCCAGCACAGCCAGACCTGCCGGCCGGAGACCAGGGCAGGGAAGTCCACCAGGCCGTGCTCGATGTCGCGCAGGGTCAGGCCCATGGCATCGATCCGGGCGACACCGGCTGCCATCTGGTCGATCAGGCCCTGCATCCGGAGTCGGGTGAGGCGGAGGTCATCGGCGATCGCGGCCGGAGCACCCTCGCCGCCGCCACCGCGAGCGAGCACCTCGTCACGCAGGCGCACCAACTCGGCACGTTGGTCGGCCAGCAGCCCGACGATCCCGTCGATCTCCGGGACCACGGCGTTGGCGGCATCAAGGTCGTAGAACTGGGTCACGGCCGGATTCTAGTCGCTTGGTCGCCTATCATCGACCCTGACCTCAATCTGATCGATCGGTGGAGGGTTCAGATGCGTCGCGTCTTCCTGTGGGCTGCCCGAAACCAGTGGCTGAAGGAGCACCTGCCCAGGTTCCGATTCATGCGCAAGGCCGTTCGGCGGTTCATGCCCGGCGAAACGCTCGACGACGCCTTGGCGGCGGCGGAGCCGCTCCAGGCGGCCGGCATCCGCACGATGTACACCCGGCTTGGGGAGAATCTCGAGGACCTGGCGGCGGCCGACGAGGTCGCCGCCCACTACCTCGACGTCATCGACCGGATCGTCGCCGCGGGGATCGACGGTGAGGTGTCGGTCAAGCCGACCCAGCTCGGGCTGGACCACGACGCGGACACCTGTCTCGAACATCTCGTCCGGATCGCCGAACACGCTGGAGCAGCCGGGTCCTACCTGTGGATCGACATGGAGGGCAGCGCCTACGCCGAGGCGACGATCTCCCTGTACGAGCGACTGCGGGCCGTCCAGCCGAAGACCGGGATCTGCCTGCAGGCGTACCTCCGGCGTACGGCCAAGGACATCGAGCGACTCCGGCCGCTCGACCCGGCGATCCGGTTGGTCAAGGGGGCGTACGAGGAGAAGGCCTCGATCGCCTATACCGAGCGTCGGGCAGTCGACAGCAACTTCGTCGGGCTGGCGGTGCGGTTCCTGCTCGATGGCAGAGGCCGACCGATCCGGCTCGGGCTCGGCACGCACGATGTCGGGCTCATCGAGCAGATCGCCGACCAGGTCTACTCGGCGGGGATCGGCAAGGACGCCTTCGAGGTCGAAATGCTGTACGGGATCCGGACCGATGAGCAGTTCCGCCTTGCCAAGGCGGGCTATCACGTCCAGGCGCTCATCGCCTACGGCGAGCACTGGTATCCGTGGTACATGCGACGGCTCGCGGAACGGCCGGCGAACGTCTGGTTCGCGCTTCGTCAGCTTTTGCCCTGACCCAGGAGGACGCAGCCATGCGCATCGCGGCCCGGATGGACACGATCGGCACGGAAAGCGCGTTCGAGGTCTCGGCTCGAGCCCGGGCGCTCGAAGCCGAAGGCAAGTCCATCATCCACCTCCAGATCGGCGAACCTGACTTCGACACGCCGGCGAACGTCCGTACGGCCGCCAAGGCGGCCCTCGATCTGGGCGCCACCCACTACCCGCCATTCGCCGGGCTGCCGGCCCTTCGGGAGGCGATCGCCGCGGATGCCAGTGCCCGCAAGCGCTTCCCGGTCGAACCGTCCCAGGTCTTCGTCACGGTCGGTGGCAAGGGCGTGATGCTGTACGCGATCCTCGGCCTGGTCGATCCCGGGGACGAGGTCCTCGTGCCCGACCCCGGCTACCCGATCTACGAATCGCTGACCAGGTTCGTCGGCGCGACACCGATCCCCATCCCGATCCGGATGGCCAACGAGTTCCGGCTCGATGTCGATGAACTCGCGTCGCTGATCACGCCCCGGACGCGAGTGCTCGTCATCAACTCGCCGGCCAACCCGACCGGCGGCGTCCTGACACGCACGGACCTCGAGCGGATCGCCGAGCTTGCCATCGCCCACGACCTGTGGGTCCTGGCCGACGAGATCTACGGGCGGATCGTGTACGACGGCGCGGAGCACGTATCGATCGCCTCGCTGCCGGGCATGGCCGATCGGACGATCGTCCTCGACGGCTTCTCGAAGACGTTTGCGATGACCGGCTGGCGGCTGGGCTACGCGATCGTGCCGCCGTCGCTTACCCGGACGTTCGGCCAGCTCATCATCAACACCATCAGCGGGGTCGCGCCCTTCGCCCAGGCGGGCGCCGTCGAGGCGCTGGTCGGACCGCAGGATGACGTCGATGCGATGGTGGTCGAATTCAAGGCCCGGCGTGACCTCATCGTGGACGGGCTGAACGCCATCCCGGGCATCGAATGCCGCCGACCGGTCGGTGCGTTCTATGTCTTCCCGTCGATCGAGGGGACCGGGTTCGATGGAGGCACCCTGGCCGATCGACTGCTCCATGAGGCCGGCGTGTGCGTGCTGCCGGGCTCGGCTTTCGGCGGCCTTGCCGACGGGCACATCCGGGTCAGCTACGCGAACTCGCGCGAGAACCTCAGGGAGGCACTCCGCCGGATCGAGCGCTTCCTGGCGGAGGCGGATCGTGGCTGAGCAGGGAAGGTCGCCCGCCGGACGGCCACGGGTCTTCGTCGCCCGGATCATCCCCGACGAAGGGATCGCCGCGGTCCGGGAAGCGTGCGACGCGGAGATCTGGCCGGACGAGTTGCCGCCGCCGCGCGCCGCGTTGCTCGACCGGATCCGCGGGTGTGATGGCGTCCTGACCCTCCTCACCGACCGGGTCGACGACGAGTTCCTCGACGCGGCGGGACCGCAGCTCAAGGTCGTCAGCAACTACGCGGTCGGGTTCGACAACGTGGACGTCGCTGCCTGCGCCCGGCGGGGCGTGGCGGTCGGCAACACCCCCGGCGTCCTGACCGAGACGACGGCAGACCTGGCCTGGACCCTGCTGATGGCGGCGGCCCGCCGGGTGCCCGAGGGCGACCGGTACGTTCGTGCCGGCCACTGGCGGACGTGGGGTCCGCTGCTGCTGCTCGGTCCCGACGTGCATGGAGCGACCATCGGCATCGTCGGTTTCGGACGGATCGGCCAGGCCGTGGCGCGACGGGCGCAGGGGTTCGGTATGCGGATCCTCTACCACGACCTCAATCGACTGCCGGACGCGGTCACGGAGCCGCTCGGGGCAACGTTCATGTCCCTCGACGACCTCCTGCCGGCCAGCGACTTCGTCTCGTTGCACGTCAACCTGAGCGAGGAGACCCGCCACCTGATCAACGCCCGGACTCTCGCGGTCATGAAGCCGACCGCCGTGCTGGTGAACACCTCGCGTGGGCCCGTCGTCGACCAGATCGCGCTCGCCGACGCGCTCCGGGACGGCGTGATCTGGGCGGCCGCGCTCGATGTCACCGACCCGGAACCGATCGCGAACGACGATCCGCTGCTCGGTCTGGACAACTGCCTGATCGTGCCCCACATCGCATCCGCGTCCCGAGCGACGCGCGGGCGGATGGCCGAGATGGCGGCCGCGAACCTGATCGCCGGGGTCCGCGGTGAGCCGCTGCCGACACCGGTGACCGCGCAGGATTGAGCCGGGTCGAACTCGCCCCGGACGTCGATCCTTCCCGCCGGAGGAGGGGGTCCGACCTGGCAGGATGTTCACGGGGAGACCGTAACGCCAGTTGACGACCAGGACCGAGGTGCGACGAGCAACGTCCCCGACCACGGCCACGCTCAGGTCGTGATCAGACGAGTCGAAGATCAGGCCATCGGCCCGCGGTGAGGGCCCTTCGACCTGCCACAACGGTCCTCGGGTGAGAATCCTGCCGCGAACGGGCGCGCCGCAGATCGAGCCCCGGGCCGCCGTGGATCCGGACCGGCAGGCGCGTCACCGGAACCCACGCACCGGACGTGATACGGTCCCTCGTGGGCCGGTAGCTCAGTGGCAGAGCACGGGACTTTTAATCCCTTGGTCGTGGGTTCGAATCCCACCCGGCTCGCTGAACATCGTCAGGCGGGTGACATGGAGCTCCGACGGTACGTCGACGTCGACGACTTCCTGGATACGGCCGGTGACTTCCTGGTCGCTCGCGAGGCGGAGCACAACCTCATCCTCGGGATCTGCTCGAGTCTGCGCGAGGACCCGCTGACGTTCGGACCCCCGCCGTACCTGGCGGTCGTCACCGATTCAGGGCGGGTCATGGGGGCCGCGCTCCAGACCCCACCGTTCCGGTTGGTCCTGTCCGAGTTCGACGACCCGCGGGCGATCGAGGCGTTGGCCGAGGACGTGGTCGAGCGGGATCTGCCCGGGGTCCACGGGCCGGTCGACATCGTTCGGGCGTTCGTCGACGCACGAGCGCGACTCGGTGGTCCGCCGGCGCGGCTGGACCTGCACGAGCGGGCGTATCGCCTGACCGCCGTCCGGCATCCACGACCCGTGGACGGGCGCCTGCGGGCCGCGGCCGCCGAGGATCGTCCGACGGTCGCGGATTGGCTCGAAGGCTTCATGCGCGAAGCGTTCGGGGACGCAGACCTCGCTGAAGTGGCGAGCTTGACCGACCGGTGGCTGGGCGGTCGCCAGCGAACGCTCTACCTGTGGGAGGACGGCGGCCCGGTGTCGCTGTGCGGGGTCGGCGGCCCGACGCCGAACGGGATCCGTATCGGACCGGTCTACACGCCACCGGGCGTCCGGGGCCGCGGCTACGCCAGTGCCCTCGTCGCCGAGGTCAGCCAGGCCCAGCTGGATGCCGGTCGGCGGTTCTGCTTCCTGTTCACGGATCTCTCCAACGCGACCTCGAACCATATCTACGAGACGATCGGGTACCAACCCGTCCGCGACGTCGACGTCTACGTCTTCGATCGGGACGGCTAGCGCGCACGGCACCATCGATCCGCAACCGCAACCGGACCTGGTCGCGAACGCCTGACCGACCCCCAACCGACACCTAGTCGGTCCTGGCGCGGGGTCGCGACCGATCGCCCGACCTTCCTAGCCTTCGGTCACACCCGCGGTCTTGCGGGGGAGGGTCGATGGAGGTCCGGATCGACGATGGATACCGGTGATACCGCCTGGATGCTGATGTCCACGGCGCTAGTGATGATCATGTTGCCGGGGCTCGCCCTGTTCTACGGCGGTCTCGTCCGCAGCAAGAACGTCCTGTCGACGGTGATGCACAGCTTCTTCGGTCTGGCGCTCGTCAGCGTCGTCTGGGTCATCGTCGGGTTCACGCTCGCGTTCGGTCCAGACGTCAATGGCTGGGGGCTGATCGGCGGTCTGGACTTCGCGATGTTCAACGGCGTCGGGCAGGAACCATCCACGGTCTACGCGACGACGATCCCGTTCATCCTGTTCGCGTCCTTCCAATTGATGTTCGCGGCCATCACGCCGGCGCTCATCACCGGCGCGTTCGCAGAACGCAAGCGGTTCGGCGCGTTCGTCCTGTTCACCATCCTTTGGTCGATCCTCATCTACTCGCCACTGGCCCACTGGGTGTGGTCGGTCGATGGCTGGCTGTTCAAGCTCGGGGCGCTCGACTTCGCGGGCGGGACGGTCGTCCACATCAGCTCCGGCGTCTCCGCCCTCGTCGTCGCCTTGATGATCGGCCGGCGCCACATGAACGGCGAGGGGTCCGAGCCGCACGACGTCCCGATGACGGTCCTCGGCGCGGGCTTGCTGTGGTTCGGCTGGTTCGGGTTCAACGCCGGTTCGGCCGTGACCGCCGGCGGCCTCGCGGCCAGTGCCTTCACCGTCACCAACATCGCCGCGGCCGCGGCCACGATCACCTGGGTCCTCGCCAGCTACCTCCACTCCCGGAAGGTGAGCGTGGTCGGCGCTGCCTGCGGTGCCGTCGCCGGGCTGGTCGCGATCACGCCGGCGTCGGGTTACGTGACCGTCGGCGGTGCGCTGATCATCGGCCTGGCCGCCGGGGGACTGTGCTACAGCGCCACCCTGTTGCGGGCGCGATCCAAGGTGGATGACGCGCTGGACGTCTTCGCGGTCCACGGCGTCGGCGGCATGTTCGGTGCCGTCGCCACGGGGATCTTCGCGTCGTCCGCGGTCCAGGCCGCCTACTCGGGTCTACTGGAAGGCAACCCGCAGCAGCTGGTGAACCAGCTGATCGCCGTCGGCGCCACGATCGGGTATGCCGTCGTCGGGACGTTCGTGATCATCAAGGTCGTCGATGTCCTCCTCGGTATCCGGGTCAAGCCCGAGGCCGAGGCAGCCGGTCTCGACATCTCCGTCCACGGCGAGGTGGCCTATCAGGCATGACGCCACGGGGCCACACGGCCCCCGCGTCACGTTCCATCGCACGCCGGCCACCGTCGACCACTTCGACGGTGGCCGGCTCATCCCTCCCTCGGAGCATCTCCTGTGAGCGACCACCCTCGAACCCGCCACCGTGCCGATCCGGCTCCGCTGTACGACGCCCGCTTCGAACATGATGCGTGCGGTGTCGGATTCGTCGCCGATGCCGGTGGTCGCTCGCACCATCGCGTCCTTCCCCTGGCCCTTGCGGGCCTGGCCGCCCTCGGCCACCGCGGCGCGTTCGGAGCGGACGGCGAGAGCAGCGACGGTGCGGGCGTTTCGTTGCCACTGGACCCGTCACTCCTGGCCTTCATCGCCGGGGAGCTGGCGGCCGACCGGCCAGGGGTCGTGTCGCTCTTCCTGCCCCGGGGCCGAACGGCAGAGCGAACGGCCCGCGGCCTCGTGGAGCAGTCGTTCGCAGACAGCGGCCTGCGAGTGGACGCGTGGCGTTCGGTCCCGACCGACGTGACCGCGCTCGGTCCATCGGCGACGGCATCTCGCCCATCGTTCGTGCATGCGATCGTGGGTCGCCCGGCGCGGGGTGCGGCGGACGATCGACCGATCACCGACATGGCCTTCGAGCAGCGCTTGGTCGTCGCCCGGCGGCGTCTCGAGACGGCAGCACGAACCGCCGGACGCACGGTCGGGACGCTGTCCGTCCCTTCCGCCTCGGCCAGGACGATCGTGTACAAGGGCCTGGTCATCGGCGGACGCCTGCCGGATCTCTACCCCGACCTTCGTGCGCCGCTGTCGCTGAGCTATGCGCTCTTCCACCAGCGATACGCGACCAACACGCACCCGGTCTGGCGCCTGGCCCAGCCGTTCCGGTCGATCGCCCATAACGGCGAGATCAACACCGTCCGCGGGAACCGCGAGCAGGTCCGTGGCCGGACGGCAGACGTGACCGGGTCGGCGAGGGCTCGTGCCCTGCTGGGGGCCGGACCGCTGGTGTCGGCGGATGGATCCGATTCGCTGAGCCTGGATGAGGCCCTCGAACTCCTGACCACGACGGGGTGGCGCCTGGCGCCGGCGCTCCTGACGGCCATCCCGGAAGCGCTGGCGCTCCGCCGAACCCCGCACCCGCACGTCGCCAGCCTTCGACGCCGGACCGCCGGGCTTCCTCGCACCGTGGGACGGCCCGGCCTCGATCGTCTTCGCCGATGGACGGCAGGTCGGCGCGATGGTCGATCGAAATGGCCTCCGTCCGGCGGCGTTCGCGGTGACCCGGGATCGACTCGTCGCGGTCGCCTCCGAGGCCGGTGCCGTCCCATTCGAGGCCGCCGAGACCATCAGGCGTGGCCGGCTCGGTCCGGGGGAACTGCTCCTGGTGGAGCCGCGCCGCGGCGCGATCCTCGAAGACGCGGAAGCGAAGGCGTACGCCCTGCGCGATGTCCCGATCCACGATGGGTCCCGCCCGACGCACGAGGATCGCTGGACCGGGCCGAGCGACGACCACCCGCCGACCGACCACCGACTGCGCTACCTGGCGGGTCTCGACGCGGAACGGGCCCGGCTCGACATCAGGACGATGACGCTGGAAGGGCACGAACCGTTGTGGAGCATGGGCGACGACACGCCGACACCGGGTCGGGCCCGACTCGATCGGCCGGTGGCGGACTACCTCCGCCAGGCATTCGCGCAGGTCACGAACCCGGCGATCGATCCGGATCGCGAGCGGGTGGTCATGGACCTGCGCGTCGAGGTGGGCCGTCGGCCGGCGCTGCTCGGCGGTCCACCGCGAGGGCCGAAGACGCTCAGGCTCCACCGTCCGATCGTGGTCGATCTCGACGGCCTAGTCACGGCCGTGACGGCCACCGGGGCCGATGTCCACAGGCTCGATGCCACGTGGGACCCGACGCTCGGTCCTGACGCGCTCGAGACCTCCCTCGAGCGACTGGCCACCGAGGCCCGGCGCGCCGCCGGCCGTGGGGTGAGTCTCCTGTTGCTGACCGACTCGGCCTGGTCCGCCGATCGTCTGCCGGTCCCCTCGATCCTGGCCGCGGGCGCCGTCCACGCGGCGCTGACCGACGCCGGATTGCGGGGCCGGACCGATCTGGCCGTCAGCGCCGTGGACATCCTCGACGTGCATGCGCTGGCCATGGTCCTCGCGGTGGGCGCGTCGGTCGTCCACCCTCGGCTGGCGATCGAAGTCGCGTCCGAGATCGCCGGCACCCGCGGCGCCGAGACGCTGACCCGCGCCGGGGCCGTCGCGGAGCTCGTGGCCGCCTTCGAGTCGGGCCTGCGCAAGACCATCGCGCGGATGGGGATCAGCTCGATCGAGTCGTACATCGGCGGCGCCCTCGTGGATACGGTCGATCTCCATGCCGACGTGGTCGCCCGCTGCTTCCCGAGGGCCGGAGCGTGGCCAGGTCGGACGACCTTCGCCGACCTCGCGGCCGGGCAACTCCGTCGGCGAGCCGCTGCGCTCGCGATCCCCGAGCCCGCGCCGGGGCGGGAGCCGCGTCTCCCCGATCCGGGGTTCGCACGGTACCGGGCCGATGGCGAGGGGCACCTCTTCTCGCCGCGCGTCGCCGGGGAGATCCAGGGGTTGGCGGCCGCCGCCGATCCGTCACCCGGCGGTCTGGACGCGGCGCTCGACCGCTATCGGGCGGCCCTCGCTCGGCCCGGCCCCGAGTCTGCCGTGCCGCGGGATGAATTCGAGGTCCGCCGCGTCCGTGACCCGATCGCGCGCTCGATGGTCGAGGATGTCCCATCGATCGTCCGGCGATTCGTCGTATCGGCGATGAGCGTCGGAGCACTCAGTCCGGAGGCCCATCAGGCCCTGACCATCGGGATCCAGCGGGCTGGCGGCTCGGCCAACACCGGGGAGGGTGGCGAGGATCCGGCCTGGTACACGCCGGCCGCGGATGGCCGCCGCCGCGATGCGGATATCAAGCAGGTGGCGTCGGCCCGCTTCGGGGTCACCGCCGCGTACCTCGCCAGGGCGCATCAGCTGGAGATCAAGATCGCGCAGGGTTCCAAACCCGGGGAAGGCGGTCAGCTCCCCGGCCGCAAGGCCACGGCCTACATCGCGGCGCTCCGTCGAGGGCAGCCCGGCCAGAGCTACATCAGTCCACCGCCACATCACGACATCTACTCGATCGAAGACCTCGCCCAGCTGATCGCGGATCTCCGGGCGATCAATCCGACGGCGCGGATCGGGGTCAAGCTCGTGGCCGGCCGGGGTGTCGGGACGATCGCAGCCGGCGTCGTCAAGGCAGGCGCCTCGTATATCCACCTGTCCGGTCACGCCGGTGGGACGGGTGCCTCGCCGCTGTCCTCCATCAAGCACGTCGGCGCTCCCTGGGAACTCGGCCTTGCGGAGGTCCACCAGGTCCTGCTCAGGAACGAGCTCCGGGATCGGGTCGCACTGCGCGTCGACGGAGGGTTGCAGACCGGTCGTGACCTGCTCATCGCCGCCCTGCTCGGGGCCGAGGAATTCGCGTTCGGGACTGCGGCACTGGTGGCCATCGGCTGCGACATGGCCCGCCAATGCCACCTCGATACCTGCCCGACCGGCATCGCGACCCAGCGGGAGGACCTGCGCGCCAAGTTCAGTGGGACACCCGAACAGGTCGTTCACTACTTCGCGGCGATCGCCGAGGATCTGCGTCGGGAACTCGCCTCGATCGGGGCCAGGAGCGTCGGTGAGATCGTCGGCGAGAGTCGCAGGGTCCTCCGCTCGACACGGCGGGTCCGAGCCGGATCGACGCCGGTCATCGACATGCCATCGTGGTCGGCCGGCACGGATCGCCGGGCGCATCCCGCCGACGCCGGCCGCGAGCTCGGCCGGGTGCCGGCATCGGTCCTCGAGGCGGCGATCGCCGGCGCGCTCCGTGGTCAGGGTTCGGTGACCGCGACCGGTCTCCGGTTGACGACGGCCGATCGATCCTTCGGGGCGTGCCTGACGGGCGGACTCGAGCGCGGCGAGCTGGATGGTCCGATCCGGCTCGACCTGACCGGCGTGGCCGGGCAGTCGTTCGGGGCGTTCGCGGGTCCGGAGATCGCCCTCCATCTCACCGGGCAGGCGAACGACTATGTCGCCAAGGGGCTCTCGGGGGGCCTGGTCACGGTCGCGCCGGAAGCGGATCTCCGGGCCACCGCAGCGACCGAGGCGATCGCCGGCAACACGGTCCTGTACGGCGCCACCGGCGGGCGTCTCCATCTCGTCGGACGTGCCGGGATGCGGTTTGCGGTCCGGAACAGCGGGGCGGAGGCGGTCGTCGAGGGGATCGGGCCGCATGGCTGCGAGTACATGACCGGCGGGACGGTCGTCGTCCTCGGCCCGGTCGGCGCCAACCTCGGCGCCGGCATGACCGGCGGTCGTGTGTTCCTGTACGACCCGAGCGGCCGCCACGTCGCCGCGCTGGACACACGGAGCGTGCGTGCCGTCCGTCTCGCAACGGTGCTATCGGACCGGCCGGACGGCGAGGCACGACGCATCGAGCTGATCCGTCTGCTCGAGGCCCACCGATCCGTGGGTTCGTTGCTGGCCGCACGGATCCTCGAGGAAGCCGATGTGGCCGCCCGGTTCTGGCTGGTCGAACCGATGCCGCTGCCGGCCTCGACCGAGCTCGCCGCGTCGCAACCGGACCGCAACCTCATCGTCCCCGTCCCGACGGCGACACACGATCCGAGTGTCCCTATCGTCCGAGGAACATGGGGCAGTTTCACCCCCGGTTGAGTCGTCCCCGGCCCGCGTCCCCAACCCCAGGAAGGTGCTATCGATGCTGCAGCAAACCGAGTCGGAGATCACCGCCACACTCGCCGTCCGGGATGGCCAGGGAGCACCTGTGACCTGCGCCGCATGCGGCTGCCGGCTGACCGCGGCTGGCGATGCCTTCGTCCACTTCAACCCACTCGCCGGCCGCGACGCCCGGGGCTGCCGGATCCCATGCGCCGATGCCGCCCACGACGCTTCGGGCCGCCCGATCGCCGTCAGCGTCTGAGCTGGGCGGGGCGCTCCGACTCGAACACCTGGAGCGGTGCGCACGGATAGATCGCGACCCGCAAATTCGTCTTGCCGGCCTGCTGGTCGGTGATCGCCTCGATGACCTCGGTCCAGGTCGGGATGATTCGCATGCCCGGGATCCGGTCCAGCGACGGCGCCACCGGCTCGATCGTCTGGTACAGGAGCATTGGCATCGGCGCGGCGGACGGTGTGCCCTCCGGTCGGGCCCTGGATCGCCGGGACGCGGTCTTGAGCCGCCGGCCGGCGACGGCCACCCCCAGGCGAGCCACTTCGGGCCAGCCGCGGGCCTTCGCCATGGCGATGCGTCGGCGGACATGCGCCATGCCCCCGGGCGGATCGAGGGGGAAGAGTCCGTGGTGGCCGATCCCCTCCGGGCACGCCGCAAGGAGCACACGGGAGGCCCCGATCGGTGCGTGGAGGAGCGGGATGACCCCCTTGCTCCGCATGAACGTGGCTGAGATGTCCATCGGGTAGGCGTTCGCGATGACGACATCCACGTTGGCCGGCAAGGGTGCGATGAACCGTTCACGCGAGAACGCCGCCGCCTCCGGGTAGGCCGCGACCGGGTCGCCAGCGACGAGTCGGACGATCCTGCGGTGGGCATCGACGTGCAGCATCACCGTCCACCGGAGCCCGATCATCCGGCTGATCTCATCGAGGTCAGCACGAAATTCGTTGTGGATCTCGTAGCTTCCCTGCATGCTCGGGTGCCCGAAGTGGAGCTTCGCGATCGAGGCCCGGCCGAGGACGCCCAACGCCAGCTTGCTGCCGCCGCCGAAGCCGGTGGAATGCTGCGGATAGGCGCCGCCGATGCCGATCACGAGGTCCGCGGCCACGACCTCGCGGTCGACGACGACCGGCGTGCCGAAGCCGCGTGACGCCGACCTTCTTGCCCTGGAGCGAGGTCATCGTGGGCGACGAGGCGACAACCATCGGCCGACCGGCCGACCTTCCGCTGCATCGCCTCGATCGAGGGCGGGCCGTGCGTCCCGGCCGCAACGAGGACCGTCACGTCCTCGCGCTGAACGCCGGCCTCGCCCAGTTCGTCGAGGACGATCGGCAGCACCTGCTCGACCGGCGTCGGACGAGTCAGGTCATCCACGACGATGACCACCCGACGGACCCCACTCGCCAACTCGCGTAGCTTCGGGGCTTGGACCGGCCGATCCATCGCTGCCCGGATCCCGGTCGCGTCGATCGGTTCGGGAAGATCCGGTCCGTGGACCACGACATCCCATTCCGGCGGGAACGACAGCGGGAGCAGTGGGTCGCCGTACCAGGCCGCCGTCGAGAGCGGCACGTCCAGCGGGCGGAGCGCGGTCTCGCCGACACGGCGTGGGATCTCACGGATCGTCGCCATCATCGGACCGGATGATCGAGCAGCGCTTCGGAGGACCTTCACGGCGACGTCACAGGCGGTCCCGTCGGGCGACGGGCTGCAATGATGGTGGAGGCCCGGTGTCGTGTTCATCTCGATGAAGACCCCGCCCGATGCAGCCAGCGTTCGACCTGGATCGTTGGTCAGCAGGTCGACGCCCGCGAAGCGTGTCCCAAGGGCGGTCACGACGGGCCGGATCTCGTCGACGAGTTCCGGGCTGATCAGCTCGGTCACGTCATCCTGGTAGATCGTCCGAAGCTCCCGGGTGGCGTCCACGTCTCGCGGCAACCAGCGTGCCACCACCGTGATGCCAGCGGCCGGGATGTCATCGACCGACAGGCCCTGCTGCGAGAGCGTCCAATGGACGAATCGATCGATCAGGACGGCGCCCGATCCGACCCGACCGAGGAGTTGCTCGATGGTCGACGATCCGTCCCCGGTGACCCGAACCCCGGTCCGACGGACCGCGTGGATCATGACGCCGTCGAGGAACAGCAGCCGGACGGTCTCGGCAGCCTTGAGCTGTTCGACGATGATGCGGTCGGAGTAGAGCGAGGCCAATGCCGTGGCGCCAGCGAGCCCGAACCGTGACGTGACCCCGACCGTGACGCCGATCGCCGGAGCTCGTGTGGCGTTGGCCGGGCTTGATCGACGTACGGACCACTCGCAAGGGGCAGATCGGGCGAGGACCCGATCGAGCTGTCTCGATCGTGTACGTCGTCGGCTCCTGGGGTGGGCACACCAGCTCAGCCTCGGCCAGGCGATAGCAGTAGCTCTTGTCGCCGGCGAGCGCAAGCACCGCTGGGTCATCGAACTGGACGAGGTCGTTCGCGATCCGCGTCGACGCGGTCGCCGCGACGGACTTCCCATTTGTCGCGTTCCGAGGTCGACGAGATCGGCGCCGATGGCGCTGGCTGCCGCGGACCAGAGGTTCCGGTACTCGGCGACCCGTTGGTCCACGTAGACGGTCCGCTTCCGTCCAGGGAGTCGGCCGGCGATGCGGCGACCCCAGGCCAGCCAGCGAAAGACGCGGATGATCATCCCCGGTCTGCCGGCGCGGCACCAGGAGGCAGGGGGGCATCTGATTCGAGACGGGGGATCGGCACGATTGTCGAAGCATATCCATTCAGCCCGAAATCTGGTCCAGGCAGGGCGACAGCCTCCGCCGGTCGACGTCAGGAGCCGGCTGCTGCCTCGGCGGTGATCTGGATCCGATAGCCAACGCCACGGACGGCGACGACCGACGGGCCGCCGGCTGCCTGGACCTTGGCCCGGAGACGTGCCAGGTGGGGTTTGAGCCAGAGCAGGTCCGGATCCGTCTCGGCGGGCCAGCCGGCGCGGGCAAGCTGCAGGTGGGGAACGATATCGCCGCCGGCACGCACGAGCGCCTCGAGCAGCCGGAATTCGGTCGGGGTGAGCGAGAGCGGGACATCGTCGACCCGAGCCTCGTGACGGCCGGGTTCGAGCACGAGCCCGTCGGCCGAGAGTGGCCCACCGGTCGATCCACCACCGCCCGCGCGGTCGACCCGTCGCATCACGGCGGCGATCCGGGCCAGCAGTTCGGCCTTGCCGAATGGCTTGGTCAGGTAGTCGTCGGCACCCAGGCCGAGTGCCCTGACCTTGGCTGCTTCACCGCTCTCGCCCGACACGACGAGGATGGGGGCGGGACCGATCGCGCGCATCTGGCCGGCGACATTGAAGCCGTCCGGGCCGGGCATCGCGAGGTCCAGGAGGACGAGGTCGGGGTGCTCGTCGCGGAACCGTTTGACAGCGGTCAGGCCGTCGTAGGCCGTGATGACCTGGTGTCCCTCGGTGCCGACGAGGGCGGTGATGGCCCCGACCATCGCCGGATCGTCATCGACCACGAGGATGCGGAGTGGGCGGCTGCTCATGGTGCTCATGGGTCCTCGTTCTACCGGGTTCAGACGGCCACGGCGGCTGGCATGGCCACGACGAATCGGGCGCCGTGCGGGCGAGCAGGCTCGCACCACAGGTGGGCACCCATCGACTCACCGAGACGTTTGGCGGCGTACAGACCGATCCCGGAACCGCGGGCGGTATGGGTGTCGCGCCGGGCATACGGCTCGAAGATGCGCTCCCGCCATTCATCCGGGATGCCGGGCCCCTCATCGGACACGCCCAGCTGGACGAACCCCTCGTTGATCGACCAGTCGATCTTGATCGTCGTGTCGGGTGGGGCGTACTTCACCGCGTTCTCGACAAGATGCTCGACGATCTGGTGCAGGCGTGGCGGATCAGCCAGCGCATGGAGCCGGATGCTGGGCAGGATCTCGACCGGATGGCGGTCCAGGATCGGCTTCAGCGACGACACGACATCGTCGATCACGGAGCGCAGGTCCACCGGCACGACCGATGCCGGCCCCTCCGGGACCACCCGGACGGACGCGAGGATGGAGTCGACCAGGCGATCGAGACGCTCGATCTGCTCGAGGGTCGCGCGGTGCCAGGAGGCGCGCGTCTGCCGTCTCGCCATATCGCGCGACTCCCGGCCGCGCAGTGGTGGCTCATCGGCCAGCAGGTCCGCATAGGCACGGACGATCGCGAGCGGCGTGCGAAGTTCATGCGTGACCAGGGCGATCAGCTCGCTGCGTGCTTCGTCGATCGCCTTGAGCGCCTCGACCCGGGCCTCGGCCTCGGTCTGCTGCCGTCCCTTCTCGATGATCCCCGCGAGGAGGTCCGCGACGGCGCCGAGCTGCGCGAGGTCGTGATCCGAGAAGTCCCGGGCTTCCTCTGTCTGGACGTTGAGGACGCCGACCGTCTGGTCATGCCAGGTCAGCGGGACCGACAGCATCGATGCGACGAACCGACGCTGGTCGATCCCACGGACCCACAGGAAGCGCGGATCCGCCTTCACGTCGGGGATGACCAGCGGCCGACGGTCGGCCGCGACCCGGCCGGTCACGCCTTCACCGAACGGCACCCGAGCGCGACCGATCTGGAAGTGATCCAGTCCATTGGTCGCCGCCAGGGTCAGGTACGCTCCATCCCGGTCGAGGAGGTAGAGCGAGGAGACATCGGCGTGCAGGACATCGCGGGTCCGGTCGACGACCGTCTCCAGCAACTCATCCCAGGTGCGGGCCGTCGTCGCCAGGCGGGCGACCTCGTGCAGGAAGCGAAGCTGCTCCGGCTGGTCCAGGACGGTCTCGGCCGACATACTTCGGCCCACCGGCGCCGGCGGGTCCGTGGGTGCTGGCGAAGCTGGGATCGTCGACACGAGCAACACGATACAAGCCTACGGAAAGGTTGCGGTGAACATGGTTGCGACCGAGTGCCGGCTCGGGGACGGAACGGCGCAGCCCGGATGCTGACGGGAACGGCTCCGTGAGCCCGGGTCGGGCGACTGGATCGGATGCCGCCGTCGCCGCCGAACCACTCGGGATCGGCTCGGCCGGTGCCCGCGATCCGCTCGCGCATGAGGTCCGGCTGCTCGGAGCGCTCCTCGGTCAGGTCATCGCGGAACAGGCGGGTCCCGGTCTGTTCGCGGCCGTGGAGCGGATCCGCCGTCGAACGATCACGCTGCGCCGGGACGACGATCCGCTGGAGCGCGAGCGCCTCGACGAGGAGCTTCGGGCGCTCGACCTCGGGGAAGCCGAGGCGGTCATCAGCGCGTTCACGCTCTATTTCGGTCTGGTCAATCTGGCCGAGGCGCGCGCCCGGGTCCGCGCGCTCCGACGACGTGAGCGGGCCGCGCACGACGGGATCCTCGAGGACTCCGTCGCGGATGCCGTCGCCGCGCTTCGCCGGCTCGGACGGACCGATGCCGACCTCGACCAGCAGATCGCCGGCCTGGTCGTCGCGCCCGTCGTCACCGCCCATCCGACCGAGGCCCGCCGCCGGACGGTCCTGGTCGCGCTGCGCCGCTGCGCGGTCCTCCTGGCTCGTCTCGACGACCCGCGGCTCACGCGGTCCCAGGACCGCGACATCCGGCGCGGCCTGCGCGAGGAGATCACCCTGCTGTGGCGGACGTCGGATCTTCGGCTCGCCAGCCCGATGCCGCTCGATGAGGTCCGCACCGTGATGGCGTTCTTCGATGCGACCCTGTTCACGGTCGTGCCTCGCCTGTATCGGGCGCTCGACGCTGCGCTCGATCCACCGACCGGACGCGCCCGCGGTCCGGCTGCCGACTCGGGCCGCACCGGCACGCGGCCACCGCGGGTCGGGCCGTTCCTGCGACCGGGGAGCTGGATCGGTGGCGACCGCGACGGCAATCCTGGCGTGACCGCGGAAACGACCGTCGCCACGTTGCGGATCCACGCCGACCACGTGCTGCGCGGGTACGAGGCAGTCGCGATCCGGCTGATGCAGACGCTCGCCGCGGCCACGTCGGCGGACCGGGTCGCCCGGCCGCTGGCCTCCCGCCTCGCCCGCGACGCGGAGGAACTGCCAGAGACGGATCGCCAGCTGCGCCGCCGCTTCCCCGACGAGCCCTTCCGGCAGCGGTTCGGGTTCATCGCCGAGCGGCTGCGACGAACGCGCGGGGCGCTGACCGGCGAACCGGCACCGTTGACGGGCCGCTACGGATCGGCCGCGGAACTCGATGTCGAACTCGTCGAGATCAGCGATGCCCTCGTCGCCGATGGGCTCGGGCGAGTCGCCTATGGCGAGGTCGCCGCGCTGCGCTGGCAGCTCGGCACCTTCGGGTTCCATCTCGCGTCGCTGGAGATCCGCCAGCATTCGGCGGTCCACGCGGCCACCCTGAAGGCGATCCGGGACGGGCGACCGGGGAGCACGGAGGTGTCGGTCGGGGTGACCGTCGACGAGGTCCTCGCCACGTTCCGGGCGGTCGCGGCGGCGCAGGCGCGATTCGGCCCCGACGCCTGTCACCGCTACACGGTGAGCTTCACCGCCCGACCGTCCGATGTCACCGACGTCCTGGAGTTGGCGCGGATCGCGGTGGACTCGTCAAGCGGTGACGGGGAGGCGCACCCCCCGCCGGTACTCGATGTCGTCCCGCTGTTCGAGTCGAGCGAGGCGTTGACCGACGCCGGGGTCATCCTGGGGGCCCTGCTGGACGACCCTGCGTATCGCGCCCACCTGGCCGGGCGGGGCGATCGCCAGGAGGTCATGCTCGGCTACTCCGACTCGAACAAGGAATCCGGTCTCGTCGCCGCGGCCTGGCTGCTCCATCAGGCGCAGGCGAGCCTGGCCGCGGCCGCACGATCGAGAGGCGTGGAACTCACCCTGTTCCATGGTCGTGGTGGCGCGCTCGGGCGGGGCGGCGGGCCGACGAACCGGGCGATCCTCGGCCAGGCCCCCGGATCGGTCGACGGGCGCCTGCGATTGACCGAACAGGGCGAGGTGATCGCCGCGAACTATTCGGACCCGACGATCGCCGGCCGTCACCTCGAGCAGATGACGGGCGCGGTCCTCCTGGCTTCGACGCCCGAGCACAGCGCGATCCTTCGTCGGTCGCTCGGTGCCGGGGAGGCGATCATGTCCGAACTGGCGGCATCCTCGCGAGCAGCCTATCGGGCGCTCGTCCACGACGACCCAGGGTTCGCAGGGTTCTTCCGCGACATCACCCCGGTCCGTGAGTTGTCCGATCTCCACCTCGGGTCGCGCCCGGCAGCACGCGGGCGCCGGGACGAAGCGCCGACGATCGACTCGCTGCGGGCGATCCCGTGGACGTTCGCCTGGGCCCAGGCTCGGATCAACCTCCCCGGCTGGTACGGGCTCGGCCATGCCCTGGATGCCTATCGCACGAGCGCACGGGGAGCGGGGACTGGACGAGATCGCCCGGCTCGCGCTCGAGTGGCCGTTCCTGTCGAGCCTCCTCGACAACGCCGAGATGAGCCTGGCCAAGGCGGATATGGGCGTCGCCCGTTCCTACGCGGCGCTGGCCACGAACGACGGCGACGATCGGCGCTGGGACGCGATCGAATCCGAATACCGGCGGGCGGTGTCGCTGCTCGCCCGCGTGACCGGGCGAGCGCAGCTGCTCGACGGGTCGCCAGTCCTGCAGCGATCCGTGGCGCTCCGGAACCCGTACGTCGACTCGCTGTCCGAGCTCCAGGTCCGCCTCCTCGGTCGGCTCAGGTCCATGGCCCCCGACGATCCCGATCGCGATCGCGTCGTTCGACTGGTGCAGTTGACGGTGAACGGCGTGGCGGCAGGTCTCCAGAGCACCGGGTAGCGGTGGATCACTCGGACCATGTCGCCCTCCTCCGACCGGCGGTCCCGCCGGGAGGGGTATGGGCGGACATCGGCGCCGGCGCGGGCGCGTTCACCCTGGCCCTGGCCGACCTGCTCGGATCGGGCGGCCGGATCATCGCCGTCGACCGCGATCCGCGCGCGCTCGACGCGAATCGCGGCGCGGTCGGGGCACGGTTCCCGTCCGTCGGCGTCTCGACGGTCGTCGCCGACTTCGAGGCCCATCTGGACCTGCCCCTCCTGGACGGCGTCGTCGCGGCCAATAGTCTTCATTTCGTCCCGAGGGACCGGCAGGCGGACGTGGTCCAGCGGCTTGCCGCGCACCTGCGTCCGGGCGGCCGCTTCGTCGTGGTCGAATACGACGTCGATCGGGGCAACCCGTGGGTCCCGCATCCGTTCAGCTATCCGGCATGGGAGCGCCTCGCCGAGGCAGCCGGGCTGACCGCCACCCGTCGCCTGGGCCGGGTCCGAAGCCGGTTCCTCGACGCGATCTACGCTGCCGAGAGCCGCGCTGCGAGTGCCGACGCCAGCCGGTCGTAGTCGGCAGGCTCGTTGTAGCGCTGGGCGGACAGGCGGAGCAGGACGCGCGGCTCGACACCGGCTGATCTGGCCGCCGGGACCGGCCAGACCCCGATCGGGACCTGGATCCCGTCCTCGATCTCGAGCACCCTCCGGAAGGCTTCGGCGAGGTCGTCGTCAGCCGCGATGTTCGGGATCAGCAGCGACGCCATGGCGCCGAGCATCGAGTCGGGGGCCGGAGGCTCGATCCCGATCGCCGCCGCGATCCGGTCACGGCCGCCGATCACGAGGTCGTGGTTGGCTGCCATGAGTCCGGGCCAACCGCTCGCGTCCGGCGCGGCGACCGCGCCCATCCACTCGATCGCGCCCGGAAGGGTCAGGTATCCGGACGGGTCGGTGGTGCCGACCCAATCGAATCCATGGCGGAACCGCGACCGACCGCCGAGTGGAGCGTTCGCGCCGTGGGAGACCACCAGCGGATGAACCCCATCGCGACGATCCTCGCGGACCCATAACATCCCGGTGCCCTTGGGTCCGCACAGCCACTTGTGGCCGTTGCCGGTCCAGTAGGCGGCACCGAGTGCGTCGAGATCGAGCGGGATCATCCCCGGAGCGTGTGCGCCGTCGACCAGCGTGTCGATCCCGCGGCGGCTGAGTTCAGCCACGATGTCCGCGACCGGGACGATCAGCGCCGTCGGACTCGTGACCTGGCTGATCACGACGAGCCGGGTGCGGGCCGTGACCGCGTCGAGGAGTCGGTCGATCATCTCGCCTGGTCCCTGCGACGGGAACGGGACCGTCGCGACGACGACCCGGGCACGGGCGGGTGACGCAACGGCCCGCATCGCGTTGATCGTGGCGTTGTAGTCGTGGTCGGTCGTGAGCAGCTCGTCGCCCGCCTCGAACCTGAGCGAGCGGAGCACCGTGTTGACGCCGGTCGTGGCGTTCGGCACGAAGGCAAGGCCGTCGGGATCGGCCCTCAGGAATGAGGCGACCGCCGTCCTGGCAGCGTCGAGGAGTCCGGGCAGGTCGCCGGACAGGAACCTGACCGGATCCGATTCGAGTCGATCACGCCACGACTGCTGCTGGTCCAGGATCGGTCCCGGGCAGGCGCCATACGAACCGTGGTTCAGATACGTGACCGTCGGGTCCAGTCGCCATCCGATATCCGCCCTCAACGCGGTCGCGCTCGGTCATCCGGCGGGGTCACGTTCTTCATCGGGGGTCGTGGTGGGTCATCGCGCCGGCCTCGGTCCCGCCGAACGAGTGACGACAGCCGCTCCCGGGCGACGATGAACGGCGCGATATACGCGACGATCAGGATCGGGACGAGGAACCTCGCGGCCACGGGCCGGACGGCGAGAAAGAACGCCAGCGCCCAGACGAACGCCGCGTACATCCCGATGGCGCGGCTCGACAGCCCAGCCAGCTGGAGACGTCGAGCGGGTAGCAGGACGACCAGACCGAGCGCGAGACCGAGGGCCAGGAGCGCAGGTGGCGGAAGCATGTCGGGCTGATGGTAGGTGTCGCGCGTCCATCCTGTGGGACGCGAACGTCCGCGGGCCACCGGGCCATTACGCTCGGCGGATGCCGACCATCTCCCCGATGCGGTGGGCAACGACCTGGCTCGAGCGGTGGGGCGATATCGCGCCGCTCCTCGTCGCCGAGTTCATCGTCTGGCTGGGGTTCGGCGCACTCTTGCCCGTCCTACCCCTGTACTTCACCGAGCAGGGCGTGGACCTCGCGCTCCTCGGGTTGGTCATCGCCGCCTGGCCGGCCGCACGGCTGATCGGAGAACCGATCTTCGGATGGTGGGCCGATCGGACGGCTCGGATCCCGCTGATGGTGACCGGTCTCATCGCGACCGGCATCTTCAGCATCCTGCCACTCGCGTTCACCGGCCCGCTCGCATTCGTCGTCCTGCGCGCCGGCGCCGGTTTGGCCACGTCCCTCTACGACCCGGCTGCGCGTGGCTACCTGACCGATGCCACCGAGCCCGAACGTCGAGGCGAGGCGTTCGGCTTGTACGGCGCCGTCCAGATGGGCGGTCTCCTGCTCGGCCCGGCGATCGGCGCCGTCGGTGCCGATCGGCTTGGGGGGATCTCGTTCGTGTTCGTCTTCGGGGCGGTGGCAGCCTGGTTGGCGGCGGTCCCGATCGGGCTGCGCGGGCGGGAGAGCGGGGAGCGGACGCATCCAGGTCCGGGGCCGGATGCAACGGAGTTCCCACCCGAGGCCCCCTCGCTGGCGCGGCAAGCGGCCGCGGCGATCGCCTCGGACTCCGTGCCGACGACTCCCGGCCCCGGGCCGGCGACTCCCGGCCCCGTGCCATCCCGCCTCCGCAATCGCGGGTTCGTTGCCGTGCTCATCATCAACCTGGGCGGCTACTTCGCCGGCGGCACGTACGAAGTCATCTGGAGCCTGTTTCTCCAGCATCTTGGAGCCGGACTCGATCTCATCGGACTCACGTTCGCGATGTTCGGGCTGCCGGTCCTGCTCCTGTCGCCGCTGGCTGGTCGGATCGTGGACCGACGCGGGGCGCTGGCGTTCATCGTCATCGGATCGCTCCTGCCGGCCGTGATGGGTCTGGCCTACACGCGGATCTCGGACCCGCTGCTGGCCGTCCCGATGATCCTGACCGAGGCGACTGGGTTCGCGATGCTCAACCCCGCCCTGTACTCGGTCGTCGCTGCCAACAGTCCGCCCGGCCGATCATCGACGGCGCAAGGGATCTTCGGCGCCGCCGGCACGATGGGGTTCATCGCGGCCTCGCTGATCACCGGCGTCCTCGCGGAGACGGACATCCTGTACCCGTTCTACGTGTTCAGCGCCGTGTCGTTGGCGACGCTCGTGATCGGACTGGCGATCGGCGGCAGACGGCTCGATGGACGCTCGAACCCCCTTGGGCACGCTTCGCCGGAGCAGGACCCCGTTTGACCGAACCGCCCTTGACCCGTAGAGTTACAGGTCGCGGGGTGGAGCAGCGGCAGCTCGTCGGGCTCATAACCCGAAGGTCAGGGGTTCGAATCCCCTCCCCGCAACCAACGCCTTCACCTTGAACCCCGGGCCCGACCACCCGGGGTTCTTCCTTTTTCAGCGTGGCACGGTGTCCGTCGGTCAGCGGCTCATCGTGCGGTAGCGCCGGACCCCCGCCGGGGCGAAGATCGCAAGGATGATCGCGAACCAGACGATCGTCACGAGGATCGGGTTCGTGGACGCGAGCGACTCGCCCGGGAACGGGTTCGGATCACCCCAGAGCGTCCGCAACGATGCGGTCAGCGTGCTGATCGGGTTCCACTCGGCGATCGGCTGGAGCCAGTCCGGCAGGCTCTGGAGCGGGACGAACACGTTCGAGATGAACGTGATCGGGAAGATGACGATGAACGAGACCTGCTGGGCGACCTCCACGGTCGGAACGGAGGTCCCGAGCCAGACGCCGATCCACGACATGCAGAAGGCGAAGGCGAGGAGCAGGAGCACGCCGGCGAGGAATTCCGGGATCGAGGTGTGGACCCCCCAGCCGACGAACACCCCCGACACCATGAGCACGACCAGGATGCCCGCGTTGTAGATGACGTCCGCCGTCGTCCGACCGGTGAGGACCGCAGAGCGGGCCATCGGCAGTGACCGGAAGCGGTCGATGATCCCCTTGTTGATGTCCTCGCACATGCCGATCGCGGTCGTCGCTGCGGCGAAGGCGATCGTCTGGGCGAAGATCCCGGGCATCAGGTATTCGCGATACGCGTTCGGGTCCGTGTAGCCCGGCAAGGGGATCGCGCCACCGAACACGAACGCGAACAGCAGCACGAACATGATCGACTGGAAGATCGCGAAGATGGCCAGTTCCGGGATGCGCGGCACCCGCATCAGGTTCCGGCCCATCACGATCAGCCCATCGGAAGCGGCCTGGCGGATCCCGCCCTGGGGTGCGGCCGGGTGTGCCGTGGCTCGGGCGTTTGCGCTCATGCGGCCTTCCCCCCAGGCGTCGGCGCCGCGCCGGCCGGATCGTCATCATCGGCCGCTTCGGCGGCGTGGCCGGTCAGGGACAGGAAGACGTCGTCGAGCGTCGGCCGCCGCAGGCCGATGTCGTCGATGGTGATCCCGGCCTCGTCGAGGTCACGGACCACCTGCGCCAGCGCCCGGGCTCCGCCGTGCGCCGGGATGGTGAGCTTGCGGGTGTGTTCGTCGAGCGTGCATTCGCCGTCGAGATCCCGGCCGAGGACCTCGCGCGCCCGGCCGATGTCGTCGCGTGCGTGGACGACCACCTCGACCCTGGCCCCGCCGACATCGGCCTTGAGTTGATCCGCGGTGCCGCGCGCGATGATCCGGCCGTGGTCGACCACGGCGATCGTGTCGGCCAGCTCATCCGCTTCCTCGAGGTACTGGGTCGTCAGCAGCAGCGTCGTGCCCTCGCGCACGAGCGCACGGATGACCTCCCACATCCCGAGCCGGCTGCGTGGGTCGAGACCGGTCGTCGGTTCATCGAGGAACAGCAGCTGCGGCCGACCGATGAGCGCGCTCGCCAGGTCGAGCCGGCGACGCATACCCCCGGAATACGTCTTGACCACCCGAGTGGCCGCTTCGGTCAGCTCGAACTGCTCGAGCAAGTCGTCGGCCCGGCGACGGGCTTCGTCCTTGTGCAGCTGGTACAGGCGCCCGAACATGACCAGGTTCTCGCGTCCGGTCAGGTTCTCGTCGACGGCCGCGTACTGGCCGGACAAGCCGATGACGCGACGGAGCTCCTGGGCCTGGTGGACGACGTCGAACCCGGCCACGGTGGCGCGTCCGGCATCCGGCCGCAGCAGCGTCGCCAGGATCCTGACCGTGGTCGTCTTGCCGGCCCCGTTGGGACCGAGCAGGCCGAGGATGGTCCCTTGCGGGACCACGAGGTCGACGCCATCGAGGGCGCGAACTTCCGTCTTGCGGGACCGATAGACCTTGACCAGGCCTTCGGCGGTGATGGCGTCCACAGCGTTTCCTTCGTCCGGGGCACGGCGACAGATGGGTCGCCCAGTATACAAATGTGGTCGCGGTCGGCTGGGGGGCTTGAGCATCTCTCTGACGCCAGATCGGGACTGCCGATAGCCTGCGCCAGCGCCCTCGCCCTTACCCCGCGACGCGGGGCCGCGGACAGATGGATACATTTGGGGGTGTAGGGTGCGGGTCGAGACGGCGTATCGTTCTCAGGCGGTCGGGTGGCACAATCCGGCCGATAGGGCCACGTGGGGTCATGAAGAACGAAGTCTGCGGCGATCGCCGCCCACCTGTTGTTTCTCTTCCGCGGGCCCAGGGAGCGGTCTGCTGTTGGGCCTCGCCAGCCCCTCCCCGCCGAGATCGTTGACCATTGCCTGTGGCACCGCCGCAGGCTATCGATGAAGCCCGGCATCACGGCATGTGTCATGGCCAGCGCGCGCCCGAAGGCGGAGTTCGATCGCTGGGTGAAGCTGGATCGCGCGTACATCGGCCGCTGGTCGCTGTGGCTTGATCTCAAGATCATGGCGCGCACGGTGCCGGCGACCCTGAGCGGCCGTTGAGCGGGTCCGCCAGGGCCGGACCTAGGCCACACGGTTCGACAGCCGCTTCCGGTCGCGACACATTCTCCTTCAGGCCGGATGGGCTGGCGGCATGGAGATGGCCGGTATCGCGCTCCGTTATCTGCTGGTCCTTGTCATTGTCCGATTGTTCGGTGCTGCCGGTCTCGGCGTCTACACGCTGGCGATCGCGTTTGCATCACTCGCGGCGATCGTGGGCCGGGTCGGGCTGGATCATGCGAGCCTCCGGTTCACTGCGTTCCACCGAGCCCGAGGCGAGCCGGACGCCATCGTCGGCATCAACGTCTTTGCCTCCTGGTCACCTCCATTCTGGGCACGGCGGCGGCGGCTCTGCTGTACGCCATGAGCGAGCCGATCGGGACAATCTGGGGACAACCCGGCCTTGCGCCGGCGATCCGGATTGCTGCCATGGCAGTCCCCGCCATCGCACTCGGCGAAGTGTGGAGAGACGGGCTCCGGGGGCTCCAAGATGTTCGCCTCGCCTCGTTCCTGGAAAAGGTCCTAATCCCGGGTGCCGGGATTGGCCTCATGTACGTACTGCTGACGGCCAGGCCGTCGGAGCCGTTGGTCAGCATCGGCGCGATGGTAGGGGCCTACTGGCTCGCTGCATGCCTGGCTGGCATCGCGCTGCGCCACCAGATCCATCGCTTGGCCGTCCGGCCGTCGTATGCCGCTCGCGCCTGGTTGGCCTTCGCGTTGTTTCTATCGCTGGAGAGCGGCCTTCTGTACTTGCTCCAGTGGACTGATCAACTCCTCGTCGGGCTGTTCATGACGGCAGCCGACGTTGGTGTATACACGGCCGCCGTGCGCCTCGCGTCTTTGGCCGCGGTACCCCTCATCGCGGTCAACTCAATTCTGGCGCCAACGATGGCCGGCATGTTTGGCAGCCGCGACCGTGAGCAGCTCCGGCAGACGTACGCCCGGTTCACGTGGGCGACATTGGTGCTTGGGCTCGCGATCGGTTCGGCCGTGATCCTGCTGGGCCGCCAATTGCTTGACTTCTTCGGGCCTGAGTTCGAGTTTGGCTACGCGGCCCTCGTCATCATCACGGTCGGGCACGTCGTGAACGCGGGGACGGGATCGTCGGGCGTTCTGCTCGGTATGACCGGCCACGTGCGATGGAGGCTGTTCAACGCCGGGGCAACCGCCATCCTGAACGTCGCGCTCAACTGGCTGCTGATCCCCGTGTGGGGTATCACCGGGTCGGCAGTAGCAACTTCGTCCGCCATCATCGCAATCAACCTGCTTCAGGTAGTGGAGGTTCGCCTCGTGCTCGGTTTTTGGGGATACGACATCCATCAGCTTGGATACTGGTTTCAACAGGCGGGGCGATTGCTCCGCAGCACCAGGCCGTCACCATGATCATCGTCACCGGTCCTGGTCGCAGCGGAACGTCATTCATCGCACAGGTCTACCAGGCTCTGGGATTTGATATCGGAGGTGAGTGGATTGACGAGATCCACGGTGGCCTCGAGGCTCCCGAGATCGTTCAGGCCAACGAGGCCATCATCGAAGCACTTGGCTTGACGCCCATGGGTGCACCGGGCGGGAACCGAGGCCGGCTGCGACGGGCGGGCGGGGCGGTTGTGCCGGCCAAACATCGGGCTGCTCTTCGCGAGCAGCTGCGATGGCTGCCCTGGATGCGGAGCAGTCAGCCGGGGTTGTTGCGCTGGGATCGTCTGTCAGACGTGGCCGCATTGATGGCTCCGCAACTCATGGACCTGTCCCGTCGTTATCCGTTGGTCAAGGATCCCAATTCCTTTGGACGATCCCGGCTTGGATCGCGGCTGGCGTCGAGATGGAACACGTCCTTGTGGCAATCAGGAACCTCGACGCTGTGGTGGAGAGTCGGGGCCGAATGGACAGCCTCCGCTTCACGAGCGTGACGGCCGCGAAGAACTCGATCGCCTACGGACTCGGGTTGACGCTGTCATCGCTAGAAGATGCGAAGATTTCGTATGCGCTCGTTCGATTCCCTGAGTTCATCGAGCAGCCTTCGATGCTGTATCGGGCCTCGCGTTTCCCGACCCAGGTGACAGAAGCCCAGCTGGCCGAGGCGGTTGCCCTCCTGAGGCGACCCGAGTTGATCCACGATCACCGTTGAGTGTCACTACGATGGTGCCGTGTTGACAACACCAGACACGTCTCGAGCGACCGGGACGGACCCGGTCGACCAGCTGATCGAGCCCTTGCTCGACGTGAGCGCCGACTCGCAGGATCGCCCTCGAGCCTCCGATCCTGGTGCTCGCAAGTGGCCGTCCGGGATAGCCGGAGCGCCAGACTGGTTCATTGGGTTGGCGATATGTCTCGCGCTGGGTATCGCGTTGCTCGGCTCGGCACTGATTGGCCCGCTTGTGTTCCTGCCCGTGTACGTCCTCACCCTCCCAGCGCTGGCCGTGGTGCTCTGGCGATGTCGGCGGCGCCCCGCCGTGGTAGTGACTGCCCTGTTGACTTGGTTCGCAATCCACAAGCTCCTCGTCGCCGCGCTCGCGCCATCGATCGGTTCCCAGGAAACCGTCTGGCTGCAGAACTACAAGGAGCTGATGTACCTGCTCCTGTTCGCGATCGGATGCTTGTCCGTGTTACGAAGCCTTCGGGGCATGTCCGCACCGGGTTCATTGCGCAGGCTCTCGATGGCGGATTGGCTGGCGGTAATGTTCCTGGGCTTGGTGACGGCCTACTTCGTCGCAAAGCTGGTCATAGCGCCGACTACGGGCGGTAGTCCGCAAAGTGCCCTCATCTACGCGCGCCGGTTTGCGAGTCTGCCAATCATCTTCCTCGCTGGGCGCTTCCTACTTGGGGATCGGCACGATCTTCGTCGGGCGATCGCCTACCTGGTGGTCGTTGCGGTCGTGGTCGCCGCGTTTGGGCTCATCGAGCGGCTCGTGCTGGGCGATGGTTTCTGGACCAACGTAATCAACGTCGGTCAGTTCCAGCAGTACGGGGTCCAGGAGGGGTTCGCGTCCAGCCGCGCGCGCCTTGTCGATGGGCTTCCCGCCACGTGGCTGTCGACCATGGATACTGTGACGATCCGCCGGCTGGTCGCAACGTTCCTCGAGCCAACGACGCTGGCCCTGTTTCTTGCATTTGCCTTTGGCCTTACGGCGTTCACGATGCCCGAGTGGCGTCGGGCGAACGCGAAGCGCTGGCTTGTCGCGCTCGCTGTCATCGGTGGTGCTCTGGTACTGACAATCGGGAAGGGTGGCTACACGGCCATCGCCGTCATTTCGATTGTGGTTCTGGCACGCACCTCGCGGCGCTCCGCCCTCGCAGTCGCCGGTGTCGTCGGGCTGTTTGGTCTGGTCGCCCTGGCGGTCGCCCAGGTGCTTCCGGTCGCCTCCAATGTGGAGCGACACCTCGCGGGGTTGATTTCTGGTGTCAGCCTGTCAATGGAGCAGCCGCTCGGCGCAGGTCTTGGGAGCACGGGGTTCTGGGGCACGCAGGGCAAGGTTGGCACGGATTCCACGCTTGGAGCGGTGGCCAGCCAGCTCGGCTGGCTGGCCACCGCTCTGTACTACGGATGGCTAGGCGCCACCGCTTGGCAGCTCCTCCCCAGCCGTCGAGAGACCGAGACCTGGGATCTCGTACGGCGCACGATCGCGGCGTCGATCATTGCTCTCCTGGTGGTCAGCGTCGTGAGCAATTCCGCCAGCGGGCTGCTGGCGGGAAGCTTCTACGTGATCTTCGCGGGATGGGCTCTGTCGGCCAACGAGGCGCGCCAAACCGGGATCATGACGGCACGCTCATGAGACGCAGCGAGGGGATCGTCATCGGCTGGATGCCGTACAGCCAGCGTTCAAGCACCTTGGCGGATCGACTCGGCTACGAGAAGAGGCTATTCGGGAGGGTCGGGTTTCGTCGGGCCTGGACCGCCGTCCTCATGTATCCGGTTCTCGCGGTTCGTACAGTGTACGTAATGATTCGCCTGCGTCCGCGGGCGGTCGTCGTCGTGGCGCCTCCGTTCGTGGCACCACTCGTGGTTGTGCCGCTGGCCAGGCTTCTTCGGGCCGGGGTGGCGGTTGATATCCACAGCGGGGCCCTGCTCGATCGACGTTGGCGATGGTCGGTCGGGTTGCTCGGTCGGATCTGTCGAGTGGCAGATGCAGCGATCGTCACGCTCCCCAGCTTGGCGTCCCGTCTCGGAGGGCGCGGCGTGGAGGTGCTTGTCATCCCTGATCCGTTGCCGAGCCTGCGCCCGTCTGGCGACGGTTCGGTGATCAAGGCGCGGCCGCTTGTGGTTGCGATCTGCGGATGGGGTCAGGACGAGCCGATCGAGGATCTGCTGGCCTCGGCCGTAGGGCGACCGTGGCACCTGGCGATCACCGGCCGACCTCGCGCCACGCCTGAGCTGCCCAGAAACGTCCAGCTGACGGGTTTCCTCGAGGACGAGGCGTACGGCCGACTTCTCGAGTCGGCCGACCTTGTCGTAGTCCTGACGACGCGAGACGAAACCCTCCTGTCAGGTGCGTGGGAGGCGTTGGCCCTGGCCGCCCAGTGATCGTGTCAGCCACGCCCGCGTTGACCGCAACCTTTGGGGCGGACATCGCCTGCGTAAGGAAGGGTGCGCTGTCTATCGCCGACGCTGTTCAATTCGCCCTCACGGATCCCACCGGCGCTGAGAGAACCGAGCGGGTCGCCGACGACTTCCGGCGCGCGAATGATGCCGCGTTCGGCGTGCTCCGGACCCGTCTCATGACGCGAACATGAGACGGGTAGCAATTCTCGTCGAGAACCTCCCCGTTCCCTTGGATCGGCGGGTCTGGCAGGAGGCCGCCGCGCTTCGCCGAGCGGGCTGGAACGTCACCGTCATCTGCCCGCGAGGCGCCCGAGGGATGCACCGATCTCGTGAAGTGATCGACGGTGTCGAGGTGTTGCGCTATCCGCAACGAGCCGCGAGCGGGCTGCGCGGGTATCTGGCCGAGTATCTGCCGTCGATGCTGTTTAGCGCAGCCTTGCTCATCCGCACGAGAATGCGCGGGCCTGTGCATGTCATCCACGGGTGCAATCCCCCGGATCTCTTCTGGGCTCTCGGTTGGCTGGGCCGATCCTGGGGGGCGAAGTACGTGTTCGACCAGCACGATGCGAACCCCGAGCTTAGTCGGACCAAGTTTGGACGCAGCGGGATGAAGGGTCGACTGCTCCATGGATTGACTCTCTGGCTTGAGCGACTTAACTATCGGGCCGCATCGCTCGTGATCGCAGCAAACGACTCATATGCCGGCCTCGCCAAAGATCGGGGCCACGTGGAATCGCTAGGCTCGAGGTTGTTCGCAATGCCCCCGACGTCCGAGCCTACCGGGCTCT